>NZ_JABBGA010000013.1 GCF_012927165.1 Zoogloea dura
TCCAGGCCCATCTCGAGGAAGGCCTGCTTGAGGTCGTTGTAGGTCTTGCCGGCGGTGAGGATGCCGAGCCAGGCGTCGCGGTTCTCGAAGACGATGTTGTTGAGCTTGTTGGCGCGGGCGTAGCGCTTCACCACTTCGAGGCGCCGGGTGTAGAGGGATTGCTCCATCTCGAGGGCGTCGGCGCGCACGTTCATGCCGAGGTTCATGCGCGGGGTGAACAGCTGGCCGTCGAATTCCAGGTCGGGGGTGACGAAGTTGAGCCGCTCGGGGGAGACCAGGGCGCTGCCGGTGCCGTCGGCAACGTTGGTGACGATCTTCATGCCCATCCACACGCCGGCCATGCGCGACAGGTTGTAGCCGTGCAGGCCCAGGTCGAGGATCTCCTGGACGTTGCCCGGGTAGAGGGAGGGGATGCCGACGTGAAAGAGCATGGGCTCGGACTGGCTGGCCAGGGACGAGCTCTTGCAGCTGGGGTCGTCGCCGACGATGGCGAGCACGCCGCCGTTCTTGCCGATGCCGGTGTAGTTGGCGTGTTTGAGGGCGTCACCGGAGCGGTCCACGCCCGGGGCCTTGCCGTACCACAGGCCGGTGACCCCGTCGAACTTCTGGCCGCCCACGGTGTGCAGCATCTGGGTGCCCCACACCGCGGTGGCGGCCAGGTCTTCGTTGATGCCGTCCACGAAGTGGATGTTCTGTTCGAGCAGGTGTTTCTGCTGCTTGATCAGCGCCGCGTCCAGCATGCCCACCGGGGAGCCCCGGTAGCCCGAGACGAACATCCCGGTCTTGAGACCCCGGCGCGCATCCGTGCGCACCTGGTCCAGCGTCAGCCGCACGATCGCGTCGATGCCACCCAGGTTGATGATGCCGGTCTCCTGGGTGAATGGGTTGGTCTTTGCTTCCTTCGCTGCCATGGGATGTCCTCTCTCAGTCTCCGGGCCGCTCGGCGGCGGCCTTCTCTACGCGGGTGGTGGGTGAAACTCAGGCGAAACGCATGGAGACGGTGCCCAGATCCTGGAAGCGCACCGCCACGTTGTCACCGGCCTTGACCGCGATGGCTTCGGTTGCGCCGCCGGTCATGATGAAGGAGCCGGCCGGGATCTCCTGGCCGCGGGCGCCCAGGTGGTTGGCCAGCATCACCACGGCCGCCAGCGGATGGCCCAGCACCGCGGCGCCGGCGGCCATGGCGACGATCTCGCCATTCTTTTCCATCACCACGCCGAGGGTGCGCAGGTCGAGGTCGGCCAGCTCACGGGGACGGCCACCGATCACGAAGCGGGAGGCGGAGGTGTTGTCGGCGATCACGCTCTTCAGGTCGAACTTGAAGTCGCGGTAGCGGGAATCGATGATCTCCACGGCCGGCACGACGAAGTCGATGGCCGCCATCACGGCACCCATGTGGCAGCCGGGGCCGGACAGGGGAGCCTTGGTGACCACGCAGATCTCGGCTTCGACCTTGGGGTGGATCAGCTCGGAGGTCTTGATCTCGCCGCCGTCCGGGCAGCTCATGTAGTCGCTGACGAAGCCGAAGACGGGGACTTCGACGCCCATCTGCTTCATCTTGGCGAAGGAGGTCAGGCCGGCCTTGAGGCCCACGGTCTTGTTGCCGCGGGCTTCCTTGCGACGGCGGATCTCGTCCTGGATGGCGTAGGCGTCATCCCAGTCCATGTCCGGATGGTCGTCGGTGATCTTGGTGACGTCGTAGGCCTTGAGCTCGGCGGTTTCGAGGTGATCGGCGAGCTTGAGGATGGTGGCGTTGTCGAGATTCATGCTGTGTCTTCCTGTTGGGGTCAGATGAAGCGGACCGAAGTACCGCCGAGGCCGCCCACTGCGCAGGCGAGGTAGTCACCGGCCTTGACCGGGACGAGGGGGGACTGGGAACCGGAGAGGATCACCTCGCCCGCCTTGAGGCCGATGCCCAGGCGACCCAGGGTGTTGGCCAGCCAGGCCACGGCATTCACCGGGGAGCCCTGAACGGCGGCACCGGTGGAGGTGCTGATGATCTCGCCGTTCTTCTCGAGGACCATGCCGGCCAGGGCCAGGTCGAGGTCGCGGGGGCTGCGGCGCACGCCGCCGAGGGTCAGCACGCCGCAGGAGGCGTTGTCGGCCACGGTGTCCTGGATCTTGATCTTCCAGTCCTGGATGCGGGAATCGACGATCTCGAAGCAGGGCACGACGCACTCGGTCGCGCGCAGCACGTCGGCCGGGGTGACGCCGGGGCCTTCCAGGTCGCGCTTGAGGATGAAGGCCACTTCGGCTTCGGCGCGGGGGGCGATCATGCTGTCGGCACGGATCGCTTCGCCTTCGCTGAAGACCATGCCGGAGGTCATCTGGCCGAAGTCGGGCTGATTGACCTTGAGCATGTCCATGACCACCTTGCTGGTCACGCCGATCTTCTTGCCGATGATGGTTTCACCGGCGTCCACGCGACGCTGGATCATGCGCAGCTGGATGCGGTAGGCATCCTCGATGGTGATTTCGGGCTCCCGGTCGGTCAGCGGGGCCACTGCCTTGCGGGTGATGAGGGCGTTGTAGAGCTCGTCGCCGTAGTGCTCGATCTTGGTCAGGTCCATGGGGTCTTCCGTCTCTATTCAAATAGGGGTGCCGGCCCCGGGGGAGGGATCGGGGCCGGCGGACGCCCCTGGGGAGGGGCGTCGGGGAGGAACGTGAGTACTGAGCTCGCTCAGTACTTGATCATGACATTGCGCAGCTCGGTGTAGAACTCGAGGGAGTGCAGGCCGCCCTCGCGACCGATGCCGGACTGCTTGGAGCCGCCGAAGGGGGTGCGCAGGTCACGCAGGAACCAGCTGTTGACCCAGCACAGGCCCACTTCGATCTGGCCGGCGACGCGGCTGGCGCGGCTGATGTCCTGGGTGTAAATGGAAGTGGCCAGACCGTACTTGGTGTCGTTGGCCATGCGCACGGCTTCCTCTTCGGTGTCGAAGGGCTGGATGTGGCAGCACGGTCCGAAGATTTCCTCACGCACCACGGAGGCGGTTTCCGGCAGGCCGGTCCAGATGGTGGGCTCGACCCAGCAACCGTCCTTGAGGTCGTCCGGCATGTTGGGCACACCGCCGCCGGTGACGATGGTGGCGCCTTCGGCCTTGGCACGCTCGTAGTAGGAGAGCACCTTCTTCTGATGCACCTTGCTGACCAGGGGGCCGATCTTGGTGTCGTGATCGAAGGGACGGCCGGGCTTCATGCCTTCGGCCTTTTCCTTGAGGGCGGCCACGAACTTGTCGAAGATCGGGCGTTCGACATACACACGCTCGGTGCCCAGGCAGACCTGGCCGCAGTTCTCGAAGACCGAGCGGGTCACGGTGTTCACCGCATTTTCGAAGTCGCAGTCGGCAAACACGACGGCAGCGTTCTTGCCGCCCAGTTCCAGCGACACCGGGCGGATGCCATCGGCGCCGGCCTTCATGATGGCGGTGCCGGTCTTGGTTTCGCCGGTGAAGGTGATGCCGCTCACGTCCGGGTGGGCGGTCAGCAGGGCGCCGGCGGAATCCACGCCGTAGCCGTTGATCACGTTGTACACGCCGGGGGGCACGCCGACCTTGTTCATCACCTCGCCCAGCAGGGTGGCGGTGGCCGGGGTCACTTCGGAGGGCTTGACCACCACGGTGTTGCCGCAGGCCAGGGCCGGGCCGACCTTCCAGGTCATCAGCAGCAGTGGCAGGTTCCACGGGCTGATCACGGCGATCACGCCGCGCGGGGTACGCACGCCATAGCTGCGGGCGGTCTTGCCGTCGGGGGTGCGCATCTCGAAGGACTCGGTGGAGACGTTCTTGATGGTGTCGGTGAAGATCTTGAAGTTGGCCGCACCGCGCGGGATGTCGATGTGCGAAGCAAGGTGGGCGGGCTTGCCGGTGTCGGCGATCTCGGCCTGCAGGAAGTCATCGAAACGGTTGTTGATCTCGGCGACGATGGCGTCGAGCATGGCACAGCGCTCAACCACCGAGAGCTTGCCCCAGGGGCCGTGCAGGGCGGCCTTGGCGGCGGCCACGGCGGCATCCACTTCGGGCTTGCCGGCCTCGTAGACCATGCCGATCAGGGAGTTGTCCACCGGGTTGCGGTTCTCGTAGGTCTTGCCGCTGACGTTGGTGACGTATTCGCCGTTGATGAAGTTCTTGAAATCTTTCATGTCTTTCTCGCAGTCTGAGGTCTCGTAGGCCCGGTGGTCACAGCGCCTGACCGGGCACGGCCCGATGGAGCAGAGACACTTTTCCGGATGGATCTGATGCAGGGAGTCGCCACCAACCCCCGGCCAACTCACAGGCTATAGTTTAGCGAGATTTTATAAAAATCTCGATATTTTTTTGATGCCGCAGGATCTTGCCCTGCAACGCCCGGAAGGACGCCGCAGGGCAAGGGGATGGATCAGGTGAACACGCTCAGGAAGGCTTCGTTGAGCTTGCGGTCGTGATAGAAGATCGCGGGCCCGATACTGTCGTCGTACCAGGTGATGACCGGCTTGTCCGGGTAGCTGATGTAGCCGCCGGAGAAGACTTCGTTACGGTTGCCGGACGGGTCGAAGAAATAGATCGTCTCGCCGCGGGTGATGCCGTGACGGGTCGGCCCCAGGTCGATCGAGGTGCGGTTGCGGGACAGCACGTCACCGGCATGCAGCACCTTCTCCCAGCTGCCCAGCTCGAAGGACACATGGTGCAGCTTGCCCTTCACCGGCTGGCGGATGAAGGCCACGTCGTGGGCCTTGTTGGAGCAGGTCAGGAAGGCGCCGATCATGAACTCCGGCTTGTCCTTGAGCACCACCTGCTCGGTGAGGGTGAAACCCAGCACCTCGCGGAACAGCTTGACCGTGCCGTCCAGGTCGTCGCCGTACAGCAGGCAGTGGTCGAACCGCGAAGGGGCGATGCCCACCAGGCCGTCCGGCCAGGGATCGGGGTTCACGTCCGGGCCTTCGGTGCCGCAGTTGTTGCCCAGCTTCTCCTTCTCTGCGTACAGCTCCATCACGTGCCCGGTGGGCACCGTGAAGCGGAAGCGCTCACCGGTGGCAGGGTGCTCGCCGGCGGCGATCCAGCTCATGTCGGTGGCCAGGCCGGAGGCTTCCAGGTCGGCAGCCAGCTTCTTGAGGGTGGCCGGCGAGTCCACCTTCCAGCCCATGTAGTCCAGGCCGGCTTCGTCGGCTTCACGCAGGACGATGCTGTGATGATCATGCTCGTCCCAGGCCTTCAGGAAAACGCGACCCGCATCGTCGCGGGCAACCTCGATGAGCCCGAGCACTTGTTTGTAGTGCTTCAGCGCGGGTTCAAGTTCAAGCACCCTGACGGACACGTGTCCGGGGCGCAGAACACCAGTCAATGCCATTTTTGTCTCCTAGTGTGGTTGATTTCCCCCACGCCTCACCGCCGACGGACCGTTGGGACATCCGGATGCGGGGTGGCGTGGGGCCGTATGCGAGAGCATACCAAAATAACGATTTTTTCTTTAAATATCGATATTTTTATTCAATCTTTTTCCCAACTCGAAGCCCCTCAGTGCTGCACCGAGGCTGAATGGCCATGGTTGATCAGGGACACCGCAATGACCGCGATCACGGCCGGAATGGCGATGGCCATGAAGTTCTGCTCCAGGGGCAAGGCCATGCCGACCAGGGTGCCGATCAGGATCGGCGCCAGGATGGCTCCGCTGCGCCCTACTCCCGAGGCCCAGCCGATACCGGTGGAGCGCACCGCCATAGGGTAGTACTGCCCGACGTAAGCATAGGTCAGGATCTGTGTCCCGATGGTGGAAGCACCCGCCAGCCCGACCAGGATGTAAAGGAACTCGACCGGCACCTTGTAGCCGAGCAGTGTGATGGATACCGCCGCCAGGGCGTAGAAGGCGACCAACACGTACTTGATGTGAAAGCGGTCGGCCAGCCAGCCTCCGCTGATGGCTCCGATCATGGCGCCGAAGTTGAGCACCAGCACGAAGGTCAGCGCGGACCCCAGGCTGTAGCCGGCCCCCGCCATCAGCTTGGCAAGCCAGGAACTGAGGGCATAGACCATGAACAGGCACATGAAGAAGGCCACCCAGAACATCACCGTGCTGAAGCCGCGGCCGTCCTGGAACAGCTTGCCGATCGGAGCGCCATGGGCCGCATGGGCATGCGGCAGGGCGAACTGGTCACCCGCCGACGGCACATAGCTTGGTTCGAGCCGCTTCACGATGCCCTTGAGTTCATCGAGCCGCCCCTTCTTGACCAGGAAGGCCATCGATTCAGGCATGGACTTGAGGATGAACGGGATCAACAGCACCGGCAGCCCGGCGGCGAAAAACACGGACTGCCATCCGTAGCTTTCGATCAGCCCCTTGCCCAGCAGCGCAGCCAGCATGCCGCCCACCGAGTAGCCGCTGAACATCAGGGTGACCAGGGTGCTGCGGATCTTGCGCGGCGAGTACTCGGTCATCTGCGCCACCACGTTGGGCATCACCCCACCGATCCCGAGGCCGGCCAGGAAGCGGGTGACGCTGAACATCACCGGATCGGTGGTGAGACCCGCAATGGCCGTGAACACGCTGAACAGCAGGATGCACAGGGCAATGGCCCATCTGCGGCCGATACGGTCGGCGATGGTGCCCATGAAGATGGCGCCGAACATCATGCCGAACAGGGCCGAGCTGACCATGAAGCCGGCGTTGGTGGGGCTGACGCCCATCTCCTTCATGATCGACGGCAAGGCGATGCCCGCCACGGCGAGATCGTAGCCGTCGAAGATGATGATGAGCGCGCACCAGAACAGCACGGTGCCATGGAAGCCGTTGAAGCGGGCGTGGTCGGAGAGTTTGTGTACGTCGATCTGGGGCACGGTTTGCTCCTCGTATTATTTATTTATTCTGATGTGACCAGTCGCAGGACCTCAGCCGAGGTCTCCTCCACCCACGGGCAGCACGCTGCCCGTAATGTAGGAGGACTCGTCGGAGGCAAAGAACAGGATCGGCGCGACCTGCTCGTCCACCGTGCCGTAGCGGTGCATGAGGCTGGAGTCGATGGTCTGGTCGACCACGCCCTGGTACCAGCTGACCTCATCGGGGCTGGGCTGGGCTGCGTTGCGGGGAATGCGGCGGGGCGGAGCCTCGGTGCCGCCGGGGGCGGTGGCGTTGACCCGGATGCCGTGGCGGGTGGCCTCCATGGCGATGGAGGCGGTCAGCGCGTTGACGCCGCCCTTGGCGGCCGAGTAGGGCACCCGGTGCACCCCGCGGGTGGCCACCGACGACACGTTGACGATGGTTCCGCCCTGCTGACGGATCATCACCGGCAACGCAGCCCTGCAGGACCACAGGGTGGGGAACAGCGAGCGGCGGATCTCTGCCTCGATCTGCGCTTCCTCGTAGTGCTCGAAGGGCTTGGCCCAGATGGTGCCGCCCACATTGTTGATGAGCACGTCGACCCGGCCGAAGCGGGTCACCGCCTCGGACACCATGGCACTGGCTCCGGCGAAGGTTTCGAGGTCGGCCTGGAAGGAGGCCGCGCTGCCGCCGGCCGCGACGATCTCGGCCACCACCTCGTCCACCACCACGGAGCGGTCGACAGCGAGCACCTGCCCGCCCTCCGCGGCCACAGCCAAGGCCACGCCGCGACCGATACCCTGGGCTGCCCCGGTGACGATGACGGATTTGCCGGTAAAGCGATCTGCGCGACTCATGACGACACCTTTTCGTTGGTGGAGGAGAACTTCTCGAACAGGAAGTTGCGGGGCGTCACGCCGACACCAGCCATCCAGCTGCGCACACCATCGACCATCGGCGGCGGGCCGCAGACATAAATGTCCACCTCGCCGTCGTGAAGCTGGGCGGCGCCCAGGTGGCTGGTGACGTAGCCCAGGCGCGGATGGCCGCTGGAGGGATCGACCACGGAGGTGAAGAAATCGAAGTTGGGCATCACGGCCTTGAGTTCGGCCAGGGTGCCCAGCTCCACCAGGTCGTCCTTGGTATTCACGCCATAGGCCAGCAGGATGGGCTGGGTGACGGGGTTGTCCTTCAACCAGCGGAGCATGGACAGGAAGGGAGCCAGGCCGGTGCCACCGGCCAGCATCAGCACCGGGCGCACCACCGGCCGCAGGTAGAAGCTGCCATAGGGGCCGGTGTACATCAGGAAGTCGCCGGTGTTGGCCTTGTGGCGCATGTAGCTGCTCATCAGGCCATCGGGCACGTCGCGGATCAGGAAGGACAGTTCGGTCTGGTTGGGTGCGGAGCTGAAGGAGTAGGAGCGGGTTTCCTTGCTGCCGGGCACCTGCAGGTTCACGTACTGGCCGGGCAGGAAGGACAAGGGCCGCTCGGCCTGCACCGAGAAGGACACGGTGGTGGCCGAATCGCGGGTGATGCTGCTGATCTTGCCGCCGTGGCTGGCCACCTCGGTCTTGCAGGCTGCCGACGACGCCGGGATGCGCACGACGCAGTCGGAGGTCGGGCGCATCTGGCAGGTGAGCACATAGCCGGCTGCCGCCTCGTCCTCGGTCAGGGCGTCCTCGATGTAATTGCTCATCGCGTAGGTGCCGCTCTCGCAATGGCACTTGCAGGTGCCACAGGCACCGTCGCGACAGTCCAGCGGGATGTTGATCTTGAAGCGGTAGGCCGCGTCGGCCAGCAGCTCTCCGCTCTCGCAGGGAATGACTCTGCTGACCCCGTCTTCAAATTGCAGGGCGATGTTGTAGGTCATGGAAGTCTCTTTCGCGGCGCGCAAACGACAGGGCCCGCCTGCCGGGGCGACGGGCCCTGTTGTTCAGATATGGTAGATATCCAGCACGTGGTGGATGTAATCGTTCTTCAGGACGACGTACTTCCGTTTGATGAGCGGCCGCGGCCCGCTGGTGTCGACGGTGTATTCGGAGGTGCCGAAGTACACATCGACGATGTCGTAGCGGAAGCTGTGGGTGGTCCAGTTGAAGCGCAGTTCGATCCTGCTATCGGTCTGCGACAGCACCTCGATGTTGCTGATCGCGTGGCCGGTGCGGGTGTCCGGCGTGGACGCGCTGGAGCGGTCGGTCTCGATGCGGAACACTCGGTCTTCCAGCCCCTGCTTGCTGGGGTAGTAGATCAGGGAGACCTCGTTGTGAGGATCGACGGTGAGCGTGTTGTCGTCGTCCCAGGAGGGCATCCAGAAAGTCACGTCATCGGCGTAGAAGGACAGCCAGTCGGCCCAGCGGCCTTCGTCGAGGGCACGGGCTTCCTGGTACAGGAAAGATTGGATGGCTTCGTAGGACAGCATTACCGGTCTCCGTTCTGGTGGGCGTTGTTTTCGGCGAGGCAAGCCTTCTTCATGACCTCGAGCCAGTACTTGTGCTGGACGGTGTAGAGGCCCTCGTCCTCGGTCTTGATGCCGGACAGCTCGGGCTTCAGGCCGATCAGGTCGGCGTTCTCGTCGGGCCCTTCCACCCAGTGGGTGGAGCCGCGGCACATGTCGTTCCATTTCACGGCGCGGGCTTCAAAACCACGCTGGCAGGAACGGAACTCCTCCAGGTCGTCCGGCGTGGCCATGCCGGTCGCGTTGAAGAAATCCTCGTACTGGCGCAGGCGGCGCTCCCGCGCTTCCGGCGCCTCTCCCTTCGGCGCGATGCAGTAGATGGTGGCCTCGCTCTTGTTCGGCGCGATGGGACGCACCACCCGGATCTGCGAGCTGAACTGGTCCATCAGGTACACGTTGGGATAGAGGCACAGGTTGCGCGACTTGCGCAGCATCCAGTCGGTGCGGGCCTCGCCGAACTTCTCGATCCATTCGGCGCGCTTGGAGTACAACGGGCGGTCTTCCGGGTTCGACCAGTTGGTCCACAACACCAGGTGACCGTGCTTGAAGGAGTAGGAGCCGCCGCCCTGCTGGGCCCACTTGCCGGCGTTCATGGCCTTGACGGTGTCCACCTTGCCGTCGGCACTGCGACGGCCGGTGGTGGCCGCGTAGTTCCAGTGCACCGCCGAGACGTGATAGCCGTCGGCACCGTTCTCGGCCTGCAGCTTCCAGTTGCCGTCGAAGGTGTAGGTGGAGGCGCCACGCAGCACCTCGATGCCTTCCGGGGCCTGGTCCACGATCATGTCGATGATGCGGGCGGCCTCACCCAGGTGCTCGGCGAGGGGCAGCACGTCGGGGTTGATGCTGCCGAACAGGAAACCCCGGTAGTTCTCGAAGGCCCCGAGCTTGACCAGGTCGTGGCTGCCGTTGCAGTTGAAGCTCTCGGGGTAGCCCGCGTCGGGGCTCTGGTCCTTCACCTTGAGCAGCTTGCCGGCATTGCTGAAGGTCCATCCGTGGAAGGGACAGGTGAAGCTGGAGCGGTTGCCCTTCTTGTGGCGGGCCAGGATCGCCCCGCGGTGGGTGCAGGTGTTGATCAGGCCATGCAGTTGGCCGGTCCGGTCGCGGGTGATGACCACCGGCTGGCGCCCCACCTGCACGGTGAAGTAATCGTTGGCGTTGGGGATCTGGCTCTCGTGGGCCAGGAAGACCCAGTTGCCTTCGAAGATGTATTTCATCTCCAGCTCGAACAACTCTTCGTCAGTGAAGGCCGCGCGGTCGACGCGGTAGATGTGCTTGTCACGGTCTTCCTCAAGCATGGCGTCGAGCCGCTCGAGCTTGGCTTGGATGTCCTGGTTGGTCTGGGTCACGGTTGATCTCCTGGTCACGGTCGAACTCGAAAAATCACCCCATGAAAGGGCGAACGGGATTTCGCAGGGACGAGCCAGTCCACACCCAAGACCAGGGAAGGTCGTTCGGCGAACAGGGGCTCGACAGCGTAGTGAGGCCGCCAGATGGCGGCGGCAGAGGATGGGCTTGCGCCTCAGGGAGGCCGGTGCAGGCTGGGGAATGCGGGCATGGTGTTCGTCTCCGTTGCGGCCCCTGACGGGATCCATTTTTTATGTAGGGCGCCCTCGCCTGCCCGGACCATTTTCATGGGACTCCAGCCCGCGGGGTTCAGGACCCATTCAGCAGAAAGCATGCCAGCCCCCCGGCCGCTCCCCCTCCCGAAAGGCTAGAGCCAGCAGCGACGGGCCTTGCCACCGTGCAACGACGGACGGTAAGGCAACCGCGGCAATCGGGCCGAGCCTCCCGCGGCCCGACCAGTGAATCAAATGCTTTAATCCATGCATAAGCAGTGCAGTGCACAATGCATCAATCGATTCATCCACCTCTGCAAGGCCTTGATACACAGACTGGCCCTCCCCAGCCGGCCAGCGTATCTTCAAGGCAAGCAGGGCCGGACGCAGGCGCAGGCATGTCCCGTGCTTGCCTCGTCAGACATACTCTGCAATCAAAACAACAGGATGGAGAGAGACCCGATGATCGCCAGGACGCCTGCCGTCCCCGGAGCACGCCCGTGAAGACTTCCGGCCGTACGCCCCCCCTGCCCCGAGGCCACCTCCCGGTCGTGCAGCCCGGGATGCTGGAGAAGGAGAAACTCACCTTCCCCGACCTGGCCGACCTGATGGGGCGCCTGCACTTTTCCACCACCGACGGCCGCATCTGGCTCGACGACCAGCGCATGCTGCTGGTCCACGCCAAGGCGCTGGGCATGCTGCGACGGGAGATGATCGAATTGCTGGGTGTCGACATGGCCCGCGGCTTCATGACCCGGATGGGCTACCACGCTGGCGTCGCTGACGCCCAGCTGGCCCGCAAGGTCCGCTCCAGGACGTCCATCCAGGACATGTTCGTGGTCGGCCCGCAGATGCACTGCCTTGAAGGCATCGGCATCTCCGAGGCGGTGCGCATCGACTGCGACGTCGAGAAAGGCACCCACTATGGCGAGTTCATCTGGACCAGCCCGGTGGAGGACGAAGAGCACATCCGCCACTTTTCCATCGGCACCGAACCGGCCTGCTGGATGCAGATCGGCTACGCCTCGGGCTTTTCGTCCGAGTTCATGGGCCGCCAGGTGCTGTACCGCGAGGTGGAGTGCCAGTCGATGGGGCACCAGCTGTGCCGCATCATCGGCAAGCTGGTGGAGGAATGGGGGCCGGAAGCCGACGACGACCTGCGCTTCATGATGCCGGGCGCCTTCGACGACGGCCTGGCGAAAAATCTCGCCCGCCCGCCCTGCAAGCTCATCGCAAGCCCCGATAACACGGACGGCCCCAATCACCCCGTAGGTATTTCGCCCAGCTTCAATTCGGTGATGCACATGGTCCGGCGGGTCGCCCCGACCCAGGCTACGGTGCTCTTTCTCGGCGAGAGCGGGGTGGGCAAGGAAGTCTTCTCGCGCACCCTGCACCGCCTCAGCTCGCGCGCCGACAAGCCCTTCGTGGCGGTCAACTGCGCGGCGATCCCGGAGCAGCTCATCGAATCGGAGCTGTTCGGCGTGGAGCGCGGCGCCTTCACCGGTGCCCTGCAGAGCCGCCAGGGTCGCTTCGAGCGGGCCCACGGCGGGACCCTCTTCCTCGACGAGATCGGCACCCTCACCGCCAGCGCCCAGGGCAAGTTGCTGCGCGCCCTGCAGGAAGGCGAGATCGAACGCCTGGGGGATTCCCAGACCCGCAAGGTGGATGTACGGGTGATCGCCGCCACCAACGTGGACCTGCGTGACGAGGTGGCGGCCGGCCGCTTCCGGGAGGACCTGTTCTTCCGCCTCAACGTCTTTCCGGTGCGCATCACGCCCCTGCGCGAACGGCGGGAGGACATCCCCCTGCTGATGACCCACTTCCTGTCCAAGTTCAACCTCCGCCACGGCCGCCGCCTCACCGGCTTCACCCAGCGGGCGGTGGACGCCATGCTCTCCTACGACTGGCCCGGCAACATCCGCGAGATGGAGAACGTCATCGAAAGAGGGGTGATCCTGGCCCCCGACGACGGTGCCATCGACTCACCCCACCTGTTCACCAGCGGCGAGCGCTTCACCGAGCAGCGCTTCTCGATCAACCAGGACGGCAAGCTGGTCCCGGTGAATGCCGCCAGCCTGGTGGCCGACGCCTCCAAGGAACGGGAGATCGAACGGGTCTCGCGGCGGGTCAACAACCTGCTGCTGAATGATTCGGAAGACTGCGACAACGTCTCGCTGGACGAGATCGAGACCGTGCTGCTGCGCCGCGCCGTGGAGCGGGCCCAGGGCAACGTCGCCGCCGCGGCCCGCCTGCTCGGCATCACCCGGCCGCAGATGGTCTATCGACTGAAGAGCCGGGGCATCCTCAACGAGTGCGAATAGGCGGCCGGCAGCTTACGTCCAGCCTCAGCTTCACGGCTGGGGCTTGAGATCTTCCAGCCTGTCCACGTCGCGCAACACACCCGGATCATCCGTCTCGACCACCTGCAGCAGATGCCCCTGGGCCCGCAGCAGGGCCCGCGCGCCTTCATCTCCAGACAGGGCCAACAGATCGCTGCGCCAGCGGGCGGCGAAGCCGACCGGATGCCCGCGCTGGCCGGCGCAGGCCGGTGCCGCCAGCGGCGCCCCGGCGATCAGGGCGGTAGCCACCCGGTTCAAACTGTCATGGCGGATGAAAGGCATGTCGGCCAGCGCCACCAGCCAGCCGGCTGCGTCCGGGCTGGCGGCCACACCGGCAGACAGGCTGTGGCCCATGCCGTCCCGCGCTTCCGGGCAGATCACCACCTCCAGCCCTTCGGCGGCGAGCAGCCCGGCCAGCACACCCTGTTCCGGGCGCAGCACCGCCAGCGCACGAGAACAGGCCATCCGCAGGGCCCGCGCCGAAGCCACGGCCAGCGGCGTACCGTCGGCCAGGGGATGCAACAATTTGTCGGCCCCGAAGCGCCGACCATAGCCGGCCGCCAGCAGCAGTCCGACAACCGCCGGGCGGTCCGCCTCGCCCACGCTCAGCCCACCCCGCAGCCAGCGCTTGCCGGCACCGGCATCTCGGGCCGAGCCACCACGACGCCATTCTTCACGGCAGTCATCTCGGCCAGGATGGATACGGCGATCTCGGGTGGCGTACGGCTGCCGATGTACAGGCCGATGGGCCCGTGGAGGCGGCCGACTTCCTCTTCCGACAGATCGAAATAAGTACGCAGGCGGTCCTTGCGGGCGGCGTTATTGACCCGCGAACCCAGCGCCCCGACATAGAAGGCCGGCGCCTTGAGGGCCTCCAGCAGGGCCATGTCGTCGAGCTTGGGGTCGTGCGTCAGGGCCACGATGGCGGTGTGCGGATCGGGGCTCATGGCCAGCACCACGTCGTCGGGCATGCCTGGCACCAGCGCTGCACCAGGAACATCCCACTCGGTGGCGTATTCCTCGCGGGGGTCGCAGACGCTCACGGCGTAGTCCAGGGCCTGGGCCATGGGCGCCAGATAGCGCGAGATCTGCCCGGCACCGATGATCAGCAGGCGCCACAGGGGGCCATGCACCGAGGTCAGGCCGCGGCCGTCCCAGGCCAGTACATCTCCCCGGCTGGCGGCCCCGAGGCTCACGCTGCCGGACTCGAGCTGCACCTCCCGGCTGACCAGCTGCCCCGCCTCGATGCGCGCAGCCAGTTCGGCCAGCAGGGCCATGTCTGGCGCCGGCTCGACCACCAGCTCCAGGGTGCCACCACAGGGCAGGCCGAAGCGGCCGGCCTCTTCGCGGGTCACCCCGTAGGTCAGGGCAAAGGGACGGCTACCGGCGATGCGCCCGTCGCGCATGCGCGCGATCAGGTCATCCTCGATGCAGCCACCCGACACCGAGCCCTGCACCCGCCCATCGTCCCGCAGGGCCATCCAGGCCCCTGCAGGGCGCGGGGCCGAGCCCCAGGTGCGGGCCACGGTGACCAGCGCCGCCCGGTGCCCTTCGGCCTGCCAGCGGCGCAGGGCGGCAAGGACTTGCAGGTCCTGACTGTCCATGCTCAGGCCTTCAGCAGATCGGACTGGAAGGGCAGGCGGGTGGCCCACTTGCCGGTGGCCGCCGCGATGGCGTTGGCCACCGCCGGCGCGACAGGCGGCACGGCGGGCTCGCCGATGCCGGTGGGCTTCTCGGCGGACGGCACCAGGTGCACCTCGACCCTGGGCATCTCGTTGATGCGGATCGGCGCGTATTCACCAAAGTTGCCCTGCTCCACCACCCCGTCCTTGAGGGTGATCTCGCCATGCAGCGCTGCCGACAGACCAAAACCGACCGAGCCTTCCACCTGGGAGCGGATGTTGTCCGGGTTGATCGCCACGCCGCAATCCACCGCGGCGACGATGCGATCCACCTTCACGCTGCCGTCCGCCGCCACGGTGACTTCCGCCACCTGGGCCACGAAGGAGTGGAAGGACTCATGCACCGCCACCCCGCGGCCACGCCGCTCACCGGCCTTGCCCGGCGCCAGGGGCGTGCCCCAGCCGGCCTTTTCGGCAGCCAGGCGCAGCACCCCGGCATGGCGCGGATGCTTGGTAAGCAGCTTGAGGCGCAGGGCCACCGGATCCTGCTTCGATTCGGCGGCCAGCCGGTCGAGGAAGGTCTCGGTGGAATAGGCCGTGTGGGTCGACCCCACCGAGCGCCACCACAACACCGGCACCGTGATGTCGGTGGGAGTGTGCAATTCCACCTGCAGATTGGGGATGGCATAGGGCAGTGACGCAGCGCCCTCCACCGAGACGCCATCGACCCCATCCTTGATGAGGAAGGCTTCGAAGGGCGATCCCTTCATGATCGACTGGCCCACCAGGCGATGGCGCCAGGCCTGGATGTTGCCGTCGGCGTCGAGGGAGGCCTCCAGGCTGTGATGGAACAGGGGCCGGTAGTAGCCGGCCTTCATGTCGTCTTCCCGCAGCCACACCATCTTGACCGGCGCAGAGGTGCCGCTGGCCTTGACGATGAAGGCGGTCTCCCGCAGGTAATCGGCCTGGGTGCTGGCACGCCGGCCGAAACTGCCACCGGCGTAGAGCATATGGATGGTGACCTTCTCGGGCGGCACGCCGAACACCGCGGCGAGGACACCCTGGTCCACGGTCTGGAACTGCTCGCCGTTCCACACCTCCACCCCGTCGGCGGTGCGCTGCACGACGCAGTTCATCGGCTCCATGGCGGCGTGGGCGAGATAGGGGAAATCATAGCTGGCCTTGATCACCCGGCCCCCGCCGAGGGCGGCAGGCGCATCGCCGTCCTTGCGGGCGACCAGACCCGGGGTGGCGGCCATCTCCCGGTAGCGGGCGAGGATCTCTTCGCTACCGAGCTTGAAGGCGGCGCTGTCGTCCCATTCCACGGTGAGGGCATCGCGGCCCTTCTTGGCGCTCCAGGTGTCCTTGGCCAGCACGGCCACGCCGCCGGGAATGGCGACCACATCCACCACCCCCTTCACGGCCTTGGCCTTGCTGGCGTCGAAGGATTTCACCGTGCCACCGAAACGGGGCGAGTGGGCCACCACCGCCACCAGCATGCCGGGCAGGTGGATGTCCTGGGTGAACACGGCACTGCCATTGGTCTTGGCGAAGCTGTCCTTGCGCGGCGCATGCTTGCCGATCAGGCGGAAATCCTTGGGATCCTTCAAGCCTACGCTGGCGGGCACGGTCTCGGCGGCGGCGGCTTCGGCCAGTTCGCCGAAGCGGGCCTTGCGACCGCTGGCGGCGTGGGCGACCACCCCGTCACGCACGCTGATCTCGGCGGCCGGCACGTTCCAGCGCCGGGCCGCGGCGGACACCAGCATGGCGCGGGCGACGGCGCCGGTCTGGCGCAGCTGGTCCCAGGAGTTGGCCATGGCGGTGCTGCCGCCGGTGCCCTGGGTGGGCCCGAAGGCCAGGTTGTTGTAGCGCTTGGCATCTGCCGGGGCACCTTCGATGCGGACCTGGGACCAGGCGGCGTCCAGTTCCTCGGCCACCACGGTGGCCAGGCCGGTGTAGGTACCCTGCCCCATCTCCAGGTGCTTGGAGATCACGGTCACCGAGTCGTCGGCACCGATGCGCAGGAAGGGAGTCGGTTCAAAGGTAGCGGTGGCGGCGGCCGGTGCGGCGGCGCTCTTGCCCTTGGCGGCCCCGGCGGGCAAGGCAAAGCCCAGGGTCAAGCCGGCGGCGCCCTGCAGGAAGTTGCGGCGGGACAGGTTCTGGATGGCGTGGGTCATCGTCGTCTCCTCAGGCCAGCGCGCGGGCGGCTTCGTGGATGGCGGCGCGGATCCGCACATAGGTGCCGCAGCGGCACAGGTTGCCCGCCATGGCCGCGTCGATGTCGGCGTCGGTGGGCTTCTTCTTGGTGCTGAGGAGATTCACCGCGCTCATGATCTGGCCGGACTGGCAGTAACCGCACTGCACCACGTCGAGCTTGCGCCAGGCCTCCTGGACCGCCTTGCCGACACGGGTGTCGCCGATGGCTTCGATGGTGGTGATCTTCTTGCCGGCCACGCTGGACACGGGGGTGACGCAGGAGCGGGTCGGCTGGCCATTCACATGCACGGTGCAGGCACCGCACAGGCCGGCACCGCAACCGAACTTGGTGCCGGTGAGCAGCAGGGAATCGCGCAGGGTCCACAGCAGCGGCGTGTCGGCCTCGACATCGGCCCGCTGGGGCTTGCCATTGACGTTGAGCTGAATCATGGGGGTCTCCGGGGGAGGAATTGATGCGTTCCGCGGGTAGCGAATGCCCCGCAGCCATGCATGGAAATGTAGCCCATGGCCTCCGCTGGTGCATTGCAGAATACTGTGAGATTCTTGCCCGATCATCCGGAATGTTGTCTCACCCAGCTGTCTCACTCGGGGTTCCCGACCATGCCCGCAGCCACCGACGCACCGCACAAGACCATGATGGAATCAGGACTTTCCACCCAGGCCGCAGCCCTTGATATTGAATCCGGGCGCCAGGCACTGGCCGCGCTCATTGAACGATATTGCGTGCACGACGGCCCCAACCCGACCCCCATCGCCGGCCTCAGCCTGTTCCGGGCATCCACCACCAGCACGCCGATCTGCTCGGTGTACCGCTCGGTGCTGGCGGTGGCCGCCCAGGGCAGCAAGCTGCTCAGCCTGGCCGACGAGACCTTCCGCTATGACAGTCGCCATTACCTGATCACCTCGGTGGATCTCCCCGTGATGGGCCAGATCACCGAGGCCTCGCCGGAGCGCCCCTACCTGTGCGTGGTGATCGACATGGACGCCCGGCGCATCGCCGAACTCTCCGGCGCCATGCAGTTGCCGCCTCAGCCTCACGGCGCCGGGCTGCTCGGCCTGGGCGTCAGCCCGCTGACCCGCGACGTGCTCGACGCAGTGCTGCGCCTGGCCTGCCTGCTGGAGCGCCCGGACGACATCCCGGTCCTGGCGCCGCTGTACGAGCAGGAACTGCTGTATCACCTGCTCAAGGGCGAACAGGGCGCCCGCCTGCGCAGCATCGCCGCCATCGACGGGCAGGCCCGCCGCACCGCCCGGGCCATCGAGTGGATCAAGGGCAACTTCGACCAGCCCCTCTCCATCGACGCCCTGGCCGAGGCCGCCAACATGAGCAAATCCACCCTGCACCACCATTTCAAGGCGCTCACCGCCATGAGCCCCCTGCAATACCAGAAGCAACTGCGCCTGCAGGAGGCCCGCCGCATGCTGCTCACCGAACCCATCGACGCAGCCACCGTGGCGCGCCGGGTGGGCTATGAGAGCGCCTCCCAGTTCAGCCGCGAATACCGCCGCCTGTTCGGCGCCCCGCCGGTGCGTGACGTGGCGCGCCTGCGCTGACTAGCGCAGGAAGACGCCGTCGTCGAAGGCTTCGCAATAAGTCTTCCAGTCCTTCAGGAGACGGCTCGAACAGGTCTCTGCGGCAGCCCGCAGATCCTTGCGCCAGCGGCTCTGGCCGAACTCGATGAGGGCATCGGCAATGGCCGACCCATCCCGCCCGCTGCTGCGCAACTGGGCCGAGGCAACGATGGTCCCCATCGCGCCGACCGCCCCCTCCAGGGCTGCCAGGCCGGAGCGCGCCGCATCGAGGCTGACCCGGTCTTCGGTGGGCTGCAGGGCCCGCAGCACATAGGAACGTTTGCGGAAACACACCGGCTCGAGAAAGGCCATCGGCACGGCCTGCATGCGGCGCTGGATGGCCACCACCCGTGCTGCCTCGGAGGGCCAGGCGGGCTGTTTTACTGACAGCGCAGGCAGCAATGACGAAGGCAGAGCCGCCTTCAGGTCGAGCAGTTCGTTGCCATCCGGCGAGCCCTTGCCGCGCACCAGGATCACATAGCGATCCACCCCCAGGCTGCCATTGCCGGCAATGCGGCGGGCCACATCGAGCACCTCGAAGGCCCGTGGATCGGCCTGCGTGTCGGCCAGCCCCTCGATGAGCCGGGTCACCCGCTCGCGCTGGGTGTCCGTCACCGGCAGGGCCTTGCCGTTGTCCAGGCGCAGCTGGCGCCGCTTGCCCTTGAGAACGGTCCGCCCATCCAGGAAGGCCGGGCGCAGGCGGCCATGCAGCCCGGCCAGCAGCTCATGGATCAGGCCACTGGCCGTATCCCGCTCGACCCACGTCGCGCGGCCGGACTGCAGGGTCGCCCGGTAGGCGTCGATGAAGGCATCGCCCAAGGCCCGCGCTTCGCGCCCGCCCACCCCGAGGGTGGCCGCGCCGATCAGCACGCTGCTGAGGAAGCGCACCAGGTCCAGGCTGGCCGGCGCCAGCACGCCCTCGTCGAAATCGTTCAGGTCGAAATACACCAGGCGGTTGTCGCCCTTGTAGCTGCCGAAGTTCTGCAGGTGCAGGTCACCGCAGGACCACACCGGCGGCGCATCGGAAAACAGGTCGAGCGCCGGCAGCCGGCGGTAGAAGAGATGGCAGGTGCCGCGCAGGAAGACGAAGGGACTCTCCCGCATGCCCTTGAACTTGAGACGCAGCCGGTCCGGGTCACGCCCGGCGTTGAAGGTCTGTATTTCGCTGACGACATCGATCATGGCAACACTCCGGAATCACCCACGGGCAGGCCTTGTGCAGACTTGCAGCCGGGCACGCAGTTCCTCGCGGGGCACGGAAGCCGCGCCCTCAGGCCCTCAGCGCCCGGCGATCCCGAATCCGTGGGCGGTAATGGCCAGCAGCAGCGGCGTCGTGACGGCCGAGCAGACAGTGGACACGATCAGCGCCCCGGCGATGCCGCCTTCGACGGCCTTGAACTGGCGGGCCATCAGGAAGACATTGGCGCCCAGGCCGATGGAACCGAGCAGCACGATGACCATCGTCTCCATCCGCGGCAGGCCGATCAACCTGGCCAGGCCCAGGATCGCCAGCGGCAGGATGACGAGCTTGAGCACGGCGATGATCGCACTGACCCGCCACTGATCCCGCAGGTCGTATTCGGCCAGGCTCATGCCGAGGGCGACAAGGGCCAGCGGCATGCCGGTCTGGCCGAGCATGTGCAGGGGGCTGTCGATCACCTCCGGGAGGGCCGCCCCGCTCAACCCGAAGGCCGTCCCGGCAAGGATGGACAGGATGATCGGGTTGCGCAGCACGCCCTTCAGCGTATCCCGCAGCCCCTTCAGCGAAAGATGGCCATGCCGGTACCACTCGACAGAAACGCTGATCAGGGTCCACAGGATCAGGGCATTGAAGACCAGCACGAGGGCCACCGACGGGATGGCCTGGTCGCCGAGGTAAGCCTTCGCCAGCGGCAGGCCGAGCATGACGTTGTTGGAGAAGATGCAGCCGATGCCGAACACGGTCTGCCCGATGCCGTCCAGCCCGAACAGCCTCGACGAGAGCAGCCGGCCCAGGGCAAAGATGCCCAGGCAGGCACCGAAGAAGGCGATCAGCAGGCGGCTGTCCACCGGCGGCAGGTGGGACAGGTCGCTCATCATGCGGAACAGCATCGCCGGCAGCCCGACGCTGAACACGAAGCGGGTCAGGTGCTGCGACATGGCCGTCGGCCAGCGGCCCACGCGCATCAGCAGGTAGCCCGTCAGGATGAGGGCGAACAGCGGTGCGCCGAGGGCGAGCTGGTGCAGGAATGCGTTCATCGGCAGCAGATCATCAAACGCCCTGGCCGAGCACGTCGGCGACGGCCCGGCCGAGATCGGCGGTGGTGGCTGTGCCGCCCATGTCCGGGGTGCGCGGGCCATTGACCAGCACATGCTCGATGGCCCGCATGATTGCGTCGTGGGCCGCCTGGTAGCGCGCATCGCCCTGGCCCAGGAAGTCCAGCATCATGGCGCCGGACCAGATCATCGCGATCGGATTGGCGATGCCCTGGCCGGCAATGTCCGGTGCCGAACCGTGCACCGGCTCGAACAGCGACGGGAAAGTGCGCTCGGGGTTGAGGTTGGCCGACGGGGCGATGCCGATGGTGCCGGTACACGCCGGCCCCAGGTCGGACAGGATGTCACCGAACAGGTTGGAGGCCACCACCACGTCGAAGCGCTCGGGGCTGAGCACGAAGCGGGCGGTGAGGATGTCGATGTGGTACTTGTCCCAGCGCACGTCGGGGTAATTGCCGGCCATCGCCTCGAGGCGCTCGTCCCAGTAGGGCATGCTGATGGCGATGCCGTTGGACTTGGTTGCCGAGGTCACATGCTTCTTCGGCCGGGTCTGCGCCAGGTCGAAGGCGAACTTCAGGATCCGGTCGGTGCCCTTGCGGGTGAAGATCGACTCCTGGATCACCGTTTCGCGCTCGGTCCCCTCGAAGATCCGCCCGCCGATGGACGAATACTCGCCCTCGGTGTTCTCGCGGATCACGAAGAAGTCGATGTCGCCGACCTTGCGATTGGCCAGCGGGCAGGGAATGCCCGGCATCAGCCGCACCGGGCGGACGTTGGCGTACTGGTCGAACTCGCGGCGGAACTTGAGCAGCGAGCCCCACAGGGAGATGTGGTCGGGCACCTTGGCCGGCCAGCCCACCGCGCCGAAATAGATGGCATCGAAGCCCTTGAGCTGCTCGAACCAGTCGGCCGGCATCATCTCGCCGTGCGCGAGGTAGTAATCGCAATGGGCCCAGTCGAACGTGGTGAACTCCAGCTCGAGGCCGAAGCTGCGCATGGCCGCCTCGAGGACGCGCAGGCCCTCCGGCATGACTTCCTGGCCGATCCCGTCGCCGGCAATCACCGCGATTCGGTGCTTCATGTCGATCTCCCTGCAATGGATGAATGTCTGGTCCGCACAGCTTAGAGATCACGGATTTATTTACAATCCGCTCAAATGTGAATCCTGCGGACACGAATCGTGAACATCAGACCCCAGCTCGAAGATCTCCGCCTGTTCTGCGTTGTAGTCCGCAACCGCAGCTTTGCAGAGACAGCCCGCGAACTGGGCATTTCAAAGGCGGTGGTGAGCAAGCGGATCGCCCTGCTTGAAACAGCCGTCCAGGAGACACTTTTCCATCGCACGACGCGCAATGTGCTGCTGACCGCCCAGGGCGAGATCGTCCACCAGTGGGCGCAGCGCATCCTCGAAGATGTCGATCTGATGGGAGAGGCGATCTCCCTCGAGAAGGCGGCGCCCGGCGGGCTTCTGCGGATCTGCAGCAGCACCGGCTTCGGGCGCAGCCGCCTGGCCCCGGCCCTGTCGGAACTGGCGCGGCGCTTCCCGCTGCTGGAGATCCAGGTAGAGCTGCTCGACCGGCCTGTCGACCTCATCGACGAAGGCTTTCAGCTGGACATCCGCATCGGCCAGGTGCGCGAGGGCAATGTCATCAAGCGCCGCATTGCCCGCAACCGGCGGGTGCTGTGCGCCTCACCGGCCTACCTGGCGCAATACGGGATGCCGCAATCCCTGCAAGACCTGAAGGCCCACCGCTGCATCCCGATCCGCGAACGCGACCAGGACTTCGGGCGCTGGGAGCTGGACGGCCCGGAGGGGCGTGTCGCCATCAAGATCAGCGGCCCGCTCTCCGCCAACAACGGCGAGATCGTCCGCCAGTGGGCCATCGACGGCCACGGCATCATCCTGCGCTCCACCTGGGACATCCACCGCGAGATCGAGACCGGCGTGCTGGTGCCGGTGCTGCCCCAGTACTTCCAGCAGGCGGATGTCTGGGCGGTGTATCCCTCACGCCTGTCGGTGTCGGCCAAACTCAAGGTCTGTGTTGAATTCCTGGAGCAGTGGTTCGAGCAGACCGGGATGTAAGTCACATCCGCGCCCGCTGAATTGAATAAAGTGCCGCCGGATCTCACATCCGGGCTGCGTGAACTCAAATCCGCGGGTCCGGATCTCAAATCCGGGGTGCGAGATTTGAATTCCGGAGGGCTGGATCTCAATTCCGGGGTGCGAGATTTGAGTTCCGGAGGGCGAGATCTCAATTCCGGTGGGCTAGATTTGAATTCCGGAGTGCCGGATCTCAATTCTGGGGAGCGGGATCTCTAATCCGCGGTGCCGGATGTCAATTCCGTACCCGCGGATGTCAATCATGCGGGCAGTTAACTGACATCCGCGGCCGGTTAACTGACATCCGTGCTGGGTGAACTCAGTTAAGCGCCCTGGGCACCTCTCCCGCGGTGGCTTTTACTGGATGGTTTTCCCCTTGTTCAACGTTGGATTGGCCGGGAGTTCGCCCCGGCGGGCGACCTCCTTTCTTGCTTCGCCAAGAAAGGAGGCAAAGAAGGCGACCCGCCTCCCCGGTCGTTCGCTTCGCGAACGACTCCCCTGCGCTGCTCACGCCAGGCGGCCGGCGCGGAACTCGCCCTTCGGGCTCAAACAGCCGCGCCGGACTTCCCCGCCTGCCGTTCCGCTGCTCGGCGGGTCGGAACGGGCTTTTCGCAAACACCGAGCCTTTGCTGAAGTAGTTGTTGATGATCAACGCAAAGCAAAACCCCAGCGTCTCGCACCCACCGAGCTTTCCGTAGAGGCTCGGTGCTTGCTGAAAGCCCGTTCTGACCCGCCGAGCAGCGCAGCAGCGGGCGGGGCTTTCCGGCGCGGCTGTCTGAGGAGGCGCAGCCGACGAGTTCCGCGCCGGCCGCACGATGCGAGCAGCGCAGGGGAGTCGTCCGCTACGCGGACGACCGGGGAAGCCGGGTCGCCTTTCTTTCCCCCTTTCTTTGGCGACGCAAAGAAAGGGGTCGCCCGCCGGGGCGAATTCCCGGCCAATTCAAGGTGGAAAAAAGGAAGGCCGACCAGAAAAGGCACCCCGCACGCTAAAAAAGCCCCCCCCCACCAAACCTCAAGGCGTCTCGATGTACTGCTGGGTACTGCGGTTGGCCACGGACGGCTTGGCCAGGGTGCTCTTGGTCCTCACGTACTGCAGGAAGGAATCCGCGTAATCCAGGAAGGTGTCTTCCCGCAGGTTGGCCGGGATGGTCTTGAGGGTGTCGTACTTGTCGCCCCCGTCGGCGGTGAAGTTGTTGGTGATCAGCTTGTAGCTGGTAGCCGGATCCAGAGCCTTCCAGGTGCCCGTGCTGTCACGCACTTCCAGGGCGCTGACGCGGCTTCCCTTGGCCTGGTTCATGTCCACCTTGAAACGCAGGCCGCCGGTGTAGGGGTAGGCGCCCGTGCCGGTGCCGTTGATCACCGAATCCACCCCATCCTCGATCGCAGACTTGACCTGGGTGCCGGTGAGCACCAGGCGGTAGAGAGTGTTCTTGAAGGGCAGCAGGGTGTACACCTTGCCGACGGTGATGTCGCCGGAGGCGATGTCGATGCGCACGCCGCCGGCGTTCTGCAGGCTGATGTCGGCACCGCCGAAGCGCTGGCCCTGCTCCAGGAAGGCTTCCGCCACCAGTTGCTGGATGTCGCCACCCTGGGCGACGACCGTGGCGTCCTGGTTGCAGACGTCGCCCAGGCTGGAGCGGCTGGTGTCGCGCTTGCTGCCCGGCACCCGGCGCAGGCACAGGTTGTCGGTGCTGCGGCCCGCCACCTGGGTGCCGAGGGCATCCTTGGCGGCCTTGTAGGGGCTCAACACGGCAACCGCCGCGGGCGACGGCGTGGTGATGCGGAACACTCCGGCGGCATTCAGCTGGCTGCGATAGGCGGCCGCGTCGGTGTCGGTCGCGGTGGCCGAGCCCACCTTGTAGGTGTCACCCAGCAATACCTGGGGCTTGCCGTTGCAGCTGAGCACATCACCGTTGACGTCGAACTTCACGTCGAGGGCGCCCACCGCGTAGCTGTACTGCCAGGCCTGGGTGATGCAGACCTTCTTGCCGGCCTTGTCGGTGGCCTGGGTGGGGTAGGCGCCCGAGGGGGTCAGGCCGTAGGCCGTCATGCTCGACGGGCCGAGCAGGGTGTGGGAGTCGCCGCCGACGATCACGTCCACGCCCGTCAGCTTCGGCGCAATGGCCTTGTCGGCGTCGTAGCCGAGGTGGGACAGCAGGATGATCTTGTTGATGCCGCGCAGCTTGAGCTCGTCGATGGTGGCCTGGGCCGCGGTGGCCTCGTCGAGGAACTCGGTGGAGGCATCCGGGCGGGAGGCGAACTGGGTCTTGCCCTTGACGGTGAGGCCGACGATGCCGATCTGCTCGCCGTCCTTCTCGACGATGCGGTAGGCGCTCATCCGGCCGGCCAGCGGTGAGCCGGCGGCGGGCCGCACGTTGGCGGAGAGCACCGGCGTCTTGCAGCTGCCGGCGTGCAGGAAGTCGATGAACTTGACGAGGCCCGCGTTGGCACTGTCGAACTCGTGGTTGCCGATCGACATGGCGTCGAAGCAGACCGTGTTCATCATGTCGGCGTCGGCCTTGCCTTCGCTCTGGGTGAAGTACAGGTCGCCGGTGATGGCGTCGCCGGCGTGCAGCTTGAGCACGTTGGGCTTGCCGGCCGAGAGCGCCTCGATGGCTGCAGTGACGCGGGCAAAACCGCCCAGCTCGACCGTCACCGCACGGGACGTCCCCGCCGCATCCTTCAGGCTCAGGGTGGTGGTTTCGGCGTCGAGGTGGGAGTGGTGGTCATTGATGTGCAGGATGGTCAGGTCCAGCGCCTTGCTGCTCCCCCCGCCGCCGCAGGCGGACAGGCTCAGGGCGCCGAGCACGGACAGCAAAACCGGCAGGCTGCGCCTGACGGGAAGAGGGGAACGAAGAGGGAAGGTCATGGCTGCCGCCTGGATTGTCGAAAGCCCAGGAGACTAGAGCCGCAGGATTAAACGGCCATGACGTTCCGGTGACGTCTCCCCGCGCCCCCGCCCTCAGACTCGCAGGCCGGCGCGGGTCATCAGCAGCAGCGCCTGGGCCCGGCTGGTGACGCCCAGCGCCCGCAGGATGGCCGACACATGGACCTTGACCGTGCCTTCGGAGAGGCCGAGAAACTCGGCGATGTCGCGGTTCGACTTGCCTTGGGCGACCAGCTCGAGCACCCGCCCCTGGGCCGCGGTGAGCTGGAAGCGTTCGGCAAAGGCCTGGCTGGCGCGGCGGTTGCGCCCGGAGCCGTCGGTGCCGGTCGCCGTCTCGGGGGTGAACACGCCACCCGCCAGGATGGTGCGCACCGCTTCGATGAGGGTGTTGCTGGGGCTGGCCTTGGAGACGAAGCCGGAGGCGCCGGCCTTCATGGCGCGCTGCACCGACTCCCGGTCGTCGAGCGCCGAGACCACCAGGGCCGGCACGTCGGGAAAGCGCTTGGCGATGGCGCCCAGCAGGGAGAAGCCGTTGATCTCGGGCAGCATCAGGTCCACCACCAGCAGGTCGCAGTCGGGGTTGGCCTCCAGCAGCGCCAGCGCGTCGGTGGCGTTGCTGGCCTGCTCGCACACCACACCTTCGCCCACCTGGGCGAGGGTCAGGGCCATGGCTTCGCGCACCAGCACATGGTCTTCGATAATAAGAATACGGGTCTGCATCATCACCAGTTGCTCGCAAAAACCCAAAATGGGCAATCCCTCAGTTTAGTCCGGGCACCATGGGCCCAAAATGGTGAGAATCGAAGTCCAGTGCCACCACGGCATACGGCCATGCTGCTCTCTCACCACGCGTCCATCCCGCACCGCACCGCCCGCTCCGCACTGTTCATCCTGCTTGCCATGCTTGCGCTTGTTGCCAGGGGCATGGAGTCACAGCAGTCCGACAGCGGCATCAGCGAAGCAGAGTATCTCGCCGAACTGCCGGTGGTGCTCTCGGCAACACGCCTGTCCCAGGCCCGCGCCGACGCCCCTGGTTCGGTGAGCGTCATCGACCGCCACATGATCCGGGCATCCGGGGCCCGCAACATCCACGAGCTGTTCATGCTGCTGCCCGGTTTCCAGCTTGGGCTGCATACCGGCAACCACCCCCTGGTCACCTATCACGGGCTGGCCGACGAAGCGCCCCGGCGCATGCTGGTGCAGGTGGACGGCCGCTCCGGGTATTCCCCCTACCTGATCTCGGGGGTGGAATGGAACCAGCTGGGGGTGGACATCGACGACATCGAACGCATCGAGGTCTTCCGCGGATCGAATTCGGCAGCCTACGGCAGCAATGCCTTCCTCGGTGTGGCCAACATCATAACCCGCGCCCCCTCGGAAACCCTCGGTAACAGTGTGCGCTACCGGGGCGGCAGCGGCGGTGTGAATGATCTGAGCCTGCGCCTCGGCCGCCAGCTGGGCGACGTGGACCTGCGCCTGACCTTGGCCCGCCAGTACGACCGCGGCCTCGAGGCGATCAATGACTGGCGCCGCAACGAGATGGCCAGCCTGCGCGCGGACTGGTCCGCCAGCCATGCCGACCGCGTCGAGTTCCAGGCCGGCTGGACCGGCAACGAACAGGGAACCGGCAAGGACGCCAACCTCACCGACCCGGAACGCAGCATGCGCATCTCGAGCAGCTTCGGCCTGCTGCGCTGGCACCACGCGCCGTCCGCCGGCGAGGAGCTGACCCTCACCTGGTATCACCAGGAGGAGAACGGTCGCGACCGCTTTGCCCGGGATGTCCCGATTCCAGCCCGCCTGTCGGGCGTTCCCGGCGGCATCGTGATCCCTTTCGACTTCGATTACGGCTTCCGCGCGGTGCGCGACGACCTGGAGATCCAGCGCGTGGACTCGCCCCACCCGGACGTACGCACGGTGATCGGCGCCGGCCTGCGTCAGGACCGGCTCACTGCGCCGCTGTACTTCGGCACCTCCGGCAGCATCGGCAGCGGCGTCAATCGCGCCTTCGCCACCGTCGAATGGCGGGCCTCCCGGCGCTGGCTGTTCAATGCGGGCGCCATGGTCGAAGACAATTCGCTGACAGGAACATCGCTGGCCCCGCGGGCCTCAGCCAATTATCATATGACGGAAAATCAGACGCTGCGCATGGGCGTCAATCGTTCCCACCGCAGCCCGACTGCCTTCGAACAGAAGTCCAGCATGATCTTCTCCAACTCCGCGCCAGTCGTCACCCCAGGCTTCACGCTGCCGGCCGGCACGCCCATCTCCCAGACATTCCGCCCCTCCCCCGGCCTGACGGCCGAGAGGGTGACCACCTACGAGCTCGGCTACCTCGCCGAAGATCCCACCCTCAATGCAAGCCTGGATGCTCGCATCTTCCTCGAGCGGGCCCGCGACTTGATCGAAATGCATCTCGAGAACTCCAGCATCGGCCTGCTGCCCCGGAACAACACCCGATATCTGGCCAACTCAGGAAAAGCCGACATCCGCGGGCTGGAGCTGATCGCCACCTGGCGCCCGGCCACCCACAGCTGGCTGTCCGTGCAACACACCGAGCTGCGCATCGACGGCCCCGCCGTACCCGCCGCCGGCAGTGGTGCCAACCCCTCTCCGTGGGTTGCCAACTCCGCCCCCCGGCAATCGACAGGCCTGTTCTGCGCCTGGGCCTTTGCACCGGACTGGCAGGTCAGCCTGGCACGCCGCTGGACCGGCAGCATGGCCTGGTATGCGGACGATGCTCACCGGGTGCCGGCCTACCGCCAGCTCGACCTGCAGCTGACCCACCGCCTGCCCGCCGCCCTGGCGCGCGGTGACATATCCCTCACCGCCCGCAACATCGATGGCGGCGAGCAGACCTTCGCCCCTGGTGCCGCCTGGTGGGGCAGCCAGGTGTTCGGCACCCTGCAACTCGAATTCTGATCCCCGATGGGGCTTCTCCTGCGCCTTCTCGTCTGTGTGCTGCTCGTCATGGCCCTGCCCATGGCCCGGGCGGCCCAGGTTGCGCTCGTCATGTCCGAGGACGGCAGCGCCTTCGGCGAAGCCGCCGACGCCATCAGCACCGAACTGCGCAACGGCGGCCACCGGGTACAGTCCCTGCCCTACCCGCTCCGCGCCGAAGATACCCCGACCCTCAACAACAGCGCCCTGATCGTCACCCTCGGCACCCGTGCCGCGCAGGGCATTGCGGCGCTGGCACCGCGGGCGCCGGTGCTCTACGCCCTGCTCCCGCGCAGCGCCTACGAACGCCTGCCCCACCGGACGGATGACGGCAGGCGCTTCTCCGCGGTCTTCATCGACCAGCCGGCAACACGCCAGATCGAACTGCTGCGCCTCGCCCTGCCCGACTGGTCGCGTCTCGCCCTGCTGACCGGACGCGACAGCACCGATCTTGGCAACCGCCTCCAGGCCGTAGCCCGGGAGCGCAAGCTGCGGCCCGTCCTGGCCCAGGTGAATGACGAGAACGAGCTCTACCCCACCCTGCAGCGGGTTCTCGCCGAGCCCACCATCCTGCTGGCCCTTCCCGACAGCAGCCTCTACAACAACCGGACCATCTCCAACATCCTGCTGACGGCCTATCACCAGCGCTCCCCGGTCATCGGCTTCTCCCCGGCCTACGTCAAGGCCGGCGCCCTGCTCGCGCTCTTCAGCACGCCTGCCCAGGTCGGCCAGCAAGCCGGCGAGGCCGCACGCCTGGGACTGGCCACCGGCACCCTCCCGCCGCCCGCCCCGCCGCGCCAGTTCCGGGTCAGCACCAACCCCTATGTCGCCCGCTCGCTGGGCATCGTGCTGGACGAGCCCGGGCTCCTCAAGGAACGCCTCGAACGCCTGGAGGCCGGCCAGTGATCCGCCTCAGCGACCTGGACATCCGCGCCCGGGCCATCCTCGTGGCAGTCCTCCCGACCATGGTGATGGCCCTCGTGCTGATCGCCTATTTCACCTCCTCCCGCCTGTCCGACCTGGAAGCAGCCCACGTCCAGCGCGGCAAGGCCCTGGCCCGCCAGCTCGCCGCCGCCAGCGAGTACGGAGTGTTCTCCGGCAACCTGGACAGCCTGCGCAAGCAGGCCAACTCCATCCTGCAGGAGCAGGACGTGGTCCGCGTCACGGTGTTCAGCCCCCTGCAGGAGATCCTCGCCGACAGCGCCCGCCTGCCCGCCCCCGACAGCCTGCCCCTGGGCTCCCGCGAACGCAGGTCCACCCTGCGCTTTCGCGAGAAGGTCACCGGCCCTGGCGTCATCCTCGACGACGCCTTCCTGGAGACCGGCAGCAACACCAGCCCCCCGGGAGAACCCCACCACGGCGAAGTGCTGGTCGAGATGAGCCGCGACTCCCTGCGCGACGAGGAGGCACGGCTGCTGCGCACCGCCATCGTGATGGTGGCGGCGATCCTCTGCGCCAGCATCATCCTGGCCCTGCGCATGAGCCGTGGCATCTCCGGGCCGATCCAGCGCATCGCCTCCACCGTGGCCAGCTTCGGCCAGGGCACGCTCACTGCCCGGGTCCCGGCCGAGGGCGGCAAGAGCCTGCGCATGCTGGCCCTCGGGGTCAACGAGATGGCCGACCGCCTGAGCGCCTCCCGGGAAGACCTGGAACGCCAGATCGACGCCGCCACCCGGGAGCTCAAGAAGAAGAAGGAAGAAGCCGAACAGGGCAACCAGGCCAAGACCCGCTTCCTCGCCGCCGCCAGCCACGACCTGCGGCAGCCCATGCACGCCCTGGGGCTGTTCGTCGCCGAACTGGGCCAGAAGCCCCATGCCCCGGACACCCGCCGTCTCGTCGAGCAGATCGCCGTCTCCGCCGAGACCATGGAAAACCTGCTCGACAGTCTGCTCGACATCTCCCGCCTCGATGCCGGCGTGCTGGACCGCCAGATCAAGCCTTTTCCGCTGCAGCCCCTGCTCGAGCGCATCGACGTCGACTACCGCCGGGAGGCAGACCACAACGGGCAGCGCCTGCGCCTGCGCGCCACCGATGCCTGGGTGGAGAGCGACCCCCTGCTGCTCGAACGCATCCTGCACAACCTGATCAGCAACGCCCTGCGCTACGCGCCCGGCGGAACCGTCCTGCTGGCCTGCCGGCGCCGCGGCCGGGTGGTGCGCATCGAGGTCCGCGACAATGGCCCCGGCATCGCCCCGGAAGCCCAGGAGGCCATTTTCCAGGAGTTCATCCAGCTCGATAACCCCGAGCGCAACCGGGCCAAGGGACTCGGGCTGGGGCTGGCTATCGTGCGCCGCCTGACCGACCTTCTCGATCACCGCCTGACCCTGCACTCCCGGCCCGGCCACGGCGCCCTGTTCGCCGTCGAGGTCCCGCGGGCCTCGCCGCGGACGCTCATCGACGGCGCCCCGCCGCCGCCCGCCCATGCCCTGCACGGCCTTCACGTGCTGCTGGTGGACGACGACCCCCTGGCCCTGGCGAGCACCGCCAGCCTGCTTGAATCCTGGGGCTGCGCGGTGACCACCGTCAGCGAGCCGGCTCTCCTCCTGCACAGCCTGGCAGGGTCGCCCCCGCCGGACATCATCCTGTGCGAGTACAAGGTCGGGAAGAGCAGCGGCCTGCTCCTCGTGCGCAACCTCCGCAACCATTTCGTCAAGGTCATTCCAGCCATCATCCTGGGCAGTGACACTTCCGCCGAGGCCCTCGCCGACGTCCAGCAAGAGGGGCTCCCGCTGCTGCACAAGCCGGTTCGCCCCGGCCGCCTGCGCGCCCTGCTGCAGCGCAAGACCCAAGCCTGATGCAGCACTGCCCTTATTGGGTTACTATCAATGAGCCAATGACATATTCACGCGAAGGGGACACCGATGAGCACTGAGAACAAGGCGCAGGACCCGATGGAGTTCATGCGCAGCATGTGGAGCAAGATGGGCTTCAGCCTGCCGGGCATGGTCACGCCGACCCTCGACGTGGATGAACTCGAAAAGCGCATCACCGACATGAAGGCCGTCGAGAGCTGGCTCAAGATGAACCTCAGCTCGCTGCAGATGGCGATCCAGGGCCTCGAAATGCAGCGTGCCACCATTGCCGCCATGCAGGCCATGAGCAAGGTCGCCGCCGAAGGTGGTCGCCCCGAAGGAGAAAACGCCCAGCCCAACCCCTTCTCTGCCGGCATGTGGCCCTGGAACATCATGCAGAACGCCGCCGAGCAGGCCGGCACCAAGGCCGCCGAAGCGCCCGCCCCCGCACCGGCCAAGCCTGGCAAGGCCAAGGACCCGAAGTAAGGCGCGTCAGGCCGGGGCCTGTTCAGGCCCCCCGTCCCGCCAGCAGGCTCAACCAGACGGTCAGGGTTACCGCAGCGGCCACCGTGGTGGCCGAGATCAACCAGGCCACCCCCGGCCCGTCGCCCCCCATCCGCATCGCCAGGATATAGGCCGACGATGCAGTCGGCAGCGCGGCAAACATCACTGCCGTCGAAAAGGCCAGCCCACTCAGGCCCATGACACTGGCCAGCCCCCAGGCCAGCGCCGGCAGGGCCAGCAGCTTCACGGCGCACAGGTAGAAGGCGCCGATCCGCCGGCCGCCGCTGTTGCCCACCTGCAGTGCCGCCCCCACCGCCAGCAGTCCCAGGGTCACCGCCGCATCCGCCAGGCGCTGCAGAAAAGGCAGGGCTGGCGCCGGCAGACTCATTCCCGAGAAATTGAACGCCATGCCGGCCAGGGTGGCGATGATCAGCGGATTGCGCGCCAGCTCACGCCCCAACCGCCCCTGCCCGTGGTGGGCCAGCAAGCCCACCGCGGCCATGTTGGCAAATGGCACCATCGCACCACACAGGGCCCCCATCGCCGCCACACCGGCCGCCCCGCCGAACTTGCCGGCCACGGCGATCCCGATATAGGTGTTGAAGCGGTAAGCGCACTGCACCCGCGAGGCGAAACCCATGGCGTCGAGTCCCATCAGAGGGCGTCCGAGCAGGGCCAGCAGCAGCCCGCCGGCCATGGTCAGCAAGCCCACCAGGAACAGCGGCGCGAAGCTTGTCAGATCGATGCTGGCCCGGGCCAGTGCATTGAACAGCAGGGCCGGGAACAGCACGAAGTAGACGAGCTTCTCGGTGCCCTGCCAGAAGGCCTCTCCCAAGCCGCCATAACGACGCAACAGCACGCCCAGGGCGATCAGGGCGAAATCAGGGAGGAGGAGCAGGAAGCTCTGCATGGAGGCGGACGACAGTACGATCGATCCGCCGAGTGTGCCAGAAGCCTCACCTCCAGCCCATGCGGGCTCTCCGCAACACGAGGGCCTTCCACTCCCCCGGTGCCTTTCACCTGCGGACGGCTCCAGCACAAAAAAAGCGCCGGGGTACCGGCGCTGTGGGAACACATGTCCTGAAGAAACCGGGCTATTCGTATCTGCGGATGTCGTCGATCACCTTGCCGTCATTGGCGAGGCTGCCGGGAGCGCAAAAGCTCACCTCCCCGCGCAGTTTGGTGAGCTCGCGGATGGAGGCGGCGATGGCCTCCGCCAGCCCCTCCACGGGTGCCCCAAGCTCGCAATGCAGGGTCATGCGGTCGTTGTGATCCGGGTTGTCCACCACCAGCCGGCCCCGCCCCACCTCCGGGTGGCGCTTGAGCACGGCAGCGATCTGCCCGGGATGCACGAACATGCCCTTCACCTTGGTGGTCTGGTCGGCCCGCCCCATCCAGCCCTTGATGCGCAGGTTGGTGCGCCCGCAGGGCGAGATGCCAGGCAGCACCGCGGACAGGTCGCCGGTGCCGAAGCGGATCAGGGGGTAATCCGGGTTGAAGGTGGTCACCACCACCTCGCCGACCTCGCCCTGAGCCACCGGGTCGCCGGTGCCGGGGCGGACGATTTCGAGGAGCACGTCCTCATCCACCACCAGGCCTTCGCGGGCCGGCGTCTCGAAGGCGATCAGCCCCAGATCGGCGGTGGCATAGGCCTGGTAGGCCTGGATACCGCGGGCCGCCAGGGCCTCCCGCTGGCTGGGCGGGAAGGCTTCGCCAGAGACGAAGGCCTTGCTCAGGCTGTCGATCTTCATGCCGAGTTCGTCGGCCTTGTCGAGGATGATGCGCAGGAAGGACGGCGTGCCGGCATAGGCATCCGGACGCAGGTCGAGCATCGCCGCCACCTGCTGCTCGGTCTGCCCCACGCCGGCGGGAAAGACGGTGCAGCCCAGGGCATGCGCCGCCGTCTCCATCATCGAGCCGGCGGGCGTGAAGTGGTAGGAGAAGGTGTTGTGCACCAGGTCGCCGGCCCGGAAGCCGGCGGCATAGAAGGCCCGGGCCATGCGCCAGTAATCCTTGCGCGCACCTTCCGGCTCGTAAATGGGTCCCGGTGAGGCAAAGACCCGGGCGCAGGCGCTGCCCCACTTCACGGTGGCCAGGCCGCCAAAGGGGCGGGCCGCCTTCTGCAGTTCGGAGAGCTCGGACTTGCGGATTACCGGCAGCGTGGCCAGCGCCTCCCGGCTGGTGATGCTGGCCGGGTCTACGTCCTTGAGCAGGGCGGAGAAGGCCGGGGCGTGGGCCCTGGCGTGAGCCACCTGGGCAGGCAGGCGGGCGAACAGGTCGCGCTCCCGCTCGGCCGGGTCGCGGGTTTCACGGGCATCGTAGTAGTTCATGGTTTCTCCGCGTGTGGTTTCAGGCCCGCTCAAGACAGCCAGCGCTTGCGCCGACGGTAGTGCTTCACTTCACGGAAACTCTTGCGCCCCTCGGAGGACAGGCCCAGGTAGAACTCCTTGACGTCCTCGTTGGTACGCAGATCCTCGGCCTCGCCTTCCATCACGACCCGGCCGTTCTCGAGGATGTAGCCAAAGTCGGCATAGCGCAGGGCCACCATGGTGTTCTGCTCGGCCAGCAGGAAACTCACGTTTTCCTTGCTGTTGAGGTCTTTCACGATCTCGAAGATCTCCTCGACGATCTGCGGCGCCAGGCCCATCGAGGGCTCGTCGAGCAGGATCATCTCGGGCTTGGCCATCAGGGCGCGGCCGATCGCGCACATCTGCTGCTCGCCGCCCGAGGTATAGCCGGCCTGGGAGGTCCGGCGTGTCTTGAGGCGGGGGAAGTAGGCGTACACCTTGTCGAGGCTCTCCCTCAGCTCGGCGCGGGATTGGCTGCGGGTGTAGGCGCCGGTGAGCAGGTTCTCCTCGATGGACAGGTGGCCGAAGCAGTGCCGCCCCTCCATCACCTGGATCACGCCCTTCTTCACCAGCTCGGCCGGTGTCTTCTGGTCGATGCGCTCGCCCTTGAACTCGACGCTGCCCTTGGTCACGTCGCCACGCTCGGCGCGCAACAGGTTGGAGATCGATTTGAGCGTGGTGCTCTTGCCGGCGCCATTGGCCCCCAGCAAGGCCACGATCTTGCCCTGGGGCACCTGCAGGGAGACCCCCTTGAGGACGAGGATCACGTGGTCGTAGATGACCTCGATATTGTTGATGCTGAGGTAAGACATGGCGTCGGCCATCCCCTTTTTACGGGCAACTCACGTCACCCTCGGTCTTGTTCTGTCGCGAAAACTCAGTCTTCCAGCACACCAGGGGTGGCGAGAAACCGTAGCGAGCGCCCCGAGGTCGCAAGGAGGAACGGAGCTGTACTGGAGTACAGCGAGTACCGGACTTGCGAGATCGGGGCGCGCAGCAGGTTTATCGCCGCCCCGGTCAGCTTTCCTTGGAGCAGTCGCGGGGCTTGATGCCCTTTTCCTTGGCATAGGCGGCGGCCGACTCTTCGATCATGCCGCGCACCAGCGGGCGGTCGGAGTCCACCCAGTCGGTGATGACCTTCCACTGGTTGCCGTCCCACTGCTGGAACTTCACCTTGCCCGGGCCTTCGTGGTCGGCGCAGGTGATCTTCAGCGGCGGCAGGAAGCCGGTGGCGCCGAGGGCCTTCAGGCGGGCGTCATCCAGGTTGAGGTTCTCGAAGCCCCAGCGGACCTGTTCGCCGGTCAGGGCCTTGCCCTTGCCGTACTTCTCCTGGGCCTTGCGGATCGCCTCGACGGTGATGATCCCGTGCACCACGCCGCGGTTGTAATACACCGAGCCGACACGGGTCTTGTCTTCCATGTTGCCCTTGTTCTTGCCATACACATGCTTCTTGATGTCGGCGATCACCGGGTAGTTGGCGCCCGCCACGTTGAAGCCTGCAGCAACGAAGCCCTTGGCAGCCGGGCCGGCGGGGATGGTGTCCTCTTCAGCGCCGGACCACCACACACCAATCAGCTTCTCGCGCGGGAAGCCGGTCTTGGCCGCGGCCTTGATGGCCGTCGGGTTCATCACGCCCCAGCCCCACAGCACCACGTAGTCCGGCTTGGCCTGGCGGATCTGCAGCCACTGGGACTGCTGCTCGTTGCCCGGGTGGGCCACGGCGATCTTGATCACTTCAAAGCCATGCTTGGCCGCCAGCTTGTCCATGATCGCGTGGGATTCCTTGCCATAGGCGGAATCGTGGTAGAGCAGGCCGATCTTCTTGCCCTTCAGCTTGTCCATGCCCCCTTCCTTCTGGCCCATGTAATTCACGATGGCCGAAGCCTGGGACCAGTAGGTCGTGATCATCGGGAAGACCCACGGGAAGACCCGGCCATCGGCCGCATCGGTACGGCCGTAGCCGATGGTGACCATGGGGATCTTGTCCTGGGCGACCTTTTCGAGCACCGAATAGGTGATGCCGGTAGACACCGGCTGGAACACGGAGTTACCGGTGGAGCCCTTCTTCTTGAGACGCTCGTAGCACTCGACACCACGGGCGTTGTTGTATTCGGTCTCGCACTCTTCCCAGCTCAGCTTGACGCCATTGACGCCACCGTCACGCTCATTGACGAGCTGCATGTAGTCGATCCAGCCACCGAACAGACCGGAGCCACCGGCCGCGTAGGGGCCGACACGATAGCTGGGCAGGCCGATGAACTGCTCCTCGTTGGCGCTGGCCAGGGAGGAACCCAGGAGGCCGGCGATGATTGCGCCGAGCAGAACGGTTTTCTTCAGTTTCATGTGTTTGTCTCCTCTTTTATGGTGTGGGTGCTGCTGGCGGAAGGCGGAGGTCGCCTGCTCGCTTTCGTTAATGGGGGAAAGGCCAGAGGCGCAGCTTCTCCTTGGCGATCTGCCACAGGCGGGCGAGGCCATGGGGCTCGACGATCAGGAAGAAGATGATCAGGCCGCCGAACACGATGAGCTGGAAATTGGACACGAAGCCCGCCCCCAGCGCATCACCGAAGATCATCGGGACGAAGTTGTCGAGGAAGATCGGCAGCAGCACGATGAAGGCGGCACCCAGGAAGGAGCCCATGATCGAGCCCACTCCGCCGATGATGATCATGAACAGGATCTTGAAGGACAGGTCGAGGTTGAAACCTTCCGGCTCCACCGTGCCGATGTAGGTGTAGGCATACAGGGCCCCCGCCACGCCGCAGTAGAAGGAGCTCACCGCGAAGGCCAGCAGCTTGGTGCGCATCAGGCGGAAACCGATCACCTGGGCGGCCACGTCCATGTCCCGCACCGCCATCCAGGCCCGCCCGGTGGAGGAGCGCACCATGTTCTTGGCCAGCAGGGCCATGAAGGCGACGATCAGGAAGGTCAGCACGTACTTGGCCTCCGGCGTCGAGAAGGTGTAGCCGAGGATGGTCACGTCCTGGGCCGTCACCACGCCGGACGAGGAGTTGTTGGAGAACCACGGAAACTTCACCAGCGCCCAGACGATGAAGAACTGGGCCGCCAGGGTCGCCACCGCCAGGTAGAAGCCCTTGATGCGCAAGCTCGGCAACCCGAACAGGATGCCCACCAGCGCCGCCGTCACCCCGGCCAGCACCAGGGCCACCAGGAAGGGCATGCCCTCGATGCGCAGGATGAAGTTGTAGGCAGCGAAGGCCCCCACGGCCATGAACGCGGCCGACCCCAGCGACAGCTGACCGGCATAGCCGGTGAGGATGTTGAGGCCGATGGCGGCCAGGGAGAAGATCAGTACCGGGATGAGGATGGCCTTGAGCCAATACTCGTTGGTCAGCAGGGGCACGGCAACGCCGAACACCAGCATCAGCACCCAGAATCCGATCCGGTCCTGGCGGATCGGGAAGATCTGCGAATCTTCGGCGTAAGTGGCCTTGAACTGGCCGGCTTCACGGTAAAGCATTGTTCTTGCTCCTTGTCGCGGTCAGACGCGGTCGATGTGCTTCTCGCCGAACAGCCCTTCGGGGCGGAACAGCAGGAAGGCCAGGGCCAGCATGTAAGGGAACCAGCCCTCAATGCCGCCGCCGACGAAGGGCCCGACATAGACTTCAGCGAGCTTTTCGGAGGCGCCGATGATCAGGCCGCCGACGATGGCGCCAGGCACCGAGGTGAAGCCGCCTAGGATCAGCACCGGCAAGGCCTTCAGGGCCGTGAAGGTGAGGGCGAACTGCACGCCGTTGCGGGCTCCCCAGATCATCCCGGCCACCAGGGCCACGAAACCGGCCACCGCCCACACCACGCGCCAGATGGTCTGCAGCGGGATGCCGATGGAGAGGGCCGCCTGGTGGTCATCGGCCACCGCACGCAGAGCCCGGCCGACCTTGGTGTACTGGAACAGCAGGGCCAGCAGGGCGACCAGCGAGGCCGCGACACCGGCAGCAAACAGGTCGAACTTGGAGACGCCGATCTCGTAGTTGTCCATCAACCAAGCGATGGGCTCATCGACGATGCCCAGGTCAAGGCCGCGCACGTTGGCACCCCAGGTCATCTGGGCGATGCCTTCCACCACGTAGGTCAGACCGATGGTGGCCATGAACAAGGTGATGTGAGGCTGGTTGACCAGCGGCCTCAGCACGATGCGCTCGGTGGCGATACCCAGCACGATCATCGCGATGAAGGCCAGCAAGAAGGCCAGCCAGAACACCACACCGCTATCTGCCTCCAGCCCGAGCCAGCCGGGCAACACCTCCTGGAAACCGACGAAGGTCAGCGCGGCGAAGAACACCATCGCCCCCTGGGCAAAGTTGAAGACCCCGGAGGCCTTGTAGATCAGCACGAAGCCGAGGGCCACCAGGGCGTACATGACGCCCGACAGCAGGCCGCCGACGAGTACCTCGATGAAGAATTGCATTTGTCTTGTCTCCCCGCTTAATGCGTCGTGCCCAGGTAGGCCTTGATGACGTCCGGGTTGTTCTTGACCTCGTCCGGTTCGCCGTCACCGATCTTCTTGCCGTAGTCCAGCACCACGACCCGGTCGGAGATGTCCATCACCACGCCCATATCGTGCTCGATCAGCACGATGGTGGTGCCATAGTGGTCATTCACGTCGAGGATGAAACGGCACATGTCCTGTTTCTCCTCCACGTTCATGCCGGCCATGGGCTCGTCGAGCAGCAGGATATGGGGCTCGGCGGCCAGCGCGCGGGCCAGCTCGACGCGCTTCTGCAGGCCATAGGGCAGGCGCCCCACCGGGGTCTTGCGGATGTCCTGGATCTCCAGGAACTCGATGACCTCCTCCACCTTGATGCGGTGCGCGATCTCCTCCTTCTGGGCCGCCCCCCAGTACAGGGCGTGCTGCAGGAAGTTGCACTTCATCTTGAGGTTGCGCCCGGTCATGATGTTGTCGAGCACGGTCATGCCCTTGAACAGGGCGATGTTCTGGAAGGTCCGGGCAATGCCCTGCTCGGCGGCCTCGTGGGGTTCCATCTTCTTGCGCAGCGCGCCCTTGAAGAAGATCTGCCCTTCCTGGGGGTGGTAGACCCCGTTGATCACGTTGAGCATGGAGCTCTTGCCGGCGCCGTTGGGGCCGATGATGGAGCGGATCTCGTGCTCGCGGACATTGAAGCTGATGTCGGTCAGCGCCTTCACGCCGCCGAAGCGCAGGGAGATGTTCTGGAGGTCGACGATCACGTCGCCAATCTGTCTGGCCATGGTGTCGCTCTCCTCAGGCGGCCTTCCGCGTGGGCGGGAAGGTTTTGGCGTCCTCGATGCGCAGATCGGCGGACACCTTGTTGGTGCGGCCGTCCTCGTAGGTCACCTGGGTTTCGATGAACTGGTTCTTCTTGCCGGCATAAAGGGCGTCGATCAGCACCGCGTACTTCTCGGCCACGAAGTTGCGGCGGACCTTGCGGGTGCGGGTCAGCTCGCCATCGTCGGCATCGAGCTCCTTGTGCAGCACCAGGAAGCGCTTGATCTGGGATTCGCTCATGTTCGGGTCGGTGGCCAGATCGGCATTCACCTTCTCGATGCACTCCCTGATGAGCTCGTACACCTGCGGCTGGCTGGCCAGGTCGGTGTAACCGGAGTAGGCCATGCCCTTGCGTTCGGCCCAGTTGCCGACGGCCTCGAGGTCGAGGTTGACGAAGGCAGTGACGAAGTCGCGGCCGTTGCCGAAGCACACCACTTCCTTGATGTGCTGGAAGAACTTGAGCTTGTTCTCGATGTAGTTGGGGGCAAACATGCCGCCATTGGTGAGCTTGCCCACATCCTTGGCCCGATCGATGATCTTCAGGTGGCCGTCCTCGTCGAAGAAGCCTGCGTCACCGGTCATGAAATAGCCCTCGGCATTGATCGACTCGGCGGTGGCGTCGGGGCGCTTGTAGTAGGCCTTCAGCAGCATCGGCCCCTTGACCAGGATCTCGCCGTTGTCGGCCAGCTTGACCTCCACGTTGGGCGCCGGAGTGCCCACCGAATCCAGCTTGATCTGGCCGTCCGGCTGCAGGCAGACGTAGGCGCAGGTCTCGGTCTGGCCGTAGAGCTGCTTGAGGTTGATGCCGATCGAGCGGTAGAAGCGGAACAGGTCCGGGCCGATCGCCGCGCCGGCGGTGTAGGCCACACGGATGCGGCTCATGCCCAGCACGTTCTTCAGCGGGCCGTACACCAGCAGGTTGCCGAGGGCGTACTGCAGGCGGTCGCCGGCGGATACCGGCTTGCCGTCCAGGATGTCGGCCCCGCAACGCCTCGCCACGTCCATGAAATGCGCGAACAGCTTGCGCTTGAAGGCGCTGGCATCCTCCATGCGGATCATCACCTGGGTCAGCAGGTTCTCGAACACCCGGGGTGGCGCAAAGTAGTAGGTGGGGCCGATCTCCCGCAGGTCACCCATCACCGTCTCGCCGGATTCCGGGCAATTGATGGTGAAGCCGGCCACCAGGGCCTGGGCGTAGGAAAACAGGTGGTCGCCCACCCAGGCCATCGGCAGGTAGGACAGGATGTCGTCCTGGTCGGTGAGCTTGTCGAAGCTGCAGCCGCCCTGTGCGGCAGCGATGAAGGCGGAATGGCTCTGGCAGACGCCCTTCGGCTTGCCGGTGGTGCCCGAGGTGTAGAGCATCACCGAGATGTCCTCGGGGCTGCCCTTGTCGATCTCATGCCCCAGGAAGTCCGGGTGGTTCCGGTCGTGGATGCGGCCCATTTCCAGGACTTCATCCAGCCCGTGCAGGAAGGTCTGGTTGTAATGGCGCAGGCCGCGCGGATCGTCGTAGATCACGTGCTCGAGGAGAGGCAGCCCCTCCTTGATCTCGAGCATCTTGTCGACCTGCTCCTGGTCCTCGACGCAGGCGAAGCGGATCTCCGCGTCCTGCATCACGTAGGCCATCTCCTGTGCCACCGCGTCCTGGTACATCATCACCGGGATGCCGCCCAGGCACTGGCATGCCGCCACCGACCAGTACAGGCGCGGCCGGTTGTCTCCCACCACCGCCAGGCGGTCGCCCCGCTTGAAGCCCAGCTCCGCCAGGCCGCTGGCAATGGCCCGCACCTTGTCGGCCACTTCGGCCCAGGTGTAGGTCTGCCAGATCCCGTATTCCTTTTCGCGCATGGCCGGCCGGGTGGGCCGTTGCTGGGCATGGTGCATCAGCAGGCGCGGAAAGGTATCCAGGCTCGCACTGTCCGCGGCTGTCGCTCGGGTATTGGACATACCCACCTCCTCCGGTTTTGTCTCGGTCTCGTTCCCGCCGCTTCTACCCCGCCCCTAGCGGAGCGTTACAAGTGGCGACGGATTGTCTTTTTTTGCCGGAGTTGAGTCTCGCAAACCATGTTTGCTCAACTGTTTTTCAAATGTACGGAATTGTGAAGGTCGGGACGAGCGCACGAGCGGCGGGAACTCCGGCTCGATCCGCAGCCGGAAAAAACCGAAAAAGGCACCAACAAGGTGCAAAAGTACTTCAAAGAGGGCTTCTTGCAAGGTAAATGCAAGGGTATTTCTTATCTTTCATCACGAAATGCACCATAATTGTGCGCACATACCCGATACGAGAATGCCCCCGTGAAATACACCTCCCTCGAAGAATTCCTCTCCCACGTGGCCCGGCGCAACCCGGGCCAGCCCGAATTCCTGCAGGCCGTTGGCGAAGTCATGTCCAGTCTGTGGCCCTTCATCGCGGCCCACCCGCGCTACGCCGAGCACGCCCTGCTCGACCGGCTGGTGGAGCCCGAACGAGTGATCATGTTCCGGGTGTCCTGGGTTGACGACAAAGGCGAGGTGCATGTGAACCGCGGCTACCGCATCCAGCACAACTCGGCGATCGGCCCCTACAAGGGCGGCCTGCGCTTCCATCCCTCGGTGAACCTGTCCATCCTGAAATTCCTGGCCTTCGAGCAGACCTTCAAGAACGCCCTGACCACCCTGCCCATGGGCGGCGGCAAGGGCGGTTCGGATTTCGACCCGAAAGGCCGCAGCCCCGGCGAGGTCATGCGTTTCTGCCAGGCCTTCATGACCGAGCTGTTCCGCCACGTGGGGCCGGACACCGACGTACCTGCAGGCGACATCGGGGTGGGTGGACGCGAAGTGGGCTACATGGCCGGCATGATGAAGAAGCTCTCCAACCAGGCAAACTGCGTGTTCACCGGCAAGGGCCTGGCTTTCGGTGGCTCGCTGATCCGCCCCGAGTCCACCGGGTATGGCACCGTCTATTTCGCCGACGCCATGCTCAGGCATGCCGGCCGCAGCATCGACGGCCTGCGCGTGGCGGTGTCCGGCTCCGGCAATGTCGCCCAGTACGCCATCGAGAAGCTGCTCCAGCTGGGCGCCCGTCCGATCACCTGCTCGGACTCCAGCGGTACCGTGATCGATGAGGAAGGCTTCACCCCCGAGAAGCTCTCTGTCCTGATGGAGGTGAAGAACCACCTCTACGGCCGGGTATCCGACTATGCCGCCAAGGTCGGCGCCCGCTTCGAGCCGGCAGTACGCCCCTGGCACGTTCCCGTGGAGGTGGCCCTCCCCTGCGCCACCCAGAACGAACTCGATGCCGACGACGCGGCCACGCTGATCCGCAACGGCGTGGTGGCGGTCGCCGAGGGCGCCAACATGCCGACCACCGTGGAGGCCATCAAGCGCTTCGAACACGCCGGCGTGCTCTACGCGCCAGGCAAGGCGAGCAACGCCGGCGGGGTGTCCACGTCCGGCCTCGAGATGAGCCAGAACGCCATGCGCTTGTCCTGGTCCCGGGATGAAGTGGACGCGAGACTGAAGGAGATCATGACCGGCATCCACGGCGCCTGCCTCAAGCACGGCCAGCAGCCGGACGGCCGCGTCAGCTATGCGGATGGGGCCAACATCGCCGGCTTTGTGAAGGTGGCCGAGGCCATGCTGGCACAGGGCGTGATCTGAGGCGCCCCCTCACCCACCAGCCCCATCGCCCCAGCGTGCGGAACCAAGGGCCTTGGCAATAGCCAAGGCGCGCCTCTCCCGCAGGATCTCGACATCCACCGCCCCGCCCTCGAGGCCCGTACAGGCCTCGAGGGCCTGAATCAGCAAGGCCGCAGGAGGGTAGCTGCGGGTGGCGCGACCAGGGTAGGCGTGAAAGTCACAGGCGCACAGGACCAGCAGGTCATGGAACGGCTCCGGCCGCACGAAGGCCCCCAAGCGTTCCAGCATTGCCGCAATAGGGCCCGCCCGGGCAGGGGTTCCCCGATGAACCCGCTCGACCTCATGGAGGGCCAGCACCGCCAGCTCACCGCACTCGGATGGCACATCGAAACGCCGGGCAATGTCCTGAATGCGGGGCAACCCGCGCTCAACGTGACGATAGTGAAAGGGTAGATGCTCAGGCGGGGAATCAGCCTTGCCCACGCCAAGTACCAGCGCGGCAAAGCGAACCGCCAACGGCGCCTGCACACGAGCCGCCGCATCGATGACCCGAAGGACATGCTCCCCCAGGTCCACTGTGGGCGGATCGTCCGCACTCTGGGGCACACCAAACAAGGCCTCCACCTCCGGCAGCAAGCGCTCCATGGCGCCGCAGGCCCGCAGCGCATGGAACATGCGGGACGGCATCTCCCCCATCACCCCCCGGGCGAGGACAGGCCACGCCGCCGCAGGATCCAGCTTATCCAGCAGCCCTGCATCGATCTGCCGGCCCATCAGCTCCAGGATCTCGCCCTCCACCTCTCCGTCCGGGCAAGCCGCCGTCGCTGCGATGCCCAACAGATTGAGGGCAGGATGGTGCAGCAGGTCACCAAGGAAAGTGGGCAGCGGGGTGGAACTCATGTCGGATCTCGCACGAAATAAACGGTTCTGAGCACACAAACGTGAGCGTTCTCCCTTACAAGCAAGAATGAGCCCCGGCGGTCTCAGGACAGACCCGCGTTCCCACCACCAGCCAATAAAAATGCCGCTCCTCACAGAGCGGCATTTTTCAGCCCCCTCACCCGCATCAAGTCAGCAAGCGGACCGGACGGGCCCAATCGGAAAGATCCGTGAGCGGATTCAGTTGGTTCCTTCGCCCCCCACCGGACCGAGAGCGCGCTGCAGGTCATCCCAGGGCGACGTGGCTCCGTATTGGCGGCCCTTATAGGAATCGTAGGCACTGTCGTGCTTCATCATGTCGGTACGGACAGGCCCTTGTGGGCCGGCGGCCGTAGGCTCCATGGATTCGTACATGTCACCTGACCGCATCATGCTGCGGTCACGCAGCTCCTTGAAGCTGTCGTACATGGTGTATTCCTCGGCACTGGCGGCCGGGATGGTGGCCAGAACGCTACCGAGGATCAGGCCGGCAACGGCCTTCATGGCGAGACGCGTCTTCATTTTGTCCTCCTTCGGCTGGTTTCCCCCCCTGGTCTTTCAGGATAGGCGGCTCCATTGCGGAGCCATCTGCCGTGCCACTCGAGCTGCCTGGAACTTGTATCGGACCATCGGCAAGCAGGATGGACACCTTCATGATAGTCGACAAAAACGGTCGGAGATGCCCCCATTTCATCACCGCGGCATCACCCGGCTGGCACGCCCCGAACTCATGACAAAGGTCTTTCAGCGACTACTGGCAAGCACCGTGGCGGCACTACGATCACCGGGCATGACATCCTCCAGGCGGAGCAGGGAGAGCACCCCCGAGACCAGGGCCCTCTGCGCCAGCGGGGCACTACGGTACCAGTCACCGAGGTAGGTGCGCAGACTGGCCCGGGCCGCCTCCGGGTGCTGATTGAGGTAGGCCAGGGCCTGCCAACTGGCGGGATCGGCTTCAAACAGCGGCAGCAGCAGATTGGCCAGGACTTCGTTCTTCTGGCGCAGGTAGGGGTCACTGCGCAGGAAACGTTCGTTCTCGCGCAGCCATTCGCCCAAGGGGGTATCGGCGGGCAGGCGCCGGTGCCGCTCGGCAATCAGGGTGTCGAAGAAACGCCGGAACAGTGGCGCCTCCTCCACCCAGCGGGGCTCCGGCGGCGATCGGCTCCAGCTGGCCGCAAGGTTCTTGAGCACATAGAGCGACGCGGTTTCGCACACAGCCTCCTCGAACCACTGGTTGGGATGGGCTGCCTCCCCCGCCTGCGGATGGCCATCGTGGTTGGACAGGAGATGGCACAGCTCATGGGCAAACTCGTAGGCATAGAGATGCCAGTTCTCACCGCGGGCATGCAGGTGTATGCGGTACTCGCCCTGCGGCCCCCGGCCATAGAGCGCCACCGGGGGGCCATCGGTGTGGGTGACGACGATGGGCGCCTGCAGGGGGGCGGGCAGACGCGCCATCAACTCGTTGGCGGCGGCATCCAGGACGGCCTGTATATCCTCTCGGGCCGCTCCTCCCCACCCTCCTCCCTGCACCTGGATCACCAAGCCGAGCTTGCGTGCATTGGATTTCTTGGGCGGGTGGGGCAGATCACCGGCCCAGGCGAGCGAGCACAGCAGTGAAGCAACGACCAGCGGCAGGCGTGCCCGCCAGCCGCTCCGCCCCTCCTCACGCCGCAGCAAGAAAGATTTGGAACGCCGCTTTTTCATGACAAGCCCCCCGATCGCCATTCTGTGGCCGGCTCATCCCGACCGTGCCCTGAATTCAGAATAGACGCTGGCACTCGAGCCCCAAGCCCTCGGTATGCCGGCGCGGTCAGCGACGCCCTCGCAATGCCAGCCCCAAGCCCACCAGGCCAAGTCCGAACAGGGCCAGGCTGGCCGGCTCGGGCAGCAGGCCGGCCGCCTCTCCGGCAATCCGGTAAAGCCGGTCGAGGAAGGCCCCGGAAGCATCGTCACCGACCGGCTCGAACAGACCACGGCCACTGCCGCCGGTACCTGGCACAGCGCGGAATGCCGCAAGGGGATCGGACGCGAGCAGAGCCTGGGATGCGATGGAGTCGAGAAGGGCATCGCTGTCGAGTTCAATCCCGTACAACAGCGCGTCCGGCCCCAGCTGCCTTGCAGCGGCGGGACGCATACCTGGAGCTTGGGCAATGTCGGCATGCAGGCCGGAAAATGGCGTGACCAGCCTGACTGCCTCCCCCCCCACCCCTTCGGGGCCAAGGAAGAGCCCGCTGGCCTGAAGCGCCTTGCCCTCCCAGGGCACCTCCGCCGGAGCCCCCGAACGCGCCCACGGAGACTGGGCCTCAGTGTCCTCGGGAAGCGCCGCTGCCACATCCTCCCCCAGGGCCCGATCAGCCTCGACCAGGCTCGACATGGCCCCTATGACGACAAATACCAGCAAGAAGGGGAGGTATCTCATGGAAAGCCTGCGGCAAATCCTGTTCCTGCAATCAAGCAGGTTTTATTCCACAAATTTTTTGTGCTGCATTATCAAAGCGCTTGACCAGAAAAACACATCCCGATGTAAAAAGCGCCGACACGCCTGCAATATGCCTCCTTCGCCATTTCCAGGGGGCTTGATGCCCGGCACATGGGTTACCATTCCCTGCACAGGCAATATGCCATTACCATAAAACCTGAACCAACTGGTCCGCCCCCCCTGCCATGCACACCCTCCTCCGCACTTCCCTGCTCGCCCTCACCCTCGTCTTCGGCAGCCTGCCTGCCGCCCTCGCCGACGACGCCCCTGCGCCCCGCGCCCATATGGAGGCTGCCGCCGAGGCCGCTTTCGCCGCCATGCAGAAGGGCCCACGGGACATCCCGCTCGGAGACCAGGGCCACCTGAGGCTGCCCGATGGCTACGGCTTCATTCCCCGCGCCGAAGCCCAGGCCATGATGGAAGCCCAAGGCAACCAGGTCGGGCAGGGCTTTCACGGCATCGTGGTGGGCGACAAGCTCGACGGCTTTGTCAGCGTGCGCTTCGACCCCTCCGGCTATGTGAAGGACGAGGACGCCAAGGACTGGAATGCGGACGAACTGCTGCAGAACCTCAAGGACGGCACCGAGGCCAGCAACGAACGGCGGCGCCAACTGGGCGTGCCCGAGGTGATGGTGGTGGGCTGGGTGGAAACCCCCAGGTACGACGCCGCCACCCACCGCCTGGTGTGGTCGGCCGCGGCACGCAACAAATCCAGCCAGGACGGCGAGGATGACGGCGTCAACTACAACACCTACATGCTGGGCCGGGAGGGCTACTTCTCGATGAACCTGGTCACCAGCCTGGCCAGCATCGACAAGGAAAAGCCGGTGGCCCGCGAACTGCTGGCCGCGCTCGACTTCAACGAGGGCAAACGCTACGGCGATTTCAACCAGAGCACCGACAAGGTGGCCGAATACGGCCTTGCCGCACTGGTGGGCGGCATCGCGGCCAAGAAGCTCGGCCTGCTGGCCACCCTCGGCGTGTTCCTGGCCAAGTTCTGGAAGATCGGCGCCCTGGCATTGGTCGGCCTCGGCGCGGGCGCCCGCAAGCTGTTCGGCCGGAAGGACTCCGTGTGAAGCTGCTCCTGCTCCTTCTGGGCGGCGCCAAGTTCGGCAAGCTGCTGACCAGCGGCGGCACCATGCTGATCTCGCTGGGTGCCTACGCCCTGATCTGGGGCTGGCGCTACGCCGCCGGCTTCATCGCCCTGCTGTTCTGCCACGAAATGGGCCACTACCTGGCCGCCCGCCAGCGCGGCCTCAATGTGGGCGCCCCCACCTTCATCCCCTTCGTGGGCGCCTGGATCGAGCTGAAGGAGCAGCCGATGAACGCCGAGACCGAGGCCTACGTGGCCATGGCCGGCCCCCTCGCCGGCACCGTGGCCTCACTGGCCTGCTACTTTCTGGCCCGCTCGGAAGGCAGTGACCTGCTGCTGGCCATCAGCTACTCGGGCTTCTTCCTCAACCTCTTCAACCTGATCCCGGTGCCACCGCTCGACGGCGGCCGCATGACCGCCGTGGTGTCACGCAAGTTCTGGCTGCTCGGCGCTCCGGCCCTGGTCGGCGTGTTCCTGTGGCGCCCCAGCCCCATGCTGATTCTGGTCGCCCTGCTGGCCGCGCCCCACCTGTGGCGGGCCCTGCGCGGCGCAGGCGAAGAGGCCCCCGGCTACTACGACACACCGCCTGGCAAGCGCGCCGAATACGCACTCCTGTACCTGGGCCTGCTGGCCTACCTGGCGGTGATGACCCACGATGTGCACGAGATGCTGGGAGCGGTGCGGGCGGGAGGGTGAGTCAGCAGGTCGGTCGTCGTTCTGCTCACCCGCCCGGGCAATGAAAACGGCGCCCGAAAGCGCCGTTCTCTTTGCTGTCCCCCTCTTACCGAGGGCGTACTTATCAGTCCTTACATGCTGCGCCGGTACTGACCACCCACGTCGTACAGCGCCGTGGTGATCTGCCCCAGGGAGCAGTACTTCACCGCATCCACCAGCACGGCAAAGACGTTGCCGTTTTCGATCACGGTCTGCTTGAGCAAGGCCAGCCACTTGGGGGCCTGGTCGGCGTTGCGGGCCTGGAAATCGGCCAGGCGCTGGAGTTGTCCCTGCTTTTCATCTTCACTGGAACGGGCCAGCTCGATCTCCTGCTGGGCCATGCCCTTCGGGTTGAGGAAGGTATTGACGCCGATGATCGGGTAGGAGCCGTCGTGCTTCTTGTGCTCGTAGTAGAGCGACTCTTCCTGGATCTTGCCGCGCTGGAAGCCGGTTTCCATGGCGCCCAGCACGCCGCCGCGGGAGCTGATGGCTTCGAACTCCTTGAGCACCGCCTCTTCCACCAGGTCGGTGAGCTCCTCGATGATGAAGGCGCCCTGGTTGGGGTTCTCGTTCTTGGCGAGGCCCCATTCCCGGTTGATGATGAGCTGGATGGCCATGGCCCGGCGCACGGATTCCTCGGTCGGCGTGGTGATCGCTTCGTCGTAGGCGTTGGTGTGCAGGGAGTTGCAGTTGTCGTAGATGGCGATCAGGGCCTGCAGCGTGGTGCGGATGTCGTTGAAGTCCATCTCCTGGGCGTGCAGCGAGCGGCCGGAGGTCTGGATGTGGTACTTCAGCTTCTGGCTGCGCTCGTTGGCACCGTACTTGTTCTTCATCGCCACCGCCCAGATGCGGCGGGCGACGCGGCCGATCACGGAGTATTCCGGGTCCATGCCATTGCTGAAGAAGAAGGACAGGTTGGGCGCGAAATCGTCGATCTGCATGCCCCGGGCCAGGTAGCTCTCCACGTAGGTGAAGCCGTTGGACAGGGTGAAGGCGAGCTGGCTGATCGGGTTGGCGCCGGCTTCGGCGATGTGATAGCCGGAGATCGACACCGAGTAGAAGTTCTGCACCTGGTTATGGACGAAGAACTCCTGGATGTCGCCCATCATCTTGAGGGCGAACTCGGTGCTGAAGATGCAGGTGTTCTGGCCCTGGTCTTCCTTCAGGATGTCGGCCTGCACGGTGCCGCGCACGCTGGAGAGGGTCCAGGCGCGGATCTTCTGGTATTCGTCGTCGGTCGGCTGGCGGCCGTTCTGGGCGGCAAACTTGGTCAGTTGCTGCTCCAGGGCGGTGTTGAAGAACATCGCCAGGATGATGGGGGCCGGGCCGTTGATGGTCATCGACACGGAGGTGGTGGGATTCACCAGGTCGAAGCCGTCGTAGAGCACCTTCATGTCTTCCAGGGTGGCGATGGACACCCCGGAGTTGCCGATCTTGCCGTAGATGTCCGGACGCGGATCCGGATCGCAGCCGTAGAGGGTCACCGAATCGAAGGCGGTGGACAGGCGGTGGGCCGGCATGCCTTCGGAGACGCGCTTGAAGCGGCGGTTGGTGCGGAAGGCATCGCCCTCGCCGGCGAACATGCGGGTGGGGTCTTCACCCTCGCGCTTGAAGGCGAACACGCCGGCGGTGTAAGGGAATGAGCCGGGGACGTTCTCCTTCATCAGGAACTTGAGCGTCTCGCCGTCGTCCTCGTAGGTCGGCAGGGCGACCTTGCGGATCTTGCTGCCGGACAGGGACTCGGAGGTCAGGACAGTGCGGATCTCCTTGTCGCGGATCTTCACCACGTACTCGTCAGCCGCGTACAGCTCGACGGTCTTGGGCCACATGTCGAGGAGCTTTTTGGAGGTGGCGGTAAGCTCGCCATCCTTCCATTCGATCAGCTCGTTGAAGCTGCTCGCATCCTTCTTGCAGCCCTCGAAGAGCTGCCTGGAGATGCGCAGGGCCTGGCGCTCGCGGGCCACCCGGGCCTGCTCGCTGGTGTGCTTGTGATAGCCGCGCACCGTCTCGGCGATCTCGGCGAGGTAGCGGGTGCGCTCGGCCGGCACGATGGCGCGGCCACGGCTGGAGGCCTTGACGCCGACCAGCGGCAGCCTGGACTTGGCCAGCTTGAGGCCCTTGGCGGCGAGGGCCGGGGCGAGGGCCTGGTACAGGGCCGTGACGCCGTCGTCGTTGAAGCGGGCCGCCATGGTGCCGAACACCGGCATGCCTTCGGTGGGGGTGGTGAACAGTTCGCGGTTGCGCTGGTACTGCTTGCGCACATCGCGCAGCGCGTCCTCGGCGCCCTTGCGGTCGAACTTGTTGATGGCCACGAAATCGGCGAAGTCGAGCATGTCGATCTTCTCGAGCTGGCTGGCGGCGCCGAATTCGGGGGTCATCACGTACAGGGACACATCGACGAAGGGCACGATGGCCGCGTCACCCTGGCCGATGCCGGAGGTCTCGACGATGATCATGTCGAAGCCGGCCAGGCGGGTGGCGGCGATGACTTCGGGCAGGGACACGGACACTTCCTTGCCGGTGTCGCGGGTGGCCAGCGAGCGCATGAAGATGTTCGGATGCTCGATGGCGTTCATGCGGATGCGGTCGCCCAGCAGCGCACCGCCGGTACGCTTGCGCGACGGGTCGATGGAGATGATGGCGAGCTTGAGCTGGTCGTTCTGGTCGAGCCGGAAGCGGCGCACCAGTTCGTCGGTGAGGCTGGACTTGCCGGCACCGCCGGTACCGGTGATGCCGAGGGCCGGCACCTTGACGGCCTTGGCCGCCTCGATCAGCGCTGCCTTCACGTCGTCGCCGTAGGCGCCGTTCTCGAGGCCGGTGACGATCTGGGCCAGCACCCGGCGATTACCGGACTTCAGCGCGGCGATGACCGCCTCGGCGCCCTGGGGGCCGGAGTGGGACACATCCACGTCACAGCGCTCGACCAGGTCGTTGATCATGCCCTGCAGGCCGAGGACGGCACCGTCTTCGGGGGAGTAGATGCGGGTCACGCCGTAGTCGTGCAGCTCCTTGATCTCGGCCGGCACGATCACGCCGCCGCCGCCGCCGAAGACCTTGATGTTCTCGCCGCCGTTCTCGCGCAGCAGGTCGATCATGTACTTGAAGAACTCCACGTGGCCGCCCTGGTAGGAGGTGATCGCGATGCCCTGCACGTCTTCCTGCAGCGCGGCATTGACGATCTCGCCGACCGAGCGGTTATGGCCGAGGTGGATCACCTCGGAGCCGGTGGATTGAAGAATCCGCCGCATGATGTTGATCGACGCATCGTGGCCGTCGAAAAGCGCCGCAGCGGTGACGAAGCGCACCTTGTTCTTGGGCTTGTAAGCGACGAGTTTCTTGGCAACGCTCAGGTCGGTCATGGTTGTCTCCCCCACATCATGTTTATCGATATGCGAATGGTAGAAGGCTGCGGAGGTCGCCGCCATTGCCGTTGTCGACGGCTTTCGTGCAAAATCCGCCAAGCTGCCACCGACCTCCGGGTGCAGCGTCGGATCGGACTGGAGACCTCCCCTTGCCCAGCAACCCCGCCCGCCAAGGCTCAACAGTTTCAATGGGTTTCGTGACCGGGATGCTGTCCGGCATGTTGCGTCGCAACATAGACCCCGCCCCCTTGCTGGCTGAACTGGACATCAACCTTGCAGACGCAGCCAGCCGGGTTCCGCTCGACCGTTACGCAAGCCTCTACAACCTTGTCATCCGGGAGCTCCACGACGAGGGCTTCGGCCTGTTCTCGAACCCGATGGGCCCGGGCAGCTTCGAGTTCCTGTGCCGCGGCATGCTCGGCGCCCCGACCCTGGCCGACGGCCTCGACCGGGCCCGCCGCTTTCTGGCCATCGTGCTGCCCGACCTGGGCGTCAGCGTGCTGCGGCGGGACGACCGCGCCGAGCTGCAGATCGTCGAGCGCCACCCTCTCACCGCCAGCCCCGACGACCCGGCCCGGGTCTTCGCCTTTGAATGGCTGCTGCGCCTGCTCCACAGCCTGTCCTGCTGGCTGGTGGGGCGCGGTCTGGCCCTCGACTCGGTGGACTTTCCGTTTCATCCGCCCGCGCATGCGGATGACTACGCCCTCGTCTACACTGCGCGTTCCCGCTTCATGGAAGGCCCGCACTTGATCGCCCGCTTCAACGCCACCCTGCTCGATCTGCCGATCCGCCGGGACGAGGCTGCCCTGAATGCCTTCCTGGAGGGGGCACCGGGGCGCATCAGCATGCTTTACCGGCGCGACCGCAACACCGTGATCCGGGTGCGCGATCTGATCCGCGATGCCCTGCCCGCCAGCCTGACCCAGGACGAAGCCGCCGACCGCCTGCACATGTCGCCACGCACCCTGCACCGCCGCCTGGAAGAAGAAGGCTCAAGCTTCCGCGGCATCAAGGAAGCGCTGCGCCGGGACATCGCCCTGGCTCGCCTGACCAAGACCCGTCAGCCCATCGCCCAGGTGGCGGCCGACCTGGGTTATGCCGATACCTCAGCCTTTTACCGGGCCTTCACCAGCTGGACCAGCATGTCGCCGGACCGCTATCGAAAACAACTCTCCGGGATGCCCCCGGAGCCTGGCGCCACCGCCTGAAGCGCAGCCCACCCCATGCCCGTCACGCCGCCCGCCCTCACCGAAGACCTGATCCGCGACTCCGACAGCCTCTTCGTCGACCTGTTGCGCAACGCCCTGATCGGCGTCTACATCATCCAGGACGGCCTCTTCCGCTACGCCAACCCACGCTTCGCCGAGATGTTCGGCTATACGCAGGAGGAGATCTGCGGACAGATCGGGCCGTCCGACCTGACCTCCCCGAGCGACGACGGCAAGGTCGCGGCTGCGGTGGCAGAGCGCCTCGCGGGCCGCAGCGACACCGCCCACTACAGCTTTCATGGCCGCCGCAAGGACGGCTCCGAGCTGGAGCTGGAGGTCTTCGGCAAGCGCACCGCCTTCGAAGGCAGGCCCGCCATCATCGGCATGCTGGTGGACATCACCGCCCGCCACGCCGCCGAGCGCCAGGCCATCGAGCAACTCAACTTCATCGGACAGCTGGTCGAGGCCATCCCCAGCCCGCTCTTCTTCAAGGACGAGCAAGCCCGCTACCTGGGCTGCAACCGGGCCTTCGAGGCCTTCATGGGCCTCGACCGCGAGGACATCGTCGGGCGTTCGGTGTTCGACATCTCCCCGCCGGAGCTCGCCGCCCGCTACCACTCCGCCGACCAGGCCCTGTTCGATGCGCCGGGCGTGCAGACCTACGAAGCCTCGGTGGCCTCCGGCGACGGCCTGACCCGTGAAGTCCTCTTCAACAAGGCCACCTGGCTCAAATCCGACGGGCAGGTGGGCGGGCTGGTCGGCGTCATCACCGACATCACTGAACGCAAGCAGACCGAAGCCCTGATCTGGGTTCAGGCCAACTACGACGCCCTCACCGGCCTGCCCAACCGCCGTCTGCTCAACGACCGTCTGACGGAGCTGATGAAGAAGGCTCACCGCGACCACGAGAGCGTCGCGGTACTGTTCATCGATCTGGACCGCTTCAAGGAGGTCAACGATGTCCTTGGGCATGATGCCGGCGACCGCCTGCTGGTCGAGGCCGCGCGGCGCATCGTCGGCTGCCTGCGCGAAACCGACACGGTGGCACGGCAGGGGGGCGACGAATTCACCGTCCTGCTGCCCTGTCAGTCCGACGAAGCCCCCATCGAGCGCATTGCCGACGACATCATCACCGCGCTGGATCGGCCCTTCACCCTGGGCAACGACGTGGCCTACGTCTCCGCCAGCATCGGCATCACTCTCTACCCCCGCGACGGCGACACCCTGGCGAGCATCCTCAAGAACGCCGACCAGGCCATGTACCACGCCAAGGACGCCGGCCGGAACCGCTTCAGCTACTACTCGCCGTCAATGCAGGAACACGCCCAGGCCCGCCTGCAGATGGGCACCGACCTGCGCACCGCGCTGGCGGAGGGCCAGCTCAGCCTCCATTACCAGCCCATCCTGAACCTGGCCAACGGAGAGGTCTTCAAGGCCGAAGCCCTGCTGCGCTGGCAGCACCCGGCCCTGGGCGAGATTCCGCCCACCGAGTTCATCCCGGTCGCCGAAGAGCTGGGCCTGATCGACGCCATCGGCAGCTGGGTCTTCGACTCGGCCATTGCCGCCGTGGCCCGCTGGCGCACCCTGTGGCCGGAAGACGACCGTGCCAACTGCCCGCTGCAGATCAGCGTCAACGCCTCGCCGCGGCAATTCACCGGCGGGCGCTCGATCGACGGACTTCTGGCGCGCCTGGAGGCCCTCGGCCTGCCCGGCCACTGCATGGCCATAGAGATCACCGAAGGCATGCTGCTCGACAAGCACCCGGCCGTCGCGGCGCAACTCAGCCGCCTGGCGGCAGCCGGCGTTCCGGTCACCATCGACGACTTCGGCACGGGCTATTCGGCGATGGCCTACCTCAAGCGGCTCGACATCGACACCCTCAAGATCGACCGTTCCTTCATCCGCGACCTGACCACCGACCCGGGCGACCTGGCAATTGCAGAGGCCATCATCGCCATGGCCCACAAGCTGGGCATCCGGGTCGTCGCCGAAGGCGTCGAAACCCTCGAGCAGCAAAGCCGCCTCAACGACGCCGGCTGCGATTACAGCCAGGGCTTCCTGTTCTCGCGCCCCTTGCCCGAAGCCGCCTTCTTCGAGCTGATCGCCCGGTACCGCCCATGATCGCCCGCATCACGCCGCCAGCCCCCGTGCCCGCCGCCCGGCCCGGCAGCCCCGAGGCGCTGCGCCGCTACGACCTGCTGCTGGCCGGCTTCGACCTCCTCGACCAGGCCATTGCGGTCTTCGACGCTGCACCGCGGCTGGTCACCTGGAACAAGGCCATGCTGCGCCTCCTCGACTTCCCCGAGGACATGGTGCGGGTCGGCACCCCCTTCGAGGACTTCATCCGCTTCAACCTCCGGCGCGGCGAATATGGCAACGGCGGCCTCGGCACCGACGAGATCGAACGCATCGTGGCCGAGCGCATGGCAGCTGTCCGTGCCTTTCAGCCCCACCACGTGGAGCGCACCCGCCCCAACGGCCAGGTCCTGGCGGTACGCGGTGTACCGATTCCCAACCTGGGCTTCGTCACCCTGTGGACCGATATCACCGAGCAGCGCCGCTACGAGCAGCTCATCGAACGCCAGAACGCCGAACTGGAAGATCGCGTCCACGCCCGCACCGCCGAACTCGAGGCCGCCACCACCCGCCTCGACAACGTGGCCGCCCAGCTCGCCCGCAGCGAGGAGCGCCTGCGCCTGATCATGGACGCCATCCCGGCCCTGATCGCCTACGTGGATGCGGGCGAGCGCTACCGCTTCGCCAACAAGGGCTATGCCGAGTGGTTCGGCCTGGACAAGGACAGCATCGTCGGCCGCAGCATCGCCGAGGTCTTCGGCGCCGAGGCCTATGCCCAGATCAAGCCCTACCTGGACCAGGCCGGTACCGGCGAGCAGGTCAGCTACGAATATTCCCGCACCAGCGCCTCCGGGCGGCAGGTCTATGCCCGCAGCGCCGTCGTGCCGGAGGCCTCGATCGCGGGCGGCGTACAGGGCTTCTTCGTGCTGTCCATCGACATCACCGAGCAGAAGGCCAGCCAGGCCGCCCTGATCCAGGCCCAGAAGATGGAAGCCGTCGGCCAGCTCACCGGCGGCCTCGCCCATGATTTCAACAACCTGCTCACCATCATCACCGGCAACCTGCACACCCTGCGCGACAAGCTGCCCGCCCACCAGGGCTTCGAGGACTACCTCGAGCCGGCCCTGTCGGCGGCCCGGCGCGGCACCGAACTGATCCGCCGGCTGCTCACCTTTTCGCGCCAGCAGCCGCTGGAGCCCAGCCCGGTGGAAGTCGGTGCCCTGGTGCATGGCATGACCCAACTGCTGTCCCGCTCCCTCACCGAGCGCATCGCCATCCAGCTCGAACTTCCGACCGAAAAACTGTATGCCCTGGTGGACCCCCACCAGCTCGAGAATGCCCTGCTCAACCTGGCCATCAACGCCCGCGATGCGATGCCCGGGGGCGGCACCCTGACTCTCGCCCTGGCGCGCCGGCACGTCTCGCCCAGCCTGGCCCTGCTGGTGGAGGTGCCGGCGGGAGACTACGTCCAGTTCGATGTGTCGGACACCGGCACCGGCATCGCCCCGGAACTGCTGCCGCGCCTCTTCGAGCCCTTCTTCACCACCAAGGCCTTCGGCGCCGGCAGTGGCCTCGGGCTGGCCATGGTATATGGCTTCATCCGCCAGTCGGGCGGCAACATCCGCATCCTCAGCACGCCGGGCAAGGGCACCAACGTCCGCTTCATCGTGCCGATGACCGACGCCCCGCCGGCCACCCCGGCGCCCCCCCGCCACGCCGCCGCCCGCGACGGCAACGAGCAGCGCCTGACCCTGCTGGTGGAGGACGAACCGGAAGTCCGCAAGGTGATCCGCCAGCAACTCACCGAGCTGGGCTTCCCGGTCATCGAAGCCAGCAACGGCCTCGAAGCACTGAGCATGCTCGAAGCCGTCGAGGATATCGCCCTGCTGGTGTCCGACACGGTGATGCCCGGCATGGGCGGGCGCGAGCTTTCCAGCGCCGCCCGGGCGCTGCGGCCGACCCTGCCCATCCTGCTGATCACCGGCTATGCCACCGGCGACGCCGCCCCGGGCAGCCCGGACATCCCCACCCTGCGCAAGCCCTTCGACCGGGCGGCCCTCGGCGCAGCCCTGGCCGCCCTTGAATACCCGGAGACCCCGGCACCATGACCACCCCCGACAAGGACAGCCCCCTCATCTTCATCGTCGAGGATGAAGCCGACATCGCCCGCCTGATCGCCGACACCCTCGGCGAATATGGCTTCCGCTGCGAGACCTTCGCCACCGGCCGCGCCCTGCTCTCGCGCACCCGCCGGGCCCAGCCCGAGCTGGCCATCCTCGACCTGGGCCTGCCCGACATGGACGGCCTGCAGGTGCTGCGCGAACTGCAGGAGCAGCACCCCTGCGCCGCACTGATCCTGACCGGCCGCGACGGCCTGACCGACCGCGTGCTAGGCCTCGAACTGGGTGCCGACGACTACCTGGTCAAGCCCTTCGAGCCCCGCGAGCTGGTGGCGCGGGTGCGCTCTATCCTGCGCCGCTATCAGAAAGCCGCCGCCAGCGAACCCACCGGCCAGACCGGTGCGCGCTTCGCAGGCTGGCATTTCGACATCGGTCGCCTCAACCTCAGCGCCGACGATGGGCGGGAGATATCCCTCTCGGCAGCTGAAGCCGCCCTGCTGCAGACCCTGCTGCGCAAGCCCAACAAGATCCTGACCCGCGAGCAACTGATCGGCGAACGCGACCTCGACCCCTTCGACCGCAGCATCGACGTGCGCATCTCCCGGCTACGCCGCAAGCTGGAGGACGACCCGCAGGATCCGAAGATCATCAAGACCGTATACGGCGCCGGCTACCTGCTGTGCGCCAGCGTGGAATGGGAATGAGGGAGTGCGCACCGCCCAATGCGGCCGACACAGACCCTACGCCACCGCATCGTCCCGTAAAATGGCGCCTCCTTTAGGAGGGAAACCCAAATCATGACAAGACCATTCAAAGTTCTCGGCGTCCAGCAGATCGCCATCGGCGGCCCGTCCAAGGATCGCCTGCGCACCCTGTGGGTGGACATGTTCGGCCTCGAAGTCACCGGCACCTTCAAGTCGGAACGCGAGAACGTGGACGAGGACATCACCGCCATGGGCAAGGGCCCGTTCAAGGTCGAAGTGGACCTGATGCAACCCCTCGACCCCGAGAAGAAACCCGCCGTCCACACCACACCACTGAACCACGTCGGCCTGTGGATCGACGACCTGCCCAAGGCCGTCGAATGGCTCGGCGCCAACGGCGTGCGCTTTGCGCCGGGCGGCATCCGCAAGGGCGCCGCCGGCTACGACATCACCTTCCTCCACCCCAAGGGCAACGAAGAATTCCCCATCGGCGGTGAAGGCGTGCTGGTCGAGCTGGTCCAGGCACCGCCCGAAGTGATCGAAGCCTTCGCCAGGCTGGCCGGCTGATCCTTTCGCTGTGGCACCCCGGCGGGCCGGCCTTCGTGCGGAAGGGCCAGCCCGCCGCCGTTTACAGCATCTTGGCCTGGAAGGTGTTGCAGGCCCCCAGCTGACCGCTCTCCATGCCGCGCTTGAACCAGCGCACCCGCTGTTCCGAGCTGCCGTGGGTGAAGCTGTCCGGCACCGCGAAGCCCTTGGCTTGTTTCTGCAGGGCGTCGTCACCGATGGCTGTGGCGGCGCGCAGAGCCTCTTCCACGTCGCCCACCTCGAGGATGGCGCGGGCCTTGTCCGCGTTCTGCGCCCACACGCCCGCCAGGCAGTCCGCCTGCAGCTCCAGCCGGACCGACAGGGCATTCGACTCCTTCTCGCTTGCCCTGCTGCGGGCCGCCATCACCTTGGAGGAGATTCCCAGCAGGTTCTGCACATGGTGGCCGACCTCGTGGGCAATCACGTAGGCCTGGGCAAAATCGCCGGGCGCCTTGAAGCGGCTTTTCAGCTCCTGGTAGAAGGACAGGTCGATATACACCTTCTGGTCCGACGGACAGTAGAAGGGCCCCATCGCGGCCTGCCCTGTACCGCAGGCGGTCGGCGTCGAGCCGGAAAAGAGCACCAGGGTCGGCGCCACGTAGTCGCGGCCATTGAGCTTGAAGATCTGCTGCCAGGTATCCTCCGTCTCGCCCAGCACCTGGCGCACGAAGCGGGTTTCCGGGTCGTTCGCCGGCGGCGCCGCGGAGCGGGTCTCGGCCTGCGGCGACGGTGACAGCGCCGCCTGGTTCAGCACCACACTCGGATCGACACCGAAGTACATCGCCACCAAGGCCAGCACGATGGTCCCGAGGCCGATGCTCTTGCCGCCGATCGGCAGACCACCCCCGCCGCCCCGGCGATCCTCGATGTTGTCGCTTTCCCTGCTGTTGTCGAAACGCATCGTCAGTTCCTTTGTGTGTGAGGGATGAAGAGTGACCGGGGTGAGCCGGGCTTTCAAGTTACCGCCTCGGTCGATCATGTCAATTACTGTGTCTATACCCCGTCCTGCAAAACGCGGCACAGCGTCACATCGCCATTTTGCGGCGCAACATTTTCCTTGTGTGTCCTCGTGTTTCCATTTATAGTGGTCAATCTGGTGTAAAGCGGTTACACCAAGTCACATCGTCCCTGACCCTCTTCATATCTCCCGTACCAGACGAGAGGTGCCCCTGATCGGTTAGTGCCGATATGCCAGCCTGGCAGCTTCAGGGTCGCCCCTGTTCCGCGCGCATCTCTGCGCAGCGGAACGTTGCCGTTTTTTCTCGCGGGAACCGCACCTGCCACAAGATATAAGGAAGCGAACATGGATTTCGCCAGCCTCGGCCTGTCCGAGCACATTGTCAAAGCCGTTAACGAAGCCGGCTATACCGAACCCACCTCCGTCCAGCTGGCCGCCATCCCCGCCGCACTTGCCGGCAAGGATCTCGTGGTCTCCAGCCAGACCGGCTCGGGCAAGACCGCAGCCTTCATGCTGCCCTCCCTGCAGCGTCTGACCATCGAGTCCCCGCTCAAGGCCCGCGGTCCCCGCGTGCTGGTGCTCACTCCCACCCGCGAACTGGCCGTGCAGGTCACCGACGCCACCAAGCGCTACGGCAAGAACCTGCGCTACGCCAAGGCCGTCAGCGTGGTCGGCGGCATGCCCTACCCGGTGCAGAACAAGCTGCTGTCCAGCCCCTACGAAATCCTGGTGGCCACTCCCGGCCGCCTGATGGACCAGATGAACAGTGGCCGCATCGACTTCGGCCGCCTGGAAATCCTGATCCTCGACGAAGCCGACCGCATGCTCGACATGGGTTTCGTGGAAGACATCGAGGCCATCGTCGCCAAGCTGCCGGCCAACCGTCAGACCCTGTTCTTCTCCGCCACCCTCGATGGCCAGGTCGCCCGCATGATGCAGCGCCTGCTGAAGGACCCTGAGCGCATCGAGATCGACTCGGCCCAGACCCGTCACGAGAACATCGAACAGCGCCTGCTTGTGGCCGACGACATCAGCCACAAGAACCGCCTGCTCGACGGCATCCTGCGTGACGTCGGCGTCGATCAGGCCATCGTATTCACCGCCACCAAGCGTGACGCCGATGCCCTGACCCTGAACCTGGAATCCCAGGGTCACTCCGTGGCAGCCCTGCACGGTGACATGAATCAGCGCATGCGCACCCGCACCCTCGACCAGCTGCGTCGCGGCCATCTGCGTGTGCTGATCGCCACCGACGTGGCCGCCCGCGGCATCGACGTGCGCACGATCAGCCACGTGATCAACTACGACCTGCCCAAGGTTGCGGCCGACTATGTGCACCGCATCGGCCGCACCGGCCGTGGCGGCTCCAACGGCATCGCCATCAGCCTGGCCGAACGCCGCGATGTGCGCCTGCTGCGCGCCATCGAACGCTACACCCGCCAGCCCCTGGCCGTGCACACCATGCCCGGCCTTGAGCCGCGCAGCACCATGCCGGCCGACGATCGCCGCCCTGGCGGCCCGCGTCGTGACGGCCGCGGCTTCGGCGGCAACGGTGGCGGCCGCTTCGGCGACAAGCGCCCCTCCTCCGGCGGCTTTGGTGACAAGCGTCCCGCCAGCGGTTTCGGCGGCGGTGCCGGCCGTTTCGACCGGGAACCGCGCCGTGACGACAGCCGTCCGGCCAGCCCCTGGGCCGGCCAGGGCGAAGGGCGCCGCGACTTCCGCGACGCAGCCCCCCGCCGTGCCGACGCTGCCCCGCGTCACCCCGAGCACCGCACCGAGTTCCCCCACGTCGCCAAGCGCAGCTCCAACCACCAGAACAGCGGTGGCGGCTTCGGTGGCGGCCGTAGCGGTGAATTCGCCGGCAAGCCGCGCGCCGGTCGCACCTTCAACCGCGACCGGTAAGTAGCACCGGCTCCACGCCGATGGGGCGCCTGCGGGCGCCCCATCGGCGTTTACGCCCCCCTTCATTCCAGGAATGGACCCAAAAGCCCCCTCAGTTCACAGGGCCAATCCCCCCTGCCCCGTCTATGATGGGAGGAAACTTGCTTCGGGAGCCGGCACCCGTTCCGGCTGATAGCACCATTTCAAAGGGGAAAAAACCATGAAAATCACCAGTCCCATCGTCGGCGAGGTGGACGTCTCCGCCGATCGCATCCTGAATTTCCCGAGCGGCCTGCCCGGCTTCGAAGCCTGCCGCCAGTTCACCCTGCTTCACTCGGAGGAAGTGGAGTCGCCCACCCTGTTCGTGCTGCAGTGCCTGGACGACCCGGAAGTGGCCTTCAACGTAACCACTCCCGATGTGCTCGGCCTCAATTACGAGTTTTCCCTGAGTGATGACGAAGTGGCAGCCCTGCAGTTGAGCAACTCCGACGACGCCAGCCTGCTCCTCATCGTCAGCCCCGGAGAGCCCGGCGAGCAGCCGGTGCGCGCCAACGTCATGGCTCCGCTGGTCATCAACACGGCGACCCGGCATGGCCTGCAAAAGATCATCGGCAAGGTGGACGCCAGCGTCACCCTCAAGGCCGTGGCCTGAACCACCCCGGCCACGCATCTCAAGGGCGCCCCGTGGCGCCCTTTTTCATCTCCCCCCGCCATCGACGCCAGGAAAACATCATCTGCACGCGCACGTGCCTTATTACCGGCCCCCGGTTTGAAGACTGGCCAAAATGGGTATAGTGTTAAAAAAGGGTTCAACGGGCTTATCAGCGATGATCGACTACTCCATGCATGAAGTCCCCCCCGGCTTCCTCAAGAAGTGGCAGCACACCCTCGATGAGGTGGCCAAAGCCCTCGACGTGCCGGCAGCCCTTGTCATGCGGGTATGGCCCGAACAGATCGAAGTACTCCTCTCCAGCCTGAGCACCGGCAACCCCTACGAAGAACACGAAAAGGCCGACCTCGGCACCGGCCTGTATTGCGAGACCGTCATGGCCAGCAGGGCCCTGCTCGAGATCCCCGACGCCCTCAGCGACCCGGCCTGGAGCGACAACCCCGACATCAAGCTGAACATGATCAACTACCTGGGCGTGCCGCTCGTCTGGCCCGACGACTCCATCTTCGGCACCGTCTGCGTACTCGACGCCCGGGCACGGCAGTATTCGGCGGAAGCACAGGAAGCCCTCTGGAAGATCAAGGCCCTCATCGAGGCCGATTTCTCGATGATCTGGCACGGCGCCCTCGACCCCACCCTGATCGACGAGCGCACCCGTTCGATCAGCGCGGAGGTGGAGACCATCCTGGCCCAACTCAGCAGGCCGCACTGACCCCAGCAGAAAACGCACGACGTGAGCCAAGACCCGCCCCGCCCTGCCGCCGTTCCAGCGCATTACCTGAACAAATGGCAGGAGGTGGTCGACCTCGCCGCCCGCCTGAACGACACGTCCGCAACCCTGATGAGCACGCCCGCGTCCGGGGATTGCAGCTGCCTGCTGGCCAGCGGGCCACTCGCCGAACGGACACCTGGCTCCAGCCAGCCCTTTATCAAGGGAGACGTCTTCACGGCGGGGGTCGTCGCCAGCAAGCGCGCCCTCCACGTACCCGACGCGCAGCTCGACCCCTACTGGAAGGTGCAGGCCGGCGACGCCCCACCGATACGCGGCTACCTCGGCCTGCCCCTGCTGTGGCCCGACCGCAGCCTGTTCGGGGTGCTGAGCCTCATCAGCGCGGCTCCCCTGTCCGTCGATGAACCCCACCAGGCCCTGCTGGCCCAGTTCAGAACCCTCATCGAAGGCGACTTCCGGGTGATCCACCTGATGCGTGCCCTCGACCGCCACACCACGCGCTTCGAGCAGACCGTGCTTGAGCGCACCGAAGAGCTGCGCCACGCCAACCAGAGCCTCGAACACGAACTGGCCGAGAGACTGAAGGCCGAGCAACAGGCCCGCGACAGCGAAAAGAGCCTGCAGGACGTGCTCACCGTAATCCAGGAAGGGGTCTGGGACTGGGACCTCCCCGCCAACCGGGTCAGTCATAACCAGCAGTGGTACCTGACCCTCGGCTACCCTCCGGACGAGGTGCCGACGACCTACGAAGGCTTCTTCGACTTCGTCCTCCCCGAAGACCGCCCGACCGTGATGGAAAGAGTCGACAAGATCCGCCGCGGCGACATCCGTGACTACTTCTCCGAACACCGGCTGGTCAAGAAAACCGGGGATGTCATCTGGGTCCGCGATCGGGGCCGTATCGTGGCCTGGGACGACACCGGCCAGCCCGCCCGCATCCTCGGCAGCTTCGCCGACATCACCGAGGGCCGCCTGGCCCAGATGCAGCTCGCCGGCCAGCGGGACACCCTAGAAGAACTCGTCGTGATCCGCACCCGCGAGCTGGAAAGCGCCAAGGAGGCCGCCGAAGCGGCCAACCTCGCCAAGAGCGCGTTCCTGGCCAACATGTCACACGAGATCCGCACCCCGCTCAACGCCATCACCGGCATGGCCTATCTCATCCAGCGGGGCGGCCTGACCCGCCAGCAGGCCGAGCAGCTGGGCAAGCTGCAGAACGCCGGCGACCACCTGCTGGAGATCATCAACGCCATCCTCGACCTGTCCAAGATCGAGGCCGGCAAGTTCGAGCTGGAATTCCAGCCGGTGGACATCCCGCGGATCCTCGCCAACGTGGGCACCATGGTGCGCCAGCGCGCCACCGAGAAGCAGCTCGCCCTGGTCACCGAGGCCGAGCTGCTGCCCGAGGGGCTCGAGGGCGACACCACCCGCCTGCAGCAGTGTCTGCTCAACTACGTGACCAACGCCATCAAGTTCACCGAGCGCGGCCGGGTGCTCATCCGGACCCGCCTGCTGGAGGAGACCCCCCACGACGCGCTGATCCACTTCGAGGTGCAGGACACCGGGATCGGCATCGCGCCGGCCGTCCTGGCCCGCCTGTTCTCGGCCTTCGAACAGGCCGACAACTCGACCACCCGCCAGTACGGCGGCACGGGGCTCGGTCTCGCCATCACCCGCAAGCTCGCCCGCCTGATGGGCGGCGACGCTGGCGTGGAGAGCACGCCCGGCGCCGGCAGCACCTTCTGGTTCACCGCCCGCCTGAGCCGGGGGAAGGAAGGACTCGCGCGCCAGAGCGCCGGGAATGAAGACGAAGAACGCCTGCTTGCCGAGCTGCGCGCACGCCATGCGGGCAAGCACGTGCTGATCGTCGAAGACGAGGCCACCAACCGGGAAATCGCCCGCTACTTCCTCAATGACGCCGGCCTGTCGGTGGATGTGGCCAACGACGGGGAAGAAGCCATCGAGCACGTCCGCAGCAACAACTACGACCTCGTCCTGATGGACATCCAGATGCCGCGCCTGGGCGGCCTGGAGGCAACCCGCAGGATCCGCCAGCTGAAGGGCCCTGACGGCCCGCGCATCATAGCCATGACGGCCAACGCCTTCATCGAAGACCGCAGACGCTGCCTGGAAGCCGGCATGAACGACTTCATCGCCAAGCCCATCGACATCCAGCAGTTCTTCACCAAGCTGCTGCAGTGGCTCGGCCCGGCGGGCGACGCCGGGCGGTAATCATCCTGTCCGGCCAGTCAGGCACAGCCTGACCACAAGGAAAGTCAGGGATACAGCAGGAAGGGCTGGCGGGCCTCGCCCCAGGCCCGTTCATCCGCCAGTGCCAGCGCGTCCAGGTCACCCGGACGGGCGGTAGCGTCATCAACCCACTCCCGCAGAATCTCCGAGCCGTTGATCAGGTCGATGGCCAGGCGGTCGTGCTCGTACTCGTAGGGAAAGTCGCGCCACAACGGGTAATCCCGATTCAGGTGGCGGATCGCCTTGAAGGCCAGGGCCTGCAGGCGCCACGGCCGGAAGGCCGCGTGGTCGTAGTGGGCCGGATCCTCCACGTGGATCTGCACCCCGTTGCACAGCTTGCCGGCGTGCTTGTGGAAAGTCGGCTCGAACCAGCAGTCACGCAGGCGGCAACCCGCCACCCATCTGGGAGCAAAGGCCTGCATGTGGGCGATCACCTGGCGGGCGTCGATGTCCGGCGCGCCGAACAGCTCCAGCGGCCGGGTGGTGCCGCGCCCTTCCGACAGAGTCGTGCCCTCCAGCATCACGGTGCCCGCGTAGGCCCGCGCCATCGACAGGTTGGGGGCGTTGGGGCTGGGATTGACCCAGCTCCGCTCACCCGCCGGCCAGCCGTAGCCCGGCCCGACATGGGGATCCCAGCCCTGCATGGTGATCACCTCGCACGCCACGTCGAGCTTGAGGGTGGCGATGAACCAGCGCGCCAGCTCGCCCATGGTGAGGCCGTGGCGCATCGGCAGCGGCCCGGCCCCGACGAAGCTCTCCCAGCCCGGCTGCAGCAGGGTGCCCTCCACCGGCCGGCCGGCCGGGTTGGGGCGGTCCAGCACCCACACCGCTTTCTTGTGGTGGGCGGCGGCCTCCAGCACGTAGCGCAGGGTGGTGATGAAGGTGTAGATGCGGCACCCCAGGTCCTGCAGGTCCACCAGCAGCACGTCGAAGCGGTCCATCATCGGCGCGGTCGGGCGGCGCACCTCGCCATACAGGCTGAACACCGGGATTCCATGCACCGGATCGAAGAAGTCCGGCGACTCGACCATGTTGTCCTGCTTGTCGCCGCGCAGGCCGTGCTGGGGGCCGAAGGCCGCCGACAGGTGGATGTCCGGCAGCGCCGCCAGGGCATCCAGGGAATGGGTCAGGTCACGGGTGACGGAGGCCGGGTGGGCCAGCAGGGCCACCCGCTTGCCGGCCAGCGGACGGCGCAGGGCGGGATCGGCAAGGAGGCGGTCGAGACCGAACTGGATCATGGAGTCGGACCTTTCAAAACGAGGGCAAAGCCATCGCGGTGGTGGAAATCGGGGCGGCCCGGCGGATGCCGCAGGGCCCAGTAGCGGTGGCTGCCGTCGGCCAGTTCCACCACCGCGCTCAGTGCCAGGCGGCATTCTCCAGCCGGCAGGCAGGCGGCAGGCAGCGCCACCGTCAGGGTCAGGGCGGCCTTCTCGCGGCCCAGGCTGAGCCGCGGCGCGGGCAGCTGCGGATCTGCGGCACGCTGGCGGTAGGCGGAGAAATCGAAGGCCATCCACTGGCCGCCGGGCGAGAAGTTGAACTCCCGGTAGGCCTCGCCGCCCTCCGGCGCCACGAACAGCTCGCAGCAGGTGTGGGCCCACAGGCGCTCGCGAGGCAGCGCGCTGCCGGGCTCCGGCACCCGCAGGCCGTCCATGCTGCCCTCCAGGCGCCAGGCCAGAGCCAGCCCCCCGTCCGGGCGCCGATCAAGACTGACGCAGATGGCGGCCACGCAGGGGTCGGCGCCATCGGGGTGGCATTGCAGCAGGAAGGACGGGCTGGGCAGGGGCGTCGGGGGCACGGTGGTGGTGGGCCGGGTGGACCAGATAAGACAAAAGTGGGCAAAGCCCTCAGGCCACGCAGTTTAACGGCTTCCTCCCCCGCGTTAAACTCCGTCCCAGATCCACGGTCCATCCGCTTCCGCATCACGTCCCGCACTCATGTCCGCCTCGCCCCTCCCCCCCCAGCGCAGCCTCGTCGACCGGCTGCGCCAGGTTGCCCTCTTCGAGATCGGTGGCCTGCTGCTGATCTGCCCACCCTTCGTCTGGCTGTCGGGCGTTCCGGTGGCCGAATCCGCCGCGCTGCTGCTGGTACTGGCGCTCATCGCCGCCCTCTGGAACGCCGCCTACAACACCGGCTTCGACTGGATCGAGGGGCGCCTCACCGGGCGCACCGCCGACCACCGCCCGTGGCGCCTGCGCGCCCTCCACGCCGTCGGCTTCGAGGGCGGCCTGCTGCTCATGACCCTGCCCGTGATCGCCCTGTGGACCGGCATGCCCTGGCTCGACGCGCTGATCGCCGACGTGGGCCTGGCCCTCGCCTACATGGTCTATGCCTTCGGCTTCAACCTGACCTACGATCGGTTCTTCCCGATCGCCCCTTCAACTTCCCGCTGAGCCCCCGCCATGCCCACCACCCACCTCGTCATCACCGGCATGCAGTCCGACGACTGCCTGCGCACCGTCATGAATGCCATCCAGGACCTGCCCTGCATCGGCTACGTGGACATCTCCCTCGAAACCGGCCAGGCCGAGATCGAACACACCCCCATGGTGTCGGAAGGCGACATCCGCGCAGCCATCGAGGAGGCCGGCTTTCCGACGCGCTAGGAGGAGCCGGCTATAATCCGGCGCTTCCCATTCCTGGATCTCACCGTGTCCGAGCGCCTCAAAGTCCTTCCCCAATACCTGATCCCCAAGCAGGCCCTCACCGTGCTGGCCGGCAAGCTGGCCAGCGCCCGGGCCGGCGGGCTCACCACCGGGGTGATCCGCTGGTTCGTGGGGCGCTACGGGGTCAACATGGCGGAAGCGGCCGAGCCGGAGATCGCCGCCTACCCGAGCTTCAACGAATTCTTCACCCGCGCCCTGCGCCCGGGCGCCCGGCCCCTGGCGGATGCCGACTTCCTGTGCCCGGTCGATGGCGCCATCAGCCAGTTCGGGCGCATCGACCGGGACCGCATCTTCCAGGCCAAGGGCCACGACTACTCCACCCACGCCCTGGTGGGCGGTGACCGGGACCTGGCGATCCAGTTCCAGGACGGCGAGTTCGCCACCCTCTACCTCAGCCCGCGTGACTACCACCGCATCCACATGCCCTGCGACGGCCGCCTGACCCGCATGATCTACGTGCCCGGCGCCCTGTTCTCGGTGAATCCCACCACGGCCCGCGGCGTACCCGGTCTGTTTGCGCGCAACGAGCGGGTGGTGTGCGTGTTCGAGAACGACGAGATCGGCCCTTTCGTGCTGGTGCTGGTGGGCGCCACCATCGTCGGCAGCATGGCCACCGTGTGGCACGGCGTGGTCAACCCGCCGCGGCCCGGCAAGATCCGCGAGTGGGACTACGCCCCCGGCCAGGTGTCCCTCAAGAAGGGCGACGAGATGGGCCGCTTCCTGCTCGGCTCCACGGTGGTGATGCTCTTCCCCAAGAAGCGCCTCACCTTCAATCCCGACTGGGCCCCCGCCCGCGCCATCCGCATGGGCGAGGCGATGGGGCGACGCCCCGGCTGAACCGCGGGGCCGCCCCGCCGACGCCGCACAACCATTCCACAGAGCGGGCCCAAGCCTGCCGCCGGAGGAGACATCCATGCGCCTGCCCGCACTGCCCCTCATCGTCCTCGCCCAGCTGTTCGGTACCTCCCTGTGGTTCTCCGCCAACGCGGCCGGGGATGACCTGATGCGGGCCTGGCAGCTGTTGCCGGCCGACCTGGGCAAGCTCACCAATGCCGTGCAGCTGGGCTTCATCCTGGGCACCCTGAGCTTCTCCCTCACCGGGCTGGCCGACCGCTTCCCGGCCAGCCGCATCTTTGCTGTCTGCGCCGTGCTGGGGGCCGCGGCCAACGCGGGTTTTGCGCTGCTCGCCGGGGGGCTGGGTGAGGCCATGGTCTTCCGCTTCGCGGTGGGTTTCGCCCTGGCCGGGGTCTACCCGCTGGGCATGAAGCTGGTGGTCAGCTGGGTGCCGGAGCAGGCCGGGCCAGCCCTGGCCTGGCTGGTGGGCATGCTCACCCTGGGCACCGCCCTGCCCCACGGCGTGCGCTTCCTGGACACCGGCTGGAGCTGGCAGGGCACGGTGCTGGTGTCCTCCGGCCTTGCCCTGCTCGCCGCCGTGCTGATCGCCCGCCTCGGCGACGGCCCTCATCTCAAACGCAAGCCCGGCACCCCGTCCCTGCGCCTCGGGCGGGTGCTGCATGCCTTCGGCGAACCCCGCTTCAGGGCCTCCGCCCTGGGCTACTTCGGCCACATGTGGGAGCTGTATGCCTTCTGGACCCTGGTGCCCCTGCTGGTGGGCGCCGTCAGTACCGGCAAGGCGGCTGGCCCGGCCTTTGCTGTGATCGGCATCGGCGCCGCCGGCTGCGTGCTGGGCGGCTTCGCCAGCCGGCGCATCGGCAGCGCCCGCGTCGCCGCCATCGCCCTGGCCCTGTCGGCCGCCTGCTGCGCCGTCTATCCCCTGCTGGCCGGCGCGCCGCAGTGGCTGCTGGCGGCGGTGATGCTGCTGTGGGGCGCCAGCGTGGTGGCCGACTCGCCCCACTTCTCGGCCCTGTCGGCCCGCGCCTGCCCACCGGAGATCGTCGGCAGCGCCCTGGCCTTCCAGAACGCCATCGGCTTCGCCATCACCATGGTCTCCATCGCCCTCACCACCCGCCTGTGGCCCCAGGCCCACGAGCAGGTGGCCTGGCTGCTGCTGCCGGGGCCGCTGCTCGGGCTGCTGGCCCTCGCGCCGCTGTGGCGGAAGGGCTCGCGGCAGGGGTAATGCCCCGCCAGGGCAGACCCTGCAGGGGCAGCCCTGGCGCCGTGATGTGCCAGGGGAATACCGGGACCGTCACACCCCGCCCCCCGGGGCACCTGTCAGCACCTCCTGGTGGATGCGCTTGTACCCCTTACTCAGAAAACGTCTCTCTACCAATAGATAGAAGGGGTAGCACAGCAACAGGGTGCCGACGACGAGCAGCACGCCGTACAGGATGCTTTCAGGGCCCAGGATCTGGCGCACGAACATGTGCGGCAGCTGGTTGAGCTTGCCATGCAGCAAATACACCGAATACGACATGGCGCCCAGCATCAGCCAGGGCTCCAGCAACCAGAAGTAGAGCTTGTTGTCCCCGTTCTTGATCCTGCCGAGAAACTTCTCAAAGCCGGAAACCGCCCACAGGAACACCCCGAAGCACAGCGCAAAGGCCAGATGATTGCCTTCCAGCACGGCCACCGAGCCGATGAGCAAGGCCGTCACCAGCACCATGGCCACAAACTGGGTCGCCTTGCTCCTCAGGACACGCCCCGCCCAGAAGCCGCTCCGGTGCAGGTAGGCCAGGCCGACACCGACCGAAAAGGACGGCCAGTAGTGAATGAACAAACCCTTGTTGATCTCCGCCGGAACCACCATGAGCAGGAGCGCCACGCCCGACACGATGGCGATGGCATGCCGGTAGTACTGCCGGAAATTCAAGGCCAGGAACACCACGAGGTAGAACTGGAATTCGATGGCCAGGGTCCAGTACACCGAGTTGATCGTGTTGAACTCCGCCTGCAGATCGTCCGTCGTGGCCCAGAAGACCTTGCTCAGCAACAGAAAGTTGAACCACTCCACATGGTCGAACCTGAACAGCATGTTCTCCGGAGCCTCGTAGCCGCCGGACTTGGCCGCGCTGATCAAGGCAACCAGGTAGGGCGTCGCCAGGACCACCGCCACCGAGGCCCAGAAGGTCGGGTAGATCCGCAAGGCCCGGGCCTTCAGGAAGACCAGCGGCGACTTGCCGTGCGCCAGGCAGGACTCCGCCGAGCAGGCGATCACATAGCCGGATATGACGAAGAACATGGGTACCCCCAGGCTGCCATATCCCGACAACTGGTAAATCCCCGGCGAGGCCACCTCGAAGGTCGACTTCACATGGAAGAAAAACACCCACAGGGCCGCCAGCCCTCTTGCAAGCTCCAATAGCAATACCACTCCATGCCTCCTTGAGTGCGGACGTGAAACGGACAAGAGCCCCCCGGAGCACTGCCTGCCTTCTTTTCCGCAATGCCGCATTCTGGCGCATTCTCCCCGCCCGGACACGTGCCGATAAGGTCGGGAGCAACGCGCCTCAGTCCCGCCTCAGCCGCAGGATCCTCACCGCCCCGCCCACCACCACCGCGCCGATCAGGCTGCCGATGAGCCAGTCCGGCCAGGGCTGGCCGAGCCAGGCGACGAGGGCGCCGGCAACGATCACGCCGACATTGGCGAGGGCATCGTTGGCCGTGAAGATGTAACTGGCCTTCATGTGGGCGCCGCCATTGCGGTGGCCGGCGATGAGGAACATGCAGCTCAGGTTGGCGGCCAGGGCCAGCAGGGAAACACCCATCATGGCTGAAGCCACGGTGGCCGAGCCGTGGATGACATGGTCGATGACCTGGCCGAACAGCCCGACGCCGAGGACCAGCTGCAGCCAGCCGGCAAAATGAGCGGCGCGCAGTTGCAGGGCGGCACTGCGCCCCACCGCGTAAAGGGCCACCCCATACACCGCGGCGTCGGCAAACATGTCGAGGCCGTCAGCCAGCAGGCCGGAGGATTCGGCCCACCAGCCGGCCAGACCTTCGATCACGAACATCACGGCGTTGATGGCCAGCAGCCAGCGCAGCGCCCGGCGCTCGGCCACCGGATCGGTGGCCGCCGCAGCTGGCAGCCCGTCCGCCGGCCCGCTGTGCAAGCGCTCCGCCCCCATGCCCAGGCGGGCGATGCAGGCCTCGATGTCGTCCACCGGCAGGCTGTGCCAGACGCTGACGGTACGCGCCAGCAGGTCGAACTCCAGAGCCTGGGCATGGCCATCCAGGGCCATGCGCACCAGAGACTCCTCCGCCGGGCAGTCCATGTCGCCCACCCGGAAGGTAGAGCGGCAGGATGCCACGCCTGCCCCTGCTCCAGGCGCCCCACCGGCCATACTCCCGGCCCCCGCCGGCGCGCTCGCCGCAGCGCAAGCACAGGCGCCGCTGCAACTACCCGTCGTCGATTCACTCATACGCCCATCCCCAGAACCCGCGCGCCCGTCCATGCGCAGGCGCGCAGGTCCGGATGGTAGCCTCTCATCCTCGTCTTTCGCAGCCCGCCCCGCATGAACGCCCCCCTGATCCGCTACGTCGAGCCGGTCTTCCGGCCCCCCTCCGAGGCGCAATCCCTGATCCTGCCGGTCACCGACGGCTGCTCATGGAACCAATGCACCTTTTGTGAAATGTACACTGCCCCCCAGAAAGCCTTCCGCGCCCGCAGCGAAGACGAGGTGCTGGAGAGCATCCGACGGGTGGGAGCCACCTATGGCGGACAGATCCGGCGGATCTTCCTGGCCGACGGGGATGCCCTGGTGCTGCCGACGCGCCGCCTGCTCAACATCCTGGAAGCGATCCGCCAACACCTTCCCGCGGTGCACCGGGTGTCCAGCTACTGCCTGGCCCGCAACCTCAAGAAGAAGAGCGTGGCCGAACTCGACGCCCTGCGCGAGGCTGGCCTGAGCATGGTGTACCTCGGTGCCGAGTCCGGCGACGACACGGTGCTGGCCCGGGTGAGCAAGGGCGAGAGCTTCGAATCCACCCTCAGCGCCCTCGACAAGCTCGGCGAGGCCGGCATCACCCGCTCGGTGATGATCCTCAACGGCCTCGGCGGCCGGGTGTTCAGCGAGCAGCACGCCGACAACTCGGCCCGCCTGGCCAACGCCACCCAGCCGGAATACCTGTCCACCCTGGTGGTGAGCTTCCCCGGCGGCGAAGCGCGCTTCCGTGCCGGCTTTCCGGAATGGGAACCCCTGGACCCGCCCGGCCTGTTCCACGAGATGGAGCGCTTCCTGTCGCAGCTGGAGCTGCGCCGCACCGTGTTCCGCTCGGACCACGCCAGCAACTGGCTGGTCCTCAAGGGCACCCTGGGGGCGGACAAGGACAGGCTGCTGGCGCAGGTGCGGACGGCGATCGCCGATCCGGGCGGAGCGCCCCTGCGCCCGGGATGGGCGCGGGGGCTGTAGGGGCGGCTTCAGCCGCCCGCCGCGCGTTGATCCGGAGGCAGGCCGTTTAGCAGAGTCCGCGGGCGGCTGAAGCCGCCCCTGCACGGCCCTGCCCCCCAAGCCCGTCACAGGTGATGCGCTGCGGGAATGCTATGCTCGGCGGGTTCGCCGGCCGCCTGCGGGCGGGCTGGCCCCACCATTTTGGGGAATCCCGACATGCCATCCGCCGCCTTCACCCTGCGCCCCGCAGCCCTGGCCATCCTGCTGGCCGTGGCCGCCTCCCCCGTCTTCGCCCAGACGCCTGCCGCCAAGCCGGCCGCCCCAGCGAGCGCCGCCGCCCCCCGCAGCACCCCGGCACCGGCGGTCACGCCTGCGCCGGCGGCCCCCGTTGCCGCCCCTGCGACGACAGCCGCGGCACCCACCAGCGGGGCCCCTGCCGATCCCAACGCGCCGCCGCCAGCCCCTCCTCCGCCGCCCCTGTCGGACGTGATCTTCACCAACGGCGACATCATCACCCTCGACGACAAGCGCCCCGCCGCCCAGGCGGTGGCCATCAAAGGCAGCAAGATCATCGCGGTGGGCAAGAGCAAGGACATCCTGGCCCGCTGGAAGAGCGAGGGCACCGAGGTGGTGGACCTGGCCGGCAAGACCCTCGCCCCCGGCTTCGTCGATGCCTGGGGCCAGCTCTCGCGCAGCGGCCTGTTCTCGGTGGCGGCGCGCCTGCAGTCGCCGCCGGAAGGCCGGGTCGGCGACACCGGCGCCCTGCTGCGCGAACTCCGCGAATGGAGCAAGGGCGACCTGGCCCAGCGCTTCGGCTGGATCATCGGCTTCGGCTACGACGAGACCCGGCTGCGCGAACAGCGCCAGCCCTCGCGCCATGATCTGGACAGCGTGTCGCGGGACAAGCCGGTGATCATCGTCCACCAGTCGGGCCGCCAGCTCGTGGCCAACTCCAGGGCCCTGGAGCTCGCCGGCATCGGCCGCGACAGCGTGGCCCCTGCGGGCGGCAGCATCGGCCGCTGGCCCGGCTCCAAGGACCCGGACGGCGTGCTCGAGGGCAGCGCCGCCTTCGCCCTGCTGGGCAGCCTGCCGCAACTCCCCAAAGAGGAGCGCCAGGCGATGATCCAGGAGGGCCAGGGCCTCTACCTGCGCAACGGCTACACCACCGCCGTCGAAGGCCGCGCCACGGCCGATGACCTGGCCTTGTACACCCAGGCGGCCGAGCTGGGCACCCTCAAGCTTGACGTGCTGATCTACGCCGACCTGGGCAGCAGCGCCCAGGCCCTGAAGGGCAGCAAGACCATCACGCCGCGCTACTACAAGGAACGCCTCAAGCTGGCCGGCGTGTCCTTCACCCTGGACGGCAGCGCCGAGACCCGCAGCGCCTGGTTGACCCAGCCCTACAAGCTGCCGCCGCCGGGCAAGCGCACCAGCTACGCCGGCTACCCCGGCGCCAGCGACGAGCAGGCCGGAGAACTCTTCGCCCAGGCCTACGCCAGCGGCTGGCAGGTGGCCGTGCAGGCCAACGGCGACGCCGCCATCGACCAGTTCATCAAGGGTCTGGGGACCGCCGCCGACAAGCATCCGGGTAAGGACCGCCGGCCCCTGCTGGTGGGCGCCCAGACCCTCCGCGACGATCAGATCGAGCGCCTCAAGGCCCTGGGCGTGAGCCTGGCCCTGACGCCCCGCCGCCTCGGCCTGTCCCTCGACGTACTGAAGGACGATGCCCTCGGCGCCGAGCGCACGGCGCGCTTCATCCCCGCCGGTGCCGCGCTGAAACAAGGCGTGCCTGTGTTCCTCACCCACGACGCGGCGGAGCCGGAGCCCACGCCCTTCGGAGCCCTGGCGGCGGCCATCAAGCGAGCAGTCGGCGAGGACCAGCAGATCGGTACACTGGACGCCCTCAAGGCCATCACCCTGCTGCCGGCCCGCCAGCTCGGCGAGGAAAAGCTGAAGGGCAGCATCGCCGTCGGCAAGCTGGCCGACCTGGTGGTGCTGTCGGCCAATCCGCTGAAGACCCCGGCCGACAAGCTGGGCGAGATCCGCGTGATCGGCACGGTGAAGGAAGGCGTGACGGTGTTTGGCGGCAGCGAGGGGGGCGTGCCCATCACCCGCTAGGGCCGGCCGGTCGCCCTGCTGGCGGGCCCTGGCGGCCCGCGCCGCTCAGGGCTGACTGGACAGGTAATTGACCACGGCCTCGATGTTCTTCTCGCCGAGGCCGTTCACCGCGGCCGTCATCGGCGGGTAGATCCGCTCACCGCTCGCCTTCAGGTAGCGCTGCAGGCTGCGGCGCAGGTATTCATCCTGCTGCCCGGCCAGGCGGGGAAAGGTCTCTCCCCCCTTGGCCTCGGCCCCGTGGCAGCGGGCACAGTTGCGGCTGAACAGCTCCTTGCCCTCTCCCACGACGGCCACGGCCTTTGCAGGCGGCACCGGCTGAGCGGCAAAGAAGAGGGCGATCTGCGCCTTCTCTTCCTCACTGAGCACCTTCATCAGGCCCTGCATGAAGGCGTCCTTGCGCCGCCCGGACAGGAAGGCCTCGATCTGCCCCAGCACATACACAGGGTGCTGGCCGGCCAGGTTGGGCACTTCGGGATATTTGCTTACCCCGGTCTCGCCATGGCAGTTGGCGCAGAAGAATGCTGCCTTGCGCCCCGCGTCCTGAGCGAGCTTGAGGCCGGCGGGGCCGGACTGGGTGATCCGTGCCAGATGATCACGGGCCGGCTCGGCTGCGGCAGGCGCCGCGAAGAGGGACACAGCCGCCGCCAGTGACAGCGGCGCGGCGAGGGAGAGCATGAAAGATCGGGGCATGATGTGCGCTTCCTGGGTGATTCCAGTCGGGTCGCGGACTACGGCCTGCACAGGATTCTAGGTCAGCGCGGACGGGGCCACTACAATCCCGCACCTGTCCCCGTGAACAACGTCCTCCCCCATGCATTTCCCTGCCTCCTGCCGCGTCGCCATCATCGGTGGCGGCCCGGCCGGCCTGATGGCCGCCGAAACCCTTGCACGGCAAGGTATCCAGGCCGACCTCTTCGACGCCATGCCCTCGCTCGGGCGCAAGTTCCTGCTGGCCGGACGGGGTGGCCTCAACATCACCCACGCGGAGGATTTCGAGGCCTTCGCCAGCCGTTACGGCGCCCGCCGCGAGCGGATCGAGCCCCTGCTCCGGGCCTTTCCGCCCCAGGCCCTGCGGGCGTGGGTGGAGGCACTGGGGGTGTCCACCTTCGTCGGCAGCTCCGGGCGGGTCTTCCCCGCCGGGATGAAGGCAGCGCCGCTGCTACGCGCCTGGCTGACGCGCCTGCGCGAGGCCGGCCTGCGCATCCACGTTCGCCACCGCTGGACCGGCTGGACGGCCGATGGCGCGCTGCGCTTCGTCAGCCCGGAGGGCGAGCGCCACGTCCGCGCCGACGCCACCCTGCTGGCCCTGGGCGGCGGCAGCTGGGCCCGCCTGGGCTCGGACGGCGCCTGGGTGCCGGTGCTGGCCGGGCGCGGCGTGAATATCGCCCCCCTGGAGCCCGCCAACTGCGGCTTCGTGGTCGCCTCGCCGCGTACCCGGCCCGACGCCGGCTGGAGTGCCCATTTCCGCGAGCGCTTCGCCGGCGAACCGCTCAAGTCGATCGCCCTGGCGGTAGACGGGGTGGAGGCCCCGATGCGTCCGGGCGAGGCCATGATCAGCGACGACGGCATCGAGGGTAGCCTGGTGTATGCGCTGTCAGCCAGCATCCGCGAGCGCCTCAAAACGAACGGCCGGGCCATCCTGCGCCTCGACCTGGCGCCCGGCCGCAGCCTCGAGCGCGTCCGCGCCGAAGTGGCCCATCCACGCGGAGCCCGCTCCCTGGCCAGCCATCTGCAGAGCCGGGTGGGCATCACGGGGGTGCGCATGGCCCTGCTGCGGGAATGCCTGTCGGCCGCGGAGCTGGCCGATCCGGCCTGCCTGGCCGAGCGCATCAAGGCCCTGCCGCTGGAGCTGGTGGCCGCCCGCCCCCTTGACGAAGCCATCAGCAGCGCCGGCGGAGTGTGCTTTGAAGATCTGGACGAGGCCCTGATGCTCAAATCCCTGCCCGGCGTGTTCTGCAGCGGCGAGATGCTGGACTGGGACGCCCCGACCGGCGGCTACCTGCTCACCGCCTGCCTGGCTGCCGGACGGCGGGCCGGCGAGGGCATCGCGGCCTGGCTGGCGGGACGCTGAGCCACCTTGGAGGCGCGGCGCTAAACCGCCTCAGGGCCGCATAGCCAACAGCGCCTCGCAGCTGGACAGCAGACGGGCCAGCGAGGCTTCCTGGGTGAGCGCCGCGTTACGGGCCTGCCAGGCCCGGGCGCTGGCGCTGAACTCCGGTGTCCCGAACACCTTGCGCAAGCCCTTTTCGATCTCCCGCGGGGGTTGCTGGTGCCAGTAATACAGCCCGCAGCCGGTCTGCTCGAGGCGCCGGCTGGTCATCATCTGCTCCATCTGCAGGGGCAACACGAAGAGCGGCTTGCCCGCCGCCAGCATGACATCCACGGTGCCGCCGGCGTGGCACACCGCCATGTCGACCTGCTCGCGCACGCTGCGCATGCGCAGGGGCTCAGAGCTGAAGGCCAGGTTGGCGGTCTGGAGGCGCTGCACGGTGGCCCTGGCCAGCCCCGGTGCAAACACCAGCACGCTGGCATCGAGCCGTGACAAGGCGCTCACCACCGGCTCGAGTTGGGCATAGTGGGGTTTGAGATAGGCGAACACCCGGCGCTCCCGCCCCGTCGGCCAGCGCGGCTCGGCGCCATGATCAATGCTGTTGATTGCTCCCGCATACAGCTCGGGGGCCCGCGGCCCATACACGTCGAGCTCCGCCACGCCGGTGATCAGGGTGGCCTCGGCCTCGTACAGATCGGCGACGCACGCCAGGCGTGGCGCCTGCAGCGCATCAAGGGCGTGGTTGGCGTTGCGCACCAGCTTGTCCTCGCAGTCCTGCTCCCGGGCCGGCGCCCCGGCCTTCGGGTCCCACCACTGATAGAGAGGCATCGGCGTGGCCCGGCGCGGCACCGCGAAGCTGTTGCCGGTGATCAGCCGGGGCAGACCGAGGCCGCGGCTGGCCAGCAGGGCCGTCGGCGCATGGTCGAAGACCAGCAGATCCGGCCGCAGCAGTTCGAAGAGCTTGCGCCAGGCACGCAGGATGGACAGCAGCCCGGCCGGCTGCAGGAAGCCGAACAGGAAGAGGGACTCGGTGAGGTTGAGAGCCTGGGGCAACCCCGACACCGGCGGCAGCCACAGGGGCGCCTGCAGGTATTCGAGGCCGTAGGGGCCGAGCATCTCGTCGGCCCGCGAGATGTCCCGCAGGATCATCACCGGGCGGTGCCCGCGGGCCTTGAGGGCCTGGGCGATGGGCAGATAGCGGCCGATGTGGCCGTAGTCGGAACCGAGTTCCCAGATCAGGGCGATGGTGGCCATGTCGTGCGGCAGAGAGGAAATGGGCGCGACGCAGGCGGCCGCCGGGAACGGCGGCCGCCTGCGTCGCGGTGGAGGATATCAGCAGACGGTTCAGCGTCGGCGACGGCGCGCCAGCGCCATGGCCCCCAGGCCGACCCCCAGCAGGGAGAGGCTTCCGGGCGCCGGCACCTGATTGAGCGGGGTGCTGCTCACCACGAAGTTCACACCCCCCGGCGGCAGCGTGGAGCTCAGATCAGCGGGATCGCCCAGGGCGCCGGTCACCTGCCCGGTCTGGTAGCAGGTACCGCCGTAGTCGCCATAGGCGTCGCTCATCACGCTCGGCACTTCACCACCGTACTCACCATAATAGCCACAGGAGTAGCCCTGCACCGCGTAGCTGCCGCTGGCCGTGGTGACCAGGTCGAAATCGATGTTCATGCTCTCGCCGGCGCCGAGCACGCCCAGGTCGAGGGTCACGTAGGTGCCGTTCCAGTTGTAGGAATAGCCGCTGCCCGAGGAATAGAGCTGGGCGCCGTTGAGCGCGTTGTTGACCGTCAGGTTGCCGCTGGAGTCCAGGTGGGCCGAACTGCCGAAGAGCGAGGTGCTGCCGTTGCGCTTGATGCTCAGGTCGTAGCCCGTGGCGCCGCTGCCGCTCACGCCGGCCCAGTTCTCGATGGAGAGGTAGCCGTAGTAGATGAAGAAGTTGAGGGAATACTGGGTGGCCGCCGCGTTGCCGTTGATCACCTGGAGGGTGCGATGGAAGACGGCGGTACTGTCGAAGGTCCCCTGCCCCGAAGAGTCGGCCCGGTAGGTGCCGTGGTCGTTGCCCCAGGCGTAGGCCGACGCGCTGTTGCCGGCGGCATCGTTCACATAGCGGCCGTCACTGACGTAGCTGGTTCCGGTGGTCGGCCCGAACGCGCTGGTCGAGCCCGCGGTGGCCGAACCGCTCGAGATGAGGACGTCGGCCTGGGCCGAGGTGGCGGCAAATGCGCCGAAGGCCAGGAGGGAGGCGACCAGGATCTTCATTTTGTTGTGCATTTCAATGGCTTCCTTTGCCAGCATGATTTTTTCGGACTACTTGCTTAGCAAGTCCCGAACCCGCTCCGGCAAACCACTGATTACGCTTGCAAAGCCTTACCGCCAAAAAGCATGATAAGACATATGTGTAAATTAATGCGACACAGCAATGCCATTGAGGTTTTCATGATTTAACCAGGAGCCCGGGTCGGGCAGCGTACAGTCGGGCCTCCCCAAATACGGAGTTCATCATGGACATCATCTCCACCGTCGTCATCGGCCTGCTGGTCGGGCTGATCGCCCGCTTCGTCAAACCCGGCGACGACAGCATGGGCTGGATCAAGACCATCTTGTTCGGCATCGGCGGTTCGCTGCTGGCCACTTATGGAGGCCAGGCCCTCGGCCTCTATCGTGCGGGCCAGGGCGCCGGCTTCATCGGCTCAGTGGTGGGGGCGGTGATCCTGCTCTTCGTCGCCGCCCGGCTGGGCAGCAAGTAAGCCCGACGGGTTCAGCCACCTTCGGTCAGGCCCGCCGCCGCCTCGCGGGTCTGCCGGGCAGCCTCCCGTACCCAGTCGGCAAAGCAGGCCACATCCTCCCGCGGCTGGGAGGTGGCGGAGACCAGCCAGTAGCCCCGCTCGCGGATGAAGCGGCGGGTCTCGCCCAACGGGCGCAGGCGACCGTCGGCGATCAGGTCCGACACCAGCTCGGCGCGGCCGATGGCCACCCCCTGCCCCGCCACCGCCGCCTGGATCAGCTGGTCGTAGTGATTGAAATGCAGCACCGCCCGCGGCCGGCGCTCGGCCAGGCCATACCCGGCCAGCCATGACTCCCAGCCCAGCCACGGAAAGCCCGGGTCGTCGTAGTTCATCAGGGTGACGGTGGGCAGGTTGTCCGCGCTCAGCGCGTCGATTCCCAGTGCCGGGCTGGCCACCGGAAACACCGTCTCGCCGAAGAGGCGCTCGCTGCCGGGCGGCACATCCGCCTCCGGGCTGAAGCGCAGGGCCAGGTCTATTCCCTCCCGGCGCAGCTCGACCACCCGGTTGAAGCTGGCCAGGCGCACATCGATGTCCGGATGCAGGGCCTGGAAGTCGCGCAGTCTGGGCAGCAGCCACAGGGCGGTGATGCCCAGACTGGCCGTCACCGTCACCGGCGGGCGCTGGCTGCTCGCCTTGAAGCCCGCCGCCAGCTCGCCGTAATCACGCAACCACGGCGAGGCCAGCCGATACAGGCGCTCACCTTCGGGCGTCAGGCTCAAGGTCCGCGTACCGCGCACGAACAGGCTGACCCCCAGCGCTTCCTCCAGCGACTGGATCTGCCGGCTGATCGCCGACTGGGTCAGGCACAAGGCCTTCGCCGCCTGAGTGAAGCTGAGCAGCCGGGCGGTGGCGACGAAGCCCCGCAAAGGGTCCAGCGGGGGCAGCCTGAGGAGCGGATCATCCATGCGTTTTACTCATCATAAAGATTCCAATTATCCGTTTGTGACCGGCCTGACAAGGCTCAATACTGCACTCACGGCCACCGCGTAAATGCAATCCACGCATCGCGAAGCAGGCCCGGGAGAACATCGATGAGCAGCCTGACCCCGACCCGTTGCGTGAGCCTCGAGGGCCATGCCTCCACCATCCTCGGCGAGGCCGCCGGCACCCTGATCACCTGCATCTCCGGCTGTGTCTGGGTGACCCGCTACGGCGACCCGCGGGATGTGATCCTCCACGCAGGAAGCAGCTTCGAGGTGGATGGCCCGGGCACCGTCGTGATGACCGCCCACCACGGCGCCCGCCTGCACATCCATCCCTGCGGGCAGCCCCGCCCCGGCACGTCGGGCGGCCTGGCCGGCTTCCTCCGCGGCCTGCTGCGCAAGCCCTTCCGGCCGCGCTGGCAGAGTGCGGCGCGACGCCTGGCGGGCGGTTCCATGCATGAGTGCTAGACTGGATCTGACCACCCCGGAGATGTCCCATGCATGTACAGACCCTGGAGTTCTGGTTCGAGTTCGCCAGTTCGTACTCCTACCTCAGCGTGATGCGTATCGAAGCCCTGGCCCGCGAGGCCGGGGTGACGCTGCAGTGGCGCCCATTCCTGCTCGGGCCGGTGTTCCTGTCTCTGGGGTGGAACGATTCGCCCTTCAACATCTATCCGCCCAAGGGGCGCTACATGTGGCGGGATCTGGCGCGGCTGGCGGCGCGCTACGGCCTGCCGCTGCAGGTGCCGTCGCGCTTCCCGCGCAACGGCCTGCTGGCCGCCCGGGTGGCTCTGACGGGGGTGGAGGAAGGCTGGATCGGTGAATTCTCGCGGGCCGTGATGACGGCCAACTTTGCCGAAGACCGGGAGATCTCCGACCCGGCGGTGATCCGCAGCATCCTGGAAGGCCTGCGGCTCGACGCCGATGCCATCCTCGAGCGCGCCCACAGCCCGGAAATCAAGGAGACCCTGCGCCGGCAGACCGAGAGGGCCGGCGAGATCGGCCTGTTCGGCGCGCCCAGCTTCATCACCCCGGATGGCGAACTGTTCTGGGGCAACGACCGCCTCGAGGACGCCCTCGCCTGGGTCGTGGCGCGGCCGGCCTGAGCGCCGGCCGGCGGAGACTTACTTGCCGGGCAGCAGGCCCGCCTCGCCGGCGGGCTTGCCGGCAGCCTTGCCGCTGCTCTTGTCCTGCTCGGCCTGACGCGCCTTCTCGGCTTTCTCGGCCTTCTTCTCGGCGGCCTTGCGGGCCCGCTCCTCGTAATCGGCCTTGCCCTCACGGGTCTGTTCGGCGCGCACACCGGCCGCCCTCGCCTCGGCGGCACGACGGCTCGCGTCGGAAGCGTCCTTGCGCTTGCGCTCAGCCACCTCCTGCGCCGCGCGGGCCTTGCCTTCCTGCTCGCGCTGCACGCGGCTGGTTTCCTTGTCGGACAGCTGGCGCAGACGGGATTCGTTGCCGGCCCGCGCCCGCGCCTCCTGCTCCGAGCGCTCCACGGCCTTCTGTGGGGCCAGCTCGACGGACTCGGCCTGGCGCTCGGCATAACGGCGGTTCTTCTCGGCCAGCTCGATGCGGCCGGCCTCGACATCCATCTCGCGGGCCTTGCGCACATCGGCCACCCGCCTGGCCCGCGCCTGATCGATGCAGCGGTTGACCAGGAAACGCTGATAGCAGGCGATCTCCTCCTCGGAGAAGCGGGCCTCGGCGGCCTTGCGCAGGGTGGACGCCTCATCCTTCAGCCCCTTGGCGCGGGCCATTTCGGCGGCCGGATCAAGCACCGGGGCCTCCTCGGCAACAACCGGCAGGGCGGCAAGACACAGGGAAGACAGGCAGGCGGCGAGGGTCAGTTGGCGCAGACGCATGGACGGCAGGGCGATGGACTTCGGGACCGCTTACAATACCGGATTTCCAGCCCGCTTACCCGCGCTTCCTCTGCCGTGATCCAGTTTCGCAATCTCCGCCTCGCCCGGGGCGTCAAGACTCTCATCGAAGGCGCCAGCCTGCAGATCCACCCCGGCTGGAAGGTCGGCCTCACCGGTGCCAACGGCTGCGGCAAGTCCAGCCTGTTCGGCCTGCTGCGCGGTGAGCTGCACCAGGACTCCGGTGACCTGGAGATCCCCGCCGCCTGGGTGATCGCCCACGTCGCCCAGGAAACGCCGGCCCTGTCCCGCCCGGCCATCGAATACGCCCTCGACGGCGACGCCGAGCTGCGCCGCATCGAGGCTGCCCTCGAAGCCGCCGAAGCCGCCCACAAGGGCGAGGAGATCGGCCATCTCCACGGACGCCTGCAGGAGATCGATGGCTACGCCGCGCGTGCCCGCGCCGCCGCCCTGCTGAGCGGCCTGGGCTTCAGCGCCGCCGACCTGGAGCGCCCGGTGTCCGACTTCTCGGGCGGCTGGCGCATGCGCCTCAATCTCGCCCAGGCGCTGATGTGCCGCTCCGACCTGCTGCTGCTCGACGAGCCCACCAACCACCTCGACCTGGACGCCGTCATCTGGCTGGAGCAGTGGCTCACCGACTACCGCGGCACCCTGGTGCTGATCTCCCACGACCGGGACTTCCTCGACGCGGTGGTCAACCAGATCGCCCACATCGAACAGCAGCAGCTCACCCTGTACACCGGCGGCTACTCCAACTTCGAGCGCCAGCGTGCCGAGCGCCTGTCGCAACAGCAGGCCTTGTTCGAGAAGCAGCAGCGCGAGCGCGCCCACCTGCAGAAATACGTCGACCGCTTCCGCGCCCAGGCCACCAAGGCCCGCCAGGCGCAGAGCCGCATCAAGGCCCTGGAGCGGATGGAACTGATCGCCGCCGCCCACATCGACAACCCCTTCAGCTTCAGCTTCCGGGAATGCACCGCCGCCCCCGACCCGCTGCTGCAGATCGAGGACGCCGCCGCCGGCTACGTGGACAAGCCCATCCTGTCGGGCATGAAGCTGACCATCCGCCCCGGCGAGCGCATCGGCCTGCTCGGCCGCAACGGGGCCGGCAAGTCCACGCTCATCAAGCTGCTCTCCGGTGGCCTCCAGCCCAGCGCCGGGGAGCGCCGCGAGGGCAAGGGCCTGCAGCTCGGCTACTTCGCGCAGCACGCCCTGGAGAGCCTGCGCCCCGACGAATCGGCCCTGCAGCACATGCTGCGCATCGCGCCGCAGACCCGCGAGCAGGATCTGCGCAACTACCTGGGCGGCTTCGACTTCAATGGAGATATGGCCACCACCCCCTGCGGCCCCTTCTCCGGCGGCGAAAAGTCCCGCCTGGCGCTGGCCATCCTGATCTGGAACCAGCCCAACCTGCTGCTGCTCGACGAGCCCACCAACCACCTCGACCTCGAAATGCGCCACGCCCTCACCCTGGCGCTGCAGGACTACGAGGGCGGCATGGTCATCGTGTCCCACGACCGGGCCCTGCTGCGCGCCACCTGCGACCGCTTCCTGCTGGTCGACAGCGGCCGCCTGACCCCCTTCGACGGCGACCTCGACGACTACAAGAGCTGGCTGGCCCAGCAGCGCGCCGCCGACGCCGCCGCCGGCCAGTGCCCCGACAAAGCCGCCGACAAGGCCAGCCGCAAGGCCGACCGGGAAGCCGCCGCCGCCGACCGCCAGGCCCGCCTCGCCGCCCGCCGGCCCCTGGTCAAGGAGCTTGAGCAGCTCGACAAGAAACTCGGCCCCTGGAACACCGAAAAGGCCAAGCTCGACGAGCGCCTGGCCGACCCGGACCTCTACACCGGCCCCGACGCCGGCGAGGTGCCCAAGCTCCTCAAGCGCCAGGCCGAGCTGACCGAGAAGATCGACGAAGCCGAGCTGCGCTGGCTCGAACTGCACGAAGCCCTGGAGGCCATCCCGGCCGACTGAGGCTGCGGGGAGTGTTGGTTATTCTGCGTCAGCGCCTTTACTGGACGGTTTTCCTGTTTTCCGCGTTGAGTTGGCCGGGATTTCGCCCCGGCGGGCGACCCCTTTCTTTGCGTCGCCAAAGAAAGGGGGAAAGAAAGGCGACCCGGCTTCCCCGGTCGTTCGCGTTGCGAACGACTCCCCTGCGCTGCTCGCATCGGGCGGCCGGCGCGGAACTCGTCGGCTGCGCCTCCTCAGACAGCCACGCCGGAAAGCCCCGCCCGATGCTGTGCTGCTCGGCGGGTCAGAACGGGCTTTTCGCAAACACCGCGCGTTTGCTGAAGCCGAGGCTGGCTTCCAACGAGAAAAGCAAAACCCAGCGTCTCGCACCCACCGGCTTTTCCGTAAAGGCTCGGTGCTTGGCCAAAGCCCGTTCCGACCCGCCGAGCAGCGGAACGGCAGGCGGGGTAGTCCGGCGCGGCTGTCTGAGCCCGAAGGGCGAGTTCCGCGCCGGCCGCCTGCCGTGAGCAGCGCAGGGGAGTCATTCGCGTAGCGAATGACCGGCGAGGCGGGTCGCCTTCTTTGCCTTCTTTCTTGGCGAAGCAAGAAAGAAGGTCGCCCGCCGGGGCGAAATCCCGGCCAATCCAACGCAAAACAACGGAAAGCCGCCCAGACAAAGGCACAGAACCAGAATAACCAACACGCCCTGGACAACACGAGCCTCGGCAGGACCCCAGCGTTTTACACCCCCCTCTCCAGCCGCCCGCAAGTGCGGAATCGAAGTTCATGGACGGATGAATCCGCCCCTGCAGGTCCGTGCCTTCCTGAACGCAATTCCCTCAAGCCGTCACGGTCTCTTTGCTAGAATCGCGGATTCCCCCAAATCAACCGTCGTAACCTGGAGCTTCCCGCCGTGCAACTCGTCTGTCTCGACCTCGAAGGTGTTCTCGTCCCCGAAATCTGGATCGAATTCGCGGAGCGCACCGGCATCCCCGAACTCCGCCGCACCACCCGCGAGGAGCCGAACTACGACACGCTCATGAAGTACCGCCTGGACCTGCTCAAGCAGCACAAGCTGGGCTTGCCCGACATCCAGAAGGTGATCTCCGAGATGGGCCCCGAGCCCGGCGCCAAGGACTTCCTCGACGCCCTGCGCCAGGACTTCCAGGTCATCATCCTGTCCGACACCTTCTACGAATTCGCCATGCCGCTGATGCAGCAGCTGGGCATGCCCACCCTCTTCTGTCACAAGCTCGAGGCCAATGCCGAAGGCTTCCTGGTGAACTACCACCTGCGCATGGCCAACCAGAAGAAGGAAGCCGTCCAGCGCTTCAAGGAAATCAACTTCAAGGTCATCGCCGCCGGCGACTCCTACAACGACACCGCGATGCTCCAGGAAGCCCACGCCGGCATCCTGTTCCGCGCCCCGGACAACGTCATCGCCGAGTTCCCGCAGTTCCCCGTCGAGCGCGAGTACAGCGGCCTGATGGCCCAGATCCGCGCCGCCTCCGCCCGCATCTGACCCTTCCCGCGCCGGCCGCCCGCGCGGCCGGCAGCCCCCCGCCGCCATGCACCGCGAACGCTTCTACACCCTCTCCGCCTCCTGCCCCGACCGCACCGGCATCGTCGCCAAGGTCTCCGGCTTCATCGCCGAGCACAAAGGCTGGATCCTCGAAACCGCCCTGCACGCCGAACCGGCCGTGGATGCCGACAGCCGCGGGCGCTATTTCATGCGCATCGAGATCCGGGCGGACTCGCTGCCCTTCATGCTCACCGAGTTCCGCGAGCGCTTCCGGCCCATCGCCGAAGAACTCAACATGGACTGGAAGATCACCGACTCGGCGGTCAAGAAGCGCGTGGTCATCCTGGTCTCCAAGCAGGAGCACTGCCTCTACGACCTGCTCGCCCGCTGGCAGTCGAAGGAGCTCGACATCGAGATCCCCTGCGTGATCTCCAACCACGAGACCTTCCGCGGCTTCGTCGAGTGGCACGGCATCCCCTTCCACCACGTCCCGGTGACCGCCGACAACAAGCCCCAGGCCTACGCCGAGGTGCAGCGTCTGTTCGAGGAGTCCCACGGCGACACCATGGTGCTGGCCCGCTACATGCAGATCCTGTCGCCGGACTTGTGCGCCGCCCACCCGGGCAAGATCATCAACATCCACCACAGCTTCCTGCCCAGCTTCGTCGGCGCCCGGCCCTACCACCAGGCCTACGAGCGCGGCGTCAAGCTGATCGGCGCCACCTGCCACTACGTCACCGAAGAGCTGGACCAGGGCCCCATCGTCGAACAGGACGTGATCCGCATCGACCACTCCGACTCGGTCGAGGACATGGTCCGCTACGGCAAGGACATCGAGAAGGCGGTGCTCGCCCGCGGCCTGCGCTACCACCTGGAAGACCGGGTGCTGGTGCATGGCAACAAGACGGTGGTGTTCCGCTGAGGGCAGGCCCTCCCCGCACTATCAGCCGGCCCGCGAGGCCGGCTTTTTATTGCGCGGATGGCGTGGGAGGGGCTGCCGATGGCGTGGGATGGCGCGCCGATGCCACGGGATGGCGTGCCGATGCCACGGGATGGCGCGCTGATGCCACGGGAAGGCGTGCCGATGCCATGGGAGCGCGTGCTGATGCCATGGGAGCGCGTGCTGATGCCATGGGAGGGCGTGCCGATGCCATGGGAGCGCGTGCTGATGCCATGGGAGGGCGTGCCGATGCCATGGGAGCGCGTGCTGATGCCATGGGAGCGCGTGCTGATGCCATGGGAGCGTGTGCCGATGCAATGGGAGGGCGTGCTGATGCCACGGGAGGGCGTGCTGATGCCATGGGAGCGCGTGCCGATGGCGTGGGAGAGGCTGTCGGTGCTCTTGTGGTCAGGCTTCTTTGCTGGGCGGCGTTCCGTTGTTTTACGTTGAATTGGCCGGGATTTCGCCCCGGCGGGCGACCCCTTTCTTTGCGTCGCCAAAGAAAGGGGCAAAGAAAGGCGACCCGGCTTCCCCGGTCGTCCGCGTTGCGGACGACTCCCCTGCGCTGCTCGCATCGGGCGGCCGGCGCGGAACTCGTCGGCTGCGCCTCCTCAGACAGCCGCGCCGGAAGGCCCCGCCCGATACTCCGCTGCTCGGCGGGTCAGAACGGGCTTTTCGCAAACACCGCGCGTTTGCTGAAGCCGAGGCTGGCTTCCAACGAGAAAAGCAAAACCCAGCGCCTCGCATCCGCCGGATTTTCCGTAGAGGCTCGGTGCTTGGAAAAAGGCCCGTTCCGACCCGCCGAGCAGCGGAACGGCAGGCGGGGTAGTCCGGCGCGGCTGTCTGAGCCCGCAGGGCGAGTTCCGCGCCGGCCGCCTGCCGTGAGCAGCGCAGGGGAGTCATTCGCGCAGCGAATGACCGGGGAGGCGGGTCGCCTTTCTTGCTTACTTCTTTGGCGAAGCAAAGAAGTGAGTCGCCCGCCGGGGCGAAATCCCGGCCAATCCAACGCGAAAAAAAGGAGAACCCTCAGGACGGGCACCCATTCCCATGACACAGGCAACCCGCCCCACACCATGACATACAATTTATCAAGCAAGCACCAACGCAACCACACAAGAATCAAATAGCATAAGCCCTCCCACCACCACTCCCGGAAAACCACCATGTCCAGCCCCGCACGCAAGCGCCTCTCCGCCGACATCCTGCAGGCCGACGAAGAAGCCCTGGTCGGCCTGCGCAACATCCCGGTCTACCAGCCCGCCAACCCGGCCTTCGCCCTCGAGGTCATCAGCGCCGTCCATACCCGCTACCGCGCCGCCCAGGACGCCGAGATCGTGGCCCAGAACACCCTGGCTGCCGCCCGCGACGCGGCGGTGGCCACCCAGTGGGAATTCCACGAGGCCATCCTCGGTGCCAAGAACCAGATCAAGGCGCTCTACGGTGAAGACTCCGACGAGCTGGCCGCCCTTGGCCTGAAGAAGAAATCCGATCGCAAGGCGCCCCATCGCGGCAGCAAGCCCGACGCCGCCTGAAACGACAACGGGCGCCGAAGCGCCCGTTGCCATACTGCGAAGGACTACCGATCTTACTGGTGGTAGGCGGTTTCGCCGTGGGAGGTGATGTCGAGACCTTCCCGCTCTTCGTCTTCCGGCACCCGCAGACCGATGAACATGTCCACCAGCTTGTAGGCGATGAAGGCAACCACGGCAGACCAGACGATGGTCACGCCGACCGCGGTGGCCTGGATGATGACCTGGTCGCTGATGGAGTAGCCGTCGGCAACCTTGTTGGCCACGTAGTCCCACACGCCGGCACCACCCAGGGACGGGGAGGCGAACACGCCGGTCAGGATGGCACCCATGATGCCGCCGACGCCATGCACGCCGAACACGTCGAGGGAGTCGTCGGCGCCGAGCAGACGCTTCAGGCCATTCACACCCCACAGGCAGACCACGCCAGCCAGCAGGCCGATCACGATCGCACCGACCACGCCGACCACGCCAGCCGCCGGGGTGATCGCCACCAGGCCGGCAACGGCACCGGATGCAGCGCCCAGGCCGGACGGCTTGCCCTTGATGATCCATTCGGCAAACAGCCAGGAGAGGGCCGCAGCAGCGGTGGCCACCCAGGTGTTGACCATGGCCAGGGCGGCAACGCCGTTGGCTTCCAGGGCAGAACCGGCGTTGAAGCCGAACCAGCCCACCCACAGCAGCGAGGCGCCGACGATGGTCAGGGTCAGGCTGTGCGGGGCGAAGGACTCACGGCCGTAACCGATGCGCTTGCCCACCATGAAGGCACCCACCAGGCCGGCAACGGCGGCGTTGATGTGCACCACGGTGCCGCCGGCGAAGTCGAGGGCGCCCTTCTGGAACAGGAAGCCTGCGGTCGCGTTGGCGGCCTCGGCAGCTTCGGCAGAGGTGTAGGCATCCGGGCCCGCCCAGTACCACACCATGTGCGCCATCGGCAGGTAGCTGAAGGTGAACCACAGCACCGAGAACAGCAGCACGGCGGAGAACTTGATGCGCTCGGCGAAGGCGCCGAGGATCAGGGCCACGGTGATGGCGGCAAAGGCACCCTGGAAGATCACGTAGATGAACTCGGAGATCACCACGCCCTTGGTCCAGGTGGCGGCGACGGAGTCCGGCGTGATGCCCTTGAGCAGGACCTTGTCCAGGCCACCAAAGAAGGCATTGCCCTCGGTGAAGGCCACGGAGTAGCCGTACAGGACCCACAGGAAGGTGATCAGCGAGAACACCGTGAACACCTGCAGGAGCACCGACAGCATGTTCTTGGCACGCACCAGGCCACCGTAGAACAGGGCCAGGCCGGGGATGGACATCATGATCACGATCGCCGAGGCGACGATGATCCAGGCGTTGTCACCCTTGTTGGGAACGGGGGCCGGAGCGGCAGCCTCGGCGGGCGCAGCAGCGGCCTCTACCTTGGCTTCGGCTGCCGGAGCGGCAACCGGCGCTTCAGCCGGCTTGGCTTCCGCCGCGGCGGCAGCCGGGGCGGCGACGGCAGGCGCGGCGGCCGGCGCGACAGGGGCTTCCTTGTCGTCGGCCAACGCACTGCCCGCGAAGCTGACCGCCAGGGTGGTCAGCAGGGCTGTGACGATTTTTCTCATGATTGAAGGCTCCCTTTTATAGCGCTTCGGCACCGGATTCGCCGGTACGGATACGAATGGCTTGCTCCAGGTCGAACACGAAGATCTTGCCGTCGCCGATCTTGCCGGTGCTGGCGGATTTTTCGATGGCTTCAATGACCTGATCGAGGATTTCGGTCTTCACGGCGGCCTCGATCTTCACCTTGGGCAGAAAATCGACCACGTATTCGGCGCCGCGATACAGCTCCGTATGACCCTTCTGGCGGCCGAAGCCCTTGACTTCGGTCACGGTGATGCCCTGCACGCCAATGGCGGAGAGGGCTTCACGCACTTCGTCGAGTTTGAAGGGCTTGATGATGGCAGTAACGAGTTTCATGGCTTGGATCCTCAGACCGACGGCCGACGGGCGGCCGCCGTGCGGTTGCGGGAATTAGAAAGTACGGGTGATGGACAGAACCACGCGGTCCTTGCCCAGATCCTTGCCCAGCAGGTTGGTGTACCAGACACTGGAGGCATTGGTGGTGACGTAGCTGAGGCCGACCACGGTGCCGCTGAAGTCCTTGGTCACGCCGAGCTTGTAGTCGGTGTAGGAGGCGCCGTCGGACGAATTGCCGTTCACCTTCTGGCGGCCCACGTGGGCGACCAGGTTCACGCTGGGGACCAGCTCGTAGTTGGCGGTCAGGTCCAGGTAGCCGGAGTTGCGCGAACCAACCCAGCCGAACAGGTCGCTGAAGGAGTGGGAGTACTTCAGGGTCAGGATGCTGTAAGTCCCGGCCACGTAGCCTTCCAGGGTGTTCGGGTTGTTGCCGTAGCCGGTGCCCGGGTAGAAGTACTGCAGCAGACCCACGTCGTAGCCGAAGTCGCCGACGGTGTTCTTGAAGCCACCGTAGAAGTCCATCTCGAGGCTGTTGCTGACGGTGGAGTTGCCGTCGGTCAGCCAGGACACGTTGGACGCCCAGGTGCCCACATACAGGCCGCTGGAATGCGCGTAATCAAAACCACCCTGCACAGCCGGCTTGCGGTTGGTCTGACCGATGCCACGGTAGACATACTCGGAGGCGAAGCCGATGTTGCTGGTGAAGGTGTGCTCGGGAGCCGGCGCAGCCGCTTGGGCATGAGCCAGGGTCGGGAGAACGATGCTGGCAGCAGCGATCAGGGCGGAGGCGATGACGGTCTTGCGCATGATGGAGATTCTCCTGGTAATCAAAGTTGGCGAATCACATTTAGCAATCGATGTGCCAGTTTGTAAAAAACATATGCTTTCAAGCAGATGCGCGAGAATCCGGGCATCTGCTGCGTTGCAGGAAAATTGATGCGCGCACCAAGTTGGCATCATGCACCAATAACGGGCGCCGATTTGGTGCGCGCACGCCGGCCGCCCATCCTCCAGGCCGGTGCTAAACTTTCATTCAAACCGGGCCGCCCCCTGCGGCCCACCCCGGATTCCCCATTTTCAGGAGGTACGCAGCCATGGCCAATCCCAGGATCCTCGACGAACTCGGCGCAAAGGTGTCCGAACTGCTCGCCAGCAGCCCCGCGAAAGACATCGAGAAGAACGCCAAGGCCCTGCTCGCCAGCGGCTTCTCCAAGCTCGACCTGGTCACCCGCGAAGAATTCGAAGTGCAGAAGGAAGTCCTCATCCGCACCCGCGAGAAGCTCACCGAGCTTGAGCACCGGGTTGCCCGCCTGGAAGCCGAGCTGGCTTCGCGCCCGCCTGCAGCGGGGGTCTGAACCACCCCGCCGCCCGGCGGTCGACCCAGGGGCGCTCCGGCGCCCCTTGTCTTTGCAGCTGCGGCCTCGCCGAGCCCGCCTGTCCTTCACCCCGGCCTTCCCCTCGCCCCAAGGAGCCCCGCTTGAAACCCATCCTCGCCCTGCTGGCCCTCTGCGCCGCCCCGGCCCTGGCAGCACCCGTCAACTACACCATCGACAGCAACCACACCTTCCCGCTCTTCGAGACGGACCACCTGGGTTTCTCCACCCAGCGCGGCCGCTTCAACAAGACCAGCGGCAAGATCATCCTCGACAGCGCCGCCCGCAAGGGATCGGTGGAGGTCAGCATCGACGCGGCGTCCATTGACATGGGCTTCGCCAAATGGAACGAAAACATGCGTGGCGAGGGATTCTTCAACACCGCCGAGTTCCCGGTGATCAGCTTCAAGTCCGAGCAGCTGCGCTTCGAGGGCGACAAGCCGGTGGCCGCCGAAGGCACGCTGACCCTGCTCGGCGTGAGCCGCCCGGTCACCCTCACCCTGGCGCGCTTCCACTGTGCCCCGCACCCCCTCAACAAGCGCGAGACCTGCGGCGCCGACATCACCGCCCGGATCAAGCGTTCGGAGTTCGGCATGAGCAAGAACATTCCGTCGGTGAGCGACGAAGTCCGCCTGCTGATCGCCGTCGAAGCCTTCCGCGATGCCCCCTGAGGCATGACAGGCTGATACCGCCGGGCGCCGGTCCCGGCTACACTCCCGGCTTTACCCATTCTGGGACATGCCGTGAGCCTGGCTCTCCTGACAAGCCGTGCCCTGGTCGGCCTCCTCGCCCCGGAGGTCACCGTCGAAGTGCACCTGGCCAACGGCCTGCCGGCCTTCACCCTGGTCGGCCTGCCCGACGTGGAGGTGCGCGAAGCCCGCGACCGGGTCCGCGCCGCGCTGCAGACCGCCTGCTTTGAATTCCCGCAGCGGCGCATCACCGTGAACCTGGCGCCCGCCGACCTGCCCAAGGAGGGCGGCTGCTTCGACCTTCCGATCGCCCTCGGCATCCTCGCCGCCTCCGGGCAGATCCCTGCCGACGGGCTGGCCCGCTATGAATTTGCCGGCGAGCTGTCCCTCACCGGCGAGCTCCGCCCGGTGCGCGGCGCCCTGGCCCTGGCGCGCCAGGCCTGCAGCAGCGGGCGCACCCTGATCCTGCCCGCCGCCAACGCCCCCGAGGCGGCCCTGGTGCACGGCGTGCGCCTGCTGCCCGCCGCCAGCCTGCTCGCCGTTGCCGCCCACCTGTGCGGCCACACCCCGCTGCCCGCCTATGCCGGCGAGCCGCTGGCGGCTCCGCCGGCCTACCCCGACCTGGCCGACGTGAAGGGCCAGCTGCAGGCCCGCCGGGCCCTCGAGGTGGCCGCCAGCGGCCAGCATTCACTCTTGCTCTTCGGCCCGCCCGGCACCGGCAAGTCGATGCTGGCCCAGCGCCTGGCCGGCCTCCTGCCGCCGATGAGCGACGACGAAGCGCTGGAGAGCGCCGCCATCCTGTCGGTGGAGGGCAGCTTCCATCCCGGGCTGTGGAGCCTCCGGCCGCTGCGCGCGCCGCACCACTCCGCGTCCACCGCGGCCCTGGTGGGCGGCGGCAGCACGCCGCGCCCCGGCGAGATCAGCCTGGCCCACAACGGGGTGCTGTTCCTGGATGAACTGCCCGAGTTCGAGAAGCGCGTGCTGGAGGCCCTGCGCGAGCCCCTCGAGAGTGGCCACATCACCATCTCGCGGGCGGCCCGGCGGGCCGAGTTTCCGGCCCGCTTCCAGCTCGTGGCGGCGATGAACCCCTGCCCCTGTGGCTACCACGGGCACCCGGACGGACGCTGCCGGTGCACGCCGGAGCAGATCGCCCGCTACCACCACAAACTCTCCGGCCCGCTGCTCGACCGCATCGACCTGATGCTGGAGGTGCCAGCCCTGCCGGCCAGCGAACTGCAGTCGGCAGCCCCGGGCGAGGCCTCGGCCACCGTCCGCGAGCGGATCGCCGCGGCCCGGGCTCTGCAGCAGGCCCGCCAGGGCAAACCCAACGCGCTGCTGGCCGGTGCCGAGATCGACCGCTGGTGCATGCCCGACGCCGGCGGCGCGCGGCTGCTGGCCAGCGCCATCGACCGGCTCGGCCTGTCGGCCCGCGGCTACCATCGGATCCTGAAGGTCGCGCGTACAATTGCAGACATGAACGGCGTCGATACTGTCTGCGCCCCCCATGTGGCCGAGGCGGTGCAGAGCCGGCGCGGCCCGGGCACCACCCCCTAAATCCCTCAGGAGTACTTCAGTGCCATCGTCCTTCCCCGCCACCGCACCGCGCTCGTCGAAGTGGCTGCTCTGGCTCATCGGCTGCGTGATCGTGCTGGCCGGCCTGTTCGCCGGCTACACCTGGCTGGTCCTCAGCTGGAGCTACTCATCCGGCGAGCGGGCCGGCTACGTGCAGAAGTTTTCCCAGAAGGGCTGGCTGTGCAAGACCTGGGAGGGCGAGCTGGCGATCGTCGCGATCCCCGGCAGCCTGCCGGAGATATTCAAGTTCACGGTGCGCGACGACAAGGTGGCGGCCAGCATCAACACCTTGATGGGCAAGCGTGTGGCCTTGTCCTACGACCAGCACGTGGGCGTACCGTCCACCTGCTTTGGTGAAACCGGCTACTACGTCGACAGTATCCACTCCGTCGAGTAAGCGCCTCCCGGCCGCCCGACGGCACTTGCCGCACGACCCGCCGGGCTGAAGGTGATCCAGCCTGCCCCGGGTGCCCCGCCCCCTTTCCGGAATTCCCCGATGCCTTACGCCCAACTGGCGATGCTCCTCGCGGCGCTCGCCACCGTCGGTCCCTTTTCGATCGACACCTACCTGCCGGCGCTGCACGCCATCGGCAGCGACTTGCAGGCCGACCCGGTACAGGTCCAGCAGACCCTCACCGCGTACATGCTGCCAATGGGCATCATGGTGTTGTGGCACGGCGCCTTTTCCGACGCCTGGGGCCGCAAACCGGTGATCCTGGTGTCGATGCTGCTGTTCATGCTGGCCTCGGTGGTCTGCGTGCTGGCCACCAGCATCGAGGCCCTGCTGGTCGGCCGCGCCCTGCAAGGCATCAGCGCGGGCGCCGGCATGGTGGTGGGACGGGCCATCGTCCGCGACCTGATGGAGGGCCCCCGCGCCCAGCGCCTGATGAGCCACGTGAGCATGGCCTTCGCCATCGGGCCGGCGATTGCTCCGGTGCTGGGCGGGTGGATCCACACCGCCTTCGGCTGGCGCGCCATCTTTGTCTTCCTGGCCCTGCTCGGCCTCGCCCTGGCCGCCCTCACCGCCTGGAAGCTGCCCGAGACCCATTCGCCGGCAGCACGCCAGCCGCTGCACCCGGGGCCCCTGGCGCGGCGCTACGGCCAGGTGTTCACGACGCCGGGCTTCCTGCTGCTGACCTTCGCGGTGGGGCTCAACTTCAACGGCTTCTTCATCTATGTGCTGTCGGCCCCGGTGTTCCTGATGCGCCACCTGGGGCTGGGCGAGACTGAGTTCGGCTGGATGTTCATCCCCGGGGTGATGGGCATGATGTGCGGCTCGGCCCTGTCGGCCCGCCTGGCCGGCCGCCTGCCGCCGCCGCGCACCATCGCCCTGGGCTTTGCCCTGATGCTGCTGGCCGCCGTCGCCAACCTGGCGGTCAGCTTCCTGATGCAGCCGGGCCTGCCCCAGTCGGTGCTGCCCATCGTGCTGTACAACTTCGGCATGGCCGTCGCAATGCCCAGCCTGACCTTGCTGGCCCTCGATCACTTCCCCACCCACCGCGGCCTTGCCGCCAGCTGCCAGAGCTTCCTGCAGATGCTGGTGGGCGCGCTCACCGCCGGCGTGGTGGCGCCGGCCCTGTGGGACACCCCCGGCGGCCTGGCCGGCAGCATGGCCACCTATCTGGTGCTGGGGCTGTGCTGCTTCGCAACCTGGTGGCGGCAGTTCCATTGCCGCCGCAGCGGTGCCGAAGCGGCATGAACTGGGCGGAGCCCATTGATCTGTACTGCGAGCGCACCGACGCCAGCCTGTGGTCGGAGCCCCTCAACGCGGTCAGCAACCTGGGCTTCCTGCTGGTCGCGGCCTTGCTGTGGCAGCGCAGCCGTGGCCGGGGACGGGATCTGCAAGGGCTCAGCGGGCTGATCTTCGCCATCGGCGCGGGCAGCCTGGTCTTCCATACGCTGGCCACGCGCTGGGCGGCACTGCTGGACATCGCCTTCATCGCGCTGTTCGTGCTGGTCTTCCATCAGCGCTTGCAGGTTCGCCTGCAGGGCGCGGGCAACGCCAGGGCCGGCGCGGGAACGGCTGTCTTCGTGGCGCTGGCGGCCGTCTTCGTCGGGGCGACACGGGCCCTGCCGCCGCTCCCTCTGAACGGCTCGGAGATCTACCTGCCGCCGTTCGTGCTGCTGCTGTGGTGTGCGGTGGCAACCCGCCAGGCCCAGCCGGCCGCGGCCCGCTGGCTGGCCAAGGCGGCCGGGCTGTTCGTCCTCAGCCTGGCCTGCCGGGCCAGCGACACGCTGCTGTGCGGCCTGTGGCCCGCCGGCACCCATGTGGGCTGGCACCTGCTCAATGCCGCGGTGCTGTATTGCTGCATGCAGGCCCTGCTGGCAGGCCTGCCGGCGCCGCGGGCACAGGCGGCGGGCCGGACGCCGCGGGCCTGAGCCGCCACGGAGGCCCCCCGCGCCAGCCAGGTCGCTCCGCCGCCGGCAGCGCCCCCGACGCTTCAGCTGAAGCTGTCGGCAAACAAGTTCTTCGCCCAGCCGAACATGTCCTTGTAGTGGCCGGCAGTGGGCGCCGGCGCCTCCGCCAGGGTGTTGGCCACCGGCTTCATCAGGCCACTGGCGGCATCGTAGCCAAACACCACGGTCAGCCACGAGGCGGTGGTGGCGGTGATCGGGCTGTAACAGGCCGAGCTCGTCATCGGCGCGGGGTCGGGCTGCTCGCCGGCGAAGTAACGCACCAGCGCATCGGCGCAGACCTTGGCCTGAGCGTTGGCCATGTGGCCGGACTTGGGCTGGCCGGTCCCCTGGGAATCGCCGATCACGTGCACATTGGGAACCACCCTGGATTCGTAGCTGAGGGGGTTGACCGGCGCCCAGCGGGTGGCCGGGTCGCTGCCGAGAAGTCCGGCGGCGGCCACCAGCTTGCCCGCACGCTGGGGCGGGATGATGTTGGCCGCATCGAAGGGCACGGACTCCCAGTTGGTGACGACCTTCTTGCCCGCCCAATCCACCGACAGGACCTCGGAGTTCGGCCGATAGTCGATCACCCCTGCGTAGGTGGTCTGGAAGGCCGTGTGGAAGGTGTGGGGCTCGGCCACCACGTCGGAGTTGGCGTCCAGCACGATGACCCTGCCGGCACGGCGGCGACGCAGCAGGCTGTCGGCGAGCAGGCAGGCGCGCTCGTAGGGCCCCGGCGGGCAGCGGTAAGGCGCCTTGGGGATGGACATCACGAAGGTGCCACCCGCCGGCACGGAATCCAGCTGGGCCTTGAGCGCCAGAGTCTGCGGGCCGGCCTGCCAGGCGTGGGGAAGCACGGCGCTGTCGAGCCCGGGGATGCTGTCGAAATCGATGCCCGGCGCCAACACCAGCTTGTCGTAGGGCAGCCTGGATCCGTTGGCGGTGAGGACCACCCGGCTGACCGGATCGATGCTGACGGCCCGATCGGCCACGATGTTGACACCGTACTTGCTGCGCAGGTTGTCATAGCGCAGGGTGATGGTGCTCATGCCCACCGCGCCGGTCATCACCAGGTTGCTGAGGATGCACGAGACATGGCCGGGGTTGGGCTCCACCAGGCTCACCTGGATGGCCGGATTCCACATCCGGACGTACTTGGCCACGGTGGCACCGGCAAAGCCGCCACCGATCACGACGACCCGCGGGGCGGCAGCCTGGGCAGGGGTGGTGGCGGACAGGGCGCCTGTGGCCACCAGGGCTCCGGAAGCCTGCAGAAGCTTGCGACGATTATGCGAGAACATCATTTCTCCCTTTCTGTGCGGTGGGCTCAGTCGTCCCGCGACTTGCGGCTGGTGGAGGAGCTCCCTCTCGAGCCGGTGCTGCCGGTCTTGCCGAGGGATGCGTAATAGCGGGCGATCAGGCGGATCTGCGCGTCGGTGTAGCCTGCGGCCTGGCGGTGCATGATCTCGTCGGGCTTGAGCTTGGCCTTCATCTCGATCAACTCGTTGTAGATTTCCCGCTCGCTCTCACCGGCCAGCTTCTCCATGCCGGAGACCGCCTGGCCGTTGGTGCCATGGCACTGGGCGCACTGGGCGGCCAGCAGCCGTCCGGCCGGCGGGGCCGCGTACGCACTGGCCGCCCCCAGCAGGGCCAGCGCGAGTGCGCCGGTCAGGGTCTTGCGATAAGTCTTCATGTCGCTTCCTCCATTGCGGCGCCCGCGGTGGCGAACGCACCCAAACTAGTCTTCGAAGTGGATGAGGGTGGCGACGATCACGCCACGGCTTGCGTCGAACCAGCCTTTCAGTTCGACCTTGCGGCCGTTGGCCAGAGCGGCCCGGCTGCCGCCCTCGAAGCGCACCGCCCCGCTTGCATCGACAGCCTGTCCGCGCAGCACGAAACGCTGGGTCGCCGGCTCGAAGGCCTCGATCAGGGCGGTCAGTTCGAAGGCCTCGTCGTTCGACTCACCTTCATCCCCCACTTCCACTTCCTTGGCCATCAGCACCCCGCTGCGCACCACGCCTTCGGCCTCGACCCGCAGTCCGACCGCGAGGACACCCTCGATACGGGCGCCGGAGGCATCCACCGTCACGCCATCCACCACGAACCGCCCGGCTGACAGGAGAGTGGCAATGCTGCCCTCGATCTTGGCCTCGCCATCCGCCAGCGGCGCGCGGCGGGCGCCTTCGATGGCGTCGATGCGCCAGACGCCAGCGGCAGGCCCGGTGGCGGCCGAAACCCGCAGGATCTGCCCGTCGGCCAGGCCCGCAATCTGGGCATCGGGTACGGAGCGGTAGTCGATTGCCACGCCGGCCAGTACAAAGCGGCGCTGACTGATGTCCAGCCCGCTCACCGGCCCGCGCAGGCGGTAACGGCTCGCGCTGAGGCGGGACTCGATGCGGGTCGCCGTGTAAGACCCGGTGGCGGCGTTGTAGGCGCCGTACACCTCGACGACAGCGCCGGGATGCAGCGCCGGCAAGCCGGCCAGCCCTTCATCGAAGACCGTGGCGGGCTTGATGCTGACCGTGGCCCCGAGCACCTTGAAGTGGCCGCCGGCCAGATCGACGCTGTCGATGGGGCCGAGGATCTCGCTGCCATACACGATCTGGCTGGCCTTGCCGGTGCCGGCGACGTAATCCGCCGTGCCGGTGATGGTTGTCACCATGCCCAGGCGCAGGTCGCTGCGGCTGCGGGTGTTGCCGTCTTCGTCCGCCACGCGGGCCGTGCTGTCGTCAAAGCGGACGCCAGCAACGATGACCGAGCCGAAGCCGGCGATGGAGCCCACCGTCACGGCACTGGACACTGTTCCGGTGCCTCCCGTGCCGACGCCGGCGAGGTCACTTCCGCCTCCGCCCCCACCACAGGCCGCCAGCACACCGGCAGCGGCGAGGCGGGCAGCCCAGCGGAAAAGGATGTTGAAGGCAGCAGGCTGGCGGCTTTCAGTCACGTTCAGACTCCACGGAATCAGGGGGAGGAAGGGGGGCCGCCACGTCGGCGTAGCTGTAGAGGCCGATGCGCAGGCGCTGGTCCTGCTTGCGGCCGGCCTGTTGGTCCTGCTCGATGAGACCTTCGAGCAGAGGCACGGCAGACTTCATCAGGGCGTTCCACTGGGTCAGGACGAAATCCCGGACGACCTCGATGGACTCGGCCGACAAGTCATCGGCAAATACCGCCTGCTCGAAATGGGGGGGCTCTGTCGCGAGCACGTTGGCGACCGCCGCCGCCAGGTGGTCTCCCACGTTGTCGCCGAGAAAGCCCAGCATGGCAGCCTGCGCATCGCTCGGCACAAAGGCGTTGCGTACCAGCATGACCTCATCCGAACCCTCGGCCATCCGCGCCACGCCCAGGCGGCACAACTCGTCCAGGAGGCTGCGCGGATGCACATCACGGGTCACGGACTGGGCCAGGCCCTCGAAGCTCGGCGTCGCGGCGTCACCTGCCACGCGGGGCAGCGATCGCGGCAGGCCTCCCGCATCCAGGTAACGCGGGTCTGTCTGCCATCGGGCAAAGACTTCCGCCACCGGTGACTGGCGTACCGCACGCGCGGTGCGCTGGCGGCGGGTCAGGCGGGTCACTTCACGCCGGTTGAGGCCGGTGGCCACGCTGATGCGGCTGACCAGACGTGCATTTGCCTGCGCCGACTGGGCATTCAACGCTTCATCCACGACGGCCTCCTTCAACATTTCTTCCAGTGCCGCGAACGGCACCCCCTTTGCCAGCGCCAGACGTGCCACGGGTCCAAGCACGGCGCGCAAGGCGTCCGCCAGCGCCTGATCGCCCGACATCGCGGAATCTCCAGGCAGATCGGTCGGCCCGGTACTCATGGCGAAACTCTGTGCAACATGATTGCTCGCATTCTAAATGTGCATTTTGCACATTTCAAGTGAATTTAATCATTTTCTTATGAACGCTCAAAAGCAAGCGGGGCGCCTGCGCGCCCCGCTTGCTTGAAGCCCCTGCCCCGGCCGGCGATCAGATCACGAGAGCTCCCGCTCCGCCCAGTACAAGGCGGTGATTGTCTTGGCGTCGGTGATCCGCCCGTCAAACACTGCAGCGCGGGCCTCCTCCACGCTGAGGGTCAGGATCTCCAGGAACTCCCCTTCATCCCAGGCGTGGCCGACATGCTCCAGGCCACGGGCCAGGAAGATCTCGATGCTCTCATCGGAGTAGCCGATGCAGGGGTGCATCACTCCCAGGTAACGCCAGTCTTCGGTGACGTAACCGGTCTCTTCCTGCAGTTCCCTCCGGGCGCAGGCCAGGATGTCCTCGTCCGGATCGATCTTGCCCGCGGGCAGTTCCAGGAAGGCCCGCCCCACCGGGTAGCGGAACTGCCGCTCGAAGACCAGGCGGCCATCGGCCAGCACCGGGATGACCACCACCGCCCCGGGATGCTTCACGTACTCGCGGCCACCGATGCTGCCGTCCGGCAGCCGGACCTCATCCCGATAGACCTTCAACAGGCGTCCCTCGAATACCGCTTGCGTCGACAACTGTTCCTCGTGCAGAGGGTCCTTCATTCCGATCTCCCGTTCGCCAATATCAATGCCAGGGCCGGAGGATCGCATTGCCTGGAGGCGCCTGACCAGCCCCATCCCGCATAATCCCGGCCTCACACCTTCGCGGATGCGTCGTGACACCTTCCCTGCCACCCCTGCGCGATCAGCTGCTGCACCCGAGCGGCGGGCTGGTCTACCACTTGCGTGCCCTCCGCCATCGGCACGGGCTGTGGGCCGGCTTCCATCGCGTGGTGGCGGGCTGGTTGAACAACTGGCAGCCCGGCCGCCGCCAGCTGGTGCTGGTCGGGCCGAATGCCGGCCACGCACTGCCGGCCGGCTTCCTGGCGCGCTTCGACGAGGTGGTGGCGCTGGAGCCCGACCCGCTCGCCCGCTGGTGGCTGGGCAGGCGGCCGGATGCCGGCCGGCTGCGCTTCATGGCGCTGGACTGCCTGGCCGGCCCCGAGGGCCTCGCCCGGCTTGCGGCAGCCTTCCCGGATTCGGCCATCCTCTTTTCCAACGTGCTCGGACAGATCCCCGCCCCCGCAGGCAACTGGTCCGAGCTGCTGCGCCGCCATCTGGAGATGCAGCCCTGGGCAAGCTACCACGACGTGGTGTCCACGGAGCGCGAACCGCAATGCATGGAGGCCATGGCGCTGGACGGCAGGGACGATCTGGACGCGACCCTGGCCCGCTTCTGGCACGGCGGCAGCTTGACGGTGAGTGACCACGAGACCTTCCAGTTGGGCGGACAGGGCCCGTTCAGCTACGTGCCGTGGCAGATCGTCCCGGGACGCTGGCAACTGGTGGAATGGACGTGCAGGGCCTGACAGCCGCAGCCGGAAATTCAGGCGTAGGTGTCGATGCCACCGCCGGCCGGGCTCTGCATGCTGCCAATGCGCTGGTAGGCATCGGCCCGGGAGGACGCCGCGGCGGAGGTCGATGCCGCCGACTCGGCGCTGTCAGCATCTGCAGCAGCAGGTGCCGCAACGGTCGCGCTGCCGGAGTCCTGGCGGGCCAGCTCGATGCGTGCTGTGGCCGCCATGCGCGCCGCCTGGGCGGCGATCTGCCGGTCGGCCCCGGAAGGGTCGGCCGGCGCCAGCGCAGCGGCCTGGATCTGCTGGGCCCGGGCCAGGGTGTCCTCCGGTGTCCGGCCAGGGGATACGTCGATGCCGACCTCGCCACCCACCGCATAGCGGCGCCCGTCCGGGCCGGTCTCGTAGGTGTAGCTGGCGCCGCTGGTGGCCAAGCCGCCGGCTGCCGACAGATGGGCCTGCTCGTGGGCCCGGACTTCCTTGTCGCGCTGTGCCAGCTTGTCGACGATGCGCTGCTCTTCAGCACTCAAGCCGCTGCCACTGGCTCGGCTGGCAGCCGACCAGGCGCTGGCGGATGAGGCGGAGCTGACGGATGAAATGGCCATGATGTTGGGAAGTACCTGCTGCGCAGCACTTTCAGCTTAGCCAGCGGCCGCCGGTTCGCCACCCCGCGAGGAGGGGCCGATACCCCTCATCCGCCGGGCTCACTCACCCAGATAAGCGGCCCGCACCTTGGGGTCGGCCAACAAATCGGCACCGGAGCCGCTCAGGGTGATGCAGCCCGACTCCATCACGTAGGCGCGGCTGGAAAACTCCAGGGCCAGGTTGGCGTTCTGCTCCACCAGCAGGATGGTCACCCCGTCAGCAGCCACCGAACGGATCACCTCGAAGATCTTCTCCACCACCAGGGGCGCCAACCCCATCGAGGGCTCGTCCAGCAGCAGCAGGCGCGGCCGCGACAGCAGCGCCCGGCCGATCGCCACCATCTGTTGCTCGCCGCCGGAGAGGGTGCCCGCCACCTGCTGCAGGCGCTCCTTGACCCGCGGCAACATGCTGAAAATGCGCTCCATGTCGGCATCCACCGCATCCTGGTCGCGCCGGCAGTAGGCCCCCATGCGCAGGTTTTCCTCGACGGTCAGGCGGGTGAAGATGCCGCGCCCCTCCGGCACCAGGGCCAGGCCCTGGCGCAGGCGCTTGTGGGCCGGCAGCTTGTCGATGGACTTGCCGTCGTAGAGGATCTCGCCGCCGCTGGTGTTGAGGGTGCCGGCAATGGCATTGAGGGTGGTGGTCTTGCCGGCGCCGTTGGCGCCGATCAGGGACACCAGCTCGCCGGGCGCCAGCGCCAGGCTGATGCCCTTCACCGCCTCGATGGCGCCGTAGGCCACCCGGGTGTCACGCAGTTGCAGGATGGGGGTGGCGCTCATGCGGCAGCTCCCGCAGTACCGTGGCCACCCAGGTAGGCGGAGATCACGGCGTCGTTCTTCTGCACCACGGCAGGCACGTCCTCGGCGATCTTGCGGCCGAAATCGAGCACCGCGAGACGGTCGCACAGGCCCATCACCAGCTTCACGTCGTGTTCGATGAGGAGCACGGTGACGCCGTCGTGGCGGATGGTCTGCACCAGCTCGCGCAGGCGGGCGGTCTCGGTGGCGTTCATGCCGGCGGCCGGTTCGTCGAGGGCCAGCAGCTGTGGCTCGGTGGCCAGCGCCCGGGCAATCTCCAGGCGCCGCTGGTCGCCGTAGGAGAGGTTCTTCGACACCGTGTCGGCAAAACGCTCGATGCCCACGTAGCGCAACAGCTCGAAGGCCCGCTCGGTGATCAGGCGTTCCTCCTCCTTGGCCTTCCGCGTCTGCAGCAGGATGGAGAGCGGGTTGGCCCGCGAGCGGATGTGGTGGCCCGCCATCACGTTCTCGAGGGCGGTCATGTCGCGGAACAGGCGGATGTTCTGGAAGGTGCGGGCGATGCCGGCGGCCACCACCTGCTCGGGCTTGCCGCTGGGCAGTTCGGTGCCGTTGAAGACCAGCTCGCCGCCGTCGGGCACATAGGCGCCGGTCAACACGTTGAAGAAGGTGGTCTTGCCGGCGCCGTTGGGGCCGATCAGGCCGTACACCTCGCCCTTGCGGATGGTCAGCGACACATCGGACAAGGCGGTGAGGCCGCCGAAGCGCTTGGTGACGTTTCTCGCGTCAAGCAGCGTGATCACTTGCGCGCCTCCCCGGCCGCCTTGCCCACCACCAGTTCGGGGCGGGAGTAGCGGCTGTAGGCCGGGATCATGCCGGACGGCCGGAGCAGCATCATCAGGATCATGGCCAGGGACAGCAGCAGCATGCGCAGCACTTCCGGATCCAGGATCACCCGGTCGAACACCGCCTGCTGCACTGGCACGGCCACATGGCGCAGCACCTCGGGCAGCGCCGTGAGGGCCAGCGCCCCGACGATCACCCCAGCCAGGTTGCCCATGCCGCCGAAGACGATCATGGTGAGCACCGCGATGGACTCCATCAGCGAGAAGCTCTCCGGCGACACGAAGCCCTGGAAAGCCGCAAAAAGCCCGCCAGCCACGCCGCCGAAGGTGGCCCCGAGGGAGAAGGCCAGCAGCTTCATGTTGCGGGTATTGATGCCGATCGCCTTGGCCGCCAGTTCGTCGTCGCGGATCGCCGCCCAGGCCCGGCCGACCCGGGAGATCTGCAGGCGCTGGACAAGGATGATGGACAGCACCACGAAGGCCAGGAACACGTAGTAGTAGAGGAACAGCGAGTTGATGGTGATGTCCTCGCCGATCTTCACCGGCCTGGAAATGTCCCAGCCGAAGAGCACCAGGGGGTCGATCATGTTGATCCCCTGGGGCCCGTTGGTGATGTTGATCGGGTGGTTCAGGTTGTTCAGGAAGATCCGCACGATCTCACCGAAGCCCAGGGTCACGATGGCCAGGTAGTCGCCCCGCAGACGCAGGGTGGGCAGGCCGAGGATGATGCCGGCCAGCGCCGCGAAGCCCGCCCCCATCGGCAGCACGATCCAGAACGGCAGGTGAATGTCAAAATGCGGCGAGGCCAGGAAGGCGAAGGTGTAAGCCCCCACCGCGTAGAAGGCGATGTAGCCCAGGTCGAGCAGGCCGGCAAAGCCCACCACCAGGTTGAGCCCGATCGCCAGCATCACGTAGAGCATGGCGAAGTCGAGGATGCGCACCCAGGTCTTGCCGAACAGGATGGCGATGAGCGGCGCGCCAAGGGCGATGGCGACGACGACCCAGCGGGCCGCCGCCGGGTGGCGCTTGCCGAGCCAGGGGATGGCGAGGGCGAGTTCATTCATGGGGCGATGTCCTCAGGCACGGTCGGCGACACGTTCGCCCAGCAGGCCGGTGGGCCGGAAGATGAGCACGATGCCGAGGATCAGGAAGGCGAAGATGTCCTGGTAGCTGGAGTTGAGGAAGCCGAAGCTCAGGTCCTCGATGTAGCCGGCGCCGATGGACTCCACCAACCCCAGCACCAGCCCCCCCAGCATGGCCCCGCCCAGGTTGCCGATACCGCCCAGCACCGCCGCCGTGAAGGCCTTGAGGCCGGGCATGAAGCCCATGGCGTAGTGGGCGATGCCGTAATTCGACGAGAACATCACCCCCGCCACCGCCGCCAGGCCTGAGCCGATCACGAAGGTGGCGGCGATGATCTTGTTGGTATCCACCCCCATCAGGCTGGCCACCTTGTGGTTCTCCGCCGTGGCGCGCATCGCGCGGCCGAGGCGGGTCTTGTTGACCAGCAGCACCAGGGCCACCATCAGCAGCGCCGACACCACCAGGATGGCGACCTGCACCGGCGTGATGAAGACACCGGCCACCGGCTCCAGCGGCGTGGTGGAGACGAGTTGCGGGAAGGTGTGGTAGTTGCGGCCCCAGATGATCATGGCGATGGTCTGGAGCAGGAAGGACACGCCGATGGCGGTGATCAGCGGCGCCAGCCGCGGCGCATTGCGCAGGCGGCGGTAGGCGGTGCGTTCGATGGTGTAGCCAAGCAGCATGCACACCAGCACCGACACCGAGAGGCCGGCCAGCAGGGTGGGGATCAGGCCGAGGTCGGGGGCATGCAGCTGGATCAGGCGGATCGCCTCGAGGGCCACCAGGGCGCCCACCATCAGGATGTCGCCGTGGGCGAAGTTGATCAGCCCGAGAATGCCGTAAACCATGGTATAGCCGAGGGCAACCAGCGCATAGACGCTGCCCACCACGAGGCCGTTCACGGTTTGCTGAAGAAGGGTTTCCATGGAAACGACCGGAAGAGGTGAATGAACTGCGGCGGCCCCTGCAGGGTGCTGTAGGGGCGGCTGAAGCCGCGCCTACAGCACCATCAGGAAACAATTACTGCACGGCTTCCCACTTGCCGGACTTGAACTGATACACGGTCACCGCGCCATCCTTGATGTCGCCCTTGGCGTCGAAGGCCACGGTGCCGATCACGCCGGGGAAGTTCACCTTGCCGATGGCCGGCGCGTACTTGGCCGGATCGGCGGAGTTGGCCGCCTTCATCGCCTCGATGATGGCCGAGGCCGCGTCGTAGGAGTACGGCGCGTAGATCTGCACATCGGCATTGAAGCGCTTCTTGAAGCGCTCGTTGAAGTTCTTGCCGCCCGGCATCTTGTCGAGGGGCAGGCCCGGCTGGGTGCAGTAGGCGCTGCCGCCGATGGCATCGCCGGCCAGCTTGATCACCTCGCCGGTGCAGCCGCCGTCGCCGGTGATGAACTTGGCGTTGATGCCGAGCTGCTTGATCTGCTTGAGCATCGGACCGGCCTGGGTGTCCATGCCGCTATAGACGATCACGTCCGGGTTCTGGGCCTTGATGCGGGTCAGGATGGCCAGGAAGTCGGTGGCCTTGTCGCTGGTGAACTCGCGCCCGGTGAGGCTGCCACCATTGGCCTTGACGGCCTTCTCCACCTCGTCGGCGAGGCCCTGGCCGTAGGCCGTGCGGTCGTCGATCAGGGCGACCTTCTTGCCCAGCTTGGTGGCTGCGTACTTGCCGATGGCCAGGCCCTGCTGCACGTCGTTGGCAATGGTGCGGAAGGTGGCCTTGAAGCCCTGCTGGGTCAGCTTGGGGTTGGTCGAGGCGGGCGAGACCTGGGGCAGGCCGGCCTCGTTGTAAATTCGCGAGGCCGGAATGGAGGCCCCCGAATTGAGATGGCCGACAACCCCCTTCACGCCGCTGTCGGCGAGGCGCTGGGCCACGGTGGTTGCAGTCTTCGGGTCGGCCTGGTCATCCTCGGCCTGCAGCTCGAACTTCACCTTCTTGCCACCCAGGGTGACACCCTTGGCGTTGTACTCGTCGAGGGCCAGGCGGACCCCGTTCTCGATGTCCTTGCCCAGATGGGCCTGGGTGCCGGTGAGGGGGGCGGCAACGCCCAGCTTGATGACTTCCTGGGCCTGGGCAAGGGATGCACCAAGACCGAGCACGGCAAGGGCGACAAGGCTGCGTTTCATGCGGGTTTCTCCTCTGGTTTGTACGGTATTACACAATCAAGCAACTTCAGGGCCGGGCTTCCCACTTGCCATTGGCAAACTGGTAGAGCGTGACGCCCCCCTCGCGGCTGTCGCCGCTGGCATCGAAGGCGACATTGCCGGTGACGCCCTTGAAGGACACCTTCTGCAGCTGCGGCAGGTATTTGGCCGGTTCGGCCGAATTGGCGGCCTTCATGGCCTCGATCAGGGCCGTGGCAGCGTCGTAGCTGTAGGGGGCATAGAGCTGCACGGGAACGCCGAAGCGCTTCTTGAAGCGCTCGTTGAAGTCCTTGCCGCCGGGCATCTTGTCCATCGGGATGCCGGCCTGGGTGCAGTACACGTCGCTGCTCATGGCGGCACCGGCGATCTTGATCATCTCGGCGGTGCACGCCCCGTCGCCGCCCAGGTATCTGGCAGTGATGCCGAGCTGCTTCATCTGCTTGAGCAGCGGCGCGCCCTGAGCGTCCATGCCGCCGTAGAAGATGGCGTCCGGCTGGGCGGCCTTGAGCTTGGTGAGGATGGCGGCGAAATCGGTCGCCTTGTCGTTGGTGAACTCGCGCCCGACCGGCGGCGTGCCGAGCTTCTTGAGGCTGTCCACCAGAGCATCGGCCAGCCCCTGGCCGTAGGCGGTGCGGTCATCGATCACGGCAATGCGCTTCGCCTTGAGCACCTCGGTGGCGAAGCGGGCCATCGCAGCGCCCTGCTGCAGGTCGTTGGCGATGACCCGGTAGGTGGTCTTGAACTTCTGCTGGGTCAGCTTGGGGCTGGTGGAGGACGGTGTGATAGCCGGAATCCCCGACTGTTCGTAGATGCGCGAGGCGGGAATGGAGGCGCCGGAGGTCACATGCCCCACCACCCCCTTCACGCCGGCGTCGGCAAGGCGCTGGGCCACGGTGGTGGCGGTGCGCGGATCGGCCTGGTCATCCTCGGCCAGCAGCTCGAACCGGACCTTCTGGCCCCCCAGCGTCACACCCCTGGCGTTAGCGTCGTCCAGGGCCAGCTGGGTGCCGAACTGCTCATCCTTTCCGACATGGGCGATCGGCCCGGTCAACGGGCCGGCAAACCCGATCTTCACCACCACGTCGGCGTACAGGGCCTGGCTTCCCGCCAGCAGGCAGGCCGCCACGGCCAGTCGTCTCACACTGTGTTTCACGGGTCTGTCCTCCTGCGTTTCGGGTTCATGCCAGAATGGGCACAGCCTCATGCCCACAACAGGGCGGATTGTACCCACGCCGGCCTGCTTTGGCGGCACCGGCATCCACAACAAGGAATCACCATGCGCAGGCTGTTTTACCTGTTTCTGGGCCTTCTGGCCGCCCTCGGCCTGGCGGGCTGCGACGCGGTCACCATGAAGGATTTGAAACCCGGGGTATCCACCGGCTTCGACGTGCGCGACCGCCTCGGCAAACCGGGCATCGAATGGCGCAACGACGACGGCAGCGTGACCTGGGAATACACCCGGCAGCCGGAAGGCACCGAGTGCTTCATGGCCACCATCGGGCCGGACAACATCCTGCGCAGCCTCGAAAACGTGCTCACACCGGCCAACTTCGCCCGGGTCCAGCCAGGGTGGACCAAGGACCAGGTCCGCCGCCTGCTCGGCAAGCCGCGTTCGGTCCAGCAATTCACCCTCAAGAAGGAAGAGGTGTGGGATTGGCGGATGCCTCCGGAATTCAGCGCAGACGTCTTCTTCAACATCCACTTCAGTGATGACGGGCGTGTCGGCAGCACCAGCCGCACGGTCCAGCCAAGGGGCTGAATGCCGCGCCGGAAGTGACTTTCTACTCCCTCAAGATGCTAAAGCGTATGGAGAAAACGCCGTAATACGTCTGGAAGTCATGCCCAGGAACCCGTCATGCGCCAGAATCTGCCCATCACCCAAAATGAGTACCCCATCCCGGATGGCTCGGCCATCATCAGCCACACGGATCTGAAGGGGCACATCACCTACTGCAACGACGAGTTCATCGCCGCCAGCGGCTTCTCCCGATCCGAAGTCATCGGCCAGCCCCACAACATCCTGCGCCACCCCGACATGCCGCCGGAGGCCTATCGGGACATGTGGTCCACCCTCGAACGGGGCCTGCCGTGGAGTGGCATCGTCAAGAACCGGCGCAAGAACGGGGACTTCTACTGGGTCAAGGCCACCGCCACCCCGCTGGCCGACCAGTCCGGCTACATGTCGGTCCGCGTCAAGGCCGGACGCAGCGAGATCGCCGCCGCCGACGCACTGTACGGTCGCATGCGGACCGACCCGGGCATCCGGCTCGAGCAGGGCCAGCTTGCCCCGACAGGCGTACTGGCAGCCCTCGGCAGATTCCTCCCCCACCCGAGCCTGAAAGCCCGCATCTACCTGATCAGCGGCGGGCTGACCGCCCTCAACGTGATCGTCGCCGCGGTCGGCCTCAACGCCACAGACCATTCCCGCAACGCCTACAGCAACGCGGTCAGGGACGAAAGCCGCCTCATCCAGCAGCTTGCCCTCCCCCCCGACGACCCCGTCCGTGCCAGCCTGCAGCGCCATGCGGAGGCCAGCCAGGGAGCACTGCAACGCATCGAGGCGGAAGATGCCAGCACCCGCCAATGGCTCATCGGCCTCGGCCTGTCCGGGCTGTTGCTGGCGGCCATCGCCACCGTCCAGCTGATCCGGCGCCTCGGCCATTCCGTCGATGCCGGCAAGCGCGTGGCGGAAGCCATCGCCAAGGGCAACATGCTGGAGCCCCTGCCGCCCGCCTCCAATGATGAACTCGGGGCGCTGATCATCCACCTGGCGGTCATGCGCAACAACCTGCATGAACTGGTCGCCTCCATCCGCAACCAGGTCAACGCCCTGCTCGGCAACGCCCGCGAGCTGAGCAGCACCGCCTCCGACACCCGGGTGCTGGCCGACGCGCAGGCCGAATCCGCCTCGGGCATGGCTGCCGCCATCGAGCAGTTGTCGGTGTCCATCGACCACATCAGTGAACACGCCCGGGAATCCCGGGAGCTGTCGGAAACCTCCGGCGAGCGGGCTGCCACCGGCTCCCGGGTGATCAGCCATGCGGTGAGCGAGATGCGGGCGATTGCCGACTCGGTCAACCTCACCGCCGGATCGGTGCGCAACCTGGAATCCCTTTCCGGCGAGATCTCGATGATCGTCGGGGTCATCCGCGAGATTGCCGACCAGACCAACCTGCTGGCGCTCAACGCCGCCATCGAAGCGGCGCGGGCCGGCGAATCGGGCCGCGGCTTCGCGGTGGTGGCGGACGAAGTGCGCAAGCTGGCCGAGCGTACCGCCAACTCCACCGCCGAGATCACCACCATGATCGAGCGCATCCAGAGCGCCACCCGCCACGCCGCCGACGACATGGACGAAGGCGTCAAGGGCGCGGCGCGGGGCGTGACCCTGGCCGACGAGGCCGGCGGCACCATCGGCAGCATCCAGGAAAGCAGCAGCCAGGTGCTCGGATCGGTGGAAGGCATCACGCTGGGGCTGACCGAGCAATCGGCCGCCGCCCGGGACATCGCCCAGCGGGTCGAACAGATCGCCGGTGCCTCGGAATCCAACGCGGCCAGCGCGGCCCGTATCACCCAGTCGGCCGAGCAACTCGAAGAACTGGCCCGCACCCTGGAAACCCTGTCCTCCCGCTTCCGCATCGCCTGACCCGGGCGGGCCTGGTGCGCCATGGCACAGGCGCCATGGAGCACCTGCTCCACAATTGAACACGAACAAGCGATACACCATGCACTGCAACATTCTGGCGCACCACCCCCAATACGCTGATAAATAAGGCCTTTCAACTCATCAGCAATCCTGATCGAATCTTGGCACGTCCCCTGCTGAATACACGGCAACGCTGTACCGAGCGTTCCGAAACCAAATTCAGGAGGAGATACCATGCTCTACGCATTGCCCGGCTCTGCCGACGCCAAGGTCCAATACAAGTCCAAGTACGACAACTTCATCGGCGGCAAGTGGGTCGCTCCGGTCAAGGGCGAGTACTTCGACGTCATCACTCCGATCACCGGCAAGCCCTACACCAAGGCTGCCCGCTCCACCGCTGAAGACGTCGAGCTGGCGCTGGACGCCGCTCACGCCATCGCTGACAAGTGGGGCCGTACCTCCGCCGGCGAACGCTCCGGCCTGCTGCTGAAGATCGCCGACCGCCTGGAAGCCAACCTCGAGCTGCTGGCCTACGCCGAGACCGTGGATAACGGCAAGCCGATCCGCGAAACCCTGAACGCCGACATCCCCCTGGCTGTTGACCACTTCCGCTACTTCGCCGGCTGCCTGCGCTCCCAGGAAGGCTCCCTGTCCGAGATCGACGAGAACACCGTCGCCTACCACTTCCACGAGCCCCTCGGCGTGGTCGGCCAGATCATCCCCTGGAACTTCCCGATCCTGATGGCCGCCTGGAAGCTGGCCCCCGCCATCGGTGCCGGCAACTGCGTGGTCCTGAAGCCCGCCGAGTCCACCCCGATCTCCATCCTGGTGCTGGCCGAACTGATCGCCGACCTGCTGCCCCCGGGCGTGCTGAACATCATCAACGGCTTTGGCCGTGAAGCCGGCATGCCGCTGGCCACCAGCAAGCGCATCGCCAAGATCGCCTTCACCGGCTCCACCGCCACCGGCCGCGTGATCGCCCAGGCCGCCGCCACCAGCCTGATCCCCGCCACCCTGGAACTGGGCGGCAAGTCCCCCAACGTGTTCTTCGAAGACATCGCCGCCGCTGACGACGAGTTCTTCGACAAGGCCGTGGAAGGCCTGGTGCTGTTCGCCTTCAACCAGGGCGAAGTGTGCACCTGCCCGTCCCGCGCCCTGATCCAGGAATCCATCTACGACAAGTTCATCGAACGTGCCGTGGCCCGCGTCAAGCTGATCAAGCAAGGCAGCCCGCTCGACACCGACACCATGATCGGTGCCCAGGCTTCCGCCGACCAGCTCAGCAAGATCAAGGCTTACCTGGAAATCGGCAAGGGCGAAGGCGCCCAGGTGCTCGTCGGTGGCGAACAAGCCCACCTCGACGGCGACCTGGCCGGCGGCTACTACGTCCAGCCGACCCTGTTCAAGGGCCACAACAAGATGCGCATCTTCCAGGAAGAGATCTTCGGACCGGTGCTGGCCGTGACCACCTTCAAGGACGAAGCCGAAGCCCTGGCCATCGCCAACGACACCGTCTATGGCCTCGGCGCCGGCGTGTGGAGCCGCGACGGCAGCCGTGCCTTCCGCATGGGCCGCAACATCAAGGCCGGCCGCGTATGGACCAACTGCTACCACGCCTACCCGGCCCACGCTGCCTTCGGCGGCTACAAGGAATCCGGTATCGGCCGTGAAACCCACAAGGTCATGCTCGACCACTACCAGCAGACCAAGAACCTGCTGGTCAGCTACAGCCCGAACAAGCTGGGCTTCTTCTGATTCAAGAGTTGTACGTGTAAGGCAAGGTGTTACGGGGCGGGATATCTCGCCCCGTTTTTTTCTTTCTGGAACCGGAAACACCCATCATGACCGAACGCATCGTCGCCACCGACTCCGCCCTGCAATTCATCGACGAGCTGCGTGCCGAGTTCGGTCCCCTGATGTTCCTGCTCTCCGGCGGCTGCTGCGACGGCAGCGTGCCCAACTGCTACAAGGTCGGTGAAGTCATCCCCGGCCAGACCATGCTGCTGATCGGCCAGGTGGGCGGCGCCGACTTCTACCTGGGCCACCAGGAATTCCAGTATTACGAGAACTGCCAGCTGATCCTCGACACCAAGCCCGGCAACGGCGGCGACTTCTCGCTGGACTGCGGCCGCGGCCGCGCCTTCGTCACCGAATCGCGCCTGCTGTCGGACGAGGAGCGGGCCGGCCTGCCCCCCGTCCAGCCCGGCGCCTGACACTGCCGCCGGCAAAGCACCTCACTCCGGCACGTAGACCAGGCTGCCGTCCGGCATCCGCCAGGCCGTGCCGGCCCGCTTGCCGCCGCTCGCATCCGCCGCACCGCCATCGCCCCGGAAGCGCTCGATGCGCTGGCCATCCCGGATGATCACCTCCATGGCCGGTGAGCCCGCATTGCGGATCACCGTGACCCGTTCACCGCCGATCAGCCCTGGCGGCACGCCGGCCAGCGCCACCAGCAGCGCCGCGGCCAGCACCAGGAACACATCCACCAGGTTCACCAGGGACAGCAGGGGATCGTCGTCGTCCCCCTCATCGTGAAGCCCCAGCCGCAGCCCCTTCACGATGCGCTCTCCAGCACGGTGCCGGCCTGCGCCGGAAGCCCGCCGCTGCCCGCCTCGAGCGCAGCCAGGTCCTGGGCATACCAGCGCCGCCGCACAGTGGCCACGCCAAAGCTCAGAGCCGCCGCCAGCAGTGCCAGGATGACCGCGGAGAAAGCCACCGACAGGCTGCGCGACACTTCGGCCACCTGCCCCTCCCCGAGGGCCCGCAGGGCCGGCCCCATCGGGATCATCGTCGCCACCAGGCCCAGCATGGGCGCCACCCGGGCCGCCAGGCGCACCGGCTCGAGGCGTTTCACGGCCAGCGCTTCGAGCGCCGCCGCCCCCAGCCGGGGATCCCGCCGGCGTGCCTCCGCCAGCTCGAAGCCGGCCCGCCGGCCGGTACGGCGCTGCACGGCCTGCAGCATGAAGGCCCCCAACGCATGGAAGGCATAAAGGAAGACGACGGCGATGGCCAGCAACACCGGCGCCAGGAACAACTGGCCGGCCTCGTACATGAGGCCTTCGATCAGATTCAGCATGATTCACACTCCACGGGCAGGAAGGGGGGCAACAGACAGGGACATGAAAGGGCCACGGCGCGGGCGCCACTGGCGCGCCAGGCCGCTCAGGAAGGCCGCCAGCAGCAGCGCCGGCAGCCAGCCACCGGCGGGCTGCGTCTCCGTCGCCAGCTTCGCCACGACGGGTTGCAGACGCTGGCCAACGGGCGCCGCTGAGGCGGCAGCCACCCCGGCAGGCGCCGCGGCGGGCGCGGGAGGCGGTGACAGATCGGGCCTGTCCACCAGGCGGCGGGCCGCGGGCGTCGCCCCCCTGCTCCCGGACGAAGCCGCCCCGGCTGGTGTGGATGGCGGTGCAGCCGCCGCCTCCAGCAGATCGCCCGGCAGGGGCTGGGCGCCCGCCAAGGGTGGCGGCACACCAACACCGCGCGCGCGGCCGTCCCGGTCGCCCACGTGGTAGCCGGTACGCAGGAACTCGATGGCGTCCGGGTTACCGTCCGCCGCGGCGGCCTCGAACCAGCGCCGGGCTTCCACCTCATCGCGGAGCACACCCTTGCCCTCGTGCAGGGCGCTGGCGTAATGCAGCTTGCCGAGGGTCGCATAGGGCGAATCCCCGGCCAGGGCGGCCCGCCGCATCAACTCGGCGGCCCCCGCCGGGTCAGGCGCCACGGCGGCCCCGTCCTGCAACATCAGGGCCTTCCAGATCATCGCGCCGATGTAGCCGGCGGCAATGCAGCGGTCGAAGATCTTCATCGCCGTTTCGTGGTCGCCGCACTTTTCCAGCAGGTAACCCTTGCTGCACACCATCATGCTGGCCGGCTGGTCGGCCATGTACTCCAGGGTCTGGTCGCCCACCACGTGGGCCAGGTCGGTGGGCTCGCCGGTCTGCGCGACGGGGCCGCCGCAGAAGCGGTTGTCGGCCTGCGCACCCACCAGCGCCAGCGCCAGCAGGGCGCCGGCCAGGGGTCGTTTCATCCTCGGGTCCTTTCCGGGCGGCGGACGGTGCCCGCCTCGACCCCACTTTAGGGGCCGCTCCGCCCCTCGCGCAGCCGCATCCTGCCCGCCGGACAACGGGCAATCTGCCCGCCCCGGGTGCACCGCCCGGCCGGGAAGATTGCCCGCGCCTTTCCGGGCAGGCTGACCTCGGCGGCCACAGCCCATGCGGGTTCTACTGCGTTCCGGCCATCCGGCCCGATCTTCACCACCCACCCGCAGGAGACTTCCCCATGCCCCACACCGGCTTCGACGACAGCACCATCGACTGGCAACCCTTCGGTGACTTCCCCCACTTCCAGTTCGCCATCCTGCACGTGGACCGGGCGCGCAACCTGGCCGACGTGCTGTTCCGCTTCGCCGCTGGCCAGCAGATCGTCCTGCACCGCCACAAGGCCCTCAACCACACCTTCGTGCTGCGCGGCGAGCACCTGATCTACGAGGAAGACGGCAGCCTGCGCGAAGCCCGCCCGACCGGCAGCTACACCATCTCGCCGGCCAGCGAGACGCCTCACCGGGAGGGTGGCGGCAAGCAGGACGCCATCGTGCTGTTCAGCATGCGCCCGGAGCCGGGCGAGCTGCTCTACGAGATACTCGACGACGCCGGCAGGCTGATCGCCGAAGTGACGCTGGACACCCTCGAGGCCCTCTTCAACGCCCGCCTCGCCACCAACCAGGAGGCCGTGGCGGCCTGAACCCGGCTCAGATCAGCCCCAGGCGCAAGGCCAGGCGGGTCAGCTCGATGTCGCTGCGCACGCCGAGCTTGCTCTTGATCTGGTAGTGGCAGTTCTGCACCGTCTTGGCCGAGATGGACAGGCGGGTGCCGATCTCCTCCGGCCCCAGCCCGTCCAGCAGCAGGCGCAGGATCTCGAACTCCCGCGGGGCCAGCTCGGCCAGGGGCTCCCGCGGCCGGTCGATGAGGGCCAGGGCCAGCTCGGGCGCGATGTCCGGGCTGATCACCTGGCGCCGCGCCGCGACCTGGTACACCGCCTTCAGCAACTCGTCCGGCGGGCTGCTCTTGGTCACATAGCCCAAGGCCCCGGCGCGCAGGGCCTGGGTGGCGAACAGCGGCTCGCGGTGCATGGTGAACACCAGGATGCGCGCCGCCCCGTCGCGCTGCAGCAGCCGGCGGATCAACTCCACCCCGCCCATGTCGGGCAAGCCCAGGTCGAGCACCATCACGTCCGGCGCCAAGGCCTTGAACTGCTCCAGGGCCTCGCGCGCCGACGCCGCCTCCCCCACCACCGCCAGGTCCGGCCGGGTCTCGAGCAGGCGCCGATAGCCCTCCCGCACAATGGCGTGATCGTCCACCAGCAGGACACGGATCCTCTCAGTCATCAGCCACGCCCTCCTCAATCGCCGCCGGCGGAAAGTCCGCCTCCACCCGCATCCCTTGCGGCAGCCGGCGGATCAGCGCAAAACGTCCGCCCAGCGCCTCGACCCGCTCGCGCATGCCCAGCACGCCGAGCCCGCTGCCGGCCGTCGGCCCTTCGACGCCATCACCGTCGTCCTCGACCCGCAGCCGGCAGCCCTGCAGGTCGAGGCTCAGGGCCACGCTCACCCGGGTCGGCGCGCCGTGGCGCAGGGCATTGGTGAGGCTCTCCTGGACGATCCGGTAAAGGCTCACCGTCAGCCCGTCGGCCAGGCCATCGATGTCTCCGGCCAGCATCAGCTCGAAGCGGCAGCCCGACTGCCGGCGCCGCCAGCCGGCCACCAGCTCCTCGAGCGCCGCCTGCAGGCCGAACTCATCCAGGCCCACCGGCCGCAGTTGCAGCAGGATGTCCTGCAGGCTCTCCATCATGTGGGCGGTCACCCCGGCGATCGCACCCGCCGCCGGCAGCAGCGCCGGATCATGGACTTCGGCCCGGCTGCGCACGAAGGCCGCCTCGGCGCCGATGGACGCCAGGCACTGGCCGAACTCATCGTGCAGCTCCCGCGCCAGGTGGCGCCGCTCCTCCTCGCGCACCGCCAGCAGGCGCAGGGCCAGCCGGCGCTGCTCGGCCAGGGTGCGGCCCAGCCGCTCGGCCAGGTGGTCGAAGCCGGCGGCGATCCGGCGCAACTCCACCAAGCGCGGCCGCGGCATGCGCGCCGCCAGATCACCGCCCTCCATGCGCCCCAGCACCCCCAGGATTTCGTCCGCCGGCGCCAGCTCGCGGCGCACCGGCCGGTAGATCAGCAGGTTGAGCAGCAGGATCGCGACGGTCATGCCCAGCACCGTGGACATCTGCCCCCACACCGCCACGCCCTCCGAGTCCAGGTCCGGCGTGACGATGAACTCCCCCACCTTGACCCCCGGGTACTGGCCGATCACGCCGCGGTAGCGCACCTCCGGCCCGATCAGGCGGGCCAGTACCCAGCGGATCGGCGCAGGGGCCTGGCCCTCCTCATGAAAGCAGCGATTGACGATGGGCCGCTTGTAGATGTCCTCCACCTCCACGCAGATGCCCAGCAGCGGACCGATGCCGTCGAGGGACGACAGGGCCAGCCCGTCCAGGCTGCGCTGGAAGGCATCGCGCAGCTGATCGGCCTCGCCGGCGATCAAGCGTTCGACGGTGCCGCCGGTGCGCTCCACGTGCACACGGATGCGCTCGCGGGCCTGCTGCAGCACCACCCCGCAGGCGACCAGACCGACACACAGGGCAAACAGGGTGACCCGCAGCAGCAACTGGCGTTTCAGGTCAATGGCAGCCGGTGGTGGCGTCAGCGGTGGCGTCATGTTGGGCTCTTCCATCCTTCCCCCAGGGCGCGAGGAACCATACCATAGTGAAATAGTCGGATTTTACGTGCGACTCCGGGAGAGCCGCGGCCACGCAGCCTACCCCAAGCCCGGCGGGCAATTTGCCCGACCCCATGAAAACGACAGCCTTCCCCCGACCACCATGCATACCCTCGAGACCCTGCCCTTCGACAATGCCTTCGCGCGACTGCCGGCGGCCTTCTACACACGCCTGCCGCCCGAGCCCCTGCCCCGCCCCTACCTGGTGGCGGCCAGCCCCGACACCGCCCGGCTGATCGGCCTGGCGCCGGACGAGCTGGCGCGTGCCGACTTCCCGGCGGTCTTCGCCGGCAACGTGATGCTGCCCGGCAGCGAGCCGCTGGCCGCGGTGTATTCCGGCCACCAGTTCGGCGTCTGGGCCGGCCAGCTCGGCGACGGGCGGGCCCACCTGCTGGGCGAGGTGCAGGGCCCGGGCAGCGGCTGGGAGATCCAGCTCAAGGGCGCCGGCCAGACCCCCTACTCGCGCTTCGCCGACGGCCGCGCCGTGCTGCGTTCGAGCATCCGCGAGTTCCTCTGCTCCGAGGCCATGGCCGCCCTCGGCATCCCCACCACCCGCGCCCTCTGCGTGGTCGGCTCCGACGCCCCGGTGCGCCGCGAGACCATCGAGACCGCCGCCGTGGTGACCCGCCTGGCACCCAGCTTCATCCGCTTCGGCTCCTTCGAGCACTGGGCGTCCCAACGCAAGGTGGACGAGCTGCGCCAGCTCGCCGACTACGTGATCGACCGCTTCCGCCCCGAATGCCGTGACGCCGCCAACCCCTATGCCGCCCTGCTGACCGACGTGGGGCGGCGCACCGGCGAGCTGATCGCCCAGTGGCAGGGGGTGGGCTTCATGCACGGTGTGATGAACACCGACAACATGTCGATCCTGGGGCTGACCCTCGACTACGGCCCCTTCGGCTTCATGGATGCCTTCGATGCCGGCCACATCTGCAACCACTCGGACGACCATGGCCGCTACAGCTTCAAGTCCCAGCCGGTGGTGGGACACTGGAACCTCTACGCCCTCGGCCGCGCCCTGTCGCCGCTGATCGGCGAAGCTGCCGCAGTGGAAGCCGCCATCGAGGAGAGCTACGCGCCGGCCTTCGAAAGCCGCTTCGTCGCCCTGCTGGGCGCCAAGCTCGGCTTCGCCGGCAACCTGCCGGGCGACGAAGACTTCATCGGCGACACCTTCGCCCTGCTGCAGCAGCACCACCCGGACTACACCCAGTTCTTCCGCGCCCTGGGGCGCCTCCCCTCCCGGGTGGACGAGGCAGGCCGGGCCGCCGCCGACGCCCCCATGCGCGACCTGTTCATCGACCGCGACGCCGCCGACGCCTGGCTGGCCCTTTGGCGCGCCCGCCTGGGCGCCGAGGGGCGGCCCGATGCCGAGCGGCAGGCCGCCATGAACGCCACCAACCCCAAGTACGTGCTGCGCAACTGGATCGCCGAATCGGCCATCCGCGCCGCCCGCGCCAAGGACTACAGCGAGGTGAACGCAGTGCTGGCCTGCCTGTCGCGGCCCTTCGACGAGCAGCCGGAGTTCGAACGCTTCGCCGCGCCGCCGCCGGCCTGGGCCGAAGACTTGTCGGTGAGCTGCTCCAGCTGAGACGCCGGCCATGCTCCACATCGACATCGCCTCCGACATCGTCTGCCCCTGGTGCTTCATCGGCCTGCGCCGCTTCGCCGAGGCCGAAGCCCTGGTGCGCCGGGAGATCCCCGACTTCGCCCTGCGCAAGCGCTGGCTGCCCTTCTTCCTCAACCCGGATACGCCCCCCGAAGGCGAACCCTACCTGCCCTTCCTGGTCGCCAAGTTCGGCAGCCGGGAACGGGTGGACGCACTGTTCGCGCAGATCCGCGCGGCCGGGGCGGCCCACGGGGCGGATTTCCACTTCGAGAAGATCCAGGTGCGCGCCAACACCCTCGACGCCCACCGCCTGATCCACCGCACCCAGCAGCAGGGCCTGGATGCGGCCCCGCTGGTGGAGCGCCTGTTCGTGGCCCAGTTCCAGCAGGGCCTCAACGTGGGCGACCGGGCCGTGCTGCGGCAGGTGGCCCGGGACGCCGGCCTCGACGCGCCGGACCTTGCGGCCTGGCTCGCTTCCGATGCCGAGGCCGACACGGTGCGCGCCCTCGAGGGGGAAGTCCGCCACATCGGCATCCGCTCCGTGCCCACCTACCTGGTGGACCAACGCTTTGCGGTGGTCGGTGCCGAAGATCCGGCCACCCTGGCCGAAGCCCTCGGGCGGGCCTGGCGCAGCCGGCAGGACTGAGCCGCGCGGCGGATTCATCCATCCTTCACGGAGGCTTAACAGCCTCCACACACACTTGGCGCCTTTCAACCGATTGGAATTGCGCCATGCCCGTGTCACGCCCAACCCTCATCGCCGCGCTATGCGGCAGCCTCGTCCTGGCCGCCTGCGGCGGCAGCGACAGCGACCGCCCCTTCGCCACCCTGGACGGCAAGCAGCCCCTGGTGGTCGGCCACCGCGGCGCGGCCGGCTACCTGCCCGACCACACCCTGGAGGGCTACCGCAAGGCGATCGCGATGGGCGCCGACTTCATCGAGCCCGACCTGGTGGCCACCAAGGACGGCGAGCTGATCGCCCGCCACGAGCCCAACATCACCGCCACCACCGACGTGTCCACCCGGCCCGAGTTCGCCGCCCGCAAAACCACCCGCATGGTGGACGGCGTGGCCGAGACCGGCTGGTTCGCCACCGACTTCACCCTGGCCGAGATCAAGACCCTGCGCGCCATCCAGCCCCTGTCCGACCGCGATCAGTCCTTCAACGGCCAGTACCAGATCCCGACCCTGCGCGAAGTGCTCGACCTGGCCAAGGCCGAAGGCACCAAGGCCGGCCGCACGATCGGCGTGTATCCGGAGACCAAGCACCCCACCTACCACGAGGACAACAACCTCAAGCTGGAAGACCGCCTGCTCGCCATCCTCGCCGAGTACGGCTACACGAAGAAGGACTCGCCGGTGATCCTGCAGTCCTTCGAGACCGCCAACCTCAAATACCTGCGCGCCAGGACCAATCTGCGCCTGATCCAGCTGGTGGACGGTGACGACTACGACTTCAAGACCGGCGCCGTGACTTTCGCCGCCCCCTTCGACCGCCCCTACGACTGGACCCGCGCCGGCAGGAGCGAACTGTTCGGCTCGATGGTGACGCCTGCCGGCCTGGCCGAGATCGCCAAGTACGCCGACGGTGTGGGCCCGTGGAAGCCCTACATCGTGCCGGTGAAAGGCAGCTTCGACGCCAGCGGCAAGATGCAGGACGTGAATGGTGACGGCGCCGTGAACTACGCCGATGCCAGCTCCTCCACCCCCACCACCCTGGTGGCCGATGCCCACAAGCTCGGGCTGATGGTGCACACCTGGACTTTCCGCAACGAAGCCAAGCGCCTCGCCGCCGACTACAAGGGCGATCCGAAGGCCGAGTACCTGCAGTTCTTCCGCCTGGGTGTGGACGGGCTGTTCTCCGACTTCTCGGACACCGCGGTGGCCGCCCGCCAGACCTACCTGAAGGAACTCGGGCGCTGAAGCCGGGGCGCCTGGCAGCCGGACTGCCCCTTTTTAAGGCGCTTCGAAAAAAACCTTGCGCATCAGTAACCTGAGTCTGCACCCCACAACTTGTCCACAGGCTTTGCCACGTCCGGCGGGGATAATTCCCGCCGGACGCGTCCTGGCCACGACAGCACCCAGGGTCAGAAGTACCAGCCTCCATGGCTGCCTGCCACGGCGCCGAGCACCACCACCAGGCTGGCCGTCAGCAGCACCACGTGAACACGCTGGATGCGCGCCATGGTGCCCAGCGGGTCCTTTCTTGCCTGGGCCTGGAACAGCTTCTGCAGCACGAAAGGCTCCAGGATGAAGAGCATCACCGCGAACAGGCTCCAGACGATCACCATGCCGTGCATCCACCACCAGGTGGCCGGCTCGGCAAAGCGGCTCCACGCATCCAGGCGCCAGGTCAACCACAGACCCGAGGCCCCGGCCAGCAGCACCGTCCACCGGGCGATGGCGGCAAAGCGGTGCTCCAGGCGCTCGAACAGGTCGAGCTGACCGGCGGGTTCGCTGAGCGCCCGGCAGGCAGGCAGCAGCACCAGGGTCACGAAGGCCACCCCGCCGATCCAGATCAGCACGGCGAAGACATGCAGCGCCCGGGCGATGGCAAAGTCGTTGAAACCACTCATGGAAGCGTCCTCTCCTGTTTCAATGGGGGCCGGGGCGGTGCAAAGGCGGCCTCGTTACGCCGTGCGGCGCTGCCGGACACCCAGTGAAGCAAAGAGCCTGCCGGATTGTCCTGCTGGGTCGTCTCGCAGGCACTGACGCACTGCGCGCACTGGGTGCAGGTGAACATCGCGCGCTTGATGTTGCGGGGTTTCAGACGCATCGGACAGACGTGGTCGCAGGCGCTGTAGCAATCCGCACAATCCGCCGCCCGCTCCCGCTCGAAGCCCACCACCATCGCCTCCCGGTTGCCCATCCAGGCCAGGCTCTGGAACATCCCCACCGCACAGGCATAGCGGCAGAAGAGGTGACGCGCGAAAAGAAACTCGATGGACAGCAGCAAGGTGCCGGCCACGATGAAGATCGCCTCGTTGCGGCTCGGCTCCAGGGCCAGCAGATGGCCATACACCTGGAACGGCGGCAACAGGTAGGTAAGCAGCACCACCGCCCAGACAAAGGCGAAGCCCACCGCCAGCGGCACCGTGACCAGCCACCAGCGGGCATCCTGGCGGACCGGGCGGCCATCCGGCTCGCGCGGCGGGAGGGTGCGCGGCTCCCACACGCTGGGCTTGCCGCTGGCCCGGCGCATCAGCCCGTTGAGCGTCTCGACCACCGAGAAATGGGGACACAGCCAGCCGCAATACAGCCGCCCCCAGCGCCAGGCCACGCCGATCAGCAGCGCCCCGGCCGCCAGGATGGGCAGTAGCACCCGGCCAAGGATGCGGCCGAGCGCCCCCAGGGCGTCGATCCGGCCGCTGCTGAAATCATCCAGGCCGGCCCGCCACTCGAAACCCAGCAACCAGGCATGGCCCGCCACCAGGTCGTAGCGCAGCAGGTTGAACACCGGCGCCAGCACGAAGAGCACGAAGAAAGCCGCCTGGGCCAGCATGCGCAGGCGCTGGCGGCTCCGCTCCGGCAGGGCCCGGGCCGGGACAACCGGGATCACCCGGCGCAAGGCAGGGGAGGTGGCGGGGCGGATCAGATCGGACTCGGCATTCACGTCGCCGAGGCTAGCCGTCCTGTCCCAGGATGACCTTGATCCGCGACAACCCGGCCACCCCGTAATGGGTAATACACCACAGCCGGGCGCTGCCTGCGTGCGACAAGCCGTTCAAAAGCGCGCAGAATCAGGCATCAAAGCATGGAAAAGGAATCTGAATGCGCACCCCACTCGTGCTCTGCCTGAGCCTGGCCGCCCTCCTCCAGGGGCTCCCCGCCGCCCATGCGGTCGATGTGGACCTGAGCATCCGCGCGCCCGGCATCCAGCTCTACATCGGCGACCGTGACCGGAACGGCCGCTACTGGGATGGTGGCCGCTGGCGTGACGAGCGCTGGTGGAACGACAACTGCCACCGCTACCGTGATCGCCGCGACTTCCGCGGCCATTGCGGGCCAGATCGCCGGGACTACCGCGAACACCGGGAGTATCGTGACGACCACCGGCATCACTGTCCTCCGGGCCAGGCCAAGAAAGGCCTGTGCTAGACGTCGCTACTCACGCCTCCGCGGCCATCTGATCCGCCAGCCGTCGGGCCTGCTCAAGCAGGCCCGCTGCATTTTCAAGCCCGTCGATGAAGCGCTGCGGAATACCCGACAAACCGGTCTGGGCGCCGGCCAGCGCGCCGGTGAGCATGGCCCGGGCCAGGTTCTGCCCCCCTCCATTCACGGCATGCAGCACCGCCGATTCGAAATCGTCCGGGAAGCGCGCCGCCAGGTAATAGGCGGCCGGAAACTGGTGATACACGGCACAGGGCATCCCATACACCGTGGAGACCTTCCAGGCCGGCTCGATGCGGATGCCCGGGTCGGTCGCTGCCAGCGCCATGGAGGACGGCCCGAGCAGCGCATCCGGCGACGGAAAGCGGCCGGCCACGGGGGCCTCGGCCTCACCGGGGCGGGGTGCCTGGAGGCGCCCGCTGGTCACCGTATGAAAGGGCAGCAGGCCGCTCTTGACCCGCGCCATCAACAGGCCGGACACCTTGCCATCCATCGGTTGCCCCTCCACCAGCAGCCCCAGCACTGCTGCAAAGGCGACGGTCATGGCCACCACGGTGCCATCGTTCTGGGTCAGCAAGGTGTTGCGCGTCACCGCGTCGGCCAGGCGCTCCGGACGCAGGGCATGGCGTACCGCGATGGCGATGATGCGCTCGGCCGCCTCGGTGGTATCCGCATTGCCTGCGCAGCGGCCCCACGGCAGCCCTTCCAGCACCCGCTTCCGCCATGCTTCACGCATCGACTGGCTGGTATAGCCGCCCGGCCCGGCCATCGGCGTGCCATCGATCTGCGGAAAGAAGTCCTCGTCCAGCCGCCGACAGAAATCGGCCTCGTCATAGCCCCCCTGGGACACCAGCGAATCCACCGTCAGGGCCATCAGGATGCCGGCCTGGGAGGCTTGGCCGGCCTTCATGCCGCCGTGGTAGCGCTCCGGGCGCGGATCGGTATAGCCGCTGATCCAGTCCCCATAATCGGCCCGCATGGCGGCCAGGTCGTAATACCAGTGGGGGCCGAGCGCCAGGGCGTCGCCGATGAAGGCGCCCATCAGCGCGCCGGCGGCACGGTCCTGCAGATCGAGGCTGGGCATGGAAAACTCCAGAAGGGATGAGTTCTTCAGACGGTTCGAGAGCGGCCCCGTTCCCTCGGCAAGGCAAAGAACTGCCAGGCGAGCCGCAGGGCATCGGGGCCGGCCGGGTCGGAGAAGGCCTGCCCGGCCGCACCGCCGCTCCAGGCATGGCCCATGCCGGCCACCTCCAGCAGACGCACGCGGAGCTGTCTCCCGGCCAGCCAGTCGGTACGCGTCACGGCATGCCGTTTGCCCCGCTGCACGCGCCCTGTCCGCTCAACGATGGCCTGCCCCTCGGGCTGCAGGTCGAGCCACAGCATCGCAGCAGCACGGGCATTGCCCGCATCCACCACCCGGTCACGCTCGCCGTGGATCAGCAACAGCGGGGGCGGCGCCCTGCCCTCCAGGTGCTTGGCGATAGCCTCGGCGTCCGGAGAGCGTCGGCCGCGCATGCTCTGACCGGCTTGCAGGGCAGTGCCGGCACTGAAGGGCGCGGCCCCGGAGTGGCTGCCCACGGCCCCGAAGCGTGCGGGGAACTGCAGGCCCAGGGTCAGGGCCATCGCCCCGCCGGCCGACAGGCCGAGGGCGAACAGCGGCCCCCGCAGGCGTGGGTGCGCAGCCTGGACGTGGTCGACGATGGACATCAGGATCTTCGCCTCCAGCCCGATCTGCAGCGGGCTGCCGAACCAGTTCCAGCAGCGCTGGGGATTGGCCTCGCGGGCCTGCTCGGGCATCAGTACGGCAAACCCCTTGTCCCGCGCCAGGCTTGCGCAGCGGGTGGACGCGGCGAAAGCCGCGCTGTCCTGGGCACAACCGTGGAGCAGGAGGAGCAGCGGAATCGGCTTGCGGGCAGTGGCTCCAGCGGGGATGAAGAGCCGGTAGTGACGCATGGCCATCGGTCCGAGCCCCCAGCGCCCTTCGCTCCAGCTGCCGCCAGTGAGCGGCCCTGGAGCCCCGGCTGGCGTCATCACACCGGAGAGGACGTGGCGCGCCGAATCGGCAAACCTCTCTCCTGCGGCCACGCCTTGGCGCCCGGCCGCACGGCTGATCCGGGCCCCCTGCCGCATGCTGCTGCGGGCCAGGCGGGAGAAGGCAGTCAACAACGGGGATTTGCGGCGGGCCATGATCGTCTCCACAAAAACCAAAAAGGCCCCGAAGGGCCTTTTTGGATCATGCCACAGCACAAGGGCGGGCATGTAAAACCGGGTCCGCAGATGCGGACCGGGTTCCGGCAGCCTTAGGCCACCTTCAGGGCGCTGGCAGCAGCCTTGGCACCCTTGTCGACGTTCTCGACGGCGACAGCGGTGGCCTTCTCGACGCTGGCCTGGGCAGCAGCAGCAACCTGCTTGGCAGCCTTCTGGGCGCCTTCGTAAGCGGAGCTGGCGTTGGCCAGGGCGGTCTTGACGGCCTTGATGGCGGGCTCGGAACCGGCCGGAGCGTTCTTGAACAGGTTGTCCAGGGTCACTTCGACGTTCTTGGACAGGGCAGAGGTTTCGCCTTCGACCAGCTTGGTCAGCTCTTCCTGGGTGTCACCGCCGATGGCGGAGAGGCTGCGGCCGTAGGCCACGGACTTCTCGACGGCGGGGCTCACGGCGCCCAGGTGGAGGGCGGCCAGGGCCTTCGGGTCTTTGGCGGCGAGCACGGCCTTGGAGAAGGCGATGCTGTCGTCAAAGGCGCCACGGGCGGTCGCCAGGTTCAGGCTGGACACGCGCTCGACGGCGGTGAAGAGGGTGGTCACGAAGCTGGTGGCGGTCTTCAGACCGGCTTCGACGTTGGCTTTGGAAGTGGCGACGATTTGCTCGGGGGTCAGGGACATGATGATCTCCTCAAAAAGTGGGGGCTGCGATCACCGAATCGGTTTCGGTATGGCTCTATGTTGCACCGCAACAAAAAAGATTGCAAGCATTTTTGTTGCAGTGCACAAAGAATCTTTCACACCCCTGGAAAACCTCTGCCCGGACGTCCTTCAAACAACCGCCGCCCCCTTTTGCATCAATCCTTTATGCCTGCGGCTCGGCATCCACCGCGAAGGCTTCGCCAGTCGCGAAGAAGTGCCCCCCGGCCACGTAGTGGATGCTGCGCTGGCGCTCCGACGGGAAATGCCAGCGGCCGTCCGAGTACACCTCTGGATCGGCCCAGGCGGCGACCACCTCGCCGAGGAAGAGGTCGTAGGTGCGCTGGATGTGCGGCTCGTCGATCACCCGGCATTCGAGCCAGCCGATGCAGCCGACCGGCAAGGGCGCCGCCACCTGGCTGGCCGGCCGGGTCTCCAGGGCCAGGGCATCGAACTTGTCGCCTTCGCGCCCTGAGCGGGATCCGGCAGACAGCGTCTGCACGGCGAGGTCGCGGCTGGGCACGGCCAGCACGAACTCGCGGGACGCTTCCACCAGCTCACGGGTCAGGGTGCTCCGGTCGATCACCACCGCCACCTTGGGCGGGTCGAAATCCAGCGGCATGTTCCAGGCCGCCGCCATGATGTTGCGGCGGTCACCGTGAGCCGATGACAACAGCACCGTGGGGCCGTGGTTGAGCAGACGGTAGGCGTGATCGAGGGGAACGGACTGGAGCGACATGGCAGATCTGCGACGGATGACGGAATGCCACGCAGTTTAGCCCCGCGGCGTCTCCCGGCATGTGACGGATTCCGGCTGCAAGGCCGCTTGCAGGACCTGGACAGCCCGTTCCGGGCGGGCCCGGCCACACATGAAGACATCCACCGCGGCAAAACCATGCTCCGGCCAGGTATGGATGCTGATGTGGGACTCCTGCAGGAGCAGCACCCCGGTCACCCCGAGCCCGGGGCCGAAGGGGTGGAAATGCCCTCCCACCGGGGTTGCGCCGGCCATGCGCGCGGCCTCGCGCAGCAAGGTTTCGATGCTCAGCGGATCCTGCAGCCGATCGGCAGGCACACCGTGGAAGTCGGCCAGCAGGTGCAGCCCCTTGGGCAGATGCGGGGGGCCGTCGCTCACTTGTGCCCTCCGCCGCCGGATGACCAGCTGCCGCCGCCGCTGCCTCCGCTGCTCCAGCCCCGGCTGCTGCCGCCGCGCTCGCTGACGTGTTCCAGGTTGAACAGCGTCACCACGACCGCCACGATCAGCGCGAATTTCACATACCCCCCCCGCCCCACGCCTAGTCCTCCAGCACGTTGGTGTAGACCGGCAGCCACAGCACGGCCACGGCGATCAGGATCAGGAAGAAGCTGTACAGCCCGCCAAAGACGGCGATCGGCACATTGACAAGCAGGATCAGCACGGTGAACACCCAGGCCAGCGGACGCAGCGCCTGGCGCCGCTCTCCATCGGAACCAACCTCGCCACTGCCGGCCAGCGCATTCACCGCGGCCCCGGCGGCGAGCTTGCCCTTCCTGCCGAACCAGCCATCGACGGTGGTGGCCGGCACCCGCTGGGCCAGCGACCAGGTGAGTTCGGCCGGGCTGCGCTCGCTGCTCAGGGTGGCGCTGCTGCCCCGGTAGTCGGTGATGGCCACCGCGTCGCCCGCCCGCACCCGCCAGTTGAAGGCTCCGGCCACCTGGACGACCTGAGCACCGTAGGCCTGCATGCGGGTGTAGGCATTGCCCTCGTGGCGCACTGCGCTGGCCGACACGGATTCGGGCCAGATATTGAGCACCTTGACCTTGTCCCAGCCGGCGGACGACTCCACCAGCCACAGGAAGCCCTGGGCCTCGCTGTACAGCAGGTACTCGACCCATTCGTCGGAGCCGCCGGTCTCGCGGCATTTCATGAGGCCGATCAGGGCCCAGGCCGTGCCATCGATACGGGCCTCTTCACCCAGCTTGAGGGTGGTCTCGAGCGCCGCCTCGCGACGGCTGGCCTCCATGACCTCCAGCGTGCCGGAGCTCGCGTCGCTCTCGGCCCCGCAGGCCGGGCAGTGGAGATGGGCCGCCACCGCCGGACGCCATGCGATGGACGCGCCGCAGGACGGGCAGGCCAGGGCCTCGGCCTTGCCCTTCAGGTGGCCGGCACTGCGCAGGATCTCGTCGGGCTCACGCAGCAGCTGGCAGCGCAGATCCTCGAGGCTCACCGCCTTGCCCGCATAGCGGCGCGGCTTGCCCTCCTCGGAATAGTCCAGGGTCAGGAAGCGGACGGTCTGGCGGTAATCGACAACCCGGGCCTCCCAGCCCGGACCGACCTGGAAGGGCAGCTCGCCCTCCCCGGCGGTACAGCGGGCCGTGCGCAGGTCGGACGCGGTGTAGGTGATGCCGTCCCAGGCATACTGCCCGCCGGGCACGGTCTGCGCGAAGGACGGCGCTTCGGCGGCCAGCCCGGCGTCCACGGTGATCGCGTACTGGCCGGAGGCGTCCGACAACCAACCGGCGCTGCCATCGTCGAACAGGATGTACCACTCGTTCCAGAAGCCATCCTCGTAGCGCAGCTGGATGCGCCCGACGACGCCGAAGGCCTTGCCCGCATACATGCCCGAGGTGGTGATGCGGATCGGCGAGTAGTCCTCCAGCACCACCGCCATCTTGCCCGCGTCGCGCACGGCGTCGCCCTCACGCAGCAAGGTACTCTGGCAATACTCGCAGACGGCCATGGCCGAGGTGGCCGAACGGAAGACAACCTCCGCGCCGCAGCTGGGGCAGGCGAGCTTGAACACCCGGCGCTCAGCCGATCAATTGCTTGAGGATCTCCGCCTTGGCGGAATCGTAGTCGGCCTGGGTCACCAGGCCCTTGTCGAGCAGCGACTTGAGCTTGGCCAGGCGGGCCTCGGGGTCGTCTGCCGCCGGAGCAGCCGCCGGCACGGGCGCCGCTGCGGGAGCAACCGGGGCAGCAGGCGCCTGGCTGCCGCGCAGGGCATCCATCATCACCTGGCCCATGCCCACGCCCGCCGCCAGCCCTGCGCCCACGCCGGCCAACCCGCCCTCGTTCTGGGCCGCCAGCGGCATCGAATTGGCCACCTGGTACTGGGTGTACTTGCCCAGGTCACCGACCATGCCCATGGAAATGCGGGTGTCGATGGCCTTCTGCAGTTCCTCGGGCAGGGAGATGTTCTCGACCGCGAAGTTGTCCAGGGTCAGGCCGTAGCGGTCGAAGGTGGGGGCCATGGTGGCCTGCATGCGCTCGGCCAGCAGGATCTGGTTGGCCGCCATGTCGAGGAAGGGCAGCTCGGAGCCGCCCAGGGTGGCGCTCATGGTCGCCACCACCAGGTTGCGCAGTTGCTGCTCCAGCTCATCCACCGTGTAGGTGGCGCGGGTGCCGCTGATCTCGGTGAAGAACTTCTTCGGGTCCAGCAGCTTGTAGGAATACATGCCGAAGGCACGCAGCCGCACCATGCCGAAATCCTTGTCTCGGATGGTGATCGGCTGCGGCGTTCCCCACTTGCGCCCCAGTTGCAGGCGGGTGCTGAAGAAGTAGACGTCCGACTTGAAGGGCGACTCGAAGAGCTTGTCCCAGTTCTTCAGGTAGGTGAGCACCGGGATGGTCTGGGTGGTCAGTTTGTACATGCCGGGGCCGAACACGTCGGCCACCTTGCCCTCGTTGACGAAGACCGCCATCTGCGAATCCCGCACGGTGAGGCTGGCGCCGTACTGGATTTCGAAGTCTTCCATCGGATAGCGCCAGGCCAGGGTGCCGTCCGACTCCTCGTTCCACTGGAGGACGTCGATGAATTGCTTCTTGATGAAGGATCCGAGGCTCATGCTTGCTCCCGATGGGCTTGTTTCAGAGAAGGACGCAGGATGGCGGCAGGCGCAGGTCCGGCACGGGCATCACGACATGCAGGCCGCGTTGATGATGCCCACCACCAGCGCCACCGTGCCCGCAAAGGCGCCGGCCGCCACGTTGTTGGCCGACAGCAGGTCGGGCAGGCGCGGCACCAGGCGGCCCAGCAGCACATAGGCAAGCACCTGCATGGCCAGGCCGGCTGCGCTCCAGGCCAGGAACATCAGGTAGGTGTCGTTGTGCAGGATGCTGGATGCCACGGTGAGCGAGAAACCGATGAGTGCCCCCCCCAGGGAAAGGGCTGGCGCAACGAATCCCTGACGGATCAGGGACATCTCGCAGAAGGGGGTGACCCGCAGGTAGATGGCCGCAAAGGCCAGCACCATCAGCAGGCCCGAAAGCAGATGCACCACGTAATTGTAGAACGGCTCCATCAGCGGAATCCTCGGCGACCGGGCCGTTATTTAGCCAGCATTCACCGTGCCCGGCAAGCGCTTTCAGGGTAGAGTCCGCGCCATGTCAGACGCTGCTTCCTCCCCTTCCGGCGCCCTTCGCCAGCCCGATCGGCTGCTGATCCTGTCGGTTTTCGTGGTCGCCTCCTGCGGCCTGGCCTACGAGTTGATCGCCGGCGCCCTGTCGAGCTACCTGCTGGGCGACTCGGTGCTGCAGTTCTCCTCGATCATTGGCTGCTATCTGTTCGCCATGGGGGTGGGTTCGCACCTCTCCAAGTACGTGGACGACCGGGACGTGCTGGCCCGCTTCATCGACATCGAGCTGCTGGTGGGCCTGCTCGGTGGACTGTCGGCGACCCTGCTGTTCCTGCTCTTCGCCTGGATGTCGGCGCCCTTCCGCAGCGTGCTGTACGCGCTGGTGTTCGCCCTGGGTGTGCTCGTGGGCATGGAGATTCCGCTTGTGATGCGGGTCCTGCACGCCCGCCAGGCGAGCTTCAGCGAACTGGTGAGCCGGGTGCTCACCTTCGACTACCTGGGCGCCCTGGTCGTGTCGCTGCTCTTCCCGCTGGTCCTGGCACCCCGGCTGGGCCTGTCGCGCACCGGCTTCCTGTTCGGCATGACCAACACCGCAGTCGCCCTGTGGACCCTCTGGTACTACCGTGCCGACCTCCCACGCCTGCGCGGCCGCCTGACCCGCGGCGTGCTGGTGATGGCCTTCCTGGCCGCCGGCCTGGCCACCTCCGGCCAGATCACCGGCTGGGCCGAGCGCGACCTGTTCGGCGACGAGGTGATCTTCGCCACCACCACCCCCTACCAGCGCCTGGTGGTGACGCGCTGGAAGGACGACACCCGTCTCTACATCAACGGCAACCTGCAGTTCTCCAGCCGGGACGAACACCGTTACCACGAGGCGCTGGTGCACCCGGCCCTGGAGAGCCTGCCCTGGGCCAGGTCGGTGCTGGTGCTGGGTGGCGGCGACGGCCTGGCGGTGCGGGAAGTGCTGCGTCACAAGCACGTGGAGCGGGTCACCCTGGTGGACCTGGATCCGGCCATGACCGGGCTGTTCAGCCGCAACGCCGAACTGGCCTCCCTCAACGGCGGCGCCCTGTCCGACCCACGGGTCACGGTGATCAACGCGGACGCCGGCCAGTGGCTGGAAGAGCGCGGTGAAATCTTCGACCTGATCATCGCCGACTTTCCCGACCCCTCCAGCTTCGGCCTGGGCAAGCTCTACTCGGTGCCCATCTACCGCCTGATGGCCCGCCACCTGTCCGAGAACGGCGCCCTGGTGGTGCAATCCACCTCGCCCTGGTTCGCCCCACGCAGCTACTGGTGCATCGACGCAACCCTGCGCGAGGCGGGCTTCCACACCCACCCCTACCACGCCCACGTGCCTTCCTTCGGCGAATGGGGCTTCAACCTGGCCACCCGCCGGCCCGGCTTCACACCGCCGACCCATTACAGCGTGCCCACCCGCTACCTCGACGCCGACACCACCCGGCTGATGTTCCAGTTCCCCCCCGACATGCGCGCCCTGCCCGTGGCAGCCAACCACCTCAACAGCCAGGCCCTGGTGCATTACTTCGAGCAGGACTGGCGCAACGTGGTGCGCTGATGCAGCGGCGACGCTTCCTGGGTCTGGGGGCCGCGGCGGGGATGGCCGCCACCCTGCCCGCCTGCCGCCAGCTCGAGCACCTGGGTATCCCGATCAGCGTGCTGCGCCCCGGCATGGCCGCAGGGCACCGCCTGCGCGATGCCGCCCCCCTGCCCCCGGCCACGCGGGAGATCCGGACAGGAGTCGCCATCCTCGGCAGCGGCATCGCCGGCCTCACCGCCGCCTGGCGCCTGGCCCGCGCCGGACACGCCGACTTCCTGCTGCTGGATGGCCCGGAGCCGGACGGGAACGCCGCCGCCGGCACCCAGGACGGCGTCTCCCACCCCCGCGGCGCCCACTACCTGCCCCTGCCGTCCCTGGAGTCCCGGGTGGTGCGCGAAATCCTCCACGAGATGGGCGTCATCGAGGACGCGCCCTTCGCCGCCCGGCCCCGCTACGCAGAGACCCTGCTGGTGCATGAGCCGGACGAGCGTCTGTTGTTCGAAGGCGAATGGCGCGAGGGCCTGCTGCCCACCGCCCACGTCGGCGACGACGAAGCCGCGCAACACCACCGCTTCATGGACGAGATGGCCCGGCTGCAGGACGCCCGGGGGGCCGATGGGCAGCGCGCCTTCGCGGTACCCCTGGCCCTGTCATCCGCCGACCCGGCCTGGCGCGCCCTTGACGCGCAGACCTTCAGCCACTGGCTGACGGCCCAGGACTACACCGCCCCCAGCCTGCTGGCCTGGCTCGACTACGTCTGCCGGGACGAATACGGCGCTGGGCCCGAGCGGGTCTCCGCCTGGTTCGGCCTGCATTACTTCGCCAGCCGGGGCGGCCACGCCGCCAACGCCCGGGACGGCAGCGTCCTGACCTGGCCCGACGGCCTCGCCCCGCTGGCCCGCCATCTGCGCGCCAGCCTCGCGCCCGGACGCCAGCTGGCCGGTACGGCCTGGCGGATCGAAGAGTCGCCCCACGGCGTGAGCATCCTCGCCAGCGACGCGGACGGCGCCTTCCGCATCCTCGCCGACCGGGCCATCTGCGCGATGCCCATGCACGTCAGTGCCCGCATCGTGCCCGACATGCAGGCCAGGGGTTTCGACCCGGCCCGCCATGCGCCGCCGCAGAGCCCCTGGCTGGTCGCCAATTTCCTGCTCGACGGCTTTCCCGCCGAAGCCGGGGACGTGCCGCTGGCCTGGGACAACGTGATCCATGGCAGCCCAGGCCTCGGCTGGGTAGTCGCCACCCACCAGTGGCTGCGCGCCGCCCGGCCCCCCCGCACGGTGTTCACCACCTACCGGGCCCTGGCCGACCGCTCGCCGGCCGAAGCCCGGCGCTGGCTTGAAAGCGCTTCAGCGGCAAGCCTCTACGAGATGGCCTCGGAAGAGCTACGCCGCGTCTATGGCGGCCCCACCCTGTGGCGCCTGAGCCGCGCCGTCGAGATCACCCTGCGCGGCCACGGCATGGCCTGCCCGGTGCCGGGCACCCTCTCCAATCCGGGTCTGCACGCCCTGCGTCAGGCAAAGGGCCGGCTGCTCTTTGCCCACGCGGATCTGTCGGGCTATTCGGTGTTCGAGGAAGCCGCCCATTGGGGCGATCAGGCAGCACGGAAGATCCTGGCCGGCTAAGACGCGCCAAGCCGCCTCAAGCGTTCGTCCGCCCCCTTGGAGGTAGCGGGCAAAGTGAGCGCGGGTGCCGTTTCCGCTCAGGCCGCCGGGCAATTGCGCCGGCGACGCACGGAATCACTGAGCAGGTCCAGTACGCAATAGAAGGCACCGGCCGCCAGGGGCGGATTGGCCAGCGGCCAGCCCAGCCCCGGAACCTGGCTGCGCCAGGCCCAGTTGCCCAGCCAGGTGCCCCACAGCTCCATCGCCAGGGCCAACAGGAACATGGTCACGTACAGGCGCGGTGCCGGCCCCCAGCGCACGCAGACCAGGAACAGGGCGATGAGCACGGGCCCCAGGCCGTCGATGCCGGCCAGGGCCTGCATACTCACCGCCACCAGCGCCAGCCAGGGCAGCGTCTTCACCGCGGCCAGGGGCAGGCGCTCGGCCAGTTGCAGGCCGAGCCAGTAGAGAAGCACGTGACCGGGCGGCACGAAGAGCGGCAGATTGCCAAGGCGGTAGTCGTACAGCCCCCACACCAGGGACAGCACGACCTCACCGGCGGTGGCGATGCACAGACAGGCCAGCAGACGCCATCGGCCGCCCTCGCTGCGATACAGCAGCAGCGCGAAAAAGGCCCAGGTCCACAGGCTGACCAGGGCTTGCCCCCAGTCTCCACCATGACGGTCCGCCACCAGCCCGAGGGCGATGGTCAGGACCACGAGCAGCGGCAGGGAGATCAGGCTGATCATGTCATATAGCCCCTTCCGCCCCACCGCCGTCACGCCGGGGCGCCTTACTGGATGCCCTGGCTGGACAGGTATTCCTCGTAGGTGCCGCGGTAATCGATGATCTCGCCGGGACCTCGGATCTCGAGGATGCGGGTGGCCACGGACGAGACGAACTCGCGGTCGTGGGAGACGAAGATCAGCGTGCCGCTGAAATCCGCGATGCCCGAGTTGAGGGATTCGATGGATTCCATGTCGAGGTGGTTGGTCGGCTCGTCGAGGAGCAGCACGTTCTTGCGCTGGAGCATCAGCTTGCCGAACAGCATGCGGCCCTGCTCGCCCCCGGAGATCACCTTGACCGACTTCTTCACGTCGTCACCCTTGAACAGCAGGCGACCCAGGGTGCCGCGGATCAGGGTTTCGGCATCGTCGCCCTCGTAGCCGCCTTCACGCACATAGCCGCTGATCCAGTCGGTGAGGTTCTCGCCACTCGCAAAATCGTCGGCGTGATCCTGGGCGTAGTAGCCCAGCTTGGCCTTCTCCGCCCACTTGATGGTGCCGAACTGGGGCTTCAGGCCACGCAGGTTCTCGCCTACCAGCAGCTTCAGCAGGGTGGTCTTGCCGATACCGTTCTCGCCGATGATGGCAATGCGGTCGTTGGCGTCGACAGTGAAGCTGAAGTTCTTGATGATCGGGTTGGCCGGATCGTAGCCGAAGGTGAGGTTCTCGATCTCCACGGCCTGGCGGTGCAGCTTCTCCTTCTCGTCGTAGTCGAAGCGGATCCACGGGTACTGGCGGCTGGACGGCTTGAATTCGTCAATCTTGATCTTGTCGATCTGCTTGGCGCGGCTGGTCGCCTGCCGCGCCTTGGACTTGTTGGCGCTGAAGCGGCGCACGAACTCCTGCAGCTCCTGGACCTTTTCCTTGGCCTTCTGGTTGGCCGCCGACTGACGCTCGCGGGCCTGGGTGGACGCCTCGATGTAGTCATCCCAGGTACCGGGCCACACCTGGATGCGGCCGTAGTCCAGGTCGGCCATGTGGGTACACACCTGGTTCAGGAAGTGCCGGTCGTGGGAGATGATGATCATCGTGGAGTTGCGCTGGTTGAGCACATCCTCCAGCCAGCGGATCGTGTTGATGTCCAGGTTGTTGGTCGGCTCGTCGAGCAGCAGGATGTCCGGATTGGCGAACAGGGCCTGGGCCAGCAGCACCCGTAGCTTCCAGCCGGGTGCCACTTCGCGCATCGGGCCGCTGTGCTGCTCGGTGGGGATGCCGACACCGTGGAGGAGCTCGCCGGCACGGGCCTCGGCGGTATAGCCGTCGTACTCGGCAAAGTGGCCTTCCAGCTCGGCGGCCTTCATGTAGTCGTCCTCGGTCGCCTCGGGATTGGCGTAGATGGCGTCCTTCTCCTGCATGCAGGCCCACATCTCGGCATGGCCCATCATCACCACGTCGATCACGCGCACGTCTTCGTAGGCGAACTGATCCTGCTTCAGGAAGGCCATGCGCTCGCCCGAGTCGAGCGCCACATTGCCCGCGGACGGCTCCAGCACGCCGGCCAGGATCTTCATGAAGGTGGACTTGCCGGCCCCGTTGGCACCGATCAGGCCGTAGCGGTTGCCGTCACCGAACTTGACGGAGACGTTCTCGAAGAGGGGCTTGGCCCCAAACTGCATGGTGATGTTGTTGGCGATGAGCACGACACGAATCCCTTAAATACCGACGGGCGGAACGGCAAAACAAAGAAGGAAAAACGCCGGCGCGAGGCCGGCGAAGCTGGTGCTGAATTTATCATATCTTTCAAGCACCTGGGCAGATTTAACCCGGACTGTCCGGGGAGGCGCCGGGAGACTCAGATCAGGGACGGCCCCGACACGATGGCTGCCGCCTCCTTCTCCGAGATACGGATGGTCGCCGTCGAGATGACGTGGACGGTGAGCCAGTCGTGAAGCTGCACGGCGCCATCCCCCTCGAAGGAGACGAAGCTGCAGCCGAGCTGCCCGCCGCCCTCGCCCACCACGAAGTTCATGTTGCGCGCCACTCCCCGGATCTCGTCCGGAATCCCCTCGAGCTGCAGCGCAAAGGGAAACTCCCTGTTGCCCAGTGGCGGCACGCCCATCGGCAGGCTGAAGCCCTCCAGGGACAAGTCGTTCAGCGGTTGCCGCTGGCCGTCGATGACGACCCAGAAGCAGACATTGCCCCAGCGCCGGGCTACAAAGCGCTGCCGCCGCCGCCGCTCACTGTGCTCGGCATCGACAGCGGTCAAGTCGTCAGCCATTCCATGCTCCCATTCATTTGGACTACCAATTAATTACCACAAACACAGCAAAAAAGCCAAAAACAATGAAAAAACCAGAAACAAATCGTATTACTGAGCAATTACGTAAAACAATAAACACTAATTGACAATCAAGTGTCGGAACATTTAACAAAAGACAAAAATCGAAAAAGAAAAATAATTCAAATACATGTTTTTAAACATTTTTCCCACAACGGGTACGCATTTTGCTCAAAACACCTCAGGCAGAAAATACGTCTGCCATATGCCAAAGAAATCATCACATTCGCAGGAACCTCCAATGAAAAAGCACCTCATAACCCTCGCGCTGACCCTCTCCGCTGGCGCAGCACACGCCGGCGCAAACATCATCGATGAATTCAACATCAATCAAGGCCCCCTGACCCAGAGCGCGCCCGGCGCGGCCATCACCGATAATCTGGCCGGAGTCCGTACCCTGTCAGTGGAACAGCTGTCCTCCGACTTTGGCGCCGGCGACTCGCGCGCCCGCGTCATCAACGGGGTGTTCCTCGTCAGCAATGACTCGGGCGTGGATTCCGAAGTCAAGGTGATCTGGAATGTCGCCCCGTTCTCCATTCCGGCGGGGTCGTCCGACCTCAGCTTCCTCTTCAAGGTTCTGGCATCCGATGGCAATCCGACCAACGTCGATATCACCCTGGACGGAAACAGCATCTTCTCCCAAGCCATTCCTGGCAACACCGTCAACCAGGATGTTGAGTTCTCAGTCAGCTCCAGCATCGGCAGCGGCGGCGTCCTCGAAATGACCCTGAATGGCGTCCCGGGCTGGGATCTGACCATCGACGCCTTTGGTGTCAGCTGGAAGGATCCGACCACCACCACTGTCCCCGAACCCGCCTCCATGGCCCTGGTCGGCCTCGGCATGATGGGCATGATGGCCCTGCGCCGTCGTCGTTGAAAAGAGCCGGGGCCGGCCTGCCTGGCCCCTTGATGTAAACAGGCGCGACCCGCTCGCTTGCATCGGAACACCATGCCCGCGCCTCACAAGGGATCGCGGGCATTTCTATTTTCGGTCCCCAACCTGTGGAGGCAGGCCCGCCTGCACCACCCCGGGCACGATTGCGGCGGCCGCCAATTCCATCACACCCGGAGCCTTGAATACTTAACGAAATCTCATAAACCCGCGATCAGATTACGCCCAATACAGGTAAAATCGAGCGAACTGACAAATACGAAACAACTTCGAAGCCCCTGTGCCGAGCAAGCCTGCGCCATCCCGCAGGTCGGGACGACGCCTCGGGGTTCAACCAGCTAGTGGAGCCCACGATGAACCGAATCCTTCCTGCACTCTTGCTGACCGGCCTGCTGGCTGCCGGCCTGCCCGCCCAGGCAGCGTCGCTGTCCTTCAGCAACGCCCCGGAGCTGACCCCCATCACTCAGGCCGGTACGCTGGACCTGTTCGACACCAGCATCGGCACCTTGCAGAGCGCCAAGCTGACCATCTTTGGCGTGGGCTCCAGCACCTTCTCCTTCGACAACACCAGCTCGGGCAGTCGCAATGTCACTGCGGCCTCGGAGATCAGCCTCTATACGAGCAGCTCCCTGAGCGGCCTCGCCACCATCCTGAACAGCCTGCTGCCGACGCTGTCCCTCACCGCCAGCACCGGTCCGCTGACCCTCGCGTCCGGCTTCACCGCAGTGGGCCCGCTGGCCAGCAGCGGCTCGCTCGAGCTCGACCTGGACCCGAGCATCTTTCTGTCGGCGGGTGGCGGCAACTTCACCGTGTGGTGCGAGAACACCGACAGCAAGAGCCTTCAGGGTGAGACCGCCGGGGTGAGCATGTCGCTCTCCACCTCCGCGGGTTGCGGTGCGACCCTGGTCTACGACTACCTGCCCAACCCGAGCAAGGTTTCCGAGCCGGCCACCCTCGCGCTGCTGGGTATCGGCCTGATGGGCGCCCTGACTTCCCGCCGTCGCAAGCCACGTCACTGAAACCAGCCCGCCCCAAATGAACAAGGCCACCGCGAGGTGGCCTTGTTCATTTTCAACTGGGCCTGGTGCTCACTCCTCGTCCATGACCGCCGAGGTGTACACCGCCTGCACGTCGTCCAGCGACTCCAGCGCATCGAGCAGCTTCTGCATGCGCACGGCGTCGTCGCCGACCAGTTCGGTCTCGTTGAGGGGCTTCATGGTGACTTCGCCGAACTCAGCAGTGAAGCCGGCCTTCTCCAGGGCTTCCTTGACCTCACCAAACTGGTAGGGGTCGGTCATCACCTCGATGGAGCCGTCGTCGTTGGTGGACACATCGTCGGCACCCGCCTCGAGGGCGGCTTCCATCAGCGCATCCTCGGAGGTGCCCGGCGCGAACAGCAGCTGACCGCAGTGCTTGAACTGGAAGGACACGCAGCCGTCGGTGCCCATGTTGCCGCCGTACTTGTTGAAGGCATGGCGCACATCGGCCACGGTGCGGGTCTTGTTGTCGGTGAGGCAATCCACCATCACCGCCGCGCCGCCGATGCCGTAGCCCTCGTAACGGGACTCTTCGTAGGTGACGCCCTCCAGCTCACCGGTGCCCTTCTTGATGGCCCGGTCGATGTTGTCGGCAGGCATGTTCACCGCCTTGCCCTTGTCCACGGCCAGGCGCAGGCGCGGGTTGAAACCCGGATCGCCCCCACCCATGCGGGCAGCAACGGTGATTTCCTTGGCCAGCCGGGAGAAGACCCGACCGCGCTTCTCGTCCTGTCGGCCCTTGCGGTGCTGGATGTTGGCCCACTTGGAATGACCCGCCATGATTCTGTGTCCTTGCTTACGCGACGTAAAGGCGCGATTTTACCCCGCCGCCCGTTTTTCGCGCACGCGCCGCGCCTGATCAGGATCAAATTACGCGTCCATCGGTCGGAAGCCCTGCCCGCAGCCGGCCTTTGCCCGATAATCTCAACCCAACGCATTTTGCCCGTCGCCCAGGAGATACCCCCATGACCGAACCCCTGCTGATCGCCAAGACCCAGGACAAGGAGATCCACCTGCTGCCGCAGCTGGCCAACCGCCACGGCCTGATCACCGGCGCCACCGGCACCGGCAAGACGGTGACCCTGCAGAAGATGGCCGAATCCTTCGCCCGCATCGGCGTCCCGGTCTTCATGGCCGACGTCAAGGGCGACCTGTCGGGCATCGGCGCCGCCGGCGTCGAATCGCCCAAGCTCAAGGAGCGCCTGGCAGCACTCGGCATCGACGAATTCACCCCGCGGGCCAACACCGCGGTGTTCTGGGACGTGTTCGGCGAGGCCGGCCACCCGGTGCGCGCCACCGTGTCGGACATGGGCCCGCTGCTGCTGGCCCGGCTGCTCAACCTCAACGACACCCAGGCCGGCGTGCTGCAGCTGGTCTTCAAGATCGCCGACGACCAGGGCCTGCTGATCATCGACCTGAAGGATCTGCGCGCCACCCTGCAATACGTAGGCGACAACGCCAAGGACTTCACCACCCAGTACGGCAACATCTCGGCCGCCTCCATTGGCGCGATCCAGCGCGGCCTGCTGGGCATCGAGACCCAGGGCGGCGACAAGTTCTTCGGCGAGCCGATGCTCGACATCGCCGACCTGATGCAGACCGACGCAGACGGCCATGGCGTGATCAACATCCTCGCCGCCGACAAGCTCTACAACACCCCCAAGCTGTACTCCACCTTCCTGCTGTGGATGCTCTCCGAACTCTTCGAGCAGCTCCCGGAAGTGGGTGACGTGGACAAGCCGAAGCTGGTCTTCTTCTTTGACGAGGCCCACCTGTTGTTCAACGAGGCTCCCAAGGCCCTGCTCGAGAAGATCGAGCAGGTGGTGCGCCTGATCCGCTCCAAGGGTGTGGGTGTCTATTTCGTCACCCAGAACCCGCTGGATGTGCCCGAGACCGTGCTGGGCCAGCTCGGCAACCGGGTCCAGCACGCGCTGCGCGCCTTCACCCCGCGGGACCAGAAGGCGGTGAAGACGGCGGCCGAGACCATGCGCGCCAATCCTGAATTCGATGCCGCCACGGTCATCACCGAGCTGGGGGTCGGCGAGGCGCTGCTGTCATTCCTCGACGAGAAGGGCCGCCCGAGCATCGTCGAACGGGGCTTCATCGTCGCGCCGGGCTCCCGCCTCGGGCCGCTGACGCCGGCCGAGCGCAAGGCCGCCATTGAAGGATCGGTGATCTTCGGCCACTACGAGGCCCTGGTGGACCGGGAATCGGCCTACGAGAAGCTGCAAGGGGGCGGATCGAAGACCGCCGGCAATGCGGCATCCCCCGGCGGCGCAGTCCCCGCCCCGGCCGAAGAAAGCGGTGGAGGCCTCTTCGGCGGTCTCGGCGAGATCCTGTTCGGCAGCACCGGCCCCCGTGGCGGACGTCACCCCGGACTGGCCGAGACGGCGGCCCGCAGCGTGGTCCGTACCGTCGGCTCGACCATCGGCCGCGAGATCGTGCGCGGCGTGCTGGGCTCCATCCTCGGCGGCGGCAGCCGGCGCCGCTAATCCTTGCCATCCCTGCCCCTTGCTGCGCGGATCGCCCGCGCAGCAAGGGGCAGGGGGTCAGCCACCTTTCAGCAAGGGGGCTTCCCACTCCTGGTAGTCATCGGTCTGGCGCATGCGCAAGGCCCGCTCGGCCGAGCGCAGGGTGTTCTCGATCAGCATCGTCACCGTCATCGGCCCCACCCCGCCCGGCACCGGGGTGATCCAGCTGGCCTTCTCCTTCACCCCTTCGAAATCCACGTCGCCGACGATCTTGCCCGCATTGGGCCCGTCTCGCAGACGGTTGATCCCCACGTCGATCACGATCGCCCCCTGCTTCACCATCTGCGCCACGATCAGCCCCGGCTTGCCCGCCGCCACGATCAGGATGTCCGCCAGGATCGTGTGCTGCGCCAGGTCACGCGTCTTCGCGTGGCACACCGTCACCGTCGCCTCGCGCTGCAGCAACATCAGCGCCATCGGCTTGCCCACGATGTTGCTCGCCCCCACCACCACCACGTTCTTGCCCGCCACGTCCGTTCCCGTCGTGTCGAGCAGCAGCTGCACCCCGTAAGGCGTGCACGGCGGGAAGATCGTGTTGCCCACCACCAACCCGCCCACGTTGTACAGGTGGAAGCCATCCACGTCCTTGTGCACCGAGATCGCCTCGAGCACCCGCCGCGGGTCCACCTGCTCGGGCAGCGGCAGCTGGATCAGGATCCCGTGCACCGACGGGTCCGCGTTGAGCCGCGCGATCGTCGCCAGCACCTCGGCTTCCGGTGCGTCCGCCGGCAGACCAATGTGGAAGGAGCGCACGCCGCACTCCTCGCAGGCCTTCACCTTGTTCCCCACGTACACCCGGCTCGCCGGGTTGTCGCCCACCAGGATCACCGCCAGCCCGGGCTGCACGCCCTGGCTCACCAGTTGGGACACGCGCGTCTTGAAGCCTTCGCGCAACTGTTTCGACAAGGCCTTGCCGTCGATGATCCGGGCGGTCATCGGAACACCACCGTCTTATTGCCATGGACCAGCACGCGGTCCTCCAGGTGGTAACGCAGACCCCGCGCCAGCACCGCCTTCTCGATGTCCTTGCCGTAGCGCACCAGATCGTCCGGCGCATCCGAGTGGTCCACCCGGATCACGTCCTGCTCGATGATCGGGCCCTGGTCCAGCTCGCTCGTCACGTAGTGGCAGGTCGCACCGATCAGCTTCACCCCCTTCGCGTGGGCCTGGTGGTAGGGCTTGGCCCCCACGAAGCTCGGCAGGAAGCTGTGGTGGATGTTGATGATCTGCCCCGGGTAGTCCTCGCACAGCTG
>NZ_JABBGA010000014.1 GCF_012927165.1 Zoogloea dura
GCGGGGGTCAGGTCGATCATCAGCACGCCCAGTTCATTGAGCTTGCGGCTGTTCTCGGCGTGCACGTAGGCGCTGGTGGCGTCGAAGGCGATCTGCACGCCGTCGGCCAGCACATGGGGCAAGAGCCCGTCCACGCCCTCGGCGGTGGTCTTGAGGCCCATCTCGCGGGCCCGCTTGAGGCCGTCCGATTCCGGGTCGATGCCCACCATCCACACCGGCTCCAGCACCGGGCTGCGCTGCAGTTTGGCCAGCAGGTCGGTGCCGATGTTGCCCGGGCCGATCAGGGCGCATTTGATCTTGTTGCTCATGGGGAGTCCTTGCTCAGGTCACGACGGTCAGGAAGCGCTCGTTGAGGGCACGGGTGTGGTAGAAAATTGCGGAGCCGAGTTCGTCCCAGGTCCAGGTATAAGGCTGCATGTCGGGATAGAAGTGGTAGCCGCCGCAGAAGGTCTCGAGGCGGTTGCCCGAGGGGTCGAAGGAATAGATCGTGGTGCCGCGGGTGATGCCGTGGCGCAGCGGGCCGTTGTCGATGGAGACGCGATACTTGCCCATCAGGTCGGCGGCGCGCAGGACCTGCTCCCAGGTCTCGAGCAGGAAGGACGCATGGTGCAGGGTGTCGTTGCGTTCGTCGCGCACGAAGGCGATGTCGTGGGCCTTGGTGGAGCAGCTCAGCCACACGGCCATGTCGGTCTGGCCGTCCTCGCCGAGGATCTTCTCGACCAGGCTGAAGCCGAGCACCTTGGTGAACAGGTCACGGCTGGCGTCCAGGTCGGCCCCGTGGATCTGCCAGTGATCGAGGCGGAGCGGCGAGATGCCCTTGCGGTCCTCGATGATCACATCCGGATTGACGTAGCCCAGGCCGTCGCCGACGGCGGTCTTCTCGGCGTACAGCTCCATGGTGTGGCCGGTGGGGATCCGGAACCGTACCCGTTCGCCGGTTTCGAGCAGCTCGCCGGCGGGGATGCGCTCGGTGGCCACGCCGTAGGCGCGCAGGTCGGCGTCCAGCTGTTCGAGGGTGGCCTTGTCGCGCACCTTGAAGGCGTAGAAGTCCATGCCGGCCCGGTCGGCCTCGCGGATGATGAAGCTGTGATGATCCCGCTCGTCGTGGCATTTGAAATAGACACGCCCCGCGGCGTCCCGCCCGGTTTCGACCAGGCCGAAGATCTTCGTATAGAAATTGACTGATTCCTCCAGGTCCAGCACCCGCAATTGGCAGTGTCCCGGCCGCAATACGCCCAGCATCGTCATTTCGATCCTCCTTTGATTTAATGAAAGTCGACCCGTTGCTGCAATTCGGGCCGTGCGCACTCGAGTGCGCATTCTTTTATTGGCGGAGGGGAAAAGGATTTCCGCCATGCCGTAATGTTCAAAGCAGGCGGGGCGGGCGTCAAATACTGTTGAGGTTGATTGATATACCTGAAAGATATAGTAGGGCCGGAGGGGGCTCAGCCCCCGGGGGATTCCGAGGTGGCCAGCGCGGCGTCGATCATGGCGCGGAACCTGGCCACGTGGGCCGAGCTGTCGCCGACGCGGATCGTCATGATCAGCGGCGAGGTCAGGCCCCGTTCGAGGAGGGGGCGGTAGGTGACGTCATCGCGTTTCAGGCGCTGCACCGACTCGGGCACGATGGTCACGCCCATGCCGGCCGCCACCAGCCCGATGGCGGTCTGCAGGCCGTTGGTTTCATAGACCTTGCCCACCTCGTAGCCGCGCACGCTGAACTGGTGCAGGACCTGGTCGGCGAAGCTGGGCCGCGGTGAGGCCGGGTACAGCACCAGCACCTCGTCGACCAGCCGCCTGAGGGGGATCACCGCCTCGCCGGCGAGGGGGCTGTGGGCCGGAATGGCCACCAGCATGGGCTCCTCGACCAGGACGATGTTGTGCAGGCCTTCGTCCTGGATGGCCAGGCGCCCGAAACCCACGTCGATCCGGCCGGCCTTGAGCGCCTCGGCCTGCTGCACGGAGGTGAGCTCGGAGAGCGAGATGTCGAGGTTCTCGTTCTCGGTGGTGAAGCGCTTCAGCACATTGGGCAGGAAGCCATACAGGATGGACGGCACGAAGCCGATGCCCATCCAGCGGGTACTGCCCGCGCCGATGCGGCGCGTGGCTTTCTGGATCTCCTTGAGCCGTGCCAGCACCTGGACGGTCTGGTCGTAGAAGAAGCTGCCGGCATTGGTGAGCTTCAGCGGCCGGCTCGAACGGTCGAGCAGGGAGACGCCGAGCTCTTCCTCGAGCTGCTGGATCTGCCGCGACAGGGGCGGCTGGGCGATGTGGAGGCGCTCGGCCGCGCGGCTGAAGTTCAGGGTGCTGGCCACGACTTCGAAGTACCTCAGTTGGCGCAACTCCATTTATACCTCCAAGGTATAGTTCCAGATAAAAACGATATTGGACAGTGTCTTTTTGCAGGGCCGAGAATTCGCCGCAGGCATTGCCGTTGCGTGCCCATCGGCCATCAGCAATAAACGTCGGATCACCCCGTGCATTCCCGTCATCCAATTGCCGGCGCGGCGGGGTCGATTATTAGACACGAAAAAATATCTGGAGACAAAAATGACGGTAAATCAGATCCGCCGCAGCCTTCTCAAATCGGGCGCCGCGGCGGCGGCCACCGCAATGCTCCCGTCCGCAGTCCGGGCGGCCGGCGACGGCATCTTCAAGATCGGCTATGTGAGCCCGCAGACCGGGCCGCTGGCGGCCTTTGCCGAACCGGATGCCTTCACCCTGGAGCAGGTGCGCAAGGCGGTGGCCGGCGGGATCATCTCCGGTGGCAAAAAATTCGCTGTCGAGATCATCTACAAGGACTCCCAGTCCAATCCGAACCGCGCCGGTGCTGCCGCGGCAGAGCTGATCCTGCGTGACAAGGTGGACCTGGTGATCGCCTCGTCCACGCCCGCCACCACCAACCCGGTGGCCGACCAGTGCGAGCTCAACCAGGTGCCGTGCATCACCAACGATGCGCCGTGGCAGCCGTATTTCTTCGGCCGCAAGGGGGACCCGAAGGTCGGCTTCGAGTGGACCTACCACTTCTTCTGGGGCCTCGAGGACATCATCGGCACCTTCTCCAGCCTGTGGGGCAAGATCCCCACCTCGAAGGCGGTGGGTGGCCTGTGGCCCAACGACGAGGACGGCAATGCCTGGGGCGACGGCAAGATGGGCTTTCCGCCGGTGCTCGCCGCCAAGGGCTTCAAGGTGGTGGACCGGGGGCGCTTCCAGTCGCCGATCAACAACTTCTCGTCCTTCATCTCGGCCTTCAAGAGCGGCGGTGTGGACATCGTGACCGGCGTGGTGCCACCGCCGGACTTTGCCAATTTCTGGAACCAGGCCGGCCAGCAGGGCTTCCAGCCGAAGATCGTCACGGTGGCCAAGGCCACCGAGTTCCCGGCCTCCATCGCCGCCTTCGGCGAGCGTGCCAACGGGCTGACCGTCGAATTGATGTGGAGCCCGGCCCACCCCTTCAAGTCCAGCTTCACCGGCCAGAGCGCGCGGCAGCTGGCAGACGCCTACACGGCGGCCAGCGGCAAGCCCTGGACCATGCCCCTGGGGCTCAAGCATTCCCTCTTCGAAGTGGCGCTCGACGTGCTGCGGCGCGCCGGCAGCAAGGATCCGGCGGCGATCCGCGAGGCCATCCGCGGCACCCACCTGGACACCATCGTCGGCCCGGTGGACTTCCGCAAGGGGCCGGTGCCCAACGTGGCCAAGACGCCCCTGGTGGCCGGCCAGTGGCAGAAGCGTGGCAAGGGCCTCGAGCTGGTGATCGTCGATAACAGCCAGGCCCCGAACATCCCCGTCCAGGCCGAGCTGCTGCCCATCAAGTACGGCTGAGCCCCGGCCGGCATCCCGAATTCCCCGTATCGAGACAGTGCGGGCGACATCCGTCGCGGCCCGCAGGGGCGCGCACATCCATAAAAAGGAGGACTACACGCATGAATAAACTGATCAACACCATCGTGGCGCTGACGCTGGCGGGCCTGGCAGGGGGCGTGATGGCCACCGAGGGCGGCGGCACGATCTATCCGGTGGGGGCCGAGAACTACACCTGCTGCGCGCTGCCGCCGCCGGGGCTGTATGGCATGGCCTGGTTCCAGCACTACAGCGCCGACGCGGTGCGCGGCAACGGCGGCCAGGTGGTCACGCCGGCGGGCTTCCGGGTCAATGCCAATGCGGTGGTGCCGCGCGTGGTGTACATCTCGCCGCTGACGGTGGCGGGCGCCTCGCTGGGGGCGCAGGCCATCCTGCCCATCGTCAACCTGGATGTGAATGTCACCCAGGGCGTGCAGCAGAGCAAGACCGGGCTGGGCGACATGACCTTCGGCCCGGTGCTGGGCTGGCACCATTCCGAAAACCTCCACAGCGTGCTGGCCCTCGACATCTACGCGCCCACCGGGGCCTACCGGAAGGGCGACGTGGCCAACATCGGCCGCAACCACTGGGCCCTGCAGCCGGTGCTCGGGGTCAGCTACATCCAGGCGCAGGGGCTCAACGCCGACCTCAAGGCGATGTGGACCTACAACTTCCGCAACGACGACACCGACTACCGCGACGGCAAGGAGCTGATCGTCGATTACTCCGTGGGCTGGGGCGTCGGCGGCGGCTGGACCCTCGGCGTCGGCGGCTATTACTACCAGCAGCTCACCAACGACGAGCACAACGGCGCCAGCGTGGCCGACAACAAGGGCCGCGCCGTCGCCTTCGGCCCCTCGATCCGCTACGACAGCGGCAAGGGCTGGTTCATCACCGCCAAGTACCAGGACGAGATGGCCGTGCGCAACCGCGCCGACGGCGCCGCGTTCTGGGTCAAGGCAGTCTTCCCGCTGTAAGCGCGGCCCGGAGAGATCGACGTGCTACTGAGAGTCGACAAGGTCAGCAAGAGCTACGGCACCCTCAAGGTGACCCGCGATGTGTCCTTCTGCGTGGAGGAGGGGCAGACGCTGGGCATCCTGGGGCCGAACGGCGCGGGCAAGACAACGTTGTTCAACCTGATCTCCGGTGACGTGCGGATCGATTCGGGCGGCATCACCTTCGCGGGGCAGGACGTGTCCGGGCTGCGCCCCCACCAGCGCTGCCAGGCGGGTATCGGGCGCAGCTACCAGGTGCCCCATCCCTTTGGAAACATGACGGTCTTCGAGAACCTGGTGACGGCCGCCTGTTTCGGGGCGCGGGTGGGCGAGCGCCAGGCCTGGGACATTGCCGCCGGCATCCTCGACAAGACCGGCCTGCTGCCCCACGCCAACAAGCCGGCCGGCAGCCTGACCCTGCTCAACCGCAAGCGCCTGGAGCTGGCCCGCGCCCTGGCGACGAGGCCCAGGCTGCTGCTGCTCGACGAGATCGCCGGCGGCCTCACCGAGCACGAGGCGGCCGAGCTGGTGGCGGAGCTCAAGCGGATCAAGGCCGAGGGCACCACGATGATCTGGATCGAGCACGTGGTGCACGCCCTGATGTCGATCGCCGACCGCCTGCTGGTCATCAACTTCGGCGAGAAGCTGGCGGAGGGCGAACCCGTGGCGGTGATGAACAGCCCGGACGTGCGGCGCGTGTACATGGGGCTCGAGGCATGAGCACGAACTTTCTGCAGACCGCGGGCCTGACCGCCCGCTACGGCGATGCCCAGGCCTTGTTCGGCATCGATTTTCATATTGCAACCGGCGAGACGGTGGCCATCATCGGCGCCAACGGGGCCGGCAAGAGCACCTTCCTGAAGGCTATCACCGGCCTGGTGAAGGTCGCCCCCGGGGCGCTGACGATCGACGGCAAGCCCTGGGGCGGCCGTTCTCCGGGCGACATCGTGCGCCAGGGCATCGCCCTGGTGCCGGAAGGGCGGCGCCTCTTTCCCAGCCTGACGGTGGAGGAGAACCTCAAGATGGGGGCCTACGCCGGGCGCCCGGGGCCCTGGTCCCTGGCGCGGCTCTACACCTTGTTTCCGATCCTCGAGGAGAAGCGCAAGGTGCCCGCCACCTCCCTGTCGGGCGGCCAGCAGCAGATGGTGGCGATCGGCCGGGCGCTGATGAGCAACCCGCGCCTGCTGCTCTGCGACGAGATCTCCCTGGGGCTGGCGCCCATCGTCATCAAGGAGATCTACGACGCTCTGCCGGCCATCGCGGCCGAAGGCATGAGCGTGGCGGTGGTCGAGCAGGACGTGATGGTCGCGCAGCGGGTGTCCCGGCGCCTCTACTGTTTCCAGGAGGGGCGGGTGTCCCTCGAGGGGGCCAGCGACGGCTTCTCGCGGGAGCAGATCAGCCAAGCCTATTTCGGAATCCAGACATGACTGAAACCATTGTTCAAGGGCTCTTGCTCGGGGGGCTGTATTGCCTGTTCTCCCTGGGGCTGTCGTTGATGTTCGGCGTGATGCGCCTGACCAACATCGCCCAGGGCGACCTGATCGTGGCCGGCGGCTTTGCCGCCATCTCCATCGCCCCGCTGGTCGGGGGGCATTTCGTGGTGGCCGGGCTGGTGCTGCTGCCGCTGGCCTTCGCAGTGGGCTACGGGCTGCAGCGGCTGGTCCTCAACCGGACCCTCGGCAAGGACCCGCTGCCGTCGCTGGTGGTCACCTTCGGCCTCTCCATCGTCATCCAGAACCTGTTGCTGGAAGTCTATTCGGCGAGCCCGCGCTCGCTGGAAGCCGGTGCCCTCAGCACCGGCAGCATCCAGCTCGGCGAGGAGCTGTTTGTCGGCACGCTGCCGCTGCTGATCCTCGGGGTGGCGCTGGCGGCCACCCTGGGGCTGCAGTTGCTGTTCTCGCTGACGCCCCTCGGCCGGGCCTTCCGGGCGGTCTCCGACGACCGCGAGGTGGCCGAGCTGATGGGCGTCCGCTCGGCCAACGTGTATGCCATCGCCACCGCCCTGGCCACCGCGCTGATCGCACTGGCCGGCCTGTTCCAGAGCCTGCGCACCACGGTGTCGCCGGCGGACGGGCCGCTGCTCCTGCTGTTTGCCTTCGAGTCCGTGATCATCGGCGGGATGGGCTCCTTCTGGGGCACCTTCGTCGGAGCCATGGTGCTGGGCGTCAGCCAGCAGGTCGGCTTCCGCTTCGATCCGGGCTGGGGGGTGTGGTTCGGGCACCTGGTCTTCCTGGCCGTGCTGATCGTCCGTCCTAACGGTCTTTTTCCGAAAACGAAGGGTTGAGAGATGACTGCTACCGTCATTCGCAGTACCCGGGGCTCGCAGGCGGTCATCGCCATTGCCGCGGCCCTGTGCCTTGTCGCCGCGACCTTGCCCCTGTGGGGCGAGCCGTCGTGGATGCGCGAGTTCGTGGAGATCGCCTGCTACCTGATCTTCGCCATGATGTGGAACCTGCTGGCCGGCTACGGCGGCATGGTGTCGGTGGGGCAGCAGGCCTTCTTCGGGCTCGGCGGTTACGTCATGCTGGCCCTGGGCAACTTCGGCGGCATCAACCCCTTCGTGGCGATCCCGCTCGCCGCGCTGGTGGCGGCCCTGGCCTCGCTGCCGGTGTCGAAGCTGGCCTTCCGCCTGCAGGGTGGCTATTTCTCCATCGGCACCTGGGTGATCGCCGAGGTCTTCCGCCTCAGCATCGCCAACGTGGCCGCCGTGGGCGGCGGCTCCGGCACCAGCCTGACGGCCCTGCGCGGGATCAGCCGCAGCACCCGCGAGAACACCACCTATTGGGTCGCCCTGGCCTGCGTGGTGGCCTCGCTGGCGCTGGTCTACCTGTTCCTGCGCAGCAAGCAGGGCCTGGCCCTGCAGGCCATCCGCGACAGCGAGGTGGCGGCCGAGAGCCAGGGGGTGGGGGTGGCGCGCATGAAGCTTGCGGTGTACGTGGTGGCGGCCTTCGGCTGCGGCATGGCCGGCGCCCTGTATTTCGTGAGCAATCTGCGCATCAGCCCGGACGCGGCCTTCGGGGTCAACTGGACGGCCTTTGCGATCTTCATCGTGATGATCGGCGGCATCGGCCGGATCGAGGGGCCGGTGATCGGCGCCGTGGTGTTCTGGGCGCTCAACAAGTTCTTCAGCGACTACGGCACCTGGTACCAGCTCGGGCTGGGCCTCCTGGCCATCCTGATGACCCTCTTCTTCCGCGAGGGACTGGGCGGCTTCGTGCACCGCAGGCTGGGCTTCGAGATGCTGCCGACGCGCCGCATCCTGCAGCTGGCGCCGCCCGCCGCGCCTGCCACGGCATCCCGACTGACGCCGGAGGTGACGGCATGAGCACGCTGACCCGACAGGTGATCCGTGACGAACACGCCTCGCTGGCGGCGATGCTGCAGTCCCTCGCCATGATGCTGCGGATGGGGCCGCGGGAGGACCGCCAGGTGTACTTCGAGGTGGTCCGCGCGATGCTGTTCTACATCGACGAGATCCCCGAAAAGCAGCATCACTCGATCGAATCCGGCCTGCTCTTTCCGCGGGTGGCCGAGCGCCTGCCGGAGATGCGCGAGGTGATCGGGCGGCTCGACCGAGAGCATGCGCGGGGCGAGGAGACCGTGCGCCGGCTGCAGCACGAGCTGCTGGCCTGGGAGCTGCTCGGCGAGACCCGCCGCGATGCCTTCGAGGCCAGCCTTGCCACCTACCTGCGCTTCTACGAGGAGCACATGCGGCTTGAGGAGGAGCAGGTGCTGCCGGCCGCCGAACGCTGCTTCAGCGCCGCCGACTGGCAGGAGCTGGACGCCGCCTTCGCACGCAACCACGACCCCCTCGGCCGCCTGCTGGCCGGCGCCGGGGTGAGCGGCCTCGACCCGCTCTACCAGGCGCTCTTCTCACGCATCGCACGCCTCGCGCCGCCCCCCGTCGGGCTCGGCGAGGCATCAAACTGAAGGAAAGATCCATGGATGCCCAGACCATCGCCGCTCACGGCGAAGCCCTGTTCCACGCCTGGCAGACGCGCACGCCAGTGCTGCCGCTGCTGGAGCGGATGCCCGACCTGTCCCTGGACGACGCCTACCGCATCCAGCTCGACTTCGTGTCCCGCCGGGTGGCGGCGGGGGAGACCATCGTCGGCAAGAAGATCGGCGTCACCACCCGGGTGGTGCAGGAGATGCTGGGCGTCTTCCAGCCCGATTTCGGCCAGCTCACCTCGGGCATGCTGTTCGTGGAGGGCGACGTGGTGGCCCTGGACGGCCTGATCCAGCCCAAGGCCGAGGCCGAGCTGGCCTTCGTGCTGAAGGACGACCTGGTCGGCCCGGGCATCACCGCCCAGGACGTGATCCGCGCCACCGACTACGTGGTGCCGTGCTTCGAGATCATCGATTCGCGGATCCGCGACTGGAAGATCCGGATCCAGGACACCGTGGCCGACAACGCCTCCTGCGGCGTCGTCGTCCTCGGCAGGACGCGCGGCAACCCGCGCGAGCTCGACCTGGCCGGCGCCAGCATGGTGCTCGAGTGCAATGGCGAAGAGCGTTCGCGCAACGCCTTTGCGACGGACGCGGGGGCGCCGGCCGAGGCCGTGGCCTGGCTCGCCAACACCCTCGGCGAGCTGGGCATCCCCTTCCGCGCCGGCGAGGTCATCCTGTCGGGTTCGCAATCGCCGCTGGTGCCGGTGCGGGACGGCGACGAGCTGGTGTGCACGGTGAGCGGCCTGGGCAGTTGCCGCGTCCGCTTTGCCGGCAGGAGCGCGGTCGGCTGCTGAGGGCGCAGCCGCGATGTACCCCCGATCGACCGAACCAAGCATTCTCTCCTCTCCGGTCGATTGTTTTGCCCCTGGCTGACGCGGCGTCGCCAGGGGCGTTTTTTTTTGAGGAAGGGTGGAGGCAGGTATGAACTCAAATGGCGTGGACGCCCGCTTCGAGCGGGCCACGATCCGCATCGAAGCGGAGGGGCAGGGCTCGGTGCCACGGCTGGCCGACCTGCGCGACATCGCGGCCCGGCTGCGCTTTGCGCCGGAAGACGGGCGCATCTGGCTGGATGACGAGCGGGCCATCCTGCTGCGGGCCTCGGTGTTTGCCGGCCTGCGCCGGGAGCTGCTGGAATCCCTCGGCGAGGACGAGGCGCGTGGCCTGCTGACGCGGATCGGCTATTCCGCCGGGGCCCACGATGCGCGGCTGGCGATCAACCTGCGCGGCAGCCGCAACCTGACCGACGTGTTCGCGGTGGGGCCGCAGATGCATGCGCTGGAGGGCTTCGTGGCGGTGGAGCCGATCCGCATCGAGATCGATGTGGAGAAGGGCGTGCATTACGTCGAGCAGATCTGGCATGACTCGGTCGAGGCCAGGATGCACATGGAGGCCGCCGGGGTGGCCAGCGAGCCGGTGTGCTGGATGCAGGCCGGCTATGCCTCGGGCTTCAACACGGCCCTGTTCGGGCGTCCGATCCTGTTTCGCGAGGTGGCCTGCCGGGGCGCCGGCGACCCCCATTGCCGCATCATCGGCAAGCCGGTGGATGAATGGTGCGATGCCGAGGCCGACCTGCGTTTCCTGCGCCCGGAGGACTTCGTCAATGCCGCCCTGGTGCGCCGTCGCGCGCCCTTCCAGAACGCGGCGGGGGCGCCGCTCAGCGCCTCGGACCACGACTTCATGGTGGGCTCCTCATCGGGCTTCCTGTCGGCCTGCGGCAAACTGCAGCAGGTGGCGGGCACCAACGCGGCGGTCCTCCTGCTGGGCGAGACGGGCGTCGGCAAGGAGCGCTTCGCCAAGATGCTGCACCGCCTGAGCAAGCGCGCGGAGGGGCCTTTCGTGGCCCTCAACTGCGCCGCCATCCCGGAGAACCTGCTCGAGGCGGAGCTCTTCGGGGTCGAGCGCGGTGCCTATACCGGCGCCGGCGACACCCGCAAGGGGCGTTTTGAACGGGCCGACAAGGGGACGCTGTTCCTCGACGAGATCGGGACGCTCAACGAACCCTCCCAGGCCAAGCTGCTGCGTGCCCTGCAGGAGCGGGAGATCGAGCGGGTCGGTGGCTCCGCCTCGCGGGCGGTGGATGTGCGGGTGGTGGCGGCCACCAATGTGGATCTCGCCGCGGCCGTGCGCGAGGGGCGCTTCCGGGCCGACCTGTATTACCGCCTGAATGTCTTCCCGATCCGCATTCCACCCCTGCGCGAGCGCCGCGACGACATCGTGCTGCTGGTCAACCACTTCATCAACAAATTCTCCGCAGCCCACGGCAAGCGGGTTTCCGGCTTCACTCACCGGGCCATCGCGGCGCTCCTCGGCTACGACTATCCGGGCAATGTGCGGGAGCTCGAGAACCTCATCGAGCGCGGCATCATCATGGCGCCGGAGGACAAGGCGATCGACCGCCACCATCTCTTCCAGGCCGAGGAGGCGCCGGCCGGGGCCCTGCTGGCGATGGACCGGCGGGGCGCGATGAAGCCGCTCAGCCAGCTCGACGACATCGAGCCGCCGGACGAGGACGCGGTGCAGGACCTGGTGGGGCGGGCCCTGGACCTGGCCATGCCGCTCAAGGCGCTGGAGCTGGGGGCCATGAAGGAGGCGGTGAAGCGGGCCGACGGCAATCTCTCCCATGCCGCGCGCCTGCTCGGCATGTCCCGGGCCCAGCTGGCCTATCGCCTGGAACGGGACAAGGATTAGCCGGGCGGTGCCTGTCGCCGGCCCGGCAGGGCGTGCCGGGCCGGCGCGGTGCTCAGAGCTTCCTGAAGAGGGGGCTGCGGGCGGCCTGCGGGTCGTTGTCCGAGGCGGACAGGAACTTCTCGGTGTAGATGTCCCGCTCGAACAGGCGCCCCTTCATCAGGCTGCGGATGCAGCTCTCGATCATCGGCGGCGGTCCGCACAGGTAGGCCTTGTGGCCGCGGAAGTCACCCCCGAAGTGCGCCCATGCCGCGTCGTGGGCGAAGCCCTCGAAGCCTTCCCAGGCGCAGCCCGGGGTGGCGTCGCTGAGGGCCGGCAGGTAGTGGAAGTTGGGGAAGCGCTGCGCCAGCTGCACGAAGTCCTCGTGGTAGTACAGCTCGGCCCGGTTGCGCGCGCCGTACACCAGGGTGATGGACCGGCTGCAGCCGTCGCGCTCGAGGAGGTCGAGGATCATCGAGCGCGGACTGGAGAGCCCCGAGCCGCCGGCGATGAAGAGCATCGGCTGCGGGTCGGACTTGCGCACGAAGAAGCGCCCGAGGGGGCCGCTGAGGGTGACGCTGTCGCCGACCTTGAGGCGTTTGTGGATGTGGCCGGTGGCTTCCCCGCCGGGGACGTGGCGGATGTTCAGCTCGACCAGCCGCGGATCACCCGGTGGGTTGGCCAGCGAGAAGGCCCGCGGCCGGGCGAGACCCGGCCAGCCCAGGTTGACGTACTGCCCGGCCTGGAAGTCGAGGCCCGCGCCGTCGAGGGCGATGGTCACCCCCTTGATGGTGGGGGTGAGGTCCTGCAGTGCGGCGATGCGGCCGCTGAAGTCCTGCAGCGGAATGACGCGCTGGTCGGGTTCCTCGTCGATGTCCGCCTCGATCTGCAGGTCGCCCAGCGGCGTGGCGCAGCAGGCCAGGCAGCGGCCCTCGTCGCGCTCCAGGTCCATCAGGGCGAAGGGCGAGGCCTCGCCGTGGTCCACCTCGCCGTCCGTCACCCGGACCTTGCAGGTGCCGCACAGGCCGTGGCCGCAGGCGTGGGGCAGGTAGATGCCGTGGCGCAGGGCCGCGTCGAGGAGGGGCTGCCCCTCTTCGACCGGGAAGCTGGCGCCCAGCGGTTCGATTGTGACCGTGTAGCTCATGCCCGGGCCTGCTTCAGCTGCCGCTGCCGGCAATGCCGCGCAGGGCCGGGGTGCGCATGCGCAGGAAGGTCTTGTGGCCGAAGCCCTGGTCCTTCAGGGCCGTGTCCCGCCGCGGCGTGACCGGCTGGTCGGAGGCGAACCATTCGACCTCGGCCCAGTTGATGCGGGGCCAGTCGGGGTGCAGGGCAAAGGCGCTGTGCGCCAGGAGACTGTCCACCAGTTCGCCGAAGCTGAGTCCGGGCGGGACCAGCAGGGCGATCGGTGCGCAGATCATGGTGTGGTGGTCCCAGCCGACGTAGATGAGCTGCTGGCCGTGGAAGTTGTCGACGCGGTCGCGTACGAGCGGGTGGGAGGAAGGGGCTTGGCTGTTCGTTTGCATGAGGGGCTCCGCGTACCGCGCGGGTGTGCGCGGTACGTCTGCTGGATGGAGGGTGGGGAATGGATGGGGGTGGGGTCAGGCGGCGGGTGGCGCCTTGGACGCGCCGTCCGGTGACAGGCCCTTCCAGAGACGCCAGTTGGCTTCGTCCTGCGAGCCCTCGTAGTCCATGTTGTCCTGGCCGGGATTGACGTGGAAGTAGCGCATCACCTCGGCCTCGGCCTGGAAGCCGGCGGCCTGCGGATCGGCGTCGGGGGCGAAGCAGTTGCCCTGCAGGATCTGGTGGGCCGGCAGCCAGGCGCTGACGTATTTGTCGGGCTGCTGCTCGAACACCTCCTGGCAACCGTCGGAGCAGAAGTGGTACTTCTCGCCCTCATGCTCGGTCTCCCGGTGGCTGGTCCGGGTCGGGTCGTCGCCTTCCGTGAAGATCAGCGGAATCTGGCAGGTCTGGCACAGCATCGGCAGGCTGGGGTTGTAGTAGCGCTTGCCCTCGGCCTGCAGCCGGCGGTAGTGCTCGATGCGCGGGCGGTAGTGCTGGTCGAAGGTGTTCGGGTACTTTTCCGACAGCCACGCCATGTCCTCGTCGGACGGCAGCCAGACGTGGAAGGCGGCGGCGTCGGAGAAGTTGTAGAAGGAGTTCCAGGTCTGGTGCGAGAGGTGCTCGGCCTCGGCGACGGATTGTTCCCAGTGCCGCGGCATGCGCAGGCCGTAGCGGGACAGGTCGTTGAAGAGGGAGCCGCCGTTCTGCACGAAGTAGATCTCCCAGGCTTCCTTCCATGACATCACCTTCCTGGGCAGCATGTAGTCGAGCATCATCGACACTAGGCCGAGCACCTTGTAGCCACGCCAGAACCACTTGTCCAGGTAGCGCTGGATGATCTCGACGTTGCCCGGGTCCTGCTCCAGCACGAACTTGATGCACTCCAGGCCGAGGGTCATGTGGCGGGCCTCGTCGGATTGCGACGAGAAGCCGAAGGTGACGGTGGCCATGTCGCCGTTGTAGGCGGCGCCCGACATGAAGGGCATGAAGACGAGGTTGGTCAGCAGGTATTCGAGGGCGAAGGAGATGGCGATGATCTGCTCGAAGGGCCCCGACGAGATAGCGTCCTCGAAGAAGGATTTGGGCACCGACAGGTACCACAGCCGGTCGTTCATGACGCTGTGGTCGTGCAGGCCGTTGAAGTACTTGTTGTACTGGCTGATGCTGTGGATCTGGGTCTGCACGTGGCGGAGTTCGTCCACCGCCTGCATCTGGCAGGCGATCGCCGCGCCGGGGCCGGGGAACTGGCGGCCCAGCATGGCAAACAGGCGGTGCGCGTTGTATTCCGCCGGGGTGATGCCGGTGAAGAACAGCTTGAGGGTGTTGACGTAACGGGCATCCGAGATGTTCAGGTGGCCGTTGTTCTGCTGGAAGGCGTCGAGGACGGCGTAGAGCTTGCGTTCCTTTTCGGCCTGGTATTTCCAGTAGGCGTCCATGGTCAGGCGGAAGGGGTCTTCCCACTTGTCCCAGTCGTGGATCCTGATGCCTTCGAGGCCCAGCTGGTCGAAGACCTTGTCCATCGGCTCGTAGGAGGTGTCCCAGCCCAGGCCGCGGGTCATCAGGGCGTATTTTTCCTTGAGGCTCAGCTTCTTGCCGGCCTGCCCGGTGTGTGTGTTGTTCATCTGCGTGTCTCCTCTTCAGCGGTTCCAGTGCAGGACCATCTCGTCCTCGGTCTCATCCACGTTGCCCGACAGGGAAATCAGGTTGAGGTTGATGGCCTGGAGGTCCCAGGCCGTGCCGAGGATCTCCTCGACGGTGCTGCGCCTGAGGACGAGGCGTCCGGGGGCGTCGATCTTGACCATCGCGGGGAGGCGATGGACCACCGCGGCGGGGTTGTCGCGCTGCAGGGCCTCGATGATCGGGCGGGTGTCGTCATTGGTCTGCAGCGCCATGAAGACGGTGCTCTGGATCGGGTTCATGGTGTGCGTCCTCAGGCCGGGTCAAGGCCAAGCCGGGTCATGCGGAGGTCCAGGGCGGCGACGGCCGCCTCCAGGCGTTGCGGGCCGTCGCCGCTGTCGATGAGGCGGACCAGCGGGTCGAGGGCTTCGATGGCGCGGCCCTTCCACTCGGCGGCCCAGGCCGACAGCTGCGCCCGGTTGTCGGCCGATTCGGCGGCGGCGATCTTCAGGCAGGCGTCCACCCACTTCACGTTCTCGCCGTACCAGTCCTTCATGAACTCGGTGAGCATGGCCAGGTAGGCGGCACCGGGGGCGTCGAGCTCCGTGTGCAGGCGGGCGTACATGACCGGATGCACCAGGCTGTCGAGGACCAGGTTCTGGGCCACGAAGATCTCGAACCAGTCCTTGCGGACCAGGCTGTGCTCGGCCAGGCGGCGCAGCCCCTGCCAGGCGGGGTCACCCAGCCAGCGCTCCTTGGCGGCGATCAGCGACCGGCCGGAATTGCCGTCGAGGAGCAGGCCGATGCGCGACAGGTATTGGGCGATGCCGAGCCGGTCGGTGGTGTTGTACATGGCGCCCTGGGCCATCGAGCTGCCGAAGCAGTAGGCGGTGATGAAGCAGTTGTTGAGGTTGGCCGCCCACTCCAGGTGGCGGAAAGGCAGCAGCAAGGCCTCGACCTGGTGCACCTGGCCGGCCGACAGGGTGGCCAGCAGGCCGTGCCTTTCAACGAACTCGAAGCTCTTCTCGGCCGTCTCCTGCATGCGCGCCCGGTTGAGCACATAGGTGGCGTAGTAGTACTGGCGCGGATCGCGGAAGTCGTCCCAGTCGCGCATGCAGATCGCCGTGCGCCGGCTGTCGTAGATGTCCCGCTCCGGATCCCAGACCGGGCGGTAATGGAAGTTGTCGCGCGGCTGCAGGTCGAAGCTGGCCTCCTGGTAGCGGCTGGCCGGCTTGTCTGCGCCGAAGCGGCGGGATGTGCGGGCAAAGGTCTGGCGTATGGGGTCGATGCTGGCGACCCGGATCTCGACACTCATGATTCATGTCTCCTGGCTGTTGTTATGGATGGACTCGGGCTCGGGCAGCCCGTAGAGGTAGGACTGCTGCCGCTGCAGGGCGCGGGCGGCGGCGTCCTCGCTCATCCGCTCCGTGTCGGGCAGGCGTTCGAAGGCTTCGAACGCCGCACGGGGAAGGATGAGTTCGACAGACAGTTCGGCATCGCCCAGGGCGAAGTCGAACTCAATGAAGCCGTCGTCGCGAACATGACGGACGCGAATGAAACGGCGGATGGGATTGAAGCGGCCCGGGGGCGTGGTGTCTTGCATGATGTCTCCTGTCTTGCACTCTGGCGGTGCAGTGAGCACATCATTGCAACGGGCATGCCAGGCACCGCCGCAGGCCCCGAAGTTGTCGGGGCGCGAATTCAAGCTGCTGAATCGATTGTTCTTTTTATATGACCGTGGATCGGCCGTGGCAGGGCTCGGCAGGGCCGGGCGGGCGTGCTTTTCTCAACCGCGCAAAGGGGTGGATGCAGGCCGGAGGCGGTGTTTCATGAAATCCGCAAGCGCCAGGAGCGCGGCCTGGCCCGGGGGCATCGTCGAGGAGGGGATGCCTTTCGCAGCCCTGCGAATCCTTCCCGCAGCGTTGTGAGTCCTTCCAGCAGGCCTGAGAATCCTTCTCGCAGAGCTGTGAGTCCTTCTCGCAGGGCTGCGAATCCTTATCGCACGCTTGCGAATCCTTCACGCAGGGCTGTGAATCCTTCATGCATGGCTGCGAGTCCTTCACGCAGGGCTGTGAACCCTTCCCGCAGCCCTGCGAATCGTTCGCACAGCGCTGATGATGGACCATCCCGCCGTGCGGGGCCGTATCAGGCGTTGGCCCGGTATTTCTCCAGCCAGTGGGCGTAGGGGGCGGGCAGGACCCAGGAGGGTTTGTCTTCCTTGAGTTGCAGGGCGGTATGGTAGGGCCAGTGCGGGTTGGCCAGGTGGGCGCGGCCGACCATCACGAGGTCCATCTGCTGGTCGGCGACGACCCGGTTGGCGGTGGCCGGGGCGTCGATGCCCCACGACGAGGCGACCGGCAGGCCGGCTTCGCGGCGGACGCGCTCGGCGATGGGGGCCAGGAAGGCCGGGCCCCAGGGAATGCGGGTGTCGGGGATCGAGAAGCCGACACTGACATTCAGCAGGTCGAGGCCGCCCTGGCGGAAGGCCCGGGTCAGATCGATGGATTCGGCCAGGGTCTCCTCGTCGCGGCCGTCGTATTCGATGACGCCGAAGCGGGCGGTCAACGGCAGGTGCGCGGGCCATTCGGCGCGCACGGCGGCGAGGGTCTCGAGCAGGAAGCGGCTGCGTCCGGTGTAGTCGCCGCCGTATTCGTCGGTGCGCTGGTTGGCGTGCACCGAGAAGAAGCTCTGGGCCAGGTAGCCGTGGGCAAAGTGCAGTTCGAGCCATTCAAAGCCGGCCTCGCGGGCCCGGCGGGCCGCCGCGGCAAAGTCCTTGCGCACGCGGCCGATGTCGTCGCGGCTCATGGCTTCGGGCCGGCGCGGCAGGTTGGCGCCGAAGGGGATGGCCGAGGGGCCGATCGGCGTCCAGCTGCGCGGGTCGTCCGCGGGGATGTGATCGTCGCCTTCCCACGGGCGCTGGGCGCTGGCCTTGCGGCCGGCGTGGGCGATCTGGATGCCGGGCACCGCGCCGCCGGCCTTGATGGCCGCGGCGATGCGCGCCAGCCCGGCGGCCTGCTCGTCATTCCACAGGCCGAGGCAGGCGGGGGTGATGCGGCCCTCCGGGGCGACCGCCGTGGCCTCGACGATGACCAGGCCGGCGCCGCCGCGGCCGAGGCTGGTGTAGTGGGCCAGGTGCCAGTCGTTGGTGAGGCCATCCACGGCGCTGTACTGGCACATGGGGGGCACGGCGATGCGGTTGCGGAGGGTGATGTCTTTCAGGTGAAACGGGGAGAACAGGGCGGACATGGGCTTCCTCAAATGACGCACGAGCGGCCTTGGATGCAAGGCGGCTTCAGGGCAGGGGCCCGTTCGACCGGTGTTCATCGCCGGGAGTTTCCGGATCACGCGGGGGCAGCCACTTGATCAGCGTGCCGTAAAGGGCACCCGGCTCCACCGGCTTGGAGATGAAGTCGTTCATGCCGGCGGCCTGGCAGGCGGCGCGGTCATCGTCGAAGGCGTTGGCCGTCATGGCGAGGATGGGTTTGCCGGCCCAGGCGGGCAGGGCGCGGATGTGGCGGCTGGCTTCGAGTCCGTCCATCTCGGGCATCTGCATGTCCATCAGGATCAGGTCGTAGGCGCCGCTGGCGGCCATGTCGACGGCGATGCGGCCGTTGGCGGCCACGTCCACCTGCAGGCCGGCGCCCTGCAGCAGCTCCAGGGCCACCTCGACGTTGATCAGGTTGTCCTCGGCGAGCAGCAGGCGGGCGCCGGCGTGGCGGGCCCGCAGTTCGTGTTCGGCTGCGCCGACCGGCTGCTCCACCTCCAGCGGCACTTCCTTGCCGCGCCGCAGCCAGGCGCTGAACCAGAAGCAGCTGCCCTGGCCGGGCGTGCTGTCGACGCCGGCCTCGCCGCCCATCAGCTGGGCCAGCCGCCGGGTGATTGTCAGGCCGAGGCCGGTGCCACCGTATTTGCGGGTGGTGCTGGTGTCGGCCTGCTCGAACTCCTTGAACAGGTGGGCCTGCTGGTCGGGGGCGATGCCGATCCCGGTGTCTTCCACCGAGAAGCGGATGCACAGCCGGGTGTCTTGCTCCTCGAGCAGGTCGGCGCGCAGCTTGATGCCGCCCTGCTCGGTGAACTTCACGGCGTTGCCGGCGAAGTTGAGGAGGCCCTGGCGGATGCGCGTCACGTCCCCGCGCAGCCATTGCGGGACGTGGTCGTGGTCGATGCTGACGCTGAGCCCCTTGCTGCGCGCGGCTTCGCCGATCAGGCTGGCGACGTGGTCGAGTACCTGGTTGAGGGGGAAGTCCTCGTCTTCGAGGATCACCTTGCCGGCCTCGATCTTCGACAGGTCCAGGATGTCGTTGATGATGGCCAGCAGGTGGCGGCCCGAGCTGTTGATCCGTTCGAGGCGCTCGGCCTGCTGCGGGGTGGGCTGGCTGGCGCCGAGCAGGTGGGTGAGGCCGATGATGGCGTTGAGCGGGGTGCGGATCTCGTGGCTCATGTTGGCCAGGAAGGCGCTCTTGGCCAGGTTGGCTGCCTCGGCCCGGGCCTGGGCTTCGGCCAGCTGGGCGGTGCGCTGCTCGATCAGGCGCTCGAGGCCGGCCCGGTATTCGTCGAGCTCGGCGCTCATGCGTTTCTTCTCGGTGATGTCCTGCACCACGGCGATGAAGTAGTCCGGTTCGTCGTCCGACTTCCAGGCCAGCGCGGCGGTCAGCTTGATCCACACGATGTCGCCGGCTTTGCTGCAGTAGCGCTTCTCGATGGTGTAGGTGTCGATCTCCCGCGCCAGCATGCGCTGCCTGAGCGCCAGGTCGGTGCCGCGGTCGTCCGGGTGGGTGATCTCCAGGGCGGTACGGCTGAGGAGCTCCTCCGGCGTGTAGCCGACGATGGCGCACAGCTTGCGGTTGACCCTCAGCCAGCGCCCGTCCGGGGAGACCAGGGCGATGCCCACCGCAGCCTGCTCGAAGGTGCCGGCGAAGCGCCGCTCGCTCTCGCCCAGGGCCTGGGCGGCCAGCTTGCGGGCGGTGATGTCCTCGGAAAAGATCACGATGCCGCCGATGCGGCCGTCGGCGGTCCGCCAGGGGCGGATCGTCCAGCGCAGCCAGCGCACGCTGCCGTCCGGGTGCTCGATGCGGTCCTCGTCGGCGCCGAGCACCTCGCCGGCCAGGCCGCGCTGATGGGCTGCCTTCCAGCGTTGTGGCATGTTCGGAAAGACGTCGTAGTGGGAGTGGCCGTTGAGTGTCAGCCCGCCGAGGGAATAGTCTTCACGCCAGCGCTGGCTGACCGCCAGGTAGCGCATGTCGCGATCGAACATGGCGAGGGCGGCCGGGGCGTGGTCTATCAGCAGCTGCAGGCGCTCGGCGCTTTCGCTCAGGGCCGCCTCGGCGGCCTGCCGGGCGTGCAGGTGCTCCTGGATGTTGGCGGCGGCCTTGTCGAAATTGCGGGTCAACCGGCCCAGCTCGTCGTCGCCGTGGCGCAGTGCGCTGCGGGCGCTGTAGTCGCCGGCGCCAAGGCGGTCGGCGGCGGTGGAGAGGGCCTTCAGGGGGCGCAGCACCCAGCGGTTGCCGCCCCACAGGACGAGGGCCAGGGTGGCGGTCAGCAGCAGCCCGACGATGATGAGGTCATTGGCCAGTTCGCGCCGCGACGGCGCCGTGACGGTGTCTGCCGGCATCGATAGCAGGAGACGCAGCTCGCCGGCGACGGTCTGGACCAGCGGCGTGTAGCCGTGGATCTTGCGCACACCGTCGAGATCGTCCTCGGTTAGGTCACCATCGCCCGGCAGGGCCAGCACGCGGCGGACCACCGGCAGCCCGGCGGCGCTGCGCCCCGTCCAGCCCTCCGGATCAGGGTGGCGGGCCACCACGCTGCCCTGTGCGTCGATCACCCACAGGCGGGTGTCCGGCGACAGGTCGGCCTTGACCAGCTGTTCCTGCAGCCAGGCCTGGTCGAGGGACACGAAGACGACGGCGCCGGGGTGTCCGGCGGCATCGCGCATGGCCCGCGCCAGGGTGATGACCGGCCGCTTCACGATGCGCCCGAGCACCACGCCGCCGACTATCATCTGCCGGGCCGCGATGGCCGACCTGAACCATTCCCGGTCGGCAAAATTGACCTTGCCGTTGAAGGGCTGGGCGGTGCAGGCCACCTGCCCGTCGGGCAGGACCTTGCCAAGCTGGATGAACTCCGTCTCCCGCCGCAGGCGCTCGGCCAGCCAGGCCGTGCATTCGTCGACGGGTACGCCGGGCTGCAGCGCCGGCGCCTGCATGATGTCGGCGAGGATGGAATCGGCGCGGGCGGCCAGGTATTGCTGGCGGGCGGCGATCACCCGGGTCTGGTGCAGCAGGCCTTCGGCGGCCTGCTCGAGGCGGGTGTCGTAGGAGTCGACGTGGTTCCGCACGATCATGCCGCCCAGCAGCACGAAGACCATCAGCAGCAACAGGATGAGGCGACCACGCAGGCCGAGGCGGTATCGGGTGAGGGATACACGGTGGGCCATCGATTCTCCCCGTGAGATTCGGACGCTGCGAGGCATCGCCTGTGCCTGCCGCCCGCCTCCCTAGCATACATGCGCCCTGGCGCGCCGTTGCCGCGGCGCTGCCCGATGTAGGCGTGGTGCCCGGAACGGTTGTCGGGGGGCTAGCCGGTGGCTTCGCCGATGTGCACCGAATACAGACCCCAGGGACATTGGGCGAAGCGTTCGGGCAGGGGCCTGGCCGCCAGCTCGGGGAGTTGCCCGGGGTCGAAGACGGCCCACAGGGGGCCGAGGCCGCCCAGGGGCAGCGGCGTGCCGTCGAGATGGGTGGCGACGATCAGGGCCCGGCGTTGCAGCTCGGCGAGGCTCAGTTCCACGTTGTAGCCATCCAGGGCGCGCAGGCCCACCGTGGTCTTGGGCGAGCGGCCGGCGGCCCCGGCGATGTCGAGCAGGCGGGTAAGCAGGGGGCCGCGCAGGCGGTGGGCCTTGGCGTCGTACTCGAGGGTCGGGCGGATCTCCACGGCCGGCAGGGCCGCCAGGTCGGCGTAGGTGAAGCTGCGGGCCTGCTCGAACTGCACGCCATGCTTGCTCATCAGCTGGTCCAGCGCCGGGTCCAGCGGGCCGCGGTTGGGGTGGGCCAGCTCGCCGGAGATGGTCAGCAGGGTCGGCCCGGCGGCCTGCGCTCTGGGTGAGGCCCTGCCGGGAGCGGCCAGCGCCGCGCCCGGCAGGGCGATGGAGGCCAGGGTGGCGTGAAGGAAGCGGCGTTTGTCCATGGCGGGAGCGCTCGGGAGTTGGGGGGAAGGTGAGTGGCGGTGAGGGAGAGGGCGCTCAGGCCGGCCAGGGTTCCAGGCTGACGGCGACGTCCCTGGGGGCGCCCTGGTAGGGGGCACTGCTGACCAGGATGCGCGCGCCGGTCCGGGCGTAGGCCTCGGCGTTGCCGGCATTCACGCCGCCGGCCACGGCGATCAGGGGGCCGTTGCTGCCATGCTTGCCAGCCTGGGTGGCGGCCCGGGCGACCACCCGAGCGACCGTCTCCGGCGGGCATTTTTCCAGCTGGATCACGTCGGCGCCGGCTTCCATCCACAGCACGGCCTCGTCTTCGTCGGCCACCTCGACGACCACCTGGCGTTCGGGCCAGGCCTGCTTCAGGCGGGCCACCGCCTGCCCGGCAGGGAGGTCGCCGAGAAAGGCGCGATGTTCGGCAAACACCAGCAGGGTGTCCGAGATGCCGAGGCGGTGGGGCGCCGCGCCGCCGCACAGGATGGCCTTGACGCTGAGCGACTTGCTCCCGGGCAGGTGCTTGCGGGTACACGCCACGGCAATCTGCGGATGGCCCCGGCGGGCCGCGGCGACCAGCTCCGCGGTGGCGGTGGCCATGCCGCCGGCGTACTCCATGAGCGTCTGGGCGGGTTTCCAGACGCGGTGCAGGTCGGCGGCCCGCCCGGTGAGGCTGAGCAGCAGCGTGCCGGCCTCGACCGGCGTGCCACTGCCCACCAGCGGGCCGTCATGCTGCAGGCCGCGCAGTTGCCCCATGCGGGCGGCTTCCTCGCTGCCGCACACCACCTGGGCATGTCGCGCCCGGAACTGCATGCGCCCGCCGGCATCGCTGATGTCGAGGCCCCACGAGGTGGCGTCGCCCCACGGCGCGTCGTCCAGCAGGAGGGTTTCCAGTTCGGGATCGGAGAGGGTGTAGGGGTTGCGCATGGTGTTGTGTCGCGTGGGTGGGCGGGACTAGTGGCGATGGCCCTGGTGATGGGCGTCGGGGAAATGCGGGTGACTGTGCGTCATCGGTTCGTGCCGGTGGGCGTGTGTGTGCCGTACCCCCGCCGTGACGGGAAAGTCGTGCCCGTGCTGGTGGTGATCGTCATGGCTGTGCTCATGGGTGTGCTCGAGCGGCTCATGGGCGTGGACATGCGCGTGCCGCTCCGTCAGGTGCAGCCAGATGCCGATGCCCATCAGCACGCCGGCGAAGGCCAGCCCGGGCGTCAGTGCTTCACCGCCGGCGAGGGCGAGCAGCGCGCCGAAGAAGGGGGCGATGGAGAAATAGGCGCCGGTACGCGCCGTGCCCAGGTGGCGCAGGCCGATGATGAACAGCACCAGGCTGACCCCGTAGGCGAGGAAGCCGACGCCCATGGCGGCCAGGGTGATGGGCCAGGCGGGCAGGCGTTCGCCCAGGGCCAGGGCCAGGCCCAGGTTGACCGTGCCTGCGGCCAGCCCCTTGAGGGCGGCGATCCAGCCTGCGTCGGCCAGCGCCAGCTTGCGCGTCAGGTTGTTGTCGATGGCCCAGGCCAGGCACGCGGCCAGGATGAGCAGGGCCGGCGCGCTGCCGGCGAAGTGCGCTTCTGCTGGCCAGCTGAGGATCACCGCGCCGCCGGCAATCGCCGTCATGCCCAGGGCGATCCGCCGGTCGACGTTCTCCTTGAAGACGATCCAGGCCAGCAGGGCGGTCAGCACGCCCTCCGCGTTGAGCAGCAGGGACGCGCCCGAGGCAGGCATGCCCGCCAGCCCGGACATCAGCAGGATCGGGCCGGCGACGCCGCCGGCCAGTACCGCGCCGGCCAGCCAGCTGGCTTCGCCGCGCGTCAGCCGCAGTGGCGCCGCACCCTTCAGCCAGCGGAACACGGACAGACCGATGCCGGAGCCGAGGTAGAAAAGGCCGGCGAGCAGAAAGGGGCCGAGCTCGCGGAGCAACAGCTTGGCCAGCGGCGTGCCGGCACCGAAGAGCAGCGCCGCAGCAAGGGCGGCGGTGACACCGGGTTGGAGTATCCGAAGGTGGGTCATCAAGCGTGGGACGCGCAGGGGGCCATGCAGGATAAGCCGCGACACCTGCTTGTTCCACCCCGGCAGGTGCATTTGATTGTTTGTAGTGATCTCTATGTTTATGTAGAGTAGTCTAATGAATTCATGGATTGCGCTCATCACCAGCCTCCCCACCGAGAACGCCACGGCACGCATGCGGGCCTGGCGCAGCCTGAAGGGATCGGGGGCGGCGGTCCTGCGTGACGGTGTGTACCTGATGCCCGGGCGGGACGCCTGCCGCGTCCGGCTGGACGCCGTCGCCGCCGACATCGTGGCGTCCGGCGGCAGCGCCCTGGTGCTGCGCGTGGAAGAGCCGGATGGCAGCGACTTCACCGCGCTGTTCGAGCGGAGCCGGGAGTACGCCGTGCTGCTGGAAGACGTCACCCGGCTGCGGGATGGCTTGACCCGTGACGGCGCCGCCGATGCGCTCCGGCAGTCCCGCAAGCTGCGGAAGGCCTTCGTCGCCCTGGCCGACACCGACTTCTTTCCGGGGGAGGCTCACCGGCAGGCCGAGGCGGCCATGCTCGAGCTGGAGCAGGCGATCGCGCAGGCGCTCTCCGCGGATGAGCCGCGGCCGGTCGAGGCAGGCATTCCCCGCCTGGACATCCGGCAGTTCCAGGGCCGGACCTGGGCGACCCGGGCGCGGCCCTGGGTGGATCGGCTGGCCTGCGCCTGGCTGATCCGGCGTTTCATTGATCCGGCGGCCCGTGTGTTGTGGCTGCCGACGCCGGCCGACTGCCCCGAAGACGCCCTGGGCTTCGATTTCGACGGTGCCCGCTTCAGCCATGTCGGGGCCCGCGTGAGCTTCGAGGTGCTGGTGGCCAGCTTTGCCCTGGAGAGCCCGGCCCTCAACCGCCTGGCCGGCATCGTGCATTTTCTCGACGTGGGCGGGGTGCAGCCGCCCGAGGCGGCCGGCATCGAAAGCACCCTGGCGGGCTTGCGCCGGATCCTCGCTGACGATGACCAATTGCTGCAATTGACCAGCGGCATCCTGGACGGCCTGCTTGCCGCCTTTGAAAACAAGGGAAACACCCCATGACCCCATCCGGCTCCGCCTCCCTGTCAGACGATGACGACGCCCCTGCGGCGGTGAGCTTCTGGCAGGCCTTCGCCTTCTGGCTGAAGCTCGGTTTCATCAGCTTCGGCGGCCCGGCCGGGCAGATCGCGATCATGCACCAGGAGCTGGTCGAGCGCCGGCGCTGGATTTCCGAGCGGCGCTTCCTGCATGCGCTCAATTACTGCATGGTGCTGCCCGGCCCCGAGGCGCAGCAGCTTGCCACCTACATCGGCTGGCTGATGCACCGGAGCTGGGGCGGCATCGTGGCGGGCGGGCTGTTCGTGCTGCCCTCGCTGTTCATCCTGATCGCCCTGTCGTGGATCTACATTGCCTTTGGCGAGATGCCGCTGGTGGCGGGCCTGTTCTACGGCATCAAGCCGGCCGTCACCGCCATTGTGGTGCAGGCCACCCATCGCATCGGCGCCCGGGCCCTCAGGAACCCGGTGATGTGGGCGGTGGCGGCGGCCTCCTTCGTGGCGATCTTTGCGGCCGACCTGCCCTTTCCGCTGATCGTGCTGGCGGCGGCCGTGACGGGCTTTGTCGGCGGCCGCATTGCGCCGGAGCGCTTCAAGGCCGGCGGCGGTCACGGCAAGGCCGGCGCATCCTGGGGCCGTGCGCTGATCGACGACGACACGCCGACACCGCCCCACGCGCTGTTCACCTGGGGGCGCCTGCTTCGGGTGGGGCTGGCCGGGGGCCTGCTGTGGCTGATCCCGATGGGGCTGTTGATCGCGTTCTACGGCATGGAGAACACCCTGACCCGGATGGCCTGGTTCTTCACCAAGGCGGCATTGCTGACCTTTGGCGGGGCCTACGCGGTGTTGCCTTATGTGTACCAGGGCGCGGTCGAGAGCTATGGCTGGCTGACGCCGCACCAGATGATCGACGGCCTGGCGCTGGGCGAGACCACGCCCGGGCCGCTCATCATGGTGGTGTCCTTCGTCGGTTTCGTCGGTGGCTACGTCAAGGCCGTGTTCGGCCCCGACAGCCTGTTCCTGGGCGGTGCCGCGGCGGCCATGGTGGTGACCTGGTTCACCTTCCTGCCGTCCTTCATCTTCATCCTGGCCGGCGGCCCCCTCATCGAAACCACCCACAACGACCTCAAGTTCACCGCGCCGCTCACCGCCATCACCGCTGCCGTGGTCGGCGTGATCCTCAACCTGGCCCTGTTCTTCGGCTATCACGTGCTGTGGCCGAAGGGCTTCGCCGGCAGCTTCGACGGGGTGTCGGCGGCCATCGCGCTGGCCGCCGCCGTGGCCCTGTTCCGCTTCAAGGTGAATGTCATCCACGTCATTGCGGCCTGCGCCGTGCTCGGACTGGTGTTGAAGACAGTGCTGTAATCCGGCCGGGGCGAGGTGGCCCCGCCGGGCAGTCTTCCGGCTGTAACTTTACTTTCATAAACTGCTCGCCCAGAATCCGCCGCGCTCCCGTCCGGGGAGCGCCCTTGCGGGCCCATTCCTGAATGACGAGCCGCCGATGCGCATCTGTTCCGCTGTTTTCCTTACCCGTTGCGCGGCCCTTGGTGCTCTGTGGGCATCCATGCCGGCGCTGGCCGCCGGCGAGGCCTACGAGGACTGGACGGCGCGCTTCCAGGCCACTTACATCTGGCAGGCCAAGCCGGGCATGCCGGCGGACTACAGCGGCCCGAAGAGCCTGAAGGCGGCCCGTGAGAACAGCTACACCGCCACCACCACCGCCTACCTGGGCTTCCGCCCGTGGCAGGGGGGGGAGCTCTACCTCAACCCGGAGATCACCCAGGGGGTGCCCTTCTCGGAGCTGAGCGGCAGTGGGGGCTTCACCAACGGGGAGCTCACGCGCACCGCCGGTACCCGCCCCAAGATGTACCGCCAGCGCCTCTTCCTGCGCCAGACCTGGGGCCTGGGCGGCGGTGACGAGGCGGTCGAGGCGGACCTGAACCAGATGGCCGGCACGGTGGACAAGAACCGGGTGGTGCTGACGGTGGGCAATTTCTCGACCCTCGATGTCTTCGACGACAACCGCTACGCCAAGGACCCACGGGTGCACTTCATGAACGCCGGCTTCATGGCGCCCCTGGCCTACGACTACGCGGCCGATGCGCGGGGCTTCGGCTGGGGCTTTGCCGCCGAGTGGTACCAGGACGACTGGGTGCTGCGCATCGGGCGGATGACCGGCCCCAAGGAGCCGAACATGCTCCCCACCGATTCGCAGATCTTCAAGCACTACGGCGACCAGGTGGAGGTGGAGCGGGGCCATACCCTGTGGGGCCAGCCCGGCAAGCTGCGCCTGCTGGCCTGGCGCAACCGGGCGGTGCTGGCGTCCTTCGAGGACGCGCTGGGCTACCTGAAGGCCAACCCGGACGCAGACCCGCAGGCGATCCTGGCGGTGCGCCGGGGCGAGAAGATCAAGTACGGTGTCGGGATCAACCTCGAGCAGGCCATCAACGATGACCTGGGCTTCTTCCTGCGGGCGATGAAGGCCGATGGCCGCACCGAGACCTATGCCTTCACCGAGACCGATGCCTCACTGGGCATGGGCCTGGCGCTGAAGGGTACGGCGTGGGGGCGTGGCATGGACACCCTGGGCCTGGGCTATGCCCGCAACAGCTTGTCGAAGGACCGTCGCGCGTACCTGGAGGCAGGCGGCATCTCCTTCTTCATCGGGGATGGACGGCTGAGCTACCGGCCCGAGCTGCTGGTGGAAACCTATTACAGCCTGAACGTGTGGAAGACGGTCTTCCTGACGGCCGACTACCAGCGCATGTGGAACCCGGCCTACAACGCCGACCGCGGCCCCGCCAACTTCTTCGCCATGCGCATCCACACCGAGTTCTGATCACCGCGGCAGGCGCAGCTCGAAGACCGTGAGCCCGGCCTCGGAGCGGACTTCGATATCGCCACCGTGGGCCTGGATGATCGACAGGCTGATCGCCAGCCCCAGGCCTGAGCCTTCGCCCGAGTGCTGGCGTGAGGCATCGGCCCGGTAGAAGCGGTCGAACAGGCGGGGCAGGTGTTCCGGCGCAATGCCGGGGCCGGAGTTCTCGACGCGGAGGCGGGCCGTCTGTCCGTCCGATTCCAGCTCGACTGCGATGTGGCCGTGGGCCGGGGTGTGGCGCACCGCGTTGGAGAGCAGGTTGCTGATGGCGCGCCTGAGCATCAGGCGGTCGCCGCTGACCTCGGCACTGCCCGTGCAGCTCAGGACCAGCGCCTTCTCGTCGGCCAGCGCTTCGTAGAACTCCAGCAGCCCGCGTACCTCGGTTCCGAGGTGGACTGGTTCGCGGGTGGGGATGAGCAGCCGGTTGTCGGCCTTGGCCAGGAACAGCATGTCGGCGATGGTGCGGGACAGGCGCTCGAACTCCTCGGCATTCGAGGCCAGCACGTCCTGGTATTCGGCCAGGCTGCGGGCCCGCGACAGGGTCACCTGGGTCTGGGTGAGCAGGTTGCTGACGGGGGTGCGCAGCTCGTGGGCGATGTCCGAAGAGAAGTCGGACAGGCGCTGGAACGAGGACTCCAGCCGGGCCAGCATGGCATTGAGGGTGCGCACGACCTCGGCCAGCTCCTCCGGGATGGCGTCGTCGGCCAGGCGCTGGTCGAGCTTGCTGGCGGTGATGTCGGCCGCGTGCCGCACGATGTCGCGCAGCGGCGCCAGGCCACGCCGGGCCGCCACCCAGCCGAGCAGCCCCGACAGCAGTGCGGCCACGCTCACCACCGTCCACATGGCCAGGCGGAAGGACTGCATGAAATGGTCGTGGTGCGCCAGCCCGGTGGACACCGCCACCCGGGCCGGGGCTTCGCCGTCGCGGCCGGTCGGGGCGAGGCCCTGGAGGCCCCGGTAGCGCTGGCCGTCATCGCCCTCCCAGGTCCGGGGGAAGGGCTTGTCGCCGGCCGGCGGGATGCTGTCGGCCGGGAAGGCCGCCTCGGCCGACACATACACGGGCTGGCCGTCGGCCCGCCAGACGCCCACCGCCAGACCATGGTGGCCGACCAGGGCGGCCTCCAGCGGTTCGGCCATGGCCTCGAGATCGCCGCCGGCCCGTGCCTTGACGACGGCGTGGCGGATCAGCTCGAGCTTGCCTTCGAGCAGCTCGAGGTCCATGTCCTCGAAATGGTGTTCGACCAGCGAGGCGATGACCAGGCCCAGGACCAGCAGCACGCTGGAGGAGACCACCGCGAACAGCAGGGTGAGCCGCGCGGTGACCGAGCGGCCGAAGGGCAGCTTCATCACTCCGTGGCGTCCAGCACGTAGCCCATGCCCCGAACAGTGCGGATCAGCTTGAAATCGAAGTCGTCGTCCACCTTCACGCGCAGGCGGCGGATGGCCACCTCGATCACGTTGGTGTCGCTGTCGAAGTTCATGTCCCACACCTGCGAGGCGATCAGCGAGCGGGGCAGGACCTCGCCCTGGCGCCGCAGCAGCAGCTCGAGCAGGGAGAACTCCTTGGAGGTCAGGTCGATCTTGCGTCCACCGCGGGTCACCCGCCGGCGCAGCAGGTCGAGCTCCAGGTCGGCGGCGCGCAGGATCTCGGCCTCCTTGGCCTTGCCGCCGCGGCGCAGCAGGGTGCGCACCCGGGCCAGCAGTTCGGAGAAGGCGAAGGGCTTCACCAGGTAGTCGTCGGCGCCCAGCTCGAGCCCCTTGACCCGGTCGTCGATGGCGTCGCGGGCGCTCAGGAACAGCACCGGCATCTCCTTGCCGGCCCGCCGGATGCCCTGCAGCACCTGCCAGCCGTCGATGCCCGGCAGCATCACGTCAAGGATGGTCAGGTCGTAGGCCTCGGTCAGCGCCAGGTGCAGGCCATCCAGCCCGTCCCGCGCCAGGTCGACCACGAACCCGGCCTCGATCAGGCCCTGCCTCAGGTAATCCCCGGTTTTGGGTTCGTCCTCGACGACCAGTATCTTCACCTTGAATGTCCTTCACGCTACGCGGGCCCGTATTCTGCCTCCGCGCCGGCAGCCGGGGCCGAGATTACAGGAATGTAACGGGGGACGAGAGGGCCGACAGGGCCGGGACCAGGCCGTGGGGCGCTTCCAGCCAGGCCCAGGCGGCATAGGCCAGGGTGGCGATGAGGAGCAGGGCGGCGAGCCAGCGGCGCGGCTTCTTCACCAGGCTGGGGCCGGCGCCTTCGACCTGGCCGGTAAGCATCGGCAGGGCCTGATTGGTGCCGCGCAGCAGGCTGAGGCCGAGGATCAGCGCGAGGTGGCCGAGGACGACGGCGAGGAAGGCGTTGGCGGCGAGTTCATGGAGTTCTTCGAGCCAGTCCTCGTCCACGCCGGCAAGGCCCAGGCCCCATTCCTGCCAGACGGCGTAGCCGCTGAGGACCAGGAATGGCGTGAGCAGGAGCAGGGCGGCGATGGCCAGGGCCATCAGCAGGTTCTGCCCCTGCCGCCAGTTGATGGTGCCGCTGTGGCGCAGGCCATGCAGCCAGTTGCGCCAGCCGGCCAGCCTGCCGCCCAGGCGGGCGAGGCGCGCCTGTTGCGGGCCGAACAGCCCGTAGGCGAGGCGGAAGGCGAACAGCCCGGCCAGGATGTAGCCCAGGGTGACGTGGAGCAGCCGGAAGTGTTCGCTGTCGGCGCTCAGGTAGGCGCCCGCGAAAGCGCTGGCGAAGAGCCAGTGGAACATGCGCATGGGGTCGTCGATGACACGCCGGCGGGCCCGGGCCGGGGTGGGCGTGGCTGCGGTTGTAGGGGCAGTGAGTGGATACATGGCGGGTTCTCCGGTGGTGCTGTCAGTCGAACCACGCCCAGCGCAGGTGCAGAGGCAGGCCGGGCGGGATCTTCAGGTGGTCATCGTCGAAGTCGCCGCGCTCGGCCCCGGGGTGGCAGGCGCCGCAGTTGGCGGGGCTCTTCACGCTGTTGTGGGCCCACACCGCGTCGCGGACCTGGCGGTGCTTGCGCTGGAACCAGGCCGAGCGGGTGATCCGATCCTGCGCAGGCGTCTCGCCGACCCGCTTCCAGGTGCCGGCATGGGCCTGCAGCCAGCTGTCGAGCTGGCGCGTGGTGGCGTCGTCCAGGGAGGCATTGCTGCCGTAATGCTTGTCCAGGCCGGCCATGATGTGCTTCCACGAGGCGGCGGGCAGGGCGCCGGGCGGAAAGGCCAGGTGGCAGCTGCCGCATTCGCTGGTGTAGGCCTTGGGCACCTGGCGGGGCATGCTGCGGCCGTCGTCGTCTGCCGCGGCCGGGCCGGCAAGGCCGAGGGTGATGGTCAGGAGCAGGCCGGCAAGGGCGGGGACGGGATGCGTGTGTTCGATCGGGGGCATGAGGGTCTCCGGGGCAGGTGTTCAGGGCTTGAGCTGCAGCAGGTATGCCAGCACGTCGGCCTTTTCACCGGCGCTGCATTCGCGGTTCAGCACGTCCTTGCAGTTGCGGCGGAACCACTTGTCGCTGCGCGCGCTGTCGCTGAAGCCGCGCGGGTTGAAGGCAGGGGCCAGGGGGCTGATCGATTTGCCGGTGGTGGCGTGCCGGCCTTCGCGGGCGGGCGGGGTGCCGTGGCAGGATGCGCATGACCATTCGCCGCCGTGCTTGCTGGCGAAGAAGGCCTGGCCGCGTGCCGCCTGGCCGGGTGTGCCGGCCTGGGCACTCCAGTACTCGAGCTGGGCGGCGGCGGTGGTTTCGGCTGCGGCGGCTGCGTTGGTCACTGCAGCCAGGAGCAGGGCGGCGGCAGGTTTCAGAAGGCGACTACGGAGCTGCATGATGTGGGGCTCGCAAGGAGCGGGAAGTCAGCGTGGGCACATGCTGCGCCGCGCTGCCTGTATGAAGGCTGAAGCGGCTGTTCAGCCTCCGTTCAGGCTGGGCAGGGGATAATCGGCGCATGAAGATCCCTGTCACGCGCCACCCGCTTGCCCTGTCACGCTTGTTGCCACTGCTGGCGGCGGCATTGCTGGGGATCGCTGTCTTGTCCGTGGCCCCGGCGCGGGCCGATGACGATGATCACGAGCGTGCCCGGCGGGCTGTGGAGGCCGGGCAGATCCTGCCCTTGCGCGATGTGCTGGCGCGCCTGGAGCGTACTTATCCGGGCCGGGTGCTGGAGGTGGAGCTCGAGCGTGACGACGGGCTGTGGATCTACGAGGTCAAGCTCCTGCAGGCGGATGGCCGCCTGCTCAAGCTGAAGCTCGATGCGAAGACCGCAGCGGTGCTGAAGGAGAAGCGCCGATGAGAGTCCTGCTGGTCGAAGACGAACCCGTGCTGCGGGCCCAGCTGCGCCTGAGCCTGGAGGAGGCCGGCTACGCGGTGGATGAGGCCGATAACGGGCGGGACGCCCACTTCCTCGGCAACAGCGAGCCTTTCGACGCAGTGGTGCTGGACCTGGGCCTGCCCCTGCTCGACGGCCTGAGCGTGCTGCGCCGCTGGCGCGCCGACGGGCGCAGCATGCCGGTGCTGATCTTGACCGCCCGCGACAACTGGCACGAGAAGGTCACCGGCATCGATTCCGGTGCCGATGACTACCTCACCAAACCCTTCCATACCGAGGAGCTGCTGGCCCGCCTGCGGGCGCTGATCCGCCGCGCCGGCGGCCTGGCCTCGCCGGTGCTGACATGCGGCGAGCTGGTGCTGGACACCCGCAGCGGCCGGGTCAGTTTCCGGGGGGCGCCGGTGACGCTGACCAGCCACGAATACAAGGTTCTCGAATACCTGATGCATCGCCCCGGGCAGCTGGTCTCGCGCAGCGAACTCACCGAGCACATCTACGCCCAGGATTTCGACCGGGATTCCAATACCATCGAAGTCTTCGTCGGCCGCCTGCGCAGGAAGCTCGCCGCCGACCTGATCGAGACCGTGCGGGGCCAGGGCTACCGCCTCGGCTCCCGATGACGGCGCCCGGGACTGCCGCCTCCGGGCCGCCGCCGGAAAGGGCGCGCCACGCCGGCTCCCTGCGCGTCCGCCTGTTCGCCGCGACGGTGATGGGGCTGGCGGTGGCCCTGGCCCTGGCCGGCGTGGTGCTGCACGGCCTGTTCCGCGAGCATGTGCTGCTGCAGTTCCAGATCGGCCTGGGCCAGCAACTGGACCAGCTGACCGCGCGTCTCGGCGTGGACGCCCAGGGACGGCCCGCCATCGATCCGCAGGCCTTGTCCGACCCCCGCTGGCAGCAGCCTTACTCCGGGCTGTACTGGCAGATCGACGAGGTGGCGCCGGACGGGCGCGGCCACACTGCGGTGCGTCGCTCCCGCTCCCTGTGGGATGACCAGCTGGTGGTGCCGGGCGATGGGCTGGTGGATGGCGCTCTGCATGTGCATGAAGTGCCCGGCCCGCGGGACAGCCAGCTGCTGCTGCTCGAACGCACGGTGCGCCCGGCCGAGCAGCCGGAGGCGCGCTGGCGCCTGCTGGTGGGCGCCGATCTGAAGGACACCCGCGCGGCCGTCGAACGCTTCGGGCAGGTGCTGGGCGTCTCGCTGGCCATCCTCTTTGCGCTGCTGGTGCTGGCGGCGGTGGCCCAGCTGTGGGTGGGCCTGCGGCCCCTGCGCCGCCTGCAGGGCGATCTCCAGGCGCTGCAGGAGGCCCGCGCCACGACCCTCGGTGGGCCTTACCCGAGTGAGATCCAGCCGCTGGTGGACGACTTCAACCGGGTGCTCGAACAGAACCACTGCGTTGTCGAGCGGGCGCGCACCCAGGCGGGCAATCTGGCTCATGCCCTCAAGACCCCGCTTGCCGTCCTCGACCAGGCGGCCGCCCGGGCCCGGTCCGGCCCGGAGGCCGCGCTTGCGCGCCTGGTCGGCGAGCAGGTGGGGCTGGCCCGGCGGCAGGTGGACTGGCACCTGGCGCGGGCGCGGATGTCCGCGACCCGGCGCCTGCCCGGGCAGCGCTGCGCGGTGCCGGCCTGCGTGCAGGGGCTGGTCCGGGTGATGGAGAAAGTGCATGCCGACCGGGGGCTGGTCATCCGGGTGGAGGACGCGCCGGCCGTGTATTTCGCGGGGGAGGAGCAGGATCTGCAGGAGATGCTCGGCAACCTGCTGGACAACGCCTGCAAGTGGGCACGCAGCCGGGTCGGAGTGAGGATCACCCGGGATGAGCAGGCGCAGCCGGCACGTTTGAGCGTGCACATCGAGGATGACGGGCCGGGTATTGCCGACGCCCGCATGACGGAGGTGCTCGCCCGTGGCGCCCGCCTCGATGAATCGGTGCCCGGCTCCGGGCTGGGGCTGGCCATCGTCCAGGAACTGGCAGGCCTCTATGGTGGCAGCCTGCAGCTCCGGCGGGGGCCGGCTGGCGGGTTGGCGGTGGTGCTGGAGTTGCCGGCGGTCTGAATCGGGTGGGCTGATGTGGTGGGGCCCGGCCAGTCCCGGCCGTGGGTCAGGTATTCGCCGCAGTCCGCAGGCGAGCGCTCATGGCGAATGCCAGTCCCATCAACAGGGTTGCAGTGCTCCAGTGATTCAGGATGGATAGCCCGGGGACCATGCTGCCGAGCAGTCTCACGGGGAAGCCGATAGCAATGCCCAGTACGATGGACTTGATATAGGCAACATCGACTTCGAGTGCGCTCCCGCAATATGGGCAGCTGAGCTGTTTGCGTGGTTTCAGCACGGCCCTGGACAGGAAGGCAATCTTGTTGTGGCAATGAGGGCAGTCGATGCCCAGGGTGGATGCGGTGCCGGAGGCCTCCGCGGACTCCGGGGGGCGTCCTTCCCCTGGCTGACCCGTCTGGCCGGCGAACCAGTCGTTGCTGCGGGTGGTGAAGAGCATTGTCAGCGCGATCAGCTCCAGCCCGCTGGTCATGATGTCGATCATCGTCAGGAACGGGCGCACGCTCAGTTGCGCCTGGAGCGAGTCTGCGGTGGATGCGAGTCCCCATATCGCCAACAGTAGCGTTACCCATCGCGCCCAGTTCTTGCGGGCCCGGATCTTCACCAGGAGCCAGATCATTGCGGCGGTGACGACGGACAGGGCGATGGCGAGAGACGCGTCAATGTTGCCGGGCCCGCCGTGTAGCAAGCCGGGTGCCACCAGCAGGCCCACGATGAAGGATCCGAGCAACAGGTAACACGCGCGGCGAACTTCCCCCGGGGGAGGTGTGTTTGCGGGGAAGAGAGGCATGGTCGAAGTCGGGCCCTCGCCATTGCAGGGCCGCTTTGTTATCAGGTATGTGGAATGCGTATCTTGAATGCAAGGACCATCGGCTGCAATGGACGGGGTCACAGCCATCCCCGGGGCCGGCGCAGAGGGGGGGCCAGTGCTTGAACTATGCTGTGCTCAGTCCCGGCCGGGTGTCGGCAGCGGCACCATGATGGGCTGGCCGGGCTGGCTGCACCCAGCGTCGCAGCAGCGGCCCGGCTGCTTGTTGCGGGTCAGCGGCCGCGCCGGGTCGGCCAGAACGCCGCGCTCCAGAAGGCGCTCCACCAGCTCCACCTTGTTGCCCAGCGGGTAGTTGCGCCAGATCTCCTGTTTCAGCGCCGCGGGCGAGCCGCCGCCGTGCAGGCTGATCAGGGAATACCAGCCGCCCTGGTAGGAGGCGGTCAGGTCTTCGATGAAGCGGGCCGCTTCGATCCGCTTGTCGTAGGGCACGTCGGGGTTGGCCCGCAGCACCTCGGCCAGGGTGGCGGCGGTGGCCGGGTTGTGGTCCTCGTCGGGCCCGGGGAGGGCCACGATGAGGCCGCCGGACACTTCGTGGGCGAGCCGGTGCATGTCGTAGATCTGGGTGGACAGCAGCAGCTTGCCGATGTTGGAGAACACCGGTTCGGGCATGAAGCTGCCGGAATGCGGGTCCCGCGCGCCATACACGCTGGCCGCCACGCCGCAGGCGTAGAAGCCCTCGGTGATCTTGATCAGCTCCACCATCGGGTCGCGCAGGTTGGCCTTGTGGTCCGGATCCAGGCCGTTGGCCTCGCACATCAGCGCGCCGGCGCCGATCAGCAGGTCGCCGAAGCCGGCGCGGGCACCGATGCAGCTGTGGCGGTGGTGGGTGGCGTAGTTGTAGGTCACGTCGCCGGAGAACTCCCATTCGCCGGCCAGGAAGACCCGCTCCCAGGGCACGAAGACCTTGTCGAAGATCACCACCCCGGTGGCCTGGCCGTAGCGGCGCGAGAACAGCGGCGCGCCGTGTTCGGGTTTTTCGCCGGGGCGGCCGGCCGGGCGCGATACGATGGTGATGCCCGGCGCGTCCACCGGCACTGCGCAGCACAGGGCAAAGTCGGCGTCGGCGGCCTGCATGTTGCGCGATGGCATGACCAGGAACTCATGGACGTAGGGCGCACCCGTGACGATGGCCTTGGTGCCGGTGATGACGATGCCCTTCGCGTTGCGCTCGACGACGTGCACGTACACGTCCGGGTTGGTCTGCTGGGCGGGGCGCTTGCTGCGTTCGCCCTTGGCGTCGGTCATGGCGATGCCGAGGCTCAGGTCGGCATCCTGCACGTGCTGCAGGTAGGCAGCGAAGCGGGCCCTCGCTTCGGTGCTGCCGCGGGCATCATCGAGTTTGGCCATGGCCTGGCCGATGCCGTTGAGGGCGTCGTGGGCCAGGTAGCGCTGGGCGCAGCCGGTCTCCTGGCACAGGATGCGCACTGCCTCCAGCTTGTTGAGGAGGTCGCCGGCGGATTCGTTGATGTGCAGCATGCGGTTGACCCGCTTGCCGCTGCTGGATTGGAGGGCCGTCATCAGCGGGGCGCGGGCCGGGTCGTGGGCGAAGTCGTAGCTCACCGCCAGGGCGTTGATGCCGGGCTGCAGGGCCGGCTCGTCCGCGACCGATCCGACCAGCCGGCCGTCCACATACACGGTGGGCTTGCTGCGGCGGAGGGATTCCCGGTAGTCCTGGCCGGTCATCAGGTGGGCGGTGCTGGTGCTGGCGTTCATGGTGTCTCCTCCTTGTTGGTATCGGGCAGAACGGCGGGTGGCGTGGTGAGACTAGCCGGGCGGGCCGGTGAAGCGGCTGGGAGGGACGCCGAGGGCCTTGGCGAACATCGCCGAGAAGGCGGCCTGGCTGGCGTAGCCCACCGCCGCGGCGACCTGGGCCATGGGCACGCCGCGGGAGATCTCGTCCACCGCCTTGGCCAGGCGGAGCTGTTGGCGCCAGGCCCCGAAGCTGGTGTCGAGCTCGGACTGGAACAGGCGCGCCAGGGTGCGCTCGCTGGCGCCCACCTGCTCGGCCCAGTCGCTCAGGCCGCGGCCGTCGGCGGGGTTGTCCATCAGGGCATCGCAGAGGGCCTTGAGGCGCCGGTCGCGGGGCAGGGGGAGGCCCAGCGACAGGGGGCGGGCGATGCGCATCTCCTCCAGGGCCAGCTGCATCACCAGGTGGTGGCGGGTGTCGCCGCGCCCCTCGGCCAGGGCCTCGCCGAGGCTGCGCAGCAGGGGCGACACGTCCACCACCGTGCAGGCGTCGAGTGGCAGGGGCGCCGCCGCGGAGGCGATGTAGAGGGTGCGCAGTTCGACGGCGCCGAGCACTGTCAGGTCATGATCGATGTCTGGCGGAATCCACACCGCCCGGTTGGGCGGCACGATCCAGGCCATGCCCGCGGCGCAGATGCGGATGGCGCCGCGGATCGGGTAGGCGAGCTGGGCCCAGGGATGGCGGTGGGCCGGCACCACCACGTCGGGCGGCAGGCTGCGCACGTTCATGGTCACCGGCTCGTCCACGGACGGGGCACGGCGGGGCAGGGGGTCGAAGGAGCGGGGAGAGGCGTTGCGCGGCATGTTTGAACAAATCTCTGTCAGTTTGTCGAAATACAGCCACCCGGGTGGGCGCTAGTATCGGCTGCTAATCCGGCGAGTTCAATACAACAGGGCTGCACGCCGGGCCGACCAGGCAGCCCAGGAGAGCCCCATGAGCACCGACGCGAGCCTCGCGCCCCCCCGACAGGACGCCTATGTGATCGCGCTGGTGGGTTTTGCCCACAGCGTGTCGCACTTCTTCCACCTGCTGCTGCCGCCGCTGTTCCCGTGGCTGATGCCGGAGTTCGGCCTGGATTTCGTGGGCATCGGCAGCACCATGACAGTCTTCTTCCTGGTCTCCGGGGTCGGCCAGGCCCTGGCCGGGCTGGCGGTGGACCGCTTCGGCCCGGTGCGGGTGCTGGCCGCCGGGATCTCCTGTTTCGTGGCGGCCGGTGCGCTGCTCGCCCAGGCCAGCTCCTTCGCCGAGCTGATCGTGGTGGCGGCGCTGGCCGGCCTCGGCAACAGCGTCTTCCATCCCTGCGACTTCACCATCCTCAACCGCAACGTGTCGCAGCCGCGGCTCGGCCATGCCTTCTCGGTGCACGGCCTGTCGGGCAACCTGGGCTGGGCGCTGGCGCCGGTCTTCATGACGGGCATCGCCGCCCATTCCGGCTGGCGTGTCGCCGCGCTGGCCGCCGGGCTGCTGGCGGTGCCGGCGCTGCTGCTGATCATCGCCGGGCGGCATCACCTGGTGGACGAGAGCCGCCACACCGGGCCCAAGGGGCCGCCGGTGTCGACCCTGGAGATCCTCAAGGTGCGTCCGGTGTGGATGTGCTTTGCCTTCTTCTTCCTGCTGACCATGGCCTTCGGCACCTTCCAGAACTTCGGCGCGCCGCTGATGAACGGCCTCTACGGCATGTCGGTGGCTGGCGCGGCGGCGACGCTGTCGATCTACCTGCTGGGGGGCGCCGCCGGCATCCTGGTGGGAGGCTTCCTGACCCAGTCGGCCCGCCAGGACCGGATCATCGCCAGTGCGCTGGGGGCGGCGGCCCTGGCCGTGCTGCTGCTGGCCAGCGGCTGGGTGCCGGCCGGTGCGGTGGTGGCCCTGATGGCAGCGATCGGCTTCTTCACCGGCCTGGCCGGGCCGTCCCGCGACCTGCTGGTGCGCCGCGCGGCGGCCGCGCGCTTTGGCCAGGCCGCCTTCGGGCGGGTCTATGGTTTCGTCTATTCGGGCCTCGATTCCGGGCTGGCCCTGGCTCCGCTCGTTTTTGGCGGGCTGATGGACAAGGGCAGTTTCGGCGCCGTGCTGATCGGCATCGCCGTCCTGCAGGCGGCCGCCATCGGTACGGCGATGAGCGTGGAGCGCAGCTAGCCGCTTTGTCGTCCCCGAAGGGGCGTGGCATCAGCGCACCATGCAGCGCCCCTTCGCCTCCAGCCAGTACACCACTTCGCCGACCACCACCACGCTGCCCGACACCACGAAGGAGGCCGCCGAGACGGCGCCGGCCAGCACCAGCAATTCCGCGCAGCCCTCGTTGCGGCAGCCGCCGAAGGCCGCCACCTGGTAGGCCTGCAGGGTCATGTGGTTTTCGAGGATGCCGCAGGCCGGGTCGTAGCGGGTGGTGCTTTGTGGCAGGAACAGGCAGCCGCTCAGGACCCCACTCAGGGCACTGCACAGGCCGGCAAGGGCGATGCTGCGGGTTGGGCGGCAGGTCCGGTGCATGCTTTGATCCTGTTGTTTCCTTGATTCCCATCTGATTGTCTCCCGGTTCCTCACGGAGCCGCCCCCTCTTTTCTGCTGCACTGCAGCTTTACGTTTTTGTCACCCCCGCAGGGGGCGCGGACAAATCCGTCAGGCGCTTCTCCTGCGCCGTTCTCCTTCATTCCGGTCTTTTCCCTTTTGCAACAAGCGCTTGGCGCGAGTGGCACGGCGGCTGCATTAGTAAGTCTTGTGGGTCCATCAAAACGCCTGATCGATGGATTCCATGGACAAAAACGAACAGCCCTGCGGAGGAGACCCGGATGCAACACACCGTCACCATCGAAGACACCGGCGAGCGCTATGCCTGCGCCGGTGAGGAGTCCCTGCTGGCGGCCATGGCCCGCCTGGGCCGGCGGGGCATCCCCGTGGGCTGTCGCGGTGGCGGCTGCGGCGTGTGCAAGGTCGAGATCCTCAGTGGCGAGTTTGGCAGCCGCGCCATGAGCCGGGACCACGTCGATGACGCGGACCGGGCGGCGGGCCGCCTGCTGGCCTGCCGGGTCTATCCGGCCAGCGATATGTCCCTGAAGGTGGTCGGCAAGCTGCAGAAATCCGTCTGCGGCGCCGTCCGCCCAGTTAGCTCTGTTACACCCCCTGTTACCCGATAAATCCTGAAGAAAAGAGGAGACAAGATATGGCAATGACTGGTGTTCTGCGCCCGGGCCACGCCCAGGTGCGCGTGCTGGACCTGGAAGAGTCGGTGCGCTTCTACCGTGACGTGCTGGGCCTGGTGGAAACCGGGCGCGACGCCCAGGGCCGGGTCTATTTCAAATGCTGGGACGAGCGCGACCACCACAGCTACGTGATCCGCGAATCCGACCGGGCCGGCATCGACTTCCTCGGCTTCCGGGTGCTGGACAAGGCCAACCTCGACCGCCTGGAGGCGGGCCTCAAGGCCTACGGTATCGCCACCGAGCGCATCCCCGCCGGTGAAATGCTGGAGACCGGCGAGCGGGTGCGCTTCACGCTGCCCTCGGGCCACGCGATCGAGCTGTACGCCGAGAAGACAAAAGTCGGCAACGGCATTCCGCTGATCAATCCGGCGCCGTGGAGCCTGCAGCGGGAGCATGGCATCGGGCCGGTGCGCCTCGACCACGCGCTGCTCTACGGCCCCAACGTGGCCGAGGTGCAGAAGATCTTCACCGAGGTGCTCGGCTTCTACCTGGTCGAACGGGTCCTGACCCCGGATGGCAACGCCAATGCGGCGATCTGGCTGTCCTGCGGCCAGAAGGTGCATGACATCGCCTTCGCCGAATACCCGGAGCCCGGCAAGCTGCACCACTGCTCCTTCCTGATGGAGAGCTGGGAGCAGGTGCTGCGGGCGGGCGACATCATGTCCATGAACACGGTGCCGGTGGACATCGGCCCGACCCGCCACGGGGTCACCCGCGGCTGCACCATCTACGCCTGGGACCCGTCCGGCAACCGCTTCGAGACCTTCTTCGGCGGCCATCTGCCTTACCCCGACTACGAGACCATGACCTGGACCTTCGACAACTTCGGCCAGGGCCTGGACTACCCGCAGCGCAAGCTGCACGAGACCTTCCTCACCGTGGTCAGCTGAGGCCGCCATGAGCACCGAAGCGCCTCCCATGGACACCACCCGCCGTTTCGTCCGCCTCAGCGGCGAGCGGCCCAAGGGTTTCATCGAGTTCGAGTTCGCCATCGGCGAGCCGGAGATCTTCGTGGAGATGATCCTCGGCCGGGAGGCGTTTGCCGAATTCTGCGCGGCCAACCGGGTGGAGATGCTGCCCCCGCGCGACCCGGACGCGCCCCAGGGGGACTGGGACTGGCGCCTGGCCGACGCCACCCACACCCGCTTCAAGTAAGCCACCGACACGTTTCACCAGGAGACCCACCCCATGCAGATCGACCTCCGCACGGTCGCCATCCAGCCCCAGCGCCAGGCCTTCGACCACCTCGTCCGCCGTTTCGGCGACAAGGCCGCCTCCCGCTACCAGGAGGGCAGCTATGACATCCAGGCCGCCGAGAACCTGCACTACCGGCCCACCTGGGACCCGGACCACCAGCTCTACGATGCCTCCCTGACCCGCATCGTGATGGCCGACTGGTACGCCCTGAAGGACCCGCGCCAGTTCTACTACAGCACCTACACCCTGACCCGCGCCCGCCAGCAGGAGACCGCCGAGGCCAACTTCAGCTTCGTCGAATCCCGCGGGCTGGCCGACATGCTCTCCGACGAGCTGCGCGCCGTGGCGCTGAACGTGCTGGTGCCCCTGCGCCATGCTGCCTGGGGGGCCAACCAGAACAACACCACGGTGTGCGGCTACGGCTACGGTGCGATCTTCACCCAGCCCTGCATGTACCACGCCATGGACAACCTGGGCATCGCCCAGTACCTGTCGCGCCTGGGCCTGCTGCTGGGCGACACCGAAGCCCTCGACGCCGGCAAGAAGGCCTGGCTGGACGACGCCAGCTGGCAGCCGCTGCGCCGCTACGTGGAGGACTGCCTGGCCTGCCGCGACCCCTTCGAGCTGTTCGTGGCCCAGAACCTGGCCCTCGACGGGCTGCTTTACCCGCTGGTGTACGAGCGCATCGTAGACCAGCACCTGTCGGCCCAGGGCGCATCGGCGGTGGCCATGCTGACCCAGTTCATGAGCGACTGGTTCGACGAGACCCGCAAGTGGGTGGACGCGGTCATCAAGGTGGCGGCGGCCGAATCCGACGCCAACCGCGCCGTGCTCACCGAGTGGACCCGCCAGTGGAGCGCCCGCGCCGCCTCCGCCATGGTGCCGGTGGTGGAGCTGGCCCTCGGCAGCGGGGCTGACGAAGCCGTCGGCGAGCAGCTCGAAGCCTTCCGCGCCCGCGTCCTGAAGACCGGCATCACCCTCTGAAAGGCCGCCATGTCCACCGTATTCATCGCCTTGCAGGCCAATGAAGAAACCCGCCCGATCATCGAGGCCATCGAGATCGATAACCCCCAGGCGATCGTCCATCGCCAGCCGGCCATGGTCAAGATCGACGCCCAGGGCCGCCTGGTGATCCGCCGCGCCACCATCGAAGAGCAGCTCGGACGCGATTTCGACCTGCAGGAAATCCACATCAACCTCATCTCCCTCACCGGGCACGTGGTTGAAGACGACGAAACCCTCACCCTCAGCTGGAACGATTGAAGGAGGACCCGCCATGGACATGAAAGTCGCCAAGAAGAAACTCGGTCTCAAGGACAAGTACAAGCTGATGACCCGAGACCTGGGCTGGGAGCCGAGCTACCACAGCAAGGACGAGCTTTACCCCTACATGAATTACGAGGGCATCAAGATCCACGACTGGGACAAGTGGGAAGACCCCTTCCGCCTGACCATGGATGCCTACTGGAAGTACCAGGCCGAGAAGGAACGCAAGTTCTACGCGATCATCGACGCCCACGCCCAGAACAACGGCCACCTCAACCTCACCGACGCCCGCTACCTGTCGGCCCTGAAGATCTTCCTGCAGGCCATCAGCCCGGGTGAATACGCCGCCCACCGGGGTTTCGCGCGGGTCGGCCGGGAGTTCCCGGGGGTGGGGCCGCAGGTCGCCTGCCAGATGCAGGCCATCGACGAGATCCGCCACGCCCAGACGCAGATCCATGCGATGTCCAACTACAACCGTTACTACAACGGTTTCCACGCCTTCGCCGACCAGCGCGACCGCATCTGGTACACCTCGGTGGCGCGCTCCTTCTTCGACGACTCCATGTCGGCGGGGCCCTTCGAGTTCATGATCGCGATCGGCTTCAGCTTCGAGTACGTACTGACCAACCTGCTCTTCGTGCCCTTCATGTCCGGCGCCGCCTACAACGGCGACATGGCCACCGTGACCTTCGGCTTCTCCGCCCAGTCGGACGAAGCACGGCACATGACCCTGGGCCTGGAAGTCATCAAGTTCATCCTGGAGCAGGACCCGGACAACCTGCCCATCGTCCAGAACTGGATCGACAAGTGGTTCTGGCGCGGCTTCCGGGTGCTCGGCCTGGTCAGCACCATGATGGACTACATGCTGCCCAAGCGCGTCATGTCCTGGCGGGAAGCCTGGGACATCTATGGTGTGGAGAATGGTGGCGCGCTGTTCAAGGACCTGGCCCGCTACGGCATCAAGCCGCCAAGGGGCTGGGACGACGCCGAAAAGGCCATTGACCACATGTCCCACCAGTTCATGCTGGGCCTCTACCAGTGGAGCTTCGGCACGGCCTTCCACAGCTGGATTCCGTCGGATGCCGACATGGACTGGCTGGCCGGCAAGTACCCGCACACCTTCGACAAGTACTACCGGCCGCGCTGGAAGCACATCAAGAAGCTGGCCGATGCGGGCACCCCGTTCAAGAACTACGGCCTCGCCCGGTTGTGCCAGACCTGCCAGCTGCCCAGCGTGTTCACCGAGCCGGACGACCCGACCCTGACCTGCCACCGGGAGACTGTGTACAAGGGCGAGAAGTACCAGTTCTGCTCCGACGGCTGCCAGCACATCTTCGAGAACGAGCCGGAGAAGTACATCCAGGCCTGGCTGCCCATGCCCCAGCTGTTCCAGGACCCGATCAACGGCGACCTGGGCGAATGGATGAAGTGGGTCAGCCTGCTCGACGGCAAGGACAACGGCGACTACGCCGGCTCCGAAGACCAGAAGAACTTCGAAGCCTGGCGCGGCCTGGCCACCACCAACCAATGAATGACCATGCGGAGGCGGCCTGGGCCGCCCCGCACCCACAGATTCCAGGAGACTCCAGATGACCGTCGCCGCCATCAAGGAATACATCGCCGTCCCCCGCGACCGGGTGGAGAACTTCCACGGCAAGCAGCTCGTTTACGTGAGCTGGGACCACCACCTGCTCTTCGCCTCGCCTTTCCTGCTCTGCCTGCCGCCGGAGACCCCTTTCCGCGAGCTGGTGAGCGGGCCGCTCGGCATGCTGCTCCAGCCAGATCCCGACGCCGCCGCCATCGACTGGCAGCGCGTTGAATGGCTCAAGTCCAACCAGCCGTGGACGCCCGATTTCGACGCCAGCCTGGCCGCCAACGGCATCGGCCACAAGGACCAGCTGCGCTTCCGCACGCCAGGCCTCAACAGCCTGATGGCAGCATGAGGGCGGAGGCCATGAGCGCCCCCGCCCGGCCGCCCGAAGGGGGCGCGATCCCTCCCTTGGGGAGGATGTCGCAGCGCGACAGGAGGGTAGTCCAATGACTTACGAGCTGACCATCGAGCCCCTTGGCCAGACCATAGAGATCGAGGAAGGGCAGACCATCCTGGATGCGGCGCTGCGGGCCGGCATCTACCTGCCCCACGCCTGCTGCCACGGCCTGTGCGCCACCTGCAAGGTGCAGGTCAGCGATGGCGAGATCGAGCACGGCGAGGCCTCCAGCTTCGCCCTGATGGATTTCGAGCGGGATGAGGGCAAGTGCCTGGCCTGCTGTGCCACGGTGCAGGGTGATGTCGTCATCGAGGCCGAGATCGATGAAGACCCGGACGCCGAGAACCTGCCGGTGCGGGACTTCGACGGTACGGTGACGCGCATCGAATCCCTCACTCCGACCATCAAGGGGGTGTGGATCAAGCTGGATACGCCCATGCGCTTCCAGGCCGGCCAGTATGTGAACCTGGAACTGCCGGGCGGCATCGGCAGCCGCGCCTTCTCCGTCGCCAGCCCGCCGTCTGCGGACGGCGAGGTCGAGCTCAACATCCGCATCGTGCCGGGCGGGCAGGGCACCACCTATGTGCACGAGGCCCTGCGCTCCGGCGAGCGGGTGCGCATCAGCGGGCCCTACGGGCGCTTCTTCGTCAAGAAGTCGGCTGCCGTGCCGGTGGTGTTCATGGCCGGCGGCTCTGGCCTGTCCAGCCCGCGCAGCATGATCCTGGATCTGCTGGAGGAAGGCTTCACGCTGCCGATCACCCTGGTCTATGGGCAGCGTTCGCGGGACGAACTCTATTACCACGACGAGTTCCTGGCCCTTGCCGCGAAGCACCCCAATTTCCGATATGTGCCGGCCCTGTCGAACGAGCCGGCAGGATCGGACTGGAATGGCTTCCGGGGCTTCGTCCATGAAGCGGCCAAGGCCGCCTTCGACAATGACTTCCGCAGCCACAAGGCTTATCTGTGCGGCCCGCCGCTGATGATCGAGGCCTGCATTTCCACCCTGATGCAGGGGCGCCTTTTCGAGCGCGATATCTATACCGAGAAGTTCATCTCGGCGGCGGATGCGCAGCAGGTGCGCAGCCCCTTGTTCAAAGCGATCTGAGGGAGAGGACGGGAAGGCGGATATCTGCGTTAGAATCAAACGGAATAGACCTGCGGGGGATTGCCCGTCACCGGGATGAATGGTTCCCCTCAGGTTTTCTGCTGATCCTGAATGTACGGAGACTCCCCCTTGAAACGCGTTGAGAATGCTCGGCAGATGGCCGCCATGGCCAGGCTTAACGAGCTGGTGTTGCTGTCGCGGACGGGCCGCTTCAATGAACTGGAAAAAGCCGCCGAAAAGCTCGCGAAGCAATATCCCGATTTCGGCCACGCCTGGAATTTCATGGGGATCGCGCAACTGGCCATGGGCAGCGATGCGCTGGCCGCGCTGGAGAAAGCGGCGGCGCTGCTGCCTGCAGACCCGACGGTCAATCTCAACCTGGCCCTGGCCCTGATTGCGCATGGCGAGCTGACGCGCGCCGAGCACTATTGCCGTGTGGCCATTGCGCTGCGGCCGGACTACGCCAAGGCGCATATGAACCTCGGCGCCATTCTCCTCGATCTGGGCCGGATGGAAGAGGCCATCGAGAGCAGCGAGACGGCCCTGGCATTGCAGCCCGATTACCTGGCTGCCCTGACCAATCTGTCCGCTGCCCTGGGCAAGGTCAATCGCAAGATGGAATCCATCAGGGTGGCCCGCCAGGCCCTGGCGATGAGCCCCGACAATGCGGCGGCCCATTTGAATCTTGGACAACGCCTTGAGGATCTGGGAATGGTCGAGGAGGCCGAGGCGCATATCCGGCGTGCGCTGGAGATCGAGCCGGCCAATCTGGTGGGGCAGAGCTGGCTCCAGTTCCTGTGTTCCTATCATCCCGGCCATTCGGGCCTGGATCTGTTGGCGCAGGCGCGCCGCATCGGCCAGCTATTCATCGACGCGGCCCGGCCCTGGCAGAGCTGGTCCAATGATCGGGACCCTTCGCGCCGGCTCAAGCTGGGTTTCGTGTCGCCTGATTTCCGCCGCCAGTCAGTGGGCCTGTTTATCGAGAACGTATTTGCAGCACTGCACGACATGATGGGCGAGCGCATCGAACTGCATGGCTATCATGTGGATGCCTTTCCGGCGGATGACAATACGGCCCGCATCAAATCCTGTTGCGCGGGCTGGACCAATGTTAACCACATGTCCGACAGTGCCCTCGCCGAGCAGATCCGGCAGGATGGCATCGATATCCTGTTCGACCTCTCGGGGCACACCGGCTGCAACCGCCTCCCCATGTTCGCCTGGAAACCGGCGCCGGTGCAGGTCAGCTGGATCGGTTATCTCGGCACCACCGGCCTGCCGGGCATGGATTACCTGATTGCCGACGAATGCACCTTGCCCGCATCGGAAGAAGCCCATTTCTCCGAGAAGATCCTGCGCATGCCGGAGACCTATCTGTGCTTCAGGCCGCCGGAGGAGGATTGCGCGATCGGCGAGCTGCCGGCCATCCGCAACGGCCATGTGACCTTCGGCAGCTTCAACAACCCTAGAAAGATCAGCGACGAGGTCCTGGAAACCTGGGCCGAGGTGCTTGCCGCGGTGCCCGACAGCCGTTTGCTGTGCAAGTACGGCGGCTTCTCCGACGAGACCCTGAGAGGCCGTTTCACGAGCTTCTTCGTCAAAAGGGGGATTGACGAGGCGCGCCTGGAGTTCATGGGGCGGGTACCCCATTCCGAACACCTGCCGACCTACAACCGGGTCGATATCGCGCTCGATCCCTTTCCCTATCCGGGCGTGACGACATCGGTGGAGGCCTTGTGGATGGGCGTCCCGGTGCTGACCCTGGCCGGCGAGAGCTTCATCTCGCGCCAGGGTGCCGGCTTGCTGAAGCAGGCCGGTTTGCCGGAGTGGGCGGCCGGCAGCCGGCAGGAGTATGTCGCCAAGGCGGTCGAGTTTGCGGCCAGCCTGGAGCGTCTGTCACAGATCCGCGGCAGCCTGCGCGAGACGCTGCAATCAACTGCGCTGCTGGACAGCCACCGCTTTGCAGTGCAGTTCGAGAGCCTGGTGCGCGGGATCTGGCAGACCTGGTGCGACAGCGCCCGCTAAAAGGACGAGCCCGGCGTCTTCAGGAATTCGATCTCTTCGGCCGTCGAGGCCCTGCCCAGCACCGCGTTGCGGTGGGGGTAGCGGCCGAAGCGGTCGATGATGGCCTTGTGGCGGCGTTCGAAGTCCAGGTTGCCCTCCAGCCCGGGCTGGCTGTACAGATCCATCGCAAGGGCGTGGATCAGCGCCGATTCGCTGTGCATGTAAGGCAGGTAAAGGAAGGCGCGGCGGGCCGGCGCCAGGGCCTGATCGGCACCCTCGGCCACCGCCTCCTGGGCCAGCACCAGGGCCATGCCGTCGCTGGCGAAGGCCAGCGGGCTGTCCCGGTGGATGTTGCGGGAGAACTGGTCGAGCACGATCACCTCGGCCAGGCGCCCGTCGGCGCTGCTGCGCCAGGCGTGCAGCTCGCCGCGGGTGGCGGCCTGGTGCAGGGCGCCGAAGCGCGTCGCGACGAGGCGGTCGAAGTCGTCCGACTTGTCCCACCACTGCTTGGGCGAGATTTCCTCGAACCAGAAGGCGAGGACGGCATCGGGGCCGGCTGCGTGGGGCATGGTGTTCTCCTGTTTGATGGTCAGCCGGTGTCGGCCTGAATGCTCAGCGCCGTCGACACGGTGCGCGACACGCTGTCGATGTGTTCCCGCGCCGCTGCGTTGGCCAGCTCGGGTTGACGCGCGGCAATGGCTTCGATCACCGCCTGGTGTTCGCCCGCCACGTGGTCCAGGTGGGCGCCGAAGCCGCAGGTCTGCACAATGAAGAAATCCGACAACTCGAAGTTGGCCAGCTGCCGGCCGCACACCAGCGGCGATTGCGCCATGGCGTGCAGCTCGGTGTGGAAGGCCACGTTGAGCTGCCGGTAGGCATCCGCATTGGCCGGGTCGGCCGGGTCGAGGGCTTCGATCTGGGCGTTGATCAGGCGCAGCCGGGTGATCTCGGCGACGCTCGCGCGACGTGCCGCCAGCTCGGCGATCAGGCCCTCGGTGAGGGCGAACATGCGGTAGAAATCCTGGATCGATTCCGGCGTCGGGGTGACCACCTCGCAGCCTACCTGGGCGGTGATGGTGACGAAGCCACGCTCCTGCAGCTTGTACAGGGCGGTCATGATCGGGTGCCGGCTGACGCCCATCTCCTCGCCGATCTCCTTGACGAGGATGCGGTCGCCGAAGCGGTACTGGCAGCGGAACAGGCGCTGCAGGATCTCCTGGTACAGATGGTTCTTCTTGGCCATGGTAAAGCGTGTCGAGGGGTGAAACGGGACAGCCGGCGCATGGTAGCACTCTCTGCCAGGTCGTCCGGCGGGGTGATGGCGCGCACGGTAGACGGGGTGCCGAAGGCACGCATCAATTGCTTGCATGCTAGCATGCAAGCGCTGTAGAGTGGCGCTCGTCGCCTGTTTGCCTGCCGCCGCGACCCGCCCTCCAGCTTGCCTGGCAGCGGGAGCCGGGACGCACTGCGGCGCGTTCATCCAACCCACCACGGCCGCATTCGGACGCGGCGAGGAGACCCTGCAGTGAGCCATTCCGCGCAATTTGACACCGACGTACTGATCATCGGCTCCGGCCCCACCGGCGGCGCCACAGCGCTGGCCCTGGCGACCTATGGGGTGCGTGCCCACATGGTGTCGCGCAGCAACTGGCTGGCTGACACGCCCCGGGCCCACATCACCAACCAGCGCACCATGGAAGTGCTGCGCGACCTGGGTATCGAGGACGAGGCGATCAAGTACGCCACCCCCTGGGAGCAGATGGGCGACACCTTGTTCACCACCAGCCTGGCCGGCGAGGAGCTGGTGCGCCAGCGCACCTGGGGCACCGGCGACGAGCGCAAGGGCGACTACCTGCAGGGCAGCCCCTGCGGCCTGCAGGACATCCCCCAGCCGCTGATCGAGCCGGTGATCTTCAAGAACGCGGCGGAGCGGGGCGCCCGTTTCAGCTTCAACACCGAATACCTGTCCCACAGCCAGGACGCCGACGGGGTCACGGTGCAACTGCGTGAGCGGGCCAACGGCCGCCAGTACAGCCTGCGCGCCCGCTACCTGGTGGGCGCCGACGGGGCCAAGTCGAAGGTCGCCGAGGACATCGGGCTGCCCATCGAAGGCCACATGGCGCGGGCCGGCACGGTGTATGTGATCTTCAAGGCCGACCTGTCCCGCTACGTGGCCCACCGGCCCAGCATCCTGCACTGGATCGTCACCCCTGCGGCCAGCTTCGGCGAGATCGGCATGGGCCTGCTGCGCGCGGTGCGCCCCTGGGACGGCTGGATCGCCGGCTGGGGTTTCGACATCTCCAAGGGCGAGCCCGATCTCAACCCCGAGCTGCTGCTCGAGCGCATCCGCACCCTGGTCGGCGACCCGGCCCTGGAGGTGGAGATCGAGCGCACCTCGGTGTGGTACGTGAACCAGGCCTATGCCACTGAGTATTCCCGTGGCCGGGTTTTCTGCGGCGGTGATGCCGTGCATCGCCACCCGCCATCCAGCGGCCTGGGCCTCAACACCTGCGTGCAGGACGCCTTCAACCTGGCCTGGAAGCTCGCCTACGTCATCCACGGCCACGCCGGCCCGGGCCTGCTCGACAGCTACAGCCTGGAGCGGGCGCCGGTGGGGCGCCAGATCGTGGTGCGCGCCAACCAGTCGCGCATGGACTACGCTCCGCTCAAGGCGGCCTTCCGGGTCGAAGGCGCCGACAACCCGGTGGCGGCCGGCATCGCCCGCTTCAAGGACCCCGGCCCCGCAGGCGTGGCGGCGCGCCAGGCGGTGCAGGCCGCGCTTGAGTTGAAGAACACCGAGTTCAACGCCCAGGGCGTCGAGATGAACCAGCGCTACGCCTCCGCCGCCGTGCTGCCCGACCCGGCGGCCGGCGAGGAGGTGTGGCGGCGCGACCCGCAGCTCTACCTGCAGCCCACCACCCGGCCCGGCGCCAAGCTGCCCCACGCCTGGCTGGTGGACCGCCGCGGCCTGCGCGTGTCCACCCTCGACGTGACCGGAAAGGGCAAGTTCTCGTTGCTCACCGGCCTGTCCGGCCAGGCCTGGCGGCAGGCAGCCGAAGCGCTGGGGCTGCCGTGGCTGCGCACCGTGATCACCGGCGAACCCGGCAGTGCCGACCCCTACTGCGCCTGGCAGCGCCTGCGCGAAGTGGACGAAGCCGGCGCCATCCTGGTGCGTCCCGACGGCTATGTGGCGTGGCGCCACAGCGCCGCCGTGCATGATGCCGGCGAAGCCCGCCGGCAGCTGGCCGCCGCCCTCGGCGTGCTGCTCGACACCACCTTCTGAACCCCGCCTTTCCGCCCATCCCCGCAGTACAAGAACAAAGGAGACATTGATGAAACTGAAGCACCCCTGCAAGAAGATCCTGGCCACCGCTGTCCTGACCCTGGCCGCCGGCCAGGCCCTGGCCGACATCAACATCGGCGTGGTCTTCTCCCTCACCGGGCCGGCCGCCTCCCTGGGCCTCGAGACCCGCAAGTCCATCGAGCTGATGCCCAAGACCCTCGGCAAGGAGAAGATCAACTACATCGTCCTCGACGACGCCACCGATCCCACCAACGCCGTCAAGAACGCCCGCAAGCTCAGCGGCGAAGACAACGTGGACGTGCTCTTCGGGCCCAACCTGATCACCTCCGGCCTGGCCATGGCCGACGTGGCCAATGAGAAGAAAGTGCCGCTGCTGTCCCAGGCGCCCATCGTCACCACGCCCGAGAAGTTGAAGTGGGCCTTCCGCGTCGAGCCCCTGGCCGACGTGATGGTGGGCCGCGTGGTGGCCGACATGAAGGAGAAGGGCGTCAAGACGGTGGCCTTCATCGGCTTCTCCGACTCTTGGGGCGAGCTGCTGCTCAAGGGCCTGACCAAGACCACCGAGGCCGCCGGCATCAGGATCGTCGCCACCGAGCGCTTCGGCCGCACCGACAACAGCGTCACCGCCCAGGCCCTCAAGATCGTCGCCTCCAAACCCGACGCGGTGTTCGTCGGCGGCTCCGGCACGCCGGCGGCGATGCCCCACACCACCCTGCGCGAGCGTGGCTTCGCCGGCCCCATCTATCACTCCCACGCCGTCGCCAACAAGGAGTTCCTGCGGGTTGGTGGCAAGGCCATCGAAGGCGCGCGCCTGGCAGTGGCGCCGGTGGTGGTGGCCGAGCAGCTGCCCGACGGCCACCCCAACAAGCAGGCCGGCCTGGCTTTCGACAAGGCCCTCGAAGCCAAGTACGGCGCTGAAGCCCGCTCCAGCTTCGCCGGCGCCTCATGGGATGGCTGGCTGATCCTCGAAGGAGCCCTCACCACCGCCCTCAAGACGGCCAAGCCGGGTACCCCGGAATTCCGTGAGGCGGTGCGTAATGCGCTGGAGAAGACCAAGGTCGTCGGTGCCAATGGCTCCTACACCATGAGCGCCGAGGACCACGGCGGCTACGACCCCAAATCCGCCGTGCTGATCGAGGTGGCCGCGGGCAAGTGGAAGCTGGTGAAGTAAGCAGGCAGGGGGCAGGCGCCCCCTGTCAGGCCGCTGGGGTGGTTTCCTGCAGTCCGCCGCCGAGCGCCTTGTAGAGTGACAAGGCGCTCTTGAACGCCAGGCGCTGCAGGCCGAGCAGGTTCTGCCGGGCTGCATAGGCCTGGCGCTGGGCATCCAGCAGCTCGAGCCGGCTGTCCTGCCCGGCCCGGTAGCGCAGGCTGGAGAGCTCGCGCCGCCGCTCGGCGCTGGACACGGCGCGCTGCTGGGCCTCGATCTGGCGGCTCAGGGTGGCGCTGGCGGCCAGGCCGTCAGCCACCTCCCGGAAGGCGGTCTGGATGGATTTCTCGTACTCGGCCACCGCCGTGGAGCGGCGGGCCCGGGCCAGCTCCAGGCCGGACTCGAGGCGGCCGTTGTCGAAAAGCGGCTGCGTCAGCTGGGGCATGAAACCCCAGGCCAGCTGGCCGCCTTGAAACAGGCTGCCTAGCGCCGGGCTGGCATAGCCCAGGGTGGCGGTGAGCGCCAGTCGCGGGAAGAAGGCCGCCCGGGCGGCGCCGACGTCGGCGTTGGCCGCGCGCAGGGCCTGTTCTGCCTGGAGGATGTCCGGCCGGCGCAACAGGAGGTCAGAAGGCAGGCCGGGGGGGAGGGTGGTCAGCACGGGCTGCCTGTCCAGGCGCATGCCCTCGGGCAGATCGGCCGGCACCGTGGTGCCGAGGAGGAGGGCGAGCGCATTGCTGGCCTGTTTGAGGTCCCGCTTCCGGCCCTCCAGGTCGGCCTCGGCCAAGGCCACCTGGCCCTCCGCCTGGGCCACATCGAGCCCGCTGTTCTGCTTGGCCTCCTTGAGCAGGTGCGCCAGCTCCAGGGATTGCCGCCAGTCGGCAAGCGTGGTTTCGGTGAGGCGCAGTTGTTCCACCGCCAGGCGTTCTTCCAGGTAGGCGTCCGCCACCGCCGCAATCAGGCTGATGCGGGCGGCCCGGGCCGCCTCGGCGCTGGCCAGGTAGCGTGCCAGCGCCGCATCCGAAAGCGCCCTGACCCGGCCGAACAGATCGATCTCGAAGGCACTGATGGCAAGGCCGGCGGCATGCGTGCCCTGCAGGCTGGCCGGTGTCGCCGCGCTGGCAGCCGTCCTTTCCCTCCCGCCGCTCAGGCGGGCATCCAGCTGCGGCAGCAGGGCGCTCCGTTCAATACCGTACTGGGCGCGAACCGCGTCCACGTTCAGCAGGGCGATGCGCAGGTCCCGGTTGTTGTCGAGGGCGGTGGTGATCAGGCGCTGCAGGCGCGGGTCCCCGAACATCTGGCGCCAGCCCAGGTCGGCGGCGTTGCCGGCGCGGGTGGGCTCGTCGGGGCCGTCGGCATAGGACGCCGGCAGCGCCGGCGCCGGGCGCTCGAGTGGCGGGGTCAGGGCGCAGGCGCTCAGCAGGAGGGCCAGAGAGGTAGGGATGATTCGCATGGTTCAGCTCTCCCCGGGGCGTGTCCGGGCCACGTTGCCGCGACGTTCCGGCAGGCGCGCCTGGAATCCCAGGACAAAAACGAAGAAGACGGGAACGAAGAACACGGCCAGCAGCGTCGCCGTGACCATTCCACCGAACACGCCGGTGCCGATGGCGTGCTGGGTCTCCGCGCTGGCGCCGCTGGCCAGCATCAGGGGCACCACGCCCAGCGCAAAGGCCAGGGAGGTCATCAGGATCGGGCGCAGGCGGAGCCGCGAGGCCTCCACGGCGGCGTCGATCAGGCTCATGCCCTGCTCGCGCAGCTGCTTGGCGAACTCGATGATCAGGATCGCGTTCTTGGCGGAGAGGCCGATGACTGTGATCATCCCGACCTTGAAGAACACGTCGTTGGGCATCCCGCGCAGGCTCACCGCCAGCACCGCCCCGATCAGCCCCAGCGGGACGACCAGCATCACCGACAAGGGAATGGCCCAGCTCTCGTAGAGCGCCGCCAGCACCAGGAAGACCACCAGGGTGGACAGCGCCATCAGCAGCGGCGCCTGGGCGGCCGACTCGCGCTCCTGGAGGGATTGCCCGGTCCACTCGACCGCGAATCCCGGCGGCAGCCGGCTGACCAGGGCTTCCATGGCGGCCATCGCCTCGCCGCTCGAAACCCCGGGCGCCGAGCTCCCCGCGATGCGGACCGCCGGGTAGCCCTTGTAGCGCACCAGCTGCAGCGGCGCATCGGTCCACACCGGGGTCACCACTTCGCCGAGGGGGACCATCCCGCCCACGTTGTTGCGGACATACAGCTTGAGGATGTCCTCCACCTGCATGCGCGCCCGGGCGTCGGCCTGGATGATCACCTGCTGCATGCGTCCCGCGTTGGGAAAGTCATTGACGTAGAGGGAGCCCATGGCGGTGCTCAGGGTGTCGCTGATGCTGGCGAAGGACACGCCCAGCGCCTCGGCCTTCTGCCGGTCGATGTCCAGGCGGACGTTGGTGCCGGGGGCGAGCCCCTCCGGGTAGGCCAGCGCGATGGCCGGGTCCTGCGCGGCCATCGCCAGCAAGGTTTCCTGTGCCTTCATCAGGGCGCCGAAGCCCTGGTTGGCCCGATCCTGCAGGCGCATGCTGAAGCCGGACGAGGTGCCCAGCTCCTCGATGGCCGGTGGCATCAGGTTCATCACCATGCCCTCCGGCGTACGCGCCATCGCGTTCTGGGCCAGCGCCACTTCCTCCTGCGCCGTGGCACCGTCGCGTGCATCCCAGCCTTTCAGGTTGGAGAAGATGATGCCTGCGTTGGGGCCGGCGCCAGAGAAGCTGAAGCCGAGGACGGACTGGGTCGACGCGATACCGGGGCGGGTGGCCGCGTGGGCTTCGAAGGTCTTGACCACTTCCAGGGTGCGCTCGGTGGTGGCATCCGAGGGCAGCTGGATCGAGGTCATGAAATAGCCCTGGTCCTCCTCGGGGAGAAAGGCCGACGGCAAGCGGGCCAGGCCGACCGCCAGGGTGGCGACCAGGGCGGCGAAGACCACCATGACCCGGCCACTCCGTTTCACCAGGCCCAGCACACCGTGGCCGTAGCGCTCCGTCATGCGGCCGAAGCCCCGGTTGAAGCCGCCGAAGAAACCCCTGGCCTGGGCATGCCCGGTCACCGGCTTGAGCAGGGTGGCGCACAGGGCCGGGGTCAGGCTGAGGGCCAGGAAGGCCGAGAACAGGATGGCCACCGCCATCGACAGGGAGAACTGGCGGTAGATGACTCCCACCGAACCGCTGGCGAAGGCCATGGGGATGAACACCGCGATCAGCACCAGGGTGATGCCGACCACCGCGCCGGTGATCTCCTTCATGGCCTTGAGCGTCGCCTCCCGCGGGGACAGGCCTTCCTGCACCATGAGCCGCTCGACGTTCTCCACCACCACGATGGCGTCATCCACGATGATGCCGATCGCCAGCACCATCCCGAACATGGTCAGCACGTTGATCGAAAAGCCGGTCACCAGCATCACGGCGAAGGTGCCGAGCAGGGCGATCGGCGCCACGATGGCGGGAATCAGCGTATAGCGGATGTTCTGGAGGAACAGGTACATCACCAGGAACACCAGCACCATCGCCTCCAGCAGGGTCTGGGCGACCTGCTCGATGGAAATCTGCACGAAGGGTGCGGTATCGAAGGGGACGGAGTAGCTGATTCCGCTGGGCATGGAGGCGGACAACTCCTCCAGGCGTGCCCGCACCGCCGCGGCGGTACGCACCGCGTTGGCACCCGGCGCCAGCTGCACCGCCAGCGCCGAACCGGGCTGTCCGTTCTCGCGGATGGACTCGGCGTAGGTCTGCGCGCCGAGCTCGATCCGCGCGACATCGCCGAGCACCACCTTGGAGCCGTCGGGCGTGGCTTTCAGCACGATCGCCGCGAACTGCTCGGGGGTCTGCAGTTGCCCCTGGACCGTCACCGGAATGGTCACCCGCTGCCCGGCCACCGTCGGTGCGCCGCCCACCCGCCCGGGGGCGATCTGCGCGTTCTGGCGGGTGATCGCATCGCTCAGGTCACCCATCGACAACTGGTAGGAGAGGAGCCGGGCCGGATCCACCCAGATGCGCATGGCCCGTTCCGAGCCGAACAGCTGGACCCGCCCGACGCCCTCGATGCGCCGCAGCTCCTCGATCACGTTGCGCGCAAGGTAATCGCTCAGTGCTACCTCGTCGTACTGCCCGTTGGAGGCTTTCAACCCCACGATCATCAGGAAGGACGAGGCGGCGGATTCGAACTTGAGCCCGTTCTGGCGCACCACCGCCGGCAGCCGCGGCTCGATGGTCTTGATGCGGTTCTGCACGTCCACCTGCGCCAGCTCCGGGTGGGTGCCGGGCTTGAAGGTGATCCGGATCTCCGCGCTGCCCGAGGTGTCGGTCGCGGATTCGAAGTAAAGCAGGTTCTTGACGCTCGACAGCTCTCGTTCGATGAGGCCGACCACCGCGTCGTTCATGGTCTGCGGGGTGGCCCCGGGGTAGGCCGCGTAGATGCTCACCGTCGGCGGCGCCACGGTGGGGTAGCGGGCGATCGGCAGCTGCGGGATGGCGATGAGGCCGAGCAGGATGATGAAGAGGGCTACCACCCACGCGAACACGGGTCGTTTGATGAAGAAGGAGGGCATGTTCGATCCTTCCTCAGCGGGCGGCCTGGGAGGCGGGGGCGCGCGCGCCCTGCCAGGCCTGCTCGGTGACACCATCCCCATCCTTGAGGCGATCGAGCCCTTCCACGACCAGCTTGTCGCCGGCTTTCAGGCCGCTCGATACCAGGTAGTGGCCGTCCACCACCTTGCCGAGCTGCACGGCATGCTGGCGCGCCTTGCCGTCCCCGTCGATGACCCACACGCGGCTCAGGCCGTCGCCGGTCCGGACAATCGCCTGCTGGGGGGCGAGGATGCCCTCGGTCGCCCCGCCCTGCGGCACCCGGGCGCGCACATACATACCGGGCAGCAAGTGCCGCCCAGTGTTCTCGACGCGGATCCGCAGCACCACGTCGCCGGTGCCGGCGTCCACATTGATCCCGGAAAACAGGATCTCGCCCTTCACCGGATAGGGCTTGCCCTGGGCATCCAGGATCGCCGCGCGGCCGTCCGCGGCGCTCGGGCGGCCTGCCGACTTGCGCAAGGTCTCGAGCATCGAGGCGGGCTGGCGTACGTCCACGTACACCTGGTCGATCTGCTGGACACGCGCCATGGGGGCCGTATCCGTGGTGCTCACCAGGGCGCCCTCCGTCACCATCTCCTCGCCGATCCGCCCCGAGATCGGGGCGCGGATGGTGGCAAAGCCCAGGTCGAGTTGCCTGCGGGCCAGTGTCGCGCGGGCCTGGTCGACGTCGGCCGCCGCCTGGTTGCGCTGGGATACGGCATCGTCGTAGAGCTGGCGGCTCACCGCGTCGGCCTCGACCAGGGGCTCAAGGCGTTCCACCTGCAGCCTGGCGCGCTCCAGTGCGGTCATGGCGCGCTTCAGCGCCGCGTCTGCGCTATCCACCTCGGCCTTGAAGGGGGCAGGGTTGATCTGGAACAAAGGCTGCCCCTCGCGGACTTCGGCGCCCTGCTCGAAGAGCCGCTTCTGCACGATGCCGCCTACCTGGGGGCGGATCTCGGCGCTGCGCATGGCGGCGACCCGCCCGGGGAGTTCGTCCTCCAGGCGGACGGGGCTCATCACCACGCGGGTGATGGAGACCAGGGCGGCTTCCGGCGGGGGGGAGAGCGCCTCGCCCTGCGTGCAGGCGGCAAGCACCGCCCCTGCGCCGAGCAGAGGGACGAGTCGAAGCAGATTTGCGGATTTCATGGCGTATCGGAGGCCGGCCCCGGTGGGCGTGGGGCCGGCCGAATGTAAAATCGCAAGACTAGGCGCCGAGTGTTGGGCTTTGGCGGGATAAAGATGGAGAAACGATGGAGATGAGCCTCAATTTCGCGCGGGGGCGTGCATGAGCCATGCATTCGAGCGTAGCGCCGCGGCGGAAACCCAGGCATTGGTGCTGATTGCCGAGGATGAGCCTGAGATCGTCGACATCCTCAAGGCCTACCTGGCGCGCGAAGGCATCCGCACGGCATGGGCGGCGGACGGCCGGGCGGCGCTCGAGATGCACCTGGCCCTGAAGCCCGATCTCCTGCTGCTCGACGTGCAGATGCCCCGGGTCGACGGCTGGCAGGTCTTGTCCGAGGTGAGGGCGCGGGGGCAGACGCCGGTGATCATGGTGACGGCCCACGATCAGGACATCGACAAGCTGATGGCCTTGCGCATTGGTGCCGATGACTACGTGGTGAAGCCCTTCAACCCGGCCGAGGTCGCTGCCAGGGTGCGGGCCGTGCTGCGCCGGACCCAGCGTGTCGAGCAGGATCGCCTTGATGTGCTGCGGGTCGGGCCGCTGGAGATCGACCTGGAGGCTTTCCGGGTTGCGGTGGTGGCGCAGGATGCGTCGCGCCAGGTGCTGAGCCTGACCCTGACCGAGTTCCGCATCCTCGCCCACCTCGCCAGGGCCCCGCGCCGGGTGTTCAGCCGCAGCGAGCTGATCGCCGCCTGCCTGCCGGAGGGCGAGGTGCTTGAGCGGACGGTGGACAGCCATATCAGCAAGCTGCGCAGGAAGCTGGATGAGGTCGCTGTCCAGGGCATGCCGGTGAGCCTGCGCGGCGTCGGTTACCGCCTCGAGGACATCGCATGACGAGCCGCTCCGGCCTCAGCCGGCAACTCGTCCTGTCCATGTCGGCGATGGCCCTCAGCGTGATGCTGCTGCTCCATGTCAGCTTCTACATGTTCTACGCCATCGCGATGAAGCTCAATCCGTCCCTGGTTTCGCCCAGCGTGGACAGCTGGCCGCCGACCACCTCGGAGTGGATCCTCATCGCGACCATGACGCTGCTGGGGCTGGCGCTGGCGGTGCATACGGCGACCCGCTTCTCCAGGCGCATCATCCAGCCTCTCAACTCGGTGACGGAGAGCGTGCGGCGGCTCGCCCATGGCGATCTGGATGCGCGGGCCCATGCCGAGGACCGTTCCCTTGGCGAAGCCTCGGCGCTGGTGGAGGACTTCAACTCCATGGCAGAGCGCCTGCAGCGCATGACCGGCGAGCTGGTCACCTGGAATGCGGCGATTGCCCATGAGCTGCGCACGCCGGTGACCATCCTGCGGGGGCGCCTGCAGGGCCTCGCCGAGGGCGTGTTCCAGCCCGACGAGGCCTTGTTCCGCAGCCTCCTCGCCCAGGTCGAGGGGCTGTCCCGCCTGATCGAGGACTTGCGCGTGCTGAGCCTGGCCGACAGCGGCCACCTCAGCCTGCGCACCGAGACGGTCGATCTGTCGGCGGAGATCCGCGCCACCGTGCAACTGGTCGAGCCGGACCTGCGCGCCGCCCAGCTGGCCGTGGACGTGCAGCTGCCGCCCGCCTGCAGGGTCGAATGCGATGTGGCCCGCATCCGGCAGGTGCTCATCGCCCTGCTCGAGAACGCGCGCCGCTATGCCCAGCCGGGCGGGCTGCGCATAGCGGCCGAATGCGATGGTGCGGAATTCAGCCTCGGCATCGAGGACGACGGGCCGGGGATCCCCGACGAGGTTGCCGCCCATATCTTCGAGGCCTTCGTGCGGGGTGACGACTCCCGCGCCCGCCACAGCGGCGGCAGCGGATTGGGGCTGGCCATCGTCCGCGCCATCGTGCATGCCCACGGCGGCCGGGTCGGATGCGTCGCGGCCGCCGCTGGCGGCACCCGCTTCACGCTCTCCATTCCGTGCCATGCGGCACCGCGCCCGGATGGCCTCAGTGCGCCGCCGCCAGCAATGCCTGCAGCCGGCTGAAGAAGTCCTTGTCGCGCGCATACTGCCCGTCCGCCAGGAAGCCCTTGTTGGCTTCCAGCGAGGCCAGGTAGTTGCTGATGATCCGGCGGTAGCTGTCCAGGCTGTCCACCGCGTAGGGCGAACCCTGGCTCTGCCCGTCGATCTGCATGCCATAGACCGCGTCGTGCATCATCAGGCCATAGGTCATCATGCTGCCCTCATCCATGCCGGCGGTGGCCTGGAACCAGGCCTCCCGGAACTCCGCGGGCGCGTCCCGGGGCGGGAAGTGCATGGTGCGGGCCGCACCCACCTCGTCGATCCCGTCGCGATTCAGATCCACGCTATAGCCCTCGGGCAGGAGCAGGTTGGCGGCGCCTTCCTCGCTGAGGGATGCCGTGTCGATGGGCTCGGCGAGGCTGTGGTTCTGGCGCACCGCGTCCATCTCCAGGGCCGACAGGGTGGCCAGGAACTGGCGGGCGTTGTCGATCCCGCCGGCGCTGTAGGCCTTGTTCAATACCGCGGCGTAAACCGCCTGGCTCTCTGTGCTGACGCCCCGCATCGCCGACAGCTCGGTGTGGGTTGCGCCGAGGATGCGCTCCAGCGAGGGTGCATCATCCGGTGTGGCGGCTTGATTGCCCTGGGCCTGGAAGGCCGCCTGGTAGGCCGCGTAGAAACTGCTGTCGGGTGCTTCGCGATAGCTGCGGCGCTGGCTTGCCGTAATGGGCTCGCCGACGTTCCGGATATCCATGATCTGCCTCCTTTTCGGCAAAATTTGCCGCCTGGTTGTGCTGCGGGAGATGCCATGGGAGAAATGCAGAAAGCGTGCCCGCCCTTTGCATGCGTCTCATGCACATGCATTGCGCCTGATGGCCGCGCCATAAACTGCGTACAATCCGCGGCAGATAAATGAGGCCGCAGAGGGGCGACAGCGGGCATGGGCACGGCGGGCAATCACGGCGATGAGTTTCGCGCCTCCTTACACAAGGCCATTCTCGATGAAGCGCCGGACGGCATCCTTGTCGTCGACGGCCGCGGCCACATCGCCTCGGTCAATGAGCGTTTCTTCAATGTCTGGCGGATCGCCCGGCCGTCCGGCGAGCTGGATGCCCTGATCAATCTGCACGACGATCATTTCCTCGATCAGGTCGTCGACCAGGTGGCCGAGCCGGAGGCCTTCCTCGCCCGCGTCCGCGAGCTCTACGCCAACCCCGGGCTGGTCGATAGCTGCGACATCCGGCTCAAGGACGGGCGCACCCTCAAGCGTCACTCGCGGGCCCTGCGCGGCGCCGAAGGGCTCTACCTGGGGCGGGTCTGGTATTTCCGCGACATCAGCGACCTGGTCCAGTCGAGGCGCGCGCTGGAGGAGAGCGAGGCGCGCTACCGCACGACCTTCCAGACCACCCTCGACGCTATCGCCATCACCTCAATCAAGGAAGGGCGCTACCTCGACGTCAACCGCGCCTTTGTCGAGATGTCCGGCTACCCGGTCGACGAGATCGTCGGCCACACCTCGCTCGAGCTGGACATCTGGGTCGACCCGGAAGACCGCCAGCGCTTCGTGCAGAAGATCGCCGGCGGCGAGACGCTGCTCAACTTCGAGGCGCGCTTCCGGCGCAAGGACGGCAGCGAGTTCTGCGGCATCTTCTCGGTCTCGCACATGGAGCTGGGCGGCGAACCCTGCCTGCTGTCGATCACCCGCGACATCACCGACCACAAACTGGCCCAGGCAGAGCTGGCGGCCTACCACAAGCACCTGGAAGATCTGGTGGCCCGGCGCACCGCCGAGCTGTCCACCGCCAAGGACGCCGCCGAGGCTGCCAACATTGCCAAGAGCGCCTTCCTGGCCAACATGAGCCACGAGATCCGCACTCCGCTCAACGCCATCACCGGCATGGCCTACCTGATCCGGCGTGCTGGCCTGAGCGCTGGGCAGGGTGCCCGCATGGACAAGCTCGAGGCGGCCACCGAACACCTGCTCAACATCATCAACGCGGTGCTCGAGCTGTCGAAGATCGACGCCGGCAAGGTCGTGCTGGCCGCCGTGCCGCTGCGCATCGAGAGCGTCTTCGACAATGTCGTGTCCATGCTGCACGACCGCGCCGGGGCCAAGCGCCTGCCGCTTCGCGTCCAGCTCGGCAAACTGCCCGCCGGGCTGCTCGGCGACCCGACGGCGCTGCTGCAGGCGCTGCTCAACTATGCCGCCAATGCCATCAAGTTCACCGAGACAGGCAGCGTCATCCTGCGTGCCGGTGTGGTGGACGACCAGCCTGACAGCTGTGTGCTGCGCTTTGAAGTGGAAGATACCGGCATCGGCATCGACCCGGAGGTCCTGCCGCGCTTGTTCTCGGCCTTTGAGCAGGCCGACAACAGCACCACCCGCAAGTACGGTGGCACGGGCCTGGGCCTGGCCATCACCCGGCGCCTGGCCGAACTGATGGGTGGCAGCGCCGGTGCCAGTAGTTGCCCGGGGCAGGGCAGCACCTTCTGGTTCACCGCCCGCCTGCGCAAGCACGCCGGGCCAGATGGCGACGGACCCGGCGTGGCCGGCGCCGGGGCGCAGCCCCTGTCCGCGCCCCACATCGCGGCGCAGCGCCTGCTGCTGGTCGAGGACGAGCCGATCAGCCGTGAAGTGGCCTCACTGATCCTGGAGGACGCCGGCTTTGCCGTCGATGCGGCCGAAGACGGCGTTCAGGCCGTCGCGCACATGGCGGCCCGCACCTACGACCTGGTCCTGATGGACATGCAGATGCCCAACATGGACGGGCTGGAAGCCACCCGGCGCATCCGCCGCCTGCCGGGCTGCGACCGCGTGCCGATCATCGCCATGACCGCCAATGCCTTCGAGGAAGACCGTCTGCGCTGCCTCGAGGCCGGCATGAGCGACTTCCTGCCCAAGCCGGTGGACCCGGACCGCCTGCTTGCGCTCATCGCGCGCTGGCTGCAGGCCGCCGCGGCAGGGTAGCGCTAGGCGCCGTGGTAGAAGGCGTAGCCCACCGCGATCGCCCCCACCAGCCCCACCAGGTCGGCGATCAGGCCGCAGGCCACGGCATGGCGCATGCGGGTGATATTGACGCTGCCGAAATACACCGCCAGCACGTAGAAGGTCGTCTCCGTCGAGCCCTGGATGATGGCGGCGAGCCGGCCCTGGAATGAATCCACGCCATAGGTCGTCATCACATCCACCATCAGCCCGCGGGCGCCGCTGCCGCTGAGGGTCTTCATCAGGCCCACCGGCAACGCCGGCACAAAGTCGGCATTCAGGCCCAGCGCCAGCACCACCTGGCCGATCCCGGCCACCAGGTAGCCCATGCAGCCGCTGCTGCGGAACACCGAGATCGCCACCAGCATGGCGATGAGGTAGGGAATGATCTGCACGGCCACCCCGAAGCCCTCCTTGGCGCCTTCGACGAAGCTTGCATACACATCCACACGGCGCCACGCCGCCGCCCCCACGAAGAGGGCGATGAGGGAGACGATGATGCCGCTGCCCAGCAGCCCGATCATCTGCGCCATCGCCGCCGCCGGCAGGGGCGCCAGCCACGCATACAGCCCACCCATCAGCAGCGCAAAGCCGGCGAAGACAGCCAGCACCGGGGCACACAGCAGGTTGATGCGCTGCCACGCCGCCACGGCGATCAGCCCGGCGGTGAAGGAGATGAAGGTGCTCAGCAGGGTGGGCAGGAAGATGTCCGCCGCATTGAAGCCGCTCAAGCCCTGCTGCATCGCCAGGCTCTGGCGAATTGCGATCACCGAGGTCGGAATCAGCGTGATGCCCGCCGTGTTGAGCACCAGGAACATGATCATCGGATTGCTGGCAGTGTCCTTGCGCGGGTTGATCTCCTGCAGTTCCTGCATGGCCTTCAGGCCCAGCGGCGTCGCCGCGTTGTCCAGGCCCAGCATGTTGGCGCTCACGTTCATCACGATGCTGCCGCTGGCCGGGTGGCCGGGGGGGATGTCCGGAAACACGCGCCGGAAGAAGGGCGCCACGAGGCGTCCGAACAGCTCGATCAGGCCGCCCTTCTCGCCGATCTTCATCACCCCCAGCCACAGGCTCATCACCCCCACCAGGCCCAGGGCAATCTCGAAGCCGGCCTTCGCCGTGTCGAACAGGCCGGTGAGGACGCGGGAGAAGATCTCCAGATCCCCCTGCAGGGTCTGCACCAGGGCAGCCACGAAGCCGATGAGAACAAAAGCGACCCAGATCAGGTTGAGCACGGCGACAGGGGCGTTCCGGCGCCCTGACGGGCCGGCGCGGGGGAGGGTTGAAAGGCTGGGAGTCTATCGGCGGTGCCGGCCACTGTCACCGTCGCGGCAGCCCCCAGGCCTCCTGGCGCTGCGCGAAGGCGTCCAGCGGCAGCTGCACCAGCAGCGGCGCCCGGGCGCCGTCCAGCCAGCCGGCCAGTTCCCGCATGTCGGCCAGCGCCATGGCGGTGCAGCCTGCGGTGGGCGTCTCCGGCCCCGCCCACACATGCAGGAAGATGCACGACCCCGCACCCGGCAGCGCCGGCTCGACATTGTGGGCCACCACGGCACCCAGCGCGTAGCGCCCGTCTGTCCGCAGCATGTCCTCGCATGACATCCAGTCTGCCGTCACCACCGATTCATCGACGATGCAGTTGTAATGCGCCGATGCAGGGTCATCCACGCACTTGAGCCCCGGCTTTGCAGGGTGGTAGGGCAGGCGCGCTGCCGCCACCGCAGGCATGCCGGCCGGCGCATCGCCAAACAGGGCGGTGATTGCAAACACCCCGGCCGGTGCGCATCCATCCCCCTCGCGCTTGTCTCCTGTCGCGCCCGGCGCATGCAGGCCGCGCCCCCACGCCAGCCCGCCGTGCCCGAGCACCACCGGCACCTGCGTGCCCACGGCAAACCAGTCGCCGCCGGCATTGCGTTCAAAACGCTGCAGACATGCTGTGGTGGCCTCCCAGCCTGGGGCAAGGCAGAGCAGGAGTTGGGTGGAGGCGGGCGGGATCACGGGGGGCTGGGGCATGGATGGCAGGTCGGGCGCAGTCGGAGCCTGGAGGCGGCGGGGGATTGTTTCACACGCCCCGGGGCGGGGCACGCAGGAGGGCCCTGGTGCTTCACAATGGCCTCAATATTCAACATGGGGCGGGCAATGTTCCATGTAGACGCCGATGGATCTTATGTTGACGGGGCTGGGCTCAATATAGAGGTGTCTACATCGAATGCAGCCACGTCAACATTCAATGCAGGCCGGTCTACATGCAATGTTGACGTGGCTGCATTGAGTATCGCGGCGTCTGCATTAAACATAGAGGCCGCTATGCAGCATGTTGACGCTGATGGGAAGAGCGTGGACAGGGAGATTGGGCATTTCAGGTTCGACGGGTGCTCCGGGGCGTTCCCTGTTCTCTTTTCAGCCACTTTTTTCAGTCTGGAAAAGCTGAAATTCTGTCAAACTTTATTTCGCCAGTGGTGCTGGCGCAGTACGTCGTTTGCCTTCGTCGCCGGATTGCTTTGCACTCGAACCCATTCCACCATGCATTTGCTGACGCTTAGCTTCAAAGACGACTCGCTGGAAACAAAATTCCTCCGCGCCATCCAGACGCGGACACGCCGGCAGGGGCAGTTTGCCTGCGTGGTCGGGATGATCGTGTATCTCCTGCACGGAGCCCTGGATCAATGGTTCGTTTCGCCCGATCTGATCAGCCAGATATGGGTCGCCCGCCTCACCGCCTTGTGCGTGCCTGCACTGGTCCTGCTGGTGTCGCTGACACGCTTCTTCGACCCCATTGCGCATTTGCTGCTGGCCTTGGTGGGGGCTGCTGCGGGGACCGGGCTGATTGCGATGCAGATGAATCTGCCGCTTGAAAACGCCCCTTATTACTACCCGATGATGGTCTTGGTGACCTTCTTCACCTACAACTTCATCGGGACCCGTTTCATCTACGCCTTCTGCGTGGATCTGGTGCTACTCGCCGCCTACAACCTGATGTTCTTTGCCCTGCTGGATTATCCGGTGCATGTGCTGCTGGGCCACGATTTCTTCATCGTCTCGGCCAACCTGATCGGCGGTTCGGTCGGCTACCTCACCGAGCGCCAGCGCCGTCTGCTTTACCTCCGCGAACAGGAGCTCGAGGCGGAGCGGACCCATCATCTGCAGCGTTCCCTGCACGATCAGCTCACCGGCTTGCCCAACCGCGAGCTTCTGTACGATCGCATCAATCAGGCCGAGCTCAGTGCGCAGCGCAACCAGACGCTGCATTGTGGCTTCTTCCTGGATCTCGATGGGTTCAAGAGCGTCAATGATTCCTTCGGCCACAAGATCGGTGACCAGGCCCTCCGCGAAGTGGCCCGGCGCCTGCAGGCCACCGTCAGGGCGACCGATACGGTGGCCCGCATTGGTGGCGACGAGTTCTTCGTATTGGCCGAGAACATCGGCGACCTGTCCGCCGCCCACACCCTGGCCCACAAGCTGCTGGCCGAACTGGCTGTGCCCTTTGCCTTCCTGCCCGAGCACGCGCAGATGGGCGCGAGTATCGGTATCTGCCCGTTTCCCTACGAGGGGATGACCGTCTCCGACCTGATCCACCGGGCCGATGAAGGGATGTATCGGGTCAAGACGTCGGGGAAGGGCCGTTTTGCGGTTGCCGACCTGTCTGGATGGCCGGACGTGGTGGTGCAGGGCGGCGGCTGATGCGGAGTGACACCATGAAGACAGCGTTCATTGTTCGGCTGCAGCATTGACGATGCACCCGCGATAGCATCAGTAATCCCGCTTCAGCTGCCATCAACAGGCCGCTTCCGTGATCGAATGCTCCAGGCCCGCGGGGCGTCTTTAACCACGTCAGCGTGATGGCTATATACTCGGCATCGGATGCTTCCGGGTCATGCTGCCGAAGGGCGCACCGAGGTTTTTCAGAGCTCTTGCAGGAATCCCCGGCGCGTCATGCATGCGACGGGTAGGTCGCGTCTATCGCCGATTCAGATCAATAGAACAATGGCTACCCACTTTCACAGGACGCGCACGCTGGTTTCACCGCGCCTGCGTCCGGAGATGTACTGGTCAATTGCGCTCACGGCCTTGCTGTTGATTGGCCGGGCATTGCCGGCAAGCAATTTCTTCACGGCGCAGGGCTATCTGCCGGTTCACACCGTCCTTGAATTTGTGGGTATCTCCGTGTCGGTGATGGTCTTTGCACTGGCCTGGAACCTGCGGAGACAACCCGGAAACAGCCACAACCTGATACTTGGCATCGGCTTCCTGTCGATCGGCCTGATCGACCTTGCCCATACGCTGTCCTATGCGGGAATGCCGGATCTGATCACCCCCAACGGGCCGGAGAAGGCGATCAACTTCTGGCTGGCGGGCCGGCTGGTCGCGGCCCTGGTGCTGTTGAGCGTTGCGCTGAGGTCGGTCGTCTTCTGGTCGCTGGCAAAGTGTTACGTGGCCTTGCTCGCCGGCCTTGGTCTGGCCGCGGCGGTGTGGTGGGCCGAGCTGGGTCTTGGGCAGTGGCTGCCGCGCACCTTCATTGCGGGGCAGGGCCTGACCGGCTTCAAGATCGGTTTCGAGTACGTGCTGGCAGCCATGTACGGCCTTGCGGCGATCCTGCTGGTCCTGAGAGGCCGGCATTCGCGCCGTGACGACTTGTCGTGGCTTGCCGCGGCTGCGTGGGTTCTCGGTCTTGCCGAGATGTTCTTCACCCTTTATGCCAATGTGACGGACCTGTTCAATCTGCTGGGGCATGTCTATAAGGCCATTGCATTCATTTTTGTCTATCGCGCCCTTTTCGTTTCGGGCGTGCAGGCGCCGTACCATGAGCTGCGTGAGAGCGATCAGATGCTCTCCAATATCCTGGACACCACGCGCGACGGTTTTCTGCGGACCGATGTCGAGGGCTGGGTCCTCGATGTCAATCCGGCCTATGTCCGTCTCTCGGGTTACACGCGCCAGGAACTCTTGCGGATGCAGCTCCAGGATCTCGTGGCCGACCATGATGCATCGTCGCTTGCCGGACTCCTGCAGCGCTTGATCGAGCACGGCAGCGGCCTGTGCGAGTTCCGCAACCGGCGCCGCGACGGCTCGATCTGGGATGTCGAGATCAGTGCGACCTACCGGATGGTCGATGGCGGGCAGTTTCTGGTGTTTGTGCGCGACATTACCGACCGCAAGAACTCCGATCGCCTGCTCCTGCAACGCGAGCGCGATCTGAAGTCGGTGCTCGACAACATGCCGTCGATGATCGGCTACTGGGGGCGCGATCTGCGCAACCGTCTGGGCAATCACGCCTACGCCACCTGGTTTGGCATCGACCCCGCCACCATGCCGGGGATGCATATCCGCGAGGTGATCGGGGAGGCCTTGTACCAGCTCAATCTGCCGTATATCGAGGCCGTCCTGCGGGGCGAGGCACAGTCTTTCGAGCGAGCGATCCCCTTGCCGGATGGGAGGGGGGTGCGTTACTCCCTGGCCAACTACCTGCCGGACGTGCACGACGGCGAGGTGGTCGGCTTTTACGTTCTGGTGTCGGACATCACGCCGATCAAGCTCGTCCAGGCCGAGCTGGAGAAATACAAGACGCATCTGGAAGACCTGGTGATCGAGCGGACCCGCGAGCTGGCGAACGCCAAGCTTGCCGCAGAGACCGCCAACGTGGCCAAGAGCGCCTTTCTGGCCAACATGAGCCACGAGATCCGCACGCCCTTGAACGCCATTCTCGGCATGTCGAACATCCTGCGCCGTGAAGGTGTGAGCCCGAAACAGGAAACCCGTCTCGACAACATCAACACCGCGGCCCAGCACCTGCTTGCCAGCATCAATGCCATCCTCGATCTGTCCAAGATCGAGGCAGGCAAGTTCACGCTCGAGGAAGCGCCGGTCGATATCGACAGCCTGCTGTCCAATATCCGCTCGATTCTTTCCGACAGTCTCAAAGCCAAGGGCCTTCGCCTGGTCATCGAGGCCGCAGCCATGCCCTGCGACATGGTGGGCGATGCGGTGCGATTGCAGCAGGCCTTGCTCAACTATGTGGCCAATGCCGTCAAATTCACCGACCATGGAACGGTCACGGTACGTGTCGGGGTCGTGAGTGAATCCGTCGGGTCGGCCCTGCTGCGATTTGAAGTGCAGGACACCGGAATCGGTATTGCTCCGGACGCTGCAAGGCAGCTGTTCAATGCCTTTCACCAGGCCGACAACTCGATGACCCGGAAGTATGGCGGCACCGGGCTGGGCCTGGCCATCACCCGACGCCTGGCCGAACTGATGGGGGGCGAGGTTGGCGTGGACAGTGAGCCCGGTGTGGGCAGCACCTTCTGGTTCTCGGCGAGGCTGACGAGGCGTTCGCTGCCGGTCCGGGCCCTTCCCGAAGGGGATGGAGACGCGGAAAGGGCCATCAGGGAGCGGCACGCCGGCAAGCGGATCCTGATCGTTGATGATGAGCCGATCAACCGGGAGGTGGCCCAGATCCAGCTGGAAGCGCTCGATCTGCTCGTGGACGTTGCGGAAGACGGCATCCAGGCGGTGGAGAGGGCCAGGGAGAAGGCAGGGACCGGGGCGACGGCTTACGCCGCCATCCTGATGGACATGCAGATGCCCAACATGAACGGTCTGGAGGCGACACGTCTCATCCGGGACATTCCGGGGTGCCGGCGGATACCGATCGTGGCCATGACCGCCAATGCGTTTGCAGAGGACAAGGCGCGCTGCTTTGCCGCAGGGATGGATGATTTCCTGACCAAGCCTTTTGAGCCGGCCGCCCTGTATGCGCTGCTGCTACGGGTGCTGGAGGCTTGAGGGCCGCTTGCCTGGCCACCCTTCTCAAGCCTCCGCGTACCGCTCCTTGATCTCCAGCACCGCAGGCAACTGAGTCACAAACAGGTCGACCAGCTCCGGGTCGAAATGCCTGCCTTTTTCGCTGTGCAGCAGGGCCACCGCCTGATCGACCGGCCAGGCCTCCTTGTAGGGGCGGACCGAGGTGAGGGCGTCGAACACGTCTGCAATGGCCACGATGCGCGCCTCAATGGGAATGCTCTCGCCGGCCAGCCGGTGGGGGTAGCCGCTGCCGTCGTATTTTTCGTGGTGGAAGAGGGCGATGCTGCGGGCCAGCTGGAGCAGTTGTGAATCGTGCTCGCCGAGGATCTCTGCGCCCATCGCGACGTGCCGCTGCATGGTGGTCCATTCTTCGGCGCTCAGCTTGTCGGGCTTGAGGAGGATGGCGTCGGGGATGCCGATCTTGCCGATGTCGTGCATGGGGGCTGCATGGAACAGCTCGTCGGCCTGGGCTGTGCTCAGGCCGGCGGCGAGGGCGAGGATGCGCGAATAGTGGCTCATGCGGATCACGTGCAGGCCGGTTTCGTTGTCGCGGTACTCCGCGGCACGGCCCAGGCACTGGATGATCTGCATGCGGGTCCGTTTCAGTTCGTCGGCGTGCACCAGGGACAGGTGGGTCCTGACGCGGGCGCGTACCACCGCCGGGCTGATCGGCTTGGTGATGTAGTCCACCGCGCCGGCGTCGAAGCCGGCCGATTCATCGCTGGCGTCGCCGAGGGCGGTCACGAAGATCACCGGGATGGCCTGGGTGGTCGGGGTGGCCTTGAGGCGGAGGCAGGTTTCCAGGCCGGTGAGGCCGGGCATCATGACGTCGAGCAGGATGAGGTTCGGGCGCTCTTCGCTGGCGAGCTGCAGGGCCTTTTCGCCATCACGGGCGAAGAGCAGGCGGTAGTCTTCGTGCAGCACCTGCCGCAGGATCTGCAGGTTGGTCGGTTCGTCGTCGACGATGAGGAGTTTCGGCCGGTCGTCGTGGTGTTTCATGATTCGGATGTGTCCTTCCGGTAGCGGGTCTGCAGGTCGGCTAGGACCTGTCTTGCCGTATCGAAGTCAAAGGCGTCGATCGCCTGCTCGAGGGGCGCGAGGCTGGATTGTGGCAGCAGGCCCTTGACTGCGACCAGGGCGGCTTCGGCGAGCTCACCGTGCGCCAGGGCTGCGTCCAGCTCCTGCAGCATGGGGAGCAGGCTGGCGCTGTCCACGGTTGTTGCGGTGTCTGACGTGGTGATGCTCCCGGTGCCCGGCAGGCCCAGTGTCTCGCCGACATCGATCAGCTCGTCGGCCAGGCGGTCGAGCATGGTAAGGGTTTCCTGCCGGCTGTTGTTTGCCAGTTCGCGCTCGATGCTGCCACTCAGGCTGGCCACCCGGGACAGCGCAAGGTTGCCCGCCGCGCCGCGCAGGCGATGGAGCCGGGCGGCCAGCTCTGCGGGGGTATCCAGCAGCAGGCGCAGCTGAGGGACGGACTGGCCGAAGTCGGCGAGAAACCGGTGGATCGCTTCGCGATGGCGGTGCTCGCTCCCCCACAGGTGGCGCCCCTGTGTCCAGTCGATGACCGAGCCGCGCACGGCCACCGCGCTCTTCGGTCGGGCGGCCTCTTCAGGCTGGGGCTGGATCTTGAGCACACGGGCGATTTCCTGGCTCAGCAGGTGAATATCGACCGGCTTGCTGGCGAAGCCGTCCATCCCGGCTTTGCGTGCCGCAATGGCGTCTTCTTCCAGGACGCTGGCGGTGAGGGCAATGATGGGGATGGGGGCGCGTCCGGTTTCGGCTTCCAGCCGGCGGATCTGCCGGCTGGCGTCCAGGCCGTTGAGGACGGGCATCTGCACGTCCATGAGCACGGCGTCGAAGTCGCCCGCGGCAAAAGCCTGCAGCGCTTCTTCGCCATTGCAGGCGGTGCTCAGGGTGTGGCCCAGGCGGCCCAGCATGAGCTGCAGCAGCTCCAGGTTCTGTGGCACATCGTCGGCCACCAGCAGCTTGAGCGGCGGGAGCCTGATGATGGGCTGTTCCTCGAAGGCGATGACCGCCTCGCCCGGGGGCAGCGGCAGTTCGACGTGGAAACTGCTGCCGACGCCGACCTGGCTTTCGACCCGGATGTGGCCCTGCATGAGCTCGATGAACTGGCGGGCGATGGTGGTGCCAAGGCCCGTCCCGCCAAAGCGGCGGCTCATCGAGGCGTCTGCCTGGGCGAAGGGGTCGAAGATGCGGGCAATGCGGTCGGCGGGGATGCCGATGCCCGTATCGCGCACGACCAGGTGAAGCATGTCCTGCCGGTGGCGGACACTGAGCGTGACCTGGCCCTTTTCGGTGAACTTGATGGCATTGCCGACCAGGTTGAGCAGGATCTGCTGGATGCGCAGGGCATCGCCCTTGAAGAACTCCGGCTCCTCGTCCGGATAGTCCAGCACCAGCGGCAGCCTTTTGGCCTGGGCATTGACGCGCAGCGAGGCCAGGGCCTGCATGCACACGTCGCGCAGGGAGAAGTCGCCGATTTCCAGCTCGATGGCGCCGCGCTCGAGCTTGGCGGTGTCGAGAATGTCGTTGAGCAGCACCATCAGCGAGCGGGCCGAATTGCGCACGGTGGTGAGGTGGCGCCGCTGTGCGTCGCTGGCGGGCTCGCTCAGGAGCACATCGGTGAAACCGATGATGGCGTTCATCGGGGTGCGGATTTCGTGGCTCATGTTGGCGAGGAAGGTGCTCTTGGCCGCCGCGGCCTGTTCGGCCCTGGCCTTGGCCTCGCGCAGATCCTGCTCCATGGCGTGACGTTCGGAGAGGTCGCTCGCAAACTTGATGATCTTGTAGGGCCGGCCGTCCGGATCGAGGATGGGGTTGTAGCTGCCGTGGATCCAGACGTCCTTGCCGTCCTTGCCGATGCGGTGGAAGTCACCGGAGGCGTAGCCGCCCTGGCGCAGGGTTTCCCAGAGTTGGCGATAGTCGCTGGAGGCCGCTTCGCTGGCGACGCAAAGTACGGAATGATGGCGTCCCACCAGTTCGTCGAGGCTGTAACCCGTGATCCTCAGGAAGTTCTGGTTGGCATTCAGGATGGTGCCATCGAGGTCGCATTCGATCACCGCCAGTGCGTGGCCGATGGCATTGACCACCCCTTCGAATTCGGCATTGCGCCGCTTGCTGTCGGAGATGTCGATGATGACGCCGTCTATCCATTCGATTGACCCGTCTGCGCCCCGGACCCCGCTGGCACTTTCGGACACCCAGTGTTCGTTGCCGGCGCGGTCGATCAGGCGATACTCGATCATGTAGACCCGTCCGGCATTCAGTGATTCGCCGACTTCAGCGGCTATCCAGTCCCGGTCATCAGGGTGCAGCAGCCGGGCAAAAGTGATCGCGCCGGTCGTGAAGTCCTGGGGACGCCAGCCAGTCAGGCGTTCAACGGCATCGCTGATGAAGAGCATGCTCCAGTCGGCGTCGGGCCGGCAGCGGAAGGCGATGCCCGGCAGATTGCCGATCAATGAGCGGTATTGCTGCTCGCTGTTGCGCAGGGCCTCCTCCATCTGCCGGCGTTCGCTGATGTCGGTGACGAAGCCGACGAACAGCGTTTCGTCGGGCAGGGTGGCCTTGCCGAGGGCCAGTCGCAAGGGGAAGGTCGTGCCATCCTTGCGCAGACCGGTCACTTCGCGCCCCGAGCCGATGATCCTTGCGACGCCGGTATGCAGGTAGTTCCGCAGGTAGCCGTCGTGCTGGCTGCGTTCCGGTTCGGGCATCAGCAGCTTGATGTTGCGGCCGATCACTTCCCCGGCCTGCCAGCCGAAGATGGTTTCGGCTGCACTGTTGAAGGCACGGATGATGCCCTTGCTGTCGATGGTGATGATGCCGTCGACGGCGGTTTCGACGATGGTGCGGGTGCGCGCCTCGTTCTGCACCAGGCGCTGGTAGATGCTGCGGTAGCGCAGCAGCACGTTGATCCCGCCGGTGATGAGGATGGCCAGGGTCGTGGCTCCGGCAATCGAGAGGGCGAAGTAGAAGTTTGACGTCGGCACCCGTGTCGCCCCGGCGGCGGGCAGGAAGCGGGCTGCCTCCATGCCTGTGTAGTGCATGCCGGAGATGGCAATTCCCAGTACCACACCGCTGAGGACATTGATCTTGTTCTGACTGAAGCGCGTGCTGGCAAGCAGTCCGGAGCGCAGCCACAAGGCCAGTACCGAGAGCGCCACGGCCACCACGAAGGAAACCGCAAAGATGAAGGGGTCGAAGAGCATGGGCTGGTGTTGGTTTGAACTGGAGTTGCGGGATCATCGGCGGTGTACCGCGTGTCGCACGCGGTGATGTCGAAAGCGGATTTTAGGCTTCCCGGCCTGGGGACGGCTCAGTTGCGCGCGCGGCGACGCCTGCCCGGGGCAGTCCCCCCCGGTAGGGTAATCCGGGCGTCTCTCCGGTCGGAAAAGCATTCTTGCTACACTGCAAAGGTAAAACAGAGTGGCCCGAGAGAACTTCCATGAAAAAGCAATTCACTGAGCAACAATTGACCTCCATTGTTGAGGAGGCCATGGTTTATATGTGTGCCTGCCCTGCCCAGGTGGCCGAAGAGTTGCGGCGTCTGCGCGATTTGTACGCGTATCAGGTCAACTGCGAATCCACGCCCAACACGGATCCGGAAGTCCATCGGATCATCGCACGGGCTGCCGTAGAGGCGCATGCCATCATGGAGGCGTGCATGGACGAGATCCTCACCCTCGAGGGATGGGACAGGGAAACCCTGGTGATGCCGGAGGGGCTGCGCAAGATTCGTGATGATCTGATCAACGAATGACCAGGAGAGCGACATGAAGAGATTGACGATTGCTGCATGCCTTGCCCTTGTATCCGGCGCCGTGCTGGCCGAGCCGATGACCAGGCCGGGTCTGTGGGAGATCCGCGTCGACAAGCAGATCATGGATGGCCAGGACATGACCGCCAGGATGGCCGCCATGCAGGCCGAGATGCAGAAGCACATGGCTGGCATGACCCCGGAGCAGCGCAAGCAGATGGAGCAGGCGATGGGCGGCCGGGGCATGGGCGGTGGCGGCAGCCCGAACACCCACCGCATCTGCATCAGCCCGGAGATGGCGGCGCAGGACAAGCCGGTGATGCAGGGCGACAGCCGCTGCGAGCCCACCAAGACCACGCGCAGCGGCAACCGGGTGAGCTTCGAGATGAACTGCCCCGGCGTGGTCGGCAAGGGCGAGAGTGTCATCAACGGTGACTCGGTCGCCACCCGGATGGACATGACCATCACCGACGCCGGCGGCAAGCACACCATGCACACCGAGTCGCGCATGAGCTTCCTCGGCACCGACTGCAAGGGCATCAAGCCGGCGGACCAGCTCGTCAAGGAGATGCAGGCCCGCCCGAAGAAGTAAGCGCAGAAGATGCCGATGGGGTGGCTGGTGTCCGGGGCTGCCCCTTTGCTCATACCGCAAGGGTATTGAGTATGAAGTGATTAGGTATTGGACGGTATCAAGCTCGATTCATAGACTGGTCTCCATGCCGGGCCCTGGGGGTTTGGCGATTCCAGACTTGATATCGAGGTAAGCATGCGTCTCATCGAGAATTTCATCGGCGGCGAATACACCGCCGGGCAGGGCGGCAAGACCTTCGAGAAACGCTCCCCCGTGGATAACCGGGTGATCGCCCGGATCACCGAGGCCGGCCAGGCCGACGTGGATGCGGCGGTGCGCGCCGCGCGGGCGGCGCTGGAGGGCGAGTGGGGCGGGCTGACGCTGGAGCAGCGGGTGGACCTGCTGTACGGCGTGGCCGACGAGATCACCCGCCGCTTCGAGGACTTCGTGGCGGCCGAGATGGCCGACACCGGCCAGCCTTCCCACGTCATGCGACATGTCTTCATCCCCCGCGGTGCGGCCAATTTCAAGGTCTTTGCCGACGTGGTCAAGAACGTGCCGACGGAGGCCTTCCAGATGGCCACGCCGGACGGCCGCGGCGCCCTCAACTACGGCATCCGCGTGCCCAAGGGCGTGATCGGCGTGATCAGCCCGTGGAACGCCCCCTTCCTGCTGATGACCTGGAAGGTCGGCCCGGCTCTGGCCTGTGGCAACACGGTGGTGGTGAAGCCCTCCGAGGAGTCGCCCCACACGGCGGCGCTGCTCGGCGAGGTGATGAACAGCGTGGGCATTCCCAAGGGTGTGTACAACGTGGTGCAGGGCTTCGGGCCGGATTCGGCCGGCGAATTCCTGACCCGCCATCCGGGTGTGGATGCGATCACCTTCACCGGCGAGACCCGCACCGGCGCGGCGATCATGAAGGCCGCCTCCGACGGCATGCGCGACGTGTCCTTCGAGCTGGGCGGCAAGAACGCCGGCATCGTCTTTGCTGACGCCGATTTTGACGCGGCGGTGGATGGCATCTTCCGCTCGGCCTTCCTCAACACCGGGCAGGTCTGTCTGGGCACCGAGCGGGTCTATGTGGAGCGGCCGATCTTCGAGCGCTTCGTGGCGGCCCTCAAGACCCGCGCCGAGGCCGTCAAGTACGGCCGCCCGGAGGATCACGCGGCCAACTACGGCCCGCTGATCAGCCAGGAGCACAAGCAGAAGGTCATGTCCTACTACCGCAAGGCGGTGGAGGAAGGGGCCACCGTGGTGACCGGCGGCGGCGAACCGGCGATGCCCGCCGAGCTGGCCGAAGGCGCCTGGGTGCAACCGACCATCTGGACCGGCCTGCCCGAGACGGCCTCCGTGGTGCGCGAGGAGATCTTCGGCCCGTGCTGCCACATCCGCCCCTTCGACAGCGAGGACGAGGTGGTGAAGCTGGCCAATGCCACCGACTACGGCCTGTCCACCACCGTCTGGACCACCAACCTGGCCCGCGCCCACCGCGTCGCCGCCCGGGTCGAGGTGGGCATCACCTGGATCAACAGCTGGTTCCTGCGCGACCTGCGCACGGCCTTCGGTGGCTCCAAGCAGTCGGGTATCGGCCGCGAAGGGGGCGTGCATTCCCTCGAGTTCTACACCGAGACCCGCAACATCTGCGTGAAGCTGTGAATAAACCTGCTGCGCGTCCCGATCCTGCGACTCCGGTGCTCGCGGTACTCCAGTACCGCTGCGCGCCTCATCGCAGCCTCGGGCCTGCTCGCGACGGTTTCTTCACCGCTTCAGCCTCTTATCAATGAACCCAAGATCAATCAGGGCAATCATGAACGAAGACAAGATCCAGCATTACGGCGACGCGCTGTATGACGCGTGGCGGGAGCGTCGCACGATTGCGCCGCTGCTTGAACAGGAGCCGGACATCACCCTGGCCGATGCCTACCGCATCCAGCTGCGCTACATCGAGCGCCGCGTGGCAGCCGGCGAAAGCATCGTTGGCAAGAAGATCGGCGTCACCAGCAAGCCGGTGCAGGACTTCCTGGGCGTGTTCCAGCCGGACTTCGGCCAGCTCACCTCGGGCATGGTCTACCAGGAGGGCGACACCATCGACCTGGGCAGCCTGATCCAGCCCAAGGCCGAGGCCGAGCTGGCCTTCGTGCTCAAGGAGGATCTGCAGGGGCCGGGCGTCACCGCGATGGACGTGATCCGCGCCACCGACTACGTGCTGCCGTGCTTCGAGATCGTCGACTCACGCATCACCGACTGGAAGATCAAGATCCAGGACACCGTGGCCGACAACGCCTCCTGCGGTGTGTACGTGCTGGGCAAGACCAAGGGCGACCCGCGCAAGCTGGACATCACCCTGGCCGGCATGGTGCTGGAGAAGAACGGCGAGATCTTCTCCACCGGCGTCGGTGCCGCGGTGCAGGGGTCGCCTGCCAACGCGGTGGCCTGGCTGGCCAATACCCTGGGCGAGCTGGGGATTCCCTTCAAAGCCGGCGAGGTGATCCTGTCCGGCTCCCAATCGGCCCTGGTGCCGGTCGTCGATGGTGATGAACTGGTATGTACCGTGGGCGGCCTCGGCAGCTGCCGGGTGAAGTTCGCCGGAAGGAGCGCAGCATGAGCATGGACCAGACTCTTACTCTTACGCTGTCCCGTGAAGACATCGTCCGTCTCTGCGAGCGGGTCGAAGGGGCCCAGACCCGGGCCTACGCCATCCCCAAGCTCACCGACGAATATCCGGCCATGACCATCGCCGACGGCTACGCCGTGCAGCTGGAGCTGCGCCGCCGCTTCCTCGCCGCCGGTCACAAGCAGGTCGGCTGGAAGGCCGGGCTGACGTCGCGGGCCAAGATGAAGCAGATGGGCGTCGATGTGCCGTCCATCGGCTTCCTCACCGACCGCATGGCGCGGCCCGAGAACTCGGCCATCTCCACCCACGACCTGGTGCATCCGCGGGTCGAGTGCGAAGTGGCCTTCGTCACCCGCAAGGATCTGCAGGGCCCAGGCTGCACCCGCCAGGACGTGCTGGATGCCACCGACTACGTGCTGCCGGCGGTCGAGATCATCGATTCGCGCTTCTCCGGCTTCAAGTTCGACCTGCCCAGCGTGGTGGCCGACAACGGCTCGTCGGCGCGCTTCGTCGGCGGCGGACGGCCGCGCTACGTGGAAGACCTGGACCTGCCGACGCTGGGGGTGGTGATGGAGAAGAACGGCGAGACCGTCGCCGGTGCCGCCGCCGCCGCCGTACTGGGTCACCCGGCCGAGGCCATCGCGATGCTGGTGAACATCCTCGCCGAGCTGGGCGAGGGCCTGCCCGCCGGCAGTTTCGTGATGAGCGGCGGCATCACCGAAGCCGTGCCGGTCAAGGCCGGTGACAGCGTGATCGCCCGCTTCCAGGAGCTGGGCAGCGTGTCCATGCGCTTCGTCGAATGATCCCAACCCCCGTGGAGAGACCCCATGCCGATTATTGAAATGCACATGATGGTGGGCCGCACCACCGAACAGAAGCACAAGGTGGCGGCGGCGGTGACCGAAGCCGTGGCCCGCAGTCTCGAATGCAGCGCCGACACGGTACGCATCCTCATCACCGAACACGCCACCGACGGCTTCTACGTCGCCGGCCAGACCATGGCCCAGCGCGCCGCCGCCCGGGCCCAGGAGAAGACAGCATGAAGAAGATCCGTTGCGCCCTGATCGGCTCGGGCAACATCGGCACCGACCTGATCTACAAGATCCAGCGCAGCCCGGTGCTCGAGCCGGTGTGGATGGTGGGTATCGACCCCGCCTCCGAAGGCCTCGCCCGGGCCCGCGAGATGGGCCTCAAGACCACCGCCGACGGAGTCGATGGCCTGCTGCCGCACGTGCTCGCCGACAACATCCAGATCGCCTTCGACGCCACCAGCGCCTATGTGCATGCGGAGAACAGCCGCAAGCTCAACGAGCTGGGGGTGATGATGATCGACCTGACCCCGGCCGCCATCGGGCCCCTCTGCGTGCCGCCGGTGAACCTGCGCCAGCATGCCGATCAGCTGTCGTCGGGCCGCTCCCAAGACAGCTCGGCCCCCTCGGGGGGCAGCGAACGCAGTGAGCGTGGGGGCCTTGGCTCTCAGATGAACGTCAACATGATCTCCTGCGCCGGCCAGGCGACCATCCCCATCGTCAGCGCCGTGTCGAGCATCCAGAGCGTGGCCTACGCCGAAATCGTCGCCAGCCTGGCCTCCAAGTCGGTCGGCCCGGGCACCCGCGCCAATCTGGACGAATTCACCTACACCACCTCCGGCGCCATCGAGAAGGTGGGCGGTGCGCGCAAGGGCAAGGCCCTGGCCATCATCAACCCGGCCGAGCCGCCGATGATCATGCGCAATACGATCTCCTGCCTCACCGACGACGCGCCCGACCAGGCCCGCATCACCGCGTCCATCCTGCAGATGATCAAGGAGGTGCAGAAGTACGTGCCCGGCTACCGCCTGGTCAACGGGCCCATCTACGAGGCCAACAAGGTGCAGGTCTTCATGGAGGTGGCGGGGCTGGGCGACTACCTGCCCAAGTACGCCGGCAACCTCGACATCATGACCGCCGCCGCCACCCGCACCGCCGAGATGTTCGCCGAGGAGATCCTCGCCGGCCGCATCACGCTGCGCGCGGTGGAGCCGGCGTAGCCGAAGCCGCCCCAACACAAGAAAACGGAGAAACCCATGGATCTCAAAGGCAAGAAAGTCATCCTGCACGACATGTGCCTGCGTGACGGCATGCACGCCAAGCGTGAGCAGATCAGCATCGACCAGATGGTCAAGGTGGCCACGGCCCTCGACGAGGCGGGCGTGCCCTATGTGCAGGTGACCCACGGCGCCGGCCTGGGCGGCAACTCCCTGCAGCATGGTTTCGCACCGCACAGCAACGAGGATTACATCTCCACGGTGGCCGCCAGGATGAAGCAGGCCAAGGTCTCGGTGCTGCTCATCCCCGGCCTTGGCACCATGCGCGAGCTGCAGTCCGCCTACGACTGCGGCGCCCGCAGCGTGCATGTGGCGACCCACTGCACCGAGGCCGACACCTCGCCCCAGCACATTGCCTTCGCCCGCAAGCTGGGCATGGACACCACCGGCTTCCTGATGATGGCCCATCTCAACGACCCCGCTGGCGTGGCCCAGCAGGGCAAGCTGATGGAGAGCTATGGCGCCCAGACCGTGTACGTGACCGACTCGGCCGGCTACATGCTGCCCGGCGACGTGATCGCCCGCATCCAGGCCTTGCGCGACGTGCTCAGGCCGGAGACCGAGATCGGCTTCCACGGCCATCACAACCTGGGCATGGGCATCGCCAACTCGATCGCCGCCATCGAAGCCGGGGCCACCCGTATCGACGGATCGGTGGGCGGCCTGGGGGCCGGGGCTGGCAATACGCCGCTGGAGGTCTTCGCTGCGGTCTGCGAGCGCATGGGCATCGACACCGGGGTGGATCTCTTCAAGCTGATGGACATGGCCGAGGAGATCATCGTGCCGATGATGGAGCACGTGGTGCGGGTGGACCGCGAGTCCCTGACCCTCGGTTTCGCCGGCGTGTATTCCACCTTCCTCCTGCATTCAAAGCGCGCTGCCGAACGCTTTGGCGTGCCGGCCCGGGATATCCTCGTGGAACTGGGCCGCAAGAAGATGATCGGTGGCCAGGAAGACATGATCATGGACACCGCCATGACCATGGCCCGGGAGCGCGGCCTGCTGCAGCACGTGGCAGCCTGAGCGCCAGGGGCAGGGCGGTACATATAACAAGGAGACAGCATGCAGGAACGTGAAGAGCTGGCCGTGGTGGTGGGTGCCACCGGGGCCTTCGGCAATGCCATGGTCGATCGCCTGGCCGCGGCCGGCCTCGGTGTGGTGGCGGTGGCGCGCAGCACCGAGGCGCTGGCCGCCCTGCGCGAGCGGGTCCCGGGCCTGATCGCCTGTGCCGCGGACATCTCCTCGGATTCGGCCATCGAGGCCATCTCCGGGGTGGTGGACCGGCCGGTGCGGATGGTGGTGCACGGGCCCGGTGTGGGTGTCGCGGGGGGCATCCTGACGGCGCCGACGGCGACCATGGTGGATGCGGTGAACATCAAGGTGGGTGGCCTGTTGCGCCTGTGCCGGGCGGTGGATGGCCTGCTCTCGGCGGGCTCGCGCATCGTCGCCATCGGCGGCCACTATGGCTTCGAGCCGACTGCCTACGCGGCGTCGGCGGGCGTCGCCAATGCGGCCCTGGTGAACGTGGTGCGCCAGCTCAGCCTGGCCTACGGCCCCCGCGGCGTGACCGCCCACCTGATCGCCCCAGGCCCCGCCGACACCGAGCGCCTGCACCGGGTGGCCGCCGACCGTGCCGCCCAGCGCGGCATCACGGTGGAGGACGTGCTGGGCGAGATGCTGGCCGAGTCCTCCATCGGCCGCTTCACCACCCCCGAGCAGGTGGCCTGGGCCGTGTCGGTGCTGCTGGCCCCCGAGGCGGATGCCATGACCGGCTCCAGCCTGATGCTCGATTCCGGCCGCCGTCGCGGCCTGCCCTGACCGGAGATACCACCATGCCCATCGTCAATTTCCACCTGGTTGAAGGCCTGAGCACGCCGGAGCAGGACGAAGCCCTGCTCATCGGCGCCTGCAAGCTCTACGCAGAAGTGCTCAAGGCCCCCACCGACCGTATCCGGGCCTTCATCACACCCCACCGGCCCGGCCAGTTTGCCGTGGGGGGCGAGCTGGTGTCCCGCAACGGCCTGCATGCGCCCTGGTTCGACTGCATCGTGCTCGACGGACGCTCCCTCGAGGACCGCCACCGCCTGCTGGCCGGTTTCACCGACCTGCTGGTGGACTGCCTGGGCGTGCAGCGGGCGCTGGTCCGCGGCTGCTGCCGGCGCGTGCCGCCCGAGGACTGGGCTATCGCCGGCGTGCCTGCCAGCGATGTGCGCAGGGACGAGATCGAAGCCCGCGCCCGCGCCGCCGCCGCCGACTGAAGCCGGCGCCAGCCGCTGCATCCGACGTTTACTCCCTCGACCGACAACCCTCCCTCTCCTCTCCGGATGGTCGGTCGTATCTTGGCCCCTTCGCTACGGCGGCGTCGCGAAGGGGCATTTTTTTGAACGAGCAACACAGCCTGTCTGCGCTCCCGTTCTCCCGGAGTCATCACATGAATGTACTGATCGTCTTTGCCCACAACGAGCCGCGCTCCTTCAACGCAGCCATGAAGGATCTGTCGGTGAACACCCTGGAGGCGGCGGGTCACGCGGTGCAGGTGTCCGACCTGTACGCGATGGGCTTCAATCCGGTGGCCAGCGCCGCCGATTTCAGCGAACGGGCCAACCCCGATTACCTGGTGTATGCCCTTGAGCAACGCCACGCCTACGGCAAGGGTGCCCTGGCGCCGGACATCGCGGCCGAGGTGGACAAGGTGAAATGGGCCGACCTGATCATCTTCAACTTCCCGATCTATTGGTACGGCATGCCCGCCATCATGAAGGGCTGGATCGACCGGGTCTTCATTTCGGGCCTGTGCTACGGCGGCCGGCGCATCTACGACCGCGGCGGGCTGAAGGGCAAGTCGGCGCTGCTGGCCATCTCCCTTGGCGGCCAGGCGCACATGTTCGGCCCCGGCGCGGTGCATGGCGAACTGGAGGTGATGCTGCAGCCCATCCTGCGCGGCATGCTGGCCTACGTGGGCCTGCGCGTGCTGCCGCCCTATGTGGCCTACCACGTGCCCTACCTGGAGGAGGCCGAGCGGCGCAGCATCCTCGAGGGTTATGGCCTTCACCTGCAGGGCCTGGATCAGCTGGAGGCGCTGCGCTTTCCGTCACTGGACGATTTCGACGAAACCCTCAGGCCCTGCGTCAATGCAGCATCCACAGCAGCGCGCTGATGGTGAAGAAAGACAGGGTAGTGGCGCCCACCAGGGCCGCGGCGCTGACCCCTTCCTGGCCGAATTTCTGGCTCAGCAGCGGATAGACGCTGAACATCGGCATCGCCGCATTGAGGATGGCGGCGGTGGCGACGTGGGGATCCGCCGCGGGCAGGGCCAGCAGCACCAGGAACATGCACAGGGGGTGGAGCAGCAGCTTGCCGGCCACGATGAAACTGATATCGCCCAGCATGCCGCGCATGCTGAGCCCGGCCAGGGTGCCGCCGATGCAGAACAGGGCCACCGGCGCCGAGGCGGCGGCGAGCATGTCCAGCATCTTGCCGACAGGCAGGGGCAGGGGGATGCCGGTCGCCGACCACGCTGCGCCGCCGGCGATGGCCAGCACGAAGGGATTGCGCGACAGGCGGCGGAGGGCTTCGCGCAGCACATGGGTCCAGTGCCCGCCGTTGCTGCCGGCGGCTTCGGCGATGGTCAGGGTGAGGGGCATCATCACCATCGATTCGACCAGCGCGAACACCGCCAGGGCACCGGCGGCTGACGGGCCGAAGAGCTGCAGGGCGATGGGGTAGCCGATGAAGGCGCTGTTGGAGGTGGCCATGCCCAGCGCCTGGACGGCCCCGACCTGCAGGCTGCGGCCGCGCAGCAGGCAACTGGCCGCCAGGCCCAGGCCTGCGGCGAGCAGGGAGCCGAGCACATACACCGGCATCAGGTGGCCGCCCACCACGTCGGCCAGGCTGCGCTCGCTCATCGACCTGAAGAACAGGGCGGGCAGGGCCACGTGGATCACGAAGACGCCGAGGGGACGCATCTCCGCCCGGCTGAGCAGGCCATGGCGAACGACGGCGAAGCCGATCGCGATGAGCATGAAGATGGGGCCGGTGATGCTCAGGATGGTCAGCAAGGGGGGCTCGACGATAAGGGGAGGGCGGGGATTCTAGCGATGCAGCCCGCCGGGATAAACGGCTGGAGGGCGCTTCACTGTTTCATGCACGCAGATAGTCGCGGGTCCGGGGCGTCATCCGTGTATGCCGAAGCTCCGATGGGGGCGGGAGTGGTAGCATTGCGGCGCGATTGTTAAATTTTGATATCTATCCACATTAGCTTGAGGAGGGCGCAGATCCATGACAAAAAAAACGGTTTTTTCGCGAGTGGCCATTGCGGCAGGACTGACGCTGGGTTGGCAGGCTGCTGCCGTGGCTCAGTCGATTGGTTATGTTCCTGATGTGCAGACCCCGGTACCGACCCTGTCCGAGTGGGGCATGATCGTGCTGTCAGTCCTGCTGGCACTGGTCGCCATCCAGACCGCGCGCAAGGGTGGCAGCCGGCTCCTGTCTGCGCTCCTGGCGGTCGGCGCGCTGGCCACCGGGATGGGGGTCGAGCAGACGATGTTGAAGACAGCGCAGGCCACCGCGCTTGAGCAGATGTCGATCGGATCGGGCGGCACGGTTGATCTTTCCGGTTATTCGACCGGAACGGAGGTGCCGGTGCAGGGGCACCCGACCATCCCCATGCGCATCATCAGCGTGAGCCCAAGCAGTGACACGACGGTCCAGTCTCCCACCTGTACGGTCGGTCTGGCCGTGCCGGCGGGCGGTGTCTGCTACTACAGGGTGCCTGGCCTGGGTTGATCCGGTCTGGCCTGTAACGGGCCTGAAGGCAGCACGAGGGCTTCGGGTGACCGAAGCCCTTTTCCTTGCAGGATCCGGGAGGCGCGTGGCGGCTTCCGGCTGTGTTAAACAAGTAATCGCGGAGCGTACACCATGGAAATGCCGGTCAACCTGTTCAAGCAGCGCCTGCTCGCCGGGGAACTGCAATACGGGCTGTGGCTGGGCCTGTCGGAGACCTTCAGCGCCGAGATCTGTGCCGGAGCGGGCTTCGACTGGCTGCTGATCGATGCGGAACACGGCCCGAACGACCTGCGCACCATCTTTGCGCAACTGCAGGCCATCGCCCCCTATCCCTCCCAGCCGGTGGTGCGGCCGCCCCAGGGCGACCACGTGCTGATCAAGCAATTGCTGGAGACGGGAGTGCAGACCCTGCTGATCCCGATGGTCGAGTCCGCAGATCAGGCCGCCCACCTGGTGCAGGCGATGCGCTACCCGCCCCAGGGTATCCGCGGGGTGGGCAGCTCGATCGCCCGGGCGTCCCGCTGGGGGCGCATCGGCGACTATGCCGAGCAGGCCAACGACGCCATGTGCCTGCTGGTGCAGGTCGAAACCCGTATCGGCATGGCGGCGCTTGATGCCATCCTGGCCGTGGATGGCGTGGACGGGGTGTTCTTCGGCGCCGCTGATCTGGCAGCGTCCTTCGATCTGCTCGGCGAGCCCAACCATCCGGACATCGTGGCCATGATCGAGGATGGTCTGACCCGGGTGGCCCGTGCCGGCAAGGCCGGTGGCGTGCTGTGCGGTGATCAGCCGCTGGTGCGGCGCTACAGGGATGCGGGGGCCCGCTTCATCGCGGTGGGCGTCGACTCGATGTTGCTGGCGGCGGCCACCACCAGCCTGGCGACGGCCTACAGGACGGGGGGCGAGGTGAATGTTCCGGGGGGGAGTTATTGAGACGGGGGGCAGATGCAACGGCCCTGGATGCCTGAATTGGGTATGGTCTTTATTCCTCCAACATGGTGTTAGGGTATAGATTCTTTTATTTCTCGCTCGTCCATTTTCTTGCTAAGGGGGGTTTGGTTCATGAAGATCAACGTACACGTTCCCAGGTTGGCGCTTGCTGGTGCTCTTGCGGTGGGGCTTCCCACTTCGGCCTTCGCGCAGGTGATCGTCTATGCACCGGCTGCGACCTCGGTGCCGACCCTGTCCCAGTGGGGCATGCTGGTCCTGGCGGTGTTGCTGGCGATGGCTGCGGTTTACATGGGGCGGAAGTCGGGTAATCGCCTGTTGTCCGGGTTGCTCGTGGTGGCTGCGCTGGGTGTGGGGGCGCAAGGGGCTTCCGTCGGCAATGTTCAGGCCATTCCGCTGCCGACCATGGCGAACAATACCGGGGGTACCGTCGATCTCAGCGAACTGGGCGGTTTGCTGATCGATGTGCCGGTCAATGGCCATCCAAGCATCCCCATGCAGATCATCAGCGTGACGCCGCCGAGTTCGCCGACGACCTCAACCCCGACCTGCGCTGTGGGTCTGATCGTTCAGCCCGGGCAGACCTGCTACTACTCCGAGAATCCGGTCTAGCCGTTTTTGCACGCGGCGGAGGATTCCGCCGGAAGCGTGTTGCGCGGAACAGGTGCAGGACGCGGTTGAATCAAGCCTCCGCCGTTCCCCGGCGGGGGCTTCGTTTTTTCTTGTCGGATGTTGCTGCGGCAGAAGGTGCTGCGGCAGAAGGCGCTGCACGTTCCGGCAGGGTGATCCGCTCCACGGGGGCGTGGGGGCCGGTGATGACCTTGTCCAGCACGGTATAGAGCTCGTCGATCAGCTCACGACCGAGGGATGCCTCGAGGTTGCGGTACTGGGCCTGGATGAGCGGGGCGATCTCGGCCACCAGGTCGGTGCCCTTGGGGCTCAGGCGCACGATGACCCGGCGCTGGTCTTCCGGCACGCGGGCGCGGCTGATCACCCCCATGTCGTCCATGCGTGACAGCACGCCGGCCAGGCTGGGGCTCAAGATCTGGCAGATGTCGCAGATCTCCCAGGGCTCGAGCTGCTCCCGTTCGCTGAGTACGCGCAGGATGCGCCACTGTTGCTCGGTGAGACCGAAGTGGTTGAGGATAGGGCGGAAATGGCAGATCAGCTCCTCCCGGGCTTTCAGGAAAAGCTGGGGCAGGTTGCGGTAGGAAATCCTGCTCTGCATGGACGGTCGAACTCCTGTGGTGGGGGAGGGGGCCTCCCGGGTGGATTCCTCAATGATACCTGTTGACTCGCTAACATCGAAGTGATCTTCTTGCGGGATGTCCACCTTCGACATTCCGGGGCCCGCCGATCCGCGGGGCCAGCCCTCCGCCCAGGCCATTCCCGACATTTACATCACCCGCATCTACGAGGGTGATCCGGACTGTGACGTCCACTACGAGACCTTCGGCCGGCTGGCCGAGATCTTCGGCCGCAACACGCCGGCCCATCGCCATTCCCTGTTCTACCAGGTGCATGTGCTGACCCGTGGCAGTATCCGCCTGCAGCTCGATGACCAGGCCTACTTCGGTGAAGCGCCGCTGGTCTTCATCACGCCTCCGGCGATTCCCCATGCCTTCTATTCCGACGAGGATACGGACGGCCATGTGATCACCGTGCGCCAGGAGGTGGTGCGCAGCTGGTATGCATCGCTGCCGGGGTTGTGGCCCGACGCCCAGCTGCGCGAGGCGGCCTTCCTGCCCCTGGGCGGGGCCGAGGAGGGGGGGCAGGGAGAGGTGGCGCGCCTGCTGCAACTGGCGGAGCTGTTGCGCCAGGAGTTCGGCGGCCGCAACAAGGGGCGCTCGGCGGCGGTGCGGGCGCTGGGGCTGTGCTTCTTCATCAGCCTGCACCGGTTGCTCGCCACCCACACCCCGGCCAGTTCCCTGAAACGCGAGCGGGGCGAGGATCTGCGCATCTTCCTGAACTTCTGCGACCTGGTGGAAGCCCACTTCCGCGACCACCTCACGCTGCCCGACTACGCCCGCCAGCTCAGCGTCACCGAGGCGCGCCTCAACGATGTGTGCCGGCGCATGGCCAACCTGGCCTCCAAGGAGGTGGTGCACGACCGCCTGCTGCAGGAGGCGCGCCGCCTGCTGCGCTTTTCCACTACGCCGGTGGGCGAACTGTCTTACGCCCTGGGTTTTGCCGACCCGGCCTACTTCTCCCGCTTCTTCACCCGCCGCACCGGGCTGACGCCCAGCCAGTTCCGCATCCAGCACCAGGATCAAGTCCGCTGATCGCTCCATCAGTGCGGCTTTGAAAAGTACAAGCCAAGGCGCTGATCGTCCATTCACTAACATCTTAATGTTTGGTGCAATGACGTCTCACCGAACACGCCGGTGGGGGCCATCCGGGCCCTGAAGCGTCCGACCGCCGCGCCTCGATGCCGGCGGCGCAAAGACCAGGAGGAGCCATGACAGAGAACCGTTTCGACGTGACCCGCAAGTTCGTGCGCGTCACCGGCCGGCGCGATAACGGCATGGTGGAGTTCGAGTTCTCGGTGGGCGAGCCGGAAGTGGCCGTCGAACTGATCATGCCCGAAGCCGCCTTCCAGTCCTTCTGCGCCGAGCACCACGTGATTTTCCTGGAGACCCCGGATGTCCCCCGTCCGCAGGGTGATTTCGCCTGGAATCTCCACGCTGCCACTCACCAGCGCTTTCGCTGAGCGGGCAGGGCAGACCCACACCAAGAACCTGAGGAGAAGGAGCACACAATGAGCATGGACCTTCGCACCATCACCATCCAGCCCCTGCGCCAGACTTTCGGCCACCTGGCCCGCCGCATGGGCGCGGACAAGCCGGCGTCCCGCTACATGGAGGCCACGATGGACCTGCAGCCGATGGAGAACTACCACTACCGGCCCACCTGGGATCCGTCCCACGACATCTTCGATCCGAAGCGCTCGCGCATCACCATGAAGGACTGGTACGCGCTGAAGGATCCGCGCCAGTTCTTCTACGGCGCCTGGACGCTGGCCCGCGGCCGCATGCAGGAGACTGCCAGCGCCGACTTCGACATGGCCGACGAACTGGGCCTCGCCACCGGCTACCCGGCCGAGGGCAAGAAGGTGGTCAATGAGGTGCTGCTGCCCCTGCGCCACGTGGCCTGGGGTTCCAACATCAACAATTCGTACATCGCCGCCTACAGCTACGGCATCGCCATCTCCCAGGCGACCGCCTATGCCTGCATGGATCAGCTCGGCATTGCCCAGTTCATCACCCGCCTGGGCATCTCTCTCGACGAGATCGACGCCCTCGCCGAGGCCAAGCAGGCCTGGCTGGCGGCGCCGGTGTGGCAGGGCCTGCGCCATTACGTCGAAGACCAGATGGTCATGGAGGACTGGTTCGAGCTCTTCGTGGCGCAGAACTTCGCCCTCGAAGGCCTGCTGTACCCGCTGATCTACGACAAGCTCAACGACCGCCTCAACGCTGCCCACGGCCCGGTGCTGACCATGCTCACCCGCTTCCAGCGCGAGTGGTTCGCCGAGAACGTGAAGTGGGTGGATGCGGTGCTGAAGGCCGCCGCCGCCGACAACCCGGCCAACAAGGCCCTGCTCGCCGAATGGATCGCCGCGGCCCGCCAGCGTTCGGTCGAGGTGCTCGCACCGGTGGCCGAGCTGGCCTTCGGTGCCGAGGGTGCCGCCGTCCTGGACGAGGTCGTCCAGCAACTCAATGCCCGTGCCGCCAAGGCCGGCATCCCCGTCTGAAAGCCGTCGCCATGACATCCAACGCCTTCATCGCCTTCCAGAAGAACGAAGAGACCCGCTGCATCGTCGAGGCCATCGTGGACGACAACCCCGACGCCGTGGTGGTGGATCAGCCCGCCATGGTCAAGGTGGACGTGCCCGGCCGGCTGGTCATCAAGCGCGCCACCGTGGAAGAAAAGATGGGTCGCGACTTCGACCTGCAGGAGCTGCAGCTGCACCTGATCACCATCTCCGGCCACCTGGACGAGAGCGACGACGAGTTCGTCCTGTCCTGGCAGAGCTGACCCGACACCCAAGGAGAGACACCATGGACATGAAAGTTTCGAAGAAGCTCGGCCTCAAGGAGCGCTACACCATGATGACCCGGGACCTGGCCTGGGACACCACCTTCCAGCCGATGGACAAGGTCTTCCCGCAGGTCGGCTACGAAGGCATCAAGATCCACGACTGGGATCAGTGGGAAGACCCCTTCCGCCTGACCATGGACGCCTACTGGAAATACCAGGCCGAGAAGGAACGCAAGCTCTACGCCATCCTCGACGCCTTCAACCAGAACAACGGCCACCTGTCGGTCACCGACGCACGTTACATGAACGTGCTCAAGCTCTTCCTCGGCTCCACCCCGCCCCTCGAGCTGATGGCCGCCCGCGGCTTCAGCATGGTGGCCCGCCAGATGGTCGGCGCCGGCCCGCGCGTGGCCTGCATGATGCAGTCGGTGGACGAGTACCGCCACTTCCAGACCCAGATCCACTCGATCAGCAACTACAACCGTTTCTACAACGGGATGGACGAGTTCGCCCATCAGCAGTCGCGCATGTGGTACCTGTCGGACGGCAAGTCCTTCTTCGACGACGCCATCACCGCCGGCCCCTTCGAGTTCATGGTGGCCATCGGCTTCGCCTTCGAGTACGTGCTCACCAACATCCTGTTCGTGCCCTTCATCTCCGGTGCTGCCTACAACGGCGACATGGCGGCGATGACGGTCGGCTTCTCGGCCCAGTCCGACGAGGCCCGCCACATGACGCTCGGCCTCGAGTGCATCAAGTTCATGCTCGAGCAGGACCCGGACAACCTGCCCATCGTGCAGCGCTGGATCGACAAGTGGACCTGGCGCGGCACCCGCAAGCTGGCCTCGGTCGGCATGATGATGGACTACATGCTGCCCAAGCGGATCATGAGCTTCAAGGAAGCCTGGGAGATCTACTTCGAGCAGAACGGCTCGGCCCTCTTCAACGACCTGGCCCGCTACGGCGTAAAGGTGCCCAAGTGCTTCGCCCAGACCATCGAGGAGAAGGAGCACATCACCCACCAGTCGTGGATCGGCTTCTACATGAAGCCCGACGCCTGCCCCTTCCACACCTGGATCCCGGCGCCCGACGAGCTGGACTGGCTGTCCGAGAAGTATCCCAACACCTTCGACAAGTACTACCGCCCGGTGCTGGAGCATTTCGACAAGCAGGAAAAGGCCGGCAACCGCTTCAACAACAAGACCCAGCCCATGAACTGCCAGGTCTGCGTGTCCACCATCAAGTTCAACGAGCCGGGCGACCCGATGGAGATGTGCTTCCGCGAGACGGTGTACAAGGGCGAGAAATTCCACTTCTGCTCCGACCACTGCAAGGAGATCTTCGAGGACGAACCCGAGAAGTACGTGCAGACCTTCATCTCCTCCCACGCCGCCCTGCAGGGCAAGTGCGAGCCCGAAGGCACCGACGTGAATGCCCACGACTACCGTCCCGGCGCGCGGATGCACGCCTACTGGCGCATGGACAAGCGGGCCAGCGGCGACTTCAACGGCTCGGAAGACCAGAAGAACTTTGCCCAGTGGCGCGACCAGGCCACCAAGAACTGAGGAGCGCCACCATGACCCTGCTGAAAACCCTCGCCCCCTACGATTTCCCCTCCAGCGACGCGGTGGAGAACTACAAGGGCCGCCAGCTGCTGTACGTCAACTGGGAGCGCCACCGCATGTTCTCGCGGCCCTTCGTGCTGGCCCTGCCGCCGGAGACGCCCTTCGCCGAGATCATCGACAAGCACATGACCGACTGCTTCAGCTATCACCCGGACTGGGCGCAGATCGACTGGAGCAAGGTCGAGTGGCTCAACGGCCCGCGGCCCTTCACCCCGGACCGGGACAAGAGCCTGGCCGACAACGGCATCGGCCACAAGGACCTGATCCGCTTCATCACACCCGGCCTCGACGGCATTGCCGGCTCCGGCTACTGACCCGCTGACAGAACAAGAAGGCCCGTCCGCTCCGGCGGACCGGCCTGCCCAAGGAGAGAAACGATGAGCTACGCGCTCACCATCGAGCCCCTCGGCCGCAGCATCGAGGTCGAAGAGGGCCAGACCATCCTGGATGCGGCCCTGCGCGCCGGCATCTTCCTGCCCCACGCCTGCGGGCAAGGCTATTGCGCCACCTGCAAGGTCACCGTGACCGACGGCGAGGTGGACCAGGGCAATGCCTCCAACTTCGCCCTGATGGACTACGAACGGGACGAAGGCAAGGTGCTGGCCTGCTGCGCCAAACTCGAATCCGACCTGGTCATCGAGGTCGAGATCGAGACCGACGAGGACGCCCGCGACATCCCGGTGCGCGACTACCACGGCGTGGTCAGCCGCATCGAGGACCTCACCCCCACCATCAAGGGCATCTGGATCAAGCTGGACGAGGGCGAGACCCTGGATTTCCAGGCCGGCCAGTACATCAACCTCAACCTGCCCGGCGAGCTGGGCTTCCGCGCCTTCTCCCTGGCCAATGCGCCATCCGCCGGCAACGAGATCGAGCTGAACATCCGCATCGTGCCCGGTGGCGCCGGCACCACCTGGATCCACAACGAGCTCAAGGCGGGCGACCGCTTGAGCCTCACCGGGCCCTACGGACGCTTCCTGGTGCACCGCTCGGCGGGCGTTCCGTCATTGTTCATGGCCGGCGGCTCGGGCCTGTCCAGCCCGCGCTCGATGATCCTCGACCTGCTGGAGGAGGGCTCGACCCTGCCCATCACCCTGGTTTACGGCGCCCGCAACCAGGCTGAGCTGTACTACCACCAGGAGTTTGTAGAGCTGGCGGCCCGGCATTCCCACTTCAGCTACGTGCCGGCGCTCTCCGACGAGCCGGCCGACAGCGACTGGCAGGGTTTCCGCGGCTATGTGCACGAGGCCGCCAAGGCCCACTTCGACAACGACTTCCGCGGCCGCAAGGCCTACCTGTGCGGCCCGCCGCTGATGATCGAGGCCTGCATCTCCACGCTCATGCAGGGCCGCCTGTTCGAGCGCGACATCTACACCGAGAAGTTTTTCTCTGCCGCCGACGCCCAGCAGGTGCGCAGCCCGCTGTTCAAGCGGGTTTAAGCCGGCATCGCCGGGTTGGAGGAATGGCTCGGGGAGGGCTCAGCCCGAGCCCGACAGGCGCCCAAACAGGCGCCTGTCCCAGATGACGGGTTCAGCGCTTGAAAGCGTCATCCGCATGGCATCCGGGTGTGCCGGGTTGACCAGGGCGTTCCATTCCAGCTTGGCGACCACCGAGGGCACGAGCAAAACGGCGCTCCGCGCCTCACTCAGCCACAGATCACCAAAAATCCTCGCTGCCGTGCTGGCCTCGGCGTCCCATCCAGAGGGCAGCATTTCCGGATCGCGACGTTCGACCTTCACGTCATCGGGCAGGTCGGCCATCACATATCGATGCGTAGTCGGAATGCGGCCGATATTGGCATGAACCAATATTTCAAGCATCGCGCAGGCGTAGGTCAACGAGCCATAGATGACCGGACGACCGGGACTGTTCCAGCGTCCGCCAACCAGCGCGGCACCTGTTCCGTCCCAGAGCGGGTGCCGGCCGTCTCCAATCCGGTATATCCGCATCACGCGGCAATGCCGTAATACAAGCGCCAGAGAAGCTCTTCAACCCGTCGCGCGCCAAGCTCCGTCATGGAGACATCCAGCGGCCGACGGTCCTGGAGCATTGAATGCGGTGCATTCAAGAATGACCTGGCATCCTCCTCCGAATCCCAGACATAGGCCGCAGTGGCAAAGATCCGGGCAAGACGTTCAACCCGCGCGGACTCTTCGGCAGACAAGCTCTCGCGTCGCCGCTTGTAGGTGGCCTCCGGAACGATGCGATACAGGAGTTGCTTCCTGTCTTCCGCGCTCACGTGGACATGATCGATGCTGGCTTTCAGGGCACCCTTGGGAAGACCCTTTGAAACCATTTCATCAAGCTCGGCGAACGAGTGGGGGGCGGGCACAAGCGCCATGATCGACGCAATCCTCTCGGGGGTTACGAGTACCACGATCGAGACTCCTTGAGTATCAAGTGATTTGATCATATCAGATCATGTGATACTCAAGGTCAAAGACAAGCCATGACCGCTGCGCAGCCCGTGGCGCTGGCACGTCCCCGCTCTAAACCTTCGTCTAATATCGCCACCCATCGTTTCCTTATAACTTTGGGCCATACGGATTGCCGCTGAATACCGGCGGGCCGTGTGACCCGGGCGACACAGAGCGCCTGCCGCGTGACGGGGCCATCGGGCTCCCGCATCCCGCCAAATAAGGAGACATTGATGGCTGTACTCAATCGGATGGACTGGTATGACCTGGCCAGGTCAACCAACTGGACGCCCACCTACGTAACGGAAGACGAACTGTTTCCGCCCCAGCTCGCCGGTGCCTTCGGCCTGCCGCAGAATGCCTGGGAGAAATACGACGAGCCCTACAAGCAGACTTATCCGGAATACGTGAAGGTCCAGCGCGACAAGGACGCCGGGGCCTATTCGGTCAAGGCGGCGCTGGAGCGCAGCCGTATTTTCGAGAATGCCGATCCGGGCTGGAAATCGGTGATGAAGGCGCATTACGGCGCGATCGCCCGCGGCGAATATGCGGCGGCCAGCGCCGAGGCCCGCATGATGCGTTTCTCCAAGGCGCCGGGCATGCGCAACATGTCCACCCTGGGCTGCCTGGACGAGATCCGGCATGGCCAGATGCAGCTCTATTTTCCCCACGAGCACGTGTCCAAGGACCGCCAGATGGACTGGGCCTTCAAGGCCTACGACACCAATGAATGGGCCATGATCGCCGCCCGTCATTTCTTCGACGACATCATGATGACCCGGGACGCCATCAGCGTCTCGATCATGCTCACCTTCAGTTTCGAGACCGGCTTCACCAACATGCAGTTCCTCGGCCTGGCGGCCGACGCGGCGGAGGCGGGGGATCACACCTTCGCCAACCTGATCTCGAGCATCCAGACGGACGAATCCCGTCACGCCCAGATCGGCGGCCCGGCGCTCAAGATCCTGATCGAGAACGGCCAGAAGGCCGAAGCCCAGAAGCGCGTGGATATCGCCGTGTGGGGGGCGTGGAAGCTGTTTTCGGTGCTGACCGGCCCGATCATGGATTACTACACCCCGCTGGAGCATCGCAAACAGTCCTTCAAGGAATTCATGGAGGAGTGGATCGTCGCCCAGTTCGAGCGCGCCCTGACCGACATGGGCCTCGAATTGCCCTGGTATTGGGACATCTTCCTCAAGGACATCGGCGACACCCACCACGGCATGCATCTCGGCTCCTATTTCTGGCGCCCGACCGTGTGGTGGAACCCGGCCGCCGGCGTCACCCCGGCCGAGCGGGATTGGCTGGAGGAGAAATACCCGGGGTGGAACGACACCTGGGGCCAGTGCTGGGACGTGATCATCGACAACGTGGTCGATGGAAACATGGCCATGGCCTACCCGGAAACCCTGCCTTACGTCTGCAACATGTGCCAGCTGCCGATCCTGGGCACCCCGGGAAAGAACTGGAATGTCAAGGACTACCCCCTCGAGTACAAGGGGCGCCTGTATCACTTTGGCTCCGAAGTGGATCGCTGGGTATTTGAGCAGGAGCCCGAGCGCTATGCCGGCCATCTGAGCATCGTCGATCGCTTCCTGGCCGGGATGATCCAGCCGATGAACCTGGAAGGTGCCCTGGCCTATATGAACATCGCCCCCGGCGAAATGGGCGACGACGCCCACAACTATGCCTGGGCCGAAGTCTACCGGGCCCTGCGCGAAACCCGCAAAGCCGGCTGACGGATAAGGAAACGGCCATCCGCGCAAAGGCGGTGGCCGCCTTCGGCAAATAGCCGAGGAATAGTCGAAGAATAGAGAGGAGATCTGAAAATGGCATTGTTTCCATTGACGTCCAATTTCGAGGGTGACTTCGTCCTGCAACTGGTCGCCGTCGATACCGAAAACACCATGGACGAGGTGGCCGCCGCCGCCGCCGTGCATTCCGTGGGCCGCCGCGTGCGGGCCCGGCCCGGGCACATCCTGCGGATCCGCCGGCAGGGGGCTGACGAATTCCTGCCCCGTACCATGAAGGTGGCCGAGTCCGGTCTCAAGCCGACCGAGACGGTGGAAGTCATCTGGCAGATGCCGCACGGCTGAAGAGCGGGGAGCCGAGCATGAGTTTCACCAAGGTATGCAGTGTCGACGAGCTGTGGGAAGGGGAGATGGAGCCCCACACCGTCAATGGCCACGACATTCTCGTGGTCTGCGCCGAGGGCGGCGCGATCAAGGCCTTCCAGGGCATCTGCCCGCACCAGGACATCGCCCTCTCGGAGGGCAAGTTCGACGGCGAAAAGATCATCTGTCGCGCCCACCTGTGGCAGTTCGATGCTGCCACCGGCAAGGGCATCAACCCCGACGACTGCGCCCTCGCCGAGTATCCGGTGCGGGTGGAGGGGGACGCGGTGTACGTGAGCACGGAAGGCGTCGAGCCCCTGTTCGCGCATTCCTGACCTCTGACAGCCGAACCGCCTGACGACACACAAGGAGAACAACGATGAGCACTGCAAGTTCCGCCCAGGCCTATCACAACAACATGGTCGGCCCGGTGATGCGGGCCGGTGACCTGGCCCTCGCGGTGATCGAGGCCGCCCGCATCGACAACCCGGGCAAGGAAGTCTTTGTCGAGGACAAGCGGGCCTACGTCCGCATCCACACCGAGCAGGAAATGATCCTGCGCCGGGAAACCATCGAAGAGGAATTGGGCCGTCCGTTCCGCATGAACGACCTGGAGGTGGATCTGAGCTCTTTTGCCGGCCAGATCGAAAGCCTGGACGAAGCGGTGCGTTTCTATTTCGCCAAAAAGCTCTGACGGGGTTCGCCCGACACGCGACCCGACCAGACAGAAAAGAATATCGAGGAGACAAGAATGTCCGAAGTTCAAGTGCTGAAGCCGCAGAAGACCTGGAGCCATCTGGCCGCGCGGCGCCGCAAGCCGAGCGAGTACGAGATCGTCAGCGCCAACCTGCATTACAACGACCGCGATCCGGATTCCCCCTATGAGCTGTCGCCGGGCATGTTCATGAACGAGTGGTACAAGAAGAATACCTTCGGTACCGCCCTCAAGCATGCCGACTGGAACGCCTTCCGCGACCCGGACGAGGTGGTCTACCGCACCTACAACATGATGCAGGACGGCCAGGAGACCTACGTCTTCGGCCTATTCGACCAGTTCAACCAGCGCGAGCACGACATCGCCCTGGACGCGCGCTGGGCGGGCACCCTGGCCCGCCTGTACACCCCGGCCCGCTACCTCTTCCATACGGTGCAGATGGCCTCGGCCTACGTGGGGCAGGTGTCGCCGGCCAGCACCATCACCAACTGCAACTACTTCCAGATGGCCGACAGCCTGCGCTGGCTCAGCCACACCGCCTACCGTACCAAGGAGTTGTCCCTGGCCTTCCCCGACAAGGGCTTCGGCAGTGACGAGCGCCATTACTGGGAGAACGACGTGGCCTGGCAGGGCTTCCGCGAGCTGATGGAGCGGGCGCTGACGGTGTGGGATTGGGGCGAGGCCATCGTCGTCCTCAACCTGGTCGCCAAGCCGGCCATCGAGGAGTCGGTGCTGCGGGCGCTGGGCGAGTCGGCCCGGCACAACGGTGACACCCTGCTGGGGCTGCTCACCGACGCCCAACTGATCGATTCGGCCCGCCATCGGCGCTGGTTGGCGGCCTTCCTGCGCATGGCCGGGGAGACGTCGGGCAACCTGGAGCTCATCCGGGAATGGGTCGCCCGCTGGGAGCCGCTGGCTGACAAGGCCATCGAGGCCTACTGCGGGGCCCTGCCCGATGTGCCGGATGCGGTGACCGCCACGAAGCTGGCCACCCGCGAGTTCCGCCGGTCGCTGGGCCTCTGACGCCACAGCCTCTCCACAGGGGTGGTCCGGCGCCCGGACGGGCCGGCCAGCCCGCCCCTGCAGGCGAGCTTCCATGAGCGCTGCGCCGGGCTGCCCCAGGCAAGCTCGCATCGCAGTGCGCAGCACGAAGGTACTCCAGTGAACACTCCAGTCATTCTGAATGAGCGGGACGGGTCCCGCTTCGAGCAGCGCGACGGCGACACCATCCTGCGGGCGGCCTTGCGGGCCGGTGTCGGCCTTTCCTATGAATGCAATTCCGGCGGCTGCGGCGGCTGCAAGTTCGACCTGCTCAGCGGTGAGGTCGACACCCTGTGGGCTGACGCCCCCGGCCTGACCGCGCGGGACCGCCAGCGCGGGCGTCATCTGGCCTGTCAGTGCCGCGCCCGCGGGGCCGTCAGCATCAAGGCAGCCAGCGCGGCGGAGTACGTGCCGCTGCGCACTCCCCGGCGGCGGCAGGCGTGGCTGACCGGCGTCTCCGAGATCACCCACGACCTGCGCGAATTCCGCTTCCGTACCGATGGCGTCGCCGACTTCCTGCCCGGCCAGTACGCCATGCTGGACCTGCCGGGGGTGGGCGCGTCGCGCGCCTATTCGCTCTCCAACACGCCCAACGAGGAGGGCGAGTGGCACTTCCAGATCCGCCGCGTGCCGCACGGCCAGGGCACCCATGCGCTCTTCGACCGCCTGGCCTGTGGTGACGAGATCGGGCTGGACGGCCCGTACGGCGTGGCCTGGCTGCGCACCGCGGCACCGCGGGACATCGTCTGCGTGGCCGGCGGCTCGGGGCTGGCGCCGATGATCTCGATCGCCCGCGGCGCCGCCGAGGCCGGCATGCTCGAGACCCGCAAGCTGTACTTCTTCTACGGCGCCCGCACGCCGCGGGATGTGTGCGGCCAGGCCATGCTCGAAAAGCTGGAAGGCTTCGGCGAGCGCATCCACTACATCCCCGTCGTCTCCCTGCCGGGCGAGGACGGGGCCTGGCCGGGCGAGACCGGCTATGTGCATGACGCGCTGGCGCGGAGTCTGCCGGGGGGGCTGCCCGGCTTCGAGTTCTACTTTGCTGGACCTCCGCCGATGACCCAGGCCCTGCAGGAGATGCTGATGGTCGGCCATCGAGTGCCGTTCGAGCAGATCCATTTTGACCGGTTCTTCTGAACCTCCTGCGACGACAGGGGAAGGAAGCGCCAGGCAGCAATTCCACCAAAGGGGAAGACATGACAAGAATGAAGATCGTATCGGCCGCGGTGGCCCTGGCCTGCCTGGGCATGGCGCAAGTGGCCTGTGCCACCGACGTGTTCCGCCTTGAGGGCTTTGGCGCGGTATCGCGGGCCATGGGCGGCGTGGCCACGGCCATCGACACCGGCGCGGCCGGCATGATGACCAACCCGGCGACCCTGTCGCTGATGAAGGAGGGCAGCGAGGTGATGGCGGGCCTCGACCTGGTGACCACCGACATCGAGGTGCGCAACAAGGCCACCGGCGAGTCGGCCTCCTCGGGCGGCCATTCCAGAAACCGGGGGCCCTACGCCGCCCCCGAGGCCGCCTTCACCCGACGGGTCGGCGAATGGGCCTTCGGCGTGGGCGCCTTCGCCCAGGGGGGCCTGGGCACGGAGTATGGCCGCTCCAGCTTCCTGTCCCGGGCCAGCGGCGGGCTCGATACCGGGCTCGACAACTCCAGCCGGCTGCTGGTGCTGAACATTCCCTTCGCCGCCAGTTTCAAGGCCACCGAGAAGCTGTCCATCGGCGGCAGCATCGATGCCATGTGGCAGGGCCTGAACCTGAATCTGCTGCTGGGAGCCGACCAGGTTGGCAGCCTGATCGGTTCGGGGCGGGCCACCGGCTCGCTGATCCCGGTGCTGGGCGGGCTCCCCGACCTGCGCGGGGCCCATTTCAGCCTGACCAAGAACCAGCCCCTGGCCAGCGGGGTGGATGCCTGGGGCTATACCGGGCGCCTCGGCTTCGTCTACAAGGCCACCGACACCACCACCCTGGGCGCGGCCTACACCAGCAAGAGCCACCTGGCCGACATGAGCGGCCGGGCGACGCTCACGGCGATCGATGGCGCGGCGGGGCAGATCCCCCTGGCGGGCAAGATCCGCATCCAGGACTTCCAGATGCCGGCCACCCTCAATCTCGGGGTCAGCCAGCGGGTCACGGAGCGGCTGCTGCTTGCCGCCGACGTGTCGCAGGTGTATTGGAAGAGTGTCATGAAGGACATCAAGGTGGCTTTCGAGGCCGATTCGGGGGGCGATCTGCAGATCCGCCTGCCCCAGGACTACAAGGACCAGACCATCCTGGCCCTGGGCGGCGCCTACCAGGTCAATGAGCAGCTGACCCTGCGCGCCGGGCTGCGCTACGCCACCCAGGCCCTGCGCTCCTCGACCCTGTTTGCCGTTATCCCGGCCACGCCTAGAAAGCACCTGTCCGCGGGGGTGGGCTATGCCTTCTCCCCGGCCAGCCGGTTGGACTTTGCGTGGTCCCATGCCTTCAGTGATGGCATGGACAACAGCAGCCTGCCCAATACCTCCGCGCCGATGCATGTGAGCCATTCCCAGGACAATGCGACCCTCAACTACACCTACCGCTTCTGATCCGCTCCGCGCCGGCGCAGGACGTTCTTCCGTAAGGGGGGTCGTCCTCGACGCCGGCGATGCCCCCGATGTGCGCCGCCAGAAGATGGCCAGGATCATCCTGGACTCGATGTACCAGTTCCTCGGCCTGCTGGATGTGGATGGCACCGTGCTTGAGATCAACCGGGCCGCCCTCGACGGGGCGGGCCTGTGCCTCGAGCAGGTGGTGGGCAGGCCCTTCTGGCATGCCCGCTGGTGGGAGGTGTCGGAGGAGGTGCGCGTCCGCGTCCGCGAGATGATCGCCGAGGCGCGGGAAGGGCGCTTCGTGCGCTGCGACTTCGAGGTCTATGGTGAGCAGCACGGCGAGAAGACCATCTCCATCGACTTCTCCCTGACGCCCATCATGAACGATGCCGGCGAGGTGGCCTTCCTGCTGCCCGAGGGGCGGAACATCACCGAGAAGATTGCGATCAGCGCCGAGCTGACACGCAAGAATGGCGAACTGCAGAACGCCCTGGAGCGGCTGAAGCAGATCGACGGCTTCAAGACCAAATTCTTCGCCAACGTCAGCCACGAATTGCGCACCCCACTGGCGCTGATCCTGGGGCCGGTGGACCAGTTGCTCAAGGAGGGCATGGCCCTGGGCGAGCGGGAGAGGTTCCGCCTCAAGACCATCAAGCACAATGCCCAGTCGCTCTTGCAGCAGGTCAATGACCTGCTCGACCTGGCCCGCATCGATGCCGACCGGATGCCCATGGCCTATGTCTGCGCCAACATCACCGCCATGGCCCGGGACATCGCCGCAAGTTTTGCCGAGATTGCCGAGGAGCGCTCGATCACGCTGCGGGTGCGGGGCGAGAGCGAGCTGTACGCCGATGTGGACCGGGTCAAGTTTGTCCGGGTGCTGGTCAACCTGCTTGCCAATGCCTTCAAGTTCACGCCGCCCGGGGGGCGCATCAGCTGCACCCTGGAGCGCATCCAGGACGCCCGCTTCCTGGTCAGCGTCCAGGATACCGGGCCGGGCGTTGCCGACCCGATGAAGCCGCAGATCTTCGACCGCTTCACCCAGGCCGAGGCCGGGCAGGGCACCATGGGCAGCGGCCTCGGCTTGAACATCGTCAAGGAGTTCGTCGAACTCCACGGCGGCACCGTGGTGGTGGTGGACGCCCCCGGCGGCGGGGCGATCTTCCAGGTGGAGATCCCGATCCGGGCGCCCAATGGCGCCTTCGTGCGGGAGTCCGGGGAGGAGCCTCTGCTGCATGCGGACTATCGCCACGGCACTGCCAGCATGCCGGACATGCACCTGCCGGCCAACCGGGCCGGTCGGCCGCGGGTGCTGGTGGTGGAGGACAATCCCGACCTGCGCCTGTTCCTCTTCGACGTGCTGATCGACGAGTACAACGTGAGCCTCGAGGAGGACGGCGCCGCCGCCCTGGCCTCGGCGCTGGCCGATCCGCCGGACCTGATCATCACCGACCTGATGATGCCGCGCTTCGACGGCGAACGCTTCATCCGTGCCCTGCGTGGCACGCCGGACTTTCCCCGGGTGCCGATCCTGGTGCTGTCGGCCCGCGCCGACGACGTGCTGCGCGAGAGCCTGCTCGAGGCGCTGGTCCAGGACTACGTCACCAAACCCTTCTCACCCCAGGAGCTGCGGGCCCGGGTGCGCAACCTGGTGGCGGTGAAATGCACCGTGGACATCCTGCAGAAGGAGCTGAACACCCAGGCTTCGGACATCTGCGAGCTGACCAACGGCCTGGTGGACAGCCGCAAGACCCTGCAGAAGAGCCTGCTGGCCTTGCAGGTGTCCGAGCGCCGCTGGCTGGGCCTGTACGAGAACACCGCCGTCGGCATCGCCCTGGCCGACCGGGACGGCCGCATCCTCAGCGCCAACCCCGCCCTTCAGGAGATGCTGGGCTACTCCCGCAGCGAGATCCTGGGGGTCAACCTGATCGAGATCACCGAAGAATCCCAGCGCTCCCGGACCGAGATGAACGTGCAGGGGCTGTTCGACGGCGTGCGCCCCAGCTACCAGATCCAGAAGCGCTACGAGAAGAAGTGCGGTGGATTCCTGTGGGCCAATGTCTGCGCCTCGCGGATCCCCGCGGTGGACCAGGAGGGCCCGATGCTGGCGGTGATCGTCGAGGACATCACGGCCAGGAAGGAGGGCGAGCAGTCCCTTGCCGCGACCCGCTCCGAGCTGGCCCGGGTGTCGCGCTTCACCACCATGGGCGAACTGGTGGCCTCCATCGCCCACGAGGTCAACCAGCCGCTGTCCGCGGTCATCACCAACAGCGACGCGGCCCTGCGCTGGCTGTCCCTGGCCGAGCCCAACCATGACGAGGTGGTGGCCGCGCTGCACCGGGTCAACCGCGACGCGACCCTGGCGGCCGGGGTGATCACCCGCATCCGCAAGTTCCTGCGGGCCGGCGAGATCAAGCGAGAACGGATCGTCGTGGCGCGCCTGCTGAACGAGCTGCTGTTGATGCTGCAGACTGTGTTGCTGGATGCGGGGGTCGAAGTCGATGTGAGTCTGCCTGCCGACCTGCCCGAACTGCAGGCGGATGCTGTCCAGCTGCAGCAGGTCATCCTGAATCTGATCGTCAATGCCGTCGATGCCATGCGCGAGCAGCCCGGCGGCGCCCACCGGCTGCTCGTCGAGGTGAAGGAGGACGCCGCGTCGGGCATGCTCTTCGCGGTGCACGACGACGGCCCGGGGGTGCCGGCCGGGGCGCGGGACAAACTCTTCGATGCCTTCTTCTCCACCAAGCAGGATGGGCTGGGCATGGGCCTGGCCATCAGCCGGACCATCGTCGAGAACCACGGCGGGCGGCTGTGGCTGGATGCGGCCGTCCCGTCGGGCGCCCGCTTTGTCTTCAACATTCCGGCGGCCTGAGAGGGAGGTACGCGTGAATACCGCTCCAGACACCGTCTTCGTCGTCGATGACGACCTCTCCATCCGCGAAGCCTTGAGCAGCCTGATCCGCTCGGTGGGCCTGCGCGTCGAGACCTTCCCGTCCGCCGCCGACTTCCTGCAGCATCCCCGCCCGCCGGGCAACGCCTGCCTGGTGCTGGACGTGCGCATGCCGGGCCTGTCGGGGCTGGACCTGCAGGCCGAATTCGCCAGGGCCGGAGAGCCGATTCCGATCATCTTCATCACCGGCCACGGGGACATCCCCATGGCGGTGAGGGCCATGAAGGCCGGTGCCGTGGAGTTCCTGTCCAAGCCCTTCCGTGACGAGGACCTGCTGGAGGCCATCCGCCACGCCCTCGAGCAGGGCAGGGTGGCCCACGACGAGGCCGCCGAGGTGGGGGAGGTGAGAAGCAAGTACGCATCCCTCACCGGCCGCGAGCGCGAGGTCATCACCTTCATGATTGCCGGCGCCCTCAACAAGCAGGCGGCGGCCGAGCTCGGCGTCTCGGAGATGACCATCAAGGTCCACCGCCACAACATCATGCGCAAGATGAAGGTCCGCTCCCTGCCGGACCTGGTGCGGATGATGGAGCGGCTGGGAAGCTGATGCAGGCCCGGCGCCTTGGTGCGGTCAAAAGTCTAGTGTTCTCCACCTCTCCCGGTCGATCGCCGCTCCATCAGGACCAGGTAGGCGCCGAGCCCGGCCAGTAATAGTCCGGGTGACATGGGTTCCGGCACGGAGTGTTCGCTGCTTCCGCGAATCGCGACCTGCAGGTCCTCCGTCGCAATCGCAATGTCGTTGAAGCTGGAATCAAGGAACAGGAGGTCAGAGAGCGACAAATTGCTAATCCCCTCGGTGAGAGCCTCGAATCTTACGGTCGCAAGACTGCCACTGCCGCTGGCGCCGACTATGGCCCCTAGCAGGGCGTCGCCTGTGAATACAACTCCCCCGGCCATATCGTCGATGAAGCCCGGTATGAAGAAGGTAGAGCCGGCGCTCGGTAACAGCGAACCTTCATTGACCGATACGGCGCGAATCAGCGTCGGGTTGTAGCTCAGCGTAAAGTTGAACGCGTACAGATCCAGAAAATCCTTGCCGATTACATCGACTTTGAAGCTGCCACCGACCGCGGGGCTCGTTGGTACCGCTTGAAGATGCACCAGTGGGGCTGCCTGCCCTGGACCGGCTTGAATGGCGGTCAGCAGGGTGCCTACAGCGAGAATTTTGTGCAAGAGCTTGAACACTAGCTTCTCCTATTCCTTCAATTACAAATGGTGCCGACCGGAACTTGTCGGGCGACTTGAGCTAGGTCGCGCGCATCAACGATGCCATTGATGTCGATGTCCACCGTGGGATTGAAGGCTGGCTGGCCGGCGCGCTTGCCGAAAGATGCCTTCACCAAGCCGAGGTCATCGCAGTCCACCCGGCCATCGCGGTTGACGTCGCCCACGGCGGGGGGCGCGATGACTTGGCTGCTGAGCACGGCGAAGTTCCGGACATCGTTGCGCGTGACGCTCTCCGCGGAGAATGTCAGCGTGTCTATCGTGCCGACGCTTGTGGTGGTCGGGGGTGTGAGGTCGACCTTCACGATCGTACTGGCTCCGGTGGCCAGTGAGGCAACCGAAGGCGTGACGCTGGTCAGATAGGGCCTGTCATCCAGTGCGGTGAACTTGAATGAATCCGCCGGTCCATCGTTCTGGACCTTGAACATATAGCTCGTCGTTTGGCCTACAGGAAGGTTGACCGCCGTTGGTGCGACGACGGAGACCTCCTGGGGAATGAAACCGCTTGACAGCAGCCGCTGGAATTTCGCGCCGTTGCCGTCTTCTCCCAACGCATATACGAAGAAGCGGCTGGAGGGGACAACAACCTTTCCGGTCTGGACAGTGGCTTCGGCAGGGGCGTTGTTGGTCAGAGTGAAGCTCTGTAAAACTTTACCACTGCGACTTCTGAACTCGAACACGACGTTCTTGGCGGTTTCGGTGAAATCCGCGAGCGCATCAACAGTTTGGCCCGGTGCAGGCAATCCCGTGACCGGGAATGCTCCCTGGTGGCCGGGGCGTCCACGCGTTTGGACGAAGCGGAACTCGTCAAGAGAGAGCTTGCTTTGGCCGTTCACCAGGATTGAGAAGGTTCCGGCTCCCTCGACCGTTATCGTCCACTCGCCCACCTGGGGGCGCTCGATGGAATAGATTGAGGCGGCGCTGACAGGCACCCGCGTAACGCCTCCGTCCGTCTCGCTTACCACCGAACCATCGGGACGGATAATCCTTACGCTGTGAGCCTCTGTCGCCGAAACGGAGATCGTCAAGCGCGTGGTCTGTGTATCTACTGGGAATACGTAGTTCTTTGGGCTTGCGCTCAGCGCATCGCCTATCGACAGGATGTCTACGGTATCGCTCCGCGAAATAAGGTCAGAGAATTCGGCAATCGAGCTGGCTTCTGATTGATTGAGAATGAACACCTGCCCTCCGGTGTTCTCGGCCAGATAGAAATAGGCCGGGTCATAGGGCGAGCAACTGCCGAATAGCGAGAAGAACAGTTTCGTCTTCTTCTTAGTCGCCAGGCTTAGTACGCTCCCTGCCAATCCGGCGTCTTTGGCGCTCGCATCGGTGAAGAGGTAGAGCTCTCCACCATCATCCGAGGCCGACAGGGCGCCGAAGACCCCTGTCATCGCCAGTTCGGGGCAATCCCCGCCGTCGTCTGCGTACAGAGCACCGAGTGCCGACTTGAAGGCGCTACCGTCGCTTGTTACGGTAGTCGGACCGGAGAATGGGTCGTTGAATGGCGTTAATACATACTTTGACGGTTCCTGATCCGTGCCGAGCCGCGAGTTGACGATGTTGGTCGAGGTGGCTCGGACGCCGGCGATCACCGAGCCCATGCTGCCCGTGGTATCGATGGAGAACGCGAGGGTAGGTCCAACGCCCAGCAGGTTCTTGAACTCACGATCGCTTAGTTTCGCCTTCACATCTTTGAAGACTTGATAGGTTGCCAGTACTGCCAGGTCTGCGGCCTGAGGATGGTGATCGTGATGTGGCGAGTCAAATAGACCGGCCGCCACCGTCCCGGTGCATACGGACATGTCCTTGTTGATCCCACCGAAACCCGGTGATTTGTCGAAGAACCCGCCGTGGCGGCACTTGCCGGCCGGCCTCGTACGGTCTTGACCGCTATAGTAGCCACTGGTGAGCATGCTGGTGGTCAAGTTGCCCTTGAAACAAGACTGTCCTGCCGGGGCCTCAATGCAGGTGTTTGCGCCTGCTGGTGCGACATTGCTCACGAATTCGGATTTTCCTATCTCCGGATGGACCCCCCTGTTCCCAAGCTCAATCCAGTTGCTGTGGCTGTAGAAATCCTGCAGGGTGTGGAGTGCTCGGCCAAGTGCTTCGCGGGCTGCCTCGACGTTGTCTCCCTGGGTATGCGTCACGACGTCCCGGAGTTCGGCCAGGATGACGAGATTGCAGCCACTCAGGTTTTCAGCATCGCAGTGACGGGCGGTGTGGGCAGGGAAGTCATCATCCACGCTGGCATTTGCGTCAAGAATGGTCTGCCGGGCCTTCTTCATCGACTTGGTGACATTGCGGAGGCCTAGGTCGTCATAAACCAGTTGTACCGCATCCTTCGTGATCGCTGCGTGGGAGTCGCCTGGTGTGATTGCGCCCAAGCTGACGCTTGGTACGAACGCCTGCGTTGACGGTAGATAGCTGCCGAGAAATGCGATAAGCATGCAATGCGAAAGCGGCTTCCTTTTCATGGCTTGCTCCCTTGGGCGTTATGGTTGCTTTCTTCTGGTTGTGGTGTCGCTGTGGTGCTCGACTTCGATGTTTATCCGGATGGCAGAAAGATCTGAGGCGCGTTGGGCCCGGTAGAAGTCGATCCCCGCCTCTACGCAAGGCAGCGCCTTGGGACCGAAGCGCAGAAGCACGCCGCTGGCCAAGCCGAGTTCACCACTCCCCAGCTCCCCCGATCCGATCAGGCTGACCAGAATCGGAACGTCGATCACATCCATTGCACTGAACGCGGCATCAATGTCGCTTTGTACTGACAGCCGCTTGGGAAAGACGTGGTGTGGCGCTCCCTGCCAATGGATGTTGGTGTTAAGTACCTGACGTATCAGTTGGGCTCGATCCCATTCCAGAGGTACTCGCTGCAACAGCGTCCGGCAGGATTCGATGTTGCTTGTTGCAGCGGACACCTCAGCCGCAAGGGGGGGGGCTGAAGCGGATGGGGCTGTTTGGCTGGTGTGCCCGGCGGTGCTCCGCTGGCCTCGTTCATCACATGCGACCGATGTGCCCAGGACACACACCATGAGAATGACGGTCGGGATCTTTGACATGGGTAAGAGCCGTCAGTCAGAACGGCGGGCATGCTAAGCCGAATATCCGTTTGGCATGATAAGTGGCAAGGCCTGTCGGTGACCGTTGTTCGTTCATCTTACTTCCTGGCCTTGGTGTATAAATGTCAAAATAATATTCAATATGACTATTCTGATAGTAGATTTGGCTGTGTCTCTCGTCAAGCCGGATGAGTGAATCCTCCCTGGGCTGGCTTGAGGACCCTTCAACTGAGTCCCTCCCGTTTTCGTACCATCCTTTTTCATGCTCCTGTCTATTGACTCACTAACATCGTAGTGATGTAATCGCTAACATATTAGTGAGAGCACTCCGGTTCATCACGCACACAGAGGAGAGACGAGACATGAAAACCACAATCAAGCTGTTCGCCGTGGCAGGCACCCTGGCGGCGTCCGTATCGGTCCAGGCCCAGGAAGTGACCTTCAAGATCGCCCACTTCCTGCCCTCCGCCGCCCCCACCCAGCAGCGCGTGCTGCAGCCCTGGTGCGATGAGCTGAAGAAGGATTCCGGCGGCCGCATCGCCTGCCAGTTCTTCCCTGCCATGCAGCTGGGCGGCACCCCGGCGCAGCTGGCCGACCAGGTCAAGAACGGCGTGGCCGACGTGGTATGGACCGGCCCGGGCTACTCCGCCGGGCGCTTCCCGGCCATCGAGGCCTTCGAGCTGCCCTTCATGGTCACGGACTCCACCAGCTCCAGCAAGGCGCTGTGGAAGTTCTACCAGCAGCACGCCCAGCAGGAATTCGCGGCCTACAAGGTGCTGGCCTTTCATACCGACGGCGGCCAGGCCGTGCATACCTCCAAGAAGGCGGTCACCGGTCTGACCGGCTTCACCGGCATGAAGCTGCGCACCTCCACCCGGGTTGGCGCCAGGACCCTGGCCGCCCTCGGCGGCTCGCCGGTAGCCATGCCGCCGGCCCAGGTGACCGAGGCCATCGCCAAGGGGGTGGTGGACGGCTCGCTCGGCGCCTGGGAGCTGGTCTTCCCGACCAAGCTTTCCGAGGTCACCAAGTTCCATGCCCAGCCGGCGATGGGGGTCGCCTATCCCACCGCCACCGTGCTCACGGTGCTGATGAACAAGCAGAAGTACGACGCCCTGCCGGCCGACCTCAAGGCCGTCGTCGACAAGCACAGCGGCGAAGCTCTGGTGGCCAGGTTCGGTGCGGTGTTCGACGACGAGGCCGCCAAGGCCCGCAAGAAGGTGGCCGAGATCGGCAACCAGGTCACCACCTTCAGTGCCGTCGAAGTGGCCGCGATGAAGCGCGCCACCGCCGGGGTGGAGGAGGAGTGGGCCAAGCAGGTCGGCGACAAGGGCCTGGATGGCAAGAAGCTGATCTCCGCCGCCCGCGAGCTGACCGGCACCAACAAGTAAGCGGCCCGGCGAGGAGGCAAGAATCATGCATGATCCCATGGGGCTTCCCCACGAGCTGGTGGAGCACGACCCGGTCGAACACTGGCTGATCCTGGCCGGCAAGGCGATGGCGGTGTCGGGCGGGGTGCTCTTCATTGCACTCATCGGCATGTCGCTGGTGTCCATCGTCGGGCGCAAGCTCGGCTTTGGCTCGGTGAATGGCGACATCGAACTGATGCAGGCCGGTACGGCCGTGGCGGCCACGGCCTTCCTGCCCTACTGCACCCTGCTGGGCGAGCACATCAAGGTGGATTTCTTCACCGAAGGCATGCGCGACTCCCTCAAGCGGCCCATCGATGGCGTCACCGAGATCCTCCTCGCCGTCATCGCCTGGACGCTGGCCTGGCGCACGATACTGGCCGCCATCTCGGCCCACGAGTCCCAGGAGGTCACCACCCTGGTGTCCCTGCCGGTGTGGATCCCCACCGCGCTACTGGTGCCCGGGCTGGTGCTGATGGGCGTCTGCGCCCTGTACCGGGCCTACGCCTCCTTCCATCCGAGCAAGAAGCTTCCCGGAGCACACAAATGAGCGGTACCACCATCGGCCTCGTCGGCTTTGGCTGCCTGCTGTCCATGCTGGCCATCCGGGTGCACATCGCCATGGCGATGTTCGTCACCGGGGCGGGCATCTACATGGTCATGAACCACGGAGAAACCTCGGGCCTGCTGTACACCCTCAACAACCTGGTGTATGCGCGGGTGTCCAACTACGACCTGGCGGTCATCCCGCTGTTCATCCTGATGGGGCAGTTCGCCACCCACGGCGGCCTGTCGAAGGCCTTGTTCAAGGCGGCTGGCACCCTCATCGGGCACTGGCGTGGCGGTCTCGCGATGGCTTCCACGGCGGCCTGCGCGGCCTTCGGGGCGATCTGCGGCTCGTCCCTGGCCACCGCCGCCACCATGGGCCAGGTGGCCCTGCCAGAGTTGCGCAGCCATGGTTATTCCGGCCGCCTGGCCACCGCCACCCTGGCGGCCAGCGGCACCCTGGGCATCCTCATCCCGCCCTCGGTGCCCCTGGTGATCTACGCGGTGCTGACCCAGGAATCCATCGGCAAGCTCTTTGTGGCGGCCGTGGTGCCGGGCATCATCGCCGCGCTGGGCTACCTGTTGGTCATCGCCCTGATCGTCCGCAAGGACCCCAAGGCGGGTCCCGCTGGCAAGAAGGTGCCCTTCGCCGAGATGGTCCGCGCCCAGATCAACATCATTCCGGTGCTGCTGGTCTTCCTGGTGGTGATCGTCGGCATCTACGGCGGCTGGGCCAACCCCACCGAGGCGGCCTCCATCGGCGCTGCGGCCTGCGGCGTGATCGCGGTGGTCTCCGGCGGTCTGCGCACCCGGGGCTTCCTCGACAGCATCTACGGCACGGCCCACGCCACCGGCATGATCTTCATGGTGCTGATCGGCGCCGACCTGCTCAACTCCAGCCTGGCCCTGTCGCAGATGCCCGGCGAGCTGGCCGCCTGGGTGCGCGACAGCGGCATGCCGCCGCTGCTGGTGCTGGGCTCCATCCTGGTGATCTACATCCTGCTCGGCTGCGTGATGGACTCGCTGGCGATGATCCTGCTGACCATCCCCATCTTCTATCCGATGATCATGGGCCTGGACTTCTTCGGCATGAGCCCGGAAGACAAGTCGGTGTGGTTCGGCATCCTGGCCCTGATGGTGGTGGAGATCGGGCTGGTCCACCCGCCGGTGGGGATGAACCTCTACGTCATCAACAAGCTCGCCAAGGATGTACCGATGAAGGAAACCGCGCTCGGTGTGATGCCCTTCCTGGCTTCCGACTTCCTGCGCATCATCGCCCTGGTCTTCCTGCCGGGCATGTGCCTGGGGCTGGTGCACTTCCTGGGCTGAGCGTCCGGATACAGCTCGGCAGGCCGGCCGTCGCCCTTCGGGGCGCAGCCGGCTTTTTCCATGCATGGGCGGCCTCGGGTAGGATGCATGGATTCGCCGCCGGCTGTCCGTCAAGAGATGCCGCGCATGCATGGAGAGGAGGAGAGCCGCCATGATCATCGATTCCCGTAGTCAGCCCGCTCCGCCGGGGGCCGTCCTGCCGTTCACCCCGGGGGGGCACCTCGTCACGTCACCCGGCGCCTGGCTTGATGCGGTCAGCCAGGGCTTCCTGCCGCTCGAGGTCGAACCGGCCCACGGGCGGGATTTCTGGGGGCGCATCGATAGCCGCGATCTGGGCAGCACGCGCCTGGCCCTGGTCAGCAGTCAGGCCCATGCGGTGCGACGTACCGATGCACAGGCCGAAAGCTCCGAGCAGAACCATCTCAAGGCCTTGTGGCTGACCGGAGGGCGCTGCGAGGTGGAGCAGGGGGGCAACCGCTCGGTGCTGGACGCCGGGCAATGGGCGGTCTATGAAACGGGGCGCCCCTACACCATCCGCTTTGCCGACGACTCCCGTTTTGCGGTGGCGCTGCTGCCCATCGAGGTGTGCGCCGACTGGTGCGCCTTCGGCCAGCAGCTGTGCGCGCGGGCCTTCGAGGCCGATCCGGCGTCCCGGGCGGCCTTCCATACCCTGCTGTCCACCTTCGAATCGGTCTGTGCGGCGGGTGAGGCCGGTTTCGATGCGGTGGGGCGGGCGATGGCCATGCTGCTGTCCGACTCCCTGACCGCCCGGGCCGGCGCCCTGCAGCCCCTCGACCGTGCCGACCGGCGGCTGCGGGATGTCCGGCGGATCGTGGCGGCGCGCCTGGATGATCCGGCCCTCGGCCCCCGTGAGCTGGCCGAGGCCATGCACCTGTCCCTGCGTTCGGTCTACGCCTTGTTCCGCCAGCTTGGCACCACGCCGGCGGGCTACATCCAGGATGCCCGGCTTGATCGCTGCAAGGCCGAGCTGGCCGATCCAGCGCGGCGCCGGCGCAGCATCACCGAGATCGCCCTGGCCCACGGCTTCGGCGACAGCGCCCACTTCAGCCGCCTGTTCAAGGCCCGCTTCGGCGAAACCCCCAGCGCCTGGCGCCAGCGCGCCGGCTGAGAGGCGGGCTCCGGCAGGCCGGCCCACCGGAGTGCACTCTCGTCCTGGCATGTGTGCACTGGGGATCAAGCCCGGGCCTGGTCGGCCGCGCACACTGGCGGCCTACGCCCGGATGAGCCGGGGGTCTTTGCGAATCCCGCCGACAGGAGTCTCCCCATGCAGACCTTCAACATGATCATCGACGGTGCCCCGGTGCAGTCCGGCCGCCTCATCGAAGTCGTCAACCCGGCCACTGGCCAACCCTTCGCCAGCGTCGCCGCCGGTGACGCCAGCCACGTGGACCAGGCCGTGGCCGCCGCCCGGGCCGCCTTCCCGGCCTGGAGCGCCCTGTCCGACGCCAATCGGCGGGCATACGTGATGCAGCTGGCCGACCTCCTGGAGGCCAACATGCCCGAGTTCATGGCGCTGGTCACCCAGGAGACCGGCAAGCCCATGGGCGGCCTCAACAACGTCGGCTCCGGCATGGAGGTGGGCGGCGCCATCGCGTGGACCCGGGTCACCGCCAGCCTCGACATCCCGGTGGACGTAATCCAGGACAACGCCGATGCGCGCATCGAAGTGCATCGCAAGCCGCTGGGCGTGGTGGGCTCCATCACCCCCTGGAACTGGCCGCTGATGATCTGCATCTGGCACGTCATGCCAGCCCTGCGGGCGGGCAACACCGTGGTGCTCAAGCCGGCCTCCCTGACCCCGGTGGCGACCCTGCGCTTCGTCGAGCTGGCCAACAGCGTGCTGCCGAAGGGCGTGCTCAACGTGGTCACCGGCGACGCCGACGTCGGCACCGCCATGTCCGGCCACCCGGGCATCGCCAAGATGGTGTTCACCGGCTCCACTCCCACCGGCCGCCACATCATGCGCAACGCCGCCGCCACCCTGAAGCGGCTGACCCTCGAGCTGGGCGGCAACGACGCCGGCATCGTGCTGCCCGACGCCGACCCGAAGACGGTGGCGCCCAAGCTCTTCGGCGTGGCCTTCCACAACAACGGGCAGACCTGCGCCTGCCTCAAGCGCCTCTACGTGCCCGACGCCCTCTACGAAGAGCTGTGCGCCGAGCTGGCCCGCCTGGCCGGCGAAGTGAAGGTGGGCAACGGCCTCGACCCTGCCACCCAGCTCGGCCCCATCCAGAACCCGGCCCAGCGCAAGCTCGTGGCGGCGCTGGTGGACGATGCCCGGGAGAAGGGCGCCCGCATCCTCGCCGGCGGCCATGCGCTGGAGGGCGACGGCTATTTCTACGCCCCGACCATCATCGCCGACGCCCGCGCCGGCATGCGCGTGGTGGACGAGGAGCAGTTCGGCCCGGCGCTGCCGGTGATCCGCTACGCCGACCTGGAGGACGCCATCGCCCAGGCCAACGCCAGCGACAACGGCCTTGGCGGCTCCATCTGGTCGCCGGATACCGCCCGCGCCGCGGCCCTGGCCCTGCGCCTGGAATGCGGCAGCGTGTGGATCAACGAACACGGCGCCGTCCAGCCCGATGCGCCCTTTGGCGGCGTCAAGCAGTCCGGCGTCGGCGTCGAGTTCGGTCTTTACGGCCTGGAGGAGTACCTGTCCCTGCAGACGGTGAAGATCATGAAGGGCTGAGCCTTACGCTCATTGGATCGTCTTTCCCTGTGCCGGGGTGCCTCCCGGACATTTGCCCGGCCGTCGATGGATGGCCGGGTTTTTTTATTTTGGGAAGGTACTGGAAACTACTCTTGCGCATTGAGCCCGTTCTGGGAGAATCCAGGTTCGGAAATTACCCTTGATTCCCGATCATCAAATAAAAATGGAGCCCCGGGGGTTGGTGATGCGCAATCATATTCAGACCCGAGATTTCGATCTGGCCGTTGATGCGGTCCGCGAGGTCTATTGTCCTCACCAATTACGTCTCGGGCGGCGAGCGTCGGGACTGAATACCTGTCTTTCCGTCACGGGGGCGGATAACTGGCCCGTGGTGCAATTACGCTACGGCGCCGAGGTCAAGGTGGACGCGGGCAATTTCCGCGATCTCTTCCTGGTCATGCGGGGCCGCTCCGGCGCGGCCCGGGTCCGCCAGGGCCTGGCGGAAGCCACCTGGGGGGCGGGGCAGACCATGGTGGTGTCGGCCAACCTGGCCACCACCTTCGATTTCGATGCGGAGTTCTCCCAGACCAGCCTGCGCTTCGACCGGGAACGCCTGGAAAGCCTGTGCAGCCGCTGGCTCGGGCGGCCCCTGGAGGACGATCTGCGCTTCGATCTGGCGCCTTTCCCGGCTCATCTCGAAGCCACCTGGAGCGCCCTGCTGCAGCTCATCGAGAGCGGCTCCGAGGCCTTGCCGGCCCCCGCCGCGGCGTCGCTCGAGGAGTTCGTGCTCACCACCGTGTTGCGCGGCGTACCCCACAACTTCAGCACCGAACTCGAGCGCCCGCAGGCGCGACTGCCCTCGCGCCTGATCCGCCGGGCCGAGGAATTCGTGCGTGAAAGCCTGGCCGGCGGGCAATTCGGGCCGGCGGGATTTTCTATTTCCGAAATGGCCGCCCATCTGGGCGTGGGCGTGCGCACCCTGGAGATCGCATTCCAGGAATGGTGCGGCATGACCCCCTCGGCTTATTTGCGGGAATTGCGCCTGAAGAGGGTGAGGGAATTCCTGCAGAAAGCCGGCGAGGGCGATTCGGTGACCGATATCGCCCTTGCCAACGGCTTTTTCCATCTGGGCCGATTTTCCCGCTATTACCGCGAGCGTTTCGGCGAAAGTCCCTCCGCGACGCTCATCAATGCCCAGCGGGCGCGTCGCGGCGGGAGCAGGTAAAGACGGCGTCAGGCCTTGAGGATCTCGGCCATCCGCTCGCCGATCAGCACGCAGGGGGCCATGGTGTTGCCGGTGGTCACCCGCGGCATGATCGAGCCGTCTGCGATGCGCAGCCCCTCGATGCCATAGACCTTCAGTTTCGCATCGACCACCGACATGCTGTCGCGGCCCATCTTGGCCGTGCAGGTCTGGTGGAAGTAGGACACCGCCCCGTTGCGGATGAATTCGTCCAGCTCCTTGCCCTTGATCGGGCCCGGCATCACCTCCCGCTTCACAAAGGGCTTCATGGCCGCCGAGTTGCCCAGCTCGCGGCAGATCTCCACGCCCCGGCGCAGGGCCTTCAGGTCGTCCGGGTGCTGCAGGGTGTTGGCGTGGATCTCGACCATGGCCTTCGGGTCGGCGGAGGTGAGGCGCAGGAAACCGCGGCTCTTGGGGCGCACGATGCCCGGGTTGATCACCCAGGCGCCGGGCGCCGCATTTTTTGCGTGGACCTCCGAGGCATAGGGCACCTCGATCTGGAATGGCTGCAGATCGGGCGTGTCGAGGCTCGGGTCGCTCTTCCAGAAGAAGGTCGCCTCGGCGGAGTTGTTGCGGGCGGCGATGGGTTCCCGCGGCTCCCACATGCAGGCGCCGATCATGGTGTGGTCCTGGAAGTTCTGGCCGACACCGGGCAGGTGCATCACCGTGGCGATGCCCAGGCGCTTCAGCTCGGCGGCGTCGCCGATGCCCGACAGCATCAGGATCCGCGGCGTGTGGATGGCCCCGGTGCTGAGGATGACCTCCCGGCTGGCGCGGATCCGGCGAATCTGGCCGTCCCACTCGAACTCGACGCCGGCGGCCCGCTTGCCGTCCATGACCAGGCGGTTGACGTGGGCGCGGGTCAGCACGGTCAGGTTGGGCTGGGCCATCACCGGGTGCAGGTAGTCGGTGGGGACGTTGAGTCGCCGGTTGTCGCGCAGCCGCACGTTGGCTACCGCACAGCCGCCATCGCCTTCCATGATCGCACCGTTGTGATCGGCCACGCCGGGAATGCCGATTGATGCGGCGGCCTCGACCATGGCTGGAGCCAGCGGGCTGGGATTGGGCGCCGGCTGGATGTAGAGCAAGCCGCCCTTGCCGCGGCGGGCGGGGTCGGGCACGCCCTGCCAGTCCTCGATGCGCTTGTAGATCTCGAGCGCATGGGCATAGCCCCATGAGGCGTCGCCGGCTTCGCGGGCCCACATCTCGAAGTCGTTCTTGTGGCCGCGGGCCCAGATCATCGCGTTGATGCTGGAGCCGCCGCCCAGGGCCTTGCCCATCGGGGACAGGATGGTCCGGTTGTTGATGCCCTCGAAGGGCTGGACCTTGTAGCCCCAGTCGAAGGGGCCGCCGATGTTGGTGTACCACACCGATGGGTTGAGGATGCTCGGCGCGTCGTCGGTGCCGCCGGCCTCCAGCAGCAGCACCTTCACGTCCGGGTTTTCGGCCAGGCGCCGGGCCACCACCGACCCGGACGAGCCGGCGCCGCAGACGATGTAGTCGTAGCTGCCGCGCAAGGCCTCGCGCAGGGCCTTCTGGTTGTCGGCGATGGCGAAGGCCTGGTCCACCTTGAGGCTGGCGGCGGCGAGGCCGAGGCCCAGGGCGGTGGCCTGGCGGATGAAGCCACGGCGGTCCACCCGGCCGCTCATGGCCAGGGCTTCGAGCCGGTCGAGGCGGTCGCCGGCCTCGAGGGAGGGGGGAATGTTCTTGTCGGTCATGGGTGTCTCCTTCCTGTTTCTGGGTGGAATGCAACGCGCCGGCAGGGGCGTGCCGGGAGGAGTGTCGGCCAGCGTCCATCCACCCGGATATCCGTAATCCGAATCGCTGTCCGCATCACGAATCGCCTTGTTCGCCTGGCGCAGCTGGTTGCGGATAGCGGATAGGCGCGCGGACTTCGGATAGCTCGTTGGCGGGGGCGCCACCACCATCCGCCGAACCCCGACCCAGCGGGGCCCACCACCCAGAACGAGGAGATCCCCATCATGAGTACTGCCCAAGACCTGGCGCTACAGAGCCGCTACGGAGCTTTCATCGACAACGTCTTCCAGCCGGTGGCCGGCGAGGTCTTCCCGGCCGTCGGCGCCGCCACCGGCGAGCATCTGGCCGACATCGCCCGCTGCGGCGCGGTCGAAGTGGATGCCGCGGTGCAGGCCGCCCGGCGCGCCCTGCCGGGCTGGAAAGCGCTGCAGCCCGAAGAGCGGTCCGCCATGCTGCTGGCCCTGGCCGATTCGCTGGCCGCCGACGCCGACCGCCTGGCCCGGGTCGATGCCGTGGATATCGGCCGGCGCCTGTGGGAAACGTCGAAGGACCACGCCATCGCCGTCGCCCAGTACCGCTACTTCGCCGCCGCGGTGGTCACCCACGAGGGCTTCGGTCGGCCCATCCCCAACGGCTACCTGGTGGCCAAGCGCGAGCCCTATGGCGTGTGCGGCCTGATCATCCCGTGGAACGTGCCGGCCATCATGGCCGCCTTCAAGATCGCCCCGGCCGTCGCGGCGGGTAATACCGTGGTGCTCAAGCCGGACGAGAACGCCTCCCTGAGCACCCTGGAACTGTGCCGGCACGTGGCGAAGATCTTCCCGCCGGGCGTCATCAACGTGGTACCCGGCCACGGCGATGAAGCTGGCGCCGCCCTGACCGCCCACCCGGACGTGGCCAAGCTGTCCTTCACCGGCAGCCCGGAGGTGGGGCGCATCATCGCCGCCGCCGGCGCCCGGCGACTGGTACCGGCCTCCCTGGAACTGGGTGGCAAGAGCCCCAACATCGTTTTCCCGGACATCGATGACCTGGACGCGGTGGTGGATAACGCCATGTTCGCCACCCTGTACTGCAACGGCCAGTCCTGCCTGGCCGGCACCCGCCTGTTCGTCCATGACGGCATCTACGACCGCTTCATCGACCGCCTGGTGGCCGGCATGGAGCGGGTCCGGGTCGGTGGGCCGCTGGCGGAGGACACCACCCTGTCCAGCCTGGTGTCGGCCGAGCAGGGGCGCCGGGTCATGGACTACATCGGGATCGGCAAGGCCGAGGGCGCCAATCTGCTGTGCGGTGGCAAGCGCGTGGCAGTGGACGGCAACGAGGCCGGCCACTTCATCGCGCCCACGGTGTTCGAGGCCAACAGCAACATGCGCATCGCCCAGGAGGAGATCTTCGGCCCGGTGCTGTCGGTGATCCGCTGGAGCGACTACGAGGACATGCTGCGCCAGGCCAATGGCGTGCGCTATGGCCTCGCCGCCGGCCTGTACACCACCAACCTGGCCCGGGCGCTGGAGACTGCCGACCGCCTGGAGGCCGGCTCGGTGTGGATCAACAGCTACTTCAACCTGGCCAGCGGCTCGCCCTTCGGTGGCTTCAAGGAAAGCGGCATCGGCAGCGAGTACTGCCGCGAGACCCTGAACATGTACACCCACCTCAAGGCCATCACCCTGCAGAACCGCCCCGGCCCGGCGTGGTTTGCCCCGGCGGCCTGACGCCATCCTCCCGGGCTGGCGTGCCGGCCCGGGATATCCCGAGAATTCCAACGGAGACAGACATGAACAAGCACTTTTCCCTGGCCGTGGCCCTGGCCTGCGCCGCCACGTCCGCCCATGCCGACGTGAAGCCCGATGCCGGCGACTACCAAGCCGCCCCGCCGGGCACCCGGCTGGCCCTGCTGTACACCCAGCACCACACCGCCGACACCCTCAACGCGGGAGGCCGCAAGGTCGCCGGCGACCTGGGGCTGACCCTCGACCTGGCCCTGCTGCGTTATGTGCATTTCACCAAGTGGGGTGACTACATCGTCGACCCGCAGATCATCGTGCCGGTGGGCCGCCAGAAGATCGGCCTGGCCGACAAGGAGACTTCGGGGATCGGTGACGTGATCTTCGGCGGCACCCTGTGGACCCTTGCCGACTTCGAAAAGGGCGAGCACCTGGGCTGGACTGTGCTGGTCACGGCGCCTACCGGCAGCGACAAGAACCAGGGCTTCGCCCTGAGCAACAACCGCTGGGCCACCGACTTCCAGGTGGGCTATGTGCGCCGGTTTGCGCCGAAGTGGTCGCTGGACGTGATCGGCGAGACCGAGTTCTACCAGGACCAGCGGGACACCGGCGCCCGCCGCGACCCGCTGCTGCAGGCCCACACCCACCTGCGCTACCACGTCTCCGACGCCACCCACCTGAGTGTGTCCTACCGCCACAGCTGGGGCGCCAAGGACACGCTGAACGGGGTGACCCTGGCCGACAACCGCAACAACGGCAACCTGACCCTGTCGGCAGCGAGCTTCCTGGCGCCCGATTGGCAGCTCATCGTGCAGTACAGCCACGACACCCAGGTCCAGGACGGCCCGGTGACGCGGGGTATCCAGACGCGGCTGCTGAAGGTGTTCTGACGTTCGAGCGCGGGGGCGGGTGCCCCCGCTGCCGCCCTGCAGGCATGGCCCCGGCGCCCCCGTGATTTCTTGGGGGGGCCGGGGCTTTTGCGTGGACCGGCGCGGGGAGAGCGGGGGCATGCCACATCGGCACTTTGCCATTTCTGGCTATTGACTTACTAATATCGTAGTGATCAAATTACTACTATGTTAGTGAATGAATCCGGTTCATGATGTGCCCCTGGGCACGCAGGACCGCAGAACTGAATTCCCGCACCCGGCCGCCGTCGCGCAGACGGCGCCGAACAGCCTAGGAGAGAGTGGTGGAAGCTCACAAGCCCGCAGTCAGCGGAGCGGTTTACGGCGTCATCCTGAACGACCGGGATAGCCTCGGACGGATGGGGGCGGCCCTGGCCGATGCGCCTTACAAGGGGGTGCCCAAGGCGCCTGTCCTTTACATCAAGCCCGCCGGCACCGTGGTGGGCAGCGGCGCCGTGGTAAGCCTGCCGGCTGGCGAGTCCGCTGTCGAGGTGGGGGCCACGCTCGGCATCGTGTTCGGCCAGGGCGCCGCGCGCCTGGCGCCGGAGGCGGTGCCCGCTGCCATTGCCGGCTACGTGGTGGTGGCCGACCTGAGCCTGCCCCATGTCAGCTATTACCGCCCGGCCATCCGCGAGAAGTGCTTCGACGGCGCCTGCCCGGTGGGCAGCCGGGTCGTGCCGGCCGCGGAGGTGGGCGACCTGGCGTCGATCAGCCTGCGCACCTATGTCGATGGCAGCCTGGTGCACACCCGCAGCCTGGCCGACCTGGTGCGCGATGTGCCGACCCTGGTGGCCGATGTGTCCGAATTCATGACCCTGCGGCGCGGCGACACCCTGCTGGTGGGTGTCACCTGGCAGGCCGCCCAGGCCCGTACCGGTTCCCGCGTGCGGGTCGAGGCCGATCGTGTGGGTTCCGTGGAATTCGAGATTGCAGCCGGGGAGGGCGCAGCATGAAGTTCGGACGCATCGCCTGGCAGGGCGCCATCCATGAAGTCACCCCGGGCAGCGACGCCAAGGTCCGCCTGGCCGATGGCCGCGAGATTGCCGAAGGGCAATTCACCTGGCTGCCGCCGGTGGAGGTGGGCACGGTGTTCGCCCTCGGCCTCAACTATGCCGACCACGCCAAAGAGCTGGCCTTCAAGGCCCCCGAGACCCCGCTGGTCTTCCTCAAGGGGCCCAATGCCATCACCGGGCACAAGGCCTTCAGCCGCCGGCCGGCCGACGCAACCTACATGCACTACGAGTGCGAGCTGGCGGTGGTGATCGGCAAGACCGGCTACCGCATCGCCAAGGAAGACGCCATGGACCACGTCGCCGGCTACAGCGTGGCCAACGACTACGCCATCCGCGACTACCTGGAAAACTACTACCGGCCCAACCTGCGGGTGAAGAACCGCGACGCCTGCACGCCGCTGGGCCCCTGGCTGGTGACCCGGGACGAGATCGCCGACCCGATGAAGCTGGCCCTGAGCACCCGGGTGAATGGCAAGACCACCCAGCAGGGCACCACCGCCGACATGATCTTCGACATCCCGACCCTCATCGCCTACCTGTCGTCCTTCATGACCCTCAACCCCGGCGACGTGATCCTGACCGGCACCCCCGAGGGCCTGGCCGACGTGAAGGCCGGCGACGTGGTCGAAACCGAGATCGAGGGCGTCGGCTGCCTCATCAACACCATCGTCGATGACCAGACCTGGTCCGCCACCGCATAAGAAAGCGAGCACAGCATGATCAAACACATCATCAACGGCCAGCAGGTCGAGAGCAGCAAGACCTTCCAGACCATCAACCCGGCCACCGGCGAAGTGATCGCCGAGGTGGCCAGCGGTGGCGAAGCCGAGATCAACGCCGCCGTGGCTGCCGCCAAGGCCGCCTTCCCGGGCTGGGCCGCCACTCCGGTCAAGGAGCGCGCCCGCCTGGTGCGCAAGCTGGGCGACCTGATCGCAGCCAACGTGGCCGAGATCGCCGACCTGGAGACCGCCGACTGCGGCCAGGTCACCAACCAGACCAAGCGCGTGCTGATCCCCCGCGCCTCGGACAACTTCTACTACTTCGCCGAGCTGATCCAGCACATGCACGGCGAGACCTACGACTCCGACACCGGCCACCTCAACTACACCCTGTGGCAGCCGGTGGGCGTGTGCGCGCTGATCTCCCCGTGGAACGTGCCCTTCATGACCGCCACCTGGAAGACCGCGCCCTGCCTGGCCTTCGGCAACACGGCGGTGATGAAGATGTCCGAGCTGTCGCCCCTCACCGCCCACCGCCTCGGCGAGCTGGCCCTCGAGGCCGGCATCCCGCCGGGCGTCTTCAACGTGGTGCAGGGCTTCGGCGACACCGCCGGCGAGCCGCTGGTGTCGCACCCGGACGTGCGCTCGATCTCCTTCACCGGCTCCACCGCCACCGGCAACCGCATCGTCAAGGCCGCCGGCCTGAAGAAGTTCTCGATGGAGCTGGGCGGCAAGTCGCCCTTCATCATCTTCGATGACGCCGACTACGAGCGCGCCCTCGACGCGGCCATCTTCATGATCTTCTCGAACAACGGCGAGCGCTGCACCGCCGGCTCGCGGATCATCGTGCAGGCCGGCATCTACGACAAATTCGTCGCCGACTTCGCCGCCCGCGCCGCCCGCCTCACCGTCGGCGACCCGATGGACCCGAACACCGTGATCGGCCCGATGATCTCCAAGGGCCACCAGGACAAGGTCAATTACTACATCGAGCTGGGCAAGCAGGAGGGCGCCGAGGTGGTCTTCGGCGGCGGCACCCCGGTGGTCGGTGAGCGCTTCAAGAACGGCTTCTGGGTCCAGCCCACCGTCTTTGCCAACGTGGACAACAAGATGCGCATCGCCCAGGAGGAGATCTTCGGCCCGGTGCCCTGCATCATCCGCTTCAAGACCGAGGAAGAGGCCGTGGCCATCGCCAACGACACCATCTACGGCCTGTCGTCCTACCTGTGGACCAACAACACCGGCCGCGCCATCCGCCTGGCCAAGGCCATCGAATCGGGCATGACCTTCGTCAACAGCCAGAACGTCCGCGACCTGCGCCAGCCCTTCGGCGGCAGCAAGGCCTCGGGCACCGGCCGGGAAGGCAATCACTACAGCTACGAGGTGTTCTGCGAAGCCAAGAACATTGCCGTGTCCTACGGTGAGCACCACATCCCGCGCTGGGGCGTCTGACCGAAACCCAGGGGGCCAGGGCAGGCGCACGAGAACCCGCCCGGCACCCGTCTCCGGCAGAGAGCCGTCCCTAAGCCTTAGCGGACCCACCCACACCACCGGAATTTGAAGGAGAACACCATGGGCACACTCGCCCTCGCCGCCAAGATCACCCACGTGCCGTCCATGTACCTGTCGGAGATGGAAGGCGAACACAAGGGCTGCCGTCAGGCCGCCATCGACGGCCATATCGAGATCGGCCGCCGCTGCCGCGAGCTGGGCGTGGACACCATCGTGGTGTTCGACACCCACTGGCTGGTCAACTCGGGCTACCACGTCAATTGCGCGCCGAAGTTCGAGGGCGTCTACACCAGCAACGAGCTGCCCCACTTCATCAAGAACCTGCCCTTCGCCTACGACGGCAACCCGGCCCTCGGCCACCTGCTGGCCGATGCCGCCACGGCCGCCGGCGTGCGCACCCGTGCCCACTCCGACACCAGCCTCGCGCCCGAGTACGGCACCCTGGTGCCAATGCGCTACATGAACGCCGACCGCCACTTCAAGGTGGTGTCGGTGTCGGCCCTGTGCACGGTGCACAACCTCGACGACTCGGTCCGCCTGGGGGCCGCCATGGCCAAGGCCGTCAAGGAGCAGTACGACGGCAAGGTGGCCTTCCTGGCCTCCGGCTCGCTGTCCCACCGTTTTGCGCAGAACGGCGTGTCCGAGCAGTTCCTGCACAAGATGTGGAGCCCCTTCCTCGAGACCGTCGATCACACCGTGGTCGAGATGTGGAAGAACGGTGACTGGCAGACCTTCTGCGCCATGCTCCCCGAGTACGCCGACAAGTGCCACGGCGAAGGCAACATGCACGACACCGCGATGCTGCTGGGCGCCCTCGGCTGGGACGCCTACCAGGGCAAGGTCGAGGTCGTGACCCCCTTCTTCCCCAGTTCCGGCACCGGCCAGATCAACGCGATCTTCCCGGTCTGACCCCTTTCCAGGAGCCGCGCGATGCCGCACCTCATCTACGAATACACCGACAACCTGAAGGCGGAGGGGGACATCCCCGGCCTGCTGCGCAAGACCAACCAGGTCGTCCTGGCCCAGGGTGGGGTGTTCCCCATCGGCGGCATCCGCGCCCGTGCCATCTGCCTCACCGACTACTGCGTGGCCGATGGCTCGGCCGACGACGCCTTCGTGCACCTCACCTTCAAGATGGGGGCGGGGCGCACGGCCGAGGAGAAGCAGAAGGTGGGCGATGAGCTCTTCGCGATGCTGAAGGATCACTTCGCCGAACTCTTCGCCCGCCGCGGCCTGGCCCTCTCGATGGAGATCGTCGAGTTCTCCGAAGCCGGGACCTGGAAGCACAACAACATCCACGCCCGCTACAAGAAAAGCTGAGCGACGCCACAAGGAGAACCCGACATGCTGAGCCCCGACATCCACCTCGACCTGGCGCGCCAACTGCACGCCGCCGAACAGACCCGCGAGCAGATTCTCGCCCCGTCCCTGCAGCATCCGGACATCACCATCGAAGACGCCTACGCCGTCCAGAAGACCTGGATCGGGCTCAAGCTCGCCGAAGGCCGGGTCATCAAGGGCCACAAGATCGGCCTCACCTCCCGCGCCATGCAGCAGTCGTCGCAGATCGATGAGCCCGACTACGGCACCTTGCTGGACGACATGTTCTTCCACGACGGCTCCGACATCCCCGCCCGCTTCATCGCCCCGATGGTGGAGGTGGAGCTGGCCTTCGTGCTCGGCAAGCGCCTCGAGGGCACCGAGCTGACCCTGCTCGACGTGCTCTCGGCCACCGACTACGTGATCCCGGCCATCGAGATCATCGATGCCCGCTGCCACCGGGTGGACCCCACCACCAAGCGCCCGCGCAAGGTCTTCGACACCATCTCCGACAACGCCGCCAACGCCGGCATCGTGATGGGCGGCCGGCCGATCAAGCCCATGGACGTGGACCTGCGCTGGGTATCGGCGCTGCTCTACCGCAACGGCGTGATCGAGGAGACCGGCGTCGCCGCCGGGGTGCTCAACCACCCGGCCAACGGCATCGCCTGGCTGGCCCGCAAGTTCGCCCCCCACGGGGTGGCCCTGGAGGCGGGGCAGGTGATCCTCGCCGGGTCCTTCACCCGCCCGGTACCGGCCCGCCCCGGCGACACCTTCCACGCCGACTACGGCCCCCTTGGCGCCATCACCTGCCGCTTCGCCTGAGCCCCGGAGACCCGCCATGCAGATGCCCCGCAACACCTTCAAGCGCGCCCTCCAGGCCGGCGAGACCCAGATCGGCGTCTTCCTCGGCCTGTGCGACCCGTACTCCGCCGAAGTCATGGCCGGCACCGGCTTCGACTGGCTGCTGATCGACGGCGAGCACGCCCCCAACACCCCCGAGAGCGTGATGCGCCAGCTCCAGGCCATCGCCGCCTACCCGGTGCGCCCGGTGGTCCGCACCGTCGACCACGACCCCGCGCGGATCAAGCAATACCTCGACGTGGGCGTGCAGACCCTGCTGGTGCCGATGGTCGAATCGGCCGACGAGGCACGCGCCCTGGTGCGCGCCATGCGCTATCCGCCCAGCGGCATCCGCGGCGTGGGCACCGCCCTGGCCCGGGCCGCCCGCTGGAACGGGGTGGACGGCTACTTCGCCGAGTCCGACGCCGAGATGTGCCTGATCGTGCAGGTCGAGTCCCGTGCCGGCCTGGCCGCGGTGGACGAGATCCTCGCCGTGGAGGGCGTCGATGCCGTGTTCATCGGCCCGGCCGACCTGGCCGCCTCCCTCGGCCACCTGGGCAACCCGGGGCACGAGGAGGTCAAGGCAGTGATCGCCGACACCCTGGCGCGCATCCGCCAGTCCGGCAAGGCGGCCGGCGTGTTCTCGGCCGACCCGGCAGCGGCAGCGCGCTACCTCGACAGCGGCGCCTCCTTCATCGCCGTCGGCGTGGACACCCTGCTGCTGCGCAATGCCGCCGTGAAGCTGGCCGCCAGCTTCAAGGATGCCGGCGCAGGCAAGGCCGGCGCCGCTTACTGATTCTGACCAAGAATCCAAACAAGACAGCCACATCAAGGACAGCCCCATGCTCGACCTCAAGGACCCCTCCCTGCTGCGGCAGGCCTGCTACATCGACGGCCAGTGGGTCGGCGCCGACAGCGGCGAGACCTTCCCGGTGACCAACCCGGCCGGTGGCGCGGTGATCGCCCATGTGCCGCGCTGCGGCGCCGCCGAGACCGAGCGCGCCTTCCAGGCCGCCGACCGGGCCTTCGCCACCTGGCGCGAGACCACCGCCGCCGAGCGCGCGCGCATCCTGCGCCGCTGGTTCGACCTGATGCTGACCCACCAGGACGACCTGGCCCGCATCATGACCCTGGAGCAGGGCAAGCCCCTGGCCGAGGCCAAGGGCGAGATCGCCTACGCCGCGGCCTACGTCGAATGGTTCGCCGAGGAAGCACGCCGGGCCTATGGCGACGTGATTCCCTCGCCCGCCCGCGACCGCCAGATCGTCGTCACCAAGGAGCCGGTCGGCGTCTGCGCTGCCATCACTCCGTGGAACTTCCCCTCGGCGATGATCACCCGCAAGGTGGCACCGGCCCTCGCCGCCGGCTGCACCATCGTGCTAAAGCCGGCCGAGCAGACCCCCTTGTCGGCCCTCGCCCTGGCCGAGCTGGCAGCCCGCGCCGGTGTGCCGGCCGGGGTGTTCAGCGTGGTCACCGGCCGCGCCAGCGCCATCGGCGGCGTGATGACCGGCAGCCCGCTAGTGCGCAAGCTCACCTTCACCGGCTCCACCGGGGTCGGCCGCCTGCTCATGGCGCAGTGCGCCCCCACCATCAAGAAGCTGTCCCTGGAGCTGGGCGGCAACGCCCCCTTCATCGTCTTCGACGACGCCGACCTGGACGCCGCGGTGGCCGGCGCCATCGCCTCCAAGTACCGCAACGCCGGGCAGACCTGCGTGTGCAGCAACCGCTTCCTGGTGCAGGACGGCGTCTACGACCAGTTCGCCGAAAAGCTCGCCGCCGCGGTGGCCCTGCTGAAGGTGGGCGGCGGTCTGGAGGAGGGCGTGACCCAGGGCCCGCTGATCGACGAGCCGGCCATCGCCAAGGTGGAGAGCCTGGTTGAGGACGCCATCGCCAAGGGCGCCCGGGTCGTCTCCGGCGGCAAGCGCCATGCCCTCGGCGGCACCTGGTACGAACCCACCGTGCTGGCCGACGTGAGCCGCGACATGGAGGTGGCGCGGGAGGAGATCTTCGGCCCGGTGGCCCCCCTGTTCCGCTTCAAGACCGAGGACGAGGCCATCGCCATCGCCAACGACACCGAGTTCGGCCTGGCCGCCTACTTCTACTCGAAGGACCACGCCCGCGTGTGGCGCGTCTCGCGCCGCCTGGAGTACGGCATGGTCGGCATCAACACCGGCCTGATCTCCACCGAGGTGGCCCCCTTCGGCGGCGTCAAGTGCTCCGGCACCGGCCGCGAGGGCTCCAAGTACGGCCTGGATGAGTACATGGAAGTGAAGTACCTGGCCCTGGGCGGGCTGTGAGCGGCGCCCCGGCGCCGCAGGGCGGCGGGCTGATCCTGCTCCTCGGCGCCCTGGTGGCCTTCGGGCCGCTCTCCATCGACCTCTACCTGCCGGCCCTGCCGGCCATTGCGCAGGGTTTGGCGACCAGCGTGGAGGCGGTGCAGCTGAGCATCACGGTGTTTCTGGCCGGTTTCTCGGCCGGCATGCTGTTCTACGGGCCGTTGTCGGACCGCTTCGGGCGGCGCCGGGTGCTGCTCGGTGGCATCGGGCTGTTCGTGGTGGCCAGCCTGGCCTGCACCCTGGCCATGGCCATCGAGCAGTTGCTGGTCGCGCGCTTCCTGCAGGCCCTGGGTGGCGGGGCCGCCTCGGTGCTGGCCCGGGCCGTGGTGCGGGATGTGTATGCGCCGACCGAGGCCATCCGCCGCCTGTCGCTGATGGCCATGGTGACGGCGGTGGCGCCTCTGCTGGCGCCGCTGCTCGGCAGCCTGTTGCTCGATGTCTGCGGCTGGCGCGGCACCTTCGTGGCCTTGCTGGTGTGGGGCGGTCTGAGCCTTGTGGTGGTTGGCCTGCGTCTGCCGGAGACCCTGCCGGCGAGCCGCCGTGGCGGGCTGTCCCTGGGCGGAGCTTTCGCGGCCTACGGGCAGCTGCTGCGCGATCCGGTGGCCCTCGGGCTGCTGCTGGCGGGGGGCATGTCCTTCGCGGCCATGTTCGCCTACATCACGGGTGGCCCCTTCTATTTCATCGAGTTGCAGCATTTCTCGCCGATGGCGTTCAGCCTGGTCTTCGCGGCCAACGCGATTGGCATCTTCTGCGCCAATTACGTGAACAGCCGCCTGGTGCGTTCCCGGGGGCCACGCGCGATGGTTGGCGCGGGGGTGCTGCTGGGGCTGCTGGGTGCCCTGGCCCTTCTGGCCAGCAGTACTGCGGGCCATGTGCCGGCGGTGATGGCGGGGCTGTTCGTGGTGGTGTCCATGACCGGCCTGCTCGGCGCCAATTGCGTCGGGCTGCTGATGGCCCGTTATCCACAGAACAGCGGTGCCGCCGCCGCCCTCTTCGGGGCGGGGCAGTTCGGCCTGGGCATGCTGGCCAGCGCGGCGGTCAGTTATCTTCACGATCCTGCGGGCCGGGCGATGGCCTGGGTGATCCTGGCCGTCTCGCTGATGGCGGTGGCCGGGTGGTTGCTGTTCCGGTGGAAGGTTGTTCCGCCCTGAGCACGGCCCCCCGCATTTCATGGAGGATGGACGAAATGAACATGCTTGCATGCCAGGATGCCGCCCCGCATCCATTTTCCGAGGCCCTGCGTCTCGGCCTGTGCGTCGAGCAGGCCCTCGGCAGCAGCGCCGAGCGCCTGCTGAGCGAGGACCTGGACGAGGCCTCCAGCCATCTGTCGGGGGCCTATAACACCCACCGTCTGCATCTCACGGGAGGGCGGAGCGACTTCCGGATGCGCTTCCTGCGGACCCGGGTCGGGCGCCTCGGGCTGGCGTCGCTGGCCTTTGGCGCGGAGGTCGAGATCGAGCAGTCGGGCGACCGCCCCTTCGTGCTGGTGACCACCCAGCTGCGCGGTTTCTCGCGGGTCCGGACGCCGGGCGCCACGGCCGAGGGCGGGCCGGGCTTCATCGTGGTCGATTCGGCCGGCCAGGCGGTGAGCAAGCATTTCAGCCACGACAGCGAGCGTTGTCATGTGCGCATCGAGCAGGCCGTCATCGAGGCGCGCTGCGCCAGCCTCCTCGGTCAGCCCCTCGGCCGCCCGCTGGTGTTCGCGCCCTTCTGCCCGAGCCAGGGTGAGCTCCCGGCGCGCTGGATGAGCATGCTCCAGGTGCTGCTGGCCTATGCCGGGCATGGGGTCGGAGGAGCGGGCGGCCTGGGGGGGCGCGCGATGCCCGAGCCCATGCTTGCCAGCATCGAGGAGACAATCCTGCTGCACCTGTTGTTCGAGCATGAGCACAACTACAGCGCGGCCCTGCGTCGTCCGGCCCGCACGCTGGCGCCCCGCCATGTCCGGCGGGCCGAAGAGTACATCCGCAGCCATGCTGCCGAACCCCTGAACCTGAGCCTCATTGCGGCGGCGGCGGGGTGCTGCGTGCGTAGCCTGAGCGAGGGCTTCCGCGCCGCGCGGGGCGGTACGCCGATGAACTTCCTGCGGCAGGTCCGCCTGGAAGGCGTGCGGCGGGATCTGGATGGCGGTCTGCCCCCCGGCGGGATCTCCGAGCTGGCCCTGCGCTGGGGCTTCAGCCATTTCGGTCGCTTCGCAGCGGACTATCGCCGGCATTTCGGCGAGCTCCCCTCGGAGACCGCCCGCCGCGCCGCCCTGCGCTGACGAATCCGCCGGATCCGGATCTGCGGGGGCTGGATCCGGATAGTGACGGCAGAACCTCCTTCCTATGATTGGCCGGCGGGCTGGATGCCCGCCGCGCAAACAACAAGGAGGAGATCCCCATGCGAACATCATTCAGAACCGGCCTGCTCGCCCTGAGCCTGTGGACCGTCGTCCAGCCTGTCCAGGCCCAGGACGTGACTTTCCGGATTGCCCATTTCCTGCCCGCCGTGGCGTCTGCCCAGAAGGCGATCCTCGAGCCCTGGTGCGCCGAGCTCGGGCGCCAGTCGGGTGGGCGCATCAGGTGCGCTTTCTTCCCCTCGATGCAGCTCGGCGGCACGCCGGCCCAGCTGGCGGACCAGGTCAGGAACGGTGTGGCGGACATCGTGTGGACGGCGCCCGGTTACTCGCCGGGGCGCTTCCCCCGCACCGAGGCCCTGGAGCTGCCGGGCATCCTGCCCCTGGGGGGCGTGGCCGGCGGGCGGGCGATCTGGGCCTTCTACGGGCAGCATCTGAAGGAGGAATACAAGGATTACAAGGTGCTCGCCATGCATGGCGACGGCGGCATGAACATACACACCGCCTCGAAGCGGCTGGCGGGGCCGGACGACTTCAAGGGCGTCAAGCTCCGCTCCCCCAACCGCAGCATTGCGCGCACCCTTACCGCGCTGGGGGCCACGCCGGTGGCGATGCCGCCGGCGCAGGTGACCGAGGCGATCGCCAAGGGGGTGGTCGATGGGGCTTCGGCGGTGTGGGAGGTGCTGTTGCCGACCAAGCTGGATGAGGTAACCCGCCACCACCTGGAAAGCCCGGCGGATCGTCCCGCCATGGGCGCCACCGTGCTGGTGCTGCTCATGAACAAGCAGAAGTACGACGCGCTGCCCGCCGACCTCAAGGCCATTGTTGACCGGAATTCCGGCGAGCCCCTGGTGGAGCGCTACGGCAAGGCCTGGGACGACGCCTCAACCATCGCCCGCAACCGCATCCGCAGCCTCCCTGGCCACACCCTGACGGTGATGGAGGCCGGGCAGTACGAGATCCTGCTCAAGCGCACCGCGGTCGTCCAGACGGAATGGCTGGCCGACGCACGGGCCCGCAACATCAACGGCGAAGCCCTCATCGCCGCCGCGCGGGAAGCCGCCGCCAAATCGCTCCGCTGACTCCACCCCCGCAACAGGACCATGACCATGACTTTCAAAAGCACCTACTACGATCACCCCGAGCGCTTCAGCGCCGCCGAATGGGACGCGCGGGTCCGCCTCGCCCGTGTCTACCGGATCTTCGCCCACCTGGGATGGGACGAGCTGATCTACAACCACATCTCGCTGCGCGTGCCGGGGCCTGACAAGCATTTCCTGATCAACCCCTTCGGGCTGCACTACTCGGATGTCTGCGCCTCCAACCTGGTCAAGGTGGACATCGAGGGCCGGCTGATCGGTCATTCCGACTGGCCCATCAATCCGGCGGGGTTCACCTTTCATTCTGCGATCCACGACAAGGTGGCGGACGGCCATTGCGTGATGCATGTGCACACCACCCCGACCCAGGCCGTGTGCTGCCTCAAGGACGGCCTGTCGTACAGCAACTTCTACGCGGCCCAGCTCTACGGCAAGGTGGCCTGGCATGAGTTCGAGGGCATCACGGTGCACCTGGAGGAGGGCGAGCGCATCCTCCGCAGTGCAGGCGACAAGCCGGTATTGATGCTGCGCAACCATGGCCCGGTGGTGATCGGTGCCACGCTGGCTCAGGCCTTCTCCCTGATGTGGCTGGTCAATCGGGCCTGCGAGATCCAGCTGGCCTCCCAGTCCATGGGCCCGGTGGTGGAGATCCCGGTGCCCGTGCTCGAGAAATGCGTGGCCGACTCGCTCAACTTCGATCCGCGCTTCGGTGCCGGGGAAGATGCCTTGGCCGCCCTGACCCGGATCGTCGACCGGCTCGATCCGTCCTACCGCCACTGAGCCAAGCGTCCCGGGCCCGCGGGGGCGTGTCGGCCCGCGGGCTGTTCGGGAATGCCCGGGTGGGCAGACCGGGGCGGGAACGATTAATATATTAGCGAAGTCATCGCCGCCCCGTCGGCTACCTCGTCGCCACCCTGCCGCACACCCGTACCGCTGCCTCAATGCCCAAGTCTTCTGCATCACCCTTGCGCCTGCCCGCCGGCATGCGCGCCCTGGAGCACCGCAATTTCCGCCTTTATTTCCTCGGCCAGGCGGTGTCCATCCTCGGCTCGTGGATCCAGCAGGTGGCGATGGCCTGGCTGGTCTATCGCATCACCGGGTCGGCGGCGCTGCTGGGCATCACCTCGTTTGCCGCGCTGATCCCCCAGCTGCTGGTCGGGCCGCTGGCAGGGGCGTGGATCGACAAGCACGACAAGCGCAAGTGGCTGATGCGGGTGCAGGGCCTGCTCGCCGCCCAGGCCCTGGTGCTGGCGGGGCTGACCTGGCTGGGCTGGGTGGGGCCGGGCCTGCTGATCTTCATGGCGGTGTGCCTGGGGGTGTGCAATGCCTTCGACACGCCGCTGCGCCAGTCGCTGATCAGCGTCTTCGTGGAGCGCCGGGAAGACCTGCCGAATGCCCTGGCCCTCAATGCCATGCTCTTCAACACCGGGCGTTTCATCGGTCCGCCGGTGGCGGGCCTGCTGCTGGGCCTCACCTCGGAGGCGGCCTGCTTCGCCCTCAATGCCCTGACCTTCGTGGCCCTGTTCGTCGCCGTGGCGCGGGTCAAGGTGGCCGGCACGCCGCGTGCCGAAGGCTCGGTGGGGGATGTCTTCAAGGAGGGACTGGCCTACGCCTGGCACACCTGGCCGGTGCGCATGCTGATCACCGTGCTGATGGCCCTCAACCTGACCGCCTCGGCCTATGCCGTGCTGCTGCCGGTGTTCGCCGCCGACGTGTTTGCCGGTGACGCGCGCACCCTCGGCCTGCTGTGGGGCGCCGCCGGCTGCGGGGCTTTCGGATCCACGGTCTTTCTGGCCACCCGGCGCTCTATCCCGGGCCTGATCGGGGCGATCAGCCTCGGCACCACGGTGAGCGCCGTGGCCCTGCTGGCCTTCGGCTGGACCCGCCTGCTGCCGGTGGCGATGGCGGCCATGGTGGCGCTGGGCTTCGGCATCTCGGTGTGCAATGTGGGCATCAACATGCTCCTGCAGAGCATGGCGCCAGACCGCCTGCGCGGCCGCATCGTGTCGTTCTTCACCTCGGGGCGCTTCGGCTTCGACGCGCTCGGCGGCCTGCTGGCCGGCTTCATCGCCACCGCCATCGGGCCCGGCCGCACGATGATCCTCGAAGGGGTGCTGCTGCTGGCCTTCGTGGTCTTCTTGCAGACACGGCGCGAACGCCTGGCCGGCCATGTCGCCGAGCACGACGCGGCGGCCGGCTGAGGCCACCGCGGATCGAGTTCAAGGAGAGCATTCGTGGAGATGTCGGTTGTCATTCCGGCCATCGCCCTGGCCATTGCCATGGGGGCGGTGAGCCCGGGGCCCAGTTTCCTGGTGGTGGCCCGCACGGCCCTGGCCATCTCGCGCCAGGACGCGCTGGCGGTGGCCCTGGGCATGGGCTTCGGGGCCATCGGTTTTGCGGTGCTGGCGCTGTTCGGGCTGCTGCTGGTGTTCGCCGCCGTGCCGCTGCTCTACCTGCTGATGAAGGCCGCCGGCGGGGCCTACCTGTGCCATATGGGTTACCGCATCTGGCGTGATGCCCCCAAGCCCCTGGTGATCGACGCGGCGGGTGGGCAGGGCGCGCCGCGGACGCGCTGGCGCTCGTTCTCGATCGGCTTCGCCACCCAGATCAGCAACCCGAAGACGGCGGTGGTCTACACCACCGTTTTCGCCTCCCTGCTGCCTCCCGGGGCGCCGTGGCAGAGCGTGGCGCCGGTGCCGGTGCTGGTCTTCTTCATCGAGGCCGGCTGGTATTGCGTGGTGGCCGTGGCCCTGTCGGCGGCGGCGCCGCGGGCCCGCTACCTGGCCTCCAAGGTGTGGCTGGACCGGGCCGCCGGGGCGGTGATGACGGCCCTCGGGCTCAAGCTGCTGCTGGATCTCGTGCTGCCCTGAGGGGGCTGCCTATTTCACGAAGCGGCCGTCCCGGCGCAGCAGGTTGATCTCGGAGAAGTCCGAGCCGGCGTGGATGGACTTGCCGAAGCGTACGGTGAAGCCGCCCAGGTCCACCCGGTTCATGCCTTCCAGCGTGGCCTTGAGGCTGTCGGGCTGGAGCTGCTTCGGCCCGGTGCGGCGGATGCCTTCCACCAGGACCTTTGCCGCGATGTAGCCCTCCAGGCTGGCGTGGCTGATCTCGTCGATGCCGGCATTGCGCATGGCCTGCTGGTATTCGCGGACGATGGGCAGGGTGGTGTTCCAGGGGAAGGGCACGACCTGGGAGATGATCACCCCGTTGGCGCCTTCGGCGATGTCGCGCAGGGGCACGCTGCCATTGAGGAAGGAGAAGGAATAAAAGCCGGAGTTGCCGCCGGCGGCCTTGTAGCCGCTGATGAACCTGCTGGCGCCCTCGGTGGTGAGGCACATGAGGATGGCATCGGCCTTGAGCCGTGCGAGCTCGGCGGCGCGCTCGGCGGCGTCGCTGTTGTCGAGGCGGATCGCGGTGCTGCCGAGCAGGGTCACGCCCTTCTGGGCGAGGATGTCCCGGCTGGCTTCCATGGCGCCGCGCGGGCCCGCGGTGTCGTGGTAGGCAAAGGCGATGCGGTTGATGCCCAGCGGCAGCATGTACTCGATCAGGCGCCGGTATTCGTCCTCGTAGCTGATCCGCAGGGAGAAGCCGTAGGGCGAGAAGCGGGCCACCGGCCGGGCGCCCGAGTAGGGGCCGACCAGCGGGATGCGCAGCTCGTTGGCGGCCTTGAGGGCGCCGGCCGACGGGTTGGTGCCGATCGGCATGAGGATGGCCAGGGCTCCCTTGTCGGCGAAGCGGCGGACGTTGGCGGCAGCCTTGTCGGCGTCGTAGGCGTCATCGGCGCGGAGGATCTCGAGCTTGCGCTCGAAGATGCCGCCCTGGGCATTGACCGACTCGATCAGGGCGCGGATGCCCTGCAGGGGCTGGCGCGACAGGGAAGCGAGGGGGCCGGACTCGACGACCGTCTGGCCGATCAGGATGGGCGGGTGGCTTTCGCTGGCGTGGAGGCGCCGGAAGGGCGCGGCCAGGAGCAGGGAAGCCGCAGCGAGAAAGCTGCGGCGGGGGAGCGGTGTGTTCATGCCTACCCATTTGAAATAATAGCCCGCGGACCTTACGGGAGCGGCAATTTGATGTCAATGGTATGGCTTGGGTAGTTCCCCTTTTCCGGCTGCTGCGGCAGTTGCCCGGGAGCTACCCGTGATCGTATAAGCTGAGGCTCGTCCTCGTCACCGGAGTCCATCATGAGCACCCACACCATCCGTCTGCACCGCGTGCTGCGGGCACCGCCGGAGCGGATCTACCGCGCCTTCCTCAACCCGGATGCGATGGCCAAGTGGCTGCCGCCGCATGGCTTCACCGGCCGCGTCCACGAGATGGATGCGCAGGTGGGCGGGCACTACCGGATGTCCTTCACCAACCTCAATACCGGGCATGCCCACAGCTTCGGCGGCACCTACCGCGAGCTGGTGCCGGCCGCGAAGCTGCGCTATAGCGCCAGCTTCGACGACCCGAACCTGCCCGGCGAGATGCAGACCACCGTCACCCTGCGGCAGGTGTTCTGCGGCACCGAGATGGAGGTGGTGCAGGAAGGGATCCCGGAGATGATTCCCCCAGAAGCCTGTTACATGGGCTGGCAGGAATCCCTGCAGCTGCTCGCCCAGCTGGTCGAGGCCGAGATCCCGGGCTGAAGCCGGGCCCAGGGCCTGTGCGCGGCCCCGGGGGCTGCCCGGTCGGCAGCTCGGTGGAGCCGTTCAGTGAGGCCGTTCAGTGGCCGGTCTGGCCGCGGGCGGCAGGCCGCGCTCCGAGCGCAGGGTGTCCGACGGCAGCTCACCGAACATCAGCCGGTACTCCTGGGCAAAGCGCGACAGGTGCCAGAAGCCCCAGCGCGCGGCGATGTCCTGGACGGTGATCTCGGCGGGCCGGCCGCGCTTGAGCTCCTTGCGCACGCCGTTCAGGCGCAGCGCCTTGAGGTAGGCCACCGGGTTGGTCTGCAGGACTTCCTCGAAGCAGTACTGCAGGGTGCGCTGGGACACGCACAGGGCGGCGCACAGGTCGGTGATGGGGATGGGTTCGCCGATCCGCGAACGCATGTAATCCATGGCGCGCAGGATCAGCGCCTGGCGCCCCTTCGAGGTGCGCGGGGCGGCATTCTGGGGGGGCGCGTTGCCAATAACGGATATCACCGTATTGAGCACGCCTTCCTTCAGGCCCTGCCGGACCGCCGCATAATTGAGGATGGCCGGCGATGCGCTGATGCTGTCCAGCACCGACAGCAGGAAGCTGCGGATCTCCCGGGCCAGGGCCGGGTCGTGCAGGGCCTGGCCGCTGCGGCTGATGGCCGCCGGCAGCTCGTCGCCATTGATCGCCCGCGCATGATGGACCAGGTCGGACCAGGGCAGGCTGACGGCGATCAGGTCCAGGCTGGCCGGCGTGCGCAGCAGCACGTCGTCGCCGGGTCGGTGGAGCAGCAGGGTGTCACCGTCCAGCGCCCAGCCGTTGCACCAGCCGAGGCCCTCGAGGGCGACCGGCACGCCGATCACCAGGGCGTCCTTGCGGACGCTGCAGGTCTCCTGGAGGCTGCAATTGCTGCGCTCGCGGAAGACCTGCAGCTTGGAGAACTGCACCTCCGAGGTGTGGCCCCTGAACGGGCCCGGGGACAGCTGCTCGTAGCGCTGGTCCCAGCCGGACAGGTAGCGGGACTGCTCCTCGGCATCCTCGGCCCAGTACTCGGTGAAGGACGCGCCGTCGCTCAGCTGCAATGACGATGGGGCAGTCGGGCTGCCCGGCGGGGAAATCATGGTCTACGGCCTCGGGTCAGGGGTGAACGGAAACTGCGAACGGCAGCTGTCTCCAGCATGCAATTTCCGCGCCCTGACCCCGCAGGGCTGTGTGTCTTCATCTGTCGTCTCCTCTCGTTTTTTGGTCCTGCACTTTTGTGGGGCAATCCTACTCCGAGTGCCCAATCCTGGTGTTACTAATTTGTTAGTGATTTTCGGATTCCGGATAACGCTCGCCTGATCCCCGTTCCTAGAATGGCCTCGACCTGACCGGCTCGCCGCGCTCCACCGCGGAGTGGGAGCCGGATTCCACAGAGAGAGGAGAAGAGCGTGAAGGCAATCGCATGGGCGCTGAAAGGGCTGGCCGGGCTGACGATGATGTCGTCCCTGGCGGCCGGCGCCGTCGGACTGGATACCACCGGGGTGGTGAAGATGGCGCCGCCCACCCCCCAGCGCATGTACCTGGTGGACCCGGCGTTCAACCACATGATCGACGGGCGCCTGCACATCGTAGACGGTGACAGCGAGCGCTACCTGGGCGTGGTGTCCACCGGCTATTCGGCGTCGGTGGCCCTGTCCCCCGAGCGCAAGGAAATCTACGTCGCCACCACCTACTACGCCCGCCTCAACCACGGCGAGCGCACCGACGTGGTGGACATCCACGACGCCGAAACCCTGAGCTGGAAGGGCGAGATCGTCATCCCGACCCGCCACGCCCAGGCCATGGCAGCGCGCAACCTGCTGCAGACCTCGGCCGACGGCCGCCTGCTCTTCGTCCAGAACGCCACGCCGGCCACCTCGGTGACGGTGGTGGATCTGCAGGCCCGCAAGGTGCTGGCCGAAGTGCAGACGCCGGGCTGCTGGTCGGTCTATCCGTCACCGACCACCCGCGGGCGCTTCTCGGCCATGTGCGGCAACGGCTCGATGCTCACCGTGAGCCTCGACGATGCCGGCAAGGTGCTGAGCCGCAAGCAGAGCGCGCCCTTCTTCGACCCCGACCAGGACCCGGTCTTCACCAATTTCGACCGCATCGACGGCCGCTTCGTGTTTGTCTCCTACCACGGCAAGGTGCATGAGCTGGACCTCTCCGGTGAGGAAGCGCGGGCCCTGCCGCCCTGGTCGCTGCTGTCCGCCGCCGATGCCAAGAAGGCCTGGCGCCCGGGCGGCTACCAGCTGGTGGCCATCCACGAGGCCAGCAAGCGCCTGTTCGTCGGCATGCACGACAAGGGCGAGGAGGGCAGCCACAAGAATCCGGCCAAGGAGATCTGGGCCTTCGACCTGGCCAGCCGCAAACGCGTCGAACGCATCCCCGGCCACGAGGCGGGTGTGCTGACGGTCAGCCGCGGCGACGCGCCCCGCCTGTACGCCCTCGACGTGGAGAAGAACCGCATCGTCCAGCTCGATGTGTCGGGGCCCAAGGCGCGCCCGCTGCGCACCATGAAGACCATCGGCGAGACGCCGATCCAGCTGGAGCTGCAGTGATGGATGCCCTGCCCATCATGTTCGACCCCGTACCCGGCCACGCCTGTGCGGCGGCGCTGGCGATCCTGCTGCTGAGCAGCGCCTGGCGCAAGCTGGCCGACCGGGAGGTGTTCCGCGCCACCGTCGAGCTCTACGACCTGCTGCCCGCCGCCGCGGTGGGCGCCTTCGCCGGGCTCTTCCCGCTGCTCGAGGCGGCAGCCGGCGTGGTGGTGGTGCTGCGCCCCGACGGCCCCTGGATGCTCTTGCCCCTCGCCGTGCTCGGCCTGTCCACCGCCGCCATCCTGATCAACGTCCTGCGCGGCCGCAGCAACCTGGAATGCGGCTGCGGCGGAGACAGCCAGCCGCGCCTGTCGTGGGCCCTGGTGATGCGCAACGGGGCCCTGCTCGGTGGCGTGCTGGTGGCCGCCGCAGTCGACAACGGGCGTCCGCTGGTGTGGGTCGATTTCCTCAGCGTGGCGGCCCTGACCCTGGCCCTGGCGGGCCTCTACGCCGCCCTCAACCAACTGCTGGCCAACCAGCCCGAATCCATGCAAACCGGGAGTCTGTCATGACCGAAGCCTTGATCGTTTCCAATGTTCTCCAGTGGGTCGTCCTGCTGGCCCTCGTCGTCGGCCTGTTCGCCCTGGCCCGCCAGATCGGCGTGCTGTTCGAGCGGGTCGCCCCGATGGGCGCCCTGATGCTCGATACCGGCCCCAAGGCCGGCGAGCTGGCGCCGGCCTTCACCCTGCCCAGCCTCACCGGGCCGGAAGTCCGCCTCGGTGGCGCGCAATCCCACAGCACCCTGCTGTTCTTCGTGTCGCCGACCTGCCCGGTGTGCAAGAAGCTGCTGCCCATCATCAAGAGCGCCAGCCGCAGCGAGGCGGCCTGGCTGCGCGTGGTGCTGGCCTCGGACGGCGAGGAGCCCGAGCACCGCGCCTTCGTGGGCAAGGCCGGGCTGGGCGGCTTCCCCTACGTGCTGTCGCAGGAGCTGGGCATGGCCTACCGCATCGCCAAGCTGCCCTACGCCGTGCTGATCGACGAGCGCGGCCGGGTCAGCGCCAAGGGTCTGGTCAATTCCCGCGAGCAGCTGGAGAGCCTGTTCACCGCCAAGGAACTGACCGTCGCCTCGGTGCAGGACTACATCGAACAGCAGGCCTGAACGGCAGCTTCATCCAACCGAGCACCCGACACAGGAGTCAATCATGGATTTCATCGCTAACTGGCTCGACCGCTGGTCGGAGCGCAGCAGCCGCGGCGTGGCCCGGCGCAGCTCCCGGCGCAGTGCGCTGACCCGCATCGGCGGGCTGATGGTGGGCAGCGCCTTCGCCCTGCCGGTGCTGCCCTTCGACCGCACCGGCCAGGCCTTCGCCGCCGAGGCCACCAAGCGCAAGCAGGCCAAGGACGACACCGCCTGCGACTACTGGCGCTACTGCGCCCAGGACGGCTACCTCTGTTCCTGCTGCGGCGGCACGGTGTCCACCTGCCCGCCGGGCACCGAACCGTCCAAGGTGGCCTGGGTCGGCACCTGCCGCAACCCGGTGGACGGCAAGGACTACCTGATCAGCTACAACGACTGCTGCGGCAAGACCGCCTGCGGCCGCTGCATGTGCAACACCAGCCAGGGCGAGCGCCCGGGCTACCGGCTGGGCCTGCACAACGACGTCAACTGGTGCATGGCCAACGATTCGTCGGTGTTCCACTGCACCACGGCGCTGATCGTCGGCCTGCCGGAAGGGAGCAGCTGACCATGCGCCGCCTGATCCTCAGCCTTGCGGCGCTGCTCGGCAGCCATGCCGCCATGGCCGGCGACGATGCCGGCGAAGCCTTGTTCGACAAGCACTGCGCCGTCTGCCACCAGCCGGGGGGCATCGGCTCCCCGGGTTTTGCACCTCCGCTGGCCGAGGCCTTGGGCCAGCGCCTGCAGGTGGAGGAGGGCCGGGCCTACCTCCCGCGGGTGCTGCGTGGCGGGCTGTCCGGCCCCATCGAATCGAAGGGCCAGCGCTACAACGGCGCCATGCCGCCCTTCGCCACGGCCGCCCTCAGCGATGCCGAAGCCGCCGCCGTGCTGAACTACCTGCTCACCGGCCTCAACGGCGCGCTGCTGCCCGCCGGCTTCCAGCCCTACGCCGCCGACGAGATCGGCGCCCTGCAGGGCAAGCCGGTGGCCGCCGGCGACAACCGCAAGCTGCGCGAGCGCATCGACGCACTGCTTAAGAGTGGCCCCCACGCTCAGCCGCTGCGCGGGTCGCTGCCCCCCGAGGGGGCGGCTCTTCCCCTTGGGGGCGGCCCGGCGGTGAAGAAGGGCGGCTGAGCATGACCGCCCGCAAGCGCCTCGCCGTCTTTTCCGTGGCCCTCGGCATGCTGCTGGCAGGCCTGCCCGTGCAAGCCTCCGGCCCCCGGCGGGACTACCAGATGCACTGCGCCGGCTGCCACCAGATGGACGGCAGCGGGGCGCCGAAGGCGGGCATTCCCGACATGCGCAACGCGGTGGGGCATTTCCTGAGGCTGCCCGCCGGCCGGGACTTCCTGGTCCAGGTGCCGGGCACCGCCAACTCGCCCCTCGGCCACGCCGACACCGCGGCCCTGCTCAACTGGATGGTGTTCGCCTTCAGCCGCGACCAGGTCCCCGCCGATTTCCAGCCCTACACGGAGCGCGAAGTCGCCCGTCTGCGGCACACCCCTTTCCACGACGCGCCGGGCACCCGGGCACAACTGGTCGATCGGCTCCAGGCCGATGGCTTCGCTATCCGATGAGCTGAACGCTCCATCGATTCCCACAGGAGAACGCAGATGAACAGACTCAACATGCGCGCCGGGCGGCCTCTCGCCCTGGTGCTGGCCCTCGGTGTGAGCTTCGCCGCCCACGGCGCCGAGGATCCGTCGCGGCTCGGCAAGGACCTGACCCCTGCCGGTGGCGAGAAGGCCGCCAGCAAGGACGGCAGCATCCCGGCCTGGGGCGGCAAGGAAACCCCGGCAGCCGGCTGGGCCTATGGCAAGAACCGCGGCGCCGCCTGGGCCCACAAGGGCGAGAAGCCCCTGTTCTCGATCGACGCCGGCAACGTGGCCAAGTACGCCGACAAGCTGACCCCGGGCCAGGTGGCCACCATCAAGCAGGTCAAGGGCTACCGCATGGACGTGTACCCGACCCACCGCAACTGTGGCGTGCCCGACTTCGTCGCCGACAACACGCGCAAGAACGTCGGCTTCGCCAAGCTCGGCGACGACGGCTGGAGCCTCAAGGAGGCCAATGTGCCGGGCTATCCCTTCCCCTTCCCGGAGAACGGCGCCCAGGCCATGTGGAACGCCAAGATGCGCTACCGCGGCGTGGCCGTCGAGTACAAGAACTCCATCACCGCCGTGTCGCCGCGCAAGGGCTCGGACGAGTGGATCAAGGCCAGCAACGAGCAGACCTTCTTCTTCCCGTGGGGCGCCAAGGGCAGCAAGCCGCTCTCCAAGCTGCCGGACGTGGAGTACTACACCTACCTGCTCTACAACACCCCCACCGCGCTGGCCGGCCAGGCCTTCACCCTGACCACCTTCCTCGACCAGCCGGGCAGCGAGACCTTCTATTACTTCACCGGCCAGCGCCGGGTGCGGCGCATGCCCACCTACGCCTACGACGCGCCGCAGATCGGCTTCGAGAACCAGTACACCCTGGACGAGCCGGCCGTGTTCAACGGCACCCTCGACCGCTTCGACTGGAAGCTGCTGGGCAAGAAGGAGATCTACGTGCCCTACAACAGCTTCGGTGAGTATGACTTCGACGCCAAGTTCGACGACATCGCCCAGGCCGGCTCCGTCAATCCGTCCCACCGGCGCTACGAGCTGCACCGGGTGTGGGTGGTCGAGGCCACCGTCAAGTCCGGTGCCCGCCACGTGGCGCCCAAGCGCAGCTTCTACCTCGACGAGGACAGCTGGAACCTGGTGGCCGCCGACGATTACGACGCCCAGGGCAAGATCTGGAAGCACCGCGAGGGCTACCTGATCCCCGTGTATGAGACCGGCACCTGCGACGTGGCCGGCTTTGCCCAGTACAACCTGAGCGAAGGCCGCTACGTGTTCGACCTGCATGCCGCCGGCACCGGCAAGGACATCCAGTGGGTCACCGAAGGCAACAGCCCGCGCTACAAGTCCGCCTTCTACACCTCAGACAACCTGCGCGCGATCAGCGACCGCTGATCCGGAATCGATATTCGGGAGGACCGGATCATGAACAGGATCACCATCAAGCCGATCGCACTTGCCTTGCTGAGCGGCTTCGCAGGCCATGCCGCCGCCTTCACCTTCCAGGGTGAGAGCGTCTCCGGCAGTTTCGACTCCACCATTTCCGTCGGCATCGGCATCCGTGCCGAAGGCCCGGCCCGCAACCTGGTGCTCAAGGGCTCGCCCAGCGCCGGTGCGCCGGGGGGCTGTACCGAGGCCATCAGCGGCCTGGGCGACCAGGGCAACCTCAACTACGGCCGCGGCGACACCTTCACCAATTACCTCAAGGGCACCCACGAGCTGCTCCTCAAGATGCCCGAGGACGTCAAGTTCATGGCCCGGGTGAGCTGGCTGAAGGATTTTGCCGCACCGCACACCTCCGGCTACGTCAGCGGCGGCAACCCGCCTGGCGTCGGCAGCCTCACCGACGACGCGAAGGAAGACCTGTCCTTCAAGGCG
>NZ_JABBGA010000015.1 GCF_012927165.1 Zoogloea dura
GATCACCTGCGCATGGCCAAGGACCTGGGGGTCAACACCATCCGCGTGGCCACCCACTGCACCGAGGCCGATGTGTCCGAACAGCACATCACCCTGGCCAGGAAGCTCGACATGGACACCGTCGGTTTCCTGATGATGAGCCACATGAACAGCCCCGAAGGGCTGGTCACCCAGGCCAAGCTGATGGAAAGCTACGGCGCCAACTGCATCTACGTCACCGACTCGGCCGGCCACCTGCTGCCCGACGGCGTGAAGGCGCGCCTGAGCGCGGTGCGCGCGGCCCTCAAGCCGGAGACCGAACTGGGCTTCCACGGCCACCACAACCTGGCCATGGGCGTGGCCAACAGCATCGCCGCCATCGAAGTGGGCGCCACGCGCATCGACGCGGCCGCCGCCGGCCTGGGCGCCGGGGCCGGCAACACCCCGATGGAGGTGCTGATCGCCGTGTGCAGCCTGATGGGCATCGAGACCGGGGTGGATGTGGCGAAGATCACCGACGTGGCCGAAGACCTGGTGATCCCGATCATGGACTTCCCGATCCGTATCGACCGCGATGCCCTCACGCTGGGCTACGCCGGCGTGTATGGCTCCTTCCTGCTCTTTGCCAAGCGCGCCTCGGTGAAGTACGGCATCCCGGCCCGCGACATCCTGGTCGAACTGGGCCGCCGCGGCATGGTGGGCGGCCAGGAGGACATGATCGAGGATACGGCCATCACCATGGCACGGGCGCGCGGGGTGGCAGCATGAAGCTCGATGCCAGGACCATTGCCGATCTGGCGGCGCGGCTCGACGACTGCCAGCGCGAGGCCCGCGACACCACCAAGATCACCGACGACCACCCGGATATGGACTGGGACGACGCCTACGCCATCCAGCATGGGATCCTGCACCGCAAGCTGGCCCGCGGCCGTCGCGTGGTGGGCCTCAAGGCAGGCCTCACCTCCCTGGCCAAGATGAAGCAGATGGGCGTGACCAGCCCGGTGTTCGGCTTCATGACCGACGACTACGCCGTGCCCGACTGCGGCGAGGTCCAGGTTGCCGGGCTGATCCACCCCAAGGTGGAGCCGGAGATCGCCTTCGTGCTGAAGAGCGCCCTGCGCGGCCCCGGCTGCCATGTGGGCGCGGTGCTGGCCGCCACCGAATACCTGCTGCCCGGCATCGAAGTCATCGACAGCCGCTACCGCGACTTCAAGTTCGACCTGAAGAGCGTCATCGCCGACAACACCTCGGCCAGCCGCTTCGTGGTCGGCGGCGTACCGACACAGGCCAGCGGGGTGGACCTGTCCACCCTCGGCGTCATCATGGAGAAGAACGGCGAGGCGGTGGCGATGGGCGTGGGGGCGGCGGTGCTCGGCAACCCTGCCTCCGCGGTGGCGATGCTCGCCAACCATCTGGCCAGCCGTGGCGAGGAGATCCCCGCCGGCGCCATCGTGCTGTCCGGCGGCATCACCGAAGCCGTCGCCGTGGCGGCCGGTGACACGGTGACCCTGCGGGTCCACGGCATGGGCTCCACGAGCCTGCGCTTCGTTTGATTCCACACCCACTGAAAGGAGAACAGCCATGCCATTCGCCCAGATCTACATGATCGAAGGCCGCAGCGAAGACCAGAAGCGCGCGGTGATCGAGAAAGTGAGCCAGGCCATCGTCGATTCGACCGGCGCCCCCAAGGACGCGGTCCGCGTCTGGATCCAGGAAGTCCCCAAGACCAACTGGGGCATCGCCGGCCAGACCGCCAAGGACCTGGGGCGCTGACCTGGGCCGACGCCCCCTGGACACCGGTCTGCCGCGTTGAACGCAAACGCGAGGCCGGTGTCACATCCCCCCTGCAGGCCCTGGAGGCCCTGCCCCCGCGGCGCAAGCCGGCCCGCCCGCCCTCCCCCCCACTTCTCCGCGTGCCCCCATCTTGCCCATTCCCATTCCGCTCCTCGTCCTCGCCCTGAGTGCCTTTGCCATCGGCACGACGGAATTCGTCATCATGGGCCTGCTGCCCGAGGTGTCTGCCGACCTGGGTGTTTCGGTGCCCGTGGCCGGCTGGTTGATCACCGCCTACGCGCTGGGCGTCGCCATCGGGGCGCCGCTGATGGCCCTGGCCACCTCGCGCCTGCCCAGGCGGACGGCGCTGATCCTGCTGATGGGCATCTTCATCGCCGGCAACCTGCTGTGTGCGCTGGCGGGTGACTACGCCTTCCTGCTGGTGGCCCGGGTGGTGACCTCCCTGTGCCATGGCGCCTTCTTCGGCATCAGCGCTGTGGCGGCCGCGGGGCTGGTGGCGCCGGAGCGCCGCGCCTCCGCCGTGGCCATGATGTTCACCGGGCTGACCCTGGCCAACGTGCTCGGTGTGCCCCTGGGCACCGCGCTGGGTCAGGCCCTGGGCTGGCGCTCGACCTTCTGGGCCGTCACCCTGATCGGCATCGCCGCCCTTGCCGGCCTGATCCGCGCCCTGCCCCGCGACGCCCACCAGGCGCCGCTGTCGATCCGCCAGGAGCTGGGCGGCCTGCTCAGGCCGGACCTGTGGCTGGCGCTGTCCACCACGGTGCTGTTCTCGGCCTCGATGTTCGCCCTGTTCACCTATGTCGCACCGCTGCTGCGGGACGTCACCGGCGTGTCGCCGCGGGGCGTCACCGGCAACCTGCTGCTGATCGGCATCGGCCTCACCGTCGGCAACGTGCTGGGCGGCCGCTATGGCGACAAGCATCTGCGCGCCACCCTGTCTGCCGCTTTCATGGCCCTGGCCCTGTGCTCGGCAACGCTGGCCTGGACCAGCCACAGCCCCGTGGCCGCCGCGATCAACCTGTTCCTGTGGGCGCTGGCCGCCTTCGCGCTGGTGCCGGCACTGCAGGTGAACGTGGTGAACCATGGGCAGACGGCCCCCAATCTGATCTCCACCCTCAACATCGGCGCCTTCAACGTCGGCAATGCCCTCGGCGCCTGGGCCGGCGGTGTGGTGCTGCTCACCACCGACGACCTGACCCTGATCCCCTTCGCCGCCGCGGCGCTGGCCCTCGTCGGCCTTGCCGCGGTGCGCCTGGCGGCACGCCGGTCGGCCGCCCTCATCACCTGAGCCGGCCTGCTCAGAAGCGAGTGCTCAGGCTCACCCTGAGCGTGCGCGGCTCCGCCGGGTGCGAGTGAATGCCGCTGATGCCGCCGGCGGGCTCGCCCGGCAGGCGGGAGGCGTAGTAGTAGTCGATGTCGCTGGCCTTGCGGTTGAGCAGGTTGAACACATCCAGCGCCAGCCGGGTGTCGGCGCTGATGCGGTAGCCGACGCGGGCATAGGCCAGTGTCGTGCCCTGAGAGCGCACGCTGTTGTCCTCGATCAGCGGGCGCGGCCCGAAGTGGCGCAGCTGGAGCTGGCCGGACCACGGCCCCAGATCCGCTACCGTGGCGCCGGCCGACACCACCTTCTGCACCGCCCCGGGCACATGGCGGCCGGCATTCGGCGCGTCTCCTTGCGCCTGGCGGAAGCGGGCCTGCGACAAGGCGATGTCGGCATCCAGGATCAGCCACGGCGTGGCACGGTAGTGATTGTTGAACTCCACGCCATGCCGCCGCGAGGCGCCGCTGGCCTCGGTCTCGCCGGCATCGCCGACGAATACCAGCTCGGAGGCCATTTCCAGCTGCCACACCGCCACCGAGCTCTGCAGGCCGGGTATCCACTCCGTGCGGAAACCGATCTCGCGGCCCTTGCTGCGCACCAGCGGGATCGCCGGGTCGATGGCCTCGCCGCTCCTGGCCTTCACCCTGGCGGTGATGCCGCGGGCGTCATTGCTGTGGAAGCCCTGGCCCCAGTTGAGGAAGAACTCGCTGCGCGCCCACGGCCCCAGGATCAGCGACAGCCTGGGGCTGTCGATCCAGGCGCTCCGCGCCCCGCTGTTGGCGTCGATGTTGCTGGTGACATCCACGTCCAGGTGGTCGGCGCGCAGGCCGGCGACGCTGCGCAGCCAGGGCAGCCAGCGGGTCTCGTTCCGGGCATAGATGCCTACACTGTCCTGACGCAGCCGGCTCTCCTGCGTCACGCCGGTCCGCTGCCCATCCCTGGCCGTATAGAGCCCGACCGGGCTGAGGCTGTCGCGACGCCATTGCACGCCGAGGGTGGCGTTGCTCTCCAGCCCCGCCAGCCGCCCCTGCCACAGGCGGCTCAGGCTGCCGCCCAGCACCTGGCGGGATTCGGCCTGCTCGAACTGGTCTCCATCGACCGGGTTGTCCAGGTAGTAGGTGAAGTTGGAGAAGAGCTTCAAGCGCGAGCGGATGGCATACGCGCTGGCGGCCCATTCACCGCCCTCCACCACCTTGAGCATCTGCCACGACAGGCTGTAGCGGGCCGTGTCGCCGTGGTCCGACGGATCGATGGCGCCATAACGGCCGATCAGGCCGCTTTCGATGGCCCGCCGCGGCACCTGGTCCGTGCTGTGCCAGTGCGAGGTGTAGGCCATGGCGGTGAGGCTGTGCTGCGTGCCCCCTTCGGCCAGGCTGTAACGCAGCACGCCATTGAAGCGGCGGTAGTTCTCCGGGTTCTGCCAGGGACCGTCGTTACGGGCGCCTTCCAGGGCGTACAACAGGGTGCCGGCGCTCAGCGCCGCAGACTTGGCCAGCAACGCCCGGGTGAACCGGCGTTCGCCGACGGTCAGCGTCGCCAGGCCCTGGGGCAGGCTGTCGACCAGGCTCAGGCGGGCCGAGCCGGCGGAGCTGAAATCCCCGTCTTCCGCCGCGTACAAGCCCTTGCGGTAGTGGACGGACTGGAGCAGCTCGGGGATCAGGAAGTTGAGGTCGGTATAGCCCTGGCCGTGGGCGTGGCTCGGCATGTTCACCGGCATGCCGTCCAGGTGGGCGGCGAAGTCCGTGCCGTGGTCGAGATTGAAGCCGCGCAGGTAGTACTGGTTGGCCTTGCCGTCACCGCTGTGCTGGGAGACGATCACTCCCGGCACGAACTCCAGCACCTCGGCCGGGCGCAAGGTCGGGCGGCTCTGCAGCAGCCTGCGGGTCACCACGCCCTCGCTGGCCGCGTCGCTGGTGCCGACACCGTTCTGGTAGTTGGCGGAGACCACCACGTCGGGAAGCGTGGTCCCGGCAAGGCCCTCCCGCCCCGCGCACAGGCATGTCAGCGCCACGGCCAGCGGACGGAGGCGTGCGTTGAAGGCGGCGGGGGGGAAGTCGGAGGACACGATCCAGGGAATGCAGGAATTCATCCCGGCGCATCATATAAGCCGCTGGAGCAGATCCCCCATACGCGCTTCGACGTATATCCCCGCCCCGCCCTTCATGCCCCTTCCAGGTAACCCAGCAGCTTGGTGTAGAGAAGCTCCGGGACGACCGGCTTGGTGATGAAGTCGTTCATGCCGGCATCCATGCAGCGCTGCCGGTCTTCGGCGAAGGCGTTGGCGGTCATCGCCAGGATGGGTACATGGCGGCAGGCCGCCAGGCTGCGGATCTGGCGGGTGGCATCCAGCCCGTCCATCACCGGCATCTGCATGTCCATCAGGATCAGGTCGAAGCGCTGCTGCCGGGCGAGATCCAGAGCCATCGCGCCATCTTCGGCGGAGGTGACGTGCAGGCCCACGTCGCCCAGGAACAGCATGGCGACTTCGCGGTTGACCGCCTCGTCCTCGACCAGCAGCACCCGCTTGCCGGCGTGCGCCTGCTTGAGGCGGGCTTCGGCCTGGTCGCCTGTCTCGGGCCGCAGCCCCCCGGAGCTTCCGGCCACCTGGCGGAGACTCACCGTGAACCAGAACCTGCTGCCGCGCCCTGCGTGGCTCTCGACGCCGGTGGTGCCGCCCATCTGCTCGGCCAGCTTCTTGGTGATGGCCAGCCCCAGGCCGGTGCCGCCATAGCGGCGGGTGGTGCTGTTGTCGGCCTGCTCGAAGGCGGAGAACAGGCGCGCCATGACGTCCGGGGCGATGCCGATGCCGCTGTCTTCCACCTCGAAGCGCAGCCGCAGGTGCGACCCCATGTCGGCCTCGGGCCGGACGCGCAGGGTCACGTGGCCGCTCTCGGTGAACTTGATCGCGTTGCTCACGTAGTTCAGCAGCGCCTGCTGGATGCGCGTGGCGTCGCCGAACACGCTCTGCGGCAGGGTCGGGCAATCCACCACCAGGTCCAGGCCCTTGGCCCTGGCCCGCTCGAGCAACATGGCGGCGACATTGCGGCAGATGGATTCGACCTGCACCGGCGCATCCTCGAGGGCAAACTTGCCGGCCTCGATCTTCGACAGGTCGAGCACCGCGTCGATGATCTCCATGAGATGCCGGCTGGCGCGGTCGATCCTGTCCAGGCGTTCCTCCTGCTCGGCGTCCAGGCCGCTGCGGCGGATCAGGTAGGTCATGCCGGAGATGGCATTGAGCGGCGTGCGGATCTCGTGGCTCATGTTGGCCAGGAAGGCGCTCTTGGCCACGTTGGCCGCTTCGGCGGCCTCCTTGGCCACCGAGAGTTCGGCGGTGCGTTCCCTCACCAGGCCTTCCAGCTGGTTGCGATGGCGCTCCAGCTCCCTTTCGGCCAGGCGGATCGCTGTGACGTCTTCCTGGATCAGCACCACCTCGCCCACGCATCCGTCCGACAGGCGGGAGGGGTAGATGACGGTCCGCACCAGGAAGGTGTCGCGGCCGGCAGCGCCCGGCGGCAAGTGCTCGCGGTCGTATTCGATGGTGGTGACCGAGCTGCCCTCGCCGGCAAAGGCGCCCCGCACCCTGCGCGTCACGCCGGCCTTGTCGAGCTCCGGATCGTCGAGCACGGAGTGGTCGCCCAGGCTTGCGCCGGACACCCCCCACAGGCTTTCCCAGGCCTTGTTGACGCGCAGGGTGCGGCCATCCAGGCCGACGATCTGGATGGCCAGCGGCGATTCGTCGATGAGGGTGCGGAAGCGGATCTCCGAGTCCTGCAGGCTCATCTCCATGCGCTTGCGCTCGCTGATGTCGGTGTGGATGCCGGTCATGCGCAGCGGGCGGCCGGCAGCATCGCGACTCACGACCTTGCCGACCGACTCGATCCAGACCCAGCCATCGGTGCCGAAACGACGCCGGTAAGCCATGGTCTCCGGCCCGCCTTTGCGCAGGCAGGCCTCGAAGCGCTGCCGCAGCAGTGCCACATCGTCCGGGTGGATGCTGGCGAACCAGCCTTCCATGTCGGTGATGAAGTTGGCCGGATCGGCGCCGATCAGGGCGGGGTAGTTCTCGCTCACCTCCACCTTGCCGGTGAGCAGATCCAGGTCGAACCACCCCTGGTTGGAGGCGGCCAGCGCCAGGCGGGTGTGCTCCTCGCTGGCCCGCAGGGCCTCCAGCGCATGGACCCTGTCGGTCACGTCCTCGAAGACGGTGGCGAAGCGTCGCTGCTCGGTCGAGAACACGGAAATGGAGAAGTGCTTGCCCAGGGGTTCGAAGAAGGGCTGGAAGCGGATCGCCGGCCCGCCCAGGGCCACCTCGGCATAGGCTGCCAGGTAGGGCACCTGCCCATACACCTCGCTGGCCAGGCGGCCGACAACCTTCTCGCGGCCCAGCGACAGGATCGATTCGAAGGCCCGATTGACGTCGATGATCCGGTAATCGACAGGCTTCCCGCTACCGTCGAAGACCAGCTCGTGGAGGGCCACGCCTTCCGTCATCGAGGTATACAGCGAATGGAACTTGACCTCGCTGTTGCGGATCGACTCCACCGCGTTCTTGCGCTCGGTGATGTCATCGTAGATGCCCAGCACGCCGATGATCGCGCCGTCGCGGCTGCGCAGCGGCACCTTCGACGAACGCAGCCAGATCGCCTCGCCGGTCGGGGTGGTCTGCGGCTCTTCGTAGCTGAGCTTGGGCACGCCGGATTCGATCACGGCGCGGTCGTCCTTGCGGTACAGCTCGGCCTCGGCGGCCCAGGCCATCTGGGAATCGTCCCTGCCGATCAGCTCGGCGGGGTCGGCCATGCCGGCGTCCCGCGCAAAGGCCGGATTGCAGCCCAGGTAGCGGGACTCCCTGTCCTTCCAGAAGACCCGGATGGGCGCCGTGTCGATGATGGTCTTGAGCAGGGTCTGCGAGGCCTCGAGGGAGTCCCGGGCCTCTACCAGCGCCTCCTTGTCGCGCCGGTGCTCGGCCAGCTCGCGCATCAGATTCAGGGTGTTGGTGGATAGCGTCGCATAGATCGACAAGATGATGTCGATCAGGGCCCGCGTCGATCCGCCCATCTCGACCTTGGCCTGCAGCTTGGCCTCCTCGAGGGGCAGGCCACCCTGCCTGGCCCTTACCACGCAGGCCATGAAGCGGTCGGACTCGAGGATGTGGGAGGCCAGCCAGCGCGCCAGGAAGCCGAGCAGCTCCTCGGCCAGCAGCGCGTCCGGCGTTTCGCTCAGCGCCGCACGCATACGGCCCACTTCGCCGACAAAGGCGTCGTGGGTGGCCCGGTGCGCGATCTCCAGCGGATCCCCCTGGAAGGAAGCCTCCCAGACCTCGCCTTCGCAGGCAAAGTGATACACGGCGTAGTCGGCCAGTTCATCGAGCAGGCTGTTCAGTCCCAGCTCACCGGCACTGAAGGCGATGCGTGCTGCGAGGGTGTTCAGCAGTTCAACCAGCTTGTGGTGCTGCGCATCGACGAGCTCGAGCCCTGTGTTGAAATTGTCGTTCCACGGAAAGATTTCGATGTCCATCTCGATACACCTGCGCCCCGGGCCACTTCAGCCCCATCAGTACGGCCACCGGAAGTCCGGTTCACCCCGTGCGCGCAGTATCTGCCAGCGCCTGCCCGGCGGCCAGCCACTTCAGCACGGTCGGAAACATCTGGCCCGGTGCCACCGGCTTGGCCACGAAGTCATTCATCCCGGCCTTGATGCAGCGCGCCTGATCCTCGTCGAAGGCATTGGCCGTCATCGCGATGATCGGGATCCGGGCCAGGCCCGGCAGCCGGCGGATCTGCCGGGTCGCCTCGAGGCCGTCCATCCGCGGCATCTGCACGTCCATCAGGATCAGCGCGAAGTGCTCTGGCGCTAGCCCGGACAGCATCGCCACAGCTTCCACGCCATCAGCGGCGATGTCTGTCTGCAGACCCGCCTCGGCAAGATACTCGCAGGCCACCAGTTGATTGATCTCGTCGTCCTCCACCAGCAGCACGCGCCTGCCCGCATGGGCTTCGCGGATGCGCCGCACCGGCTCGGCCAGCGGCGCCGGCCCGGACTCGTCGGCAGCGGCCGCCAGGTGGCCGACCCAGGCCGTGAACCAGAAGACGCTCCCCACGCCCGGCACGCTCCTGACGCCCGTCTCGCCATCCATCAGGGCGGCCAGCCGGCGCGTGATGGCCAGCCCCAGCCCGGTGCCGCCGTAGTCTCTGGCGGTGCTGCTGCCGGCCTGCTCGAAGGGGGCAAACAGGCGCGACTGGGTCTCCGCATCGATGCCGATACCCGTGTCTTCCACCTCGAAGTACAGCTTCAGCCGGTCTTCGCGCTCCTCCACCGGCCGGATCCGCAGGCTGACCGTACCCCGCTGGTTGAACTTGACCGCGTTGCCCGCCAGGTTCAGCAAGGACTGAGTCAGGCGGGTCGCGTCCCCCCAGGCGAATGCAGGCAGCGCCGCCTGCTCCAGCTTCAGCTCCAGCCCCTTGGCCCGCGCGCTTTCCGCCAGCATCGAGACCACGTTGGCCCCCAGGGCCCGCAGCTCGAAGCGCTCCGGACGCAGGGCCAGCTTGCCGGCCTCGATCTTCGACAGATCGAGGATGTCGTTGATGACACCGAGGAGATGCCGGCCCGCCGCGCGCAGCTTGTCGAGCTTGTCCAGGTCCTCCGGCGGCTGCGGCTTGCGCAACAGCAGGTCGGTGAGACCGATGATGGCGTTCAGGGGCGTGCGGATCTCGTGGCTCATGCTGGCCAGGAAATCACTCTTCGCGTGGTTGGCCGCCTCGACCTGGTCGACGCGCAGGCGGAGTTCGCCGTTCAGGACTTCGATGTTCCGCGTGCGCTCGTCGACCAGCTGCTGCAGATGGGCCTGGTGCTGCTCCAGTTCGGCGTTGGCGCCCTTCAGTTGCTCGGCGATCTCGCGGCTCTCCGCGCTCATCTGCGCCGCCAGTTCGAGCGCACGCCGATACATGCTGCCCCAGAACAGCATCAGCACCGACAGGAGCACCAGGCCCGACAGCAGGCACACCCCATAAAAGACGGCCTTGCGCGTCCATTCGGCCAGTACCCGGTCCACCTGGCGCCCGGCCAGCACGATGAAGGGGCTGTCATCGCCCCGGCGGAAACCGAAGACCCGCTCCTTTCCATCGAGGGGAGAAACCGCCCGCAGGCTGCCCTCCTCCCCGCCCCGGGCCAGGATCTCCTGCCGGAAGTGCTCCGCAACACGCAGCCCCTGCTGTCCGGGCAGCGGCGGCACCCGGGCCAGCAGGCGGAAGTCCCGGTCGAAGATGGACAGCACATCGCCCTCCCCGAGGCGCACTCCGGCCATCTTGCGCTGCAATACATCGGCATTGACGGCGGCCTGGATGATGCCCAGGAATTCGCCCTGCGGCCCGCTGAGGCGGCGGCTGACGGTGAACACCCAGTTTTTCGTGATGCGGGCAAAGATCGGCTCCGATACCACCAGGCCCGACTGGGGATTATCCCGGTGCGCCTGGAAATAAGCGCGATCCTGGATATGGGCCGGGAACAGGGTCCCGCTGGCGTCGTACAGGAAATGTCCATCAGGCCCGGCAATGCGCAGGCTCTGGGATTCCGGCAGATACGCCAGGAAACGGGCCAGCAGGGCATTCACCACCTCCGCCCGGGGCGGGTTGCCGCCCTGCAGCTGAGGCTCGACCTGGAAGCGCAATTCCTTGAGCAGCGTGTCGACACGCTCGATGCTGCCATCCAGATTCTCGTCCAGGCTCCTCACCTGGTTGAGCGACTCCATCCCGGCATAGTGGAGGGCCTGCTGCCGCGACTCGACCAGCTCGGCAACCAGTACGGCCGCATACGCCGCGTAAATGACCAGCACGACAAATCCATATCGACGGAAACGCTGCAGGCTCTCCAGCGAAAGCCCGGTCGACATACCTGCCAGGAAACTACGAAATAGAGACTGCATGGCACCCTACCGGCGACCCCTCCGTAAAAGCCCGATCGAGTCCGGCCCGGCAATTGAACAGGCCGGACCTTCACCCGCAATGGGCCGTGGCAGTCCGGTCTGTATGTGATTCTTTCCGCGCAATCTGTATTGCAACGCACATCATGGCCGGCATTCTTGCACACCTGAATCCACCGCAGCGCCCCGCGGGGCTTGATCCACATCAAGCGCAGGCCAATCGGCTTTGTCCTGGCGGCAGGCGCCGTTCAAGGGGATGAAAGGCGTAGTGCCAAGCAGGACTTTGTACATCGCTGCGCAAACAAGCCGCCCGGACACGGTAAAGTGTCACCCGCCGGCAACACGCCGGCAGCAATACATCGACCCACGCCCCCGGTCGAGAACCAGGCATATCGACGCACATGAAAATATCGCTCCAGCGAACCATCGCCGCACTCACCGGTGCGCTCGACTTCGTCGGGATCGACGAGGTCCACCACGGGAAACGCGTCGCCCTGTTTGCCTTCTCCATTGCCAACGAGCTGGCATGGGAGAAGTCGCGCTGCCTCGACATGCTCTACGCCGGCATGCTCCATGACTGCGGCGTCGCGCGTACCGAAGAACACCGCCACCTCACCGACACCCTGGAATGGGACGGCGCCCAGGCCCACTGCGAGCGCGGCGAGACCTACCTGCTGGCCTGCCCGCCCCTGCAGCGCTTCGCCACGACAACCCGCTGGCACCACACGCGCTGGGAAGACCTGGCCGCCGAGCCGCTGACCGCCGCCGAACGCCTGGAGGCCAACCTGATCTTCCTGGCCGACCGCCTGGATGTGCTGCTGGCCCACTACATCACCGCAGACGGCCTGAAGAACGAGATCCTGTGGGAGTATCCGGCGATCATCGAACGCCTGGCCGGCATGTCGGGCTGCCAGTTCAGCCCCGAGCTGATCGGCGCCCTGCAGCGCGCTGCCGGCCGCGAGGAGTTCTGGCTGCAATGCGATCCGCCCTATGTGGATGAAGTTGTCGACGAGCACCTGATGCACGAGACCCCGGTCGAGCTGAGCAGCCAGGAGGCGCTGGCCATCGCCGGCCTGTTCGCCCGCACGGTGGACTCCAAGAGCGTTTACACCCTGGAACACTCCACCCGCGTCGCCCAGCTCACCCGCTACCTGGCGCAGGCCCGCGGGGTGACCGGCGTGGAGCTCGACCTGCTCGAGATCGCCGCCCTGCTGCACGACATCGGCAAGCTGCGGGTCCCCGAGGAGATCATCGACAAGCCGGGCTCGATCAGCATCCAGGAGCGCGCCATCGTGCGGCGCCACAGCTACGACACCGGCCGCATCCTGAAAAAGGTCTTCCCCAACCTGCCGCTGGCCGAGTGGGCCAGCATGCACCACGAAGACCTGATCGGCACCGGCTACCCCAGCCAGCTCCACGCCAAGGACATTCCCTGGCAGGCCCGCCTGATCGCGGTGGCCGACATCTTCCAGGCCATGTCCCAGGACCGCCCCTACCGGCCGCGCCTGGACAGCGGCGCGGTGATGGCCCACCTCGACGAACTGCTGGCGGAAGGCCGCCTCGATGCCGAGCTGGTCGAACTGCTGCGCCGGCACGTGGACAATTGCTACCGGTTGGCGGTGCACGGCGAGCTGCCGGCCTGAACAAGCTGGCAGCAGGAGGGGGAACGGGCCGGAGAGGCGGGCTCAGACCTCGCCGCTGTGGATCCGGCGATACAGGGTGGCGCGGCTGATCCCCAGGCGCTTTGCCGCCAGCCGGACGTTTCCAGCGCATTCATCGAGGGCCCGGCGCATGGCCTCGCGCTCCAGGGAGGCCAGCACCCCGGCCTGGCCGCCGCCCGTCGCGGTGCCCTCGGGCAGTACCGGCACAAGGACCGAACGGGGGAAGTGCCCGGCCCCGATCCGCTCCCCCGCCGGTGCGATCGCGTGGGCATAGATGATGGCGTTCCTGAACTCACGCACATTGCCCGGCCACGGGTAGGCGGCCAGCCGCTCCAGGGCCTCGGGCGAGAAGCTGCGGGCACCGTCCGACAGCCCGGCCAGGATCGAGCACGCCAGCGCCTTCAGGTGGGGCCGCAGCCGCAGGGGTGAGAGGGTCAGCACGAAGGCGTTGATCCGGTAATACAGGTCGCGGCGGAAGCGCCCCTCCCGCACCGCCTGCTCGATGTCCTGGTGGGTGGCGCAGACCAGCTGGAAATCCACGCGCTGCGTCGCGCTGCCGCCGAGGCGGCTGACCTCCTTGCTCTCCAGGACGCGCAGCAGCCGGGCCTGCAGGTGCAGCGGCATGTCGCCGATCTCATCAAGGAACAGGGTGCCGCCGCCAGCCTGCTCGATCCGCCCGGCCGCGCCGCCGCGCCGGGCGCCGGTGAAGGCCCCCTCCTCGTAACCGAAAAGCTCGCTCTCGATCAGGCTCTCGGGGATCGCCGCACAGTTGATCGCCACGAAGGCGGCGTCGCGGCGGGTGCTGCGCTCGTGCAGTGCCCGCGCCACGACATCCTTGCCGGTGCCGGTCTCGCCCAGCACCAGCACCGGCAGCCCGCTGTGCAGCGCCTTGAGTCCTATCTCCAGTTCCTCATTGATGCGCCCGTCGCCAAAGTCGCTGGTGGTGGTGTCAGGCACGCTGGCCGGCTTGAGCCTGACGGCCCTGCCGGCGCCCGCCACGGCCACCGCCGCCGGCGCGGCCAGGCCGGCGCCCTGCCCCTCGCGCGCCCACAACGACGCATACATGCAGATGCCCGAGCGCAGCTGCACGGGAATCGCCCCGCGCGCGCCCTGCAGCAGGGTCAGCGTGGTGCCGAAGCGCCCTTCGAAGAGATCCTCGTACTGCAGCCCGATCTGGTAGGTATCGACCCCCATGAAGCGCCGCGTCGCCTCGTTGGTCGCCAGGATCTCGCCATCGTCGCCAAAGGCCAGGATCAGGTCGGCCGACGGCTCGGTGGAATGCGGCTGCCAGGCCAGCGTCACGATGGCCCGGGCCGGAATGCGCCGGAACAGCTCGTACTCGATGGCATGGGCACAGCGCGTGACCAGGGACAGCGCGCCGAAGTCGGCATGGGACGATCCGCGGGTGATATCGACGGTGCCGATCAGCCCCCCACGTGGGTCGACAATCGGCGCCGCGGCGCAGTGGAACAGCTTGTTGGCACTGAAGAAATGCTCGGGCCCGAAGACCCGCACCGGGCGCCTTTCCTTCAGGGCGCAGGCCATCGCCGAGGTGCCGATGGCCCCCTCCGACAGATCCACGCCGGGGCGGATGGCCTGGCGGATCTCCGGGTGCTGCTGTTCCAGCGCTCCGCCCACCGAGATCGCGTAGCCGCGGCTGTCGGTGAGCAGCACCGCGTAGCCGGCGCCGGCGATGGCTTTCTCCAGGTCGGCGACCGGCCCCGTGCCGGCCTCGAGCAGCATCCGGTTGCGCTGGACGAGCTCGCTGAGCCGCGACCGCCCCACCTGCTCGAACGCGATGGCTTCGCTCTCACTGCGGGCCGCGGCAATACAGCGCGACCACGAGCGGTAGATGGCGGGATCGATCAGGCTGCCATCTTCACGACCATCGTCGAAATAGGCACGGCGCGCGGCAACGATGCGCTCCATGGATGCGGGGGCAAGCAGGCCCATGCGGTGTCTCCTCGGTGGTGCCGATCTCGCCGGCTTTTTATCAATAATACTTGAAAATCGCGAGATTTCTGGATGCGGGAATCCTTGCACCGCCGCCATCGAAAACAAAAAAGGGCTACCTTGCGGTAGCCCAAAGGGACTGCACGGGGAGGCCCGTGCCGGAGAGAACGCTTCAGCCGTCAGAACGGATACTGGATGCCCTTGTGGGAGACGCTGACCCACTGGGTCTGGGTGAACTCCTCGAAATTGGCCGGGCCGCCGAAGCGCCCGCCGTTGCCGGAGGCGCCCATGCCACCGAAAGGAATGTGGAATTCGTTGTTCACGGTCTGGTCGTTGATGTGAACCATCCCTGCGCGAAGCTTCGAAGCCAGCGCGGAGGCCCGCCCCATCGCGCTGCCATGCACGGCGGCGGCCAGGCCGTAGGGCGAGCGCTTGACCAGGGTCACCGCCTCTTCGTCCGTATCGAACACGGTGACGGGCGCCACCGGCCCGAAGATCTCCTCGCTGAAGGCCGGCATGTCGGGCGTCACGTCGGCCAGCACCGTGGCCTCGAAGAACTGCCCCTGGCGCCGTCCACCCGCGACGATGCGGGCGCCCATGGCCACCGAGCGCTGCACGATGTCCTCCACCCGCTCGGCCTGGCGCAGGTTGATCAACGGCCCCAGGTGCACCGGCTCGGTGGCCGGATTGCCCACCACCAGCCGGGAGGCCCGCTCGGCGAGCAGGCCGATGTAGCGCTCGGCAACACCGCGCTGCACCAGGTGCCGGCCGGCCTGCATGCAGATCTGCCCCTGGTGCAGGAAGGCGCCCCAGGCGCCGCAGGACGAGGCCACCTCGAGGTCTGCGTCATCCAGCACGACCAGCGGATTGTTGCCGCCCAGCTCCAGCGCCACCTTCTTGAGCATGCGCCCGCACACCTCGCCGATGCTGCGCCCGACCTGGGTCGAGCCGGTGAAGGAGATCATCTTCACATCGGGGTGGGCGACCAGGTCGGCACCGGTCTGCGGGCCACCGGGCAGCACGTGGAAGACGCCCCTGGGCAGGCCCGCCGCCTCGAACACCTCGGCCAGCAGCAGGCCGCCGCAGACGGCGCTCTGCAGATCCGGCTTGAGGACCACGGCGTTGCCCACGGCCAGGGCCGGCAGCACCGAACGCATGGACAGCAGGATCGGGAAGTTCCACGGCGCGATCACCCCCACCACACCGATCGGCAGGCGCTGGCAGTAGTTCATGCGGCCGGGCATGGCCGAGGGGTACAGCTCGCCGACGGGCTGCATCGGCATGGCCGCGGCCATCTGCGCCTGCTCGTAGACGGCCTGGATCTCCCACTCCGCCTTGGCCGGGATGGAACCGCATTCGCGGATGTTCCAGTGGTTGAATTCCGCGGTCCGCTCGCGGATCAGGCGGGCCACATTGCGCAGCACCTCGGCGCGGCGGTCGAAGGACCAGCCGGCCCATTCGGCCTGGGCCTGGCGGGCGATCTCCACCGAGGCCGCCACATCGGCCGTGCTGGCGGTGGCCAGCATGGCCAGGCTTGCGCCGGTGGCCGCTTCGCGGGCCGGCACGCTCTCGCCATGGCCCGGGAGCCACTCGCCCGTGAACAGCTTGTTGTCCCAGTTACGGCCGGAAGTCGAAGTCATCATGCATTCTCCTGTCAGGCGTGAGCCTGGTTGATCTGATCGCTGATATAGGTGGCCAGGGCGTACACCGTCTCCGACGGGTTGTAGCCGATGGAGGTCGGCAGCAGGCTGGCATCCATGACGTAGAGGTTCTTCACGTCGTGGGTCTCGCCCTGCGGATTGACCACCGTGCGTGTCGGGTCGGCCCCCATGCGGCAGCTGCCCTGGGGATGGAAGGAGGTGTAGCGGTAGCGCGCCGGCTCGTTCCTCAGCCCGTCGATGACCGCGTCGATCTGCTTCGCGCTGTCGATCACGCACTTCTGCGAGGTCGGCACATGCACCCGCCGGGCGCCCGCAGCAAACAGGATGCGGGCATTGGTCTTGAGCCCCGCCTTCATGGCCTCGAAGTCCTGGTCGTCCACCTCGTAGTGGATCTGCTTGGCCCCGTCCTTCCAGCTCACCTCGCCCACGTTCTTGTCGTGGATGAGGGTGATCAGGCGCACGGTGTTGCGGTAGCGGCTCATGTAGGCCATGTAGGGCTTGCCGGTGCCCGGCTCGACCTGGAAGCTCGCCTCCACCGGGTCCTGCACCGCGTTGAGCAGCAGGTAGCCGCCCTCCTCCGGCAAGGTCCAGCGATCCACGTAGAGGGAATGCGTGGCGCCGTGGAAGTCGTCCACATGCTTGTCGAACTCGGCGGTCAGCGACAGCGTCGGGTGGCAGGCGAAGTTCTTGCCCACCTGCCCGCTGGAGTTGGCCAGCCCGCTGCGCAGCAGCAGCACCGGCGTCTGCACCGGGCCGGCGGCCAGGATCACGATGGGCGCATCGACGCGCAGGTCGGCCTTCTTCCTGCCGCTGGCCGGGTCGATCACCTCGGCCAGCACGCCGCTCGCCACGCCCTTGTCGGCGAGCACCTGCACCACCCGGGTGTCGGCATGGAGGGTGGCGCCCTTCTCCACCGCCCACGGCAGGTAGGTGACCAGCATCGACTGCTTGCGGTCGGACACGCAGCCTGCGAAGCAGAAGCCGGTGAGGCCGCAGTTCTTCACGTTGCGCTTGGCCACCCCCGCCGGGATGCCGAGCTTCTTGAGCCCCTTGTTGATGATCTCGGCGCCGGGGCTCGTTTCGTGGCGGGCGTTCTGCTGGATCTGCAGGTTGCGCTCGACCTTGTCGAAATAAGGCGCCATGACGGCCGGGGTGAGATTGGTCAGGCCGTATTCCCGCGCCCACAGGTCGAGGTAGTAATCCGGCGTGCGGAAGCACAGGGCCGCATTGACCACCGTCGAGCCGCCCACGCAGGCGCCCTGCAGGATCGAGATGTCGCCATGGGTGTTGGATTGGCCGCCGTGGTCCTGGTACAGGGTGCCCATGGCGATCGCCATCATCTCGGAGAACTTCTCCGAGGGCACATAGGGCCCGGCCTCCAGGACGATGACCTTCTTTCCCTTCGACGCCAGTTCGTAGGCCGCGATGGCGCCGCCGGCGCCGGAGCCGACGATGACCGCATCGGCCTTGAGCTCGACCCGGCTTGCCGAAATGTCGCTGGCCTGGGTGACCTTGAGGCCGTGGGTGGCCGGCTGAATCGTGATCTTCTTGTCCATGTGTCTCTCCACCTCAAGCCTGGGGCATCGGTGCATTGCCCTGGGACTTCAGGCCCCAGTGCTTGGAAACCGGGCCGTCGTAGCCCAGGGGTGCCCAGGTGGGCGGATTGGCCCAATAGGCCAGGCCCACGAGCTTCTTCAGCCCGACCGCCAGCGCCCGCTGGGGCACTTCGCGGGAATCGGCCCAGGCATCGAGAAAGGCCCGCGCCTGGGCATCGTTCAGCTCGACAAAGCGCTTGTGGAACTGCCCCTGCGGGCCATCGTTGAAGTAGGCGATGCCGCCCTTCAGGCCGGCCAGGATGTGCGGCTCCATGGTCGCCAGCAGGGCCGCATCCAGGGTCTGCAGCACGGGCACGTCCTTCACCGGCAGCAGCTTCGTGCCTTCGGTCACCAGCACCACCTCCACCAGGCGGCGGAACACCGCGTATTCCGCTTCGGACAGATGCGTGATGCCCGGCGGCATGGCGGCCAGGGCATTGACGGGAGAGATCACGCCGCCGGCCAGCGCCAGGCTCGCGGCAATGCTGCTGAACTTCAGGAAATCCCGGCGCCCCAGGCTCTGGATATGGGACATGGCCTGAAGCGCGTCCGGCGCCAGGTCCTTCTGCTTTAGGTTTCTCATTGATATGTGCTCCTGTTGGGTTCTCGGAGGGACCAGCCCTTCATCAGAAGACCTTGACCACCCGCAGATTGAGCCGCGAGGATTCCTTCCAGCCGTTCTCGATGTTCAGGGCCTGCCCGCCCTGCACCTGCAACTGGAGATCCGGCGCAACAAAGGTGGCGAAGGTGGCCAGCAGCCGGTTGTTGTTCATGCGGTCGTGCTGGGCCACACCATTCAGCTTCGTTTCGCCGCCGATGTCGTGGAAATACGAGAGCGCCAGATGGGTCTGCGGTGACACCAGGTAGCGCAGGTGGGCCTGGGCGCTATGGCTGCCGTCCTGCTTCAAGGTCTGCCCGGCATAGTTGTCGTTCTTGCCATACACCGCGGTCTCGAGGATGAAGTCCAGCATGAAGCTGTCGCCCAGCGCCGTCACATAGCCCGCATGGAAGATCCCCTTCCAGCGGTTCTGGCCGATATTGACGCCACCCTTGCGCGCCTCGTAATTGCCGACCGGCACCGAAGCAAAGGCCGACAGGCCGAACCACTGCTTCCTTTCCGGCTGATTGACCAGCCACAGGGTGCCGCCCAACATCGGGTCACCCACCCCGCTGGACGATTCCGACGCAGGCTCCTTGAGCGACACCGACCCGAAGGGCACGATGATCTGCGGGTCGATGACGTAATCGCCGAGCTTGGTGAAATGCACGTAGCGCAGCAGGCCGATATCGGTCTTCAGCTTGAAGGGGCCGGGCACCCGGTCGCCGCCCGAATGGAAGGCATTACGCTCGGTGTGCTGGTAATAGACGATGCCCAGGTCGACACCCGGCGGAAGGGCTGCGTAGTCGCCCGGATCGGTGGCGATCTCCGCCGCGGCGGCCATCCCGGAAAGGGCACAGGGCACGCACATGAGGGCGACCCTGCGCCTGCGCGACGGGGCCTTGCTACTTTTCAGCTTCATGAATTTGTCTCCTGATATTTTTTTGAGTACGCACAGAAACAGCAGGAACAGGGATGGCAAAAAGCATTCCAGCCTCCGCTGCGCGTCGACAAATCCATTAAAACGCTTGGCAATCAGGGCTTTGACGAAAAAACTCAAAACGCATGGGCATCCAATTCTGGTGTCCGCGTTTTCTTTCTGAAACCGGCAGTCTCAATTTGAGACCGGGCAACGCCGGATGCAAGGCTGCGGAGTGCCCGGAACGGGTGACGAACCGTGCCTCAGGATTGCGGATTTCTGGAAGAATCGTCCGGCGGGATGCACACCACGTGCATCGGAAAGCCATCGCGCAATCCAATAACAATAAGACTCCCTATCCCTCCACCTCTCCCCCCCACACACCACGAGATATCGAAATGAACATTGCCATCGCCATGGGCGTCATCGGAGCCCTTGTCGCCGCCGGCCTCCTGTACTGGATCCGCCAGCTGCAAACCCAGGCAAGCGGCGCGGCCCGCCAGCTCACCGACGCCAGGGCACGCGAAGACGCGCTGCAGGACACGATCCGCGAACTGAGGGCGGCCGGCGAACGCAGGCCCGACCCCCGCAAGGAGGCGCCCTCCTGCATCCCGGACCTGCTCGGCCCCCTCGCCAAGGCGCAGGCGCTGTCCGATGACCTCGGCAGCACCGTGGACCAGGCCTTGTCCGACATGGACACCGCCAACACCCTGGCCCGCGCCAGCGGGCAGCGGGTCATGGACGGCTACCAGCTCATGCAGAAGGCCAATGGCGAGATCGCCAGGCTCGGCGGCAGCCTCGACCGCGCCCGGGCGGATCTCGAATTGCTGGCCAGCCAGTCCGCAAAGATCAACAACCTGGTCTCATCGATCACCCAGATCTCCGAGCAGACCAACCTGCTGGCCCTCAACGCCGCCATCGAGGCCGCCCGGGCCGGCGAGGCCGGGCGGGGCTTTGCGGTGGTGGCCGATGAAGTGCGCAAGCTTGCCGAACAGGCGCGCAAGGCCAGCGAGCAGATCGGCCAGATCGCCGGCCAGCTCACCGCCACCTCCAGCGACGCCGCCGGCGCGATGAAGGACACCGACGCGGTCGTCAAATCGGGGCTCGCCGTCGCCTCCAGCGCCCAGGCGGCGATGGAGGAGATCCAGTCCGGCGCCAAGCGGCGCATCGAGGTCATCGGCCAGATCACTGCGGGCATCAACCACCAGAAAACCCTGGGCAGCCAGATCCGCGAAACCCTAGGCCAGATCCAGGGCCTGGCGGCCCGCCAGCAGGCCTGAACCTCCCGCCACTGCAGCCGTGCCCCGGCGCACACGGGGCCGGCGTCAGATCAATCCCACATTTCATTCGGACCAGACCGACTGCCCGGCCGGGCGAGGGCGGATAAATTGAAGCCATGCAGAACACCTGCACGACAGGCCGCTCCCCCGGGAGCCCTGTGCCGACAACCGGCCTCAAGGAGATCCGTCATGAACCGCGACATCATCGAAGGCAACTGGAAGCAACTCAAAGGCAAGCTCAAGGAGCAGTGGGGCAAGCTCACCGACGACGACCTGGACATCATCGAGGGCAAGCGCGAAGTCCTCGCCGGCAGGCTGCAGGAACGCTACGGCGTCACCAAGGACGAGGCCGAGAAGTATGTGAAGGAGTGGGAAAGCAAGCACGACACCTGACCCTGCCCTTCTTTCCACCCGCCCTCCCCTCTGAAGGAGCGAAAAGATGCTGCACTACGCCGTCGTTTTCTTCGTGATCGCCCTGATCGCCGCGGTCTTCGGCTTCGGGGGGATTGCAGCCGGTGCGGTGGAGATAGCGAGGATCCTGTTCTTCGTCTTCCTCATCCTTGCCGTGCTCAGCTTCATCTTCAACGCGCTGCGGGGCAGGCACTGACCCCACACCCGGCGCAACGCAAGGGACAGGCCCTCTCAGGCCCTGTCCCTTGTTGCGTTTACCGGCCGAAGCCGCGGGCCACAGCGCCTCGCCTCAGGGCTTGCCGGCCTTCGCCGCCACCTTGGCGAGCAGTGCCGCGCAGGGGCTGCCCTCCCCGCCGCCCAGTTCGATGAGCGGCAGCAGGGCCAGCGGCGGCGCCAGCAGGCCAAGCCCCAGCGCGGCCGCCACCCGGCCGCCCAGGGGCAACGGCTCCGGCGTCACCGAGGGATTGGCGAAGCTGCCCTCCAGCAACAGCGGGCCGCGCAGCGCCAGGAGGCTGCCGCCCTTCCCCGCCGCGCGCAGGCGCAGCGCCAGGGTCTCGTCCTTCAAGCTGACGCTCCCTTCGCCCACGAGCCGCGTCTTCACGGTGTCGGCGAGCAGGCTCCGGGCTTGCAGCACACCGGCGCGGGCCTGGAAATCCCCCACCACGCAGCGGATGTCCTCCTTCTGGCCCCCCGCCAGCCAGTCGGTGAAGGCGTTGGCCACATCCAGGTTGGCGAGGCGCACCAGGAGGCGGCTGGTGCTGCCTCCGCTCATCGCGAAGGCAAGCTCCCCGTCGGCACTGCCCAGCAGGCCGGCCACCGAGCTGCCGCGCATCTCCAGCCGGGCCTTGCCGCCCAGGGTTCCGGTGGTGAGCTTCTTCGCATCCTCCACGGGCATCAGATCCTGCAGATGCAGGCGCGTCGCCTGCAGGTCGAGGCGCGCCAGTAGCGGCTGGCTGCGGGTATCCAGCTCCAGCCGGCCCTCCACCCGGCCGCGGGCCAGCCCGAGCTTCAGGGGCGACAGGGTCACCCGCCTGTCCTCGATGCGCAGGTGGCCCGAGGCAGCGTCGAGCGGCAGGCCGCTGTTGTTGATCTCCTCCGCCGAGAAGTCCAGATCCACATCGGCCGCGGCGATCTTCTCCAGCCCCAGCGGCCGGGAGGGCAGCACCTTCCCCGGCCGTGGGGCGATCGCCTCGCCGGACTCCTTGCGGGCGCCCAGGAAGCCGGAGAGGTCCGCAATATCCATCCGGCGCGAGCGCAGCGTGCCGCGCATCTGCTGGCGAGGCCGGCTGCGATCGATGGTCAGCGTGCCGCCCACGTCGCTGCGTCCGACCCGCGCGTCGATACCGCTGAAGACCCACTCGCCCGACTGACTGACCAGGCTGGCCGACAAGCGATAAGGCGGGGTGGCCGGCAGCGGCACACCAGTCAAGGGATAGAGCTCGGCCAGGCTCCGCCCGGAGAGGCTGAAACGCACATCCAGCCCGCTGAGGGCCAGCAGATTGCTGACCTGCCCGCTCAAGGCCAGGCGGGTGGCCCCCGCGCTCCCCTTGATCGCAATGGGATAGGGCCGGCCGGGTGGCTCCAGGTCGAGCAGGCTGCCGGCCTGGCCGTCGAACTGCATGGCCTCGCCGCGCCAGCGCCCGGTGCTGCTGAACTTCAGCTGGCCGCTCGCCGCGTCGGTGCTGAAGGACACGCGCAGGTCGGCCTGCCGGGACGGCAGCAGGGCCGCCAGCTCACCATCGATGATGTTCAGGATGGCGATGCGCACGGCCGGCGCCGCAGCGGCCGGCTTGTCGGTGGCGCCGAGCAGCCAATTGCCGCGCCCCTCGCCGTCCTCCTCGAGGCTGATCCGCGGCGTGTCGATCTCCAGCAGCGGCAGCACCAACTGGCCGCGCAGCAGCCGCGACAGATCCACGCTCACCCGGACATGCCGCACGCTGGCCAGCTGCGGGGCCTTGCCCCAGCTGGCGTTGTCCAGCTGCACATCGCTGGCAGACAGCGAAGGCTGCATGCTCCAGGGCCGGACTTCCAGATCCCCGGCGATCCGGAACCCCCGCTCCAGGCGGGCCGACACCAGGCTGTTGATCGGGCCGCGCAGCATGTTCCACTGGAACAGGGCCAGCCCCGCCCCCACCAGCGCGAGGCTCAGGCCGGCCAGCCAGCGCCCGCTGCGACGGGGGGGTTTGTCACCTGGATGTGTATCGTTCATTTCCGCGTTCTCCGTGCTCGGCGCCGGCAGGCGCCCTGGACATGATCGGAACTGTGATATCCGATTGGTGTCGGACGCGGACTAAAGAAGCGTCGGACTGATCTGTCACCCACCCCAGCATCCTTACTCCGGGCACCCGTCTCAAGATGCCAGCAGACATTGCTTCCCGCAGCAATTCCCGTTTCGCCCGGCTGCGAATCCGGCCGTACTGGCGCTACTGGCATTACGTGCTGGTCGCCGTCGGCTGCGTGCTGGTCCTCACCCTGCTGGCGGCCAGCCATACCCACTCGCGCTTCGGCGTGGAGGCGGTGCAGGCCGTGCAGGACAGCAAGGCGCGGGTCGCCCGCCTCGACCAGGTGCTGCTCACCATGGCGGATGCGGAGACCAGCGTGCGCGGCTACCTCCTCACCCGGAGCGATGTCTACCTCGAACCCTACCGCGACAGCGAGCAGCGCATCGGGCCGCTGCTGGCCGACCTGGAGAAGGACTTTGCCCCCGGCGCCCCCGACCGGGACGAATTTGAAGTGCTGAAGGAGCTCATCCACCTCAAGCGCGAACACATGGCGCGGGGCGTCGCCTCCGGCCGCCTGACCGAGCCTATCGCACCGGGCCAGGTGGGGCCGGGCAAAGCCTTCATGGACCAGATCCGCCTGTCCCTCACCATCCTGCGCGAGCACCGCTCCAGCATCGACGACAGGCTGGTCCGCGAATACCTGGCCCGCCTCGACGACATGCAGAACGCCGTCACCGCGCTGGCCCTCGGCGCCCTCGGGCTGATCATCGCCCTGTTCGGTGTCCAGCAGCGGCAGACCGCCCTCCGCGCCCGCATCGCCGAACTGCTGGCCCACGAGAACACCGAGCTCGAGTCCATCGTCGAGCAGCGCACCCGCGACCTGAGCAACCTGGCCAGCTACCTCACCAACGCCCGCGAAGAAGAGCGCGGCCGGCTCGCCCGCGAGCTGCACGACGAGCTGGGCGCCCTCCTCACCGCTGCCAAAATGGACGCCGGCTGGCTGCTGCGCAGCCTCGGGCCGGGCACCACCCAGGACATCCGCGACCGCTTCAAGCGCCTGATCGACACCATCGGCTCGGGCATCGCGGTGAAGCGCCGCATCATCGACGACCTGCGCCCGCCCCTTCTGCAGGGCCTCGGCCTGGTCGAAGCCCTGCGCGCCCTGGCCGACGATTTCAGCCGCGATCTCGAGGTGGAAGCCCTGCTGCCCGACCCCGACCCGGCCCCCGCCGAAGACCAGGCGCTGGCCCTGTTCCGCATCGCCCAGGAGGCCTTCACCAACATCCGCAAGTACGCGCATGCCTCCCATGTGGAGCTGGGCCTGCGCCTGGAGGACGGGGAGCTTCAATTGTGGATCCGCGATGACGGCGCCGGCTTCGACCCCGACTCGCCCATGCTCAACCGCCATGGGCTGGCCGGCATGAAGCACCGTGTGCAGATGTTCGGGGGCAGCCTGGAGGTGATATCCCGGCCCGGCAAGGGCTGCTGCATCGAAGCCCGCATGCCCCTGCAGCCCCAGGCCGCCTGACCAAAGCCATCCCCCCTTCGCCCTCAGGACACCAGCAGGCCATGCTGCAGGGCATAGGTGGCCAGCTCGGCATTGCTGGCCACGTTCAGCTTCTCGAGCAGGCGCGACCTGTAGGTGCTCACCGTCTTCACGCTCAGGTTCAGGATGTCGGCGATGCCCGACACCGACTCCCCCCGCGCCAGCCGCAGGAAGACCTGCATCTCCCGCTCAGACAGGCTCTCGTGCGGCTGCGCCGCCGACACCCCGGCCAGATCATCGGCCAGCAGCTCCGCCGTCCTGCGCGACACATAGCGCCGCCCCTGGGCCACCGTCTGGATGGCCCGCAGCAGCTCGTCCCGGTCGCAGTCCTTGCACAGGTAGCCGTCGGCACCGTGGCGGATCATCGGCAGCGCATAGCGTTCCTCCGGGTAGCCGCTGAGCACCAGCACCTTGAGATCCGGGTGGCGCTGGCGGACCACCCGCAGCACATCCACGCCGCTCTGGCCGGGCAGCGCCAGATCCAGCAGCAGCACATCGCAGGGCTGCTCCCGGAGCTTCTGCAAGGCCTCTTCGCCGGAGGCCGCCTCGAACTCGATGCGGATGCCCAGTTCGTCGACCAGCATCTCCCGGAAGCCGGCGCGCACGATGCCGTGATCATCGACAATGGCCAATCGCAGCATGAATGTCCCTTCCCCTTCCCGTCCGATGAGGCCCATTGTAGCCCTGCCAAAACAACTGCAAAGCTCAAGACCGCCGACGCGCGTGCCAGACGATTCCTACACGCCATATCGCCCTTGTCGGACAGCACAAGGCCGGCTGCCGGCCTAAAGTAACAGGAGAGCATGGCAAGGCCACGCAAAGCCATGGCTGCCCGTCTTTAACCAAGTGCTTACCGCACTTAACGCAGGCCGGCCCCAGACTCGGGCACCTGCAAGCCAACAAGCGGGCGCCGTGCCTGCGTGGTGGGCCACCCGACCGGCTTCCCCTTCATTCATCTCCGGGAGAAGAACATGCCGCACATTTCATACTCGAGCCCCGACCAGCACGCCTGGGCGCAACCCGGCGAATGGGACTGGACCGTCCGGGTCTGCCTGATCGGCAGCCTGCTGCTGGGCGGCAGCATGCTGTTCCCGCAGCTCGACGTGGAGCACACCCCCCGCAGCCTGAGCCCGGCAGGCGCCGCCAGCAGCCTCGTCGCACGCCAGGCCGGCCTGAGCGCCTGCGTGCCCGACGTCGGCGCGGTCTATCGCATGATCGGCCACTCCGCCTGGGACGTGCTGCCGGCCTGCGACGTGGAAGATCCCGTCGGCAGCGCCCGCCTGCGTCCCTGAGCGACACCCTGGCGCGACACCCCGCAACGACATCCACGGCCGCACCCCTCGGGGCGCCCCCAAGCACAAGCCCGCATCGAAGAAACGCTCATGTCAGCAGCAGCACGCACCCCTCTCAAGATAGTTCTCGTCGAGGATTCGGCGCTGCTGCGCGACCTGCTCAGCGGCATGCTCAAGGGCATTGCGGGCATCGAGATCGCCGCGGTTGCCGACAGTGAGAAGGGCGCCATCGAAACCCTCCTGCAGACCCGGCCGGATCTCGCCATCATCGACCTCGAGCTGCGCGGCGGCACCGGCCTCAATGTGCTGGCCGCCACCCATCAGGCGCCCCAGCGCTTTGGCGAACTGCGCACGGTGGTCTTCTCCAATCACGCCCACGCCATCGTCCAGGGGCGCTGCCGGGCGCTCGGAGCGCTGGCCTTCTTCGACAAATCCTTCCAGATGGAAGAGCTCCTCGAATGGATCCAGACCGAGGCCGAGCGCAAGCGCCGCGGCCCGGCCTGAACCCACCCGCAAGCCCCTCGTGAACGCAGAAAGGGCGACCACAACACGGTCGCCCATTTCATTTGACTGACTTGACTGGTGCCCGGAAGGCGGCGGCGCCGCCCTCCGGCCCTGCGCTCAGGGCTTCACGACGATGTCGTTGCTCACCGACCGGACCCCCGCGGTGGCCCGCGCAATCCCTTCGGCATGGCTCTTTTCGGCCGTCGACTTGGCAAAGCCCGACAGCTGCACCACGCCCTTCAGGGTTTCCACATTGATCGCCATCGCACTCACCTTCGGATCCTCGGCAAACTTCGCCTTCACCCGGGTGGTGATTGTGGCGTCATCAACGTATTCGCCCACGGTGGACTGGTCCCGCGTAACGGCACAGCCAACCGCGGTAAACGCCAGCAGACCGGAGAGTGCGAGCGTTACGGCAGTGTTCTTCATTTTCGGCTCCTTGGTTGACCCCTGGTGGTGCGCCGACGCCCGGTTGCGGATCGGCGACGCGTGTCGATGCTGCTGACTCCACTATAGGGATGGCCCCGGCCCCGAACTGTCCGACACGGCCGATTACGCTGTAGGAAGAATCCTGCCGCGCCCTCCGCTCACTCCCCCTCGTTCTCCTTCTGCTCCACCAGGTAGCCGACGCTGATCTGCACGCTCTCGATGAGCTCCATGGTGGCCGTCGCCTGGCTGGTCAGCAGGGCATTGAAGCGGGCATACAGGTCGCTCTCCTGATCCATCAGCTTCGACAGGGTATTCACCTTCCTCACGCTGGCCGCCTCGCTGGCGATGGCCTGCAAGCCTTCCAGCCACTGGGCCTGCTGGGTGGCCAGGCGCTTCATCACGGCGGCCTGGATGGCCATGCTCTCGGTGAGCAGGCTGGCATCCTTCTGCGGCTGCATGGCCAGGCGCATCAGGGCCTGACAGCTCTGCATCTGGCGCGTCACCGACTGGGTGATGAGCTCCTGCCAGGTGTTGAGGCGGCCCAGGGGCACGGTGGGCAGCGTGGCGGGCACGCTGGCGGCGGGAGTGCCGGTCAGTTTGGCCAGCATGCCGGCGTGGACCTGCTGGAGTTCGTGCATCTGGCGGAGGGAATCTTCCGCGATGGTGGCGAGGGCGGTGTACATGGCTGGGCTTTCTCCGAGGGTCGCGGTTTTATTGGCCGCCGAGGCGTTGCAGCATGCGGTGGATGGCCTGGATCTGGATGGCCTGCTTTGAATAATAGTCGGGGTTCTGCGGGTCTTCCGCGGTGTAGCCCCACCAGTCCCAGCAACCCTCGGGGTTCTGGCTGGCGGCGCTGTCGGTGCCCTCGGCCTGGGGGTAGAGGATGATCAGGTCGTTGGCATCGGCCATCTCGTTGTAGCCGGTGGTGGTGTAGTAGCGGTTGCCGTAGGGCGGGCAGTTTTCCAGGTCGGGCTGGCCGTTGACGAAATTGACATAGTTGTAGCCCTGCTTGCAGCCATGCAGCGCAATGTGCACACGGCAGGGCGCGCCCTCCTCCACCGCCTTGGGCACATAGGCGTAGGCAAAGCGGCTCATGCTGGCGCGCGGATCGCCGCCGAAGAACTCGGTCTGGTCAAAGCGGATGATGCGTCCGCTGAGGCGTTCTGCCGGCGGCTTGAGCGGCCCGTAGATGTGCTCGAGGATGACCTGCGACTGCATGAAGCCGCCCTGGTTGATGTAGGGCGGGCGATTGACGCCGAGGGGGTTGTCTTCCGGGTTGTCGGTGATGATGGAGTGCCCGGCCGGCAGCGTGTTCTCGTAGTGGATGGCGCCCGGCGCCACGCCGAGCTTCTCGTAGAACTGGCGGGTGGTGTCCACCACGCTGGAATTGACGACGCTGTCCTCGGTGCCAGTGAAGATATACACCCGGTGGCTCGCCAGGTTCTCGACCGGATCGATCAAGCCCTGGGCCGCTGTGTCCCGCGCCACGCTGGCGAGCTTGTCGGGGTTCGGCGCAGCCTGGGGGATCAGCGGGTTCATGCACACATACAGCGCGTTGATGGTCAGCGCATCTTCGGCAATGGCAGCGGCTGCGCGGTAGGACTCCGCACAGCGGAAGGGCCCGCCGGCAATGATGCCGGCCCCCACGAAGGTGGAGGAATGCGCCAGGTGCATCTGCACCGTCATGAAGGCGCCGGACGACAGGCCGGACACCGAGCTCTGGCCGAGATCGGCCTTGAAGCTGGGCAGGGCGGCGGCAACAGAAGAATCTTCGTTCGACATGACATCTCCCGGACGTAAGCGGTGATCGATGGAAACGCGGAGCGGGACACGGCGGGCGCCACGTCCGGAAAGGGCTGGAGGCCCTTTCACAATACTCACGTTACATCAGGGAGATGACAGAGGAAAGTTTTTTGTTGCAGCGCAAAATGGGTACTGAACCCCTTTTTTGCCGCGCTTTAGCGCATCTGGCGCTCAATGCCGGCAAACAGCCGATCATAGATGCCGACCAGCGCCTCCCTGTCCTTGGTGCCCTTCACCCACTTGCGGGCCTGGGCGATCTGCAGCGCCTCCCGCTCGATCTCGGACAGGCTCTCGATGGCGATCGGCTTGCCGTGCAGGATGGTGGTGGCATCTGCGCGGGCCTTTTGCGCCGTGGCCACCAGGTGCATCGACGCATCCATCGACTCGGCCCCCTGGCCGATGCTGGTGGCCAGCGTCTGCACCTGCGCGGCCGACTCGGCGGAGCGGGCCAGGCCGCTGCTGAACTCGTCGGCCGTGCCACGGGCGCCGACCACCGCCTCGCGCAGCGCGGCGATCTCGGCGGTGGCGGTGGCCATCGACTCTCCGATCGCACTGGTGGCAATGGCGATCTCCTCGGCCGAGCGCTGGGCCTGATCGGCCAGCTTGCTCACCTCCTCGGCCACCACCGCGAAGCCCCGGCCCGCCTCGCCGGCGCGGGCCGCCTCGATCGAGGCGTTGAGGGCCAGCAGGGTGGTCTTCTTGGCCACCGCGTCGATGTGGCCGGTGAGCCGGTGGATCGCCTGGGTCTTGCCGTTGAGGTCGTCGAGCACCGCCACGCCCGCCTCGGCGGCCTTCTCGGCGCCCGACAAGGCGCCCGCCATGCGGTGCGCCGCCTCCGACATGGCGCTGGCCGAATCACCGAAGGTCAGCGCCAGCTCCCGCGAGCGCTGCGAATCACCGCCCACTGCATTGAGTGCCCGGTCGGCATGGGTGATGGCCATCGACAAGCCCTTTTCAGAACGCAGGAAGATGCGCGACAGCAGCGCCTCCCGCGCCACCGACTCCTGGGCGCCCTCCACCTCGTCGAGCAGGGTCTGGATGCGTGCCAGCACCGACCGGAAGCTGCCGTGCAGACCCGCCAGTTGCAAGCGCCGCCCGCTGCGCCCGTCCGACAAGGCCTGCATGCTCCCCAGCAGTTCGCGGAAGGAGGTCTCGGTCTGGTCGAGGGCGGAGTTGAGATTCACACGGATCGATTCGAGGGTCGGATCCGCCAGCCGCTGCGGCAAACGCCCGCCCAGCTGGCCCTTGCTCACCTGCTGCAGCAGGGTATCGAAGCGCTCGAGCTCGCTCGACGCCCCCCGGCCCGGCCACAAGGACAAGACCAGCGCCGGCAGCAATGCGGGCAGCACCGCCCAGGGCGACACAAAGGCCAGCCCCGCCGCCGCCGCGATGAGGGCCGCCACGGCCCATTCGCGCTTAAAGCGAAAAGACGAATTCTTCATAATCCATCTCCAGCTGTCCCAGCGCATCCACCAGCACCTTGGTGCCTGCCGCAATGGCATCCCTCGCCCCCACGGCCCGCTCTGCATCGAGCATGGCCCGGTAGACCCCGCTTATCTTGCCAATGGCTTCCCGGCTCGGGCAGCGGCGCACCGAGGTGTAGCCCTCGATACTGCCGTTGCCGCCAAAGTCCGGAGTGATGTGGGCATAGACCCAATAGAAGGAGCCGTCCTTCGACATGTTCTTGACGTAGGCAAAGAACTCCCGCCCCGCCTGGATGGTGTCCCAGGCCAGCTTGAAGGCCGCCCGCGGCATGTCCGGGTGGCGGATGATGTTGTGCTGCGAGCCCAGCAGTTCGTCCTCGGCATAGCCGGAGAACTCGATGAAGATCGGATTGCAATAAGTGATGATGCCCTTGGGACTGGTCTTGGACACGATGAAATCATCGGTCCGCATCACCCTTTCGGTGTTGGTTGGCTGAATGCCACGCTTCACGGGTCAAGCTCCTGCTGTTGATTACGCGCCCCGGAGGCGCATGTGAACAGCCGCCGGCCATGCACTATCGGCAATACCGGCCAAAGCCTGAGCCGGGCCCCTGCGGGCAGGCGCCCGGGCTCCGATGATCAGGCCGTGAGGACGATGGTGTGCCCCGAAAAAACACCGCCTATCGGGTTGGCCAGGCACACCGCCGCCCGCGTGTTGCGGGTCACCCGATAGGCCGGCAGCGAATCCAGCGCCGGCTCGGACAACCCGTACCACGGGTCCAGGCAGACGAGCGCGCCCTTGCCGCTGCGCGCCACGCACACCACGAAATGCCCTGCCCCGCTGGGCCAGCCTATCCGCGTGATGAATGGAAAGCTGGCGGTCGCCGCAAAGCTCTTGAAACTGGTGATGACACTCGCCGACGCGGCAATGCCGATACGCTGCAGCGCCAGGGCCAGAGCCGAGAACGAGGCCGTGCCCTTGCCCTCGCGGTAGCCGTCGGGCAACAGCTCGGCGATCTGCCTTATCCGCGTCTCGCCATGCGCCGGGCAGGCCTGCAGGAGGATCCGCTCCACCATGTAAACACAGGCCGGCCCGCAGGTGTCATCCCGCTCCTGAAGCCAGATGAACTGCTGGTTGCCATCGCCATCGATATCCGTGAGTTCCGACATGTGCGCCGCCTTTATGGTTGTGGAGTAAGCGTCCGGCCTGCCCGCCGGAAGCAGGTCCGGCTCGCTTCAACATAGACAACCCACCGGCCCGCGCAAGGGAAACACCTCAGCCGGGCGCAGCCTTGTGCAGGCCCTGGTGACGCCGCAACAGACTGGCGAAGACCGCTCCGAGCGGCACCATCAGCAAGGCAGCCAGGCCGAAGAGCAGCGCCGCCCCCCGCGTCTGGTACAGCAGGCCGGCGGCAGACACCCCCAGCGCCTGGCCCAGGAAGAAGCAGGACGCAAACATCGACACCGCCGTGCCGCGCACCTGTGGCGCCATCTGGGTGGCGTGGGTCTGCAGCGTGTTGTGGAACATGTAATAGCCCAGCCCCAGCAAGGCACAGGCCGGCAGCGCCCAGCCCCACGCCGGCCCGAAGGCCACCAGCAGCCAGGCCAGGGCGATCAGGCCGGCGCCGATGGCGGCCAGCCCCAGCTCGCCCAGGCGGCGCACCAGACGCCTGGCAAAGACGATGTAAGACAAGCCGCCCAGGCCGAACATGCCCATCAAGGCCCCCGCCCCCGACATGCTCAGGGCAAAACGGTCATGCAGGTAGAGCGGCACGAAGGCCAGCCCGCCGAAGACGATCATGCCCTCCACAAACACCACCGCCAGGATCACCCTTGCCCACGGCACCGCCAGCAGGCTGCCCACCTGGGCCACCAGGCCACGCTGGCCGCCCGCAGGCGACGCCACGTGGCGGGTGAGCGGATTGCGCCGGGACTCCTGCAGCACGCGCAGGCCGATCACCAGGTAGAGCACGCACACAAAGCCAAAAGCCCAGCGCCAGCCCACCGTATCGGTGAACAAACCGCCAATGAACTGCCCGGCGATCACGCCCGCGATCTGCCCGGCGATGAAACGCGCCAGAGTGTGCTGACGCTCTTCATACGGCACCTTGTCGCCGATCCAGGCCATCGACAAGGGAATGATCCCTGCCGCCGCCACCCCGGTGAGCACCCGTGCCGCCACCAGCAGATCCAGCGAACCGGCCAGCGCCGACCCCAGCGAGCCCAGGGTGCACAACAAAGTGGTCAGCGCGATCAGGCGGTACTTGCCCAGCCGGTCACCCAGCGGCCCGAAAAAGGCCTGCACCAGCCCATAGGCCACCGCAAAGCCCGACACCACGTGGGCCACCTCGGCCGGTGAGGCCGCAAACACCCGCGACAGATCCGGCAGCATGGGGTCGCACAGGCGCGCCGACACCGCACTGGCAAAGGCCGCCGCGGAAAGCAGAAAAATCGGCCGGCCAAGCGGGCTGTCCGGAGAAGAAGTCATCGGGGAGCTTCCAGTATCGAGAACGCGGGCTGCAGTCGACGGCCCCGCGGCAAGAATGGTTCCTCCACCCGCCACGCGTCAAAACAATCTGATCGATTCATCGAGCGCGGGCACCGGCAACACCGCCCACGCCGCAAAAGTGACCCGCTTCACTACCCATGACAGCGTCACCATGCCATGCTCACGCCCTGCCCGCCTGCCGCCAGGCAAACCCGGCAAACCCTGGTGCTACTCCGTCGACGTCGCCATGACCCCCATCAAGTCCACCCTCAACCCCTACACCCAGACCCCGGTCATCAACACCCCGCGCCCCGCCACGCCGGCGCCGGACAACGCCCAGGGCGCCGCGAACCCCCAGCCCGCCGCCGATACACCGCGCATCGAGATCTCGCAGAAAGGCCGGGAGCTCTCCGCCTCGCGCAGCAGCCAGGCCGACAAGGCCAAGTCCAACGACGACATCGACGACAGCGGCCTGCCCGACACCATCAAGGGCATGCTCAAGCAACTGCGCGAGCTGAATGAACAACTGGCCGCCCAGAAGGAACAACTCCAGGCCGCCATGGCCCGGCAGGACCTGCCCGCCGAAGAACGCCAGGCCCGCATGGCCCAGGCCCAGGGCACGATCAGCACCCTCACCGCCGCCCTCTCATCGGTGATGAACTCGCTCAACAAACAGATGAGCGAACAGGACCTCTCCGACGAACAACGGGCCAAGGTCGCCTCGCTGATCGCCAAATACGCGTCCTGAGGCTTGCCCGGGCGGGTGGCACAGACACCCACGCCCGGACTCAAGCCACACACCGGACGCACGAACCGGCATTCCGGCAGCCGTATCTCGAATCCCCAGCCCCAGATGTCAAATCCACGATCCCGGATGTCAGTTCCGGGGCCGTAGATTTGAGTTCTTGAGTGCCGGATTTGAGTTCCGGCATGCCGGATTTGAATTATGGAGGTCCGGATCTCAAATCCAGAGCACCGGATGTCAAATCACGGACCCAGGATTTGAGATACGCGGCCCCGGATTTGACTTCTGACACCCCGGATCTCAAATCCGGAGCACCAGATCTCAAATCCGAGGCGCCGGATGTCAATTCCAGCGCCGAAGAACTGACATCCGCGGTGCAGGATTTGAGTAAACCGACACCGGATCAGAGCTACGCAGCCCAGGATCCCGAATCCGGCCCCGCCTGGCGAAGAAGAAGTGAACCACTTCACTGCCCCTCCCCCGCAGGAGTGCCATGCTCCCGCCATGAGCACCAGCCCCCATCACAGCGACGCCCGTGTGGCAGTGCTTGTCGACTGCGAAAACAGCCAGCCCGACATCCTCGACTACGCCCTCAAGATGGCCGCCCAGTTCGGCCGCGTCGTGCTGCGCAGAGGCTATGGCAACCACACCGCACTGATCGGCAAAAACTGGCAGGACGCCCTCATCCACCAGGCCTTCCCCCCCTGCCTGCAATATCAATACGTCAGCGGCAAAAACACCGCCGACATCGCCCTCGCCCTCGACGCCCTCGAAGCCATGTTCGACCACCGCGCCGACAAGTTCTGCCTCGTCAGCAGCGACTCCGACTTCGCCTACCTGTGCCGCAAACTCAAGGAACGCGGCGCCACCGTCTATGTCGTCGGCGAACAGAAAACCCCCAAAGCCCTGCGCAACGCCAGCGACCAGTTCTTCGAATGGACGCCGGTGCAGGAGGTGAAGGAGGAATGTTCGATGGAGAAACCGGCGAAGGATGCTCCGGAGCCGGTCAAGACTGCCAGCGTAGTCAAGTTGCGCCCGAGATTTGTCATTGATGCGGTAGCGCTGCTGGCCAACAGCACAGCGGATGGCCAAGTCCCGCTGAGCTCGCTGGGAAACTACCTCAAACGAATGGACCCGGGGTTTTCACCAAATCGGTACGGACATTCGGGATTGCTGCATATGTTGCAGACGTATGATTTGTTGAAGCTGAAGAAGGCGGAGAGTGGGCATTACTCGGTGGGGGTGGTGGAGGAACGGGGGGAGTGAGGTGTGTGGGCGTGGGGGGCTGTTTTATGGCGGATATCGGCCAGAAGCGGTCGATCGCCATCCGATCCGGATATCGGTCATCGGGTGGAAAGGTATGCTCCAGTACTTCGTGCCACATGGATCGGACCACCCCTATGCCAACGGCTGGTGCTTTTCCTGTTCTGTTATTTCTTCTGGCGAGTGGTTCCTGTTTCTAAACAGTCACTTGCAGAACATGCTATCCGGCATCCCGATGTTATGCGGCAGAACTGTCGCCCTAAAACAAAGCTAGGCAAATAGGAGACCTCCTGTGCGTTTCAAAGAAATCTTGGCCCGAATTACCGGCGTAAGCAGTCCCATCTTCGGAATTCAGTGGCAACCGACCACTCCACAGGTCAAGGTGGCACGTGATCTTATGCGCGAATTTGAGGATAAACGGGTTTTATATCGGCCGGAGGAAATGGAAGGCGCGCACCATTGCGTCCATTCAGTGATGGATATGCGGCAGAAACTTACTACCTCAATGCAGCACGTAGATACGGATGCTCCGCTTTTCAAGCAACTACAGAAAATACGTCGAGCATGTCGTGATTTCTGCGACGTTGTAGGTTCCCCAAAATTTGATTCAGCCCCCTTCCCGGTGCAGAAGTCTCTTCTTGGCCGCGAGCTGGCAAGGTTTCGGCAAACTGTTGGCGGTTCGGTGGGTGCAATCTCTATTGCATATGGCTTGGACGTTGAAGATGAGCTTGCCTCAATCATCCCGTTCAACAATTTTCCTTAACCCGGCAATCGAGCGGACCTGCGCGAAAAGCCGCGCAGGTCGCTCACTTGCACGTTAGGCGTCTTTCACAAGTCCCTACCGACCCAACTATGCCAATCTATCCGAACAGCAAGATGTCATCTCTTTACTATTCAGACGAACCATCGTCTGAAAACTATCCTTGCGTAGTTAAGCTAGATGAACATGAAATTCTCGTTGAGTATGAAGACGATGGTGTCGTTCAATACCGTGGCAAGAACAACGGGGACGGACATTTCGAGTTGTCATCCACCGATGTAAACGGCAGGGCCTCATTGCACATGTTTCCAAACTCCTCAATCCTTGAGGGCAGTTGGGTCGAAGATAGCTATCGCGGCATGTGGCGAATCCTTTTAAAGTAAGGCGTCCTTATGGCCCAACTATCGCCTAACCATTCCGTCGAGAGGGGCCGCCCACAAGCTGCGCTTGTGGATGCCCTGCGCGGCTTGGCCGCTACGTCGGTCCCTCACGTCAAACGTTAGATTCCTTGGGAGACGTCTTTGCCTCAGAGTTTGTTTCCACAGTGGCTGCACGACATCGGCCTCATAGTCGGCCTTCTGGGATTCCTGATAACGGTCGTCGTTATGTGGGAAGTTAGGGCCATAAAGCGCTCCTTCCGCTCGAAGGCCAGACTCCCCGAAGTCACACGCGCCCTAGAAAAAATCGGGTCAGCCTTAAATGGCGCATTGGAGAACTGGCCGAGCAAACGACATCTCGCAAGAGGCCATTTGAAAGTCGCAGCCTCACTGATTGATGCAACCCTTCCTCTGCTCACAAATCCCGAACGAAAGTCAGCCAAGAGCATGCGGCACAAGCTTACCATTGCAGCGCGACAGTTCGAAGATCAACGCTTTGACAACGCAGCAGAAGTCTGGGATCTCTATTCAGACATTCAGTCGACTATCGCAAGCCTGAATCAGGTCGCTCGCAACATGAAGTGGGAGTAAAGATGCTCGAATCAGAAGACAAGACCACCGCATTGCTAGTGAAGCTCAACCGCCTCACTTCTCTCGACAAGATCGTCTGGCAAGTGACAGATCCGCCGCGCACTCTGGCGAGAGGCACTGACGATGTCATACCGTTCTTTATGTATGCAACCCACAAGGGCAAGCACTTCGGTCTCTTTCAGCAGCGCTACCAGTCTTATGACGGCGAACACGAGCGCTTTTACTGGAGCGAACAAGTAGTTCTCGCGATCCTGGACTACGACGGACGTGTGCTTTGGGAAACAAGTTCCTACTCATCGGCACTTGCGGACTTGTTTGAAACAGCAAGAAGAAAGGTCGCGAACGTTGACGGGCTGATTGAAGACCTCTTGGGCGATGACGAGGAAGAAATCTAACCCTTCCATCGAGACGATGTCATAAGAGCTGCGCCCTTGTGCCGCCTCTCATGTCAAACGTTGAGCGACAGCTTTCCTGAAATCTCAATGGCTGAAGTGGGTCGGAACCTGCCGGACCGTTCATCTGATGTCGCATCCGGCTACTTCAGGCCTTCATACAACGAAACAAGCAGCAGGTTTTCTACACGCAACCTCCATAAATTCAATGCTGACAGTATTTCGCAGGCTTTCATTACTGCCTTTCTTGTTTTTATCTTCTGTGAGCTTTGCCCAGACATTGAGTTTGACATTTGATGATGGGCTGAATCCCGACAAGCAAGCCCAAGCTCAAGTCTGGAATCAGAAAATCATCACCAGTCTCAACGATGCGGGCATAACGGCAATGGTGTTCCCGTCGCTTGCGCGCATCGGCGGCGACCGGGGGATGGACCTCATCATGGATTGGTCCAAGGCAGGTCACGCCGTCGGAAATCACACTGCCACCCACCGAAGTCTTGCATCCGGCCAGCTGACGCTCGCCGAGTTCATTGCAGACGTAGCAGAGGCCGACACGGCGCTGCATCACTTTCCAACCTGGGTCCCCATGCTTCGCTTCCCTTACCTGAAGGAAGGCGACACTTTGGAGAAGCGTGACGGTGTCAGGTCTTGGATGAAGTCAAATGGATACCGACCGGCCCCAGTTTCCATCGACGCCAGCGATTGGTACTACAACCAGATCTATTCCGCGTTTTCAAGTAGCGGCTCACCTGCAAAGGCTGCCCGGGTCAAGTCGGCATACGTCACGCATCTGCTCGACAGGGCGTCTTACTACGATGAACTGGCCAAGCAGGTCCTGGGGCGAAGCCCGCCGCATGTGCTGCTGCTACATACCAATGAAATCAATGCCGCGTCATTGCCGGATATCATTTCATCCTTCCGATTGCGCGGTTGGGCGTTTGTGTCGCCGACGACTGCTTTTGAAGACCCGGTCTACGCTTCATCGCCAGACACATTACCGGCGGGCGAAAGCGTCATCTGGGCAAGCGCGAAAGCCCGTGGCCTTCCCGGACTGCGCTACCCTGCCGAGGATTCGGTCTATGAAGAGCCAAAGCTCCGCTCGGAGGCACTGCTGCCTTAGAGGGGAGGAGCAAGTCGGCATTGCGCTACACATACCGATGAATCGCTGGGCCACTGAGGGTAGGCCGGGAACTGGCACGAGCAGGACGGGTCATGCAATGTCGGGTTACGCCGCGCTAACCCGACCTACACCGACCAGATAATGGAAGAAAGAGGAAGTGCATGCCCAACATTCCAATCAGCCTCCCCGCTACGGAAAGAATCGTAATCCGCTCATTCACATCGGTCGATGCGCAGGCATTCTCGGCGGCGGCGAGGGAGTCTGTGGAAACCGTAAGCCCTTGGATGCCTTGGTGCAGCGCCTCCTTCAGTGAAGATAGCGCCCTTGAATGGTTCGCGGTCTGTGACCGGGAACGAGAGGCTGCGCGCGCCTACGATATGGGTGTGTTTTGCCGGTCGTCCGGTGAGTTTCTGGGTGGGGCGAGCATCAATCAGCTTTCCCCTCATCATCGATACGGCAACATTGGCTACTGGGTGCGCCAATCCAGGCAAGGCCAGGGCATCGCCAAACAGGTCGTCGCCACGTTATGCAGGTTTGGCTTTGGGCAGCTTGCCCTGTTCCGGCTCGAGATAGTCGTCGCCCTTGGCAATGTCGCGAGTGAAGCGGTTGCTATCGCCACCGGTGCAACCCGCGAGTGCGTGGCGCGCAATCGCGTGTTCCTTCACGGACGGCCCGCCGATGCCCACGTTTTTTCGCTTACCCCAGATGACGTGGCTGGCTGACAGGTCAGGCAAGCAAACAGGCAATTTCTGTGCAGCCAAGTAGGTCGGGTTAGCGCAGCGTAACCCGACACTCCCCGAGCACTATCGACGCGCCATCCTTCTCAGCGGCACGGTCTTCTTTCCCATGGTGACGGAGCATCACCGGCCTGACATGATTCAATGTCCTTGAAGGCATCGGACATGAGTGGGTCGGGCCATGCGATGTCGGGTTACGCTGCGCTAACCCGACCTAAGGGGCTCAGGAACTCGACCAGCCATTTCCCCACCACCTCCCCACCCACCACATCACCTTCCCATCACCAGCCAACCCATACCATGGACATCCCACGCATATTCAACATCACAGAAAGCGCACACCGCATCCATAACCCCTTCACCGCCGACAAGTTCGCCACCCTCGGTGAGGCCTTGCGCCTGGAGCCGGGCGAGCGTGTCCTGGATCTGGGCAGCGGCTCGGGTGAGATGCTGTGTACCTGGGCACGCGACTACGGCGTTGTCGGCACAGGTGTCGACATGAGCCAGTTGTTCAGCGCGCAGGCCAGGCGGCGCGCGGAGGAGCTGGGGGTGGCGGATCGTGTGGAGTTCATCCATGGCGATGCGGCGGGCTACGTCTCCGGGGAGAAGGTTGGCGTGGCGGCCTGTGTCGGGGCGACCTGGATTGCCGGAGGTGTCGCCGGCACCATCGAACTCCTGGCGCAGAGCCTGCGCCCCGGGGGCATCATCCTGATCGGTGAGCCTTACTGGCGCCAGCTTCCGCCTACCGAGGAAGTGGCCAGGGGATGCATGGCCGGCTCGATCTCCGACTTTCTTGTGCTGCCGGAACTGATCGCTTCGTTTGGACGCCTGGGCTATGAGCTTGTCGAGATGGTGCTGGCCAACCAGGACGGCTGGGACAGGTACGAGGCGGCCAAATGGCTCACCATGCGCCGCTGGCTCGAGGCCAATCCCGATGATGAGCTGGCCCAGGAGGTGCAATCCATGCTGGCGTCGGAGCCCGTGCGCTACGCGACTTACACGCGCGAATATATGGGTTGGGGCGTGTTCGCGCTGATGCCGCGGCAGCTCAAGTAGGTCGAGGTTCGCGCAGCGTAACCCGACATTCTCTATCTACAATCAATGCGCCATAACCCCCGCGGGTGCTATTGCCACTTTCATGCAAATCGTTGCCAACATGTTTGAGCACAAGCGGGACAGACCATACAATGTCGGGTTACGCTGCGCTAACCCGACCTACGGGGCTGACAGATTGGAGAGGAAGGCGATGTACATCGGAAAGCTGGCCAGGCTGGGCGGGGCGACGCCGCGGGCGATTCGGTTGTATGAATCCAGAGGCCTGATTCCCGCGCCGAGGCGCAAGGGAAAGTACCGGGTGTATTCGGACAAGGATCTGGTGCTCGTGCATATGATCCGGCGTGGCCAGGCCGTCGGGTTTGGCCTGGAGGAGATGAAGTGCCTGATTGAGCACAAGGCGCAGACAGATCAGTTTCCCCTGGACATCGCGAACGACCTCATCCGGGTGAAGCGGGCGCAGCTGCGCGAGGAAATGCAGCGACTGGCCGACCAGGATCGGCAACTGCTGGATCTGCATGAGGAGATAAACCGGACCTTCGGGTAGCAGGCCGGGTTTGCCTGGCGCCGGCGCTTGACCTTGTCCCTTGGGGCAAGGTTTAGCATCGCACGCTCCTTACCGCCCCGAGGCTCTCATGATCAAGGTCACCATCCTGTACCCAAACATCCAGGGCTCACGATTCGACCATTCCTACTACCTCGAGACCCACATGCCGATGTCCATCGGGCTGCTCGGCGCGCATCCTGGCTTCAAGGGGGTATCGGTCGAGCGTGGGCTCGGCGGAGCGGAGCCGGGGTCGCCTCCGGCCTACCTCGCCCTGTGCCACTTTCTGTTCGACTCCGTCGAGGACTTTCTGGCGGCCTTCATGCCCCACGCGGCCCTGCTGCAGGGCGACATGCCGAACTACACGGATATCGAGCCCGTCATCCAGTTCAATGAAGTGCTGATGGCGCGTTAACCCGCGGCAACCCGGCACGGGCCATTCGCCGCGGAAGATGAAGAGCCAGGCCTGCGGGCGGTGCGTGGGTTGCATCGATGAGGAACGGAAGGCGCCGGCACCTGCCCGGGTTGTACGCCCGGCGGCCCCTATGATGAAATAGCCCGTCTCTCATCACCCGGCGAATCCGGCTCCATGATCAAGCTTGATGTTGGGACTGTCGGCTTTTCCGTGGCGATCGTGGCGCTGGCGCTGTGCTTCGTGATTCCGCGCGAGCGTTCGACATGCTCGGGAGATCTGGCGAAGGCGGGCGAGGCGCGCTTCTGGTTCTTCGTGCTGAGCTGCGCCTGCTATGGCTCGGGCCTGCTCGCCATCATCCACCGCGGGATGATCCCTGCCGGGTGGGCGGTGCTGGGTGGCAACTTCCTGGTGATTCTGGCGGCGGTGGCCCTGCATGCGGCGATCAGCACGATCGTGGGGCGCCCGCTCATGCCCAGGCTCTACGGCCTGCTGCTGGCGGCTTATCTCCTGTTCCAGTCCTACTACCTGTTTGTCGAGGACGACATCAATACGCGGATCGCCGTGATCGCGCTGGTGCGCGTGCCGCTGTTTGCGCATCTGGCCTACTGCCTGCATCGGGCCCGACAAACCCGGCCCTCCCTCGGGCTGGCGCTGATGGAGGGGGTCTTGCTGGTGTGGGTGTTCCTGCTCCTGCACCGCGCGATCGTTGCCTTGCTGCACCTGGACCACGTGGTGACCTTTGTGAGCCACACCGGCTTCCAGTCGATCTACGTTGCCGCGCCCGGGCTTGGCTACATCCTGCTGGTGCTCGCGCTGTACCGCATCGATACCGAGGCGATGCTGGGCGACCTGACCAGCAGCAACCGCGAGCTGCTCAAACACCAGCATCACCTGGAAGAGATCGTCGACGAGCGCACGCACGCCCTGAGCCGGGCCAAGGATGCGGCGGAGACGGCCAATATTGCGAAGAGCGCCTTCGTGAGCAACATGAGCCACGAGATGCGCACCCCGCTGCACCAGATCGCCGGGCTGGCCCAGCTGATCAAGCGCGACCCGCTGACGGAGAAGCAATCGGAGCGCATGAACAAGCTGGAGGGCGCCTGCGGCAACCTGACGCGGATGGTAGACGCGGTGCTCGAATTCTCGCGGCTGGAAGCCGGGAAATTCGATTTCCCCGAGGCGCCGCTGGATCTCGACGCCCTCGTCCGCGATACGGCGGCAGCCGTCGAATCCCTGGCCCTGGCAAAGCAGCTGGTCCTGGTCATCGATGTCGGCCCCCTGCCGGCCGGCCTGCGGGGCGATGCGGAGCACATCCGCACGGCGCTGCTCAACTACCTGATGAACGCGATCCGCTTCACCCAGCAAGGCCGGGTCTCGGTCCGCGTCCGGGTGATGGAGGAGAACCCGGCGGATGCCCTGGTCCGCTTCGACGTGGAAGACACGGGCATCGGCATCGCCTCCGAAGACCAGGACCGCCTGTTCCGGCTCTTCGAGCAGGTCGACAACTCATCCACCCGGCAATACGGCGGCGTCGGCGCCGGGCTGGCCCTGACCCGCAAGATCGCGCAGCTGATGGGCGGCGATGCCGGCTGCAGCAGCCGGCTGGGTGAAGGGAGTGATTTCTGGTTTGTCGTCCGGCTGGCGAGAGCGCGCGGCCAACAAACGGCAGATCACGCGGAGTGACGAACCCTTGGTCCGGCTTGCCTGGTGCACCAGTCAACGCATTCGCAGCCGCCATGCAGTTATATACACCCACAGCGTCAGCACTCCCGAGGCGAGTCGTTCGTAAAGGCCGGTGTAGGCATGCGTGGCTTCGCTCTCCAACATCAGTACCAGAAAGATCAGGCCGGCAGATCCGGATACAAGGGAGTAGGCACTGAGCGGCCGTAGCCTTGGTGCGCGGCGAAAAAGAAGGGTGCCGAGCAGCGCGGCGGCGGCAAGCGCCAGAAAGGCACAGGTCGCCGACAGGCTGTGCAGCCGCTGGCTGAGGACTTCCGGTGCGGCACAGCCCGGTTCGCAGGAGAAGACTCCCGCGCCGATGCGGCCGATGCCGTCCACCGCAATGAGCACGGCAACGAGCAACGTCAGCCGGGGACGCGCGCTGCTACGGGCCAGCGTGGCGTGAAATGCCGCCGCATAGCCGACGATCAGCACTCCGCTGGCAACGAAACCACCAAAGCGCATGAGCGTCCCGGTTGAGCTGCCGCGTTCGCCGAGTTCGCTGATGTACTGGCTGACATGGTCGAAGCCCGGACGCAGTTCGCCGGCAAGAATGATCACCGCCGCCCAGAGGACGGGAGCGGCAAGGCCGCAGAGAAGGCCGGCGCCGCGCCACTGCCGTGCCGCCCGGGCTTCGTCCGGAATCTCCTGCCAGGAAACGCGTTTCACCGTCTGCCCCTCCTGCATTGGCCAGCCGAGTAGGTCGGGTTAGCGCAGCGTAACCCGACATCCCCTATCTACAATCAACATGCCATACCCCCCGGTGGAGCTATGGTTGCTTTCATGCAAATCGTTGCCGACGTGTTTGAGCACGAGCGGAACAGATCAGGCGGTGTCGGGTTACGCTGCGCCAACCCGACCTACGGGACTGTCCTGGGCCTCGCCCTGGGTCTATTTCTCGGTCCTGCCGTGCATGACCATGATGGTCTGCTGCATCAGCGCGCACAGCGACTCCTTGCCATCCTTCACCGCGAAGACCTCTGCCCGGGTCACGATCAGCGTCCGCCCGGAGCGGACGACTTCGCCGCGAGCGATGAGCTTCTCGCCGTCGGCGGGCGCCATCAGGTTCATCTTGTACTCGACGGTCAGTACCGACGCGCTGGGGGGCACCATGGTCATTGCGGCATAGCCGGCGGCGGAGTCGGCGATCATGCCGACCACACCCCCATGCACGAAGCCATGCTGCTGCTCCACGCCGTGCCAGTGAGGCAGGTGGATCTCGGTGCGGCCGTGCTCAACAAGCGGCAGCGTCGCCTGGATGAGGTGCATGGCGTTCTGCCGGTCAAAGCTCTCGCGAACGCGATCAGCAAAATGGGGATCAGATGCGTGTGCCACGCCTGGAGGCTCCATGGAAGAGGTGTCCCGTCATTAGACTTCATGAATCAGAGCCGTACAAATCAGGATGTCTGCAAATTTCTGCCCGAGCACCGTCGGCTGGACTGGAAGCACAAGAGCGCAGGCCGACTCAGCGTCGTCATCGCTCAACGGCACGCAGGCGATGCCTGCACCGCCTTCACCAACCTCTGCACACACTCCACGATCATCCCCTCCTCCAGATTTCCGTAACCCAGCACCAGCCCGTTGCAGGTCACCGGGGCCCGTGTGTAGTGGGCCAGCGCGCGCAGGCCCAGCCCCAGCGCGGCGGCATGGGTGGCGACGTCGGTGTCGCGTATCCCTTGGGGCAGCCACATCACCAGGTGCAGGCCGGCGTCGCCGCCCGAGAGCTCCAGGGACGGGCCGAAGGCTTCTCTCAGGGCGCTGCGCAGGGCGAGCTGCCGCGCGGCGTAGCGTGCGCGCATGCGGCGCAGGTGGGTGGTGTAGTGGCCGCGCTGGATGAAGTCGGCGAGGGCGCGCTGTTCGATCCCCTGCCCGGCGCGTGTGGCCTGGCTGGTGGCGCGGGCGAAATCGGCGGCAATGGCGTGGGGCAGCACGAGGTAGCCGAGGCGCAGGCCGGGATACAGCGTCTTGCTGAAGGTGCCGGCGTAGACGACCGGCGCGTCGGCCTGCAGGCCGAACAAGGCGGGGGGCGCCGGGCCGGCGCGGCGGAATTCGCTGTCGTAGTCATCCTCGATGATCCAGGCGCCAGCCCGGCGGGCCCGCTCGATCAGCGCGAGACGCCGTGGCAGGGACATGACGCGGCCGGTGGGGTACTGGTGCGAGGGGGTGATCATGATCAGCCGCGGCGGGTGCTCGCGCCAGTCGCCCTCGCCGGGGGCCAGCCCTTCGGCATCGACCGGCACATCGTGCACGCGCAGCCCTGCCAGGTCGAATGCGACGCGGGCGGCGAAATAGCCGGGGTTCTCGGCCCAGATGGTGTCGCCGTGGTCCCCCAGCAGCCGGGCGCAGAGGTCCAGGGCCGCCTGTGTTCCGCTCGTGATGACGACCTGCGAGGCGTCCACCGCCAGGCCGCGCACGGTGGTGAGGTAGCCGGCCACCGCCTCGCGCAATGCCGGGTCGCCACCGCGGGCGGCATAGCCGAGCTGGCGCCAGCCGGCATCGAGCCAGGCGCGCTCCAGGCAGGCGCGCCAGCTGCGGAAGGGAAAGGCGCCGTAGTCCGGCGTGCCGGGCGCAAACGGCAGCACCGCCGCTTCGCGCGCGGGCTCCGGCTGCAATGCGGCAGCGGCACGCTGGGAGAGGTGCAAGGGCGCTGCCGGCGTATCCCGGCTGCCGGCTGGCGCGGCCGCCCGCCCGGGCAGCGACGCCACCCGCGTGCCCTGGCGATCAGCCAGCAGGCAGCCCTCGGCGAGCAGCTGCTCATAGGCAAACAGCACCGTGTTGCGGGCGATCTTCAGCGACGACGCCAGGCTCCGGCTGGCGGGGAGGCGCGTGCCGGAGGCGAGACGGCCAGACAGGATGGCATCGCGCAGGCGGTGATAGAGCACGCGTTGCCGCGGCATGGTCTCGGGCAAAGGCGGGGCGAGCAGCCAGTCAAGCTCCATCGTGGCTCCATGGACAGTTCATTTCGTGGAGCTACGAAAGCTACCATGCGCGCCCTAGAGTTCTGCCATCGAGACCCTCTGGAGCCCTGCCATCATGCCCGCCACTGCCGCCCCTTCAGCCCGCACCCGTGTCCGCCGCAAGCCCGAGCGCGCGCGCTACGACGCCGAAGCGGTCAACGCCATCGTCGACGCGGCGGTGATCTGCAACGTCGCGTTTCAGCTCGACGGCGCGGTGCATGCCATCCCCACTATTCATTGGCGGGAGGGCGAACACCTTTACATCCACGGCGCCAAGGCCTCGCGCATGCTCAAGGCGCTGATCGACGCGGAGGCCTGCATCACGATCGCCCTTGCCGATGGCCTGGTGCTGGCCCGCTCGGCCATGCACCACTCGATGAACTACCGCTCGGTGGTGGTCTATGGGCGCTTTGAGCTGCTCACCGACCCGCTTGAAAAGCAGCGCAGCCTGCAAGCCCTCATCGACGGCCTGTACCCCGGCCGCTGGGACACGCTGCGCCCAATCTCCGACAAGGAGCTGAACGCCACCAGCGTGCTGCGGATTCCGCTCACCGAGGCATCGGCCAAGGTGCGCGACAGCGGGGTGAAGGATGATGAAGAGGATCTGGCCTGGCCCGCCTGGGCCGGCGTCATCCCCCTGGGCACGGAGCTCGGCACGCCACGCGCCGAGGCAGACAGCGTGGTGAGCACGGTGCCACCCACTCGCTTTGGCAGCCCGCGCGACGGGCACGGCGGCCACCGGCGAGCCCCCCGCTGACCGCCACAGGGTGTCAGCCAGACGTCTGGCGATCGCTGCCAGACCTCTCGCAGCGGCAGCCAGGCATCACCCAGCTCCTGCCACTCCCGACGCCTGGCAGGAAGTCCGATGGATAGCGATGGATAGCGATCTCAAGACAAAGTACCGGGATTCGAGGCTATACGAGTACGCCGAAGGTCGGGCGAAAAAGCCCATTCATTACCTGCTTCTGATCAGCGCAAGCACGCTGTCCGACGCCGGCTTCTCCAGCAATCGCGCCCTGGTCTTCGACGTGGGCTACGAACTGTGGCCCGGCCTGATCGCCTCCTTCATGGCCGGCACACCGCCCAGGGCGCGATCAAGGCCGACATCCAGCTCAATCCAAGCATCGTCAGCGCAGGCCTGGGCTGGAGGTGCTGAAGCCACTTACGGGGTGAGCGGAGGCAATCTCACTGCTCGGTGCCGTGCGAGTTGGTGGGCCAAGCGGTCAGTCAGCATCTCTATCCAGAACGGATCGACATCCTGGCGCAGGATGCCCGCATCGCCAGTCGACCCCGCAACTTCAGTCGGCAGCAAACACGCTACGACTGACAGCGCTACATTCTGCTGATTGAAAGCAAGCCGGGAGCCTTGAGAAACGGTGCGCCATTTGACGACATGCCGGGGCGGCACAGACGTGCTGAGTTGCTTGCGTGGATCGGATCCTCCTGGGGAAAAGCACGCGATCAGATAACGCTAGAAAGATCCCCCGACACCGTCCGTTCGGTGTCGAACACAGAACGCCCATCAGGCAAGCAGACGGCCTGGGTACGGTCCCGCACCGACAGCCCTGCCCACGCCGTCTAGCGTGAAACGGTTTTCCCGACACCGCTTCACAACGCCAAGGAGCCCACCATGAAAGCCCATCCAGCCCTAGCCCTCCTGCTGGCGATCGCCCTGCTTCCGGGGACGGCCGCTTTCGCCCGGGGGCATGAACGCCCACATCAGCATGACCGCTATGAACAGTCGCAACGCGGCCATCCCGGCCAGGGGCGAGCCGACGCAGGGCGCAGGAATCAGCACCGCGAACGGAGTTACGATCAGCAGCGCGAGCGGGACTACGGCGAGGAAGGCCGGGGCCGGGGGGCCGGCCCGAACCATAACTTCTATCGGGGCGATCGCCTCGACCGCGAATACCGCCACAACAACTACGTGGTGAACAACTGGCGCAGTCATCGCCTGAGCCCGCCGCCGCGGGGCTACCACTGGGTGCAGACCGGCGGCGACTACGTTCTGGTGGCCATCGCTACCGGCGTCATCCTGCAAATCCTGCTCAGCCACTGATTCCCCCGGCACGGTGAGCACCGCCGTACAGAACCCACTCTCCCTTTCACCTGGCCTTGGCCAGGGAGGGTGCCGGCTTCCCCTTGCGGTGCTCCCAAACCCCATCAGCCCGATTGGGCTGATGCCCTGGGCACTGGCCGGCACCACCTTTTCCGAGGTCACGGCAGTGCCCCTCCCCAAGCTCGCCGATGACAGTTCCACCACCGCCCGGATCCGTCGGTACCGCCACTTGCGTGGCGCGTCCGGGCCTCAACGGCAAACACGACCATGACCACGATCAGCCCCGATCTTCTGCGCCGGATGCACGCCTGGTGGCGGGCCGCCAACTATCTTTCGGTCGGGCAAATATACCTGCGCGCCAATCCGCTGCTCGAAGCGCCGCTCAGCCTGGCCCACATCAAGCCGCGCCTGCTCGGGCACTGGGGCACAACGCCTGGCCTCAACTTCATCTACGTGCACCTGAACCGGCTGATCCGCGAGCAAGACCTGAACATGATCAACATCATCGGCCCGGGCCACGGCGGGCCGGGCCTCGTGGCGAGCACATATCTGGAAGGCACGTACAGCGAAACCTATCCCCACATCAGCCAGGACCGGGGCGGCATGCAGGCCCTGTTCCGACAGTTCTCATGGCCCTACGGCATCCCCAGCCACGTCGCGCCGGAAACCCCCGGCTCGATCCACGAGGGTGGCGAACTGGGCTATTCCCTTGCCCACGCCTATGGCGCAGCCTTCGACAACCCGGACCTGATCGTGGCCTGCATTGTCGGTGACGGCGAAGCCGAAACCGGCGCGCTGGCAACCAGCTGGCACTCGAACAAGTTTCTCAACCCGGTGCGGGACGGCGCGGTGCTCCCCATCCTCCACCTCAACGGCTACAAGATCGCCAACCCCACGGTGCTGGCGCGCATCGACCGTGGCGAGCTGGCCGAACTGTTCCGAGGCTACGGCTACGAACCCCATTTCGTCATCGGCGACGACCCGATGACGATGCACGCACTGATGGCCACGACGCTCGACACCGTCCTCGCCGGCATCCGGTCGATCCAGGCCGCCGCCCGCGCTCCGGATGCGCCCCGGCCGCCGCCCCGCCCCCGCTGGCCGATGATCGTGCTGCAAACCCCCAAGGGCTGGACCGGCCCGAAGACCGTCGACGGCCTGCCGGTGGAAGGCACGTGGCGCGCCCACCAGGTGCCCATTGCCGACTTCAAGGCACCCGAACACATCCGCCAACTGGAAGACTGGATGCGCAGCTACGCGCCGGGCGAGCTGTTCGACACCACCGGGCGCCTCCATCCGGAATTCGCCAGCCTCGCCCCCACCGGCGATCGCCGCATGGGCGCCAATCCCCACGCCAACGGCGGCGCGCTGCTGGTGCCGCTCCTGATGCCCGAGTTCCGCGACTTTGCCGTTGCCGTGCTCACGCCGGGCAGTGTCCGGGCCGAGGCCACCCGCGTGATGGGTCACTTCCTCGCCGAGGTGATGCGACGCAATCTGCCCAACGCCAACTTCCGCCTCTTCGGCCCCGACGAAACGGCCTCCAACCGGCTTGGCGCAGTCATCAACGTGACCGGCAAGGCCTGGATGGCCGACATCGAGGCCGCGGACGACCATCTTTCGGCGGATGGCCGGGTCATGGAAGTGCTCAGCGAACATCTCTGCGAAGGCTGGCTCGAGGGCTACCTGCTTACCGGTCGCCACGGCCTGTTCTCGTGCTATGAAGCCTTCATCCACATCGTCGACTCGATGTTCAACCAGCACGCCAAGTGGCTCAAGGTGTGCCGCGAGATTCCGTGGCGAAAGCCGGTGGCGTCCCTCAACTACCTGCTCACCTCCCACGTATGGCGGCAGGACCACAACGGCTTCTCGCACCAGGATCCGGGCTTCATCGACCACGTGGCCAACAAGAGCCCCGAGGTGGTGCGCATCTACCTCGCCCCCGACGCCAACTGCCTGCTGGCGATCACCGATCACTGCCTGAAGAGCCGCAATTACATCAACCTGATCATTGCCGGCAAGCAATCGGAATGGCAGTGGCTCGACATCGAGTCGGCGACCGACCACTGCACCGCGGGGGCCGGCATCTGGCCATGGGCCAGCAACGACGGCGGAGATCCGGACGTGGTGATGGCCTGCGCGGGCGACGTGCCGACCCTGGAAACCCTGGCCGCCGTCACCCTTCTCCACGACTACGTGCCGGACATCCGTATCCGCCTCGTCAACGTGGTGGACCTGATGACCCTGCAGCCGCCCGCCGAACATCCCCACGGCCTCAGCGACGACGCCTTCGATGCCCTGTTCACCCGCGACAAGCCCATCGTCTTCGCCTATCACGGCTATCCGTGGCTGATCCACCGCCTCACCTACCGGCGCCACAACCACGCCAACCTGCATGTGCGCGGCTACAAGGAAGAAGGCTCCACCACCACGCCCTTCGACATGGTGGTGCTCAACAACATGGACCGCTATCAACTCGCCCTCGACGCCATCCGCCGCATCCCGCGCTTGCGCAACCGGGTGGACGAAGCCAGCGAACGCTACCGTCAGACCATCGCCCGGCACCGTGCCTGGGTCAGCGAGCACGGCGAAGACATGCCGGAAATCCGCGACTGGCACTGGACCGGGCTGCAGGCCGGGCTACGCTGAGCCAACCCGACCTGCAGGACCGAGCGACATTGATCAACAAGGCGGCGGCGCCCCCACACGCCTTCCGGGCCGATGCGCTATGTGAGCTATCGAACGGAAGGGCAGGCATCAGTACCGTACCCTGCAGCTTCACGCCCCCATCGTTACAAGCCCGTCCGGGCGAGCGACGTTCTTCACTCCAGCCCGAGGAAATCTCATGAACTATTCGATGGCCTTATCCGCAGCACTGATGGCGATGTCCTTGAGCGCCTGTGACAAACCGAAGGTGGAGACACCACCGCCGACCGTGGTCGCCGTTCCCGTACCCGTGCCGGTTCCGGGGCCAGCAGGGCCAACCGGAGCAACGGGCGATGCCGGTGCCAAGGGAACAACCGGCTCCGCCGGCGCCCCGGGCTACACCGGGGCCACCGGCGATACCGGTGCGGCAGGCAACACCGGAGCGACCGGTGACACCGGAGCGCCAGGCAACACCGGGGCCACCGGCGACACCGGCCAGACCGGAAAAACCGGCAAAACCGGCGGCGACACGGTGATCGTCGTCCCGGAAACCAAGCGCTGAGCCTCCCCGCCCCGCGCGAAGGTGGCGTAAGCGGACACGCTGACGCTGACTTCGCGCGGCAGATCGTCCGGGACGGTGAGGACGCGTGCTGGAGACCCCGAAATGGCATCGGAAACACCGTCACGAGCCTGGTGGCTCGACCCGCCCGAAGGAGCCGCCGGGTCCGGTTCTCCGACAACCGGTCTGTCGAGTGCCGAAGCCCGTGCCCGACTAGCCCGATTTGGCCCCAACCTGTTCCGCGATCACCAGGAAAAGCCCTTGTGGCGGCAGTTCCTGTCCCGTTTCCAGAATCCCCTGGTCGTGCTGCTGCTGGTGGCCAGTGCGGTTTCTGCCATGACCGGCGAACTGACCAATTTCATCATCATCTCGGTCATGGTGCTGTTCAGCGTCACGCTGGATTTTGTCCAGGAGCACCGGGCGGGCAAGGCGGCGGCCAGCCTGCGTCAGTCGGTTTCGGTGCAGGCGACGGTGATCCGCGACGGCAAGCAGATCGATGTCGCCGTCACCGAGGTCGTGCCGGGCGATCTTGTCGTCCTCTCCGCCGGAAGCATGATCCCTGCCGATGGCCGGGTGATCGACGCGAACGACTTCTTCGTCAAGCAGGCTTTATTGACCGGCGAACCTTACCCCGTGGAAAAACGGCCGGGCGAACTGGCAGCGGGCACCGTCGACATCCAGGATGCCGCCAACGCGGTGTTCATGGGCACCACCGTGATCAGCGGCAGCGCCCGGATTGAGGTTGTCAGAACCGGGGTCGGCACCGCCATCGGTGCCATCGCCGACACCCTGACCCGGGCACCGCCGGCAACCGCCTTCGAGATCGGCACGCACCGTTTCGGCATGCTGATCATGCGCCTGACGATCCTGCTGGTGCTGTTCGTGCTGCTCGTCAACGCCTTCATGCACAAGCCATGGCTCGAGTCCTTCCTGTTTGCCGTGGCGCTCGCCGTGGGCCTGACGCCTGAACTGCTGCCCATGGTGGTTTCGGTCACGCTGGCCCGCGGCGCGCAACTCATGGCCAGGAAAAAGGTGATCGTCAAACGCCTGGCGGCGATCCAGAACCTGGGGTCGATGGACGTGCTGTGCACCGACAAGACCGGCACGCTGACCGAGGCGAAGATCCGGCTGGAGAAACACACCGATCCACAAGGCGGGCCGAGCGAACGGGTGCTCGAACTGGCCTATCTCAACAGCTTCTTCGAAACCGGCCTGAAGAGCCCCCTCGACGAGGCGATCCTCGCCCACCAGGAAATCGATGTGAGCGCCTGGAAGAAGATCGACGAAGTCCCCTTCGATTTCGAGCGGCGGCGCGTCTCGGTGCTGCTCGACAAGGGCAATGGCCGCCTCCTGGTCATCAAGGGCGCCCCGGACGAGATCATCGGCCTGTGCAAGCACTACGAAGAACAGGGCAATGTCGCCCAGATCCCGCTGGACAGGGCGGCCCTCGACAAGATCCACGCAGTGCAGGCCGATCTCGAGAAAGAGGGCTTCCGCGTCCTCGGCATCGCCTGGCGCGAGGCGTCCGCCACCCATTCCCACGCGACGGTCGGCGATGAAACGGAACTGGTCTTCGCAGGCTTCGCGGCGTTTCTCGACCCCCCAAAAGAAAGCGCCGGCGCCGCGCTTGCGGCCCTGACGGACAGCGGAATCAGCGTAAAGATCGTTACCGGCGACAGTGAACTGGTGACCCGGCACGTGTGCGGACAACTCAATATCCCGGTCACCGGCATCCTCACCGGCAAGGAAATGGCCGTGATGGACGACACCGCCCTGCGCGCCAGGGTGGAAAAGGCCAACCTGTTCTGCCGCGTCAACCCGGCGCAGAAAGAGCGCGTCATCCTCGCCCTCAAGGCCCGCGGGCATGTGGTCGGCTACCTGGGCGACGGCATCAACGACGCGCCCTCGCTACACGCGGCGGATGTGGGCCTGTCGGTGGATTCTGCGGTCGATGTGGCCAAGGAGGCCGCCGACATGATCCTGCTGGATCACGATCTGCACGTGCTCTACGACGGGGTGATGGAAGGCCGGCGCACCTTCGGCAACATCATGAAGTACATCATGATGGGCACCAGTTCCAACTTCGGAAACATGTTCAGCATGGCCGGCGCAGCCCTGTTCCTGCCCTTCCTGCCGATGCTCCCCACCCAGATCCTGCTCAACAACGTGCTCTACGACATGTCCGAGGTGCCGATTCCGCTGGACCAGGTGGACCCCGAGGAACTGCGCAAGCCCCGCGTGATGGACATCGGCTTCATCCGCAATTTCATGCTGGTGATCGGCCCCATCAGTTCAGCCTTCGACTTCCTGATCTTCTACGTCATGCTCCACGTGCTGAACGCGGACGCCAGGCTCTTTCAGACCGGCTGGTTCATCGAGTCGCTGTGTACTCAGGTGCTGGTGATCTTCGTCATCCGCACCCGCGGCAATCCATTCAAAAGCCGCCCCCATGCAGCCTTGGTGGCAACGTCACTGGGCATCGCAACGCTCGGCGCCCTGCTGCCATTTACACCGCTGGGCGCCTACTTCGGCTTCGTCCAGCCGCCGGCACAGTTCTACTTCATCCTTGGCGGCATGGCCCTGGCTTATCTCGTGGTCGTCGAAATCGCCAAGAGGGGGTTTTACCGGTGGTACGTAAGCGCCCGACCATCCCATCTTCTCCCAACCCCTTAGCTCGCTAAACATCGTGTCCACTAGCCCATAGAAGTGGACACTTACTTCTCGCGCTCTCGGTATTCAGATAACAAACTCAACTCCTTCACAACAACCCCACCGTAAACCGCTGCAATCAACCCTTCGGTCTCCAGTATTTTGAGCGCAGACCCTACCGACTGACGCGACATGCCAATTAATTCACCAAGCTCTGAATGTGAAAGTTGAATAAAATTACTCATATCCGGGTAGAGAACCGGATTGTAGAGAGTCGCTATCGAACGTGCAACTCTTGCTGTCGGATCATTGAGCCGGTCAATATCCACCATCTTTATGAATTGCGCCAGTCGCTCGTTTAGCCTCTCGATAATGATGCGATTGAACTCAATACTGGTGTCAAGAAGATGCCTAAATGTTGGACCAGGCATGAATATCACTCGACTGTCGCGCATCGCTACAATATCGTACTGCCTTTCTATTCTCTTAAGCACAGAACCTTCTCCTACCCATCCACCAGTCGGAACACCAGTTAGCATTACAACCCTGCCAGTACGATGAACAGTGATAATTTTTAGAAGGCCTTCTGCGACCCCGATCCACGCTGAAGCCACACCCCCAATTCGAGCGACAGCTTCACCTTCAAAGTAATGACACTCATATGAACTTAAAAGCACCTGCTCCTGCGACGTTCGGGGAAGCGCCTTGAACCAGGTGGTTTCCTCTAGAATTGACTGAAGAGATTTCGGTGATTTTTTAATCATTGAAGTGCATTAATAATGCTTGAGGCTGCTGGACATGTCGCGCAACGAATACCAGGACCATCCGCTTTAAATGACGCAAAGCCTCGTACACGATCGAATCAAGGACCTTGCAATTCCAACGCACTTGAGCGCAATCAAGCCTACAGGTGGATGCACCGTTTGACGCATCCACCGGTAGGCCACTTGGGGTACCGGGCAGTGATTCGCACTGATGAAAGGAGTGCCGCCAGCCCCTACACTGACGGCACCTGCAAGTACGATATTTGACTTCTCAACTGCCAGCAGGCGTAGTGCAACTATAATTGGCGGCCTTGGTCGCGGCATTAACATCATTCGACGGGCCGGTATATCTCGGATACTGAGGATAAACACAAATCGGTCGACTCAGAGCTTCACTACCGTCCGGATTGCGCTTTGTTGCAACAAGCGCCCCGGGACCGGCCCCCTCAGAAACCCATTTATCCAGTGCCGTTACAAGATCAACGGAGTCTGCACCAACGCCGCCATTACAGTGATTCACGCCAGGAGCAAGATAGAAGCGCATAAACTTGTCGGCATCAGCCTGTCCGCCCATTGCATCTTTGACACGCATGTAGTGCGAGACAGTTTGCTTGTAGCTCAGCGCCGCATCGGAAGTACCATGCCACAAGATCAACTTCGCCCCCGAATTTGCGAATGGAGCTAGATTTGAATTTGTTGCATCATTCAATCCGGCCAATCCGCGCAATGCGGATGGATTCGAATCAATATCATAAGCAAGCGAATTTGCGGCTCCGCCTACAGCAAGGTAGTTCTTAATTGTAGTATCCTGAAACAGGAACTGAAGTGAATTACCTCCATCACCCGTTGCCCCCGTGAGCCACAATGCCCATCCCCCCGCATCGTCCTCGTTGCCTGTCAATGCCCAGCCAGCATGGGTATATGCTCCTCCGCCAAAGCTTGAAGCTTGGGTCCAAGCGCTCACCACTGCAAGTTGTGCATCAGACAGACATGAAGCGCCCTCTCCACCATTAGGACAGCGCAAAGACATCGGATCAAAGTGGCATCCCTCCGGATCGGAAACGATTCCGTCGATGACTCCATCGGCACCATCACATGAGGATCTGACTGCCTTTGCAAGAAGCGCAACCTTGTCTGCTGGCATTGCCCCACCAGCAGCGGAGACGGCCTTTGCATTTCTATTGAACGCACCTGCGATCTGTCCTGTCCAGTTGTGCGCAGGAGCCCGAGCGATAACACCATCAAAAAGGAGTGGATCTCGCTGAACGGCCATAAGCCCCTCTCGTCCGCCGTTCGAACACCCCTCAAAGTAAGATCGTTCAGGACCTTTACCCATGGCAACCGAAATCATCTCCTTCGCCGTCTGCGCTGTGGTCGGCACAGACCCTGATCCAAACAACGCCGCCAGAGATGGGTCAGCGGCGAACGACGCATCAACAGCGCTGCCGCGATGGCCACCATTACTCATGACCAGCACATAGCCTTTTGATATATTCCCAGGACTTAGAACCGATTGCCATACGGCAGGATCATTAATCGCACCATCGTACCCGCCCCCTCCGATGTAGAGCATCTTCCCATTCCAGTTATCAGGGATTTCCAATTCCACATCTAGAGTCGGGGCAATGGTTGCAGACACCCTGCAATATCTGGGAATTGAATTATTGGCCTCGACAATCGTTGCAGAGGAAACAACAGCAGCTCCAATCTTCTTTCCACTCAGGTTCGCGCAGGCTTGCGCTGCTGAGACAATAGCGGGAGCTGACGATGAGCCTCCCCCGCCGCCACATGCAGACAACAGAGAAGCCGAAATAAAAGGAATAGCCAGCGACACCCTCGATAATGATTTTTGCATAGCCCTGAGTCTCCCCACTGTTGTGGTTTCAAAACTTGGTGAACGAAGCAAAGCAACACCTTGCGCTCGGATTCTATGGCTGCATGGCAAGTAACAATGTCGAAACGCCGACAGTTCGGCGACTTTTATGAAGCGATCTTCGCTTCCCTCTGATGAATTGCCCTGGGTTTCTTGGACACCCTGTAGCCCCACTGCTGAAGTAGATCGCAGAAGTTCATGAAAACAAGGAAGTCACAGCAAGGTTTCACTTGAGGGTTCAAGACCGAGACGGTCCGTCAGGATGATGGGCATCCGGTCGCTGAGGTGACGGACCGACCGGGCGTGAGCTGCCACAGTCCGTATACGTGGATCAAACGCTACCGTGCTCCACCAACGTAGCGGGCCCCACAGGACCGCGAGAGCAAGGAGATCTGCCGCCTCAGGGTGGAGCTGCTCCGGGTGACAGCGGAGCAGGTCATCCACAGTGTGATCGAGCGGGCTATCGGCTGGCACCAACAATCACCTACGCGATGTGGTCGATTCGCGCTCATTCACGAAGTTTTTGTCAAAATGTCTGCGCCAGCCCATAGCCTCACTTTCTGGCCAGAACTGAAAGCGGTGAAAAGCTCTTCCCTTTTAGCTTCATAGAGCCAGGATCAGCACAGCGCATGTGAGTGGTCCCGAGCGTAAGTTCCCAGTGATCGGGGTGCCTTACCAGTCAGAATCTGCACATGATCCGTGACAGCCTCAGCCCATCCTTCCCTCACCGTGTAGAAGATTGCTGCCATAAAGCGAGCGTAGTCATTGGACACTCCACTGCTGATGAGCATCCCGATGAATGCCTTGTCGTCGATAGGCGTGTAGACTACGGGCTTGTCGATTGCCTCCGACAACAGTTGGGCTGCCTGTCCATAGCTGATCGCCTCGGGTCCTGTCAGATTGAATGCCTCGCCATCAAAGCGTTCGGTCGTTAGGGCAGCTGCCGCGCAGTCTGCAATATCGCGCACGTCAATAAAGCTAGACTTTCCATCGGCCGCAGGCAGCGTGATCTGGCCATGCTTGATCCCCGCCCTCCAGAAAGTATGAAAGTTGTCCGAGAACCAGTTCGGACGCAGGATTACATAAGGCGTGCCGGAGTTTTGCAAAGCGATCTCGACCTGGCGGTAGGGGGTTGAATCGTCAACCTCCGCGCCGAACGCACTCTGGAACACCACTTTCACGTGACGCTGGGCTGCGGCCTGGATCACGGGCAAGAGCAACTCCTTCTGATTGACGTATCCGGTGGGCAACATGACGTAGGCGCGATCAACTCCTTCGAAAGCTGCAGAAAATGTGTCGGGCCGGGCGTAATCAAAAATCACGCCTTCTGCGCCCGCAATTGGCTTACCTGTACGGGAAGCAGCCTTAACCTGCTCGCCTTTGCTCAGCAAGGCTTGCACGAGGGGTTGACCAACATTGCCGGTGGCGCCGAGAACAAGAATCTTGTGGAACATGAAAATAACTCCTTTTGGCATCAGAACAAAACCAGATATAAAATTTCCGGGCTTCACGCACGTGGAAGTATGTTGTGCCAATCTGCCTGCACCGGGCACGCGGTCGGAGCAAATGTCCCACACGGCATGCCCGCATTCAACTCACTCTGGGTGACCAACGATCATCGATTGGGCGTGACGATGTGGGTCAATCTCGACGCCACCACGTCCTTTGACGTGGAGTAGTTGAGGCATGGAAGCCGCAGGCCACCGGTCGTCATGCATCATAGTGCTGGCCTGTTGGTGTGGATTGACTGGAGCAGGCGTTTCCGCCACGTGCTGCGATACCGTCGCATATACGATTGAAGGGACGATCATCTCCCGTGCCCGTTGGTGCGGATCGCCGCTTTCTGAGGCGCGGGCTATGCTTGCCGAATTGAGGCCTGCCAAAATGAGAAGGCCGATTGCACTTCTGTTCAGGGTGCTTTGATTAATATCCATTTCGATTCCTTTCTGAGAAATGAATCTGATCGAGATTCGGTTGATTGGGGGGGAGTAACGCGATATGAGTGGGGCGGGGGCACGCGCCAATCAGTGGTGCGCGTGAACGGGCCTGATCTTGAACCAGATGGAATACATGGCCGGCAGGAACACGAGCGTCAGGATCGTCCCGGCAAAGGTGCCACCTATCAGCGTATAGGCCAGCGTTCCCCAGAAAACCGAATGGGTGAGCGGGATGAACGCCAGCATCGCGGCGAGCGCGGTCAGGATGACCGGACGGGCACGCTGCACGGTGGCCTCGACGACGGCGTTGAAAGGCGCCAATCCCTCCTTCTCGTTGCTGCGGATCTGACCGATCAGGATCAGCGTGTTGCGCATCAGGATCCCGGATAGCGCGATCAGACCGACCAGCGCGTTGATACCGAACGGCTGCTGGAACAGCAGCAGGGTAGGCACGACGCCGATCAAGCCGAGCGGTGCGGTGGCGAATACCATCATCATCGCGGAGATCGAGCGGACCTGAAAAATGATCGTGATCAGGGTCAGGGCGATCATGATCGGGAACAGCGGCGCCAGGGCGCGGTTGGCCTTGCCGGATTCCTCGATGGAGCCTGCCATTTCGATCCGGTAGCCGGCCGGCAGTCTGGCAGCGATGGGCTGAATATCCTGCCACACGGCGCTGGATACATCCGGCGGCTGCAGGCCCTCGGCAATATCACCGCGCACGGTGATCGTCGGCGTGCGATCGCGGCGACGCAGGATGGGGTCTTCCATCCGCACGTCCACGCTGCCGACCTGCGACAGCGGAATCCGCTGGCCGGTGGCGCCGACCAGGTTGAAGTCGGCAATTCGGCCCGGATCAAGCCGCTTGCTTCCAGCCGATCTGGCCGTGATCTGGACCGAACGAATGTCTTCGCGCACATCGGTGACCGGGACGCCGTTCAACAGGAACTGAAGTTGCTGGGCCACATCGGTGGACGTCAAGCCGATGCTCTGCAGGCGATCCTGGTCGAGCGAAAAATGGAGTGTGGGCACGCGCTCGCCCCAGTCGGTGTTGACCGTTCTCATCTGGGCAGACGCCTGCATGACGCCACGCACCTCTCCCGCGATGTCACGCAGCTTGTCCGGATCCGGCCCCATCACGCGATAGGCCACGGGAAATGGCGAAGGCGGGCCGAACACGATCTGGGTCACGCGCACCCGCGCCTCGGGTGCCAACCCGTCGGCCACCGCCTGGCGCAGTCTGGACTTGAGGGCTTCCCGTTCCTTTTCATCCCCTGTGAGGATCACGATCTTGGCGAACGACGGATCGGGCAGTTCAGGTGACATCGCCAGGAAGAAGCGTGGAGCACCCTGGCCGATGTAGGACGTCACGACCCTGGCTTCCTGCTGCAGCGCAAGCCAGGCTTCGACCTTCGCCGTCGCCGTACTGGTTTGCTCGATTGAGGTGCCATACGGCATCTGCACCTCGACAAGGACTTCCGGCCGGTCCGAGGTCGGGAAGAACTGCTTGTTAACCACGCCCATGCCCAGGATCGCGACCACGAAAGCGCCGATCACGCTCGCCGCGACCAGCCATTTGCGCCGGATCACCCATTCCAGCAGCCGGCGGAAGCGCTCGTAGTTGGGCGTAGCGTAGATTGCCCCGTGCCCGCCCTCGTGCTTCTCGAAGTTCGGGAGCAGCTTCACGCCCAGGTAGGGTGTGAACACGACAGCAACGATCCACGATGCGATCAGGGCAATGCCGACGATCCAGAACATGTTGCTGGTGTACTCGCCGGCGGTCGACTTGGCGAAGCCATTCGGCATGAAGCCGATCGACGTCACCAACGTTCCGGCAAGCATGGGGGCGGCGGTGTGGCTCCAGGCATAGGCCGCGGCGCGGATGCGGTCGTAGCCCTCCTCCATCTTCACGACCATCATCTCGATGGCGATGATCGCGTCGTCGACCAGCAGCCCCAAGGCCAGGATCAAGGAGCCCAGCGTGATCCGGTCGAAGTTCTTGCCGGTGGCCGCCATGATGATGAAGACCACGGCCAGGGTCAGGGGCACCGCTGCCGCGACCACGATGCCGGCGCGCCAGCCCATGCTGAGGAAGCCGACCAGCATCACCACACCGAGGGCAACCAGGAACTTGACCATGAATTCGCCGACGGCGGAGTGGATATTGACCGACTGGTCCGTCACTTTGGCGAGGCTCATGCCGAGCGGCATCCCGGCGTTGATCATCGCCGCTTCCGCCTCCAGCGCCTGGCCGAGATCGAGGCCGTTCCACCCCTCTCGCATGACCACGCCGAGCAGCAAGGCCGGTTCGCCGTTGTTGCGGATCAGGAAGGTGGCCGGATCCTCGTAGCCCCGCTTCACCTCGGCGATGTCGCCGAGCTTCAGCGTACGGCCCCGCGCTGCGACCGGCGTATTGCGGATCGCCTCCAGATCGTCGATCGCGCCTTCCAGCCGGATGAAGACCTGCGGGCCCTTGGCTTCGATCGAACCGGCGGGCGTCATGACATTGCGGCTGTTGAGCGCGGCAAAGAGGTCGCGCGGGGACACGCCCAGCGTGGCGAGGCGGTCATGGGAGAACTCAACGAAGATCCGCTCGGCCTGCTCGCCGATGATGTTGACCTTCTTGACGCCGGGCACGTGCAACAAGCGCTGGCGCATGACCTCTGCATCACGCACCAGGTGCCGATGCGGCTCGCCCCTGGCTTTCAAGGCATACAGCGCAAAGGTCACGTCGGCATATTCGTCATTCACCATCGGACCGATGACGCCACGCGGCAGCCTGGCAGCTTCGTCGCCGAGTTTCTTGCGGGCTTGATAGAACTGCTCGGGGACCTCGGCGGGCGGTGCGCTATCGATGAGGTACACGGTGGTAAAAGCCAGCCCCGGTCGCGTGAAAGTCTCTGTCCGGTCATACCAGCGCAGTTCCTGCATGCGCTTTTCCAGGGGTTCCGCGACCAGTTCCTCCATCTCCTTGGCGGTCGCCCCGGGCCAGGCGGTGATCACGGTCATCTGCTTGATGGTAAAGGCGGGGTCCTCAGCCCGGCCCAGGGTCAGGAAGGCCACGACGCCGGCGATGAAGATCGCCAGCATCAAGAACAAGGTGACTGAGCGCTCGCGTACCGCGAGGGCAGAGAGGTTGAAGCCACTCATTACCGTTCCCCGCCGGTGGCCGCAGCCCTTGATGCGGCACGGCTATCAACCAGTCGAACCTGCTCGCCTTCGTGCAGCAGATGGGCACCGAGGACGACGACACGATCGCCCGCCGCAAGGCCACCGGCGATCGCCGCGGATTCGCCGCTGAGGCCTGCCACCTGCACGGCGCGCCAGGTAACCTGGGGCTCCTGCCCTTGACCCTCCTGCCCTTTGACCAGCCAGACGCCGGGCCCCTTGCCCAGATCGAAGAGCGCGCCGATCGGAACCTGCAGCGTCGGGCTGGAGCGGCTGCTTTGAATTTCGACGGAGACGGTCGAGCCGAGCGGTGCGTCAGCCAGGCGGCCATCCAGTACGTAGCGCGCCTCGAAGGTGCGTGTCTGAGGATTTGCGGCATCCGACAACTGACGCAGTTTCGCGGCGCCCGTCAACCCGCTGCCATACAAGGTCGCGCGCCCCGCAGAGCCGATCGCCGGACGCAGGCTTTCGGGGAGGGCAATGAGCGCTTCTCGACGCCCGGCATGCGCCACACGAACGACGACCTGGCCCGCACTGATGACCTGGCCCGGCTCGGCCATGGTGTCTACCACGACACCGTCCGAATCGGCGAGCAGGACGGCGTAGCCCGTTTCGTTGCGGGCAACGTCGGCCTGGGCCTGGGCCGCCCTGAGCTCCGCTCGCGCTGAATCGGCGGCCGCCTTGATCTTGTCGTAGGTCGAGGCCGACACCGCCCCGGCCGAAACAAGATCGCGGTATCTCGACTCATCCTCTGCAGTCTGCCGCGCGCGCGCCGTGGCGGCGGCAACGGCCTCATCGTGGGCACGCGTGGCGAGCCTCAAGTCGGTGGGGTCGATGCGCATCAGCGCCTGGCCGCGCTTGACGGCCTGCCCGGCATCGACCATGCGCTCCAGGATCTTGCCGGGAACGCGAAAACCCAAGTCGCTTTGCACCCGCGCCGCGACGATGCCGCTGAACGCGCGCTCGGTTTGGGCGGTGGTTGCCACCGGCGCGACCCCTACGAGGGGAGCCTGGGTCCGCGGATCGATTGAAGAAGTGGCGTCGCTGCACGCAGCCAGAACAAGGGGCAGCACACCGACGACGGCCAGGAAGGGAATATTGCGGCGCTGAAACATGACGACCTCCGAAAACGCGAAGGCCTTCATCCTCTATCTAGTGACCATTTCTGTCAATAGTCACAAATATAATCGTTACCCCACCTAGGGCGCCAGGCTGCGCAGGACCAGGTTGGAAAGCTGTACCGGCGCCTCCTCGGCCACATCGAGGTTGTACTGGAGCAGGAGCGGATTCACATAGGGCTTCATGACGAGATCTATCACGTGCACCGTTTCGTCAAGCGGGGTCTTGCGTTCGAACTCGCCGCTCTCCCGTCCTTCGCGAACCACCTCCGTCAGGATCTGCCGAATGCGCTCGCAGTAGGCCTGGGCAGACGGCCACCCCTCCCCGGCGGAGTACGCGGCGATGTCGTACAGCTTGCGATCGTTGAAGAACAGACTGACGCCTGTCGACGCCAAGGTCTTGAACATTCTGCGGAATTTTTCCGTCGGCGTGGTCGCGCCGGCCACCGCTTCTTCGACCGCCGCGACGATGGCGCTCAAGGTCTTGCTGCAGATGGCCTCGCCGATCGCCTGCTTGGAATCGAAGAATTTGTAGATATAAGCCTTGGAAAAGCCGATCGCCTTGGCCAGATCGGAGACCGTGGTCTTCTCGTAGCCGTAATGGCTGAAGTGCGTTTCAGCCGCCTCTACGATCTGGTCTCTGACGTTGTGGTCGGCAGGGCCGCGCATCTGGGGAATGGAAGACTCGATTTCGTTCATGAAAAACAATGCCTCGTATTTTACAGCTTGACAACAAGTGACCAAATTAGATTATAGTCACAACAACAATTCAATTTTCAGAGAGTTCTTCATGTTAGCCCATCCCCGCTCTGCAGCCCTTCTTATGACCGTTGGCGTTTTGTCGGGCTGCGCTGCTGGCCCCGACTACCGGCCGCCCTTGATCGAGCTGACATCCACCTTTCTCGGGCAGAAGGGCGTCGAGCAACGTCCGGTGCGAGGCAGGGCGGACCTCGGGCGCTGGTGGGCCGCCTTCGACGATGAATTGCTCGCGCACTACGTCTCCCTGGCCCTCGAACAGAATCTGGACATCGCTCAAGCGGCGGCGCGCGTCGCCCAATCTCGTGCGTCATTGCGCTACGCCGATGCAGCGTTGCTTCCCTCGGGCAAGGTGAGTGCGAGCGCTGGGCGGGGCTACCAGTCGGTCGAGACCCCGCTGGGGCAGGTGCTCAACGCCACGCCCGGCTTCGACCACTGGGGCAGCGCCTACGAGGCCAATCTCGGGGCGAGTTGGGAAATCGACTTGTTCGGCGGTCTGCAGCGCGGGCGGGAGGCTGCCCGTGCGGAATACGAGGCCTCCGAAGCCGGCGCCGAGGCGACACGGCTGACCATTGCCGCGCAGACCGCGGACGTGTACGTCACGATCCGGGGCCTGCAGGCGCGCATCGCGATTGCCCAACAGCAGGTGGAGACCCGACGCCGCTTGCTCGCCATGCTCCAACTCCAGTACGAGAAGGGGATCGCCGCCGAACTCCAGAGGAATCAGGCCGAGGGTTCCCTCACCCAGGCCGAGGCGCAGATCCCCATCCTCGAAGCCGGCCTCGATTCGGCGATGAACGCGCTGGACGTGCTGCTCGGCGTGCAGCCGGGAACCCACCGCATGGAACTGGCTCCGGTGAGGCCGATCCCCGCCGCGCCTGCCCTTGCCGAAACCGGCACACCGGGCGAGATGCTCCGGCGCCGGCCCGACCTCATTGCCGCCGAACGGCGCCTGGCTGTAGCCAATGCGCGCATCGGAGGGGCGGTCTCGGAGTACTACCCCAAGTTCTCGCTCAGCGCCCTGCTGGGCAGCGCCACCGCGATCTCGAGTGGCAAGCTCTTTACCGACGGCGCGAGCCAGGCCCAGGGCGTCCTCGGCTTGCGCTGGCGGCTGTTCGATTTCGGCCGCGTCGATGCGCAGATCGCGGCCGCACAGGGCCAGGAGGCGGAAGCCCTGGCGGCCTATCGGCTGGCGGTGTTGCGGGCAACCGAGGATGTCGAAAACGCCTTCTCCGCCCTCGTCAAACGCGAGGCCCAGGTCGACATCCTGACGCGAGGTGAATTCGCGCTCGCCAGAGCGCGCGAGAACTCGTTTGCGGCCTACCGGGGCGGTGTCGTCAGCCTGATCGAGGTGCTCGATGCCGACAGCAACCTCCTGCAGGCGCGCGACGCGAAGGCACAGGCGCAAACAGAGGCTGCCCGCGCCGCCATTGCCTCCTTCCGAGCCCTGGGCGGCGGATGGGATGCCCGGGATGCAGGCAACAAGCGCGTTTACAGCGCTCTTTCCACCACCAACCACAGGTAAGCAAAATGGCCACAACAGATCATTCATGGGTGCTCATCACGGGCGCCTCGAGCGGCTTCGGCGAAGAGTTCGCTCGCCAATATGCCGAGCAAGGCCACTCATTGGTCCTGGTGGCGCGCAGGCTGGACCGGTTGCAAGCACTCGCCGAGACGCTGTGCCGGCAGCATCGTGTCGAGGTCATCGTGGAACAGGTCGATCTCTCGGACATTGAAGCCGTCGTCCAACTGCATCGTCGTCTAGGTGAGAGAGGTATTGCAGTCGACATCCTGATCAACAACGCCGGCCATGGGCTGCAAGGCCCGTTCGTGGATAGTCCGCTGGACGCGGCGCAGGCAGTGGTGCAACTGGATGTGGCGAGCCTGACCGCGGTTACCCATGTCTTTGCACAGGACATGCGGGCGCGAGGACGCGGGAAGATCCTGCTGGTGGCCAGCCTGCTGGCCTACCAGGGCGTACAGAACTTCGCCGTCTATGCAGCCGCCAAGGCCTACGTATTACGTCTGGGCGAAGCACTTCATCGCGAACTCAAGCGCAATGGCGTCACCGTGACGACGCTCTGCCCCGGCATGTCGGATACCGGCTTCGCTGCCGCGGCGCAGCAAAAGATCACGCCCGCGTTAAAGCTGTTGATGATGCAGCCGGCCCCCGTCGTGCGCGCCGGTATCCGTGCCTTACAGGCCGCACGCATCAGCGTCGTTCCGGGGTGGGCGAACAAGGCCCTCGTGATCCTCACGTGGGCCACGCCTCGCTGGCTGCACCAGGCCTTTTTGTCGCACGCCATGAATGGATGACCGCAGGGCGCCGGCCAGGAGCTACCGTTCAAGGACAATCAGAGGCTAATGGGCGGCTTACCACCCGATTGGCGCCCGACTCCGGCTTTCAGGCCACACCAGCCCATTCTGCTAGACTCACCGGCCCCTCAATCCTCAAGAGCCCCCGCAAAGTGACCCCGTCCACCCTCGAACGGCAACTGGCTTTCCTCAGGGAAATCGATCGACTCAAGAGTGTCGTGCGCCTGTCCCCGCTCATCGACGGCTCGCGCCGCGAGAACAGTGCCGAGCATTCATGGCATCTTGCGATGTACGCCCTGGTGCTGGCCGAACATGCCGCCGGGACGGTGGACGTGCAGCGGGTGGTGAAGATGCTGTTGATCCACGACATCGTCGAGATCGACGCGGGTGATGTGCCCTTCCATGTGCCGGCAACCCACGCCGGGCAGGACGAGCGGGAGCGGCTGGCGGCCGAGCGGCTGTTCGGGCTGTTGCCGGAGGCGCAGGCGGCGGAGTTCCGCGAGCTGTGGTTCGAGTTCGAGGCCGCCGAAAGTGACGACGCGAAGTTTGCCAAGGCCCTCGACCGCTTCCAGCCCATGCTGCACAACGCTGCCACCGACGGCGGCACCTGGGTGGAATGCGCGGTGACGCTCGAGCAGGTCACCACCCGTTGCCGGCCGCCGATCGAGCGCGGAGCCCCTGCCCTGTGGGAGGCTGCGGCCGGGATGGCCGAGGCGCACTACCGGAAGCACTCACCGCAGGATTGATGGCGAGGGCGCAGCGGCACCCGAACCTGCTGATCGCAAGGTAAGCACCTCGCATCCCGCGGGCGTCACCGCGACCATGTGCTCCCATTGGGCGGACAGGGACCTGTCCTTTGTCACGACGGTCCATCCGTCGGGCAGTTGCCGGGTTTCACGCTTGCCGGCGTTGAGCATCGGCTCGATGGTGAAGATCATCCCCGGCTCCAGCTTCACCCCTTCCCCGCGCCGCCCGAAATGCAGTACTTGCGGTGCGTCGTGGTAGCGCCGGCCGATGCCATGCCCGCAGTATTCGCGCACCACGCTGAAGTGTTCCCGGTGCGCAACCGACTGGATGGCGTGCCCCACATCGCCGAGCGTCGCCCCGGGCCTGACCTGCCCGATCCCGGCCAGCAGTGCTTCGTAGGCCGTCTCCACCAGGCGCCGGGCCAGGATGCCCGGCTCGCCGACAAAGTACATGCGGCTGGTGTCGCCGAACCAGCCATCCTTGATGACGGCAACGTCGATGTTGATGATGTCGCCCTTCTTCAGGATCTTGTCGGGCGAGGGGATGCCGTGGCACACCACCTGATTGACGGAGGTGAGGATGGTCCTGGGATAGCCGTGGTAGCCCACGTTGGCTGGAATGGCGCCCTGGACATTGACGATGTGGTCGTGGCAGATCAGGTCGAGTGCTTCTGTGCTCACCCCCGGCACCACGTGGGCCTCGATCATGTCGAGGACCTCTGCGGCAAGCCGGCCGGCCCGTCGCGCCATCCCGATGTCTTCGGCGGAATTGATCGGAACGCCGTGCGCCATCACGGCTTCCCGGCCAGGGATGCGCCGGGCTTGCCGAACTCGCCGCTGACGGCCATGGCGATGTCCAGGCCCCCGGCAAGTTCGGCGCGGATCAACAGCTGGCAGATCTCCCGGTGATTCAACTCCGGATGCATCTCGGTCAGCATGCCGACCCGCATCCAGTGCTCTGCCTGTGCATTGATGGACCTGCTGAGTGCGTTCCCCGCCACGCGCAGATTCTCGTGCATCAGATCTGATATTTTTACGATACCCATCAACAAACTCCACATGAAACGTATACAAATCATATACGATTCATGTAGTCAAACGCTATCCGGGCAGAGGATCCCGGCGAGCGCTTTGCCTGGGTCCGTTGCCAGGCAGACCGGATCAGGACGACGGCGTCAGGGTGAAGCCCGCGTAATCCTCCGCGGCGCAGCGGCTGATGACCTCCTTGTAGTGCTTGCCGCCACCGAGATAGACCATGAAGACCCGTGGCTTGCCGGGGATGTTGGCGCCCAGGTACCAGGAGGTGGCCTCCGGCAGCAAGGTGGCATCGGCGAGCTCCTTGGTGTGCCGGATCCAGCGGTCCTCATCCTCCGTATTGGCGCTGATCGCGGTGTAGCCATGGGCATTCATGTAGGTGATGCAGTCGGCGATCCATTCGCAGTGCATCTCGATGCCCAGCGGCATGTTGAACAGGACCGACGGGCTCTGCGGGCCGGTGATGAAGAACATGTTCGGGAAGCCGTGGGCACCCAGGCCGTAGAGCGTGCGCGGGCCTGCCGACCAATAGTCCTGCAGGGGCCGGCCGCCGGCGCCGCGGATGTCCATCTTGAACATGGCGCCGGTGAAGGCATCGAAGCCGGTGGCGTAGATGAGGATGTCGAACGCGTGCTCGCCCCCGGTGGTGCGCAGCCCGGTGGGGAGGATTTCGTCGATGGGCTGCGTCCTGATGTCGACCAGCCGGACGTTGTCCCGGTTGAAGGTCTCGAAGTAGTGGGTTTCGCAGGGCTGGCGCTTGGTGCCGTAGGCCTGGCTCTCGGGCGGGCAGAGCAGCGCCGCCACGGCCGGGTCCTTGACGCGGGAGCGGATCTTCTCGCGGACGAAGTCCGCCGCGTACCGGTTGGCGGTGTGGTCGAACAAGGTGTCGCCATAGCAGCCTATCCACAGGCTGAAGCCGCCGTCCTCCCAGCAGGCTTCGTACTGCTTGCGGCGCTCTTCCGGGCTGTCGGCGAGGGCGGAGGGCTTGAGGCGCTCGAAGGGCACCCCGGCGAAGGATTCCCAGGCCTGCTGGCGCAGGGTGCGGTAGTTCGCCTTGACCTCGCGGTCGACCGCCGGGTCCATCGGTTCGTTGCGCAGGGGGGTGCCGTAGTTGGGCGTCCGCTGGAACACGGTCAGATGGGCGGCCTGCTCCGCGATGACGGGGATCGCCTGCATCGCCGTGGCGCCAGTGCCGATGATGCCGACCCGCTTGCCCGCAAAATTGACGCCCTCCTTCGGCCATTTGCCGGTGAATAGCACCTGCCCCTGGAAGCTGCCGTGGCCCTTGAACTTGGGGATATTGGCGTCCGACAGGGTACCCACGGCGGGGATGAAATAGCGGGCGACGACGGTTTCACCGCGGTCGGTGGTGATGATCCAGCGCTGTTCGGCTTCGTTGAAATGGGCGGAGCTGACGCGGGTGCCGAAGCTGATGTCCTTGTTGAGATCGAATTTCCGCGCGACGAATTCCAGGTATTCCAGGATCTCGGGCTGGGCGGCGTATTTCTCCGACCAGGTCCATTCCTGCTGCAATTCCTCGGAAAAGGAGAAGGAATAATGGTGGCTGGGAATGTCGCAGCGCGCGCCGGGATAGCGGTTCCAGTACCAGGTGCCCCCGACCCCGTCGGCGCTTTCGAATACCCGCGCCTTCAGCTTGAGCTTGTCCCTAAGGAGATGCAGCATGTAAAGCCCGGCAAAGCCGGCGCCAACGACAACCGCATCGGCAACGGAAGTGGTCTGGGTGCCCGAGAGGTTCGGGGCAGGGGTCTGGATCTGGGTCATGGATTTGTCTCCTGTCTTGTTGATCTGGCTTATTGGCCGGCGGCGGCGTTTCGCGGAAGAGACTCGATGCAAGTCATTTCTTCTCGAATTACCGCTCACCAGATCGGGCCGAATGGGGCCCGCAGGCCTTATTCAGCAATGCCTGTGCCAGGCACAACAATCACAAACAAAACAGGGATTTGCGGGAAATAAGCGCCCTCCTCCGGCGCGGCCCCTGCGGGCAATCTCATGAAAATATGAAGTGACCTCATGAAATGCTGAGGTCGGGCTCTGCGGGCCGCTCAATCCTCCTTGAGCTTCTCGAGGCGATAGGCCAGTTGCGCCCGCGTCATGCCGATCAGGCGGGCCGCGTGGGTCACGTTGTCCTTGGCCAGGGCCATGGCATTGCGGGTGATCGCGGATTCGAAATCCGTGATCGAGAAGCCCTCGTTGAGTAGCCGGACACTCAGTTCGTCGTAGGGTGAGCGGGGAGACGGGTTGTCCTGCTCCAGCCGGAGCCCGCCGGTCTGTGCGCTCAGCGTGTGGCCTGCGTCCTCGTCGGGAGGCGAGGTGAACAGCGAATCGATGTCGATCGTCCGGTTGTGGTCGGTCAGGATCACCCCGCGCTCGATCATGTTTTCGAGCTCGCGGATATTGCCCGGCCAGGCGTAGTTCTTCAGGGATCTCATGGCCCGGTCCGAAATGCCGAGGGTGGTCTTCTTGTACAGGGCGTGGAACTTGCCGAGAAAGTGCCTGGCCAGGAGGGGGATGTCCTCGGTGCGCTCGCGCAGGGGCGGAATGGTCACCGGATAGACGTTGAGGCGGTAGAACAGGTCGGCCCGGAACCTGCCCTTCCTGACGGCCTCCTTGAGGTCTTCATTGGTGGCGGCCACCACCCGCACATCGATCTTGCGGACGAAGCTGCCCCCCACCCGCTCCAGCTCGCCCTCCTGGAGCACTCTCAGCAAGGCCGCCTGGGCGCCCGGCGTCAGCTCGACCAGCTCGTCCAGGAAGATCGTGCCGCCATCGGCGCGTTCGAACTTGCCTTCGCGGCTGACGGTGGCGCCGGTGAAGGCGCCCCGCTCCACGCCAAAGAGCTCGGAGGCGATCAGGTCAGAGGGAATCGACGCGCAGTTCACCGCCACAAAGGGGCGCTCCGCGCGCTCCGAGAGGGCATGCAGGCTGCGGGCAAAGACCTCCTTGCCCACCCCTGTCTCGCCGAGCAGCAGCACCGAGGCGCGGCTCGCGGCCCCACGCTCGATGAGGTCCCTGGCCTTGAGGAAGCCCGGCGAGCGGCCGATGAAGCTGACCGCTCCGGCCGGCGCGGCGCGGCTTGCACGGACGGTCTCCTGGAGTTCGGAGACCTGCGTGCGCAGGGCCAGCAACTCCTCCGCCACCAGGTCCGGCTCGTAGAGTTTCTCGAGCTCCGCGCGGTCGCTCCACTCCTCGGCGGGCTTGCCGATGATGCGGCAGTGGGCCGAACCACAGCCCGCGCAGACCTCCTCCTTGAACAGGATCCGGCGGCCCATGTAGTAGCTGGTGAAGCCGCTGGAATAGCCGATCAGCGTCCAGCAGACCGGCTCGGCGGCAGTCCCGAAATGCTGGAGATGGGTCTCGGCCTCATAGGACTCGGTCCATTCGAAGCGGCCGATGAAGGCACCGCTGGACAGGTCGAAGGAGAGCTCCAGAGGCTCGACCTGCACCAGCCCCTTGATGCAGGCCAGGCGCGGCCCCACCAGGAAGGCGTCGGCCGTGGTGATCTCGGGCCGGAGCTTCCTGGCCAGCGCGGCGTCCTTGAAACCCGCATCGAAGCCGAAGCGCATCAACAGCCCGCGGGCCCGCTGCAGGCCGAGGGTCTCGATGAGCTCCTTGCGCAGCAGGCCCATTCCCGAGGCATGGAACAGCAGCATGCGCTGCTCGTTGAACCAGACTTTTCCGTGGGCCGGGTCGAAGCGCACCTGGGACAACAGGTCGCTATCCGAAGGATATTGGGGGCCGCTGCTCTTGCTCATTGCTTGCGCCTTTTTCTCGAGGGCTGCTTCAGCATTTCATGAATCCACTTCATCAAATTATTAAAAGCGGTGGTGCGTGACGGAGAGGATGGCTTCTCTGGATGCGCCGCAATAATGTGGCTTATGGCCGGATTAATATAGCTTTTCAAGATCTGGCGGGTCCAGTGGCACGGCCGTTGCTGATGTGGGGAGTGCCTTGCACATCACCACAGGAGACAAGAACAATGCCACTCGACCAAGCATCGACACAGATGCTGCAACAACTGGCGGAAATGGGCGCCCGGCCCTTTCACCAGATGCGCCCCGACGAAGCGAGGACATTTCTATCCGGATTCCGGCCGGCCTACGGGCCCGGCCCGGCCATGTGCCGGGTCGTGGAGGAGAGCATCACCACGGCAGGCGGACAGTGCACGCTGCGCATCCTGATTCCCGCCGAGGATATACGCGGTGTGATCGTCCATTGCCACGGCGGCGGCTGGGTCACGCTGTCCATTGACGACTACGACACCTTCGGGCGTACGCTGGCCGCGCAATCCCACTGCGCCGTGGCCCTGGTGGAATACCGGCTGGCACCGGAGCACCCTTTCCCCGCCGCGCTGGACGATTGCCAGGCCGCGCTGGACTTCATTGCCGATGCGCGCGGCCGACTATTCGGCCAGCCGGCCCTGCCCCTCATCGTGGCGGGCGACAGCGCGGGGGGCAACCTCGCGGCGGTACTGGCCAATCGCGCGGCGCGGGGCCGGGGCCCGGACCTCGCCATGCAGGTCCTGATCTACCCGGTCACCCAGGCCCGGCTCGATACGCCAAGCTATCTTGACCCCGACTTTCAATTGCTGCTCGGGCGGGAGGACATGGCCTGGTTCTGGCACCACTATCTCCCCGACGCCGATGCGCGCGAGCACCCGGACGCGTCTCCCCTCAACGAAGCGGATGTCTCGCGCCTCCCGCCCACCCTGATCGTCAGCGCCGAGATGGACGTGCTCAATTCGGACGCACAGGCCTATGCGGCCAGGCTCGAGGCCGCCGGCGTGCAGGTGAAGCACCGGCTATTCGAGGGGCAGATGCATGTCTTTGCCACCATGGTCAATGTGTTGCCAGCCAGCGCCGAGGCCATCCGCTTCATCGCGGACGAAATGGCCCGGGTTCTGGCTGCGTCCTGATTTCACCCGACATCGAATAGGCGGATTTGCCTCTGCCCGATACGGCATGCCTTGCGGCATTGGCCGGGGGCAGGCACACCCGAAAAAGAACAATTGGAGACGAAAATGAAAAAAAGCACGGTCGTATTTGCCGCACTGATCTCGCTGGGCCTCTCGGCAAGCCCCCGGCTCAGCACGGCGGCGGAAAACGGTGCCACCAACTGGCCCCTGGGAGTCAATACCATCCTGCCCGCGCTCCTGCCGCCGCCGGGGGGCACACAGTTCTACAGTTATACCGTCCGCTACAGCGCCAATACATTTGTGGACGGCAAGGGCAGATCGGCCATTCCGGGTTTCAGTCTGACCCAATATGCGCAGGCCCTGCGCTTCGTGCATACCTGGGATTACCAGACCGAAGGCGGCGTGCGCTTCAGCAGCGGGGCGATTCCGTCGGCGGATCACACCCGCCTGAGGATCGGCGGCACCCGGGACGAGGCCACCGGCTTCAACCAGATCTACCTGACCCCCTTGTACCTGACCTATTCGCCATCGCCCGCGCTGCACCTGCTGGCCGGCTTCAGCGGCTTCGTGCCGCTGGGCGATGCGGACAAGAACAGCCTGGCCAACACCACCAACAACTATCGCTCCTACGTGCAGGAGTTCGGCCTCACTTGGTTCGTGAGCCCGGCCTGGGAAGTCTCCTTGTCGCCCACCCTGTCGTTCAACGAGCGCAACAGGACTACCCGCTACCGCTCCGGCAATGTGCTCAACACGGATTTCAGCGTGGGCTACCGGCCTGCCTCGATGCCCCAATTGCAACTGTCGCTGGCCGGCTATCACACCTACCAGTTCTCCGACGACAGCGCCGAGGGCGGCCCGGTGGCAGGCGGCAACCGCCTCAGGAAGCTGGGGCTAGGCCCCCAGGTGTTCTACGCCTTCGACAAGGCCAGCGGCATCGTGGTGAAGGCCCTGCGGGAGGTGGAGGTGGAAAACGGCCCGAAGGGAAACTCCCTCTGGTTGCAATTCACGATGCCCCTGTGACGCCATCCGCCTGACGCGGAGATCCAATAGCCTCCTCAAGCACATCGTTCTCCCTCGATGTGTTGTTTCTTTGGCCGCCTCGTGCGGCCATTTTTTTCTGAATGACCCTTCGATAAAGCCAGGCGATATCACGATCACAAAAACAAATACGCTTTCAAGCGGGGGCTGGGCGCCTTCCTATACAGCGCTATTGGAAACGTGCGGTTGAATCTATATAGCGCTTTCGCCTACCCTCAATTCAACGATGCACATGTCAATAGTGCATTCGCCAATCACTGGATCGCTCCTCAATCGTATTTCCTCATATACCGGTCAGCCCGGGGGAGACGTGCGCGCGCGGAGCAGGATCAGCCAATCAAGACAACGAAAGGGACCCCAATGGCCAACACGACGGTGGAGCTCGAAGCGCTCCTCATGCAGCGCTCGCTGACCGACCCGCAGCTGCAGGCGGCAGCCGCCGCGGCGGAGGACTACCGGATCCTGCCGGATGCCACGGTGATCAAGATCGGCGGGCAGAGCATCATCGACCGCGGCCGGGCGGCGGTGTATCCGCTGGTGGATGAGATCGTGGCCGCCCGCCAGGCCCACAAGCTGCTCATCGGCACCGGTGCCGGCACGCGGGCACGCCACCTCTATTCGATCGCGGCAGGCCTCAACCTGCCGGCCGGCGTGCTGGCCCAGCTGGGCGCTTCGGTGGCCGACCAGAACGCGGTGATGCTCGGCCAACTGCTGGCCAAGCATGGCATCTCCGCGGTGGACGGCGCCGGGCTGGCGGCCGTGCCGCTCTACCTGGCCGAGGTCAATGCCGTCGTCTTCAGCGGCATGCCGCCCTACAAGCTGTGGATCCGCCCGGCGGCCGAAGGCGTCATCCCGCCCTATCGCACCGACGCGGGCTGCTTCCTGCTGGCCGAGCAGTTCGGCTGCAAGGCCATGATCTACGTGAAGGACGAGGACGGCCTGTTCACCGCCAACCCCAAGACCTCCAAGAACGCCACCTTCATTCCGAAAATCTCGGTCGATGAGATGAAGGCCAAGGGGCTGCAGGATTCCATCCTCGAATTCCCGGTGCTCGACCTGCTCAAGTCGGCACGACATGTCCACCAGGTGCAGATCGTCAATGGCCTCGTCCCTGGCAACCTGACCCGCGCGCTCGCCGGTGAGCACGTCGGCACCCTCATCACCGCTCGCTGAGAACAACCGCCATGGCTGACACCACCAACAGCATCAAGCACATCGCCTCGCCGCTGGCGCGCCAGACCCTCCAGGACGGCGCACTCACCCGCCCCGTCGCGGGCGTTCGCCCGATCCGCCTCCTGCCCTGGCTGCAGGTCGTCAAGATCGGCGGGCGCGCCATCATGGACCGGGGCCGCGACGTAATCGTGCCCATCGTCGATGAACTTCGCCGGCTGCTGCCCGAGCACCGCCTGCTGATCCTCACCGGCGCCGGCATCCGCGCCCGCCACCTGTACAGCGTCGGCCTCGACCTCGGCCTGCCGGTCGGCTCCCTGGCCCCCCTTGCCGCCAGCGAAGCCGGCCAGAACGGCCATATCCTGGCCTCGCTGCTGGCCCCCGAGGGCGTCTCCTACGTGGAGCACCCGACCATCGCCAACCAGCTGGCCATCCACCTGGCCGCCGCCCGCGCCGTGGTCGGCAGCGCCTTCCCGCCCTACCACCACCACGAGTTTCCCAACTCGCGCATCCCCCATCACCGGGCGGACACCGGCGCCTTCCTGCTGGCCGACGCCCTGGGCGCCGCAGGCCTGACCATCGTCGAAGACGTGGACGGGATCTACACCACCGACCCCAGGGGCCCCGACGGCGACAAGGCCCAGCTCCTGCGCGAGACCAGCGCCAGCGCACTGGCCCTGCACCAGGGCACCCTGCCGGTGGACCCGGCGCTCGTCGAGGTCATGGCTACGGCCCGCCACCTGGAGCGTGTGCAGGTCGTCAACGGCCTGGTGCCGGGCCGCCTCACCGCCGCCCTGCGTGGCGAGCATGTGGGCACCCTGATCCACACCGGCCTGAAACCGGCCTGATCTGCGGGGCGTACACGTGGGGCGGCTTCAGCCGCCCCTGCATCGCTCCTGACACCAGCAACCCGCGTCACCGCCCCACCGGATCACCCCCGTGGTCCGGATCATCGGCCATGTCGATGGCCGTCGGCGGCAGGCCCGCCTGATGGCGGGCCCACATGCGCTCATACATGGCTTCCAGGGCGCGGGTGTAGGCCAGCACATTGAAGAGCGCCGCGGCATGGCGGCTCTGTTCAAAGCGGTGGCGCAGCGCATGCAGGCGCGGGGCGTCAAGCGCCAGGGCACGTGCCAGGGCCGCATAGGCTTCCGGCGTGGTGGTGACGACCTCCGGCAGCCCTGCGGCCTGCAATAGCCCACCAGCCACGCGGGACGCAAAGGTGGCCCCCGCGCAGGTGACCAGCGGCACCCCCGCCCACAGTGCATCGCTGGCGGTGGTGTGGGCGTTGTAGGGCCAGGTGTCGAGCATCAGGTCGATCACCGGGAGCCGCGCCAGGTGCCCGGCCTGCGGCAGCCCTGGCGCAAAGATCAGCCGGTCCGGGAGCACGCCCCGGGCCATCGCCTCATTGCGCAGATTGCCCCTGGCGTGGGGGGCGTCCAGCAGCCACAGCACGCTGCCGGGCACGTCGAGCAGCAGGCTGCACCACACATCGAAGACCTGCGGCGTGAACTTCCAGGCCTGGTTGAAGCAGGCAAAGACAAAGCCCTCCTCCGGCAGACCGAGGGCCGCCCGCCCCGGCGGCGCGATGGTCGGGTCGATCACCCGGCCGTGGGGCTGATAGCTGTGCGGCATGCAGGCCAGCGCCTCGGAGTAATCGTCCGCTGAAGCCGCCGGTGTCACGAAGCGGTCGCTGATCAGGTAGTCCACGAAGCCCTGCCCCGAGGTGCCCGGATAGCCCAGAAAGCTCACCTGCACCGGCGCCGAACGGTGCGCCAGCAGCATTGTGCGGCTGCCCTCGGTATAGCCCTTGAGGTCGACCAGAATGTCCACCCCGTCGGCGCGGATCAGCTCGGCGGCCTCCATGTCGCTCAGCCCACCGATATCCCGGAACCGATGAAAGGCCAGGACCAGCCGCTCGCGCATGCCCTTGCCATCGTTCGCCCCGTGACTGTAGGCATACAGCTCCACGTGATCGGCGCTGTGGGCTTCCAGCATCTCCACCATCAGCAGGGCCGTCGCGTGCTGGTGGAAATCACCCGACAGGTAGCCGATCCTCAGCGGGCCGGGCGGCCGGGACACGCCTGGAACATCTGCCGCCAGTTCGCGACTTCCGCCCTCCGCATGAAAGCTCTCCAGCCGCGCCTTCAGCCAGCGGGTCGCACAGGCCCGCTGCGTGGCCGCATCGATACCCGGCATGGCCAGCAGCAGGAAGGGAGGCCACACCGCCCCATCCTCGTCCGCCAGATCGGCACGGACCCGGTCCGGCCACAGATCGAAGTCCTCCCATTCACACCAGGCGCGGGCCCGGACGTAGTGGCGGATCTGTCGGCTTGCCGACACGCTTTCGGGGGATTCGGTAGGCATGCACGGATGCAGCAAGATCCGGGCCGCTGGGCCATGCCGGCGAGCCCCCTATCCCTCCACCCCCTGCTTCAAGCGATACGCCAGCTGCCGCCGGGTGATCCCCAGCAGTTTCGCGGCATGGGTCAGGTTGCCGCCGGCCCTTTGCACGGCGAGTTCCAGCAGCCGGGCTTCGTGCTGCTCCAGGTCGAAGCCGTCCTGCAGGATGGCTTCGTAGAGGCGCTGGCGGGTGGCGTCGCCGGCATTGCCGACCTGGCCGGCGCGGTCGACTTCGGCGCCGAGGCTGTGCACCGGGGCGCCGCCGGCGAAGAGGTGGTCGATCTCGATGAGACCGCCGTTGGGGGCGAGGAGCACGCCCCGCTCCACCAGGTTCTGCAGTTCGCGCACGTTGCCCGGCCACGGGTAGGCCATCAGGGCCTGCATGGCGCGGTCGCTGAAGCCCTGGATCTGCTTGTGGTAGGGGGTTTCGTACTTCTTGACGAGGGCCGCGGCGAGCAGCGGGATGTCGCTGCGGCGCTCGCGCAGGGGCGGGATCACCACCGGGTAGGTGGCCAGGCGGTAGTACAGGTCGGCGCGGAAGCGGCCGGCGCGGATGGCTTCCTGCAGGTCCACGTTGGTGGCGGCGACGAGGCGCACGTCCACCTTGCGGGTCTGGTCATCGCCGAGGCGCTCGACCTCGCCGGTCTGCAGCACGCGCAGCAGCTTGACCTGGGCGGCCAGCGGCAGGTCACCCACCTCGTCGAGGAAGAGCGTGCCGCCGTGGGCGCGCTCGAAGCGGCCGGCGCGGGATTGCTGGGCGCCGGTGTAGGCGCCCTTCTGCACGCCGAAGAGTTCGGACTCGAGCAGGTCGTGGGGAATGGCGGCGCAGTTGACGGCGATGAAGGGCTGCTCGCTGCGGTCGCCGTGGTCGTGGATCCAGCGCGCGAACATCTCCTTGCCGACGCCGGTCTCGCCCAGCAGCAGCACGGTGATGGGGCTGGCCGCGGCCTTGCCGATGAGGTCGAAGGCACCCCGGAAGCCGGGCGAGGCACCGATCAGCTTGCCGCTGGTGCATTCGGTGCCGAGGCTGCGGCGCAGGCGGCGCAGCTCCTCGCGCATCTCGTCGAGCTGGCCCTGCAGGTCGTCGGGCTTGAAGTAGTCCAGGTAGGGGTCCTTGCCCCAGGCCTCGAGGGGCTTGCCGACGATGTGGCAGTGGGCGTCGCCACAGGCGGTGCAGGCGGTCTCCTTGAAGATCACCGGGCGGTTGAAGAACTGGGTGACGTAGCCGGAGGCATAGCCGACGATGCTCCAGCAAGCCGGGTCTTCACCGATGCCGAAGAGCTGCAGGTGGGAGTCGGCCTCCCAGGAGTTGTGCCAGTCCACCTCGCCGGCAAAGCTGCCGCGCTCCCAGTCCAGGTCGGACTTGACGATGGTGGCCTTGACCAGGCCTTCGAAGGCGTGGAGTTCGGGCCCGATGCGGAACACGTCGTAGGGGTCGCCGGCCCCCAGCAGCTTCTTGGCCAGCTCAGCGTCCTGCTGGCCGGAGGCGAAGCCCATGCGGATCAGCAGGCCCTTGGCCCGCTCGGCGCCGAGTGAGTCGAACAGCTCGCGGCGCAGGGCGCCCATGGCCCGGGCGTGGAGCAGCAGCATGCGGTTCTCGTCGAGCCAGATCTGCCCTTCGTCCACGTTGAAGCGCAGGCGCGAGCGCAGGTTGAACTGTTCTATGAGCTTCTGCTCGGCCATCGTGTCCCCGTTCTACGTTCTATTCAGCCTCCGGCCTCTGCGGGCCGGAGCGGATGCGTACTTTAACCCCGCACGCCCATGCGGGGGTGGGACGGGGCTCACGCAGGCGCAGTGTTCATCAGCTTGACGAACAGGCGCCTGAAGGCTTCGTCCTGTTCGCCCCCGACGCGCACGCCGGCGTTGTGGCGGAAGGCCTCGGCAATGGTCTGCCAGTCGGCGTCCTCCAGGTGCTGGCGGGCGGCGGGGAGGATGAGCTTCTCCTCGCAGCTCAGGTGGCGCCACTGGGCTTCGGCGAAGGCTTCGAGGGCCGCCGCCAGCTCGCCATGGCGGCTGGTGTCGCGGCGGGCGGCGGCGAGACGGGCTTCCACCGCCTGGATCTGCGCACTGCCTTCCCGGTGCTCGTCCTGCAGCTGGGCGATGAGGGCGGCGGATTCCGCATGGCGCAGGGCCAGGCGGGCGAACAGGAACTGCTCTTCCTTGGGGTGGTGGAGTACCTCGGGGAAGGCCTTGAGGTAGCCGACCATCTGCCCGACGAAGTCCAGGTCGGGCACGCCGCCCTGCCCGCGCAGCTGGGCGGCGGCGTCGCGCAGGCCACGGATCACCGCGGCGATGGCCCGGTGCTCGTCCTTGATGATGGCGACAGCCACATCGGCGGCGCTGCCGGCGGTGTTGGACTCAACGCTGGCCACCAGCACCGGCAGGGTGCTGTAGGCCAGTACCTTGTGGGTCTGCGAACCGACCACCAGGGCCTTGAGGCCCTTGCGCCCATGGGAGGCCATGAAGATCAGGTCGCAGCCGCGCTCGGCGGCCACGTCGAGGATCAGCTCGTAAGGGCGCGGGCCGGTGCGCACCACCGCTTCGCAGGGAATGCCGAAGGCCCCCGCCGCGGCCACGCCCTTGGCCAGGATGGCGCGGGCATCGCCGGCGGCGGCATCCAGGTAGTCCTGCGGTTCAAGGCTGCGCAACAGGGCGCCGTCGCCACTGGCACCCAGGTCTTCCCGGGCGGTGAAGAAGGTGATGCGGGCGCCCAGGCTGCGGGCGAAATCGACAGCCTGGGTGACCAGGCCGATGGACAGCGCCGAGCCGTCCAGGGGTACGAGCAGGTGCGAGTACATGGGGTTCTCCTAGACGGTGGCGACCTGCTTCGACTTGAGCAGGAAGTGCCCCAGGGCGGGCAGCAGGATCAGGGCGCCGAGCATGTTCCAGATGAACATGAAGGCCAGCAGGATGCCCATGTCAGCCTGGAACTTGATGGGCGACCAGGCCCAGGTGGCGACCGCGATGCCGAGGGTCACACCGGTGAGCACCACCACCTTGCCAGTGAAGGTGAGCGCCTTGTAATAGGCCTCGGACAGGCTCATGCCACCTTTCAGCCGGGCCAGGGTGACTGTCATGATGTACAGCGCGTAGTCCACGCCGATGCCCACGCCCAAGGCGATCACCGGCAGGGTCGCCACCTTGACGCCGATGTTGAGCCACACCATCAGGGCCTCGCACAGCACCGAGGTGAGCATCAACGGCAGCACCGCGCAGATCACCGCCCGCCAGGAGCGGAAGGTGATGAAGGCCAGCACGATCACCGCCAGGTACACCAGGCCGAGCATCTCCAGGTTGGCCTTCTTCACCACGATGTTGGTGGCGGCCTCGATGCCGGCGTTGCCGGCGGCGTTGAGGATGCGCAGCTCGTCGCTGCCATGGCGGGCGGCAAAGGCCTCCACGGTGCTCACCACGCTCGTCAGGGTGTCGGCCTTGTGGTCCTTGAGGTAGGCATACACCGTGAGCAGGTCGCAGTTCTGGTTGAACATCTCGCGCGGGGCGCGGGTGATGATGGCGTTGAGATTGTCCTGGGAGCGGGGGATCTCGAACCACTTGAGGCTGCCCTCGTTCATGCCCGCATTGGCCACCTTGGCCAGGCCGGCCAGCGAGCTGGTGGCCTCGACGCCGGGCAGCTGCTGCAGCTCGCGCTCCAGGGCATCCACGGTGGTGAGGGTGTCGTAGTGGGCGCAGGCGTACTGGGGCGTGCGCACCATCACCACATACACGTCGCTGCTGGCGGCGTAGTTGGCCACCACGTAGGCGTTGTCGCGGTTGTAGCGGGAGTCGGGGCGCAGCTCCGGGGCGCCCGGGTCGGTGTCGCCGATCTTCAGCTGGAAGCTCACCACCAGGCCGGCCAGGCCCATGGCGGTGGCGGCCAGCACGGCCACGCTGGCCCACTTGCGCTGGGTGAACAGATCCAGGAAGGCCCAGAAAGGATGCTTGGCGTGGCCGGCATCGGCGCCGTCGGCGATCTCATCGCGCAGGCTGCGGCGGGCCGCCTCGGGGCTGACCCCGGTATACGAGAGCAGGATGGGCAGCAGCACCAGGTTGGTGAAGATCAGCACCGCCACGCCGATGCTGGCGGTGACGGCGAGATCCTGGATCACCTGGATGTCGATCACCATCAGCACCGCGAAGCCCACCGCGTCGGCCAGCAGCGCCGTCATGCCGGCCAGGAAGAGGCGGCGGAAGGTGTAGCGGGCGGCCACCAGGCGGTGGGTGCCGCGGCCGATGTCCTGCATGATGCCGTTCATCTTCTGGGCGCCGTGGCTCATGCCGATGGCGAACACCAGGAAGGGCACCAGCACCGAATACGGGTCCAGCTCGTAGCCGAGGGTGGGCAGCAGGCCGAGCAGCCACACCACCGCGATCATCGAGCACAGCACCACCAGCAGGGTACTGCGCAGGCAGCGGGTGTACCAGAACAGCACCGCGGTACAGATGGCGATGGCGGCGGCGAAGAACAGCAGCACCTGCTGCAGGCCTTCGATCAGATCGCCGACCACCTTGGCGAAGCCGGTGACGTGGATCGCCACCTTGTCGGACTCGTACTTGGCGCGCAGGGTTTCGATGCGCTGGGAGAGCTCGTGGTAGTCGATGCGCGCGCCGGTTTCGGCCACCTTGTCCTGCAGCGGCACCAGCACGATGCTCGACTTGTAGTTGGCCGCCACCAGCTGGCCGATCTCACCGGAGCGTTCCACGTTGAGGCGTACCTGGGCCAGGCTGTCGGGCGAACCGTCGTAGTCGTCGGGCACCACCGGGCCACCGTCCAGGCCGTCCTCGGTAACGCCGGTCCAGCGCACCGAGGGGGCCCACAGGGACTTCATGTAGGGGCGGTCCACCCCGGGGTAGAGGAAGAGCTCATCGGAGATCTTCTTCACGGTGTCCAGGTAGTCCGGATCGAAGATGTCGCCCTGCTTCGCCTCCACGGCGATGCGCAGGCTGTTGCCCATGCCCGCCAGCTGGCCCCGGTTCTCGAGGAAGTTGACGATGTAGGGGTGCTTGGTCGGGATCATCTTCTCGAAGGCGGCATTCAGCGACAGGCCCAGGGCCTGGTAGCCGAGGACCACGCTGACGAGCGCGCACAGCACGACGATGATGAGCCGGTTGTTGAACAGGAGGCGCTCGGGCAGCGTGCCGGAGCGGGTGTCGAAGTCGGCCAGGTTGCGGATCACCAGGCCGTCGGGCAGATCGTGGGGGTGACTCATTTTTGTGCTTCCGCGTTGGAGGTGGCCGGAGTGGCAACAGCAGCCGGATTGGCTGCAGCGGCAAGGATGGCGGGATCGGCGCGGCTCACGCCGCGGGCGCCGGACACCACCAGGGCCCCGTCGGCGGCCTGGGCGAGGCTGGTGAGACCGGTGGGCAGGCCCCCGGCCAGCGGGGTGAAGCGGCTGGCGGCGGCGTCGCCGCGCAGCAGGCGGCCGCTTTCGTCGGCCAGCAGCACGGCACCATCGGCCAGCTTGAGGGCGGCGCTGAGGGTCACCGCCTGGGCCAGCTCGATGCGACTCCAGGTGGCGCCATCGTCACTGCTGCGCCACACGTTGCCGCGCAGGCCATAGGCCAGCAGGCCGCCGCCGGTCACTTCGAGGGCCCCGAAAAAGGTTCCGGTGTAGGGGGTGACGAGGCGCTGGAAGCTGGCGCCGCCATCGCCGGAGCGGATCAGGGTGCCCTGCTCACCGGCCAGCAGCAGGCGGCCGCCCTCCTCCCGCACGGCATAGAGGTGCTTGCCGCCGGGGTTGGGGATGCGGCCCACCAGGGACTGCCAGGTCTTGCCGCCGTCCCCGGTGGCCAGGGCCAGGCCGTAGGCACCGACGATCCAGCCGCGGCTGGCGTCAGCGAAGTGCAGGCCGAGGAAGGGTTTGTCGGGGCCGTCCTGCACCAGGGCTTCGGCTTCACGCAGCTGCTTGGCGGCTGCGGCATCGCCATCGGCTGCCTTGGCCCGGGCGGCGTCGGCCACCAGGGTGGCGGCCTTCATGCCGTCCAGCTGGAGCTGCCAGGTCTCGCCGCCGTCGACGCTGTGCAGCACCACGCCGCTGTGGCCTACCGCCCAGCCCAGGCTGTCGGAGATGAACTGGACCTGGGTCAGGGCCACGCTGACCGGCACCTGCTTCGCCTGCCGCCAGCTGCGGCCGTCGTCGTCGGAGAGCAGCACCAGGCCGCGCTCGCCCACCGACACCAGGCGCTTGCCGGCACGGCTGACCGAGAGCTGCAGGGAGCTGGCGGCCCGCACATTGGCCTGGGCCGGCTGGGCCAGCAGGTCGGGCACGGCACGGGAGGCGCCGTCGCCGCTGGCGGCAATGGCGGCAATGGCCGTCGCCACCGCAATGGCGGCACAGGAGAGGGTCGCAGCCAGGCGGCGACCGGAGAGGAAGGCTTGCATCGTCGAATACCTGAATCCGGGCTAGCGAAAGTGAGAACTCGGCGCGTGCCAGGAAATCGTGGCGGGCGGTTCGAGTTCGCTCCGGGAAGCGCAGCCGTACAGGGGTACGGCGAGCCTCGCAGGCGCGAAATCGAACCGCGCAGCAGATTTATTGGCGCGCTTCAGCGGGCGTCAGCGGGCGGCTTCGGCAGCCACCGCGTCGCCGGTGAAGTAGGTTTCCTTCTTGCGCGGCACGATCTTGAAGTCTTCGTCGTTGAGGGCCTGGATCACGCTCATGGTGCCGGCCTGCAGGTTGAAGACGGTGGCGGTCTTCATGATGGTGCCGGGCAGCGAGGGCACCACGAAGGGGGTGATCTGGCTGGTGCGCCACAGCTTGCCCTCGGCGTCGTAGCCGTCCACCTGGCTGATCAGCCAGGTGTCCTCGTCGAGGTAGTAGCGGCGCTTCGGCACGGCATGGCGCTTGCCGGCCGCCACGGTGGCCTCGACCACCCAGACGCGGTGCTTTTCCCAGCGCACGAGGTCGGGGTTGAGGTGGTGCTTGCCGATCGCGTCGTCCAGCTTGGCCCCGACGAAACCGTTGTTGTTGTAAGGGATGAGCATTTCCTTCTTGCCGATCAGCTTCCACTGGAAGCGGTCGAGGGCGCCGAAGAAGCCCTGCACTTCGTCGAAGTAGTTGGCACCGGAGGCGACGAAGTCCGGGGTGTCGTAGGACACCGTGGGGGCACGCCGCACCCGGCGCTGGCCCACCAGGTACTGCCAGGCCTGGCGCGACTGCTTCATGTCGATGCTGTCGCGGATCACCAGGGACTCGCCGGCCTTGAACGGGGGCTCCAGGGTGTTGAAGCGGAACATGGCGTACTCGCCGGACCAGCTCTCGGGGGTGGCGTCCTTGTAGTACTGGGGGTACTGGAAGGCGATCTCGTTGCGGGTGGCCAGGGTCTTGCTGCCATCCGCGTTGCCGACGATGTTCTTGAAGCGGTACTCGATGGACTCGGCCTCGAGGCGCATCAGGAAGTTCCACATCACCTCGACGCCGTCCTTGGGGATCGGGAAGGGGGTGCCGCCGATGCAGCCCTCGAGGGAGTAGCCGCCGTCCTTGGTCTTGCAGCGGGTGGCGTTCTTGAAGGCGTTGTCGTACACCTCCTGGGGCGCCGCGGCGGTGCGGTGGCTGGGGTAGACGTCCAGGCGGAAGCTGTCCGGGTACTTGGCCAGCAGGGCCTTGGCTCCGTCGGAGAGCAGCTCGGCGTACTGGGCGGCGTTCTTGGCGGTGACCTGGTACAGCGGCTTCTCGTCGCTGAAGATCTGGGTCGGGATGACGCCCAGCTTCTTGCCCGGCAGGGGCTTGGTGATGCCGCCGCTCCAGGCGGGGATGCTGCCGTCCTTGTTGGCGGCCTTCTCACCGCCCAGCGGGGTGAGGGTGGACTTGAGCCTGGCGGCCTCGTCGGCGCTGACGGCAGCCTGGGCGGTAGGGCCGGCCAGCAGGGCAGCCAGCGTGGCGGCGATGAAGGTGATCTTGTTCATGTGAGTCTCCAGCAGATTTCGGTTCGGTCCTGGGCGGATCAGAAGGTGCGCTGCAGCGAGAGGGAGACGAAGTCCCGGTCGCCGTGGAAGTTCTGGTACGACAGCTCGGGCACGGCCGTGCCGTAGCGCACCACCGAGCCGGCCGAGCCGATGTAGTGGGTGTAGTTGAGGCCGGCCTGCCAGGTCTTCTGGTAGTCCGCCTTCACGCCGATGCTGAGGTTGCCGCCGTGCTCCGCCGGGAACAGGGCGCCGTTCACTGAGGAGCGGCCGCTGATGCCGTAGGCGAGGCCGATCGGCACCTGCAGGTCCACGCCGGGCATGACCTGGAAGTACTCGGGCTGGAAGATGAACTGCAGGGCGCTGGCGTCCTTGGTGGCCAGCGGGTCGAGCTGGCCGGCGTTGTCGCTGATCGCCAGGCGGCGGTTGTAGGCGAACTCGCCGAGGAAGGAGGCGCCCTCCCACAGGGCGCTGGCGCCCAGCACGCTGATCGCCGACACATTGAGGTGCATCGTCTTGCCCACCGGGAAGGCGGCGCGGCTCTTGCCGTTGGAGGCGATGCCGGTGATCACCGCGTTGCCGGAGGCCACCAGGGGCATGTTGTCGCGGAAGGAGAGCTCCGCCGCCACGTTGGTCTCGCCCACCAGGGTGCTGATGCTGGCGCCCACGGTGCGGATGTTCTCGGCGTACACCATCACGTAGTCGCCCACGCTGCCGGGCTGCACATTGACGCCGGGGCGGGCGTAGAACTGGGGCATCTTGTCGTGGAACTGGGCGGCGTAGAAGCCGTATTCCGTGTCGCCGGACTTGAGCTTGACCTGGAAGCCGCCCTGACCGGAATTGCGCGGCTCGATGTCGCGGCCGCGGAAGACCACCGCGCCCGGGCCGAGGATCAGCGACTCGCCGCCCGCATCCACGAAGTCGGCAAAGCTGAAGTAGCTGCCCGCCGCCGGCAGGCGCGACTTGCGCCATTCCAGCTGGTAGTAGGCGCCTACCGACAGGGTCGGGCTGAGCTGCACCTGGGTGGACAGCTGCCCCACCGGGCGGGCGATCTCCTTGAACTGGGAGTTGGGCACCGACAAGGCCTTGACCAGATCCAGCGGGGTCTGGGCGCCGGCGATGCCGTTGTTGCCGAAGAACAGGCTCTCGCCGTAGAGCTGGGTGAAGCGGCCGGCCTTCACATTGACGTTGAGGTCGCCGGGGGTCAGGTTGGCGTAGCCGAAGATGTCCATCAGCTCGGCCTTGCGCCCGTGCAGCTGCTCGGTGGCCTTGGCGAACTCACCGGCCTGCACCGAGCGGGTATTGACCAGCGCGCCGCCCAGGGCACCGCGGTTGTCATTGCCGCGGTTGTAAACGTCGTCGTACCAGGCTGCGCCGCTGACCCGGAAGCCGAAGTCCTTGCGGTAGCGGAATTCGAATTCGGAGAGCAGGTCGAGGCGGTTGGAGATCAGGCCCTTGCCGAAATTCTGGTCGCCGTCGTTGGTGTTGGCCTGAGGGCCGATGGAGTTGTCGGCCACCTTCGGATCCACGCTGCGCACGCGGAAGGCGTTGCTGTACTTGACGGTGTTGTCCCACGACATCGTCACGTCCGGGTTGCCCGAGTCGATCTGGAATGCGGCAGCCGGGCCGCTCGCCAGCACCGCCAGCGCGGCGGCTACCGCCACCGGCGTACGACGCAGGCTGGCACGGCAGGGCGCGCCTTGTGCGCAGAAACGCATGTTCATGTCTTCCTCCTCTTTCGTGTGTATCTCGCGTTTTGTTGCCCGTCTGGCGCCTGGAACGCAGCGGGTTGGAGCGCAAGTTATCGACTCGGAGGATTACCGTCCAATACCATTATTTCCCCTGCTTGATACCTCCAGGGTATGATCCAGCCCGCGCGCCAGCCGGGCGCCCGCACCAGGAGACCCCCATGGACTTGCGCCACCTGCGCTACTTCGTTGCCGTGGCGGAGGAAGAGAACATCGGCCGTGCCGCCGCCCGCCTGCACATCTCCCAGCCGCCCCTGACCCGCCAGATCCAGCAGCTGGAAGAGGAGCTCGGCGTCACCCTGTTCATCCGCACCCCGCGGGGCATGGAGCTGACCCAGGCCGGCGAGCTCTTCCTGGCCGAGGCGCGCAACATCCGCGCCCTGGTCGAGCAGGCGACCGAACGCACCCAGCGGGCCGGCCAGGGCAAGCTCGGACGCCTCGACGTGGGCATCTTCGGCTCGGCCATCCTCGACGCCATCCCCAAGCTGCTGCTGGCCTTCCGCAACCGCTACCCGGACGTCAAGGTGGTGCTCCACACCATGACCAAGGCCGAGCAGATCGAAGCCCTGCGCCAGCGCCGCATCACCGTCGGCTTCAACCGCATGCTGGCGCCGCTGGACGACATCGGGGTCCGCCAGGTGAGCACCGAAGGCCTGCTGGTGGCCGTCCAGGCCGACCATCCGCTGGCCCATCAGCCGGTGGTGCGCTTCGCCGAACTGGCCGCCCACCCGATGATCCTGTTCCCCACCGGGGCCCGCCCCAGCTTCATCGACAAGGTGATCGGCTGGGCCACGGAGAGCGGCTTCCAGCCCCGCATCTCGCAGGAGGTGGGCGACGCGGTGACCGGCGTGGCCCTGGTGGCCAGCGGCTTCGGCGTGTGCCTGGTGCCGGACTCGGCGACCACCCTGCAGTTTCCCGGCGTGGTCTATCGCGCCCTGTCCGACACGCCGCCGAATTTCTTCGTGGACTTGAGCTGCATCTACCGGAAGGACGACCAATCCCCGCTGCTGGCGGCCTTCATGGAGGCGGTGGATGCCTTCCGCAAGGGGGATCGCAAACGCTGAGCGCCGCCCGGCCCAGCCTCAAGGCAGGCCGGCGCGGCCTGCCCTCATGCCCTGGACAGCCACTTCAGCAACCGGCCATAGAAATGCGCCGGGGCCACCGGCTTGGCGATGAAATCATCCATGCCCGCCTCCAGGCAGCGCTGGCGGTCCTGGTCAAAGGAATTGGCCGTCATCGCCAGGATGGGCACCCGCCGGCCGGCCGGCAGCTGACGGATGCGCCGGGTGGCCTCGAGGCCATCCATGCGGGGCATCTGCACATCCATCAGGATCAGGGCGTAGTCATGGGCAGCGGCACGCTCCAGCGCTTCCCTGCCATCGGCCGCGTGATCGCTCAGCAGGCCGACCTCGTCGAGCAAGGCCATGGCCACCTCCCGGTTAACCGGCTCGTCCTCGGCCAGCAGCACCCGCCTGCCGGCATGCTGCGCGCGCAGGATCGCCTCGGCGTCCGCCGGGGGCGGCGGCTCCACCTGCTCCGCAGCCGCCTTGCCCAGGCGGGCCGTGAGCCAGAAGGTGCTGCCCGCCCCGAGGCTGCTGTGCGCCCCCGCCTCGCCCCCCATGAGCTGGGCGATCTGGCGGGTGATGGCAAGGCCCAGGCCGGTGCCGCCGTACTTCCGCGCAAGGGAGTTGTCGGCCTGCTCGAAGGCTGCAAACAGGCGCGGCAGGGCTTCCGGCGGAATGCCGATGCCGCTGTCGGTCACCTCGAAGCGCAGGTACACCTCATCCGGCCCCTCCTCCAGCACCTGCACCGTCACGGTGATGCCGCCGGTCTCGGTGAACTTGACCGCGTTGGAGAGGTAGTTGAGCAAGGCCTGCTGGAGACGCAGCCGGTCTCCGCGCAGGACGGCCGGCAGCGGCGGCACCCGGGCCTGCAGGCTCAAGCCCTTGGCCTGGGCGCTGCCGGCGACCATGGCGAGGGCGCTGTCGAGCACCTCCTCCAGGCGGATCGCCGACACCTCCAGCTGGAGCTTGCCGGATTCGATCTTGGACAGATCCAGGATGGCGTTGATGACCTCCAGCAGATGCTTGCCGGCCGCCTCCACCTTGCCCACCTTGCCCGCCTGCTCCGGGCTCAGCCTACTGCGCCTCAGCACATGGGCCATGCCGATGATCGCGTTGAGCGGGGTGCGGATCTCGTGGCTCATGTTGGCCAGGAAGGCGCTCTTGGCAATGCTGGCGCTCTCGGCCACCTCCTTGGCGAAGCGTAGCTCGCGGGTCTGCTCGTCGATACGCTCCTGCAGGTGGTGGCGATGCCGCTCCAGCTCCTCTTCGTTGTGCTTGCGCTGGGTGATGTCGGTGTGGGTCCCGCACATGCGCAGGGGCCTGCCCTCGCCATCCCGCTCCATCACGCTGGCCTGGTCCAGGATCCAGCGGATGCCGCCATCCTTGTGCAGCATGCGGTATTCAACCCGATGGACATTCGAACGCCCCTCCACCACCGACTGGATGGACTCCCAGGCGAGCTGGCGGTCCTCCGGGTGGATGAAGTCCGTCCACTGCTGGGTGGTGTGCTGGATCTCCTCGTGGGCATAGCCCAGCATCGCCGCCCACTGGGCATTGCGGAAGACTTCGCCGGTGGCGATGTTCCAGTCCCAGAAGCCCAGCTCCGAGCCTTCCAGCACAAAGCGCAGCTGCCGCTCGCTGCTGGCCAGGGCCCGCTCCGACGCCTTGCGCGCGGAGATGTCCTGGAAGGTCACGCCGCACTGGCGCAGCCCCGACTGGTAGGCCGACACGGCGTAGAACACGCCCAGCAGGTCGGAGCCCTGCTCGAACTGCACCGGGACGCCGCTCAGGGCAACCTGCCCATAGGTGCCGATCCAGTCGAAGGAATCCTTCTCGATGCCCGGCAGGACGTCCCTCAGGCGGCGCCCCACCACCTCCGCCACGGTCAGGCCGGTGGTGCGCTCAAAGCCGGCGTTGGCAGCCAGGATGAGCAGATCGACAGGCGCACCCTCCCCATCGAGCACCACCTCGAAGAGGACGAAGCCCGCGTGCATGTTCTCGAACAGGGAGCGATAGCGCCGCTCGGACTCCGCCAGCCCGCCCGTCGCCGCCGACACCCCGCTGGCGCAGGGCTTACTCACACCGGGCTCGCTGACGCCGGGCTCAACAACGCAGCCCCGCTGATCGCCCCCTCCTTCCGGGGCATCGGGAGGCGCGGCGCAGGCATGGGGCGTACTGGCAGTCATTCGGACACGGGGGCACGGCGGATGGTGATGTTGCATTCTTTCACAGTTATCCCGACACCCATACGCCCCCGTCCGCCGGATCGGGAACCCCGTCACGACGGAATCGATCCCCCGTGCCCGGGCCCTCGCCGGCCCCACGCCATCGAAGCCCGGACTTGCAGGCGTTCAAAGCAGGGATGGATGGCGCCGAGCCGGACATGGACAAGTCCACAGGCGGGCTTGACAGGTCCATGTGGACGGACTTGCAGGGGCAGCTTTAGCTGCCTGTTTGTGCCTTTGCTGGGTGGCGTTCCTTTGTTTTACGTTGGATTGGCCGGGATTTCGCCCCGGCGGGCGACCCCTTTCTTTGCGTCGCCAAAGAAAGGGGGAAAGAAAGGCGACCCGGCTTCCCCGGTCGTCCGCTGCGCGGACGACTCCCCTGCGCTGCTCGCATCGGGCGGCCGGCGCGGAACTCGTCGGCTGCGCCTCCTCAGACAGCCGCGCCGGAAAGCCCCGCCCGATACTCCGCTGCTCGGCGGGTCAGAACGGGCTTTCAACAGACACCGAGCCTCTACGGAAAGACCTGTGGATGCGAGACCTTGGGGTTTTGCTCTTTACCCTGAAAGCCAACCCCGGTTTCAGCAAAGGCTCGGTGTTTGCGAAAAGCCCGTTCCGACCCGCCGAGCAGCGGAACGGCAGGCGGGGAAGTCCGGCGCGGCTGTCTGAGCCCGCAGGGCGAGTTCCGCGCCGGCCGCCTGGCGTGAGCAGCGCAGGGGAGTCATTCGCGCAGCGAATGACCGGCGAGGCGGGTCGCCTTTCTTGCTTACTTCTTTGGCGAAGCAAAGAAGTGAGTCGCCCGCCGGGGCGAAATCCCGGCCAATCCAACCCAAAACAACGGAAAGCCGCCCAGCAAAGGCACAAACAAGCAGGCCCCCGTCCAGCCCTGGACGCCCCCCCTCCAGGCCCTGACAAAATCCGTCCAACTCTGGACAAAATTCCCCAAAGCCTGGACCCCGCCCGTCCAGCCCTCGACAAATCCCATCCACCGCTACACAAAATTCATCCAGCCCTGGACCAAAATCACCCAGCCCCTGAGCGCCCCCGTCCACACCTGCACAAAAATCACCCAGCCGTGGACACCCCGCGTCCAGGCCTGGGTGATTTTCGTCAGCACCTGGACCTCCGCCGTGCATTCTTTGGCGACGCAAGGAAAGGGGTCGCCCGTCGGGGGCGGAGGCGGGGTTTCGCGGAGCACGGCTCCGCGCCGCCGCAGAGCAAGCTGTCATGGTGCGGGGAGTTCCTGCCCGGGGAGCGCGAGCCGGGCTGACGCTCCCCGGCGGCGCAACACCGCCCTGTAACCTCGCCTGACCATACTGGGCCGCTCGAATGTCTTGGAGCGCTGCCCGATGGATCGTCGTACTTTTCTGCGCAATAGCGGTTTCCTGAGCGTCTCGGTGGCCCTTGGTGGCCTGGCCGGCTGTGGCGGCGGCGGGAGCGACCTGCCGCCCCTGGCCAGCGGTGGCAACTGGAAGTTCCCGCAGAGTGTCGCCTCCGGCGATCCCTCTCCCGAAGGCGCGGTGCTGTGGACCCGGGTGGTGCCCGCCGACGCGGACGACGTGGCCACGGCGACTGGTGCGGGGGACGTGAGCATCCGCCTGATCGTCACCGACGCCGACAACAAGGGCGCCCTCGGCAGCAACGCCGCGCTGGCCGGCCGCCTGCTGGTGGACAGCCGGATCCCGGTGCATGCCCGCTACGACCACAGCCTGCGCAACCGGGTCACCGGCCTGGCGCCGGCCACCACCTACTACTACCAGTTCCAGGCCGGCGAGGTGCGCTCGCGGGTCGGCCGCTTCCGCACCGCCCCGGCCCGCGGCGCCAGCGTGGACCAGTTGCGCCTGATCTTCATGAGCTGCCAGGACTGGAGCGTCAATCACTGGGGCGGCTTCGATCACATCGCCAGGAACGAGGACGCCGAGCTGATCGTGCACCTCGGCGACTACATCTACGAGACCGTCGGCGAGGCCTTCCAGACCGGCGCGGTGGAGTCCCGCCACGGCGCCCTGGTGCTGCCCGACGGCGCCTTCAAGAAAGGCAGCAGCGGCGCGAAATACGCCAACACCCTGGCCGACTACCGCTACCTGTACAAGCGCTACCGGACCGACCCGCGCCTGCAGGCGGTGCATGAGCGCTTCGCCTTCGTGGCCACCTGGGACGACCACGAGTTCTCCGACGACTGCTGGGGCGACGCCACCACCTACGACAACGGCAGCTACGACGCGGCCACCGGCAAGGCCGACAACACCCGCCAGACCAGCCGCCGCCGCGCCGCCAACCAGGCCTGGTTCGAGTTCATGCCGGCCGACGTGAAGCTGGACGAGCAGACCACCGGCTTCGAGACCCTGCGCCTGTACCGGGACATCCAATGGGGCAGGCTGGCCCATCTGGTGGTGACCGACCAGCGCACCTACCGCGCCGACCACATCGTGCCGGAGGCCCTGGTCAACCCGGCCAGCGGCGCGCCCCTGGGCGAGATCGGCGCCCGCTACGTGGTGCCCCAGACCACCCGCGACACCTTCGAGAGCCTGAAGATGGCCGGCGCCAGCGCCGACGACAAGCTGTCCGGCGTGTCCATCCTCGGGCGCAGCCAGCGGGAGTGGTGGAAGAGCACCCTGGCCGCCTCCCCCGCCACCTGGAAGCTGTGGTGCAACGAGGTGTCCCTGCTGCGCATGCAGCTGGACGGCACCGATGCCATCGCCACCCTGTTCGCGCTGCAATCCGTATCCACCCTGGCCGGCAACATCGAGGCGGCCCTGGCATCCACAGGTGGCAATGCCGCCGTGGCCAGCGCAGTCGTGGCGGCGATGACGGCAGGCGCCAGCCAGGCCAGCGCGGTGGCCGGCGCCACCGCCATTGCGAGCGCGGCGGCGGGTTCCGGCAACCCGGTCGCCGCCGGGATGGCGGCCGGCCTCAGCCAGACCCAGGCGGGCATCGCCGCCGCGGCCTTCGGCGCCGCAGCGGCCGCCTCCGGCAGCACCGCCCAGGTCGCCGCCGGGGCCCAGACCATCGCCTTCGGCTACATCAAGCCCGACATCCAGGCCCGGGGCGCCACCTCCAGCTTCGTGCAGGCCTCCGGCAAGGCCGCGGCGCTGCAGGGCTTCTTCACCCGCTTCCTGTTCAACTGCGACCAGTGGGACGGCTACAACGCCGAGCGCAAGGACTTGATGGCCCACCTCAAGTCCGCCGGCATCAGGAACGTGGTGGCCCTCACCGGCGACCTGCACTGCTTCGACGCCGGCGTGGTGATGGACGACCATGACGCCGCCAGCCCCCAGCCGGTGATGGTGGACCTAGTCACCGCCGGGATGAGCTCCGAATCCCTGTTCACCTTCTACGCCGACGCCGTCGGCGCGGTGAGCCCGGACCTCGCCACCCTCATCTACTACCCCCTGTCCGTGCCGGTGAGCGGGGTGGGCACCCTCAACCTGCGCTTCAACCTCTTCGACTACACCATGGCCGGCCACCCGCCGACCCTCGACAGCCTCGCCGAACAGGCCCGTGTGCGCGTGCGCAGCGGTCTCGCCGCCCTCGGCGTTCCCGAGGCCGCGCTGGACGCCACCACCTCGGCCGTCCTCGCCGGCCTCAAGGCCGACCCGGCCTTCTCCACCCAGCTCCTCGGCCTCGCCCAGCAACTGGCCGGCATCTCGAAGAACCCGTGGATCAAGTGGGCCAGCACCGACGCCCAGGGCTACGGCGTGGTGACCATCACCCCCGACGGCCTCAGCTGCGTGTTCAAGACCCTCAACCGGCTGGCCGGCAACCAGGCCCCGGCGAACGTCATCGCCCGCACACTCACCGCCAGCATCCCGGTGAATGCGGCTGCGGTGACGATGAGCGGAGACTGAAGCCACAGGTGGACTCCCGGAGCCTGGATCGACAGGCTCCGGGAGTCTGCAAGAGTGAAACAGTTCATAGGAGGGATGCAGGCCAAGTGTGACCATCCAGGCCAATGCAGATGGAATTCTGCGGCACTGGGGACCGAGTCCCACACAACATGAACCCACTGCTGGTATTGCCCGTCTCCCCGGAGGATCTGCGGCCAGTATCACCCTTCAACCAGACGAGTCCGTGCCCCAGTGAAAAAGCCTGAGCTCCCGGCCCGGAGGGAGCCTCCGGAATCTTCGCGGGCGGGCCGCATCGGGGCAGCGCTCCGATCCGCGCTCCGCGTTTTTCTGTGGTCGGCAGGTGTCCTCGTCGTCCTTCTGATCGCTGCTACCGTCCTCTCCACCCTGGTCATCCTGAAGCTGGGCGAAGGGCTGTGCGACAACACCCCGATTGCGGAATACCCGTCCCCGGAAGGCAGGCGCCGCGTCCTTGTGTTTGAACGCAGTTGTGGCGCAACGACGGGTTTCAGCACCCAGGCATCCCTTCTCGACGCCGACGAAGATCTGGACTCCGGGTCCGGAAACCTGTTCATATCCGACACGGATCACGGCGCGGCGCCAAGCGGGCCTGGCGGAGGGCCTGAACTCTCCGTCGAATGGAAGGACGAGAGATCGCTCGTGCTGGTGCACGACTCCCGGGTGCGTGTGTTCAAGAGCGAGCAGCGCCTGGACGGCGTTCATGTTTCCTATCGACACACCCCCCGCTGGGGCGCCCCGGACACGACGACGTCTCCATGAAGCAACGGACTTGAGCATGAGGATCATGACGAGAAAAGCACTGTTTCCTGCGCTAGCGGCCCTTGCCTGCGCGCTGCCCTTCTCCGGCCCGGCCTTCGCCGAGGGCCCCACGTTCAACTGTGCCAGGGCACAGGGTGAAGTCGAGAAGCTGATCTGCAGCGATCCGGCCCTGGCAGCCTTCGACCGCAAGCTCGATGCGGTCTACAAGGCGGCGCTGGCGAAAGCCCCCGGGAAGCTCGCTGCCCAGTTGCGTGCCGAGCAGCGTGGGTGGGTCAAGGGCCGGAACGACTGCTGGAAGGCCAACGGGCAGCAGACCTGGATCACCGCGACCTGGACCGTCGATACGGTGAGGGCCTGTGTCGATGCCCAGTACCGGCTCCGCACGTCCGGGCTGCAGGCGCTCTGGCGGCTGGTGGCGGCGCAGACCGTCTCCCATGCCTGCCAGGGCAATCCAGCCAATGAGGTGGTGGCCAGCTTCTTCGACACCGATCCGGCAACAATACGGCTGGAGCGCGGGGACCGCAGCGTGACGCTGTGGCAGGTGGGCGCGGCGAACGCCGGCCATTACGAGGGCCAGAACATCAGCCTCGTCCACCAGGACAAGATCGTGAAGGTGAGCTGGCTGGACACCGGCACCGGCAAGACCGACGAACTGCAGTGCACGGCGCGATAGGTCCGCGGAGGCAGGTACGGGCGCCGGCCATGGCATTGCCAATCAGCATAAAAATGGATGAGGATGGAACCTCGTTGCACTCATCCATCCTGAGCCTCCATGCCCATCGCCGATCACCTGGCGGCAGCCCTTCTCGCCACCGGCCTCACCCATGCCACCGGTGGCATGGCGCAGGCCGCCCCGCCTCTAGTTCCCATCCCGGCCATCCAGGGCACCGGTAGTGCCAGCCCGCACCTGGGCGAAACCCTCACCACCGGCGGTGTGGTGACGGCAATCTTCCCCGGCCTCAAGGGTTTCTTCCTGCAAGATCCGACAGGCGATGGTGATCCGGCCACCTCCGACGGGATCTTCGTGTATGTGGACGCCCCCATCATGCCGGCAGGCGTGGCCGTCGGCGCCCACATCCGCCTGGCGGGAACAGTGGCTGAGTTCAATGGCCTCACCGAACTGATCCACCCCGGCGCCGTTACCGTGCGGGGCGGCAGCGCGCCCCCACGCCCGGTGGACGTGTCCTTGCCGGAGCCCGCCTGGGGAGGACTGGAGCGCTACGAGGGGATGCGGGTGCGCATCGTGTCCCCCATGACGGTGGTCCAGAACTCACTCCTCGGCCGCTATGGCCAGCTGAGCCTGTCGGCCGGGGGGCGCCTCGAGAGGGCCACCAACCGCCATCCCCCCGGGTCACCGAGGGCCATCGCCCTGGCCGCGGCAAACCAGCGCGGCCTGCTGGTGCTGGACGACGGCGCCTCCCGGCAGAATCCGGACCCGCCCCCTTACCTGGACGAAGGCGGCACCCTGCGCACGGGCGACACGGTGCGGGGCCATCTGGTGGGCATCCTCGACCAGGGGCTGGCCGGGAACGGCACGCCTGCCACCACCGGCTACCGCCTCCACCCGACCACGACACCGGCGTTCTATCACCGCAACCCGCGTCCGCCCTCACCGGCCCGGGTCGGTGGCACACACAAGGTGGCGAGCTTCAATGTGCACAACTACTTCAATGGCGATGGCCGCGGCGGCGGCTTCCCCACCCCCCGCGGCGCGACCACGGCCGCCGGCTTCGAACGCCAACGGCTGAAGATCATCAGCGCCCTGGCCGCCATCGACGCAGACGTGGTCGGCCTGGTGGAGATCGAGAATGACGGCGACGGCAAGGACAGCGCCTTGCAAGACCTGGTCAGCGGACTCAACGCCGTCATGGGCGCCGGCACCTATGCGGCCGTGGCCGATCCGGTCGAGGGTACGGGTACGGATGCAATCCGGGTCGCCCTGATCCATAAGCCGGACCGCCTCAAGCCGGTGGGAGCGGCGCGCTCCGACCCCGCCCCGGTCAACAACCGGCCGCCGCTGGCCCAGACCTTTGCCACGCCGTCGGGCGAGCGGCTCACCGTGATCGTCAATCACTTCAAGTCAAAGAACTGCGGGAGCGCCAGCGGCCCCGACCTGGACCAGGGTAAGGGCCAGGGCTGCTACAACGCGCGCCGCATGGCGCAGGCACGTCAGCTGAGCGCCTTTGCGGCGCAGATCCAATCGGCATCAGGCAGCCGGAACGTGCTCCTGATCGGCGACCTCAATGCCTACGGCCAGGAAGATCCGGTCAGGCAGCTCAGCGCCGCCGGCTTTAACGACCTGCTGGCCGGGCGCCGGCAACTGCAGTACTCCTATGTGTTCAATGGCGAGGCCGGCTACCTGGATCACGCCCTGGCCAGTGCGTCCCTGGCCCCCCGGGTCAGCGGGGTCGCCCACTGGCACATCAACGCGGACGAGCCGGCCCTCCTCGACGACAGGCAGGCGGAGTGCTTCGACTGCCCACCTGGCCCTGGCGCCGGGACGCCCTATCGCTCTTCGGATCATGATCCCCTGCTGCTCGGCCTGAACCTCACCGGGCGGGCAGGCGCCCCTGCGGCGCGACCGCAGCGCCGCCACCCCTGAAGCACGCAGACCTCAGGCCACCCGCTTCAACACATGCAGCAACTGGTGCTGGGCCGGCCCCAGCACCTCTGCCAGGGTCACCCGGTCGAGGGACTCGAAGAAGGCCTCCAGGGCATCGTTGAGCACCCCCTTCAGCCGGCAGGTGGAGGTGAGCAGACAGCGGCTGGTATCGGTGAAGCACTCCACCAGGGCCAGGTCGGTCTCCATCCTGCGCACCACCTCGCCGACCCTGATCTCCGTTGGCCGGCGGGCCAGGCGCATGCCGCCCCCCTTGCCCCGGACGCCCTCAACAAAGCCATTGCGGATGAGTTGATTGACGACCTTCATCATGTGGCTGCGGGACACCTCGAAGCGCTCCGAAACCTCCTGGATGGTGACCAGGCGCTGTTCGTTGGCGGCCAGGTAGATCAGGGCGCGCAAGGCGTAATCGGTGTGCTGGGTGATGTGCATGGTGGCTCCTTTCAGGGTGCCTGCGGGGCTTCAACCCTTCCATTATAAGGGGAATTTTTTAAGATTCATTTTAATTGACTCTTTAAAAGATGCACCTTAAAGTCCACTTAACCCGATCACAGAACGGAGATGAAGATGGACCCCACAGAGAACCCCAGCCCTTTCCCCAACCCCGGCAAGGTCTTGTTCACCGGACGCTCGATGATGCTCATCGCCGGGCTCGGCATGCTCGCCTCGACCCTGGTCGCCTATCCCTTCGCCGAGCGCTTCAGCCTTGGCACGCAGATCGCCGGACACCTGGCCCTGCCGATCTCGGCGGCCTTCTTCAAGCTCGGCTACGTGATCCGGCTGGCCGCCCACCACGCCCTTGGCAACCTCCAGGCGGGCTGATCCGCCCGTAGGCTTGCGCTCCACCACACAAAGGAAACGCCCATGTTGTCCCTCACCGCCCGCCCGCTGATCGAGGCCACCGTGCCCGTACTGCTCGCCCACGGCGAAGCCATCACCCGCCATTTCTACGAACGCATGTTCAGCCACCATCCGGAGCTGAAGAACCTCTTCAACATGGGCAACCAGGCCACCGGCGACCAGGCCCAGGCCCTGGCCGGATCGGTGTATGCCTTCGCCTCCCACATGGACAAGCCGGCGATCATCGGGCCAGTGCTCGACCGCATCGCCCACAAGCACGTCAGCCTGGGCATCACCCCGGCCCAATACACCATCGTCGGCCGGCACCTGCTGGCCTCCCTTGGCGAAGTGCTGGGCGCCGCCATCACCCCCGACATCGCCGCCGCCTGGGACGAGGTGTACTGGCTGATGGCCACCGAGCTGGTCGCCCGCGAAGCGCGCCTCTACCAGGCCCGCGACTGGCAAGCCGGCCAGGACTGGCCGGAAATGCAGGTGGTGGACCGGGAAGAGGCCGCCGATGGCATCGTCGCCCTGCGCCTGCGCCCGGCCGACGGCAGCCTGCCGGCCGGCTTCATCCCGGGCCAGTACATCAGCGTGGCCTTGCCCATCCCCGCCAGCGGGCTGATCCAGGTACGCCAGTACAGCCTGTCCGACGCTCCCGGCGGCGAGACCTGGCGGATCACCATCAAGCGCGTCCCGCATGGCGAGGGTGCCCCGCCGGGCGCAGTGTCCGGCCAACTCAATGACGTGATCCGGGTTGGCGACACGCTGCGGGTCGGCCCGCCGGCCGGGGATTTCCAGCTCGCCGACGGCGACCGGCCGGTGGTGCTGCTGAGCGCCGGCGTGGGCATCACCCCGATGCTGGCCATGCTCCGCCACCTGGCCGCCACCCAGCCGGCACGCCCGGTCGTGTTTGGCTACGCCACCACCGACCGCCTGCACTTCCCCCACCGTGACGAGGTGCATGCAGCCCTCGGCGCGCTGCAGCAGGCCCGCCAGCACCTGTGGCTGGAGACACCGGACGAAGCCGAAACCGGCGCCCTCACCGGACGCATGGACCTGGACCGGGTGGAAGCGCTGCCCGACGACGCCGACGTCTACCTGTGCGGCCCCCTGCCCTTCATGCAGTTGCAGCGGCGCGCCCTGGTGGCCCGGGGCATCCCGCGGGAGCGCATCCACTACGAAGTCTTCGGCCCCGACCTGTTCGGCGAGCTGGAGTAGGCCCCACTCTCCGCGTCCACTCCCGGCCCCCGCGCCGGGAGGGCGCCACGGGCCAAATACGATACAACTCAATATATTTTCCCCGCAAAAATGTTATACATCGCAACTACCGAGTAACCCATCCGAGGGCTGCGATGCCGACCCGCCATTCCCTGGCCACCCTGTTCGAACCCGCCTCCATCGCCGTGATCGGTGCCTCCGAAGAGGCCCGCTCGGTGGGCCGGGTGATCTTCTCCAACCTGCGTGAGGCCGGCTTCCGCGGCCCCCTGCATGCGGTCAATCCCAAGCATCAGACGGTCTTCAGCCAGCCCTGCCATGCCTCGGTGGAGGACATCGGCGGGCGCGTGGACCTGGCCGTGATCGCCGCTCCGGCGCGGGCCCTGCATGCCATCGTCGAGCAGTGCGGCCGCAGCGGGGTGCGCAACGCGGTGATCGTCACCGCCACCGGCCCGGGTGGCGACGCCCTGGAGAAGCGCCTGCTCGACACCGCCCGCGAGACCGGCCTGCGCTTGCTCGGGCCGGGCAGCCTGGGCATCCTGCGGCCGGACATCGGCCTCAACGCAGCCCTCACCCGCATTGCCGTGGGCAAGGGCGACCTGGCCCTGGTGTCGCAGTCCGGCGCCATGTGCTCGGTGGTGCTGGACTGGGCGGCCACCAACCAGGTCGGCTTCTCGTCGGTGATCTCCCTCAGCTCCACCCTGGACGTGGATTTCGGCGAGACCCTCGACTACCTGGTGCACGACCCGCGCACCCGCCACATCCTGCTCTACGTGGATCACGTGCGCCACGCCCGGCGCTTCATGAGCGCCCTGCGCTCGGCGGCCCGGATCAAGCCGATCATCCTGCTCAAGGCCGGCCGCCACGAGGACGACGGCCCCACCGGCAGCGCCTGCGTGGCCGATGCGGTGTTCGACGCGGCGATGCGGCGTGCCGGGGTGGTGCGGGTCCAGCACATCGGCCAGCTGTTCTTCGCCGCCAAGGCCCTGGCCTCCGGCTTCCGCCCGCGTGAAGCGCCGCTGACCATCGTCACCAACGGCGGCGGGCCCGGCGCCATGGCCGCCGACCGGGCCGGCGACCTGGGCATTCCGCTGGCTGCCCTGTCGGACGACAGCCTGGCCAGACTGGGCCGCCTGATCGCCGGCGAACGGCGCCCCGGCAACCCCCTCGACCTGGGCGGCGACGCCTCGCCGGAGCGCTATCGCGACACCCTGCGCCTGCTGGCCGAAGACCCGGCGGTAGACAACGTGCTGGTCATGCTGTCACCCCACGCCATGACCGATCCGCTGGAGGTCGCCCGCAGCCTCATCGAAGTGGCCGCCGACTCGCGCCTTTGCCTATGTGCCTGCTGGATGGGCGGCGGCCAGGTGGCCGAGGGCCGCAGCCTGCTGGAGCAGGCCGGCCTGCCGGTGTTCCGCTCGCCGGACACCGCCATCGAGCTGTTCCACAACATCTCCCGCTTCTACCGCAACCAGAACCTCCTGCTGCAGGCCGCCGGGCGCACCACCGGCAACGGCCGCAATGGCCCGGCGGGCGCCCGGCTGCTGGTGGAGGCCCTGCTCGGCCAGCGCCGCACGGTGCTGTCCAGCCCCGAATCCAAGACCCTGCTGCGCAGCTTCGGGGTGCCGGTGACTCCGGGCACCCTGGCCCGGGACGCCACCGAGGCCCTCTTCGCGGCGGAGCAGACCGGCTTTCCGGTGGTCATGAAGATCGACTCGCCCGACCTGCCGCGCAAGGCCGACGCCGGCGGGGTGCGCCTCAACCTGGGCGCCGCCGAATCAGTGTGGAGCGCCTTCCATGACATCCTCGCCACCGTGCGCGCCGGCCACCCGGAGGCCCGCATCAACGGCGTGTCCCTGGAGCCCTACCTGCACCGCCCCCACGGCCGCGAACTGCGCCTGTCGGTCTTCCGCGACCCGGTGTTCGGACCGGTCATCGGACTCGGCACCGGTGGTTCGCGGATGGGCCGCAGCGACGAGCAGGCCCTCGCCCTGCCCCCCCTCAACCCGGTGCTGGCCAGCGACCTGATCGACTCCTCCGCGGTGGCCCGCCTGCTCGGCCCGCTGGGCGAGCTGCCGGCCGCCGACCGGCAGGCCCTGGAGGATGTGCTGATCGCCGTGTCCGGCCTGGTCTGCGAACTGCCCTGGCTGAAGAGCCTGGAGATCGATCCGCTGATCGTGGACGAAGCGGGCGCCATCGTCGCCGACGCCCGCATGGTCATCGATCAGGGCCTGCCCGCCGGCAGCGACCGCTACGCCCACATGGCGATCCATCCCTACCCGGCCCACCTCCAGCAGGACTGGAAGATGCCCGACGGCCGCATCGTGCGGGTCCGCCCGATCCGCCCCGAGGACGCCGACCTGGTGCAGATCTTCTTCGACAGCCTGAGCCCGGAGACCCGCTACTTCCGCTTCATGGAGGAGATCGACAGCCTCCCGCCGAGCCTGATCGCTCGCTTCACGCAGATAGACTACGATCGGGAGATGGCCCTGATGGCCACCACCACGGTGGACGGCGCCGAGCGCCTGATCGGCGGCGCCCGCTACGCGCTGGCGCCGGACGGCGAGGCGGTGGAGTTCGCCCTGGTGGTCGGCGATGACTGGCAACGCTACGGACTCGGCCGTCGCCTGATGGGCGCCCTGATCGACTGCGCCCGGGCCCATGGTTATCGCACCATGGTCGGCGACGTGCTCGGCAACAACCCCAAGATGCTGCGCCTGATGCAGGCCCTCGGTTTCACCATCGGCCCGCACCCCGAGGAAAGCGGGCTGCGCCGGGTCAGCAAGGCCCTGCATGGCTGACCCTGGCGGGCCCCGCAGCTAGAACGCCTGGCGATAGCGCTCCAGGCTGTTGAGGGAACCGCACAGAAAGAGCACATCGTCCGGGCGGATCGCAAAGTCGTCACTGAAGGTCACGATGACCTCCTGGCCACGCTCCACCGCCACGATCTTTGCGCCGGTGCGCTCCAGCGCCTCGCTGCGCCAGGGGTGAATGCCAGCCAGCGCGCCAGCCTCCATGCGGCTGAACTTGATGCGGCTCTCGAGGCCCAGGGTCTGCTCGTCGAGCAGGTGATGGGCCAGGATCTGCCCGGCCACCTCACCCACCGAGATCGCGAAATCGGCCCCGGCACGGTACAGGCGGCCGGTGTTGGTGGCGCGCAGCACGCGCACGATGAGGGGCACCTGGGGCGCAAACTCGCGCACCGCGGCGGTGGCAAAGACCGACTCGCCATCGTCGCTGAGGGCCAGAATCACCGCGCTGGCCTCATGTACGCCGGCCTGCACCAGGGTGGCGTGCTCGAGAATGTTGCCGACCACATCCACCCCGGCCGCCGCAGCCCGGTCGATGGTCACGCAGTGCTCGCCGGCATCGCGCAGGATCTCGCGCACCTTGTGCCCCACCGCCCCGAAGCCGGCCACCACGATGGGGCCGGAACGGCGGATCGGCATGGCCATGCGCTCCACCTCCTCGAGCCCACGCGGGGCCCCGACCAGCACCAGGATGGCACCGGGCTCGACCACCGTGTCCGGCCCCTTGGAGGTGGTGAATACGCCGCCCCGCCAGGCGCCGATCACCGCCACGCCATGGGTCTCGCGCAAGCGCAGGTCGCCCAGACGGCGGCCGGCCAGGGAGCTGTTGGGGCGCACCCGGAACTCCCCCATGCCCACTTTCTCGCCGAGCAGGTGCATGCCCTCGGCCGGCGGGCTGATGCGCACGCTGGCCCGTGAGGCCAGGGCCGCCCCCAGCACATGGGAGGGCGTGAACACGTCGGTGGCGCCGATCTGCAACATTGGCGCGCGGTACAGCGGCTCGTCGGCCAGGGCAAACAGCGGCCCGGTGAAGCCCAGCTCACGCACGATCAGAGTGCAGGTGGCATTGCGGTGATCCCCCCCGTTGGCCACCACCGCGCGGGCCTCGCACACCCGCGCCAGCACGCTGGAATCCTCCGCCAGCTGACCGAACACCACGTCATGGCCCCGGTCGCGCAGGTGGCGGGCCTGAGCCAGATCCTCCTCGAAGATCACAAAGGGCGTGGCGGTGCGCTTGAAGTCCTCGAGCAGGGGCTCGATGACCAAGCCATAGCGATAGAACAACACCTTGCCCTCCATCTTGGGCAGCACGTTCGGCAAGCGCACTTCAAAGCGCTCTTCGAAATAAGGCAGCACGAAGACCGGAAAGATCAGGAACACCAGGAACTGACCCATGAACTGGCCGAGGATCACGAACAGCGCCACCAGCGGATGGTTCCAATGGTTGTCGCCGCCATAGCCCGTGGTGGTGAGGGTTTCGGACGCCCACTGGATACTCTCGAGGAAGGTCCGCGGGGTCCCCTCGAGGTGCTCCATGCCCAGCATGTAGATCACGCCCAGCAGCAGCACAGTGGCAGGCAGCACGGCCAGCAGAGCCAGCAGGCGCCGGGTGGATCGCTTGAGTCGGGAAAACATGGATGGTGGCGGGCGGAGAAAACCCTGCTCATGGTGAGGACTTTCCCAGTATCGAGGGCCCCGGGAAGAGGGTCAAGAGCGCGGGAGGCATCGGCAAAGGTGGGTCTGCTCCGTGCACAAATGCCATCAAGACACAAAATTACCCAAATTTGCCACAAGCCTTCGTCCTTTCATCACTTAAGCTCCGGCCTTGTGTAACGAATTGTCATTTGCACCGGCTCAAGCAGCAATGGCGGCGCCACTGCATGACGATCGAACAGAAAACGAAACCGGCGGCAACGCACTCCCATCAATCATTGCATTCCAGACTTTCCATGCTCATCACCGAATCGAAACCCGAACCGGGCGCCCCGTTCGCGTCAGGCTTGCACCGTACTTTCCGAAAACCCTGGCACACCGCACTGGTAGTCGCCGGGCTGGCCCTCAGCCACGCCGCCTTGGCGGCACCGCCCACGCTCAGCTGCAACTCGAACGCCAGCACCCTGAACACCGGCTACAACCTTGCCACCAACGGGATCCTGCCCGATGGCAGCCCCGACGCTCACTGGGAGGTGTCGGAGATGCAGCCGCCCGCCGGCATCGTTCAGCCGCCGCCCGCGACGGTCAACTGGGGGCCCGCGTATGTAGGCAACCTCGTCCCGGTGGCCTGGGCAGCCAGCCCCTTCGGCAACGCCAACTGGATCAGCCGTGAAGGCGCCAGCGTCGACAAGACGAGCCCGACCGGAGACTGGTATTACCGCTACCAGTTCTACCTGGACCCGGCCGTCACCCCGTCCACCTTTGCCCTGTCCATGAATTTCAATTCGGACAACAGCGTGGCGGAGGTCTATGTCAATGGCGTGGCGCAAAGCGGGCAGACCACCGGCCTGCCGCAGCCCGGCGGCTACACCGGGATGGGCTATGCCAGCGCCCAGGCGGCCAGCACCCTGCTCAACCACAACTGGCAGACCGGCCTCAACACCCTCGTCGTACAGATCCAGAGCGGCGCCAACTACGAGGGCTTCATGGCCCAGATGGTGGCCAACGCAGTGTGCGACAGCACGCCCCAGATCAACGTAAGCAAGACCACCCCCTCCACCACCATCGTAGCCGGTGCCACCATCGACTACACCATCGTGGTGAGCAACGTGGGCACCGCGGCGGCCACCAACGTCGCCGTCTCCGATCCGCTGCCCGCGGGCTTCAGCAGCGCCACCTGGTCATGTGTGGCCACCGGCGGCGCCGTGTGCAGCCCCAGCGGCAGCGGCGGCATCACCGACACGATCACCAGCCTGCCCGTCGGCAGCAAAGCCACCTACACCTTGCACGGGGTCGTCAGCAATTCACCGCCGTCGTCCATCGTCAACACGGCCAGCGTCACCCCGCCGGGCGGCGCAGTGTGCGCCCCGAGCGGCAGCGCCCCGCCGTGTACCAGCTCGGCCAGCGTGCCCCCGCCCCCGCCCCAGGTGAGCTTCACCAAGACAGCCAACGTGGCGAGCGCCTCACCGGGTGGAACGGTCCGTTACACCCTCACCCTGCGCAATACCGGCTCGGTGTCCGCCAACGGAACCGTGGTCAGTGATCCGCTGCCCACTGGTGCGGCCTCGATGAGCTGGACCTGCAGCGCCAGCGGCACCAGCTGCCCGGCGGCCAGCGGCAGCGGCGCGCTCAGCCAGACCATCGCCTCCCTGCCCACCGGCGCGATCGTCACCTACACCGTCACCGCCATCCTGAGCAACTCGGCGGTTGTCGGCAGCACAGTCACCAACACTGCCAGTGCCACGCCCCCGGGCGGCGGCACCTGCGCCCCGGGCAACACCGCCAGCCCGTGCTCCGCCAGTGCCGTCACCACCGTAGCCAGTACGGTGCAGGCCGGCAACGACGCGGGCGTGGTCACGGCGGGCAGCAGCAGCACCGCAGTGCCGAACGTGCTTGCCAACGACTCGAACCTGGGCAGCAGCAACCCGTCGCTGGCTGCGGTGACCCTGACGCAGTTGAGCTCCACCCATGCAGGCATCGTCCTCAACACGGGCACCGGTGCCGTCACTGTGGGTGCATCGGTGCCAGCCGGCAACTACACCCTCAGCTACCGGGTCTGCGACCGCGCTCCCACGCCCAACTGCGCCACCGCGACGGTGAGCATCACCGTGACGGGTGCCGGCGGCGCCGGTGGTGGAGGCTCCGGCATAACCGGTATCCCGACCCTCGGTGAATGGGGGCTGATCCTGTTGAGCAGCCTGCTGCTCGGCTTCGGGATGCGCGCCCGCCGCAACACCGGGCACTGAGCCCCCGCCCCCCGTGGGGCAAGGCCGTCCGGACGCCGCCGCAAGGCGGCGTTTTTCATCGCCGGGCCGTCCCAAGATGAAAAGCACCCCCTCGGGGGGCAGCGAGCCGCGCAGCGGGGAGCGTGGGGGTATTTTTAATTGCATGCCGGCCATGGACGGCAGAAGGGGCTGCAAAACAAGGGCCTGCACATCGCAGGCCCCGAACCAGGACTTCCCGGCCAATCCGGCCCGGTCAGAAGTGGTGGATGTAGCGCAGCTGCAGCCGCGACCCCTCGGGGCGGTTCTTCACGTCCTGCTCGAAGTAGGTGTTGAACACCAGGTGATCGTCCTGCGAGAAGCTGTACATCGCCCCCGGCCCGATCGCCCAGACCTTCTCCTTGCGCCCCGCCACCGCGTGCCCATCCACCTTGGTGTCGGTGAGCTGGTTCAGCCAGTAGCCCGCCAGGCCCAGGCGCAGCTGCGGCGTCACCGCGTACTCGGTGGCGAAGTTGGCATGCACGGCCTGACCGGCCTGCACGGAGGACACATCGCCAAAGGCCAGGGACGGCGAATGGTTCTTGAAGTTGTACAGGTAGTGGGCGCGCAGCGAGGCGCTCCACTTCGGCGAGAACCACCAGGTGGCGGCCCAGTAGGGGTTGAAGGACCAGTTGTTGTTGCCAGGGTTCACCGCCTTGCCTTCGCTGTACTTGCCGGTGGGCATGTTCACCTGCAGCTCGATGCGATGCACGAACTTCGGCCCCGCGGCGCCCATCACCGGGTCGAACTGGATGAAGGGCCCGACCAGCAGGTCGCCCACCCCGCTCTGCCCCTTGAGGGCCGCGTTGCCGATGCCGTCATCCACGCTCATCCGGGTCACCACCGGCAGCACGGCGTTGAGGCCCAGGCTGGCATCGCCCCAGCGCAGGCCGGACAGGTAACTGAGCTGGGTCACCGCGACCTGGTAGCTCAGGTCGGTCTTGGGCAGGCCGAGCGTGTTGCCCTTGTCGTCCTTCAGGCTGTCGGAGCGGTAGTCGAGGAAATACTGCTGGATGTACAGCCCCGGGCCAGCGGGCAGGCCGCCGTCCAGGAAGCTGGTGAGGCCGAGGTTGACCACCGGCAGGTCGTAGGCCTGGGCGCTGCCCATGCCGGCAGCCAGGCACAGGCAGGCAGCGGCACGGATGGATCGTGTCTTCTTCATGTCGGATTCTCTCTATGGGTTTGAAAAGACGGGGCCCGGCGCACTCAGGCCTGCAGGTCCGGATGGGGGATGGCGACCCGGTAGCTGCCCGCGTGGAAGAGCAGCGGCTCGCCCCCTTCCTGGCCGAACTGCTCGATCTCGCCGATGAAGATCAGGTGGTCGCCGCCGTCGTACTGCTGGCGGTTGCGGCACACCAGGGTGGCCACGGCACCTTCCAGCAGGGGCACGCCGGCCGGGCCCTCGCGGTGGTCGAGGCCAGCGAACTTGTCCTCCGCCGGCCGCGCGAAGCGGTTCGACAGGCTGTGCTGGTCACGCCCCAGCACGTGGATCGCAAAGTGCGAGGCGGCCTGGAAGTCCGCCAGGCTGGGCGCCGAGCGGGCCAGGCTCCACAGGATCAGCGGCGGCTCCAGGGACACCGAGGAGAAGGAGTTGGCGGTCATCCCCACCTTGCGACCGTCGGCCGCGCGGGTGGTGATCACGGTGACACCGGTGGCGTACTGGCCGAGCAGGCTGCGCAGGGCCCTCGCATCGCACTCGCGGGCGTCGCACAGCACTGAGGGGAGCTTTTCGGGCGCGTTCATGGTGGCGGGCTCCATGGTGCTCAGGCGGCCAGCGGCAGGGTGCGCTCGATCAGCTTCTCGCACTGCTCGGCATCGAACCACCAGGGCACGAAGCGGCGCGGATCGTCGAAGCCGTTGGCGATCAGGTGGGCCAGCTCGGGGGACTGGGCGGCCGTGGCGAGCGCCTTGAGGAGGTGCGGCGGCGGCGGCAGCAGCATGCTGTTGGTCCAGGCCACCACGTGCTGGGCGTAGCTCCAGAAGCGCTCGAAGGTGGCGTTCATCCAGTCGGGGCTGAAGGCCTGGTCGCCGCGGGCCAGGATGGCATCCATGTAGATGCGGCTGCACTTGGTGGCGTTGTTGGAGCCCTGGCCGGTGATCGGGTCGTTCACCGCCACCGCGTCGCCCATGCCGAACACGTGACGGCCCGACGGAAGGGTCAGCACCGGCTTGCGGATGGTCGGCGCGAAGCGGCCGGACAGGAAGCCCTTGTCGTCGGTGAGGGCGATGTTGCGGCAGCGCTCGGCCTCCCAGGGCAGGTAGCGATTGACGATCTCGAGGCTGCGTTCGAGGTGCTGCTCCGGCGAGCTGACTCCTTGCCAGCAGTCCATCGGGCCGCCGGGGATGCCCTCGAAGACCATGATCTCGCAAGGGCCGCTGAGGGTCAGGGCCGGGAACACGAAGTACTCGCCGACGCCGGGGATCAGGTTGAAGGCCACCCGCGAATAGGGCTCGACCGGGGTCATGCCGGTCACGTAGGAGAGGGCCAGGGCGCGCTGGGGCTGGGCGAAGCGGCTGCGCTCGGCGTCGCGGGTGAAGAGGTTGACGATCTCGCCCTTGCCGGCAGCCAGCAGAACCAGGTCGTGGCTGGCGCTCAGTTCCTCCAGCTCGGCCACGCCCACGTCCTGCAGGCGCACTTCGCCGCCGCGGCGCTCCACCTCCTCGAGCCAGCGCGGAAACTTGACCCGCTGATCCACCGACTGGGCCACCTTCTCGAGGCGGGCGCTCCAGGAGAACAGCTTGTTGCCCGGCTGCTCCGGGTGGGGCACGGTGAGGCCGATACCTTCCACCGGCGGGCAGCTCTCCTCCCAGAAGTTGAGGCCCAGCTCCCGCTCGATCTCGAGGGAGGCATCGAACATGCACTGGCTGGATGTCACCTTGCCGGCACGGATCTCCTCGCCGCTGCGGTTGGTGGTGACGGTGACTTGATAGCCCTTGGCAAGCAGACCGAGGGCAAGTTGCAGACCGGACTGGCCGGCTCCGACGATGGCGATGCGACGCATGATGAACCTCCTTGGGGATGGACGGGGTGCAGCTCCCCCTCCGGCACGGCTGGCCGGATAGGGGGTGTTACTGGGTTGTTATCGGGCTGGGGCCGGGCCTACCCGGCCAGGCGCGGGATCGCGGGCTGGTTGCCCTCCGGCCCCATCGCCGAATAGCCGCCATCGACGGCGTAGTCGGCGCCGGTGACGAAGCTGGCTTCGGGCGAGCACAGGAAGACCACCACGTTGGCCACCTCGGCCGGGTCGCCGAGGCGCCCCAGCAGGTGGTAGTCGGCGGCCACCTTGTCAGCCCTGGCCCGGTCGCCGCCGCTCACTTCGGCGATCACCCGCGACCAGGTCCAGCCCGGCGACACGGCATTGACGCGGATGCCGTCGGGCGCCAGGTCCATGGCCATGCAACGGGTCAGCTGACGCATGGCGGCCTTCGACACCGGGTAGATCCAGCGACCCGTCTGGGCCACGCCGGCCGAGATGGAGGTGAAGTTCACCACTGCGCCGCGCCGCGCCTTGAGGTCTTCATGCACGGCCTGGGTCAGGGCCACTGCCGACACCAGGTTGATGTCCAGCGCCCGCAGCCAGTCCTGACGGGGCGAGGCAAAGCCATCATCGGTGTAGGTGCAGGCCAGGTTGATCAGCAGGTCCACCCCACCGAAGTGCTGGCGTACCGCGGCCACGGCCGCAGCCAGGGCCGCGTCGTCGGTGAGGTCCACCGCCTGGAAGAAGCCGGCACCGCCCAGCTCATCCGCCACCCGGGCGCCGGCCGGGTCGATGTCGAAGATCGCCACGCGGGCGCCGGCCTCGACGAGGCCACGGGCCACCGCCGCGCCGATGAGGGTGGCGCCACCGCTGACGATGGCGATCTTGTCCTGAAGTCTTTTCATCATCGAGCTCCTCAGACGATGGGCTTGCCTTCGCTGGTCGGCCAGCTCGGCATCAGGGTGTTGGAAGGCAGGCTCTCGTCGAGCAGCTTGCGGGCGGTGTCCACGCCGGCCACCGGCAGGCCGGCGGGGTCGAGCAGGCCGACCTGCACCAGCACGCTGGCCTGGTCCCAGTAGATGTGCTCGTGGTAGAGCTTGGGCCCGCGGAACTTGACCACCCCGAGCATGGGAATCTCCACGTACTTGCCGGTGGGCGCCACGCCCGGCAGCAGCCAGTCGATCTCGCGGTCGTGGGTGAAGCTCATGATGAACTCATCCACCACCTGGGACGCCCCCACCGTGCGCGAGATCGGGGTCAGGCGCATGTCGGCCGGATTGTTGTGGATGAAGTGGTAGCGGTAGAAGCGGCTCAGATCCTTGCTGCCCACCCCGCCGGTCATGGTCGGGATGTGGTTCACATAGGGCTGGTCCACCATGGTGGCCATGGTGGCGGGCACGTCGCGGGTGTCGAACTCGTGGCGGATGTGCTCCTCCCACAGGGCCGACAGGTTGTAGTCGGGGCCCAGCACCCGGCGCAGGGTGGCGATGCTGCGCTCGTGGGCGAGCAGCGCGGAGGGCTTGTCGTAGTGGGCGCCGGCCGGCCGGGCGAAGGCGTGGCCGACACCGGGGTATACGTAGGCCTCGGTGCGCGGCAGGCGGGCCAGGGCCTGGACGATGGCCTCGCGGGCCGGCGGCGGGCAGAAGTCGTCCAGCTCGGGGATGTGCAGGACCAGCCGGCCGCGCAGGCCTTCGAGTTCGCCCAGGGCGTTCTCGATGCCCACCCCGTAGTAGGCCACCGCACAGGCCACTTCGGGCAGGCGGCAGGCCGCCAGGTAGGCCAGCTTGCCACCCAGGCAGTAGCCCACCACGCCCAGCGCGTCACCGCTGCATTCGGGCAGGCCGCGCAGGTGAGTCAGGCTGGCCTGGATGTCATCCACTCCGAGGTTCTCGTTGAAGTCTTTGTACAGGGCGAAGGCTCGGGCAAAGTCCTCCTGCTCGTAGCCCAGCTCCACACCCGGCTCCTGGCGCCAGAAGAGGTCCGGCACCAGCACGGTGTAGCCCTCTTCGGCGAGGTGGTCGGCCACGGCCCGCATGGCCGCATTGACGCCGAAGATCTCCTGGCACAGGACGATGCCCGGCCCGCTGCCATCGACGGAAGCCGTCAGGTAGGCGGCGAACGTACCGTCCTTGGACGGCACCTGGATGTAACGACCTTTCATTCTTTTCTCCTTTGGGGTGGTACTGCCCTGCCTATTCTGGGCAGGTGTCCAACAGCCTTCTATCCGGCCAGTGCAGCTCCTGTCCGGCCTGCGCAGAAAGCTGCAGCAGGGCTCACAGGTGGTAGAAATCGAGCACCGAGTTGATGGTGTCGTTGAGCAGCAGCACGTGCTTGCGGGTGATCTTCCAGTCCTCGCCCTGGCGGCGCAGGTGGTAGGTGACGTGCCCGAAGAGCTGCTCGGCCTTGCCCAGCCGGTAGTAGAGGGTGTTCCAGTTGGCCTTCACCTCCAGCTGGCCGTCGTCCAGCGGCCGGATGCGCACATTGCCGGTCTCGTGCAGGGTCCGCGGCATCGGCGTCGAGGCGGCCGACTTGCCGGTGCGGATGCGGTACACCCGGTCTTCCAGGCCGGAGCGGTTGGCGTAGTAGATCAGCGACATGCCGCGCTTCGGGTCTGTGGTATAGCGATGCTCGGAGTCCCACTGGGGCACGTGGTATTCGGACTGCTCGTCGAACAGGTCCAGGTAGGTATCCCAGTCCTGGGCGTCGCACAGGGCGGCCTTGCGGAACAGGAACTGCTCGATCTCGTAGTGCAGCTGCGGGTTCATGCCTGCTCCTCCCTATGTGCCTGCGTCTTATGTGCCTGCGTCCTATGTGCCCGGGCCTTGCGCTCGAGGCCCGCCAGCAGGAAGCGCTGCCAGTGGGCGTGCTGGTTGACGTAGAGGCCTTCGTGGGTGAACTCGGTGCCGGTCAGCACCGGCTTGATGCCCAGGGCCTCGGTGTTGGCGGTGGGGCCTTCGGCCCACTTGCCGTGGCCACGGGAGATGTCGCTCCAGCGCTCGAGGCGGGCCTGGAAGCCGCGCTGGGCTTCGCGGAACTCCACCAGGTCGTCCGGCGTGCCCATGCCCGACACGTTGAAGAAGTCCTCGAACTGGCGGATGCGGCTTTCCCGGTCGGCGTCCGACTCGCCCTTCACGCCGATGCACTGGCTGATCACCTCGGTCTTGTTCCAGGCCACCGGCCGCACAATGCGGATCTGGGAGCTGATCTGGTCCATGAAGAACAGGCTGGGATAAATGTTGAGGTTGCGCAGCCGGTGCATCATCCACTCGGCCTTCTGCTGGCCGTGCTCCGCCACCAGGCGCGGCATCACGCTGGCGTAGCCGGGGCGCACGCGGGGGTTCGGCATGTCGCTGAAGAGCACGCTGTGGCCATTGCGGAAGGAGAACCAGCCGTCGTCGGTCTCCGCGTCGCCGGCGCCGAGCTTGCTGTAGTCCAGGGTGTCGCTGGCGGCACCCTTGTCGGCATTGACCTGCTGGCGGTGCTGCACGGTGGCCACGTAGTTGTAGTGCACGGTGCTCACGTGATAGCCGTCCAGGCCGTTCTCGTTCTGCAGCTTCCAGTTGCCGTCGAAGGTGTAGCTGGAACGGCCAGGCAGCACCTCCAGCTCGCCGGTGGGCGACTGGGCGACCATCATGTCGAAGAAGATGCGGGCGTCGCCGAGGAAGTCCACCAGGCTGTCCTGCCCCTCGGTGTCCAGGCTGATGAAGACGAAGCCCTTGTAGCTCTCGATGCGGGCCTTCTTGAGGCCACGCGTGCTCTTGTCGAAATCCTCCGGGTATTCGGAGGGCGCCTTGACCTTCACCAGGCGGCCGTCGGTCTTGTAGGTCCAGGCGTGGAAGGGGCAGGTGAAGGAGGCCTGGCGGCCCTTGCAGACGCGGGTCAGGGTGGCGCCGCGGTGGGCACAGGCATTGATCAGGGCATGCAGCTGGCCGTCGCCGTCGCGGGTGATGATCATCGGCTGGCGGCCGGCGTTCATGCTGATGAAATCGTTGGCCGCCGGGATCTCGCTCTCGTGGCAGGCATAGATCCAGTTCTTCTCGAAGATCAGCTCCATCTCGAGATCGAACAGCTCCGGCTCGGTGAACATGTCCCGGGCGATCCGGTAGATACCTTCGGCCGGCCGGAAATCCAGGCAACCGGAAACGTATTCGCGCCAGTCCGCAATACTTTTCGCGTTCATTGAGTTGTCCTTTGTGTTGGGGGGGTGCGAAGCCATTGAACTCCGCGGCCACCCGGCCAACTAGCCAGAAACTCTTCAAACGCGATCCACTTTTTTACACATTGGCCGGACACTGCAGCCCAAGGGGAAAGGCGTTGCACTCTGCGGCTAGAAAGCCCTCCGGCGAGCTCCCAGAATGGACAGCAAGACGATCCCGAGGAGATCCTGCCATGCCCCCCAGCCCGCCCGAACTACACGCCGTCCACAACGGGCTCGACGACGCCCGCAGCTGGATGTCCCGCATCTGCGGCCCCCACCAGCTCGAATCGCGACGCGCCGGAAAACTCCACTTCGTCCATGAAGCCGTGCGCCTGCCCGGCCTGTCCACGGTGCTCGGGCAGATCCGCTACGGTACCGACGTGACCATCGGCATCGAGCGCGGCATGCAGCTCGACGCCTACAGCCTGAGCCTGCCCCTGGAGGGGCGCCAGGTGCTGCGCAGCCGCGGCGAGAAAAGGGAATCCGACCCCGGCACGGGGCTGGTGGTGTCGCCCTTCGCCGATCAGGAGCTGGACATGGCCGGCGCCTGCCACAAGCTGCAGGTGGCGATCCGCCGGGATTCGGCGCGGCAGGTGCTGGAAAGCCTGCTCCACCGCCCAGCCGGCGAAGCGCTGCTGTTCGACCCGCAGATGGACCTGCGGCAGGGCGCGGTGGCCGCCTGGTGGCGCATGGCCCAGCGCCTGTTCGACGACTGGAGCACCCTGGGGCCACTCTACCTGCTGCCCAGCCTGTCGCGCGACATGGAGTTCCTGCTGATCAAGGCCCTGCTGCTGGCCCAGCCGAACAACTATTCGGCCGAGCTGCACGAAGAAGCCATGCCGCACTGCCCCGAGTACGTGCGACGGGCCTGCCGCTTCATCGTGGACAACGCCCGGCAGGACCTGCGCCTGGAGGATATCGAGGCCGTGGCCGGGGTGTCACGGCGCAAGCTCTACGACACCTTCCGCAGCCATACGGGCTTCACCCCGATGGCCTTCCTGAAGCACTGCCGCCTGGAAGGCGCCCGCGCCGCCCTGCTCCGCGCCACACCCCGGGCCAATGTGTCGAGCGTGGCCCTGGACTGGGGCTTCAATCACTTCGGACGCTTCGCCAGCGAATACCGCACGCGCTACGGCGAGTCACCCTCCGAGACCCTGGGCAAGCGGAACTGAGCGCCCCGGGGCGGGCGGCGCCCTGGCCAGCGCCAGCTCGGCGGGGCCCAGCCGGCATCAGCCGGCCCGGTGAATCAGGCGGGGCAGTGAATCAGTTGGGACGGTAACGCAGGGTGGCCGACGGCGACTCGCCAAAGCGCCGCTTGTACTCCTGGGCGAAGCGCCCGAGGTGGCTGAAGCCCCAGCGGAAGGCTACGTCGGTGACCGAGGCATGCTCGCGGCTGGCCAGCTCCTGGCGCACCTTGTCGAGGCGGAGGTTGCGCAGGTAGGTCATCGGGCTGGCGCCACGGAAATTGCGGAAGCCGGAGAACAGCGTCCGCACGCTGACCCCCGTGTGCTCGGCCAGCATCTCGATGCTGAGGGGCTCGTTGAGATGGGCGCGGATGTACTCCTCGGCCCGCTTCACGTAATACGGCGAGGCGCCCTTGTCCGCATTGCCCGCCAGCAGGTCGCTGAGCGTGCTGGGCACACCGTAGAGCAGCGCGTTGATCAGGGTGGACTCGAACTGCTTGAGCACCAGAGGCTGGTGGATGGGGTGATCCTCCCGCCCGATGGCATCCACCAGCACCCCCAGCAGCTGGGCGAAATAAGCTCCGCCGCTGCGGGTCAGGTCGAGCTCCGGGCAGAACTCGGGCGCCCGGTCACAGGCCTCCCCCAGGTGCTGGCGGCAGTGGAAGACCACGTCATCGCGGTCGATGCGCAACACGATCTGCGGCGAATCGGGCTGCCAGCGCATGCTCAGGGGCAGCCCCGGCGAGATCAGCGAGGCCAGGCCGGGCCCCGACTCGAAACGATGGCCACCGCACTGGATCGCGGCGCCGCCGCGGATCGGCATCTGGACCAGGTAGAAGTTCTCCAGCCGGCCGGGGTCGATACGCACCTCGGTACCGTACTCTAGGCGGCTCAGGGACAGGCGGCCGCGCCGCACGTGATGCATGCTGGCGCTGACGCTCTCGCCCGGGCGCACCGGCGTCAGGTCGTGAGGCTTGAACACCTTGCCCACCTCTTCGCGGACACCGTCGGTGCCGTTCAGCAAAAAGAGCTGGGTTTCCGGTGCGAACAGCGCCATCTCGCCAATACGGCCGCTTCCCGGCAACGCGGGTTGATCCAGTTGCATCGTGTCCTCCTGCACAATTCCAAGGCATTACGCACCGCAATGTTCACGAAGGACTGCAGTATCCGGATAGCCCTTGCGGTATCCGGATGCTTCGTGCGCATTTCGGCCATTCAAGACGGATTCGTTCCTGTACACGCTGTTTCAGCAATAAGCAGGCCAAATCGATTGGGCCCGGATTCCTGTACGCGCTCCCACCAGGCGGGGGGCGGCCGGTTCCAGGGCCTCGTTGTATTGACTTGAATGGTGTCTCCTGCCGGGCCGCCGCGGGCGATTCGGGAAAAAGCACCGATCGGCTGCGAAACGGAAGGCCCAGCCACACAAATGTAGCGATGAAACCCCGACACTAGCAAGAACAAAAAAGGCGATGGTGCCGGAGGATTCCGGTGCCATCGCCAGGGCCAGACAGGCTACAGCGGAGAAAAAATCACATGCGCATCAGCGCACCAGGTCGGCATTGAAGGCATAGGAGAAGCCGACTGCCAGGGCATTGGCCGAGCCATGGCCGCCAAGGGTCTGGTTGGCGCCGTTGTCACCCTTCGATTTGGCGTAGTCCCACAACGCATAGAGTTTGGCGTTCTTGAAGAGCAGGTAGGTGGTGCCGAGGCCGAGCGTATCGACCCGCGGATGATTGCCCGGCGCGATGTCGTAGCGCTTGGTGTAATAGGCCAGGGTGGCGTCCAGGCGCGGCGAGAAGGCGTAGGTGGCACCGATGCCCTTCACCGACGCGTCGGCGGCCGAATAGGTAACGTTGGTGTTGGTGGCGTCCTTGAGGGTCACCGCCGGCAGGGAGGTGTGGCCCATTGCAGCGCGCAGGCTCAGGGGGCCGAAGCGATAGCCGACACCGAGGTTGCCCAGCCGGTACTTGGCGTCCTGGTTGGTCAGCACGTCCACCGGGTTCCATTCGGTGTAGGAGGCCCCGGCGCTGAAGTTGCCGTAGTCGAAGCTGGCCCCCAGCGAGGCCTTGGAGCCCATGTTGTCGCCCCCCGCCACCGCCCCCGGGCTGTAGCCGGCGATCAGTTTGGCGCCGCCGATGGTGGGGCTGACGTACTTGATCATCGCGTTGTCGCGCGAATCCAGGTTGCCGGATATACCCGGGCTGTAACGCCCGGCTGCGGTGTTCAGCAAAGCCTGACCATAGATGGCATTGCCCAGGTTGTAGGCGCCATACACCGAGGACATGAAGAAGTTGGTGTAATTGGAGGGCTCGACCTTGATTACCGCGTCCACCGCCACCGTCTGCTGACGGCCCAGGGTCACGGTGCCGAAGCCACCGGCCAGGCCCACGTAGGCGGCCCGGTTGAACAGCACGCTGCCGCCGTTGGCGCCGTTGTAGCCGTTCGGTCCGATCTGCCCGCTGACCGGCAGCATGTTGGCGCCGGTGGAAGTGAGGAATTCGGTGTCCAGCTTGAACACCGCGGTCAGCCCTTCGGTGAGGTCGGCGGAGCCGGTGAAGGCCAGGTTGGTGGGGGCCATGCCGCCATTGAAGAATTTGGTGGTGCCGCCACGCAGGGCCGCCGTGCCCGGGGCGATGTCGCTCTGCCGGCCGATGGCCGCATCCAGGTTGCCGGACAGGCTCAGGCGGAAGTTGCCCGGCCCACTGCTGGTGGCCGCAGCAGTGGCGGCGGGAGCGGGGGCCGGAGCAGCCTTCTGCTCGGCCACCTGCTTCTTCAGGTTTTCAAGTTGCCTGGCCAGTTCCTCGATCTGCGCCTGCAGCTCCTTTTCGCCGGCGTGGGCCTGGCCGCTGCCCAGAGTGGCGGCGATGCACAAGGCAAGTGTGCTCGCCCGATGGACGTGTTTCATCCGGGTCATGGGTGTCTCCTCGTTGTTTTGGATGGTGCCCGCGGCAGGCGGCGGGCCGGGATGTGCATGCCTGCCTGGCGGTTGGCGCTCAGCGATCCTGGAAGCGCGCCTTCCGTTTTTCGGTGAATGCCGCCATGCCTTCCTTCTGGTCGGCCAGGGCAAAAGCGGCGTGGAGGGTGCGTCGCTCGAACAGCAGGCCCTCGTTGAGTGGGCTCTCGAAGGCGCGGTTGACCGCCTCCTTCATCATCATCAGCACCGGCAGGGAGTAGCCGGCGATGCCGCGGGCGGCCTCCAGGGCTTCGGCAAGCAGTTCCTCCGCCGGGAAGATGCGCGACACCAGGCCGCAGCGTTCCGCCTCCAGCGCATCCATGCTGCGACCGCTCAGGCACAGGTCCATCGCCTTGGCCTTGCCCACCGCCCGGGGCATGCGCTGGGTGCCACCGGCCCCGGGCAGGATGCCGACCTTGATCTCGGGCAGGGCGAAGCGGGCGCTGTCGGCAGCGAAGACGATGTCGCACATCATCGCCACCTCGCAACCACCGCCCAGGGCCATGCCCGACACGGCGGCGATGACCGGCTTGCGGAAGGTCTTGAGGCGCTCCCAGTTGCGGGTGATGAAGTTGCCCTTGTAGGCGTCCATGTAGTCCATCTGGCGGATGGAGACGATGTCGGCGCCGGCTGCAAAGGCCTTGTCGTTGCCGGTCAGGACCACGCAGCGCACGCTCTCGTCCGCCTCGAAGGCGTCGAGGGCGGCGGCCAGTGCGTCCATGAGGTCGTCGTTGAGCGCGTTGAAAACCTCCGGCCGGTTGAAGCGGATCAGGCCGACCCGGTCGTGGGTTTCGGTCAGGATGACGGGATTCATGGCGGGCTCCGGGCGCTCAGTCCGCATCGCCGAAGGCCTTGGCGGCCGTCCGCAACTTGAACTTCTGGAGCTTGCCGCTGGGGGTGCGCGGCAAGTCCGGGGCGATCTCCAGGCGCTCCGGGAAGTACTGGCGCGCCACCTGGCGGGACTCCAGGTAGGCCACCATGTCCTCGAAAGTGAAGCTCGCGCCCTCCTTCACGGTGACGAAGGCGCAGACCCGCTCGCCGAGGCGCTTGTCGGGGTAGCCGACGACCGCCACCACCGAGATCGCCGGGTGCTGGTAGAGCAGGTTCTCGATCTCCACCACCGGGATGTTCTCGCCGCCACGGATCACCACGTCCTTCGAGCGCCCGGTGATGCGGATGTAGCCGGCGGCATCGACGGTGGCCACGTCGCCGGTGTCGAACCAGCCGTCGGCATCCACCCCGTTGAGATGCGGGCGCTTGAGGTAGCCGGCGAACAGCGAGGCGCCGCGCACCAGCAATTCGCCGCTATCGCCCGTCGGCACGGCCTGGCCGGCCGCGTCGACGATCTTCACCTCCATGCCGCGCAGGGGGCGGCCGTCGGAGACGCCGGACATCTCCAGCGCCCGCGACGGCTCGGTGACCGTCACCGCACCGTTCTCGGTCATGCCCCAGGCCGAGCACAGGCGCATGCCGAGTACCCGCTGGGCGCGCTCGATGAGCACAGGGGGAATCGGCGCCCCGGCGCAGCAGAACTTGTTGAAGGCCGGGATGCTCGCCTCGCCCGCCTCCACCGCCCCACACAGGTCGGCCACGAAGGGCGTCGAGGCCATGCTGAAGGTGACGCCTTCGGCCCGCACGATCTGCAGCGCACGGCGGGCGTCCCACACGTCCTGCAGCACGGTGGTGGCATTGAGGGCCACCGGCAGCATGGCCAGATAGACATAGCCGGTTAGGTGGGCCATCGGCGAAGCCCCCAGGATCACCTCTCCACGCCCCAGCGCCATGGTCTCGATGTAGGCGTGGAGGTTGGAGAACAAGGTGTTCGAGGTGTGCATCACCCCCTTCGGCTCCCCGGTGGTGCCCGAGGTATACATCAGCAGGGCCACCTCGTCCGGCCCCAGCCCCGGGCCGGCCAGCGGCGGTGTGGCGTCGCCCAGCAGGACGCGCTCGAAGCTGTCCTCCCCTTCCCCACCCAGCACGACCAACTGCTTGAGGTGCGGCAGGCCGGGCAGCATGCCGCGGGCCATCGCCTCGTAGTCGAAGCCGCGAAACACGCGGGGCACGATGAAGACCTTCGATTCGCCGAAGTTGAGCATGAAGTTGAGCTCGTGCTGGCGGAAGATCGGCATCACCGGGTTGGCCACCGCGCCGATGCGCACGCAGGCCAGGCTGAGGGCCACGAACTCCCAGCAGTTGGGCAGCTGGAAGGTGACCACATCCTGGCGGCCTACACCCGCGGCAGCCAGGCCCCGGGCGATCCGCCCGACCCGCTCGTCGAGCTGGCGGTAGCTCAGACGTACCGGCTCGGCCTGGTCGCTGGCGTAAGCGACAACCGCCGGTTTGTCGGGGCGCTCCTGCACGGCCTTGCGCAGGTAGGTGTCGATGGTCTCGTCGCGCCACAGGCCGGCGGCCTTCATGGGGGCCAGCCGCGGCGCGAGCAGTACAGGATCGAATTCCATGGTGTGTCTCCTCTTGTCGGGTGGGGTCAGCGCTGGACCAGCTTGCATTTCGACTGGGCCAGGGGCATCGCCGCGTCGTCGGCGGCGATCACGCCGCGCACGTGGTAGTAGTCCCAGGGCTCGGTGGATTCGGCGGGCTTCTTGACTTCGAGCAGCAGCATGTCGTGGGCGAACTTGCCGTCGGCGCGGACACGCCCCTTGAACAGGCCATCGTCGATATCCACGCTCTTGAGCTGCTTCATGACCGTCGCGGCGTCATCGCTGCCGGTCTTGTCCACCGCCTTGAGGTAGTTGAGCACCGAGGAATAGACGCCGGCGTGGGCCATGCTCGGCATCTTTCTGGCGCGCTCGAAGAAGCGCCGCGACCAGGCCCGGGTCTTCGCATCGCGGTTCCAGTAGAAGCCCTCGGTGAGGGTCAGCCCCTGGGCGGTCTTGAGGCCGAGGGCGTGCACGTCGTTGATGAACAGCACGATGGGCACCAGGCTCTGCTTCGATCCGGTGATGCCGAACTCGGCGGCCTGCTTGATCGCGGTGATGGTGTCCTGCCCGCCGTTGGCCAGCGCGATCACGTCGGCTTTGGAGGCCTGGGCGGTGAGCAGGAAGGAGGAGAAGTCCGGATTCGGGAAGGGGTGCTTGGACACCCCCACCACCTTGCCGCCGCCAGCGGTGATCACCTGGCTGGCGTCCTTGGTCATGGCTGCACCGGCGGCGTAGTCGGCGGCGATGAAGTACCAGTTCTTCCTGCCGGTGCCCATCACCGCCTTGGCGGTACCCGAAGCCAGGCCGTAGCTGTCGTACACCCAGTGGGCGGTGTTGGCATTGCAACGCTCGTTGGTGATCGACTGGGAGGCGGAGCCCGACACCAGGGCCAGCCGGTTCTTCTGCTCGGCCACGTCCATCACCGCCAGGGCCACGTTGGTGGTGACCAGTTCGACGATGACGTCCACCTTGTCCCGGTCGAACCAGTTGCGCGCCCGCTCAGCGCCCACGTCGGCCTTGTTCTGGTGGTCGGCGCTGACGATCTCGATCTTCCTGCCCGCCACCTGTCCGTTGCGGGCGAAATCCTCCACCGCCATCTGGGCCGCGATCACGGCGGCGCTGCCGGTGAAGTCCGAGTAGGCCCCGGACATGTCGGTGAGCACACCGATCTTCACCACGTCATCACTGATCTTCTGCTGGGCGAAGGCGCTGCCTGCCGCCAGGACGGCGCCCGCCATCACGACTGCGCCGCACCAGCGGCGCCGGCCCGGCACGCACCTCGTGGTGCCCGCTGCGGGGGCCTGCTGCATTTCGGTCCTCTTCTTCATGTCTCGCTCCTTTGTGTGTGGTGACCGGGATGAAATAGGGATTTCACCGCTGGACCGCACCGTATCGAGACAGCTCAATTAAGTCAACACATTTACATTAAAACAAAAACAAACACTCCAAATGAATTGTGCGAGGCACAACAATTAATAAATATATACTTGTTTTAAAACATTTTATTTAATGTTTTATCGCACATCGAAATTTCGATTGAAAAATGCAATGCCGTTTTTATGTAAATATGTTGACTTATATTTCGTCAAACTCGTAGCATTCGGCCATCGCAACCGGAAAGGGATCGAAGATGGACTTCAGCCTCACCGACGAACAGAAAGCGCTCGTCGAATCAGCCAGCCGCTTTGCCAGGAACCGCCTCGCCCCGGGCTACAAGGCACGGGAAAAGGCTGAGCGCGTCGAGCGGGAGCTCGCCGTGGAGATGGGGGAAATGGGCTTTCTCGGCCCGGAACTGCCGGAAGCCTTCGGCGGCCTCGGCGTGGACTGCGTGACCAGCGGCCTCCTGCTGGAGCAGATCGCCTACGGGGACTTCAACGTGTCCTACGTGAATCTGCTGACCTCCCTCTGCGGCCAGATCGTGTCCACCTATGCCCGGCCCGACATCGCCCGGGAGTGGATGGACCAGGTGATCAGCGGACGCAAGCTGATCGCCATCGCCCTGACCGAGCCCAGCGCCGGCTCCGATGCGGCCCGCCTTCGCCTGAAGGCGGTGCGCGACGGTGATGACTTCATCCTCAGCGGCGAGAAGACTTCGATCTCGATGGCCACCCAGGCCGACGTGGCGGTGGTCTTCGCCCGCACCGGCAGCGACGCCGACCGGGCCCACGGCATCAGCGCCTTCCTGGTGCCGCTGGACCTGCCCGGCATCTCCCGCACCGCCTTCGACGACATCGGCACGCGGCCGGTGGGGCGCGGCTCGATCTTCTTCGACGGGGTGCGCATCCCCGCAGAAATGATGCTCGGCGACGAGGGCCGGGGTTTCGTGCAGGTCATGCAGGGTTTCGACTACAGCCGCGCGCTGATCGGCCTGCAGTGCATGGGCGTGGCCCGCGCCTGCCTCGACGAAGCCTGGCGCTACAGCCAGGAACGGGAAGCCTTCGGCAAGCCGATCAGTGATTTCCAGGGGGTCAGCTTCCCGCTGGCCGAGGCGGAAACCTATTACGAAGCCTGCCGCAACCTGTGCCTGCGCACCCTGTGGCTGAAGGATCAGCACCTGCCGCATACGGCCGAGGCAGCCATGTGCAAGTGGTGGGGCCCCAAGCTGGCCTGCGAAATCATCCACCAGTGCCTGCTCACCCACGGGCATGGCGGCTACGGCGGCGACTACCACTTCGGGCAGCGCTACCGGGACGTGCTGGGCCTCCAGATCGGCGACGGCACGGCCAACATCATGAAGATGATCATCGCCCGCCAGAAGCTGGCGGAGCACCGGGTCTAGACCACGGCAGGGCCTAGAGCTGGGACATGTTGCGCTGCAAGACGTTGATGTAGTGGATGAAGGCCAGGCGGTCGTCGAAGGAGAAGCCCTTCAGCGCAGCGTCATAGAAGGTGTGGATGGGGTCGGCCAGGGATTTCCACAGTTCGGCGCCCTTCGCACTCAACGTGATCTTGCGCTCCCGGCGGTCCTCCTCACCGGTGATGCGTTCGACCAGACCATCCCGCTCCAGCCGGTTGAGCAGCCCGGTGAGGTTCTGACGACTCACCAGCAGGTAGCGCGACAGCTCCGTGATGCTCATGCCCCCCGCGGCCTGGGGGCGCGACAGGGCGCCCAGCACCGACCACTGCTGGGTGGTCACGCCGAAGTCGTCGAGGGCCTGGGTGCCCTTGGTATGGAGGGTATTGGCCACCTGGAAGAGCCGGAAGAACAGACGGTTGTTGATCTCGATGCCGGCAAGGCTTTTTTCGGTGGAGAGGTCGGTCATTGAAGCAGGGCGCGGAGCAGGTGAAGCCGCATTGAAACGCAAAGCAAGACAGAAGCGCAACGGGGAAACACCCCGGCACATTCAATAAAGGAGAACAGCATGCGAGGCATCAAAGGAAAAGTCGCCATCGTCACCGGTGGAGCAGGCGGGATCGGCGCCGCCATCAGCCGGCGTTTTGCCGCCGAAGGGGCGATCGTCGCCGTCTTCGACATCAACAAGGACGCGGCCGAGGCGGTCGTCGCCGGGATCCGCGCCGAGGGCGGCAGCGCCGCCGCCTTCGCGGTGGACCTGACCAGCCAGGATTCCGTGGTGGCCGCAGTGGCCGCTGCCGAACAGCAGCTCGGCCCCACCCATGTCCTGGTGAACAACGCCGGCTGGGACCACGCCGCCCCCTTCCTCAAGACCGACAAGGCCCTGTGGGACAAGATCGTCGCGGTCAACCTGTACGGCCCGCTCTACATGCACCACGCCGTGCTCAAGGGCATGGCCGAGCGGGGCGCCGGCAAGGTGGTCAATGTCGCCTCCGACGCGGCCCGTGTCGGCTCCTCCGGCGAGGCCGTGTATGCCTACTGCAAGGGCGGCCTGGTGGCCTTCTCCAAGACCATGGCCCGCGAGCTGGCCCGCAAGCGCATCAATGTGAACGTGGTCTGCCCCGGCCCCACCGACACCGCCCTCTTCCGCGACTTCGCCGGCGAAGGCGAACAGGGCGAGAAGCTCAAGGACGCCCTCACCAAGGCCATCCCCTTCGGCCGCCTCGGCCAGCCCGACGACCTGCCCGGCGCCGTGCTCTTCCTCGCCAGCGACGACGCCGCCTTCGTCACCGGCCAGATCATCAGCGTGTCCGGCGGTTTGACCATGGCCGGTTGAGCCCCCCCACAGCACAACATCCCCCAGGAGACACATCATGGAATACCGCGACATCCTCTATACCAAGGCCGATGGCATCGCCACCATCACCATCAACCGGCCGAAGGCCTTCAACGCCTTCACCGCCAACACCTGCGAAGAGCTGATCCACGCCTTCAAGGACGCCGACTACGACAAGGCCATCGGCGTGGTCGTCCTCACCGGCGCCGGCGAGAAAGCCTTCTGCACCGGGGGCGACCAGGGCACCCAGGACGGCGGCTACGGCGGCCGCGGCACCATCGGCCTGCCCATCGAGGAGGTGCAGAGCGCCATCCGCGACTGCAACAAGCCGGTGATCGCCCGCGTCAATGGCTATGCCATCGGCGGCGGCAATGTACTGGTCACCATCTGCGACCTGGCCATCGCCTCCGACAACGCCCAGCTCGGCCAGGCCGGCCCCCGCGTCGGCTCGGTGGACCCGGGCTTCGGCACGGCCCTGCTGGCCCGCGTGGTCGGCGAGAAGAAGGCCCGCGAGATCTGGTACCTGTGCCGCCGCTACACCGCCCAGCAGGCCCTCGAGATGGGCCTGGTCAACGCGGTGGTGCCCCAGGACCAGCTCGACGCCGAAGTGAAGAAGTGGTGCGACGAGATCGTCGAGAAGAGCCCCACCGCCATCGCCCTGGCCAAGAAATCCTTCAACGTCGATACCGAGATGATCCGCGGCATGGGCGGCCTGGCCATGCACGCCCTCAAGCTCTACTACGAGACCCCTGAGTCCGCCGAGGGCGGCAATGCCTTCCGCGAGAAGCGCAAGCCCGAGTTCCGCAAGTACGTGAAGTAAGCACCCCGCTGCCGGCTCCGGCCGGCGGCCCTTCCCCGCGCCCATCATTCATCGGAAAGCAACATGATCAGAGACCAGGAAACCCTCAACATTCTGCTCGACACGATCTCGCGCTTCGTGCGCGAACGCCTGGTTCCCGCCGAGGCCGTGGTCGCAGAGACCGATCACATTCCCGACGACGTGGTTGCCGGGATGAAGGAACTCGGCCTGTTCGGCCTGTCCCTGCCCGAGGAATACGGCGGCATGGGCCTGACGATGGAAGAAGAAGTGCTGGCCACCTTCGAGATCGGCCACACTTCGCCCTGCTTCCGCTCCCTCTTCGCCACCAACAACGGCATCGGCGGCCAGGGCATCGTCATCGACGGCAGCCCCGAGCAGAAGGCCCTCTACCTGCCCCGCCTCGCCACCGGCGAGATCATCGGCTCCTTCGCCCTGACCGAGCCCGACAGCGGCTCCGATGCCGCCAGCCTGCGCACCACGGCCGTCCGCGACGGCGACGTCTACGTCCTCAACGGCACCAAGCGCTACATCACCAACGCCCCCGAGGCCGGCATCTTCACCGTGATGGCGCGTACCGACCCGGCCGACAAGGGCGCCGGCGGCATCTCCGCCTTCGTGGTCGAACGCGGCACCCCCGGCCTGTCCCTCGGCCTGCCCGATGCCAAGATGGGCCACCGCGGCGCCCACACCTGCGACGTGATCTTCGAGGACTGCCGCGTGCCGGCCGCCAACCTGATCGGCGGCAAGGAGGGCGTCGGCTTCAAGACCGCCATGAAGGTGCTCGACAAGGGCCGCATCAACATCGCCGCGATCTCGGTGGGGGTTGCCGAACGCATGCTCGCCGACGCCCTGCGCTACGCCTGCGAGCGCAAGCAGTTCGGCAAGCCGATCGCCGAGTTCCAGCTGATCCAGGCCATGCTCGCCGACAGCCAGACCGAGATCTACGCCGCCCGCAGCATGGTCATCGACGCCGCCCGGCGCCGCGACCAGGGCCTGGACGTGAGCACCGAGGCCTCCTGCGCCAAGCTCTTCGCCTCCGAGATGTGCGGCCGCGTGGCCGACCGGGCGGTGCAGATCTTCGGCGGCGCCGGCTACCTCTCCGAGTACGGCATCGAGCGCTTCTACCGCGACGTGCGCCTGTTCCGCCTGTTCGAAGGCACCACCCAGATCCAGCAACTGGTGATCGCCCGCAACCTGATCCGCCAGCACCAGGGCTGACCGCCCCTCCCCCCTTCAGTACAACAACACACACCAGGAAGAGACCGCCATGAACTTCAAATGGGATGACCCCCTGCTCCTCGACCAGCAACTGAGCGCCGAAGAGCGCCAGATCCGCGACGCCGCCCAGGCCTACTGCCAGGACAAGCTCGCCCCGCGCGTGCTCGAGGCCTTCCGCAACGAACACACCGATCTGGCGATCTTCCGCGAGATGGGCGAGCTGGGCCTGCTCGGCCCGACGATTCCCGAGGAATACGGTGGTGCCGGCCTCAACTACGTGAGCTACGGCCTGATCGCCCGCGAGGTCGAGCGGGTGGATTCCGGCTATCGCTCGATGATGAGCGTGCAGAGCTCCCTGGTGATGGTGCCGATCAACGAGTTCGCCAACGCGGCCTCAAAGCAGAAATACCTGCCCAAACTGGCCAGCGGCGAATGGATCGGCTGCTTCGGCCTCACCGAGCCCAACCACGGCTCCGACCCGGGCAGCATGATCACCCGCGCCCGCAAGGTGCCGGGCGGCTACAGCCTGAGCGGCAGCAAGATGTGGATCACCAACAGCCCGGTGGCCGACGTCTTCGTGGTGTGGGCCAAGGACGACGAAGGCAAGATCCGCGGCTTCATCCTCGAGAAGGGCTGGAAGGGCCTGTCCGCCCCGGCCATCCACGGCAAGGTCGGCCTGCGCGCCTCGATCACCGGCGAAATCGTGATGGACGAGGTGTTCTGCCCCGAGGAGAACGCCTTCCCCGAGGTGCGCGGCCTCAAGGGCCCCTTCACCTGCCTCAACTCGGCCCGCTACGGCATCGCCTGGGGCGCCCTCGGTGCCGCCGAGGACTGCTGGCACCGGGCCCGCCAATACACCCTCGACCGCAAGCAGTTCGGCCGCCCGCTGGCCGCCAACCAGCTGATCCAGAAGAAGCTCGCCGACATGCAGACCGAGATCAGCCTCGGCCTGCAGGGCTGCCTGCGCCTGGGCCGCATGAAGGACGAGGGCACTGCCGCGGTGGAGATCACCTCCATCATGAAGCGCAACTCCTGCGGCAAGGCGCTCGACATCGCCCGCCTGGCCCGCGACATGCTCGGCGGCAACGGCATCTCCGACGAGTTCGGGGTGATCCGCCACATGGTCAACCTGGAGGTCGTGAATACCTACGAGGGCACCCACGACGTGCATGCGCTGATCCTCGGCCGCGCCATCACCGGCATTGCCGCCTTCGGCAACTGAACGGCCAGCGCACGACAACCGGCATGAGCGGACTCAACGCACACGGGGCGCCCGCCGCCCCGGAATTCATCCTCGAGACCTCCGGTCTGGTGAAGGAATTCCGGGGCTTCGTGGCCGTCAATGGGGTGGATCTGCAGGTCCGCAAGGGCCACATCCACGCCCTGATCGGCCCCAACGGGGCCGGCAAGACCACCTGCTTCAACCTCCTCACCAAGTTCCTGGCCCCCACCCGGGGCAGCATCCGCTTCAAGGGCCTCGACATCACCGGCGAGGCGCCGCAGCAGATCGCCCGCCGCGGGCTGGTGCGCTCCTTCCAGATCTCGGCGGTGTTCCCCCACCTCACCGTGCTGGAGAACGTCCGCATCGCCCTCCAGCGCAGGCTGGGCACCAGCTTCCACTTCTGGAAGGCCGAGGCCAGCCTGACCCACCTGCACGGCCGGGCCCTGGAGATCCTGGCGATGGTGGGCTTGCAGGACTACGCCCGGATGGTCGCCGTCGAGCTGCCCTACGGCCGCAAGCGCGCCCTGGAGATCGCCACCACCCTGGCCCTGGACCCGGAGCTGATGCTCCTCGACGAGCCCACCCAGGGCATGGGCCACGAGGACGTGGACAAGGTCATGCAGTTGATCAAGGAGGTCTCCACCAACCGGACCATCCTGATGGTGGAACACAACATGAAGGTGGTCTCGGGCATCTGCGATGCCATCACCGTACTGGCCCGCGGCAGCGTGCTGGCCCAGGGCGACTACGCCACGGTGTCCGCCAATCCGGCGGTGATCGAGGCCTACATGGGCAGCGAGGCCGCCCAGGCCCAGGCCACCGGAGGAGTGCACTGATGGAAGCCACCGAATACCTGCGCGTGTCCGGCCTGCACGCCTTCTACGGCGAATCCCATGTGCTGCACGGCATGGACTTCACGGTGAGGCGCGGCGAATGCGTCAGCCTGCTGGGCCGCAACGGCGCCGGCCGCACCACCACCCTGCGCGCCATCATGGGCCTGACCGGCAAACGCACCGGCTCGATCATGATCAACGGCCGCGAGGCGGTACAGCTGCCGCCCCACAAGATCGCCCAGCTCGGCGTCGGCTACTGCCCCGAGGAGCGCGGCATCTACGCCGGCCTCAGCTGCGAGGAGAACCTGCTGCTGCCGCCCCGGGTCGGCAGCGGCGGCATGAGCGTCGACGAGCTCTACGCGCTCTTCCCCAACCTCCACGAACGCCGCCACAGCCCGGGCACCAGGATGTCCGGCGGCGAGCAGCAGATGCTGGCGATGGCCCGCATCCTGCGCACCGGGGCGCGCCTGCTGCTCCTCGACGAGATCTCCGAAGGGCTGGCCCCGGTGATCGTGCAGCGCCTGGCCGAGATCATCCGGCTGCTCAAGACGCGGGGCTACACCATCGTGCTGGTCGAGCAGAACTTCCGCTTCGCCGCGCCCCTGGCCGACCGCATGTTCGTCGTCGAACACGGGCAGGTGATCGCCGAGATCGCCCAGCACGAGCTCCACGAAAAGCAGGCCTTTCTGCAGGAGACGCTGGGCGTATGACCTGCCGAGCCCTCTCACACCGAGTCCTCCCCCGCCGCGCGCCCGCCCCCGGCGTCCACTTCCGGAGCCCCTCCCCATGATCGAACTGTTCGGAGTCCCCCTCCCGGCCCTGCTCGGCCAGCTCACCCTAGGGCTGGTCAACGGGTCCTTCTACGCGGTGCTGAGTCTCGGCCTGGCCGTGATCTTCGGCATGCTGCACATCATCAATTTCTCCCATGGCGCCTGTTACATGATGGGCGCGCTGTTCACGTGGATGGCCATGGAGTACTTCGGCCTGGGTTACTGGTGGTCATTGCTGCTGGTACCCCTGAGCGTGGCCATCGTCGGCATCCTCATCGAGCGCCTGCTGCTGCAGCGCCTCTACAAGCTGGACTACCTGTACGCCCTGCTCCTCACCTTCGGCATCGCCCTGATGCTGGAAGGCGGCTTCCGCGCCTGGCTCGGCGTCGCCGGCCAGCCCTACTCGATCCCCGCCGAGCTGGCCGGCGCCCTCGACCTGGGCTTCATGATGCTGCCCAAGTACCGGGCCTGGGTGATCGTCGCCTCGCTCACGGTGTGCCTGCTCACCTGGTACATGATCGAGCGGACCCGCCTCGGCGCCTACCTGCGCGCCGCCACCGAGAACCCCGCCCTGACCCAGGCCTTCGGCATCAACGTGCCGGTGATGGTGATGCTCACCTACGCCTTCGGGGTCGGCCTGGCCGGGCTCGCCGGCGTGCTGGCGGCGCCGACCACCCAGGTCAGCCCGCTGATGGGGTCGAACCTGATCATCGTGGTGTTTGCGGTGGTGGTGATCGGCGGCATGGGCTCCATCCTCGGCTCGGTGCTCACCGGCCTCGGCCTGGGCGTGGTGGAGGGCCTGACCAAGGTCTTCTACCCCGAGGCCAGTGCCGTGGTGGTGTTCCTGATCATGGCCATCGTGCTGTGGTTCCGCCCCGCCGGCCTCTTCGGAAAGGCAGCATGATGACCGCCACCAGACTCAAACCGGGCTACCTGGCCGTCCTGGCCCTCCTCCTGGCAGCACCGGCCGTCATCTACCCGGTGCTGCTCATGAAGATCCTGTGCTTCGCGGTCTTCGCCTGCGCCTTCAACCTGCTGCTGGGCTATACCGGGCTGCTGTCCTTCGGCCACGCCGCCTTCCTGGGCAGCGCCGCCTATCTCACCGGGCACGCCCTCAAGGTGTGGGAGCTGCCGACCCTCGCCGGGCTGCTCCTCGGCACGGCCGGCGCCGCGGCGCTCGGCTGGGCCGTCGGCACCCTCGCCATCCGGCGCCAGGGCATCTACTTCGCCATGAGCACCCTGGCCCTGTCACAGCTGATGTTCTTCCTCTTCCTGAAGAGCGAGTTCACCGGCGGCGAGGACGGCCTGCAGAGTGTGCCCCGCGGCACGCTGCTGGGCATTGATCTGTCGTCCGACACGCATCTCTACTACCTGGTGCTGGGCCTCTCGCTCAGCGCCTTCTGGCTGATCCACCGCACCATCCACTCGCCCTTCGGCCAGGTTCTCAAGGCGATCCGCGAGAACGAGCCGCGGGCGCTCTCCCTGGGCTACGACGTGGACCGCTACAAGCTGCTGGCCTTCGTGCTGTCGGCGGCGATCAGCGGCCTGGCCGGTGCCCTCAAGACCCTGGTGTTCACCTTCACCACCCTGTCCGACGCCCACTGGCACACCTCGGGCGAGGTGGTGCTGATGACCCTGCTGGGCGGCGTCGGCACCGTCCTCGGCCCGGTGGTCGGCGCCGCGGTGATCGTCACCCTGCAGAACGAACTGGCCGACAAGGTCGGCTCCCTGGTCACCGTGATCATGGGCTTCATCTTCGCCGCCTGCGTGCTGGCCTTCCGGCGCGGCATGGTCGGCGAGGCCATCGGTCTCTACAAACGCATGATCGGCGAGAAGACGCCGTAAGGCTCCGCCCCCTCCCCCTCCACCCACATCCCCAAAGGAGACACCCATGAGAATTCTCGTACCCGTCAAACGGGTCATTGATTACAACGTCAAGGTCCGCGTCAAGGCCGACCAGAGCGGCGTCGAGCTGGCCAATGTGAAGATGGCCATGAACCCCTTCGACGAGATCGCCGTCGAGGAGGCCGTGCGCCTGAAGGAAGCCGGCACCGCCACCGAGGTGGTGGCCGTCTCCGCCGGCGTGGCCCAGTGCCAGGAGACCCTGCGCACCGCCATGGCCATCGGCGCCGACCGGGGCATCCTGGTCGAGAGCACGGCCGAGCTGCAGCCCCTGGCCGTGGCCAAGCTGCTCAAGGCCATCGTGGACAAGGAGCAGCCCCGCCTGGTGATCCTCGGCAAGCAGGCCATCGACGACGACTCCAACCAGACCGGCCAGATGCTCGCCGCCCTGCTCGGCTGGCCCCAGGCCACCTTCGCCTCCAAGGTCGAGGTGGGGGCCGAGCGGGTCCAGGTGACCCGCGAGATCGACGGTGGGCTGGAAACCCTCTCCCTCCCCCTGCCCGCCGTCATCACCACCGACCTGCGCCTCAACGAGCCGCGCTACGCGACCCTGCCCAACATCATGAAGGCCAAGAAGAAGCCCCTCGATACGGTGCAGCCCATCGACCTGGGTGTGGACGTGGCCCCGCGCCTGACCACCCTCAAGGTGGTCGAGCCGGCCGCCCGCGGCGCCGGCATCAAGGTGGCCGACGTGGCCCAACTCATCGACAAGCTCAAGAACGAAGCCAAGGTGAT
>NZ_JABBGA010000016.1 GCF_012927165.1 Zoogloea dura
CAGGCGCTCTTGCCGGCCTCGTCCATCGCCGCCGTAGTGATCACCGCTTCGAGTCGAGCGCGCGCAGTCCAGGCCCGCCCTCGGGCGGGCCTGGACTGCGCATCCTCACGCCATCGTTCCAATGTCTGCACCGAAACCCCAATCTCTTGTGATACCACGCCCACTTGGGCGCTCTCCGGCGGCAACAACCGCGCCACCGCTCTGTTCCTGAATGCTTCTCCGTACCGAGCCATCTCTCATCCTTGTCGCCCCCAGGTTCAACATCATAGAGAGGCGACAACTATTCTGACGCGGGGGGCGTGCAACACCAGCAAATCGCCCACCTGCGCCTGCGGCAAGGACCGGTGCAACACCACGCCACCGTCTCCCTGCGTAAACACATCTCCCGACTCGCACAGAGGTCCGGCAACCACCGTGTCAAACTGCAGGCCATTAACCGCTGTGCCATCAGAGTGGATCAACTCCATGCCGTGGTAGGCGCCGTATAGGGCCGGGCGAACCAGATCACTGAAGCCGGCGTCCACCATCATAAAATGGTTGGCGCCCTGTTGCTTCGTGGCGCGTACCTCGGTGACCAGCACGCCGGACTCGGCCATTAAATAGCGGCCCGGTTCTATTTCCAGTTTCACTGGGTGCTCCAGCAGTTGTTCCACGGCAAGGCGCGCTGCATCCCATAACGAAAAGTAGTGCGCCGTATCCGTCGTGGGTTCCCCGGCCTGGTAGGGAACGGACAGACCGCCGCCCGCGGAGATGGCGTGCAGGTCCAAACCCTGCGCATTTACTACCTCTACCAGCTTCAGCATGGCACCGCACACTTTCTGCAAGTGCGCGTAGTCCACGCCTGAGCCGATGTGCATGTGCAGGCCCTGCAAGGCCAGGCCGTTGGACTTGATCTTTTCGCAGGCGCGTACCAGGTCGCCATGCCAGATGCCATGCTTGCTATGCTCGCCACCGGTATTTGTTTTTTTGGAATGGCCATGCCCGAAACCTGGGTTGATGCGTAGCCACACCGGGTGCCCCGGGTTGACCGCACCCAATTGGTCCAGCATGTCCATGGAGCCGCAATTCACGGGAATATTGAGTTCCACCACGCGCGCAAGCGTAGCGCGGTCCAGAAGGTCGGCCGTGAACACGATGTCTGCGTGCCCGTTGTGCAAGCCCGGCGTAAAACCACTAGCCAACGCGCGTTCGATTTCGCCCAAAGACACCGAGTCCACCACTGCGCCCTGTCGCTTCATGAGGCGAAGGATGTGTGTATTGGAGTTGGCTTTCTGAGCGAAACGCACTACGTCAAACAAGCGCAGCGCGGCAATCTGGCGCGTAATGGTGTCGGCATCATAGATCCACAGCGGGGTACCGAACTGCTGGGCCAAAGGAGCAATGGTAGCGGGAGTAAAAGGGTTCATGGGCGGATGTTCCCCTCCATAGTCAATTCAATCAATGCTATTCTTTTTGTCTAGCCATTCAATATTGATATGAATTTAACTCATCGCCAGCTGACGATGTTTCGCGCCATCATGCTGCACGGCAGCCTGGGGCGTGCAGCTGACGCGTGCGCGTCAAGCCAGCCCACTTTGAGTCGCGAGCTGGGTCGCCTGGAGCAGTTGCTGGGGTTTAAGCTTTTTGACCGGGTGCGGGGCCGATTACGACCTACCGTGCGGGCACTTGCGCTGATGCAGGAGGTAGAACGCTCGTTTATAGGCTTGGAACAGATCGCAGCGCGCGCCAGCGAATTGCGCACGCAAGCGACAGGTCGCTTGCGCATTGCGTGTTTGCCGGCATTGGCCCATGCCTTGGTACCCCGCGCACTGGTATATCTCTCACATGCACATCCTGAACTAGGCGTCAGCGTGCATCCCTTAGAGTCACCCTGGCTGGAACAAGCCATGAGTGAACAGCGTTTTGACCTGGGGCTGAGTGAAACCCAAGAGGCACCTGCTGGAGTTGCCTTGCAGCCCTTACTGAAAGTCAATGAAGTGGCTGTTTTGCCACGTGATCACAACCTGTGCCGCAAGGCGCGACTGCAACCACGCGACTTTACAGGCGAGCGCTTTATCAGTCTCGCGGTTGGCGACCCGTATCGAACCGCCATTGATGCGATGTTCGAGGACGCTAAAGTACATCGCGCAACCCTGTTTGAAACCACGAGCGCGGTGGCCGTCTGCGCCATGGTGCGTCAGGGCCTGGGCGTTGCCATCGTAAACCCGTTCACTGCACTGGAACTCAGCGGACCGGACCTAGTCGTGCGGCCGCTTACCGTTGCCATCGCTTACCAGGTGAATATCCTTCTTCCGGAAATCGCAGCTCCGCACCCCCTGCAGGGCGTTCTCGCAGACACCGTCCGCAAAGCCTGTGCCGCCTTGAACCACCATCACACGCTATGAGTTCCATAGGCATGTCCGGGATTTTGTGTAAAGCTGCCATCGGCGGCTCTTCCACCAGATGGCCGCTTTGGCTGAGGAGCCGCCACTGAGCTGAAGGGCTCGTCTTCGGCCTGAGCGGACCTTGAGCCCACAACCTTGGACAGTCGGCAGTGTGTCGCTTACCTGCCGTTGTTACCACGCCGTTTGGTCTCAAAAACCACTCCCATCACATTTTCCGCTTTCGTATAAAATCTCAAGGACTTCCAAAAAGCATTTTTTTTGCCATTTTCATGTTCTGCCCAGCAGCAGGCCACTTCCGGACGATGCGCCATGACCACTGAAAACAGCAATATCTTCATCCCGCTGGATCAGGATGAAAGTGCCAAGCACTTCAATATCGATACGCTGCTCCCTCAGAGAATTTATAAAGAACTTGGGAAATTCGTCAGCAATGCTCTGACTACAGCAAGTCAGGTTCATCAGTCGACAAATCCTTATGACCCGGACGATCATCGCTCGCACAACGCCATTCTAGTTGCCGGCTCACGCGGCACTGGCAAAAGTTCAGTCCTAGTAAATCTAGCAGCCTATCTAAGCAATAAAGACAAAGCGGGGACAAGTGAACATGACTTCAAGGACGTACATATCCTGAAGCCGGTCGATCCGACCCTTCTGGATGATCATGATAGTCTTTTCCTCAATGTCATCGTTGCAGCGGTACTTTCTGATCCCTGTGTGATTGAGAGACAGGAACGCCATCCGGAGAAATGCCGAGAACTGCACCAGGCCCTTTACGAACTTGGCGCCGCACTGGACAACTCCGAGTCGTACAAGATGAACAAGGGCATCGACAAGCTGCGCAATTTTGTCGGCAAAGCGCAAGTGCTGCATAAGGTACATCAATTTTTTGCAGCGGTACTGAAAGTTCTCGGTAAAAAACTCCTGGTCATAACCATTGACGACGTCGACACCTCGTTGAACCAGGCTTTCGAAAACCTTGAAGTCGTGCGGCGCTATCTGATGACGCCTTACGTGTTGCCGATCATCAGCGGCGATCTCGATCTCTATCACGATATCACCTGTCGCGACTTCCATGGCCGCCTGGTCGCTGATTCAAGCTACCAGCGAAACGCTGCCTGGGAGCGTGCCGACGATCTGGCCCGAGAATACCTTCGTAAGTTGCTCCCTTTTCCTCGTCGGTTGGACATGCCAGAAGTCAGCGAGTATTTGGAAGACAAGGACATCAAGCTTCATGAAAGTGAAGGCAATAATGGCTCACAATGGTGGTCGTTGGCATGCTTCCATGCTTGGCTCACGGCACTGCACTCTGGCCCGGTTAATGGCTTGGAAAACAGTCGCCTGACCTTGCCGATACCCAGCGTGCGCGCACTGGCCCAAATCATCGGGCGGTTTGCCAATCTGGACCAACATCTCTGGTTTCGTGCGCAAGCAGCGGACACAATGAACGAGATCAGGAAGCTTAATCGGCCAATCGATGCAGCCCGCAGCTGGCAAATGCGTGGCCTTGACTCAGCCATCGAACATTTTAGCCAGGAGTATGAACAGGAAAGTCATCGGAACAAGCGCGGCTACGGGAGTGCCTACCGTACTTTTGTCAAAGCGCTTGACGAAACACCTTCTTCCCGTCCTTTGCCTTGGCTCAACCCGGCACTGTTTTCTCTTAGAATAGGCCTGAAGGAACACTGGAAAAGTGAACCGAAAGGAGGTGCCTGCTACCTGATTCTGCAAGCGCAGGAGCATTGGAAGGGCAGTAGCTTTAATCCTGTCTTAAAAACTCCCTTGTTCGATCCCCTTAGCCAACAAGGTCCAGAGTTTGGTGCTTTCGTTGGCCATAGAGTTTTTCTCGATTGGCCGAAAAAGCTAGCCCTGTACATGCCGGAGGAGTGGTTGGAGCGGCTGCCAAGCAAAGCCATCCTGCCTTACCCCGTTCCGGAAGTAGGCAGCAAGGTAGCGTTGTCATGGAAATTCTGGTCTGCCGATGAAGGAAAGCAAGAGAGGAGACGGAGCCTGTTGCTGGCCTTGTTGCATCATCGCAATTTCTACGACAACGCTAAACGTTCTGGTCTCATTTGTATCGGGCGCATTGTCGAGCTGACGATTACCAGTCTGATCCGGGATGTCTTGTCGTCGGATATTAAAGAGCTCCTGCTACGCCCGCCGTACTACTCAACTGCAGACCTCGCTCCGACCAAAACACAAAAGGATGACGCCAAAGACGAGAGTAAAGACGCTTCCAGCGAGAATGCACAGGAGGAGTCAGGCATTGCCGAACTGCTTGAGCATCTCAGCGAAGAGATTGAGGAGTTAGCCATTGCAATCGGCGCTTGGCGCCAAGGCAACCGCATTCCATGTCTGTCGCCCTGGCTGGTCTATAACGTGCTGAACAAAACCTTTAATCAAGCATGGATATTTAATCCACGGACGCCGAATAGTCATCCTAAAGAACCCGATGCAGTGGCCTGGATCGCAAGGCAAGCCTATTACAGCTTGTGGGCAGCCTTTGGCAGCTTTGAAAAGGGAGCGCTGTTTGGTCTGCCATCTATCGTGGCAACGACGAATATCGGTGACGGAAAAGTTTTTGAAAAAAGCGATTTGTTCAAATTAAACATTGCCCCATTTTGGAGGGGGGCGATAACAATGACCACGTCAGAAGATTCGGTAGAGAAACTCGCTCCATCACTTATTTACTTGGCGAACACCCTTTACGTGAGTGGGTCGAGTCACTGACCTTTTCTTCCGAGAAACCAGAGATTTCACCACCAGCAGACAATAACATTGAGTTTAGCTCTCCGAAAGAACGTGCGGCAATGCAGCAGCTTTATAAAAAGATGGGAGGCAAAGGGCTGCTTCTGCTGGGCAAAGGTATGGTCTATCCCACAGAGCGTCGAGCAAGTCTTTATTTCAAAAGATCAGGCGAGGATCATGCGCGCGCTGTTGTCGATGAATTTAACGAACTTTTCCCGGGAACGGAAACAGCTGCGCGCTTCGCAAGGCTATTTTCGGAGTATTTTAATAATCTGCCAAAAATAGACGCTCCGTCGAAACCAGCATGATCCGCCGCTCTCTCTACGAAACCACGATCGGTGCTCTCCTTTCCGGGCAGGGGATTGCCAGCGTTTTTCGGGAATTTTTGCAGCAGCGGTACGGAGAGAGTTTCGCTATTTTCTGTGATGGAAAACAGCTGCTATCCCGTTGCCGTGAACAACTGGAGGAAGAGGTCGACCGCAGAGCCGGTCGTCAGTTTCGGTTAGGCGACATTGAGCGCCTTGTCGCTCTACTCTGGAATGACGACCTTCTCGGGCGAGGTCGCATGCCCGTTTTGGATCAACTTTTCCAGCAACTCATGCTGCGCAACGGTGATTTCATTCACTATCGTGACACCCAGGTTGATGCCTATGCCCGGCTCGCTACCGAGATTGACCCTGCCTTGGTGGTTGGCTGGCATCTGGCTGGCTGGCTGGATGAAATGCCTTCGCCCCGACAGCATGATATTCAACGCATCATCGGCCAGCAGACAGCGTTTTTTGCTCCGCCACCGGGTGGGCAGAAGTCTTATGCGGAAGGCCATGTCCACCTCGGTGGCATCGCTTACGACGGTCTGATTCTTGCCCATTTTCTGCTGGCTTCTGACGTTCAGGACGATGCCACCACGCGCTCTTTTCGTCACATGCGCGGCGTACTGCTCGCTTTGCTGCAGCGGGAACTATGGACGCCTCAAGAAGGTTGCGGAGAAATAGAACCTTGGCAGTCTGCCCTGAGTAAGGCGCTGACTGAGGAGCCAGAAAAAACGCGTTTCGACTGGGAAACCCTGTTTAAGCTCAGTTGCTATAGTAACCTTGCGATTCGCGATGTGCCTTTGCATGAACTGCTGCGCGAAATGAAATCTGCTTCGCCTAAACTGAGCCAAGCTTGGTTATGGCTACAAGTCTGGTTGTGGCAGCGCTTCCGGCAGAGCGATACCGTGCTAGAAGTTCGCGTCGCGATACTCTGGCTGCAAATCGAACTAATGAGCCTGCGTCACCGACTGGTGATGGATGGACAAGGGCTAACGCGCTTTGCCCGTACGTACTTTCGCGAGAGTTTACGGCAAAAAGCGAAGAAAAATAGCAATAGCGAACTGTTGGATAGCATCACCCGAATTATGGCCGGCCAAAACGACCTAGCAGAAATAAAGCTGGGAACGGGTGGTTTCTTGCCGTCAAAAATTGCATCACTTGCACGCGCAGCCATCACCGTGCAAAGACTGCCGCTCCCCAAATCAGGCGGCGCGTTTGGCATCATCAGTGCCCTGCCAGAAAGCCCGCAGCAGCAAGCACAACTCGACGCATTGGAACGTTGGCATCTCTGTGCGCACTTTAGTCGTGCTGGTACCCCGCGTGGTAGCTCTGGCAAACTCACCACATTACCCCAGCATGATGCGGAAAAATGCTGGAAGGAAGCGCGCCAACTGTGTAGCGACCTGATGACAGAAAGCGGCTGGAGCGATCCGGTCTTTCTCGGCGGGATGCTGAATCAGGATCATTGTTTTCAGCCCGCCCGCTGGCTACGGGGCCTAGATGTTGCCGGCGACGAAAACCGCCTAGGCATCGAGTGGTTTGCGCCGGTGCTGCGCTGGTTGCGTCGGGGTTTGGTCGGGCGGCCCTTGAGCGACAGCGCCGCTTCAACAAGCTTTCACTTGAGCATTCACGCTGGCGAAGACTATGCTCACCCGCTTTCCGGTCTGCGGCATGTTGATGAAACCGTGCGCTTTTGCGAGATGCGCGAAGGTGACCGTCTTGGACACGCGCTGGCGCTGGGGATTTCTCCTGCGTACTGGGCTGAGCGACATGGCGACATGCTGGTGCCGGTTGATGAGCATTTTGACAATCTAGTCTGGGTCTGGCATTACGCAACCGAGCTCAGCCCGTGCTTGCCGCTGGCCGCACGAATTTTGCCGCGACTAGAGCGGCGCATAGCCCATTTTGCGCGCAGGGTGGAATGGCTGGATGCCGACACCGTCCCTGATCTTTTGCTCCCGATCGGCAGCAAAAGAAAGAGGAAGGCCCACACTCAGGCCGAGATCAACTCACCGGAGAGATTGTTTCAGGCTTGGCTGCTACGTCGAAATTGTCATTTCCAGTTTCAGAAAAATGCGGACACGCCTATTTATGACGATATCTTTATGGCGGCCGTCCCGGATTTTGCACAGCTGCAGCAAGCACAAAAACTAGTTCTCAACGGTGAAATAGATACGGGCGATGCCGCTGGCCTGTACCTGCAGCGCCAACGCTGGCAAAGGCTGAACAAGTTCGATCGGCGGATTAAGGTCTTGATCCGTTATGGCGAAGAAGCGTATGAGCGTGATAACAGGGCATTTGTCGACGAGCAGCAGATGCAGCTTGAACGCGACTGGGAAACAGCAGAAGAGCATGAATTCATGCACGCGCTGCAGGATTACCTGCTCGACCGCTACGACCGCCTGGGGCTCATTATCGAGACCAATCCGACGTCAAACGTGTATATCGCACGTTTGGAACAACATCGAGAGCACCCGATTTTCCGCTGGAATCCGCCCGATGCCGAAACGCTGTTGCCCGGCAATGAGCACAACCGCCACAGCCTACGCCGTGGCCCGAACCGCGTGCTAGTCAATACCGACGATCCAGGAATCATGCCAACGAGTTTACGTACCGAGTATGCGCTGCTGCGTGAAGCAGCGATCAAGCGCGGCGTCTCGCGAACCATAGCCGAAGACTGGTTGGAGCGACTTCGGGTGTATGGCATCGAGCAATTTCACCGCAATCATTTGCCGGTATTCTCTCGCCGCCACTACTGAGATCAAAGCGCGCACCATTCTTGCCTAAATTTTCAGTCGACCGAAGAATCCGTGCAAAACTATTCATGCAGATTTCTGCACCAGATCGATGCATTAGTTTGGACGCGCCAAGAACGGCAGGTAATCGACGCGTTGCCGCCCGATTTTGGCCAGAAGCCCAAGGCCTACTTAGGCCGACACCCTGTCAGACGTAACAGACCTCCGCTCAGTCAAAGCAAACAATGACCCGCATTGCGCGCACGACAGCTGCGCAGCGGTGGTCGCCGATGGCGCGACCCATCCTCATTCCGCGCTCCATTCACACACCTTCATGCCGGCCACCATCGCCACGGTGAAGACGACGCCCGGCAGATAGCCCGCCCCCAGGCTCACGATGCCCGGCCCGGGGCAGAATCCGGAGAGTCCCCAGCCCACGCCAAATACGGCGCTGCCGGCGATGAGGCTGCGATCGATCGTCTGGAGCGGCGTTGGGGGCATGGGGTGGCCGAGCCATGAGCGGGGCTGTTTGAGGGCCCAGGCGAAGGGCAGGCGTGCCACGCCGATGGCGCCCGCCATCACGAGGGCGAGGGATGGATCCCAGCTTCCGGCCAGATCGAGGAAGCCCAGCACCTTGGCCGGATCGCTCATTCCGGAGGCGATCAGGCCGACTCCAAAGATCAGGCCGCTGAGCAGTGCGAGTAGGGGTGTCATGTGCGTAAGCGCCGAGCGTGTTTCGGTTAGTTGCCAAGCGCATGTCTGGCAAGAAAGACGGTGGCAAAGCCGGACGCCATGAATACGAGCACTGCTGCCAGTGAGCGGCGGGACAGGCGTGCCAGCCCGCACACGCCGTGGCCGCTGGTACAGCCGTTGGCCAGGCGGGTGCCGAAGCCGACGAGCAGGCCTCCGACGCACAGCACGGCCCAGTCTGCCGGCCTGCTCACGGCCAGGCGCGAAACCGGCAGACCACCCGGCGCCGCGAGTGCCCAGAGGGTGGGGGCGGCGAGGAGGCCCAGGACGAAGCTGGTCTGCCAGCGCCGGTTACTGTCCGCCGGCCCCAGTAGCCCGCTGAGGATGCCGCTGATTCCGGCTATCCGTCCGTTTGCCAGCAGCAGTAATGAGGCGGCCAGCCCGATCAGGGCTCCGCCGATGAGGGCGCTCCAGGGCGAAAAATGTGTCCAGTCGATGCTCACCCGATCTCTCCTGCCGGTGTGTTCCGGGTGTCAGTACTTCCAGCCGTAGGCAATGGCGAAGATGTCTTCAAACATGTGCAGGTTGGCTTCGCCACCCCCAAAGCCGCCGGCAAGCGGTGAGCCCGGCGGAATCGAGCCGCTGCCGTTAACCGTCGTCTTGAAGGCATGGGTGTAGGCAATGCTCAGTTCGCCGTCCTTGCCCTGTTTCAAGCTGGCGCCCAGGCTCAGGTGGTCCTGCACGATGCCGGGGGCCAGGATATTGAAGAAGGTCTGGCTGGACGGCACCGGCTGGGTTGCATGGCTGTAGCCGCCGCGGATTGTCCAGTCGTCGGTCAGGTCATAGGCGGCGCCGATCTTGACGACCGTTACGTCGCGCCAGCCGAAGCCGCCGCCGTTCGAGCTGCCGAGCGGGTTGCCTGCCAGCAGGTTGGCGATGGGGTTGCCAACGGATTTGATGTCGCTCAGCTCAATGCGCTGGACATCGGCGGCCAGGGTCAGGGCCTTGCTCGCCTGCCAGGCGAGACCGATACCGAAATTGGCGGGAACATCAAAGCCGCCGTCCTCGGCAAACAGGCCCTTGTACTTGTCCAAGTTGCCCATCCGGGTCTTGGTGGCGTAGGTTGCGCCGACGGTGAGTGCAGGGGTCAGCTTGCCGGTGTAGCCAATGCGCGCACCCCAGCCGGTGGAGGAGTCGGTGCCGCGATTCGTGACATTGCCTGGTGACGCCGAGGCCTGCGTGAAGGGCTGTATGCCCTTGGCCTCAAAGCGCTGGTAGGCAAGATTCAAGGCCAGGCCGATGGCATGGCTGTCGTTCAGTTTGTAGGCCAGCGACGGTGACACGAAGAGTTGTTCGAGGTTGATGCCTGCGGGGCCTGTTCCACCGAGTCTGGCAAAAGGGTTGTTGCCGTAGTCGGTATTCATGCCGCCGTTGCCGTATACCGCGACGCCGGCCGCCCATTGCGGACCCAACTGTTTGACGTAGCCGAGTTCGGGGATGATGAAGTTCCGGGTGCCATTGCCGTCGTAATGCCCGTCGAGGCTGCCGTAGGGCCCCAGGTCGTTGCCCTTGATCTCGGCACCGCGGTTGGGCCGGAACCAGGTCACGCCAACGTCGGCGCGGTCGCCGATCCAGGCGGTTCCGGCTGGATTGGTCGCTGCGGCCAGGCCGTCCTGGGGCAGGGCGATGCCGATTCCGGCGATTCCCTGTGATTTGACCCCGTAGCCGTGGCTGAAGTAGCCATTCGTGGCAAGCGCCAGGCCGGGCGAGCAAAGACCGAGGAGCAGCATGGCAGGGGCGAGGTTTCGGCGCTTCATCTTGAGGATTGCCTCTCTTGGCGGATATGGGGGCTGGAGCAAAGAGGCTAACCGTCAGCAAAACCGAAACGAACCAACATATTTGACTTTGCTTATGAGTCGCTGGCCAAGGCGTGCTGCCGGAGGGGGCCAGGCTTGCGAGGCAGGCAGCCCGACCATCATCCGGATCGGCAGATGCGGGCGGGTTGATTCAGAGGCTGGGTTAAGAAAGCCTTAAGCCGGAGTCGAGAGAATAAGAAAATTCTTCTCGATCATGGGAGCCTGGGCATGAAGCGCACGTCATTGTTTTTATTGCTGTTGAACGGCTTTGCAGTGCCGGCTGCAATGGCCTCTCCCAACCTGATTTCCAATGGCGATTTCTCGTCCTATTACTCCGCCTCGCAGGGGGGATGGACCAATTACGGGATTCCCACCGGATGGTCGGGTATCACGGGGCAGATCGATAACGCCACCGTGTACCAGGGGGCCATGCTGTTTGCGACGAGTGGCCCGCGAAATCCGACGCGGGACAAGTTCTACATCTTCCAGAGCTTCACGGTTGCCGATGCAGGCAGCTACCAGCTGACGTTTGATTTTCGGCTGAACAATGTCTCCACCGGGACGAGCTTCAACGGGGCGAAGATCTACCTGGACAACATGTATGGTTCCGCGCCGGGTGTAACGCCCGTTGTGGTGCCGAACACGGTGTTCTCACGAACCTATGCTGACGAGTACCAGGCCATCCTGCGCAACGGCCTGGCGCCCAATGTGTGGCACCTCGCCCAGTCCGTGATGCTGGACCTCACCGCGGGTCAGCACGTGCTCTATCTCTCCTCGGGAGGGATGGACATGGCTGCGAGCAGCGCGACGGTGTCTTTCGACAATGTCGTGCTGGCGCAGGCCGGCGGTACGGTGCCCGAGCCGGACTCCACCGTCCTGCTGGCGTCGGGGCTGGTTCTTGCAGTGGTGATGCGCGGGCGCTTTCCGGGGCGCTAGGGTGATCTGAACGGCACGCCGCCCGCCGTGCATTGAGGCGTTGGCTCGTCCGGGGCACTGAGCCGGGGCACCAAGGCCCCGGAGCCCCCGGGCCAGGCGCTCAGGCCGTCAGTTCCAGCAGCTTGCCGAAGGCGGTGGCGAACTGGGCCAGGCCGTCCTGCTGCAGGCGTTCGCCGAGGGTGTCGAGATCGATGCCGAGGCTGGCCAGGGCGGCGAGCTGGGCGGTGGTGGCTTCCGGATCGGCGCCGATGCTGCCGGGCCGGACCTGGCCGTGGTCGAGGAAGGCGGCGAGGGTGGCGTCGGGCAGGGTGTTGACGGTTTCCTGGCCGATCAGCGGCTCCACGTACATGAGGTCGGGGTAGGCGGGGTTCTTGGTGCCGGTGCTGGCCCACAGCATGCTCTGCGGGCGGGCGCCGTGGGCTGCCAGGGCGGCGAAGCCTTCGCCGTGGAAGCGCGCCAGGTAGCGCTGGTAGGCCTGGCGGGCGAGGGCCACGCCGGTCTTGCCGCGCAGGGCCAGGGCGGCTTCGCTGCCGTTCTCTTCGAGGAGCTTGTCCACCAGGGCGTCCCAGCGCGACAGGAAGACGCTGGCCACCGAGCGCACCTTGCCCAGGTTGCCACCGGCGGCGGCGAGCTTCTCGAGGCCGCGCTGGTAGGCGCCGGCCACGGCGTCCACGTGCTTGAGGGAGAACATCAGGGTGACGTTGAGGCTGAGGCCTTCGCCGATGAGGGTCTCGATGGCGCGCACGCCGGCCGCGGTGGCGGGGATCTTGACCAGCAGGTTGTCGCGGGCCACGGCGGCGCGCAGGCGGCGGGCGGCGGCCACGGTGCCGGCCTCGTCGTCGGCGAGGGCGGGGGAGACTTCCAGGCTCACGTAGCCGGCGTCGCCCTGGCTGGCCTCGAAGACCGGGCGGATCACATCGCAGGCGCGCTGCACGTCCTCGATCACCAGGCGCTCGTAGCGGCCTTCCGCGCTCAGGTTCTCGCTGCGCAGGGCGTCGAGGGCGGGGCGGTAGTCCTGGCCTTCGGCGATGGCCTTGTGGAAGATCGCCGGGTTGGTGGTGACGCCGGCCACGCCCTTGTCGATGTGGCGGGCCAGGTGGCCTTCGTTGATCAGGGCGCGGGACAGGTTGTCGAGCCAGACTTGCTGGCCGGCGGCGCGGGCGGCTTGGATCGGATTCATGGACGAGACCTTGCTGCGAGGTGGGTTGTCGGAAGTGCTGTCTGATGGTGGCCTGCCATTCTGGACGAATCGGCAGGTGGATGAAAGGCGCGCGGCATCAGCGGGGCGGCCAGTGGATCTCGAAGTGGCCGGGCTGGCCGGTGGGGCGGGCGGCGCCGGCGGCGATGGAGGGCAGGCGCTTGAGGAATTCCGGGTCGCCCGACAGTTGGCCGTCGAAGCTGGGCATGCCGCCGGGGGCCAGCTCGCCGCTGCCCTGGGCGCGGACTTCGCCGGCCAGGGTCTGCAGGCTGTAGTGGAGGTGGCCGTCCTTGGCCTGCAGGTGGATCTCGTAATCGCCGAAGTTGCGGCCGGGGAACAGGGCGGCGCGGGCCCCACGCCACAGCAGGCGGGCCTCGCCGCTGCAGCGGCCGTCCGGCGGGCAGTGCCAGGCGGGCGCGTCGATGCTCAGGTCGCCCTGCCAGCCGGCCCGCGCGGCGGGGTGGGGCAGCGGCGATACGGCGGCATCCACCGGGGCGTGGAGGGCCAGGTGTTTGACGCTCAGGCCTTGCGGGCCGGCTTCCACCTGGCCCAGCGGAGTGCCGGCGCTGTCGAGGCTCCAGCCCAGGGACAGGCGGGCCAGGGCGGTGTTGTCGAAGTGCCAGCCGAGGGGCAGCCAGGGCGTCAGGCTGCGCCCGTCGGCGGCCCGGCTGGCGAGCACGCCGCGGCCGTGCCACAGGCTGCCTTCGGCCTGCTGCAGGCGCAGGCCGCCCTCGGTGAAATGGGCGAGCAGGCTGTCGAGCAGGCTGGCGGGGGCCTTGGCGACGATGAAGGCGAGGCTGAGGGCAAGCAGCAGCAGGAGTTTCTTGAACATTCGGCCTCAGGCGCCGTCGGGGCCGACGAGCAGCGCGTCGATGCCGGCCTGCTCGCCCTGCGGCTGGATCTCCATGCGCCGCACGCGCAGGCCCTGGTCTTTCTGCAGAGTGGCGAGCCAGCCCATCAGGGCGTCGAAATCGGCCTGGCCCTTGATCTGGATGCCTTCGCCGCCGGCCTGGGCCACCAGCGCCAGGCCACGCGCCTTGGCGCTGGCCTGCACGGCTTCGAGCAGGGCCGGGCCGGTGGGGCGGGCCGGTGGGGTGACGGTGCGCAGGCGGGCGATCTCGGTGGCGGCTTCCTGGACCTGTTCGAGTTGGGCCTCGGCGCGGGGCAGGCTGCGCTCCAGGCGGGCGTGCTCGGCCTGGCTCCAGTCGAACAGGCCGACCACCGCGGCAATGCCCAGCACGCCGCCGGCCAGGCTCACCAGGCGCTGCTCGCGCGGGCTGATGGCGTGCCAGGCGCTGCGCAGGCGGGCGCTTGCTTGCGCGATGGGGCTGGCGGTGGAGGTTGGGGCGGAAATCGGGGCAGAAGTGGGGGCGCTCATTGCAGGGTCTCCGGGCGCAGCAGCAGGTGCAGGGTGGCGCCGTCGCGGCGCAGGTCGGCCAGCACGCCACGGCTGGCCAGCAGGCCGACCACGGCTTCGGCGCGGGCGGCGCCCTGGCCGCTGAGGGTCAGGTCGAGGCGGCCTTCCTCGTAGCGCAGCGCGGCCACGCTGCCGGCGGCGTCGTTGCCCAGGGCCTCGGTGGCACGGGCCAGCAGGGCCAATGCGTCGTCGTCACGCAGCAGGCCGTGGCGGGCCCGCTCCAGGTTGAGCTGCTGGCGCATCTGGGCCGCCGGGGCGACGGCGGGGGCGTTGGGGAAGCTGCTGCGGTAGACCCGCTCGATGCGCTCTCCGATGCCCGACAGGCTGTGCTTGAGCCACAACACCTCGCCCACCGTGGCGGCCAGCCAGATGCCGAGGGCGGCGCCGGCCAGGGCCAGCGGCTTGCCGATGGCGGCCAGCCGGCTGGTGCTGCTGCGCGGTGCGAAGTCACCATTGAGGAGGTTGGCGGCCTTGCCGCTGGCGCCCTGCCACCATTGGTAGGGTGCGCCGGAGCGGGTGGGCAGGCCGCTGTCGGCTTCGAGGGCCGGCAGGTCGGGCAGGGGCAGGCCGGGGGCGGCGTGCAGCTCCAGGCCGGCCGGGGCCCGGTTGGCGGCCCGCGCGGCGGCGGCCTGGCCGGCCACCAGGGGCGACAGGATGTCGGTGTCGAGGGCCAGGCCGCCATGGGCATCACAGCGCAGGATGGCGCCGGCCGGGCCCAGGCTGAGCTGCCAGCTGTCGCCGCCGGCCGGCGCGGTCTGCACTTCGGCCATCACGCGGCGCGGGCTGCGGCCGATGGCGGTGAGCTGGGCCACCAGGTTGCGCAGGCGCTCGCGGGCGATCACCAGCACGCCGGCCAGGTCCTTGTCGGCCTCGTCGGCCGGGCGCCGGTGGGTGAGGGTGAGGTGCTGGGTGTCCGGGTCCTTGAGCAGCCGGTCCTCGAGGGCGTAGGCCAGCAGGCGCGGCAGGTCGCGGCGGGCGGCGCGGGGCAGCAGCACTTCCAGCCACAGGCACTGGGCGCCGGTGAGGACGACTTCGCATTCGGCGGCAGCCGGCCAGTGGCGGGGTTCGGAATGGCCTTCGGAGACAGGCTGGCCGTCCGGCCCGAGGAGCACCCAGGGGCAGTCCGGCCGGGTGGGCCATTGCTCGTCGAGGGCGAGGAGGAGACGGGTCATAGGAGTTTCTGCCAGACAATGACGGGCCAGGCGCTGCCCTGGCCGGTGGGTCGATCGAGGAGGACTTCCATGCGGACCATGGAGACGCCGTACTGGGCACGCCCGGTGGCGAGGAAATAGCGGCTGCGCACGTCGAAGCGTTCGGCCGTGCTTTCAATCTGCCGGTCGCGCAGGCGGGCCTTGAAGTCGGCGATGTCCTTGTACCAGGCGCGGCCGCGCTCGGCCACCAGCACCCGGGCGGTGTCCAGGCTGAGGCCTTCGACGGCGGCGGCGAGCACTTCCGGCGGGGCGGTGTTGGCGTTGATGGCGCTGTCGGCGTCGGGCAGCGCCGCCACGAAGGGGCTCAGGCGCGCCACCAGGGTGGGGGTGAAGCCGCGGATCTGCAGCAGTTCGCTGACCGCCACCAGGGGGCCGTTGGCGGGGCGCCGGGGGGGCTGCTGGGCGGCGTACCAGTCGATCTCGGCGCCGCCGGGCAGGCTGGGGGTGCTGTCGGCGTCGAGCCAGTCGGTGAGGGCATTGCGCAGGGCCAGGGCCTCCTGCTGGCTGACGCCGGCCTGCTCGAGCAGGCGCAGGAAGGTGTCGCCGGCCAAGGGGTTGCTGCCGCTCACACCGTTGGCCAGGCTGTTGAGGTTGAAGCGCCCGGACATGTCCTGCAGTTCGCCGCTGACCTCGCCCTCCTCGACCGGGGTGGGCGGGATGCGGGTGGCCCAGGCTTCGCCCAGGTGGTCCACCTCGGCGTTGTTGCGGCGGTCGTCGGCCAGCACGTTGCGCGCCCAGTCCACCGCACCGCGGGCCAGCTGGCGGGCCTGGGCCTGGTCGTGGCGGCCCTGCACCTGGTCCATGGCGACGCCCAGGTCGCCCACCGTGGCAGCGGCAATGCCGGCCACCAGGGCCACCGTGAGCAGGGCCAGGATGACGGCGGCGCCGCGCTGGCGGGGGCGGGGGCTGGTGTGGCGTGGCTTCATCGCAGCGAGATGACCCGGGTGATGACGCCCTGGTCGGGCAGCTCGAGCTCCAGCACCAGGCCGTCGGGCAGGGCCACGCGGCCATCGGCCGGCGGCCAGGCGGCGAGCCGTCCGTTGTTGTACAGGAAGCTCCAGGTGACGTTGCGGACCTTGTCGAGCAGGGGCTCGACGATCGGCTCGCCGATGGCGTCGCGGCCGTTCCAGCGCAGCCATTCGAGGCGCCCGTCGCGCAGGCGGTAGGCGACCCGGCGCAGGCCGCGGGTTTCGTCGAGACGCAGGAACTGCAGCTCCGGCCCGCCCCCGTCGGCACTGCGGCCGAGGACCAGGGCGGCGCTGCGCACCACGCTGCCGGGCACCTGGCCGGCACCGGGGGCCACCGCTTGCAGCAGGTCGGTGTCGATGCGCTGTACGCAGCGGCCGATGGCGCGCCAGCGCTCGAAGCCTTCCTCGAGGCGGGCCTGGCTGTGGCTGACCTCGGCCAGGCCGCGGTAGGAGAGCACGCCGAGCACGGCGAAGATGGCCAGGGCCACCATCAGCTCGATGAGGGTCAGGCCGCCCTGCCGGATGTGCTGCCGCGTCATTGCAGGGCCTTGGCCACGTAGCCGCTGAGCCGGGCGATGGTGTGGCTGTCGGATTCCGGCGCGTAGACGCTCACGTCCACCCGGCGGAACAGGGGGTTGGCGGTGTTCTTGACCTCTTCGCGCCAGCGGTAGCTGCGGCCGGCCTGATCCACCGTGCCTTCGCTGCTGCCGGGGGCCGGCCAGGCCTGGGTGGCGCGCAGCTCGGCCAGGCGGTTCTCGGCGATCCAGTCGCCCACCAGGCGTTCGCGCAGCTCGCCGGACGATTGGGCCGCCACGCCCATGGCGCGGAAGGCGGCGCTCAGGGCGATGGCCAGGATGGCCAGGGCCACCAGGGTTTCGAGCAGGGTGAAGCCGGCGTTGCCGCCGCGGACCCGGCTCATGAGCTGCGGCCCGGCAGCTGCAGCACCACCTCCCCGTTGGCCTTGCCGGTGAGGAGGGCTTCGCCGGAGGGGGTGGCGAGGCGCAGTTCGTATTCGGGCGGCTGGGTGCCGAACTGCAGGCGGGTGCTGTCGGCCTGGCCCTGGCCGTCGAGGCGCAGGCCGCGCCAGGCCAGGCCGGTGGGCAGGGTCTTCTCGGTGAAGACGGGTGGGTCGTTGAGGGGGCGCCAGTTGTCGTCTGCGTCGAGGGCCGAGAAGCGGTAGCCGTCGGGCAGCAGCTCAAGGGCGATCGGGCGGCCGCGCACCGAGGCCCGGTCGGCGGTGGCCTCCATCACCAGGCGCAGGCGGCGCAGGGCCTGGTCCACATCGCGCCCGCGCAGGCTGTCGAGGCCGAGGGTCAGGCTGGTGGCGACCAGGCCCATGATGACCAGCACCACCATGACCTCGATCAGGGTGAAGCCCCGGCTCGGATGGGCCGCCCGCAGGGGCATCAGAGGTTCCAGGAGCCGATGTCGGCGTCGAAGCCTTCGCCGCCGGACAGGCCGTCGGCGCCGAAGCTCATCACGTCCACCTCGCCCTTGAGGCCGGGCAGCACGTACTGGTAGGGCTTGCCCCACGGGTCCATGGGCAGCTTGTCGAGGTAGGACTTCCAGTTGTCGGGCACCGGCGCGGTGGTGGGCTTGGCGACCAGCGCGGCGAGGCCCTGGTCGGCGCTGGGGTAGCGGCGGTTGTCGAGCTTGTAGAGCTTGAGGGCCTGCATGATGGCGGAGATGTCCTGGCGGGCGGCGACCACGCGGGCCTCGTCGGGGCGGCTCATCACCTTGGGCACCACCAGGGCGGCGAGCACACCGAGGATGACGATGACGACCATCACTTCGATCAGGGTGAAGCCGCGGCTGCGGCGCAGGGTCTTGAGCATGGTGGGGTCCTTACTTCATCAGGGTGTTGATTTCGATGATGGGTTGCATCACGGCCATCACGATGAGCAGCACGAAGCCGCCCATGGCCAGCAGCAGCACCGGCTCGAGCAGGGCGGTGAGGGTGGCGGTGCGGTTCTCGAGTTCGGCCTGCTGCAGGCGGGCGGCCCGGTCGAGGAGTTCGTCGATGCGGCCGGTGGCCTCGCCGTTGGCCAGCATGTGGATGAGCAGCGGCGGAAACTGGCGGCTGGCGCCCAGCGCGCGGGACAGGGGCTGGCCTTCGCGGACCCGCTCGGCGGCGAGCCCGACGGCGTCGGCCAGGGGCAGCCGCGTGATCACCTGGCGGCCGGCCTCGAGGGCGGCCAGCAGGGGCACGCCGCTGCCGGCGAGGATGGACAGGGTGCTGGCGAAGCGGGTGGCGTCGAGGGTGCGCAGGTGCCGGCCGAGCATCGGCAGGCGCAGCAGCCAGGCGTCCCAGCGGCGCTTGACGGTGGTGTCGCGCAGGGCGGTGCGGGCGGCCAGCACGGCGCCGATGATGGCCAGCACGAGCAGCCAGCCCCATTCGCGCAGCAGGGCGCTGGCCACGATCAGGCTGCGGGTGAGGAGGGGCAGGGCCTGCTTGCTCTGCTGGAAGACGGACACCACCTGGGGCACCACGTAGGTCATCAGGCCGACGATGACGAGCAGGGCCACGCTGGCCACGATGGCCGGGTAGAGCAGGGCCTGCAGGGTCTTGGTGCGCAGGGCGTGGCTGCGGTCGAGGTAGTCGGCCAGCTGGTTCATGACCCGCGCCAGCTCGCCGGATTTCTCGCCGGCCGCCACCGAGGCCCGGTAGAGGGTCGAGAAGGCCTGGGGATAGCGGTCGAGGGCGGCGCGCAGGCTGTAGCCGCCGAGGATCTCGGAGCGCACGCCGGCCAGCAGCTGGCGGGTGGCTTCGGTCTCGGCCTGTTCGATGAGGGCGGCGAGGGCCTGCTCGACGGTCAGGCCGGAGGCCAGCAGGGTGGCCCACTGGCGGGTCAGCAGGGTCAGGTCGGCGTCGCGCAGCTTGCGCCGCACCGACTTGCTGCCGGCGCCGCCCTGGCTGACCGAGGCCACCTCGAGGGGAAACAGGCCGCGCTCGCGCAGCAGCCCGCGGGCAGCCTTGCCGGTGTCGGCTTCGATGACGCCGGCGGCTTCGTGGCCGGCGGTGTCGAGGGCGCGGTAGCGGAAGGCGGTCATTCGCGGGTCACGCGGAGCAGCTCCTCCGCGGAGGTGAGGCCGTCGGCGAGCAGGCGCAGGCCGTCGTCACGCAGGCTGCGGCAGCCATGGGCGAGGGCGTGGGCGCGCAGGGCGGCCTCTTCGGCGCCGGTGTGGATGAGGCGCTGGAAGGCTTCATCGGCGACGATCAGTTCGTAGATGCCGGTGCGGCCGGCGTAGCCGCTGCGGGTGCATTCGGGGCAGCCGGGGGCATGCCAGAGCTGGGCCGGGGTGTCGGGGCCGAGCAGTTCCCGGTCGGCCGGGCTGGCCGGCTGGGGGCTGCGGCACACCGGGCAGAGCTTGCGCACCAGGCGCTGGGCCAGCACGCCGCGCAGGGTGGAGGCGAGCAGGAAGGGCTCGACGCCCATGTCCACCAGGCGGGTGACCGCCGAGGCGGCGTCGTTGGTGTGCAGGGTGGCCAGCACGAGGTGGCCGGTGAGGCTGGCCTGCACGGCGATCTGGGCGGTCTCCAGGTCGCGGATCTCGCCGATCATGATGACGTCCGGGTCCTGGCGCAGGATGGCGCGCAGGGCGCGGGCGAAGGACAGCTCGATCTTGCTGTTGACCTGGATCTGGCCGACGCCGGGGAGGTCGTATTCGACCGGGTCTTCCACGGTGACGATGTTGCGGCTGCGGGCGTCCATGCCCTGCAGCGCGGCGTACAGGGTGGTGCTCTTGCCGGAGCCGGTGGGGCCGGTGACGAGCAGGATGCCGTGGGGTTCGCCGAGCAGGCGCGAGAAGGGGGCCACGGTGTCGGCGGCCATGCCCAGGCTGTCGAGGCCGCGCTGGCCGCTGCCCTTGTCGAGCAGGCGCAGCACGATGCGCTCGCCGTGGGTGGTGGGCAGGGTGGATACCCGCACGTCCACCTGGCGGCCGGCCAGGCGCAGGGCGATGCGGCCGTCCTGGGGCAGGCGCTTTTCGGCGATGTCCAGGCTGGCCATGATCTTGATCCGCGAGGCCATTGCAGCGTGCAGGGCGCGGTGGGGCTGGGCCACGTCCACCAATACGCCGTCGCGGCGGAAGCGCACCACTGAATGGCGCTCGTAGGGCTCGATGTGGATGTCGCTGGCGGCCTGGCGCACGGCCTGGGTGAGCAGCGCATTGATCATGCGGATGATGGGCGCGTCGTCCTGGCTCTCGAGCAGGTCTTCGACCGTCGGCAGCTCGGTCATCAGCTGGGTGAGGTCCACCTCCTGGCCCACGTCGGCGACCACTTCGGCGGCGTTGCCGTCGGCGCCGGAATAGGCTTCGGACAGGCGCGCCTCGAAAGCGGCGCGGGAGATGCTCTCGATCTGCAGGGGCAGGCCCAGGCTGCGCCGGACTTCGGCGAGGGCGGCCAGGTCGGCGCCCTCGCGCAGGATCAGCTGGGCGTGCTCGGGCCCCTGGTTGGCGACCAGGATGCCGTGGGCCTTGGCGAAGGCATAGGGCAGGGCCGGGGCGCTCATTGGGCTTGGGCAGGGCGGGCGTCGGCGCTGGGGGCCACGGCAGGCGGCGTTTGCGGACGGTTGTAGGGCACGGCCGGCGGCGGGCTGCCCGGCGGCGGCAGCTGGGGCGGGTTGGGCTCGCCGCGCATAAGCGCCTCGGCCCGGTCGTTGGCCAGCTGCTGGTCGATCACGTAGCTGTAGCGGTCGGCCGAGATGTCCTTGAGGCTGGCGGCGTCACGCAGGATCACCGGGCGCAGGAAGACGATCAGGTTGGTCTTGGCACGCTTGCGGCTGTCGTAGCGGAAGAACTGGCCCAGGTAGGGAATGTCGCCGAGCACCGGCACCTTTTCGACGCCGCCGCTGTAGGTGTCCTCCACCAGGCCGCCGAGGGCGATCATGGAGCCGTCGTCCACCAGCACGGTGGATTCGATGGAGCGCTTGGTGGTGGTGGGGCCGGTCACGCTGGTGGCGGTGGATTCGATCACCGAGGAGGCTTCCTGGTAGATCTGCAGGCGCACGGTGCCGCCTTCGGAGATCTGCGGCTTGACCTTGAGGGTCAGGCCCACGTCACGCCGCTCGACGGTGGTGAAGGGGTTGGCGGTGGCGGTGGTGCCGGTGGTGGCATAGGTGCCGGTGACGAAGGGCACGTTGCGGCCGACCACGATCTTGGCTTCCTCGTTGTCGAGGGTGATCAGGTTTGGCGTGGACAGGATGTTGGCCCGGGTGTCCGACTCCAGGAAGCGCGCCAGCATGTTGAGGTTGGCGATCTCGCGGCCCCCCACGGTGATGGTGCCGCCGCCCAGCAGCAGGTTGAGGCCGTTGCCGGGCAGGGTGGTGGAGCTGGCGCTGGCCAGGCTGCCCGCCAGGTTGAGGATGTTGTTGCCGCTGCTGTTGAAGCTGGTGCCGCCGAACACCGAGGTGGAGCCGAGCTTGCCGGCCTGCCACTGGATGCCGATCTCGGCGGCCTTCTCGGTGCTGACCTCGGTGATCAGGGCCTCGACGTAGACCTGGGCACGGCGCCGGTCGAGCTGGTCGATGACCTTGCGCACGTTGTTGTAGATGGCCTCGGGCGCGGTGATGATCAGCGCATTGCTCATCGGGTCGGCCTGCACCATGCCGCCACCGGTACCGCTGCCGCTGCTGGAGGTTCCGCTCTGGTTGTTGCTGAAGGAGGGCGTGCTGCCCAGGCCGCTGCCGGTGTTGCTGCTGCTGGTGCTGGACATGGCCGTGCTCGTCGGGGCGAAGCTGCTGCCGGACGAGGAGGTGCTGGTGCTGGAGGTCTGGCTGGTGGTGCCGGATTCGCCGGACAGCACCGCGCGGAGGGTCTGGGCGACCTTGGCCGCCTCGGCGTTCTTCAGGTACACCACGTGGATGTTGCCGGCCGCGCCGGGCTGGTCCAGGTTGGCCACCAGCTGGCGCACGGCGTTGAGCTTGGAGGGGTTCTCGGAGCGTACCAGCAGGCTGTTGGTACGCGGGTCGCCGATCACCGAGACGCGCTGGCTGGGGTCGCCGGAGGCCACCCCGCCGGCCATGGCCGTGCCGGCGCCGCTGTCGGAGAGCAGGCGATTGACGGTCTGGGCCAGGTCGAGGGCCGAGGCGTGCTTGAGCGGCATGACCCGCATGTCGCCCTGGGGCACGTCGATGGATTCGACGATCTGGGCGATGCGGCCGATGTTCTCGGCGTAGTCGGTGACGATCAGGGTGTTGTTGCCCGGGTAGGCGGTGACGGTGTTGTTGGGCGACACCAGCGGGCGGATCACCGGCACCAGCTGGGTGGCGGATTCATGCTTGAGGGTGAACACCTGGGTGGTCAGGCGGTCGCCGCCGCCAGCGCCCTGGCCCTTGCCGACGGGCACCGCGTGCAGCTTGGCGTCTGCCTCCGGGACGATCTTGGTGACACCCTGGCCCTCGATGGCCGCGTAGCCCTGCAGGCGCAGGGCCGACAGCAGGATCGAGTAGCTCAGGTGGCGGGGAACCGGCTTGGCGGTGACGATGTTGAGGGTGCCCTTGACCCGCGGGTCCACCACGAAGTTGCGTCCGGAGATCTTGGAGATCGCCTGGATCACCGCGCCGATGTCGGCGTTGACGAAGTTCAGGGAGACCGGGTCGCCCGTGCTGTCCGGTGCGCCGGCGTTCCTGTGGGTGTCCCGGACGGCGCCCTTGCCCGCAGCCGTGGCCGGCAGGGGGGCCAGCAGGGCAGGGGTGGCGAAGGCGATGGCGAGGCAGGCGGCAAGATGCCGGCGGGCGGACCCGGGGCTGCGGCGGGCTGATTTCATTGGTTGGGCGCGGTCTGGGTCGGAAAGCCGGGCGGCAGGGCACGCGGGCCGGAATCCGGGATCTCGGTGGGGGTGTCGGAACTGCCGGCGGCCTGGAGCGTGGGCAGGGTGTTGATGACATTGACGGCGGGCGGCTGGCCGGCTGGCAGCGGGACAGCCCCCGGGCCGGCGTTGCCGCGGGAGCTCAGCGGCACACTCTGGCTGGTACCGCCGACGGACAGTTCGACCCGGTCTGCGAAGACGCGGGCGAGGGTGATGCCGGGCTGGAATTCCTGCCCCTCGACAACCCCGGCCTGGGGCCCGCCGTCGGCGGACAGAACGGCCCAGCCGGGACGGCCGTCGCCGCCCGTGACCACGGCCTGGAGGGTGTAGCGGGCGGCGACCGGCGCGGCCGTCGGCGCGCCGCTGCGGCCCAGCCCCATGGGGTGGCGGCTGGCGATGGCATCGGCGGCTGCCTGGGGCTCGGCGAGGCCACCCGGGGGCAGGGCCGGGCGGGCGGGCGCGCTGAAGCGCCAGAACAGGTCGGCAGCCACCCAGGCGGTGACGGACAGGGCGAGCGCCCAGGCCAGCACCGGGCCGATGCGGGCGGCGCGCTGCCAGGCGGGGCGGGAAAGGTCGAAGCGGTCGGAAAAATTCATGGGGACTGAACGCAAGTAACCGCGAATCTTAGCCGGCCTGTGTTACGGGTGAAAGCGCTTCGATGCCGCAGCCCGTTTTTTTTCCGATCGCCCCGCCGGATCGGGGGAATCGTCAGGCGCTTATGCCGACGACAAGCGAGGCGCTGTAGCCCGTGGTGGTGTTGCCGCTGAGGGTGGCCATCTGCAGGTTGGTGCCGTCGCTGAAGACGTTGTCGCTGGCAAAACTGATGCCCGCCAGGTTGGCGGCGCTGTTGCCGTAGCCGCTGGTGGCATACACCTCCTGGCAGGCGGCGCTGGGCAGGGCGATCTGCGAGGTCTTCACCTTGTTGCCGGCGCCGGTGGCCGCGGCCAGCGTGGGGTAGATCTCGAAATGGATGTGCGGCATGCGCCCGGCGTAGCAGCCCGGGAAAATGGTCAGGAAGCTGAGCTTGCCGCCGCTGTCGCTGACCTGCACGCCACGCAGGAAGTTCTCGCCGGTGACGCCGCTGCTGTACAGCGAGTACAGCCCGTCGCGGGTGCAGTGCCACAGGTAGACGGCATAGCCGGCCAGGTTGGCGCAGCTGCTGGCGGTGTTGACCAGCTGCAGGGTGAAGGTCAGCGGAATGCCGGCCGCCACGCCGCTGGCGCCGGCGATGCTGCTGCGGATGTCGCTGCGCACGATACCGCTCAGGCTGAGGGCATTGGCGATGCCGTTGCTGTTGGAGTTGGAGCCATCGGCGGGATAGGGGCCGGCGGTTTCCTCGGGGATGAGCGAACAGCTGCTCACCGTGGTGGTGTCCGTGGAGGATGAGCTGCCGGTGGACGTGCCGATGCCGCCGACGCTGATCTCCGCACCGCCGCCGCAGCCGGCCAGGGGCGCCGCGGCGCCGGCGAGCAGCCAGCGCAGGGCCTGGCGGCGATCGGGGGCGGTGCGCAGCAGCGTGGCGAGGTCGTGGGCGAGGCCCTGGGGATGGTCGTGCATGGGGGGGCTCCGGGTTGTGGTTTGCTCCGGAGTCTAGGGATGGATGGTGTTAAGGCGGGTTATCGCCGGGTAAAGAGAAGTTAAGGGCGGGGACCTCAAGGGCGCGTGTCGGGGCCGGGCGCCGCGTCCTGCCAGCCGAGGGCGGCCAGCACCCTCGCGAAGTCGTCGTCGGGCGGCGCCTGGATGTCCAGGGGGGTGCCGTCGGGGTGCTGCAGTTGCAGGCGGGTGCACGCCAGTAGCATGCGGGCACTGCCGAACAGGTCCTGGAACAGGCGGTTGTGGCGCCCCTTGCCGAAGGTGGCGTCACCGATGATGGGGTGGGAGATGTGCTTGAGATGACGCCGTAGCTGGTGGCGCCGTCCGGTCTGCGGGTAGAGCTCGACCAGGGCGTAGCGGCTGGTGGGGTAGCGGTCCACCGCGTGGGGTAGCTCGCAGGTGGCGAGGCGGCGGAAGTCGGTGACGGCGGGCCGGGCCTCGTCAGAGGCGTCCTTGCCGACCCACTCGGCGTCGTCCCGGCGGCGGCTCAGGGCGTGGTCGATGTGGCCGCTTTCCGCCGGGTGGCCGCGCACCACGGCGAGGTAGGTCTTGGCCACCTCCTGCCGCTCGAACTGGCCGCCGACCATGCGGGCGGTGTCCCGATCGAGGGCGAAGAGCAGCACCCCAGAGGTGCCCCGGTCGAGGCGGTGGGCTGGATAGACGTGGCGACCGAGCTGGTCGCGCAGCAGTTGCACGGCGAAGCGGGTCTCGTGGCGGTCGAGCTCGCTGCGATGGACGAGCAGGCCCGAGGGCTTGTGGATGGCGACCAGGCGGTCGTCCTGGAAGAGGATGGGCAGCATGGGGAGGATGGTACCCGCCCGGCGCCGGATCCGGGATCGGCAGCCTTGCGCTCCACGAACCAAATATCGACGTGCTTGGTCATACTTCGCCTATGCAAAAAGAACCCATTTTTCTCCCCGAAGCGCTGCTCGACTGCATCCGCGCGGTGCTGCCGGCCCAGCGGCAGGGTCAGCGCGATCTGCCGCGGTTGGCCCGGCGCCTGCATGACCTGATCGCGGCCGACCAGCTGCCTGACCGGCTGGATGCCTGGCGGGCGCTCAATACATGGCTGGCCGGCGGCGCGCTGTGGAACGATGTCTATATTGATTCCGCTGATGTACATGGCTCTGCCACCCAGCGCTTTGCGGTGCTGATGGATGTGCTGGCGGCCCATCCCGATCTGGCGGCGGCCGTGCGTGCGGCCTTGCGCCGGATGCTCGATGAGACCGAAGGGGGCAATCTCTTCGGTGAGGTAGGCATCCCCAGTGACCGGGGCTTTCTTTCCGAGTTCGGGGACAGGTTCACCGCGAAGCTGATTCCCTCGCCCCGCGATGACCACGATCTGGGCCGGCTGATGGGCCGCAGCTACGAGCGCCGGCGTGACCTGACCCTGATCCGCGGGCTGCAGCCTTCCACCCTGCAGCGGGCGGTGGACCTGCTGTTCCCGGCGGACGAGCCGGAGATGACGGCGGCGCTCGGGCGCGCCATGGCCGACGGTTTCCGGCTGCTGCTGGCGCGCCTGCAGGGGCAGGGGCTGTCGCTCAAGCTGAGGGCACGCAGCCAGTCCGGTCCGGTGGCCCGCTCGCCTTTCCGACGGCTTGCTGCCAGCGGCGAGAACCTGTTGTGCGCCTGGGAGCAGGGCCGCCTGTCCGGACCGCTGCTGGACACCTGGAAAACCGATGTGGAGTCGTGCCGCGAGGAGATGCACCTGATCTCGACCCGCCTGGAGTCCGAGGGCATCAGTGTGGATATCGTCTATGGGCTGGATGTGCTCGATCGCTGCCTGGGTCGCATGGAGGCCATCGTCGCCGTGATGGCGGCCGGGCGCGAGTCGCCGGGGCCGGTGCTGGCTCTGCTGCAGCAACTGGCTTATGCAGCCCACGATAGCACCAGCCTGCGCCACCTGGTGCGCAGCAACCTGCAGCGCCTGCAGCGGCGCATCGTCGACCGGGCCGGCAAGACGGGTGAGCACTACATCGCGGAGACGCCGGCCGACTATCGCCACATCTGGGTGGCTGCGGCTGGCGGTGGCCTGCTCACGGTGGGTACGGCGGCCATGAAGATGGCGATTGCCGGGGCCGGGCTGGCGCTGTTCCTCGAAGGCCTGGGCTCGGGCCTCAACTACGCGGTGAGCTTCCTGATCCTGCAGGCCCTCGGGCTGATCCTCGCCACCAAGCAGCCGGCCATGACGGCGGCGGCCTTCGCGGCGATCATCCGTGACCGCAAGGGGAACGAGCGCCTCGACGTGATCGTCGATTCGGCCGCGGCGATCTGCCACTCGCAACTGGCGGCGACCATCGCCAACGTGGTGGTGGTGGCCACCGGTGCCTACGCCTTCGATGCGGTGTGGCAGTGGATCACCGGCCATTCCTATCTCAGCACGGCGGAGGCGACCTATGTCTTCCATGCCCTCAGCCCGGTGGACAGCGGCACCGTCTTCTATGCGGCGCTGACCGGCTGCATCCTGTACCTGGCGGCTCTGGTCGGCGGCTGGGTCGATAACTGGGCGGTCTATCACCGCCTGCCCCAGGCCATCGCCGAGCATCGCCTCGGCCTGCGTTTCGGGCAGCTGCGCATGATCCGGCTGGCCGGCATCGTGTCCCGCAACATGTCGGGCTGGGCCACCAACATCTCGCTGGGCCTGATGCTCGGCATGACGCCGGTGCTGGGCAAGTTCTTTGGCCTGCCCCTGGACGTGCGCCATGTGACCCTCAATTCGGGGATCCTCAGCCTCGCCACCTCGTCCCTCGAGGTGGAGTGGATCGGCACCGGCCTGCTGACCCTGGCGGTGCTTGGCGTGGCGGTGATGTTCGTGCTCAACCTGGGGGTCAGCTTCGTTCTGTCGCTGCTCACTGCGGTGCGTGCCTATGATCTGTCGGGCGACGACCTGAAGGAGCTGCGCCGGCGCCTGTGGCAGCGTCTGCGCACGCGCCCGCGGGATTTCCTGATGCCGCCGCGCCGCCTGGCGCCGGCACCCGGGGCCCGCTGAGCGCCCTGCCTTGCAGGGCTGAATAGGGCTTGAGGGGGGCTTGAAGGGGCCTCAAGCTTGGCGGCGCTTCGCCGTTAAGCCTCGCAGCCATCAAGGCCTGCGCCGCTTCGCGGGGTGGGCCCATGATGCCTGCAAACGCCAGCCGTCAATGCTTGCCGTCAATGATTCCCACTGCGGCCCATGCCGCCCGAGAGTCCCCATGAACGCGCCTCAACCCAATCTGCACGTCAAGGCCCGCGGTTCCAGCGAACTGGCCCGCATCGTTCGCGTGAACGAGGAGATCAAGGCCATCGTGGCCACGGCCTTCCGCATCAACCTGATGGCCCTCAACGCCATCTTCCTGGCCAAGCGGGCAGGCAATGCGGCCCTCGGCTTCGGTGTACTGTCCAATGAGCTGCGCCGTTTTGCCCAGGATCTGACCCGCAACATGTCATCCCTGCGGGACATGACCTCCGGCTCCGTGGGCAGCGTCACCGGCGTGGTCCAGTACCAGCGCAATTCATCGATCCTGGCCGAGGCCATCCGGCTCAGCGGCGATGGGGTGCCCGGTGCACGGGAGGCCCGCCGCCGTGGCGCGGCGCGCCTGGCGGCCCAGCAGGCCAAGTTGCGCGCGCTCGACATCCGCCTGCGCTCCGCCGTGGAGGAGACCCAGCAGCTCGTCGAGCTGGGCGGGGTGCTGGCGCGGTCGGCCAAGATCGAGGCGGCCTACGGCGGTACGTTCAGCCCGGCGCTGATGCAGGTATCGACCGATTTTGCGGAAGTGATCGCCCAGATCAAGCGTTCACTGGAAATTCTCGGCAAGGAACGCCTCGTTAAGGACTAGGACAGACCATGAAGCAGGCCCACTGCATTTTTGAAGAAGACGATCACCGCTGGCTGGCGATTGCCCGCGACCCGAGCAAGCCCGGCCACATCATCGACACCAATGAGTACGTTGTGGTCAAGGGCAAGGAGGCGCTGCTCTGCGACCCGGGCGGCATCGAGATCTTCCCGTCGGTGTTCTCAGCCCTCTCGGCGGAGTGTGATCCGACCCGCCTGGCGGGGATCTTCTCGTCTCACCAGGATCCGGACATCATCTCCTCGCTGGCCCTGTGGCTGGAGTTCAAGCCGGAGTTGAAGTGCTACATCAGCTGGTTGTGGCAGTCCTTCCTGCCCCACTTCGGTGGCGAGGAAAGCACCTTCGTGCCCATCCCCGATCCCGGCATGACGATCCTTCTGGGCGGCATCGAGTTGCAGGCCATTCCGGCCCATTACCTGCATTCATCGGGCAATTTCCACCTTTATGACCCGAAGGCGAAGATCCTCTTTTCGGGCGACGTGGGCGCGGCCCTGCTGCCGGCAGACCACAACGGGCTCTACGTGGAGGATTTCGGCCGCCACATCCGCCATGCCGAGGCTTTCCACAAGCGCTGGATGGGCTCGGACAAGGCCAAGCGCGACTGGTGCGAGCGGGTCTCCCGCCTGGAGATCGACATGATGGTGCCGCAGCACGGGGCGATCTACCGCGGCGCCGACGTGCAGCGTTTCATCAACTGGTTCTCGGCACTGGAAGTCGGCGTCCTGCGCAGCTAAAGTCTCGGGTCCCGCCCTGGCGGGGCCCGGTGCCGCATCCTGCTGTCGCCGGGTTTGGCTGACTCGAGGCGACATGTACCTGGTTCTCAAGCATTTTCACGTCACCTGCGTCGCGCTCAGCGGTGCGGGTTTTCTTTTGCGCGGGATCTGGTCGCTCAGTGGTTCGCCGCTGCTGCGGGCCCGGTTGACCCGCGTGCTGCCCCATATCGTCGATTCATGCCTGCTGGCCAGCGCCATCGGCCTGGCCTGGATGGCCGGGCAGGCGCCCTTCGTGCACGGCTGGCTCACCGCCAAGGTGCTGGGCCTGCTGGCCTATATCGGGCTGGGCATGGTGGCGCTCAAGCCGACCCGCCCGCGGGGCGTGCGGATGCTGGCATTTGCCGCGGCGCTGGCGGCCTTTGCCTACATCGTGTCGGTGGCACTGACCAAGAACCCGCTGGGCTGGCTGGCAGCCCTGGGCGTGGCGGGCTGAGTGTTCAGCTGCTGGCGTGGTGGTTGAGGATGCGCTTGAGGCCCGGCGTGTCGAGGATGCGGATGTGCTTCTGCTGCACCGCCACCAGGCCTTCGTCCTGGAAGCGAGAGAAGGCCCGGGACACGGTCTCGAGCTTGAGCCCCAGGTAGGAGCCGATCTCGTCGCGGGTCATGCGCAGGTGGAACTCGGACGGGGAGAAGCCCCGTGCCGTGAAGCGCTGCGACAGGTTGAGCAGGAAGGCTGCCAGGCGTTCCTCGGCGCGCATGGAGCCGAGCAGCATCATCACGCCGTGGTCGCGCACGATCTCGCGGCTCATGATCTTGTGGAACTGGTGCTGCAGGCTCTCGACCTGGCGGGACAGCTCCTCCAGGCGAACGAAGGGGATGACGCAGACTTCGCTGTCTTCGAGGGCGATGGCATTGCACGAGTGGTGCTCGCTGCTGATGCCGTCCAGGCCCAGCACTTCGCCGGTCATCTGGAAGCCGGTCACCTGGTCGCGGCCGTCCTCGAGGATCACGTCGGTCTTGAAGGAGCCGGCGCGGATCGCGTAGATCGCCTCGAAAGGGTCGCCTGAACGATAGAGATGCTGCTGGCGCTTGATCTTGCGGCGGCTGCCGACCAGTTCGTCGAGCTGGTCCACCTCACGCGGATCGAGGCCGAAAGGAAGGCACAGTTCCCGCAGGTTGCACTGGGAACAGGCCGTCTTGATCTCCATCACCGTTGCCGGAACTGCCGATTTCATCTGCACGCGCAATCACCTGAACAGGGGCTGTGGATCAACGTTTGGACGCCTTTGATCCACGTCAATACGATTTTTGGACGATTCTGCGATTGTTCGACGCAACCCACAGAAGCGCACCCATGAACACAATTCAAAAAGACCTGATTTTCGATCCGGAACTCATTCGCAAGTTCGATGTGAATGGACCCCGGTATACGTCCTATCCGACTGCGGACCGCTTCGTCGAGGCCTTCAACTCCGAAGCGTTGAGGGACTGGCTCGGCAAGAGGACCATTGGCGGAATCGGCAAACCGCTCTCATTATACTTCCACATCCCCTTCTGCAATACGATCTGCTACTACTGCGCCTGCAACAAGATCATCACCAAGGATCACGGGCGCTCGGCCAAGTACCTGAATTACCTTGAGAAGGAAGTGGATCTGCAGGTGGCCAGCCTGGAAGGTCCGCGGGAAGTGCTGCAGCTTCACCTGGGCGGTGGGACACCCACCTTCCTGTCCCACGATGAGCTGCGCCAGCTCATGGCGATCGTGCGCAAGCACTTCACCCTGGTGCCGGACGGCGAGTACTCGATCGAGGTGGACCCCCGCAAGGTGGATGAGCCCACCGTGGCGCTGCTCGCCGAGCTCGGTTTCAACCGCATGAGCGTGGGCATCCAGGACTTCAACCCGGATGTGCAGAAGGCAGTGAACCGGGTTCAGAGTGAGGAAGAGACCCGCCTGGTGATCGATGCCGCACGGGCGCATGGTTTCAAGTCGATCAGTGTGGACCTGATCTATGGTTTGCCCAAGCAGAATGTGATCAGCTTCAACCGTACCCTCGAGCAGATCCTGAGCCTGTCACCGGACCGCCTGTCGATCTACAACTATGCGCACCTGCCGAGCCTGTTCAAGCCGCAGCGGCGCATCATGGATGCCCAACTGCCCTCCGGAGAGACCAAGCTGCAGATCCTGCAGCTGGCGATCCGCCGCCTGACCGAGGCAGGGTATGTGTATATCGGCATGGACCACTTCGCCAAGCCGACCGACGAGCTCACCACGGCCCAGCGCCAGGGGCGGCTGCATCGCAACTTCCAGGGTTATTCCACCTACGCGGAATGCGACCTGATGGCTTTCGGCGTGTCGGCCATCGGCAAGGTCGGCCCCACCTACGCCCAGAACGTCAAGACCCTGGACGAGTACTACGACATCCTCGACACCGGCCGCCTGCCGGTGCTGCGGGGCATCGAGCTGACCCCCGACGACCTGCTGCGGCGGGCCATCATCCAGGCCCTGATGTGCCATTTCGAGCTGTCCATCGAGTCCATCGAGATCGCCCACCTGATCGACTTCAAGAAGTACTTCGCGGCCGAGCTTGGCGATCTGCGCGAGATGGAGAAGGGCGGCCTGCTGCGCATCGACGACCAGTGGATCTCCGTGCTGCCCGCCGGGCGCATGCTGGTACGGGCGATCGCCATGGTGTTCGACCGCTATCTGCGCTCCGACCGGGAACGCACCCGCTACTCCAAGGTCATCTGAAGGTGCGCCGCCGGCCGGTCAGCCTCGCACCGGGCTAGAATGGCGGCCGAAACGGTATTGTCCGCGCCCCGCGATTCCGTGGGGCGCTTTGCTTTTTGCAGGTCCTGACTCCATGCCCGAAACCGGCTACCTCGCAGTCTTCCTCATCGGCCTCCTTGGCGGCACCCACTGCGTGGGCATGTGCGGGGGCATCGTCAGTGCCCTCACCGTGCAGATGCCCGGACAGAAGCGCCGCGAGTGGCCGCTGCACCTGGCCTACAACATCGGCCGCATCACCAGCTACACGGCGGCCGGGGCGGCAATGGGGGCGATCGGCACGGTGGGCATGCTGTTCAACGATCTCTTGCCGATCCAGATGGGGCTTTACGTGGCCGCCAACCTCATGCTGGTGGCCCTGGGCCTGTACCTCACCGGGTTCACCCGCGCCCTGGCGCCGGTGGAGCGCATGGGGCAGCACTTGTGGTCGCGAATCCAGCCCCTGACCCGGCGCTTCCTGCCCGCCCGCACGGTGGCGCAGGCCTTGCCTCTCGGCATGCTGTGGGGCTTCCTGCCCTGTGGCCTGGTGTACAGCGTGCTGGCCACCGCCCTGGTCACCGGTGCGGCCGAGCGGGGCGCCGGCCTGATGCTGGCCTTCGGCCTGGGCACCCTGCCCAACCTGATGCTGGCCGGCCTGCTCCTCAAGCGCCTGCGCGACGTGGTGCGGAACCAAGCGGTGCGCACCGGGTCTGGTCTGGTGGTGCTGGGTTTCGGTGTTTATGGCCTGGTCACCACGCCGACCCTGGGCAGCAATCTCTGGAATGGCGTGGTGTGCCATTTCTGAGGGTGATACGAGGATGGGCGCAGTGGCAGGGCCAGAAGGGGCGAGACGCTACGACCTGCCGGTGACGGGGATGAGCTGTGCCGCCTGTGCGGTGCGCCTCGAAAAAGTGCTCAATCGCCTGCCCGGCGTGCAGGCCGAAGTCAATTTCGCCACCGCCAAGGCGCGGCTGGGTACAGGCCCCGAGGCGGCCCCGGCGGCCGACATCCTGGCGGCGATCCGCAAGGCCGGATTTGATGTGGCCCCCGACACCCTGGCGCTGAGCCTGGGTGGAATGAGCTGCGCAGCCTGCGCGGCGCGCATCGAGAAGGTCCTGAACCGCCTGCCGGGAGTCGAAGCGAGCGTCAATTTTGCGGCCGAGACGGCCCGGGTGAGCTACACCCCGGGGCTGGCCGATCCGGCCGCCATCGTGGCGGCGGTGGTCCGCGCCGGTTTCAGCGCCACGCCCATCGCCGGACGCGACCGGGAGGCCGACAAGGCCCGCAAGGCTGCGGCACTCAAGGCGGAAGCCCGCTGGTTCCTGATCTCTGCGCTGCTCACGCTGCCCTTCCTGGCCCAGATGGTCTGGATGTTCGCCGGCGACGCGGGGGCTCATCACGACGAGCTGCTGCCACGCTGGCTGCAGTGCCTGCTGGCCACCCCGGTGCAGTTCTGGATCGGTCGCCGCTTCTACACGGGGGCCTGGTCGTCCCTGCGCGGTGGCGGCGCCAACATGGACGTGCTGGTGGCCCTGGGCACCAGCGTGGCCTATTTCTTCAGCCTGGCGGTGGTGGTGCTGGGCCGCCATGATCTGCATGTGTATTTCGAGGCGTCGGCCAGCATCATCACATTGGTGCTGCTCGGCAAGCTCCTCGAGGCCCGCGCCAAGGCCGGCACCTCGGCGGCCATCGAGGCCTTGCTGCGCCTGCAGCCTGCCACCGCCCGCATCGAGCGGGACGGCCAGTGGCTTGAGGTGCCGGTGGAGCAGGTGGTGGCCGGCATGGTCTTCATGCTGCGCCCCGGCGATGCGGTGCCGGTGGATGGCGAGGTCCTGGAGGGCGAGTCCTCCGCCGACGAGGCCATGCTGACCGGCGAGAGCGTGCCGGTCGCCAAGCATCCCGGTGAAAAGGTCTTTGCGGCAACCGTGAATGGCGACGGGGTGCTGCGCTGCCGGGCCACCGGGGTGGGCGCGGAGACCCTGCTGGCCGGTATCGTGCGCCTGGTCGAGCAGGCCCAGGGCGGCAAGCCGGCGGTGCAGCGGCTGGCCGACCGGATCGCCGCGGTGTTCGTGCCGGTGGTGGTGGGGATCGCCGTGCTGACGTTTGGTGCCTGGTGGTGGTTGGGGGGCGAGCTGGCGCCTGCGCTGGTCAATGGCGTGGCGGTGCTGGTCATCGCCTGCCCCTGTGCCCTCGGCCTGGCTACGCCCACGGCGGTGATGGTCGGCACCGGGCAGGGCGCGCGGGCCGGCATCCTGGTGCGCAATGCGGAGGCGCTGGAGCTGGCCGAGAAGATTGCGGTGTTGGTGGTGGACAAGACCGGCACCCTGACCGAGGGCCACCCGGCGGTGCTGGAAGTGCGCACGGCCGCCGGTGTCGAGCGCGACACCCTGCTGCGCCTGGCCGCCAGCCTGGAGCAGACCAGTCATCACCCCCTGGCCCGGGCGGTGGTGGATATCGCCAGTGCTGGCGGGCAGGCTCTGCCGGCCGCCGCAGCCGTACGTGCGGTGGCCGGGCGTGGGGTGAGCGGCAGCGTGGAAGGGCGTGCGGTGCTGGTCGGCTCGCCGGAGTTCCTGGTGGAAGAGGGTGTGGCGGTGCCGCCCGAGCTGCTGGAGCCCCTGCTGGCCAGCGGGCTGACGCCGGTGGCGGTGGCGGCCGATGGCGCGGTGCTGGGCGTCCTCGGCATCGCCGACCCCTTGCGTCCGACCTCGAAGGCGGCGGTGGCGCGCCTGAAGGCCCTCGGCGTGCGGGTGGTGATGCTGACGGGCGATCACCCGGCAGCGGCGGCGCGCATTGCCGCGGAGGCCGGCATCGACGAATTCCGCGCCCGTGTGATGCCCGAGGGCAAGGCCGCGGCGGTGGAGGCGCTGCGCCGCGAAGGCCGGGTGGCGATGGTGGGGGACGGCATCAACGACGCGCCGGCCTTGGCCGCGGCGGACGTGTCCTTTGCCATCGGCGCGGGTTCCGACGTGGCCATCGAGGCGGCCGACCTGACCCTGGTGCGCAACGACCTGGCCAGCGTGGCGGATGCCATCTCCCTGTCCCGGGCGACCCTCGGCAAGATCCGCCAGAACCTGTTCTTTGCCTTCATCTACAACATCCTCGGCATTCCGGCGGCGGCCCTCGGCCTGCTCAACCCGGTGATCGCCGGGGCGGCGATGGCCATGAGCTCGGTATCGGTGGTCAGCAATTCCCTGCTGCTCAGGCGCTGGCGCGCCGGCAGAGATTGAGTTTTTCAGACGAAAGGACGAATGATGGACGAGGTGGTGATCAAGGTCGGCGGCATGAGCTGCCAGGGCTGCGTGAAGAACGTCACCGGAGCCCTGTCGGGCACGCCGGGCGTGGGGACGGTCCAGGTGTCCCTCGAGCAGGGTGAGGCGCGAGTCAGCTACGATCCAGCCAGGGTGTCGGCCAACGCTCTGCGTGCGGTGATCGAGGAGGCCGGTTTCGACGCGGAATGAGCACATGCGGGCTGCGGGTTTTATCCGGGAGTCACGCAGCTCCACTATAATGGCGCGCTGTCTTATATCTAATAACGGGAGGTAGTGATATGGGTTTCGATCAGGTCAAGGCCGGCAAGGACGTTCCGAACGACATCAACGTGATCATCGAGATCTCCGCTCAGGGCGATCCGATCAAGTTTGAAGTGGACAAGGACAGCGGCGCAGTCTTCGTTGACCGCTTCATGGGCACCTCCATGCGCTACCCGCTGAACTACGGCTACGTGCCCCACACCATCGCTGGTGACGGCGACCCGGTGGACGTGCTGGTCGTGACCCCCTTCCCGCTGCAGCCGGGCGTGGTGATCCGCTGCCGCCCCGTGGGCGTCCTGAAGATGGAAGACGACGGCGGTGTGGATGCCAAGGTCGTGGCCGTGCCGGTGTCCAAGCTGACCCCGCTGTACGACAAGGTGCAGACCACCGAAGACCTGCCCGAGCTGCTGATGAAGCAGACCGTGCACTTCTTCGAGCACTACAAGGATCTGGAACCCGGCAAGTGGGTCAAGATCCTGGGCTGGGGCACCGTCGAAGATGCCAAGCAGGAAATCCTGAATGGCCTGGCCGCTGCCGCCGGCAAGTAAGCCGCTGCACCGCAGGACATCAAAGGCCCGCCTCGTGCGGGCCTTTGTCTTGGTGGCGTCCGGCAGGGCGCGTCAGGCCGCCTGGCCGGCAGCGTGCCCGGAAGCCCAGGCCCACTGAAAGTTGAAGCCGCCCAGGTGGCCGGTCACGTCCATCACCTCGCCGACAAAGAACAGCCCGGGTTGCTTGCGTGCCTCCATGGTCTTGGAGGACAGCTCGCGGGTGTCGACGCCGCCCAGGGTGACCTCGGCCTTGGCGTAGCCCAGGGTGCCGTTGGGCGTGATGGCCCAGCCCGACAGGGCCTCGGCGATGGCGTCCAGCTCCTTGCCGTTGAACTGGTGGGTGGGCTTGTTCCAGCCCCGCTGGTCGCAGAAGGCCTGGGCGAAGCGCTTGGGCAGGCGCTCGGTGAGCAGGTTGGCGAGGAGGCTCTTGCTGCGCGCACGCTCTTCCAGCCAGGCGCGCACATCTTCGGCCGGGAAGAGGTTCACGGTGACCTGGTTGCCGCCGTCAGCGCCACCATAGTCACGGGCCTGCCAGTAGGACGAGACCTGCAGGATCACCGGGCCGGACAGGCCCCGATGGGTGAACAGCAGGTTCTCGCGGAAGCGCCCGCTGCCGCATTCGGCCACCGCATCGAAGGCCATGCCGGCGAGCTCCTTGTAGATCGCCAGCTCTTCCGGTGGCAGGGTCAGCGGCACGAGGGCCGGCTTGGGCGCCACCATGGCCAGGCCGAACTGCTCGGCGATCTTGTAGCCCAGCGGCGAGGCGCCGATCTTGGGGATCGACAGGCCGCCGGTGGCCACCACCAGGCTGGCGCATTCGAAGCGGCCATGGCTGGTGTCGAGCACGAAGCGGGCCTCTGGATCATCGCCGGCCGTCACGGCCTGGAGGGCGCAGGGCATGGCCCAGGCCACCCGGCCGTCCTCACATTCGGCGCGCAGCATGTCGATGATGTCCTGGGCCGAGTCGTCGCAGAACAGCTGGCCGTGCTCCCTTTCGTGCCAGGCAATGCCGTGGCGGCCGATCAGTTCCAGGAAGTGGCCGGGGGTATAGCGCGCGAGGGCCGAGCGGCAGAACTGGGGGTTGCGGGACAGGTAATTGCCCATGCCCACATCCAGGTTGGTGAAGTTGCAGCGCCCGCCGCCGGAGATGCGGATCTTCTCGGCCAGCTTGTCGGCGTGGTCGAGGATCAGCACGCTGCGGCCCCGCTGGCCGGCCTGGGCGGCGCACATCATGCCGGCGGCGCCGGCGCCGATCACGATGACGTCGTAGCGGGAGGGGCGGGGGAGGTGAGTCATGGGGCGCGGGGAAGGGCAGAACAAGGGGCCGGAGGATAGACCGATGCGCCCGCGACGGCAAACCTGGCACATCCTGTTGCAACCCGTCATTTCCAGGTCACGTCTCCCCTGCTAGGCTTCCGGGATATAAGGAATGCTCGCCCGCGCAGCCGGCGCGGAGAAAAAGGGACACGAACAAAATGGGTCAGAAAACGCGCGTCACCGGTCGTGCCGCCAAGTGGGCCATCGGAGGCGCGCTGGCCTTCGGGCTGGTCGGCGTGGCGGGCTTCCTGGTGGCGCCTCCCCTCGCCAAGTCGCTGGCGGAGCGCCAGCTCGGCGAGATGTTTCACCGCCCCGTCAGCATCGACGGAATCTCCATCAACCCCTATGCCCTGTCTGCCGAGGTGCGCGGTTTCCGCATGCAGGAAAGGGAGGGGGGGCAGACCGCACTCGGCTTCGCGTCGCTGTACGCCAACGTGCAGCTGGAGTCCCTCTTCCGTGGCGGCGCGGTGGTGTCGGAAGTGCGCCTGGTTGAGCCGGTGGTCCGGGTGGTGCGCGAGGATGGGCTGCGCTTCAACTGGTCCGACGTGATCGACGAGATGCTGGCCAAGCCGGATGACGGCAGCCAGAGCTACTTCGCGGTGCATAACATCCGCATCGAGAAGGGCCGGATCGACTTCGACGACAAGCCTGCCGGCAAGCAGCACGTCATCGCCGACCTGGAACTGGGCGTTCCCTTCGTGTCCAACCTGCCGACCCAGGTCGAGACCTTCGTCGAGCCACTGCTGTCCATGAAGGTGAATGACGCGCCCTTCGAGATCCGCGGCAAGGCCAGGCCTTTTGCGCCGGACCGGGAGTCGGTGGTCGACCTCAAGTTTGCCGCCTTCGACCTGGGTCGCTACGTGGACTACCTGCCGGTGGCCAAGACCTTCCGGCTGGCCTCTGCCCGCCTGTCCTCCGATCTGCAACTGTCCTTCGCCCAGCCACCGGGTGGTACGCCTGACGTGGTGGTGAAGGGGGATCTCGGCCTTGAGGACGTGGATCTGCGCCATGCCGACGATCGCCCGGCCCTGCGCCTGGCCAGCCTCAAGCTGGGGGTGGAGCGTCTCGCGCCCCTGGCCCGGGAGATCGCCATCGGCACCCTGGTCATCGACAAGCCCGAGGCCGTCGTCGCGCGTGACGGCGCAGGCCGCTTGAGCCTGCTCGACCTCCTGCCTGCCCGCCAGGTCGCTCCCGAAGCGGCGGAGAAGCCTGCCGCTACCACGTCGGCCAAGCCCCTGGTCCTGACCTTCGGTGAAGTGCGCCTGAGCGGAGGCCAGGTGGATTTTACCGATGCACTGGCCGGCGGCCCTTTCCGCCGCCGCCTGCAGGACATCCATGTGACCCTGCGCAAGTTCAGCCTCACCGGAAGCGGATCGGCCGAACTGGAAGCCGGGCTGGTCACCGATGCGGGGGAAAAGCTGGCCCACAAGGGCACGCTGACCCTGGCACCGCTCAAGCTGGCCGGCACGGTGCGCCTGGAAGGGCTTGACCTGGTCACTCCCAGGCCTTATTACGCCCCTTTCCTGCCCCAGGGCGAGATCCAGTCGGGGCGGGCCGATGCGGGCTTTGGCTATGTCTTCGAGCAGGGGGCGGCCGGGGAACCCTTGCTGCGTGTCGAGGGGGCATCCCTGACCCTGCGCGATCTAGGGCTGCAACTCAAGGGTGACAAGGCCCCGCTGGCGCGTATTGGCCTGCTCGAAGTCAAGGATGCTGGGCTCGACCTGGCTACCCGCCGGGTGGTGGTCGGCAGTGTCGCCGGCAAGGCGACCCGTTTTGCGCTGGTGCGTGACAAGGATGGGGCTTTCAACGTCGGGAAGCTCGCCGGCGGGCCGGAGCAGGCTCCTGCGCCCGCAGCCAAAGCCGCCCCGCGGCCTGCGGCCATGGCCAGGCCGGCAGCTGCGCCCGGCCCGGACTGGCAGGTGGACGTGAAGCACCTGGCCCTGGATGACTGGGGCTTGCGGCTGGAGGATCGGACGCTGGCGCCCGCCGTGGTGCTCAATGTGGAGCCCCTCGGCCTGAGCGCTGACGGCCTGTCCACGGCCCGCGGCAGCAAGGCCACGCTCAAGCTGCAGGCTGCCGTCAACAAGCGCGGCCGTATCGGAGTGGCGGGCACTGTAGGGCTGGCGCCCCTCGCTGCGACCCTAGACGTGGATCTGAAGGCGGTCGACCTGGCCATGCTGCAGCCCTATGTCACCGAACAGGTGAACATCGCCATCACCCGCGGCAATACGAGTGCCCGTGGCCGGCTGGTATTTGAACTGCCACCGGCAGGTGGGCCGAAGGCCAGTTACAAGGGGAGCTTCACGATCGCCGACTTCGCTTCGGTGGATAAGCTCAATGCGGCCGACTTCCTGAAATGGAAGTCCCTCAACTTCGCCGGAATGGATGTGCGCCTGTCGCCGCTGTCCGTGAGCATCGACGAGATCGCCCTGGCCGATTTCTACACCCGTCTCATCCTCAATGCCCAGGGGGGCCTGAACCTCCGGGAAATCACCGCCCAGCAGGCGAAGGAAGCCAAGGACAGGCAGCTTGCAGAGGCGCGCAGCAACGGCGGCAAGGCGCCGCCCGAAGAGGGGGCGACGGCACAGATCCCCGCCACCGAGCCGGCTGTGCCCCTCCCGCCCATCCTGGTCAAGCGGGTCACCGTGCAGGGCGGCAACATCGCCTACAGTGACCGCTTCGTGCGGCCCAACTACGATGTCAATCTGACCGGTATGGGTGGCAGCCTGACCGGCCTGTCCTCCGACCCATCGACCATTGCCAGCCTCGACCTGCGGGGCAGGGTGGACGATTCGGCCCCGGTGACGGTGGCCGGCAGCTTCAATCCCTTCCGTCAGGACAAGGCCCTCGACATCCGTGCCGCAATCAAGGATTTCGAGCTCTCCGGTGTGTCCACCTACTCGGCCAAGTATGTGGGCTACAGCATCGAGAAGGGCAAGCTGTCGGCCGAGCTGAACTACAAGGTGGTCGACCGGCGGCTCACTGCGACCAACCAGGTCTTCCTTGATCAACTGACCTTCGGGGAAGCCGTCGAAAGCCCCGATGCTCTCAAGCTGCCGGTGACGCTGGCGGTCTCCCTGCTGAAGAACAGCCGTGGCGAAATCGACCTGAACCTGCCCATCGGCGGTTCCCTGGATGATCCGGAGTTCAGCGTGGGCGGGCTGGTCTTCAAGGTCATCGTCAATCTGCTGACCAAGGCCATCACCTCGCCATTTGCTCTGATGGGCTCGCTCTTTGGCGGCAATGCCGAGGAGTTGTCCTGGCTGGACTTCGAGCCGGGCTTTGCCCGCCTGCCCGACGGTGCCGAGACCAAGCTGGCGGCCATTGCCAAGGCCCTCAAGGACAGGCCCGCCCTCAAGCTGGAGATTGCCGGCCGGATGGATCCCGCCCACGACCCCGAAGGGCTCAAGCGGGCCGTGCTGGAGGGCAAGGTCGAGGCGCTCAAGGTCAAGGACATGGCCCGCAAGGGCGAGTCCGTTGAAGAAGGGGGCGAAGTCCGCGTCACTTCGGCTGAATACCCGGCGCTGTTGACCCGGGTTTACAAGAGCGAGGACTTCCCCAAGCCGCGCAACCTGATAGGCCTGGTCAAGGACCTGCCCGTGGCCGAGATGGAAAAGCTGATCCTCGCCAACACCAGCGTGGATGCCGACGATGTACGCCTGCTGGCCCAGCAGCGCGCCCAGGCGGTCAGGACTTGGCTACGGGACAAGGGGCAGGTGCCTGCCGAGCGTATCTTCATCCTCGTGCCCAGGGAGGCGGATGGCAGCGCACATGCCAAGGCCAAGCCCAGCCGGGTGGATTTCTCCCTCCGCTGATTCGAAAGGAGCCCCGTCATGCGTCCTGAAAAACTCGATGAAGCCGGCCGTCGCGCCGGACTGGCCGGCCTCGACGGCTGGCAGGAGACACCCGGCCGTGAGGCCATCGCCAAGACATTCCGCTTCAAGGACTTCAATGCCGCCTTCGCCTGGATGACGCGGGTCGCCCTGATGGCCGAGAAGCTTGATCACCACCCGGAATGGTTCAACGTGTACAACCGCGTCGAGGTAACCCTGAGCACCCATGACGCGGGTGGCTTGACCGAGCTCGACCTGAGCCTGGCCCGTTTCATGGATCTGGCGGCAGGCGCTTAGTCCGGTCTTTGCGGCGTTGCGGAATGCTTGTCCGCAACGACGGTGCTAATCTTCTCCGGCCGGGAGCCCTGTATCTCCCGGCTCCGCCGTGCGGAGACAAGACAAGGGGCGGACGGTTTGCCCACTGGAGAACACAGCCTATGCATCTGACGTTTGACTGGGGAGGCGCCTTCCGTCGCTCACGCCAGTCCGGAGGGCCCGCAGGGAGCGACCAGGCCAGCCGGAGGCGTAGCTGGAAGCGTTTTCCGTACGGCGACCGGATCTACCGCTATGGTGGCACGGCGCTCAAGAGCAACTGGGCGCGCCTGCATCGGGGTGACCGGGAGGCCTATCCCAGCGCCGAAAGCCTGGATGCCCTGCTCGCGGCCAATCCGGCCTTGCTCCCCAGTCTTCCACCGGTGGCCGTCGTTGTGCCACTTCTCGAGGACGCCTGGCGGGCCTATCACGCCGGCGATTTCGCCGATGCCGTTGATCGCGGGTTGGCGGCAGGGCCGGTGGGCCTGGTGGTGTCGGCCCGCGCGGCGGCGGTGTATGCGGCCCATCTGGAGGAGGACGAATCCCGGCGCCTGGAGATCCTCCGGGATGTGGTGGAGTCCTGCTCTTCCCTGGTTCAGCTGGCCCCCAACTGGGCCAATGCCTGGTACGTATATGGGCTGGCGCTGGGCCGCTTCAGCCAGAACATCTCGGTGGTTCATGCGCTGGCACGGGGCTTCGGCGGACGGGTGCGGGAAGTCCTGCAGCGGGCCATCGACCTTGAGCCCGCCCATGCCGATGCCCATGTCGGTCTCGGCGTCTATCACGCCGAGGTCATCGACAAGGTGGGGGTGATGATGGCGGCCCTGACCTATGGCGCGCGCCGGGATGCCGTGGCGGAACATTTCGAAGCGGCCCGGGCGCTGCATCCCCAGTCGCCGGTGGTGCTGGCCGAATACGCCCGGTCCACCCTGCTGGCCTTCGGGCTGGCCGAACTGGGCAAGGCCCATCGCATCTTCGACGAGGCCGCGGCCTGCCAGCCGGCCGATGCGCTGGAGCGCCTCGACGTGGAGTGGGCGCTAGGCGAGACCGAGTAGCTCCGGGGCAGGGCCCCGGCGGTCTTCAGTTCTTGACGCGGACCAAGCGTGCCTTCTCGCGCTCCCAGTCCCTTTCCTTCTCGGTTTCCCGCTTGTCGTACTGCTTCTTGCCCTTGGCTAGGCCGATGGTGGCCTTCACCCGACCCTTGGTGTAGTGCAGGTCGAGCGTGATCAGGGCGTAGCCCGCCCGCTCCACCTTGCCGATCAGCTTGTCGATTTGCTCCGCGTGCAGCAGCAGCTTGCGCGTGCGGGTCGGATCGGGGTTGATGTGGGTGGAGGCGGACTCCAGCGGGGTGATGTGCATGCCGACGATGAAGATCTCGGCGCCGCGGATCACCACGTAGCTTTCCTTGATGTTGGCGCGCCCTTCGCGGATGGCCTTGACCTCCCATCCTTGCAGCACCAGGCCGGCTTCGTACTTGTCCTCGATGAAGTAATCGTGGAAGGCCTTGCGGTTGTCGATGATGCTCATTGGCGTAGGTTTGATACGGCGCGTAAAATCGTTCATTTTAACAGCTCGGTAGTCTGCCCGCGCCCCGATGGCAACCGTCAAGAAAATTGTCCTGATCGAGTTCACGCCGGCCCAGATGTTCGATCTGGTGGACCGCTGCGAGGATTACCCCAAGTTCCTGCCCTGGTGTGGTGGCAGCGAAGTGCACGGCCGTGACGAGAAGGTCACCCAGGCCACGCTGCACATCAACTACCACGGCATCAAGTCGCACTTCAGCACCGAAAACGACAAGGACTACCCGCGTCGCATGCACATCCGCCTCACCGACGGGCCCTTCACCCACCTGGATGGCAGCTGGGATTTCATTCCCCTCGGCGATGCCGCCTGCAAGGTGGAGTTCAACCTGCACTACGAGTTCTCCAGCCGCCTCATCGAGAAGGCGGTTGGGCCGGTGTTCAGCCATATCGCCAACACCTTCGTGGACTCGTTTGTGAAGCGCGCCGGCCAGGTCTATGGGAAGGCCTGAGATGTCCGACTCCATCCATGTCGAGGTCTGCTACGCCTTGCGTGATAGGCAGGAAATCGTGCAATTGCGCCTGCCGGCGGGCAGCACCGTGCAGCGCGCGGTTGAGGCCTCCGGCCTGCTCCAGAAGCACCCGGAGATCGATCTGGCCAAGGCCAACAAGCTGGGCGTCTTCGCCAAGCTGGTGAAGGCCGATGCCGTGCTGCGCGACAAGGACCGGGTGGAGATCTACCGGCCGCTGATCGCCGACCCCAAGGAGGTCCGCCGCAAGCGGGCCGAGGAGGGCAAGGTCATGAAGAAGGGCGGCGGCCCGGCGGAGGATGCCGCCGGCTGAGTCCGCTGTGCCTTACTTGCAGTTCTTGTCGATGGATGCGCGGGTCTTTTCCACCTCCGCCGCACGCTCGTTGTCTTCCATGAAGACCGGCTCACCATTGTCGGCGAAACGGGCAATGCGCTGGCCGCTTTCGAGCCCGGCCAGCTGCTGGCGCAGGTTGGTGCACATCTGCTGGCGGTTCTGCTCCTGGACTTCGTCGCGGCGGGCCTTTTCTTCAGCCTCGGCGGCTTCGGCCCGGCGCTTGCGGAAAGCCTGCTCCTTCTCCACGTAGGTCTCCTGGGGCGCCGCCTGGCCCTGGACGGCGGGTCGGGCCGGCGCGATGGGCGCCTCGCGCAGCTTGCGGGTCTGGGCGTCGGGGGGGGGATTATCCGAGTAATGAACCCGGCCGCTGGCGTCCTTCCAGCTATAGATACTCTGGGCCGAAGCCATCGGTACGGCGCAGATCAGGAGCAGGGCAAGCAGTTTGGGTGGCATCGGGGACTCCGCTGGGACAAAGCTTTTGCCGGGAGGCGGCAAGCTGCGTATAATACGGATTTGGTTCTAGGGATTAAAGCCATGCGAGTGATCCAGAAGGCGCTGACGTTTGATGACGTCCTTCTCATCCCCGCCCATTCGAGCGTTCTCCCGCGCGACGTCAGCCTCCAGACGAAACTCACGCGCAACATTACCCTGAATATTCCGCTGGTGTCCGCTGCAATGGATACCGTCACCGAAGCACGCCTCGCCATTGCGCTTGCGCAGGAAGGCGGGATCGGGATCGTTCATAAGAACCTGACCCCCAAGCAGCAGGCGGCTGAAGTAGCCAAGGTAAAGCGTTTCGAATCGGGCATCCTCAAGGATCCCATCATCATCCCGCCGACCATGACGGTCCGCGAGGTGCTCACCCTCACCCGTACCCACAAGTTCTCCGGCCTGCCGGTGGTGGATGGCGGCAAGGTGATCGGTATCGTCACCAACCGCGATACCCGTTTCGAGACCAATCTCGACCAGCCCGTCTCCGCCATCATGACGCCCCAGGCCCGCCTGGTGACGGTTCGTGAAGGAGCCAGCCTCGATGAGGCGCGCACCCTGATGCACAAGCACCGCCTTGAGCGCGTGCTGGTCCTCAACGATGCGGGCGGCCTGGCCGGTCTGATCACCGTCAAGGACATGATGAAGTCCACCGAGCACCCGCTTGCTGCCAAGGATGGCCTCGGCCGCCTGCGCGTCGGGGCCGCCATCGGTGTGGGCGCCGGCACCGAAGAGCGTGCCGAGCTGCTGGCCGAGGCCGGTGTGGACGTGATCGTGGTCGACACCGCCCACGGGCATTCCCAGGGTGTGCTGGACCGGGTCAACTGGGTCAAGAAGAACTTCCCGCAGGTCGAAGTCATCGGCGGCAACATCGCCACGGCCTCGGCCGCGAAGGCCCTGGTCGAATCCGGTGCCGACGGTGTCAAGGTCGGTATCGGCCCCGGCTCGATCTGCACCACCCGGATCGTCGCCGGTGTGGGTGTTCCCCAGATCACTGCGGTCGATAACGTCGCCACCGCGCTGGCCGGTTCCGGCGTGCCGCTGATCGCCGACGGTGGCATCCGCTACTCCGGTGACATCTCCAAGGCCATCGCGGCCGGCGCCAACGTCGTGATGCTGGGCGGCCTGTTCGCCGGTACCGAAGAAGCGCCGGGCGAGACCGTGCTGTTCCAGGGGCGTTCCTACAAGTCCTACCGGGGCATGGGTTCCCTGGGCGCCATGCAGCAGGGCGCCGCGGACCGCTACTTCCAGGAGAATGACGGCAACGTGGACAAGCTGGTGCCGGAAGGTATCGAAGGTCGGGTGCCCTACAAGGGCGCGGTGACCGCAGTCATCCACCAGCTGATGGGCGGCCTGCGTGCCTCCATGGGTTACGTGGGCTGCGCCACCATCGACGAGATGCGCTCCCGCGCCGAGTTCGTCGAGATCACCTCCGCCGGTATCCGCGAATCCCACGTCCATGACGTGCAGATCACCAAGGAAGCGCCGAACTACCACGTGGATTGATCCACCGTCCCCGCGGTGTGCAAGGGCAGCCCGAAAGGCTGCCCTTGTCCGTTTACGGTCCCGGTTCGCTCCCGGCCTCATCGAGCAGGCTTCATCTTCGGCGACGAAAATCGGACATGGAACGGCGGCTCGCTGAACCTATCCCGGTAAATCGACTCCACTCTCCCATGCTGACCCGAACCCATACCGATTCCAGCTCCGCCGCCGCCGCTCTCGATCCGGTGGTGGAGGTGCATGCCTTGTCCCGTGCCGTGTCCGTCGATGGCGGCAACGAACTGCGCATCCTCGACGACGTCTCCTTCCGCATCCTGGCTGGTGAGGCGGTGGCCATCGTCGGTGCCTCCGGCTCTGGCAAGTCCACCCTCCTCGGCCTGCTGGCCGGGCTGGATGCGCCCAGCAGTGGTACGGTGCGCATCCGCGGGCAGGATCTGTTTGCGCTTGACGAGGATGGCCGGGCGGCCCTGCGCGGGGCCTGCGTCGGTTTCGTGTTCCAGTCCTTCCAGCTGCTGCCGGCACTGACCGCACTCGAGAATGTGATGCTGCCCCTCGAGCTGGCCGGCCGGGCCGATGCCCGCAAGGAGGCCGAGACCTGGCTCGGTCGTGTGGGGCTGGGGGGCCGGCTCGGGCATTACCCGCGCCAGTTGTCGGGTGGCGAGCAGCAACGGGTGGCCGTGGCCCGGGCTTTTGCCCCGCGTCCGGCCCTGGTGCTGGCCGACGAGCCCACGGGCAACCTGGATGTGGCCACCGGCGAGGCAGTCATCGAGCTGATGTTCTCCCTGAATGCCGAGTCGGGGACCACCCTGGTGCTGGTGACCCACGACAACGCCCTGGCGGCCCGTTGCGGGCGAAGCCTGCGGCTTGCCTCAGGGCGCCTGGTCTAGCTGGGCATGGCTGTCACAAGTCCAGGAAGCCGGCTTCCTTCAGGCCGCAGCGTTTGAGGATGCTGCGGGCCGCGACGATGCCGCTGCGTACGGCGGATTCCAGGGTGGCGGGGTAGTCCGAGGCGACATAGTCACCGGCGAGCCACACCCTTGGTTCGGCCGTGTTGGTGGTCGGGCGGACCAGCCCCGGGGTGCACGCAAAGGTGGCCCGCTTCTCGGTGATGATCTGTGACCACTTGAGGGCCGGCAGGCGCCCGAGGGCGCCCTGCAGTTCCTCCAGCAGGGCGATCTCCAGGGCCTCGCGGCTGATCTCCTGGTGGGCGCCGCGGGCGCTGATGACCACGCTGACCAGGCCTTCCGGTCCGCCCAGGGCGGCACGGTCGAAGGCCCACTGGCCGTAGCCGCCGGCCAGGCCGATCATCGGTTCGGGGAAATGCACCGGGCCATCGAAGGCCAACCAGGCGGTGACGATGGGCTCGTGCTTCAGCGCGGCGACCTGTGCGGCCAGCGGCGCCAGGGCCGGCACGGACTGCAGCAGCGGAACGGCGTGATAGGGCGCGGTGGCGATCACGACGTGGTCGTGCAGGTTCTGCCAGGGGTCGCCGTCCAGGCGGTAGCCCTTGCCGTCCTCGTCCCACTGGATCGATGCGATGGCCTCGGTGGTGCGCACCTGGTGGCCGCGCATGGCCAGCCAGCGGGAAGCCGGCACCGGGAACAGCTCGGACAGGTCCACCTTCGGGATCAGCAGGTCGGACGCCGAGGCGGAGGCCGCCAGGCTGTCGCGCAGCACGTTGGCAAAGACCTGGGCTGAGGCGCTGGCCACGGGGGTGTTGAGGGCGGCGACGCAGAGGGGCTCCCAGATCAGCCGGGACAGCCTTTCGGTCTGGCCGGTCTCTGCCAGCAGCTCTGCCACGCTGCGGTCGGGCTCGACCCGGAAACGCAGCTTCTTGAGATGGCTCATCAGCCGCGCCATGGCCCGCTTGTCTGACCAATCCAGACCCTTGGCGGTGAGCAGCCCGACCGCCAGATGCAAGGGGGCGGGCAGGGCGGCGGCCTTGAGGCTGCACAGGCCGGGGTAGACCAGGGCCAGCCTGCGGGTTTCGAGGACGCCGGGCTTCACGCCCACCAGGCGCAGCATGCGCAGTGTCTCCTCGTAGGCGCCGAGAAGGATGTGCTGGCCGTTGTCGAGACGATGCTCGTCCTTCTCGACGACCCGGGCGCGACCGCCCAGGGTGCGCGAGGATTCGTACAGAAAGACCCGGGCGCCACCGCGGGCGAGGGTCACGGCGGCGGCAAAGCCGGCATAGCCGCCGCCGATGATGCCGACCTGGACAGGCAGGCTCATCGGGCTGCCTCTCGCGCCTTGCCGTGAGCGTGGGTCAGCGGCACGGTACTCATCCCAGGAACCAGGTACGACCGGCGATCCAGATCTTGCGCAGGGGCGTCAGCGAGGTGCGGCGGTCGAGCACCTGGAAGCCGTCTGCCTCGATCTCGTCGAGCAGGGTGCGGTAGATGGCGGCCATGATCAGGCCCGGGCGCTGGGCCTTGCGGTCTTCGGCCGGCAGCTGGGCGAAGGCCTGGTCGTAGAGCTGGCGCGCCCGCGAGGCCTGGAAGGCCATCAGCTGGCGGAAGTTGTCGTCGTACTTGCCGTCGAGGATCTGGCGCGCCGGAACGTTGAACTTCTGCAACTCGTCGATGGGCAGGTAGATACGGCCGCGGCGGGCGTCCTCCCCCACATCGCGGATGATGTTGGTGAGCTGGAAGGCCAGCCCCAGATCGTGGGCGTACTTGAGGGTCTGGCGGTTGGTGTAGCCGAAGATCTCGGCCGACAGCAGGCCGACCACGCTGGCCACCCGGTAGCAGTAGAGATGCAGGGCCTTCCAGTCCAGGTAGCGGGTCTGCTGGAGGTCCATCTGCATGCCGTCGATGATCTCCAGCAGCTGCTCGCGGGGCAGGCTGAAGCGCGTGGACACGTCCTTCAGGGCCAGGCCCACCGGGTGGCTGGGGTTGCCATCGACGATCTGCCGGACTTCATTGCGCCACCAGTCCAGCTTGGTCTGGGCGATCTGCATGTCGTGGCATTCGTCCACCACGTCGTCCACCTCGCGGCAGAAGGCGTACAGCGCTGTGATGGCCTGGCGCCGTTCGGGGGGCAGGAACATGAAGCTGTAGTAGAAGCTGGAGCCGCTGCTGGCGGCTTTTTCCTGGCAGTAGGCGTGGGGATCGGTCATGGGGGCTACCGGGTCGCGGCGCGCCAGGCGAGGCGCAGCCAGTCTGTCTTGCCGAGGGCCGGACGGCGGCGGAACACGTCGTAACCGTTGGCCTCGATCTTGTCGAGCACGGCCAGCCCGCCCTGCACCACCAGGCGCAGTTCCCAGCCCAGGCGGCCGGGCAGGCGGCGGGTCAGGGGGGCGCCGTTCAGCATCATGCAGCGGGCCCGCTGGATCTGGAAGTCCATCAGGGCCGTGAATTCGTGGGTGACCTGGCCCCGGGCAATGCAGTCCTCGCTGACCCCGAAGCGGGTCATGTCGGCCAGGGGCAGGTAGATGCGCTGCTTCTGCCAGTCCACCGCCACGTCCTGCCAGAAGTTGATCAGCTGCAGGCTGGTGCAGATCTGGTCGGACATGACGAGATTGTCCGGCGTGTCGGCCTTGTAGAGGTGCAGCAGCAGACGGCCCACCGGATTGGCGGAGCGCCGGCAGTAGTCGAGCAGCTCGTCGAAATCCGCGTAGCGGGTCTTGCCCACGTCCTGGCTGAAGGCGTCGAGCAGGTCGCGGAACAGCCCCAGCGGCAACTTGTGGGTGCGGATGTTGCGGCCCAGGCGCTCGAAGATGGGTACCAGGCTCGGGTCGTCGAAGGAGCGGCCCTGCTCGATGGCGATCAGGGCGCGCCGGTAGTCGTTGAGGCGGGCCAGGCGAATGATCGGCTCGGCATCGCCTTCGTCGGCAATGTCGTCGGCGCTGCGCGCAAAGGCATAGATGGCCTCCACCGGCTCGCGCAGGTGCGCGGGCAGCAGGAAGGACGCTACCGGGAAGTTCTCGTAATGGTCGACGGGCATGGGCGCGCGGAGTATACCCTGCGCACGCTACGGAACCGACGCTGTAAAGCCTGCTCTGACTGCCCATGCTCGAAATAGAAAACCTGTCCCGCCATTTCAACGGCCGTCCGGTGCTGGATGGCCTGTCCCTGCACCTTTCGCCCGGTGAGTATGTGGCCATCGTCGGGGAGTCGGGCGTCGGCAAGTCCACCCTGCTCAACCTGATCGCCGGCCTCGACCGGCCCGATGGCGGTCGCCTGTGCCTGGAGGGCACCGACTACTCCACCCTCGACGAGGATGCCCTGACCGTGCTGCGCCGCGACCGCCTGGGCTTCGTGTTCCAGGCCTTTCATGTGCTGCCCCACCTGACGGTCGCCCAGAACGTGGCACTGCCCTTGTGGCTGCAGGGCCAGGATGCGCGTGCCGCGGAGGCGCCGGCGCTGCGCCTGCTCGAGGCGGTGGGGCTGGGCGGGCGGGCGGCGAGCTGGCCGCGGGAGCTGTCCGGCGGCGAGATGCAGCGGGTGGCCATTGCCCGGGCCCTGGTGCACCGGCCGCGCCTGGTACTGGCCGATGAGCCCACCGGCAACCTCGACCCCGCCAATGCCCGGCGGGTGCTCGAGTTACTGGCCGGGCGCATCCGTGAGGCCGGCGCCATCGGCATCCTGGTGACCCACTCGCTGGAGGCCGCCGCCACTGCCGACCGGGTGCTGCGCCTGACTTCGCAAGGCCTGCAGGCATGAGCGGAGGCCGTCCGTCCGCAGGGCGCGCAGCCTCCCGTCGGGAGGGGCCTGTTCTGGCTCCGGTCTTCCTGGGTTCGCTGGCCCGTCGGCGCATGGCGACCTTGTTCTCGCTGGCCGCCATCGTGCTCGGCGTGGCCCTGGGCATGGCCGTGCAGGTGGTGCATGAATCGGCCCTGGGCGAGTTCGGCCGTGGCCTGCGCACCTTGTCGGGCCAGGCCGACCTGCAGGTGGTCGGGCCGCGCGGGGGCTTCGACGAGGCCTTGTACGCCCGCCTGGCCACGCGTCCGGAGATCGCCGCGGCCAGCCCGGTGCTGGAGATCGAGGCGCGCCTGACGGGGCGGGACGACAGCCTGACCTTGCTGGGTGTGGATATCTTTACCCTCGCGCAGGTCAGCCCGCGCCTGCTGCCCCGCGCAGCCGATGGGGGGGATCGCTTTGCCGCGCTGGCCGACGACGCGGTGTTCCTTGGAGAGGGGGCCAGCCAGGCCCTGGGCCTGCGTGCGGGCGATCGGCTGCGCGTGCAGGCCGGCAGTGAGCCGCTGGCCTTGCGGGTGGCCGGCGACCTGCCTGGGCTGGAGGCCGGACGGCGGCTGGCGGTGATGGATATTGCCGGCGCCCAGTGGCATTTTGGCTGGCTGGGGCGCCTGACCCGCATCGACCTGCGCCTGCGCGAGGGTGTGCCTGCCGACGCGGTGAGGGCGGCGCTGCAGGCCGACCTGCCGGCCGGCGTGCTGGTCCAGGTGCCGGCGGCGGCCGAGGACGAGGCGGCCAACCTGTCCCGTGCCTACCGGGTCAACCTGACCCTGCTGGCGGCCATCGCCCTGCTCACCGGCGGCTTCCTGGTGTTTTCGGCCCAGGCCTTGTCGGTGGTGCGGCGGCGTACCGAGTTTGCCTTCCTGCGTGCCTTGGGGCTGGCCCGGGCCACCTTGTTCCGCTGGTTGCTGGCCGAGGGCGTGGTGGTGGGGCTGGTCGGTGGTGTGCTGGGCGTCGGCCTCGGCCACGCCCTGGCCTGGGGGGCGTTGAGCCTGCTCGGCGGTGATCTGGGGGCGGGGTATTTCTCTGGTCTGAGCCCCCGGCTGCAGTTCGAGGCGGGCACCAGCGCGATCTACGTGCTGCTCGGCGGTCTGGCCGGCCTGGCTGGTGCCTGGCTGCCGGCCAGAGAGGCGGCCACGGTCTCTCCGGCGCGGGCCCTAAAGGCCGGCGATGAGGCGGCCCTCGGCGACGGACGAGGCCATCCGCGCCTGGGTGTGGCGGTGCTGCTGGCCAGCCTGCCGGCCTGCCTGATCCCGCCGCTGGCCGGGCTGCCCCTGGGGGGCTACCTGGCGGTGGCCTGCATCCTGGCCGGTGCGGTGCTGTTGTTGCCGGCGCTGGCCGCGGGGCTGGTGCGCCTGCTGCCGCTGGACGGACCTGTGTCGGCGCGTCTGGCCGTGGCCCGCCTTGCCGCGGCGCCCGGGCATGCGGTGACGGCGGCGGCCGGGGTGTTGACCAGTGTGGCCCTGGCGGCGGCGATGGCCATCATGGTGGCGTCCTTCCGCGACTCGGTGGATCAGTGGCTTGCCCAGATCCTGCCCGCCGATCTGTATGTGCGCGGTGGCAAGGCCAGCGGCAGCGCCTACCTGGACGAGGCCTTGCAGGCCCGCCTGGCCGGTGTCCCCGGTGTCGCCAGGGTGGATTTCATCCGCCATGACAGCCTGCGCCTGGCCGAGGGGCGGCCGCCGGTGGCGCTGATTGCCCGGCCCCTGGCGGCGGACGGCAGCGACCTGCCCCTGGTGGGGCGCAGCGTGGCCGGCGAGGGGGCATCGCAGGTATGGATCTCGGAGGCCATGCAGGATCTGTATGGCGGGTCGCCCGGGCAGAGCATCGAGCTGCCCCTGGCCGGGCGCCCGGTGGCGCTGCGGGTGGCCGGCGTGTGGCGCGATTACGCCCGCCAGACCGGTGCGGTGATGCTGGATCTGGCGGCCTACCGGCACCTCACCGGGGACCGCCTGGCCAATGATGCGGCGATCCACCTGGCGCCCGGGGCGTCCGCCGATGCAGTCGCCGAAGCGCTGACCGGGCTCGTCGCGCCCGGGGTGCTGGAGATCGCCCGGCCCGGCGAGATCCGCGCGCTCAGCCTGCGTATCTTCGATCGCACCTTTGCGGTGACCTACCTGCTCGAGGCGGTGGCCGTGGCGATCGGTCTGGCCGGCGTGGCGGCCAGCTTTGCGGCGCTGGCGGCGGCCCGCCGGCGGGAGTTCGGCATGCTCCGCCACCTGGGGCTGACCCGCCGCCAGATCGGCGCGATGCTGGCCCGGGAGGGCGCCCTGACCGCCGGGGTCGGGGTTGTCGGCGGCCTGCTTGCCGGCGGGGCGATCGGCCTGGTGCTGATCGAGGTGGTGAATCGCCAGAGCTTCCACTGGAGCATGGACCTGCATGTGCCCTGGCTGTCCCTGCTGCTCTTCGGTGGCGGCCTGGTGGCGCTGGCGGCCCTGGCTGCCGTGGTGGCGGGCCGCCAGGCCATGGCCCGGAGCGCGGTGCTGGCCGTGCGGGAGGACTGGTGATGCAGCGGCGCCGTTTTCTCCTGACGCTGCCGGTGCTGGCCGCAGGCCCGGCCGTGGCCGTGGATTTCGCGCCCGTGCTGCCGGGCCGGGCCCTGGTCTTTCCTGCAGATCATGGTGCTCATCCGGCGTTCCGGACCGAGTGGTGGTATGCGACGGGCTGGCTGGCGCTGCCGGACGGGCAGCCGCTGGGTTTCCAGGTCACCTTCTTTCGGGTGCGTACCGGGATCGGTGAAGGGAATCCCAGCGCCTTCGCACCGCGTCAGCTGATCCTGGCCCATGCGGCCATCGCCGATCCGCGTCTCGGCCGCCTGCGCCCCGACGAGCGCTCGGCCCGCGTCGGGGTGGGGCCGGCCGGCTTCGACACCGCCACCACCCGGGTCTGGGTGGGGGATTGGCGTTTCGAGCTGCGGGGTGACCGCTACCAGGCGGAGGTGACTGCCGCTGATTTTGCCTACCGGCTCGAGATGGTGCCCGATGCTCCGCCCCTGCTGCAGGGGCAGGGGGGATTCAGCCGCAAGGCGGCCGACCCGCGCCACGCCAGTTATTACTACAGCCGCCCCCAGTTGCGGGTGAGCGGTGAGCTGAGCCTGGATGGCCGGCGCCAGCCCGTCTCCGGGCAGGCCTGGCTGGATCACGAGTGGTCCAGCGAGTTGTTGCCGGAAGGGGCCCAGGGCTGGGACTGGGTGGGGCTGAACCTGGACGATGGTAGCGGGCTGATGGCCTTCCGCCTGCGCGATGCAGCGGGCAAGGCCTTGTGGTCGGCGGGGACCCTGCGCCCGGCGGGCCCCTCTGGAAAGGCGCAGCCGATGGCGCCGGAGGACATCGTTTTCACGCCGCTACGGGTGTGGCAGTCTCCCCGTTCCGGCATCGGCTGGCCGGTGGAATGGCAGTTGCAGCTTGGGAGCCGCACCTTGCTGCTCCGGCCTCTTATGGACGATCAGGAACTGGATAGCCGGCGTTCCACCGGGGCCATCTACTGGGAAGGGGCCGTGCGGGTCTTCGAGGGCGCGCGCGAGGTCGGACGCGGTTACCTGGAGCTGACCGGCTACGGCAAGCGGATCCGGGTGGGTTGAAGCACCTCAGAACATCAGCCTGCAGCCCCGCCCTACGATGCTGATGTCCACATAGTGGGAGCCGGCATGACGGGCCGCCGAGTACTCCACCGGAAAGCCGCCCAGGTCGAACTTCTTCATGCCTTCCAGGGCCTGGGCCAGCTTGGCCCGGGTAGGCGCCGGGCCGGCGAGGCGCAGGCCCTCCAGCACCACCCGGGTGGTGGCATAGGCCTCCAGGTGGAAGACGGTCGGCTGCACGCCGGCGTCGGCGTACTTGCGGAAGTCGTCCTGGAAGCGCCTGACCAGCGGGATGGCCGCGTTGTTCAGGTTCGGCATCACCTGCGCGATCACGATGCCGCGAGTGGCATCCTCCCCGGCGATCTGGCACAGGCTCTCCGCATTGCCGTAGGACGGCGTGGCCAGTTGGGCGGTGATGCCCTTGCTGCGGTAGGCCTTCACGAACTCACCCGCAAGCTGGGACGGGCTGACCAGGTAGACGATGTCGGGCTGTGCCGCGCCCAGGGCCTGCACTGCGCCGACCAGCTGCTCGGCCTTGCTGCCCACCGGCAGGGCCGCCTTGGCTACGAGCTGCTCGGTCTTGCCTTTGAAGAGGGCTTCCAGGGTTGCCAGTCCGGCATGCCCGAAGGGCACGTCGGCATAGGCCACGGCGATGCGCTTGAGGCCGGTGCTGGTGGCGTGCTCGGCCAGCTTGCGGTATTGCTCCTGATCACTGGCGCGGACATGGAACACATAGGGGTTGAGCGGCTCGCGCAGGGGTTGGGCACCCGGGACGACGCCGATCACGGGAAACGCCCGGGTTTCCGGCAGTCGCTCCTTGAGGATCCGGCTGAAGGTCAGGGAACCTACCGGCATCAGCGCGGCGAGGGCCTCGGAACTGGCGGCCTCGTTGAAGCGGGCGAGGGCTTTCTCCGGCTTATATTCGTCGTCCAGATCCTGGAGGACCAACTGCCGGCCATGGATGCCGCCGGCGGCGTTGGCGGCCTTCAGGGCCACACGGATGCCGAGGTTGTACTCCACTGCCTCCTTGGAGACGGGGCCGGTCAGCGGAGCCACATGGGCGAGAGTAAGTTCTCCGGCGGCCATGAGGGCGCCGGGCAGCAAGGTCGCGACCAAGGCGGCGAGGCCCAGGCCGTGCAGGCGGAAAAAGGGCATGGACTGTTGTCTCCCGGGGATGCCGCCGCCATCAGGGGCGCGCGGAGAGGTCCATGCCTGGCGGACCTCCGTCAAATCCCGCTATTGTTGTAAGAGGCCTGAATCATACTTGCGACAGTCCCATTTGCGTATGCAGCACATCCCGGTTAACAACGCCTCGTCGGCAAGGATCGGTCTCACGCCCGGCCCGCTTGCCTGAAAACGGTGAGGCATAGCCTGTGTCTAGAACATCAGCCGGCAGCCGCGCCCGACGATGCTGATGTCCACGAAGTCGGAGCCTGTGTGCCTGGCGGGCGAGAAGTCTGCGCTGAAGCCGCCCAGGTCGAACTTCTTGAGACCGTCGAGGGCCTGGGCCAGCTTGATCCGGGTCGGGGCCGGGCCGGCGCGGCGCAGGCCTTCCAGCACGATGCGGGTGGTCGCATAGGCTTCCAGGTGGAAGATGCTGGGCTGCACGCCGGCTTCGCCGAACTTGCGGAAATCTTCCTGGAACTTGCGGACCAGGGGGATCGAGGTGTTACCGGGGTTGGGCATCACCTGGGCGATGATGACGCCCCGCGCCGCGTCCTCGCCGGCCACCTGGCACAGGGTTTCGGCGCTGCCATAGGACACGGTTGCGAGCTGGGCGGGCAGGTTCCTGCCCCGGTAGACCTTGACGAACTCGCCGGCCAGCTGGGCCGGAATCACCATGAAGACGATGTCTGGCCGGGCCGTGGCGAGGGTATTCACCGCCGTCGGCAGGTCTGCCTTGCCACCCATCGGCAGGGCGACCCTGGCGACGATCTCCTGCGACTTGCCGCGGAACAGGGCCTCCAGGGCAGCCAGACCGGCGTTGCCGAAGGGGATGTCGGCATAGACCACCGCAATGCGCTGCTGGCCGGTGGTGCTGGCGTGCTCGGCGAGCTTGCGGTACTGATCCAGGTCGCCGGCCCGCACGTGGAATACATAGGGGTTGAGCGAGGCGCGCAGGGGCTGGGCGCCGGGGATCACGCCGACGATGGGGAGTTTCTGGGTTTCCGGCAGGCGCTCCTTCAGCACCCGCGTCATGGCCTGCGAGCCGACCGGCATCAGCGCTGCCAGGGCGTCGGAGGCGGCCGCCTCGTTGAAGCGGGCAAGGGATTTGTCGGCGTTGTACTCGTCGTCGAGGTTGCGCAGCACGACCTGCTTGCCGTTGATGCCGCCGGCCGCGTTGGCGGCGGCGAGCGCAACCCGGATGCCGGCGTTGTATTCGTTGGCTTCGCGGGCGACCGGCCCGCTGAGGGGCGCCACGTGGGCCAGCGCGATTTCGCCTGCCGCCCGGGCCTCAAGAGGAAAACCGATGGGAAAAACAAGGGCGGCAGCCAGACTGGCGGCCGACAGCCGGGCATGCTGCCGGGCCTTGGATTTTATTGTCATTTTTTGTCTCCTGGAGAGGACGCTCGCGCCTGCCGTCCAATTTGGCCGCCAGATTCCCGTCGGAGCTTCGCGAGCGGCCTGGGGCGGGCGCCTTGGGGTGGTCCCGGCTCTCGTTCTGAAAGTTCTTCATCATACTTTGCAGAAAGACATTTGCGTATTCCAGCGGCGTGCCCGGATCCGGGCTGGCGGATCGGATGGGGCTCCGACTTGAAGTCGCCGTTTCGCCCCCCATCTAGGCCCCAGACCAGAATCCGGAGGCCCCATGCGCTACGACAAATTCACCACCAAGTTCCAGCAAGCCCTCGCCGAGGCCCAGAGCCTTGCCGTTGGCAACGACCAGCAATTCATCGAGCCCCAGCACCTGCTGCTGGCCCTGCTCAGCCAGGACGACGGCAGCACCGCGTCCCTGCTGCAGCGGGCCGGCGCCAACGTGGGTGGTCTCAAGGCAGCACTGCTCAAGGCCCTCGAGCGCCTGCCCAGGGTGCAGGGCCATGGCGGCGACGTGTCCGTCGGACGCGACCTGGGCAACCTGCTCAACCTCACCGACAAGGCCGCCCAGCAGCGCGGCGACGAGTTCATCGCCAGCGAGATGTTCCTGCTCGCCCTGGCCGACGACAAGGGCGAGACCGGCCGCCTGCTCAAGGACAACGGCCTCACCAAGAAGGCGCTGGAGCAGGCCATCGACGCCGTGCGTGGCGGCCAGAACGTGGGCAGCGCCGACGCCGAGAGCCAGCGTGAGGCGCTCAAGAAGTTCTGCGTGGATCTGACCGAGCGGGCCCGCCAGGGCAAGCTCGACCCGGTGATCGGCCGCGATGACGAGATCCGCCGGGCCATCCAGATCCTGCAGCGCCGCACCAAGAACAACCCGGTGCTGATCGGCGAGCCCGGCGTGGGCAAGACCGCCATCGTCGAAGGCCTGGCCCAGCGCATCATCAATGAGGAAGTGCCCGAGACCCTCAAAGGCAAGCGCGTGCTGGTGCTCGACATGGCGGGCCTGCTGGCCGGCGCCAAGTACCGGGGCGAGTTCGAGGAGCGCCTGAAGGCGGTGCTCAACGACATCGCCAAGGACGAGGGCCGCATCATCCTGTTCATCGACGAGATCCACACCATGGTCGGCGCCGGCAAGGCCGAGGGCGCTATCGACGCCGGCAACATGCTCAAGCCGGCCCTGGCCCGCGGCGAGCTGCACTGCATCGGCGCCACCACCCTGGACGAGTACCGCAAGTACATCGAGAAGGACGCCGCCCTGGAGCGCCGCTTCCAGAAGGTGCTGGTGGACGAGCCGACCGTCGAGTCGACCATCGCCATCCTGCGTGGCTTGAAGGAGAAGTACGAGCTGCACCACGGCGTGGAGATCACCGACCCGGCCATCGTTGCCGCGGCCGAACTGTCGCACCGTTACATCACCGACCGCTTCCTGCCGGACAAGGCCATCGACCTGATCGACGAGGCCGCGGCCCGTATCAAGATGGAGATCGACTCCAAGCCGGAGGTCATGGACAAGCTCGAGCGGCGCAAGATCCAGCTGGAGATCGAGCAGCTGGCGGTCAAGAAGGAAAAGGACGAGGCCTCGCAGAAGCGCCTCGGCCTGATCGAGGAAGAGATCGCCCGGATCAAGAAGGAATACTCCGACCTGGAAGAGATCTGGAAGTCCGAGAAGGCCGCGGTGCAGGGCTCGGCCCACATCAAGGAAGAGATCGACCGGATCCGCGCCGACATCGCCAGGCTCCAGCGCGAAGGCAAGCTCGAGAAGGTGGCCGAGCTGCAGTATGGCCAGCTGCCCCAGCTCGAGGCCCAGCTGAAGAAGGCCGAGGCCAGTGGCGACGTCAAGCCGGCCAACAAGCTGCTGCGCACCGAGGTGGGCGCCGAGGAGATCGCCGAGGTGGTGTCCCGCGCCACCGGCATTCCCGTGTCCAAGATGATGCAGGGCGAGCGCGAGAAGCTGCTCAGGATGGAAGAGCGCATGCACAAGCGGGTGGTCGGGCAGGACGAGGCGGTGCGCTTGGTCTCCGACGCGATCCGCCGGTCCCGCGCCGGTCTGTCGGACGAGAACAAGCCCTATGGCTCCTTCCTCTTCCTGGGCCCCACGGGGGTGGGCAAGACCGAGCTGTGCAAGACCCTGGCCGAGTTCCTGTTCGACTCCGAGGAGCACATGATCCGCATCGACATGAGCGAGTTCATGGAGAAGCACTCGGTGGCCCGCCTGATCGGTGCGCCGCCGGGCTACGTGGGCTACGAGGAGGGCGGCTACCTGACCGAGCAGGTGCGGCGCAAGCCGTATTCGGTGATCCTCTTCGACGAGGTGGAGAAGGCTCACCCGGACGTCTTCAACGTGCTCCTGCAGGTGCTCGACGACGGCCGCATGACCGACGGCCAGGGCCGCACGGTGGACTTCAAGAACACCGTGATCGTGATGACCAGCAACCTGGGCAGCCAGATGATCCAGCAGATGTCCGGCGATGATTACCAGATCATCAAGCTGGCGGTGATGGGCGAGGTGAAGACCTACTTCCGGCCGGAGTTCATCAACCGGATCGACGAGGTGGTGGTCTTCCATGCCCTGGACGAGAAGAACATCGCGTCCATCGCCCGCATCCAGCTGGGTTACCTGGAAAAGCGCCTGGGGCGCCTGGAGATGCAGCTGGAGGTCACCGACGCCGCGCTGGCGGATCTGGCCAAGGCCGGCTTCGACCCGGTGTTCGGCGCCCGGCCCCTCAAGCGGGCGATCCAGGAGCACCTGGAGAATCCGCTGGCCAAGCGCATCCTGGAAGGCCAGTTCGGCGCCAAGGACACGATCCGTGTCGATTGCGACAACGGCCGGATCAGCTTCGCCAAGGTCTGAGCATCGCCTGACCGTTGCCCCTTCACCGGGCCCGCCGCGAGGTGGGCCCGTGTCTTTCTGGGCGGCCTGGAATGCCGACGGTCAGGCCAGCGCGACGCGATGCCCGGGCCGGAAGCCATGCGCCCTGGCCGACCACACGATGATCCACCCCAGGAGGGCCAAGGCCATCAACGCCCAAGGCAGCGACAAGGGCCCTGACCGCTCCAGCAGTACGCCACCCACGATGCCCCCACCTGCGACGGCCAGGTTGAAGATCGTCACCAACATGGATTGCGCCACATCGGCCCCATCCCCTGCGGTATCGGCCAAGGCGGTCTGCAACAGGGTCGGCGCTCCGCCAAAGGTCAGCCCCCAAGCCGCAATGCCGGCGAGCATCAGCATCGGTGATGTCGTGGACAGCCCCAGCAGCAGGGCCGCAACGGCGAACAGGGCGAGGCTCGACAGCGTCAGCGCGCGCAGCCAGCGATCCACCCACAGACCGGTCATCCAGATCCCGACGATGGAAGCCAGGCCGAACAACAGCAAGACCGCATCAATCCGGTGCCCCACTCCAATGGAGGTCAGAAACGGGGCAATGTAGGTGTAAAGGATGTTGTGCGCCAAGATCCACGCGAACAGTGCGAGCAGCACGGGACGGACGCCCGGCATCGTGGCGATGCGGTGGATGGACATGCGCCGCTGCGCCGGCTGTCCCGCAAAATCCGGCACGGCCAGCCGTGTCCAGACACACAGCAGCAGTGACAAGAGCGAGATGATCCAGAACACGCCACGCCAATCGACCAGCGTGCCCAACCAGGTCCCCAAGGGCACGCCGATGCAGAGCGCGACGGGCTGACCCACGCCGGCCAGTGCCAGAGCCCTGCCTTGCAGGTGGGATGGCACCATGCGCCGTGCGTATCCGGCCAGCAGTCCCCACACTACGCCCGCTCCCATGCCGGCGAAAAAGCGTGCTGCCAGCGTCAGCCCGTAATGGGAGGACATGGCCGTGACCGTGTTGAACACCAGCAGGCAGCCAATGGCAAGCAAGAAGAGGGGGCGTCGGTTCCAGCTGCGGGTGGCGGTGATGACCGGGATGGCTGCAAGTACCGATCCGAGGGCGTACGACGTAACAAGTTGGCCGGCCAGCGCCTCCGAAATACCCAGCCCTTGCCCAATCTGCGGCAGCAGGCCGGCAGGCATGGTTTCGGTCATGATGGCGAGAAAGCCCGCCATGGTGAATGCCAGGAGTTTCCAGACTGGCAGATTCGAATGTTCCGCCGGTCCGGCCGGCGTGTTTTCATGAGTGCTCATGGGTGATCGCTCCTGGTGTATTCAGGCAAGGTAGGACGCGGCCATGTCTTTGTCGCCGTGCCCGGCAGCCAAGGCGCGTTCGAAGCGAGACAGGCCCGCTTGCGCCAGATCCAGCCTCACGCCGGCTTGACTGGCGGCTGCGACTACCAGCCGCGCATCCTTGGTCGCATTGGTAATGGAGAAGCTGGTGGCATAGCTGTCGGCCAGGATGGCTGCGGCCTTGGTCTGAAAGTAGCCGTTGTCCATCGGCCCGCCGGTGACCACATCCACCACAAGTGCCGGATCAATGCCCAGCCCCTTGGCGAGTGCCAGGCTTTCCGCCAGCCCGTGGTTCAGCGCAAACGCCCAGTTGTTGAGTGCAAGCTTCAGACGGCTGCTGGCGCCCGGCCGCTCCGACACCCAAACGGTGCGCTTGCCGATCGCATCGAAAACAGGCTGCACGCTCTCCCGCCGCGCCAACGGGCCGGATGCCAGAACGATCAGTTGTGCCGACTCCGCCGGCTGGCGGGTGCCCTGCACCGGCGCATCGTAGAACGCGAGCCCCCACTGTTCTGCCAGGGCAGCCAGCGTCGCGATGGCTTCGATCCCGACCGTGCTCAATTGCAGCCAGATGGCGCCCTGACGCAAGGCGGGTGCAGCGGCCTGCATGGTCTCCTGGACGCTGGTGCCATCCTTGAGCACCGTCATGATGATGTCCGCATCCTGCACGGCATCCGCCGGGCTGCTGCATGCATGGACACGCCCTGCCGCCGGCGTTTGGGCCTTGGCGGCCGTGCGATTCCAGGTGCGCACCATAAACCCGCGCTCATGGAGATTGCGTGCAATGGGGGCTCCGATCAATCCGGTGCCAAGAACGGCCACGGTGGCCCCTTTTTCTATGCTCATGGGAATTCCTTTCTGAGTTTTTTGGAACGATCGTTCCAAAATTGGGCAAATAAAAACCCGACACCTGCGCATAGGCGCAATGGCTTCGGGCAAGAATCACAAAGTGCCGAGTGCCACCTCGATCACGTCCATCAGGCACTGGCGGCGCTGCGCTACAGGACTGCCTTTGCCCAGCACCCGCATGCCCTGGATCGAGTTTACAAAGAAGCTCGCCAGGGCACGCGGGCTATGGTGCGTGGTGATTTCCCCAGCTTGCAGCCCGCGCTGGATCAGCTTTTCCAGTGCATCCTGCAATCGCTGGAAGTTGTGAGCAACCAGTTCGGCCACGGCTTTGTCGTGTGCTGCGAGTTCCAGCGAGGCATTCGCCACCAGACAGCCGCGTTGCTGCGGATCGCCCAGTTCGCTCTCCGCCACGCGCATCAGCAGTTGGCGGATCAGTTCCTGCGGCAGACCCGGGCCGGACAGCAACTCCACATTGGCAGTCGTTATCGCCGAATAGCGCCGCAGTGCCTGCTCATACAGTCCCTGCTTGCTCTCGAAAGTGCTGTAAAGGCTGCTGCGCGACAGACCTGTTCCTTTCACCAGATCCTGCACCGAGGTCGCCGCATAGCCGCGTTGCCAGAACACCTGCATGGCGGCATCAGCAATCTCGTCTGGCTCGAATTCCTTGGTACGCATGGCGGATTACGAATTGGAATGATCGTTCCGTTAATGTACGCCCGGTATCTTCAAGCCGTCAAGTCAGTGAGAGCGCCATCCAAAGGGCTTGCTGGATGGCGGAGACGACCGCCTTGCGCCGGGGCCTCTTTCAGCCGGTCCTACCCGAGCGCTTGTCGCTGCGGTACTGGAACTGCCCCCGACGCAGCTTGAGCAGTCGCGCTGCGGCGGACAGGTTGCCGCCGCTGCGTTCCAGGGCGGCGTCGATGAGCAGGGATTCGACTTCGTCCAGGGACAGCCCGGCATCCAGGATGCCGTCGATGAGGCGTGACGGCGGTGCCGCCGGAGAGGCCGCGGCGGCTGGCGCCGAACCGTGCGCGGCGGCCGGTGGGTCTGCCGGGGCGAAGGTGTTGGGCACCTGTTCCCCGCCCGAGAACAGGTGCTCGACATCAATGCTGCCGTGGTCTTCGGCGAGGATGACGGCACGTTCGATGATGTTCTCGAGCTCCCGGATGTTGCCCGGCCAGTCGTAGGCCCGCAGCTTCTCGCTGGCGTTCTGGGTGAGGCCGGCAATGTGCTTGGCGAAGCGGCCGGCGTAGCGCTTGACGAAGGCGTCCACCAGTAGCGGGATGTCCTCCAGGCGCTCCCGCAGGGGCGGGATCTTGACCGGGAAGACGTTAAGGCGGAAGAACAGATCCTCGCGGAAGCGCCCGGCCTCGACCTCGCTGCGCAGATCCCGGTTGGTGGCGGCGATGATGCGAACATCCACCTGGCGCAGCTGGGTGTCGCCGACCCGCTCCAGTTCGCCTTCCTGCAGGACCCGCAGCAGCTTGCCCTGGGCGTGCAGGGGCAGGCTGCTGATCTCGTCCAGGAACAGGGTGCCGCCGCTGGCCCGCTCGAAGCGCCCCGGCCGTGACACAGTGGCGCCGGTGAAGGCACCTTTCTCCACCCCGAACAGCTCCGCCTCGACCAGCTCGTGGGGGATGGCCGCGCAGTTGATCGACACAAAGGGCTTGCCGGTGCGCGGGCCGATGGCGTGCAGGGCCTTGGAGAAGCGCTCCTTGCCGACGCCGCTCTCCCCGGTGAGCAGCACCGTGGCGTCGGTGGGGGCGACCCGCTTGATCAGGTAGGCCACCGTGTTGAAGCTGCTGGAGGCGCCGATCAGGTCGGGCAGGCTGCGGTTGACCTCCGTGTCGCCGGCCGCGGGGGCGCTGCGCGTCCCGCGCCGCTTGGGGACGGTGACGAAGTCCTCCACCTGCAGGAAGCGCAGATGGGCCTCCGCGTCATCGCATTCCTCCAGGGGCTGGCCGATGACCCGGCAGCGGGCATGGCCCATGGCCACGCATTCGATCTCCCGCCACAGGATGGGCCGCCCCATCAGGGCCGTGGTGAAGCCGGTGGCGTAGCCGGTCATCATCCAGCAGGCGGGCGAGCCGCTGATGCCCGCCTGCTTGAGATGCACCTCCGCCTCCCAGGACGACTCCCAGTAGTAGTCGCTCCAGAAGTCCCCGGTCTCCAGGTTGAACTGGACGTGATCGACCGCTTGGTTGCGCACGAAGCCTTCCATTTCGCGCAGACGCGGGCCGTAGGCCAGGATGCGTTCGAGTTCGCCTTTCTCCGAGGCGTGCAGGTGGCGAGCGTCCTCCATGCCCTGCTGGTAGCCCAGGCGGGTGAACAACTCGCGGGTCCGCTCTAGGCCGAGGCGCTCGATCAGCTCCTGGCGCAGCGCCGCCAGCGTGAAGCCGTGCATCAGCAGCATGCGCTGGTCGAACAGCAGGATCTGGCCGCTGTCCGGCGCAAAGCGCACGTACTTGGAGATCGCGTTGTCATCGACTTCCCGGGGGATGGAGGTCAGGCGCCGGGGGCGGGGTTCGCTCATGCCGTCTCGATGTGTCTGCTGTTATTGAAAAGAAGAAAATTGCTGTTTTCAGAAAATATTAATTTTTGAAAAGAATAACGCGTTGGCGTTCAAATTACGCGTGAAAAACAGTTTTATTTATAAATCAATAGATTGCAGTTATCGATCGAGCTGGCACAGCTGTTGCGATATGGGGAACAGGAGAGCCCGAAGCGGCCCGTCGCTGAAACCACCCCAAGGAGACACCCTGTGCAGTCCAGCCCCTCGTCCATGTTTGCCGTTCGCGTCCACCAGAAGATCGAGCTGGCCGTGGATATCGTCAGCCTGATCCTGGTTCCGGAAGACGGCCGGATCCTGCCGCCCCATGCGGCGGGCGCCCATATCGACCTTCAACTGCCCAACTGCATGCTGCGGCAATACTCCCTGTGCCGCGCCTATACCGGCGGGCAGGACCTCGAGATCGCCATCCTGCGTGATCCGGCCGGGCGGGGCGGCTCGGCCTGTGCCCACAGGGATGTCGAAGTGGGCAGCCGCCTGCTGGTCGGGGCACCGCGCAACCTGTTCCCACTGGTGCCGGCGGCCCGTTCCGTGCTGCTGGCGGGGGGCATCGGCATCACCCCTATCCTGGCGATGGCCGAGGAGCTCCACGGGCAGGGGCGGGAGTTCGAACTGCATTACTGCGCCCGTTCTGCCGACAGGGCGGCGTATCGGGATGAGCTGGGCCGGGCCGCCTTTGCCGAACGGGTCCGCCTGCACTTTGACGACGCGCCGGCCTCACCGCGTTTCGATGCTGCCCGGGCCTTGGGCGCGCCGGCCGCCGATCGGCATCTCTACGTGTGCGGTCCGGAAGGCTTCATCCGCCATGTGCTCCAGGTGGCGGCCGACCTGGGCTGGGACCCGGCCTGCATCCACTTCGAACACTTTTCCGGCGCTGCCGCCCCGGCACCGGACGACGGTGCCTTCGAGCTCCGCCTGGCCCGGCGCGGCATCCGCGTGCCTGTCCCGGTCGGCGTGTCGGCGGCCCAGGCCCTGCTCGACCACGGCATCGAGATTGCCCTGTCCTGCGAGCAGGGCGTCTGCGGTGCCTGTGTCCTGCCGGTGCTGGAGGGCATCCCCGAGCATCGCGACGTCTTTCTCAGCAGCGCCGAGAAGGCCGCCAACCGCTGCTTCACGCCCTGCTGCTCGCGGGCCGCCACGCCCCACCTGCTCATCGACTTGTAATTGCGACGGCCCGCGCCGCCGCATTTCCCCGCCAGGCATCCCGCCTGGCAACCACCCCCAGGAGAAAAACAATGGAGACATCCAGGAGCGTCAGCTTTCTGAAAAACGCCTGGTACGTAGCAGCCCTGTCCACCGAGGTCGGGCCCGACGGCGTGTTTGCGCGCAAGCTGCTCAATACGCCGGTACTCATCTACCGCAAGCAGGACGGCACGCCGGTGGCGATGCTCGACCGCTGCCCCCACCGCTTCGTGCCCCTCAGCATGGGCTTGCGCCAGGGTGACGACATCGTCTGCAAATACCACGGGCTCAAGTTCGACTGCAGCGGGGCCTGCAACCGCAACCCCCACGGCAACGGTCACATCCCCCGCGCCGCGCGGGTGCGCACCTACCCGCTGCTGGAGCGCTTCGGCTTCCTGTGGATCTGGATGGGGGATGGGGCTGCCGACGAATCCCGGCTGCCCGACGTGAGTCCGCTGACCGACGGTCATCCCCACAGCGTCGGCTTCACCTACATGCACCGCAAGACCTACTACGAACTGATCACCGACAACGTGATGGACCTCAGCCACGTCGATCACCTGCATGGCGAGATCATCTCCACCCGCGGCCAGCTCACACCCCAGGTGCCCCAGGTGAAGGAGACCGACAACACCGTGGCGACGCGCTGGGAGTGGAAGCAGACCCCGCCGATCTTCATCCTCAATCAGTTCCTGCCCGAACCCCAGGCGGAAGCCCGGCACTTCGTCGAGGTGAAGTTCATGGCCCCGACCACGGTCCAGCTGCAGATCGGCGCGACCCAGGAGGACGTCCCGCTCGACCTGGAGAACTGTGTCGGCCAGTACGACCTGCACACCACCACGCCGGAGAGCGATGGCACCACCCACTACTTCTTTGCCACCCGGCGCAATCACATCGAGGACGACGCCGACTACAACGCGGCCAAGATCAAGGGCATGCACGACGCCTTCGTCGATGAGGACGGCCCCTTCGTGGACGCCCAGTACGTGGCGATCGGCAACACCGACCTGCTGAGCCTCAACCCCGTCCTGCTGAGCAGCGATGTGGGAGCGGTGCGGGCCCGGAGGCTCCTGCGCAGCGTGATCGCCGACGAGGGCAGGGGCGCGCAGCCCGAAGCCGCTGGCACGCAGGCCCACGCGGCCATCCACGCCTGAGCCGGGGGATGCCGATCATGCACAAGCACGCTCTCAAACATGCCGCCGTGCGGGCCTGCGCCGGGATGGCCTTGGCGGCCCCGGCCTTTGCCTTCAATGTCGATACCGGCTCGTCCGACCTCTCCGTGTCCTGGGACAACACCTTCAAGTACAGCGCCGGCTGGCGCGTGCGCGGAGTGAATCCGGATGTGGCGCCGGCTGGCACCGCCGGCTTCACGCCGCAGATCAACACCAATGACGGTGACCGCAACTTCAGCCGTGGCCTCATCTCGAACCGGCTCGACATCCTGTCCGAGCTGGGCGTCCGCTACAAGCGTGACAGCGGCTTCCGGCTCAGCGCGGCGGCCTGGTATGACGACGTGTACCAGCACGACAACGAGCGCAGCGCTGCGGACGCGCCAGGCCTCAACCAGAGCGGTGCCTACGACCGCTTCAACCGCCACACCCGCATCGCCCACGGCCGCAACGCCGAGCTGCTGGATGCCTTTGCCTACACCCGGCAATCGCTGGGCGACATGAACCTCAACCTGAAGGCGGGGCGCTTCACCCAGCTCTACGGCGAGAGCCTGTTCTTCGGCAACAACGGCATCGCCGGCGCCCAGACCCCGCTGGACCTGGCCCGGGCCCTGTCGGTGCCCAACTCGCAGTTCAAGGAGGTGGCGCGGCCGGTCGGCCAGGTGTCGGCCCAGCTCCAGCTCACACCCGACGTGATCGTCGGGGCCTACTACCAGGGCGAGTGGCGCAAGTCCCGCCTGCCGGCGGCCGGCAGCTATTTCAGCTTTGCCGACTTTGTCGATGACGGCGGCGAAATCCTGTACACCCCCTATGGGCCGGCCTTGCGCGGGCGGGACATCGAGCCCGGCAATGCAGGGCAGGGCGGGGCGCAGGTCCGCTTCCGCAGCGGCGACACCGAGTACGGCCTGTATGCCGCCACCTTCCACGAGAAGCTGCCCCAGTTCTATGCCCGCCTCAATGCCGGCCCGGCCGGGGTGGTGCCGGTGGATTACGTGATGGTCTACGGCCGCAACATCCGTACCGTGGGCGGCAGCTTCAGCACCCTGGTGGGCGACGCCAACGTGGCCGGCGAGATTTCCTACCGGACCAACATGCCGCTGGTGGCGGCGGGCAGCTTCGTCTTCCCGATCAACGACCCGGCGGCGGACGGGGGCAGCAACGCCCGCTTCCCGAAGGGCGACACCTTGCACATGAACCTGTCGACAATCAGCGTGCTGGGGGCCAACGCCCTGTGGGACGGCGCGTCCTTCGTGGGCGAGTTCGCCTTCAACCGCCGCCTGCGGGTCACCGACAACCCGGCGGCGCTGGACCCTAACGCCACCCGGGACGCCGGGGCGATCCAGTTCGTGTTCACCCCGGAGTACTTCCAGGTGCTGCCGGAAACCGATCTGCAGATCCCGATCGGTGTGAGCTACGGCCTGTTTGGCCGCTCGTCGGTGAATGGCGTGCTGTTCCCCGCGGAGAACGGCGGCAGCCTGAGCGTCGGGGCCAAGGCGGTGTACCAGAAGGCCTGGCATGTCAGCCTCAACTACACCCACTACGTCGGCACGGCCGGATCGGTCGCCACACCGGCCGGCCTCAACTCCTACCAGAACTTCCACGGTGACCGCGACTTCGTGTCGCTGTCGGTGCAGCGCGCCTTCTGATCGCCCATCAGCCCCCAAAGAGGAATCCCAACATGAAGAGCACAACAATAGCCTGCATGGCCCTGGCCAGCCTGATCGCGCACGTGCAGCCGGTGTCCGCCGCGGTGTCGGCGGAAGAGGCGGCCCGTCTGAAGACCACCCTGACCCCCCTCGGCGGCGACAAGGCCGGCAACAAGGACGGCAGCATCCCGGCGTGGACCGGTGGCCACACCGCCAAGCCGGGCGGCCCGCGCGTCGGCGACATCCCGGTGAGCCTGTTCCCGGGCGAGAAGCCGCTGCTGCAGATTTCATCCGCGAACATCGCCCAGCATGCCGACAAGCTGTCCGAGGGCACGGTGGCCTTGCTGAAGAAGTATCCCGACAGCTTCCGGGTCAATGTCTTCCCTACCCATCGCAGCGCGGTGGCGCCCCAGTATGTGTATGACAACACCTTCCGGAACGCCACCAGCTGCAGGACGGAGGAGGGCGGCCTGTCGGTGGACGGCTGCTTCGGCGGGATCCCGTTCCCGATCCCGAAGAGCGGCATCGAGGTGATCTGGAACTACATCCTGCGCATCGAACCGGAATCGGTGGAGTTCGGCTCGAAGAACATCGTCGGCACCTCCAACGGGGCGCACACGGTGGCCACCCGGACCGACAGCTTCTTCCAGCACCCCTACTACTACAAGGAGGGGAGCGCCAAGGGCTGGTCCGGCGAGTACTTCATCCAGCGCTTCAACACCACCGCGCCGCCGTTCAAGGCCGGGGAGTCGCTGGTCCTGCGCGACAGCATCAACGCCAAGGCGCCGCGCCAGGCCTGGCAGTACCTGCTGGGGCAGCGGCGGGTCCGGCGGGCGCCGACGGTGGCCTACGACACGCCCGACTTCGTGTCGTCGGGGGCCAACTACTTCGACGAGGTGATGGGCTACATGGGCCACCCCGACCGCTTCGACTGGAAGCTGGTGGGCAAGCGCGAGATGTATATCCCCTACAACAACAACGAGCTGGTCACCGCCAAGGAATCCGAGGCCTTCGACAAGTTCCACCTCAATTCCTCCCGGCTGCGCTGGGAGCTGCACCGGGTGTGGGAGGTGGAGGCGACGGTGGTGTCCGGCAAGCGGCATGCGGTGCCCAAGCGCAAGTACTACTTCGACGAGGACACCTGGCTGCTGGTGCTGGTGGATGGCTATGACGCCGAGGGCAAGCTGTGGCGCACGTCCGTCGTGCCGACCTTCTTCGTGCCGGCGGTACCGGCGGTGCTGGCCAAGCCGGTGACCATCCACAACCTGCAGGCCGGCACCATGAGCACCGTCCAGGGCCTGTTCCAGGACGAGCTGTACCGGGTGGTGCCGCGCAAGAACGAGTCCTTCTTCACCGGCGACGCCGCCGCGGCCGACGCCGACCGCTGATCCGTCCCCGAAGGCCGGTGCCCCGCGTCGCCGGCCTTCTCCAACCGCCCGGCGAACGCAACTTCCTCCCCGCCGGTCGGTGTTTGTCCCCATCGCATGTTCCCGTGCGATGGGGTTTTTTCATGGGGGCCGGGCTGCGCCGGAGGGCCCTGCGATCAGTTCCTGAGCGCCCTGGCGAGCGCGAGGGCTGCCGTCTCGATCTCCTGTCCCGTCAGGCAGGCGTAGCCCAGCAACCAGCCGGGCTGCTTGTCTTCCCCCAGGTACAGCCGGCTCAAGCCGGGCAGATGCACGCCGACGCCCGCCGCCTGCCGGATGGTCTTCGCTTCGGACCAGCCCGGCTTCAGGAAGCACGGGATCTGCATTCCACCCGGCGGCCGCAGGGGGGTGACGATCCCGCCGAGGCAGGTGTCGAGGGCGTCGAGCATGAGGGCCTGGCGCGCCGCGTAGAGCTTGCGCATGGCGCGGACATGGGCGTTGTAATGGCCGTCACCCATGAAGCGCGCCAGGGTGAGCTGGAGCGTTTGCGGGGTATGCCCGTCGAGGATGCTTCTGGCGCGGGTGAAGGCGTCGACGAGTTGCGGCGGGAGCGCCATGTATCCCAGGCGCAGGCCAGGGTAGAGGGTCTTGCCGAAGGTGCCGACGTAGAGTGTTCTTTGATGCCTGTCCAGGCCCTGGACGCAGGCGGTGGGCAGGCCGTCGTAGTGAAACTCGCTGTCGTAGTCGTCCTCGATGATCCAGCTGCCGGTCCGGGCTGCCCAGTTGATCAGGTCGAGCCTGCGCTCCAGTGACAGGGTGACCCCGGTGGGGTACTGGTGGGACGGCGTCACATAGACGCAGCTGGCACCGCTGCGATCCGCCCACAGCTGGTCCGTCAGGATGCCCTTCGTATCCACCCCGATGGGGACGACCCTGGCCTCGGCGGATTCGAATGCCTTCTTCGCTCCGAAGTAGCCCGGGTTCTCCATCAGGATCGGCTTGCCGGCATCCACCAGCAGCTGGGCGCACAGGAACAAGGCCTGCCGGGTGCTGCTGAGCACCAGGATCTGCCCGGGCGAGACCTTGGCCCCCCGCTCGAGATTCAGGTAGGTGGCGATTTCCTGGCGCAGCGGTTCGGCGCCTTGCGGATCACCGTGCAGGAGCACCTGGCCGCGGTGGTCCTTGAGCACCTGACGCTGCAGGCGCTCCCACACATCGGTGGGAAATGTGCGGGTCTCGGGCAGGCCCGTGGCGAAGGCCTTGATGACCGTCTGGTCGGACACCCCGCCACTGTCGAGAATGGCCCGGCCGCGCCGGCTCAGGCCGCTGGCGGGCCCGCCAGCCTCGCGCTTCGGGAGCCGGGCCCTGGGGCGTCGCAGCCCGGCTCCGCGCAGCTCGGCGCCCATCGTCTCCGGTACGTAGCTGCCGGAGCCTTTGCGCCGGATCAGGAAGCCATCGCGCTGCAGTTGCACGTAGGCGTTCTCGACGGTGTCGCGGGCCACGCCCAGCGATGTGGCCAGGCTGCGGGTGGCGGGGAGCCTCACGCCAGGCGGCAGGGCGCCGTCGAGGATCAGGGCGCGCAGGGCGCGCTGGATGCGCTGGTGCAGGTCCAGGCGCTGGAGGTCGGCGTCGTTCAGGCGCATCTTCAGCGTGTCGAGTTCAAGCGCGGTCTTCATGGGGTCTGCTCATCCCTGGTCATGGCGGGGATGATAAGTGGTCTGCTTGGTGTTCGTGAAGTGCCATATCGTGACAGTCCAGTCCGGCGGTATAAAAGTGCCTTCGACATCCGTGCATCGCACTTCACAGGGAAGCCTCAAGCCATGTCCTCTTCAAGCGCTCCGCCAGCCATCCGGTTTCGCGACCTGGTCCACCCGGTTGTGGCCGGCCTCATCTCGGTGATCGTCAACTACGGCGGCACCTTCATCCTGGTCTTCCAGGCCGCGAGGGTGGCGGGCCTCGATCCGGCGCTGACGGCCTCATGGGTGTGGTCGATCTCGATCGGGGTGGGGGTGACGGGGCTGATGCTCAGCTGGATGGCGCGTGAGCCGATCATCACGGCGTGGTCCACGCCGGCGGCGGCCTTCCTGGTCACGGCGCTGGCCACCACGTCCTACGCCGAGGCGGTGGGGGCATACATGATCTCGGCGGCCGCCTTTGTGGTGCTGGGCCTGTCGGGCTGCTTCGAGCGGCTCATCCGCCTGATTCCCCCGGGCGTGGCCGCCGGGCTGCTGGCCGGCATCCTGTTGCAGTTCGGCATCGGCGCCTTCGGCGGGGTGAGCATCGACCCCTTGCTGGCGGGGCTGCTGGTCGTCGCCTACGCTGTGCTCAAGCGCTTCAGCGCACGCTATGCGGTGGTGGGTATCCTGGTGCTGGGGCTGGCCTTCCTGCTTGTGCAGGGGCGCGTGGACCTGTCGGGACTGCAACTGCAGCTTGCCGCGCCGGTGCTCACCGTGCCGGTGTTCTCGCTGAACGCCCTGCTCAGCGTGGCCTTGCCGCTGTTCCTGATCACCCTGACCGGCCAATACATGCCCGGCATGCTGGTGCTGCGCAATGACGGCTTCAGGACCAGCGCCAACCCGATCCTGACCATCACCGGGCTGGGCTCCCTGCTGATGGCGCCCTTCGGCTCCCACGCGTTCAACATCGCCGCGATCACGGCGGCCATCTGTACCGGCAGAGAGGCCCACGAGGATGCCTCCAAGCGCTGGGTGGCGGGTATCGCTGCCGGCCTCTCCTACATCCTCGTCGGCGTTTTCGGCGTGACGCTCGCCGCGGTCTTCATGGCCTTCCCGGCGACCTTCATCACCACGCTGGCCGGGCTGGCTCTGCTGGGCACGATAGGCGGCAGCCTTGCCAATGCCATGGCGGATCCGAAATCCCGGGAAGCTGCGCTGATCACTTTCCTGGCCGCTGCTGCCAATATCAAGTTGCTGGGTATCGGTGGAGCCTTCTGGGGGCTCTTGATCGGCCTCGCCGCCTATGCCGTGCTGAATGGCCGTCTGCCGGAGCGCCGGCCGGCTCACCCGGGACGTGGGGAGACCGTGTCCGGATCTCCTCCCGTAGAGGCGGTCGGGGCGACGCCGGGCCCATGAAAAATACCCCCACGCTCCCCGCTGCGCGGCTCGCTGCCCCCCGCGGGGGCGTTTTTCATCTTGGGACGGCCCAGCGATGAAAAAACATCGAGGGGTGGCCCAAGATCTGCCCACCGGGGTCGTTACAAGGGACTGGAGCGATGTCGGCGGCCCTCGCCGAGCATCTCCCTGCAAGTTCGAGGCCCCGGGATGGATGTCACCGCAACGTCGAAGCCTGCAAGAGCGTCCAGCCTCGTTCTGGCCGTTGTGTTCTTCAACGCGCTGGTCTTCCTGCTGGCCGGGGAGGCTCTGTATTACAGCCAGCGCCAGTACGAACAGCAGGCCACCCAGGCGGTCCAGAATCTGGCGCAGTCCCTCGAGGCCAGCGTCAGCGGGATCTTCGACAAGGTGGACCTGGCCGTCCATGCGGTGGCCCGGGAGGCCGAGCGGCAGCGCGCGGCCGGGCCCGTCCGCAAGGAGGCTGTCGACGCCTACATCGAGGGAGTGCACCGCCTGGTGCCCGAGGTCACCGCCTTGCGCGTCTCGGATGCGGAAGGCCGGGTGCTGTACGGAACGGACACCGCAGGAAACGAGGTGATCCAGATCGCCGATCGGGATTATTTCCGGGACCTGGTGGGTGCGCCGGCAGACGCGGCGGTGCTGTCCAGGCCGCTGCTGGGGCGCATCAGCGGCAAGTGGGTGATCGTCCTGGCCCGGCGCGTCAATGGGCCGGATGGCCGCTTTGCCGGGGTGGCGCTGGGCATCCTGTCCCTCGAATACTTCTCGCGCCTGTTCGCCGCCCTGGATGTGGGTGAGCGCGGCGTGATCTCCATGCGCGATGCGGATATGGCGCTGATCGTGCGCATCCCCGAGCACGAGGGGATAGGCCGCTCGGTGGGCAACCGGGTGGTCTCGAAGCAGACCCGCGACAATATCCAGGCGAACCCGCGGGCCGGCACCTACGAGACCGTGGTGACCCTGGACAGCATTCGCCGCCGCATGGCGTACCGCAAGGTATCCGGGCATGCCCTCTACCTCTTCGTCGGGCAGGCCGCCTCCGATTACCTGGAGCCGTGGCGCAAGGAGGCCGTGGTGATCGTCTCGCTGGCCCTGATGTTCACCCTGCTGACCTTCTTTTCGGCGGTGATGGTGTGGCGTCGCCGCCAGGCCGAGTCTGCCGTCCGCGAGGCCCTGCTGCGGCGCCAGGACCGGCTGGAGTCGCTGGTCGAGGAGCGCACCCGCGACCTGACCGCCGCCAAGGAGGTGGCCGAGGCCGCCAGCCGGGCCAAGAGCAGCTTCCTGGCCAACATGAGTCACGAGCTGCGGACGCCGATCAGCGCCATCATCGGGATGAGCAACCTGGCCCTGCGGGAGGCCGGCGGGAGTCGCTTCAGTACGCAGCTGCTGCGGATCAGCCAGACCTCGCGACATCTCCTCGGCGTGATCAACGACATCCTCGACCTGTCCAAGATCGAGGCGGAGCGGCTGGTCCTGGAGCACGCGGACTTCCGCCTCGGTGGCGTGCTGGACAGCGTCTTCGGCCTGCTCGGGCACAAGGCCGAGGAGAAGGGCCTGCAGCTCCTGCGGGAGGTGCCCGAGGTGCTGGCGACGCGCAGCTTCAGGGGCGACGCCATGCGCCTCGAGCAGGTCCTGCTCAATCTGGTCGGCAACGGGATCAAGTTCACCGATACGGGCCGGGTGGTGGTCCGCATGCGGCTGGAGACGGACTCCGCGGAATCGAGCGTGCTGCACTGCGAGGTGGAGGACACCGGCATCGGCATCCACGAGGCGGACCAGGCGCGGTTGTTCAGGCCCTTCGAGCAGGCTGACAGTTCGATGACGCGGAAGTACGGCGGAACCGGCCTGGGCCTCGCCATCACCCAGCGGCTGATCGCCCTGATGGGCGGCGCGATCAGCCTGCGCAGCGAGCCGGGCGTGGGGACGCGTTTTGCGTTCACGGTGGTGCTGCAGCCGGTGGCCGCCCCCGAGGGGCCGGAGGCGGAGCGCCCGCCGCCGAATGCAGGGGCCGAGGACATGCTGCGGCTGCGCTTCGGCGGCCGGCGCGTGCTGGTGGTGGAGGACGAGCCGGTGAACCGGGAGGTCTCCCGCGACCTGCTGACCCAGGCCGGGCTGCGCGTCGACGTGGCCGAGGACGGCATGTGTGCCGTCGACAGGGCCCGCGCCGCGCCATACGACCTGATCCTGATGGACATGCAGATGCCCCGCCTCAACGGTATCGACGCCACCATCGCCATCCGCGGCCTCGAAGGCTATGCCCGGGTGCCCATCCTGGCGATGACCGCCAACGCCTTTGAGGAGGATCGCCAGGCCTGCCTGGCGGCCGGCATGAACGACCATATTGCCAAGCCGGTGGAGCCGCCGGTCCTGTTCGACCGGCTCCTGAAATGGCTCACTGAGGCGGGCGCCAGCCCGGGGCTGCCCTCAGAGCCGCCGGAAGCGGGTTTCGAGGGGCCTGGCTGAGTCGCCACGGGCCTGCCAGATCACCGTGGTGCTGACGCTGCGCTGATCGTAAGCCCGCGACACCCAGCCCGCAAAGGGGGCTTCCAAGCCCCGCAGGATGCGGATGTCGCCGTCCGGCGGCAGCGTCATGAGGAGGCGCACCCCATCGTTGCTGATCTCCAGTCCACCCTCCACCTGGCGCACCGCGCAGGCTTCGGCAAAGTGCCAGTGCAGGGCGGGGGCCTGCCCGCTGTCGGCCAGCACTTCGTCGCGCACCTGGAGCAGGCCACCGGCCTTGTCCAGGTGCCAGCCGCGGCGGTGCACCGGCCGGCCGGGCAGGCGGCGATAGCCGTCGTGCTCCGCCACCAGGGTGTCGGCCTCCGCCGAGGATGAGGACTCGAGCAGCGTGGTCCGGTACTTGCGCACCCACATGAATTTGCCGCCGCTGATGGCCTGATCCTCGCCGGCGAGGCTCAGTGTGTTGTGCATCGCCGTGCCGCGGAAGCCGTCGCGCCAGCTGCGCGGGCCGTGGTAGGTGCCGGTGCCCGGGTCCACCAGGAATTCCCGGCCGGCCAGCGAGAGGGTGAAGGACAGGGCGTCGGCATGGCCGTGGGCGGCGATGCCGCCGAGGCCGAGGGGCGCCGCATCGACCACCACGCGGATCTCGTCCGGGGTGTCGAGGGCTGCGCCGAGCACGTGGATGCCGCCGCCGGGAAAGGCCGTCCGCCGGGTGGCCGGGGCGGCTTCCTGCAGCAAGGTGTCGAAGGCGCCTTGGGCGGAGGCACCCAGCAGCCAGTGGCTGCGCAGGTCCAGCTGCCCGGCCTTGCGGGCCAGGTCGGCCCGCCGGAACAGCACCGCGCCGGTTGCGAGCTGGCTGCGGAAAGGGCAGCCCGCGGCGCCCAGCGACAGCCCGGAGGCGAGCCCGTCGTCGGCGTCGCCGAACATCGGCACATGGCCGCCCACATCCATGATGCCGGCCACGTACTCGAGCATGGCTTCCATGCGCTGATCGAAGGCGGGCGTGAAGTCCCGCCCGGCGGCCCGCGCGGCCAGGCGGGCGAAGAGCAGGAAGTCCCAGACGAATTGCTGGTAGGAGGTGGCCTGTTCCAGGTTGACGCCGTCAACGGAGTTCTGGCGCAGGATCTCCCGCTCCAGGCCGCGCCGCGCTGCGGCTTCCCAGGCGGCGGCCTCGGGCCAGCACGGCCAGGTGATGCTGGCCACGAACAGGCCGGCCAGCTCGCCGATCAGGTGATTGTTGGCCGACGAATGCAGGGACCGATGGCTGCGGATGAAGCCGGCGTGGCGCCAGACGCTGTCGAGCCAGCGGCGGCGCAGCATGTCGCCGGCCGGGCCGGCGAACAGCGGGGAGTCCGCGCCGCCGATGATCTGCCACACGGTGGCCCAGTTGATCAGGCGGATGCCGGCCTCGAGGGCGCTGGCCCAGTTGGGGCCCAGCGGATAGGGGCATTGGGCGAACCAGCTGTCCAGCAGGGCGCCGATGGCGTCCAGGTAGGCACGCTCTCCGGTGGCCCGCCAGGCCTGGGCCAGGAGCACCAGCTCCAGGTGGCGGTTGGGTTCCCACAGGTACTTGATGTCGCCGCTGGCCGAGGTGTCGCGGAAGGCCATGGTCTTGCCGAAGACCATCGGCAGCAGGGCGCCGTTGTCCGGGTTGCGGTTCCATTCCGGCGGGAAGCCCAGTTCCAGCGGGCCGCGGGCGAAGATCCGCCAGACCCCGCTAAGGACTTCGTCGGCCCGTGCCACCACGGCGGCCGGGTAGTCGACGGAGGCCTCCGGCAGCCAGGCAGGGCCGCGCGCGGCGGCATCGGCGGGGGGCACCGGCGACGGCTCGCGGCGGCGCTCCAGGGCGTGGCTGGCGGTATTGGCGGTGCGCCCGACAATCTCGGCGAGGCTCATGCAGCGCAGGCGGTTCCAGTACCAGCCGACCCGGGTCAGACCTGCCATGGTGACTCCCGGCGTTGTGCTTCCATCTTCAGGTGACTCACGATCTGGCGGAATTTGCCGTTGCGGGTGCGCTCGATACCGGGCACCCGTTCGAGTTCGATGCGGACCTCGCGGCCCAGGCGCTCCTGCGCCCGGGTGAGCAGCAGTTGCCCGGTGCGCGCGGTGAAGTCGGGGCCGGCGACGATGCGGATGCGCACGTAGTCCAGGCGTTCCTGGACGACCTGGGCCTCGATCAGCCCGGGCAGCCCGGAGAAAATCCAGTCGAGCATCACCACGTGGGTCCCGTCCGGCGTGCGGATCGCGTCGTCGACGCGCCCCAGCACCCGCTCGACGACCCGGAAGCTGCGGCCGCAGGGGCATTGGTAATCGGGGTCGGCCGGCACCACCATGTCGTCCGCGCGGTAGCGCAGCAGCGGCATGCACTGGTTGCCGAAGCCGGTGCCGATGAGATTGGCGGTGCCGTCGCCGTTGTCCTCGAACTCGACCAGGCCGTAGTCCTCCATCACGTGGTAATTGCCATGCTCGCAGGTGCCGATGGCGGCGACCCGCTCGAAGGCGCCATACCAGTCGAAGACCGGGCAGCCGAAGCGTTCCGAGATGATCCGCCGGTCTTCCGGGGAGAGCGTCTCGGACGAGGTCACGATGCCCTTCAGCGCGCGGCCGCGGTAGCGCTCGTCCAGGTCCTCGAGCAGGCGCGCCAGGAAGCTCACCGAGGAGGGGTAGGCCTGCAGCATCACCGGATCGAACTCGGCCAGCGCATCCAGGTAGGCCATGCCGTTGTCGCGGTTGAGGTGGTAGGACGACAGCATCAGCATGTTGTCGTGGCGGTTGATCCGCCACAGGGGCCCGCCCGTCTGACGGCGCGGAATGATCGGGTCGCCGCGCAGCCAGGCGCGGCGGTCGCCGGGGCGGTAGCCGGCCCAGGTGGCCTGGCGGTCCACGAAGGCCTGCTCGAAAGCGATCGACGTGCGGTCGCGCCAGCCGGGCATGGCCCGCCCGGTGGTGCCGCTGGTGGAGCCCTTGAAGCGCGGCCACGGGGCATTCCCGGCGAGCATCGCCGTGCCGGCTTCGATCACCTCCGGCTTGGTCAGGACGGGCAGCTGGCGCAAGTCTTCGAGGCTGCGCCAGCCTGACGGGTCGATGTTCAGGCGGCCGAACAGTGCCCGGTAGTACGGGACGTGGCGGGCCGCGTGGCTGGCAAGCTGGCGCATCTGCTCGAGCTGCCAGGTTTCCCAGGTGCTGCGCGGCAGCCACTGGCTGACCGAGATCTCGCCAGCGACCCGGTGCAGGGCCCGGCGCCCGGTGACCAGCCGGCGCAGTCCGGCCTGCAGGCTCAGGAGCTGCTCCTGCAGGCCTACCGGCGCATTCTGGTAGAGGGCGGAACGACAGGACAGGATCATGCGCGCCGTTCTCCGCGGCCGCCGGCGTGTGCCTCGAGGCATTGCCAGGCTTCCTCCAGGAGGCCGCGGACCCGCTCGACACCGAAGCCGGCCAGCACCCGCGCCTGGCCGGTGGCGCCCATGCGCCGGGCGCCTGCCGGGTCGTCGAGCAGCACGGCCAGGGCGCGGGCCAGGTCGGCCTCGTCGTCGGGGGCGTGGAGGATGCCGTTGTCGCCCTCGCTCACCACCTGGGGAATGCCGCCGACACGGCTGGCCACTACCGGCAGCCCGGCGGCCTGGGCCTCGAGCAGGGCCATTGGCAGGCCCTCGAAGCGGGACGGCAGCACGAAGACCCCGGCGCGGGCCAGGCAGCCCGCCTTGGCGTCGCCGGCAACCCAGCCGGGGAGCTCGATCAGGTCGGCCACGCCGGCCGCTGCGGCGGCCTGGCGGACAGCGCCTTGGTCGCCTTCGCCGGCAAGCACGGCGCGCAGGCCGGGGTGGCTTGCGCGCAGGCGGGCGAGGGCCTTGAGCAGCACGAAGACGCCCTTGTCCGCCTCGAGGCGGCCCAGGAACAGCAGGGTCTGCGGCTCGCGCACGATGCCGGCGGGCAGGCGGGCCGGCAGCACCGGGTTGGGCAGCACGCGGATGTCGGGGTGGCCGACCTCGCGGCGCAGCCACTCCGCCCAGCTGTCGGAGAGCACGAAGACGATCCGGGCGCCGCGCAGGGTGCGGCGCAGCCAGGCTTTCTCGAGGGGTGAGCAGCCTGCGTGGTAGCGGTCGAAGGCGCCGCCGTGGAGGTGGAACACATAGGGCTTGCCGGCCAGCCGGGCGAGGGCCAGGAACAGGCTCTTGCGGCGGAAGCTGGCATTCGAGGCGGAGTGAGCGTGCACCGCGCCGACCTGCCCGCCGAGGAGCAGGCCGATGAAGCGCAGCAGGGCCAGGCCCAGGGCACCCAGCTTGTGCAGGGTGCTGCCATCCACGTAGGTGGCCAGCAGCCTGACCGGCCGTCCGCCGAACAGCCCGGCGTCCTGCCACACCCGCAGCACCGAGGCAATGCCGCCGCGGGCGCCGCTGTCGGGGCCGAGCATGACCAGGGCAGCGTGTTGATCAGACGGCACGCGGAGCCTCCCCGGCGGTGGTGACGGGCTGCGCATCGGCCCCGATGTGCTGGATCATCAGGCGGCGCTTGCCGCGCGCCGTGCGGGGAATGTGGCTGACCACCTCGAGGGTCGGCTCGACGCAGCCCAGCAGCTTGACCCGGAAGTAGTTGTCGAGCACGGCCAGCACGTGGTCGGGCAGCGGGGTGGCGGATTGCAGGCGCACCACCAGCTGGCCCGGGGTGAATTGTTCGTACTGGCTGGCCTCCACGTGCAGGAACTCGGGCGGGCGCAGGCCACCCAGGGACGCCACGGGAATGCGGCGGCCGTCGGCCCCCACGAAGAAGTCATTGTTGCGGCCGTCGATCCGTTCCAGGACCCGGTAGCCGGGCAGCTGGGGATGTTCCGGGCCGTCCGACCAGGCGGCCAGGTCGCCGGTGCGATAGCGGATGAAGGGCATCACCCGGTTGTCGAAGCCGGTGGCCACCACCTCGCCCTGGATGCCGGCCTCGGTGATGGGCTGGCCGTTCTCGTCGATCAGTTCGACGTGGCCATACAGCGGCCACACGAAGTAGCGGTGGTCGTCGGGCATCGAGCCGGCCATCACGGCACGCTCGGAGTGGCCGTAGTGCACCAGCACCGGGCAGTCGAAGACCTTCTCGATCAGCGCGATCATGTCCGGCTCGGCGCTCTCGGAGAACAGCTGCACGCCGCGGATGGCGTCGGAGAAGCGCGCATCCGGGTTGAAGTCCAGCCAGCGGGCGAGTTCATAGACCGCCGAGGAGTAGCCCTGGATGAAGCTCACCTTGTGCGCGATGGCCGCCTCCACATGGCGCGCCATATAGGTGTCGCCGAGGTGGTTGGGGCTGATCCACAGCATCCGCTTGATCGGCTCGTAGCTCCACAGGGGGCCGCTGTCGGCGGCCGAGCCGCGCACGTTGCGGCCGCGCAGCGACAGCACCACGTCCTTGCGGGTCAGGCCGATGCGCTGGCTGTAGGCTTCGATGTAGGCGTTCTCCTTGGCGCGGGAGACCCCCTTGTGCAGGAAGAAGCGGAAGGGCTCGGCCACCGAGCCGCTGGTCTGCATCGGCAGCCGTTCAGCCGGCGTGCAGCCGCTGGACAGGTAGTCCTGGGGGGCCCGTTTGTAGTCCAGCTTGGTCATCAGCGGAAACAGGGCGAGCCATTCCTCGGCCGGCATGTCGGTCAGCAGCTGGGCGGCGATGGCGGCATAGGCCGGCACCGTCTGTGCCGCCCACTGCAGGGTTTCGCGCAGGCGCGCCTCGCCGAGGCTGCGTAGCTCCTCCGGGCGATCCAGGCCGGCCTCCTGCCGGTAGCGGGGGTAGTCCCGGCCATGGCGGAGGGTGTCCGGCAGGAGTCCATACACCCGGCCCAGCGGTTCCTTGATCCATTGCGGCGCGTCCATGTAGCGCTTGAGCCAGCGGTAGCCCCAGTCTTCCAGTCCCATATGTGATCCCGTTGTGCTCAGCGTTTGATCCATTCGCGGGCGAACAGCGCCACGAAAGCCATGTCGTCGATGAAGTAGCGGCGGAACATCCGGCGCGGTTCCTGCAGGAAGCGGTAGAACCACTCCAGGCCGGCTTTCTGCATCCATAGCGGGGCGCGCCTGACACGGCCGGTGGCCACATCGAAGGTGCCGCCCACGCCCATTGCAAAGGGTACCTTCATGGCGTCCTGGTGGCGGGCCAGGAAGGCTTCCTTCTTGGGCGAGCTGATGGCCACAAAGAGGATGTCCGGGCGGGTCTCGCCGATGGCGGCGGCAACCTCGGCCTCCTCCTCGGGGCGCCAGTAGCCGTTGCGGTAGCCGGCCACCACCAGGCCCGGGTAGCGCGCCGGGTAGATCTGGGCGACCCGGCTGACCACTTCCTCCCGGGCGCCGAGCAGGAAGACCCGCCAGCCCTTGTCGGCCGAGCGCTTCATCAGGGACTCGAACAGGTCGACCCCGGTGACCCGTTCCTTGAGCGGCTTGCCCAGCAGGCGCGAGGCCCACACCACGGGCATCCCGTCAGCGTTGATCAGGTCGCAGCCGTTGATGATCTGGCGCAGCTCGCCGTCCCGGTTGGCCTTGACGATCTTGTCCACATTCACGACCACGTGCTGGTGAGGCTTGCCGGAATGGATGAAGCCCTCGATCACGCCCAGGGTTTCTTCCATGTCCAGGTTGTCCACTTCACAACCCATCATCTGAATTCTCATCGTGAGGTCTCTTGTTGTCATTTGTCTTGGCGCCGGTGGCTGGCTTCGTGCAAGGTCGCACGACGCAACGCGGCAGCGGGTTGAGACAGGCGGGAACGCCGGATCAGGAAGTCGAAGGCGGTCAGGCCTGCTTCATGGCTCAGGGTGTGAATGCAGGCGATGCCGGGGAGCCAGCCCGGGTCGATGCGTCTTTCGGTGCTTTCCACGTATTCCGTCGGGGTCAGCCGCTCGATGCGGCGGAGCACCAGGGCATGGCCGTATTCCGGCACGCAGACCTGGGCCGGCCGCAGCAGCCGGCCGCCGTGGCGGAACAGCGGGCCGGCCGGGCGCGCCACGCGGGCGTCGGACACCACCGGGTTGGCGGCGTGGGGCTCCCACGGGCCCAGCGGGGAAGGCGCGTGGAAGGCATGCAGTTCGTCGTGCTTGTCGGCGCCGGGCTCGCTGACGTTGCCCAGCAGCCACCAGCGGCCGCCATGGGCGAACACGGTTGCGTCCACCAGGTCGATGCCGGTGAGCAGGTCCACCGCCTTCTCCCAGCGGTCCGGCATGCCGGTGCAGCGATACAGTTCGACGGTCCGGTTGGAGCCGCTTTCCGGGACCATCCAGAGCGCGCCTTCCCACCAGAACAGGAAGGGGTAGGACAGGTGCCAAGGACGGGCCATCACCGGCACCGGCTGTTCCCAGCTGCCGTCCGGATACACCCGGATGGCCTTGAGGGTGCCCCGCCCTTCGGCGTAGATCACTTCTTCGATGAACACCCACCAGCCCCGGTCGGCCGCCGGCCAGACCATCGGGTCGGCCCAGAAGCGGTCGGACGGCGGCAGGATCAGGCGGGCCTGGGCCGGGTCGAGGCAGACCTCGTTGCCGAAGGCCAGGGCGATGCCCCACTGGTCGCGCGACACGGCCTTGCGGAGGGCTCGCCGGGCGGTGTGGCGGAGCATCGCGCCGAGGCGGCTGGAGGCGCCGGTCGAGGCCGTCGGGGCGGTGCAGGGAAGGGGGGCGCGCGCCGTCGCCGGATTGCCGCCGCGGGCCAGGCGCAGCAGGGCGCGGCGCAGCATGCCCATGCCTTTGGCGATGGCGCGGTGGCGGTTGCGGCGGATCGAGAAGTTGCAGGCGGCGCCCAAGGAGGCGTCGAGGGTCTCGCCGCTGCGCAGCGCGCGCAGCCGGATGGTGGTGGTGTCCGAGCCCTGGACCACCGGCCGGGCGCCGGCCAGCGGGTGGATGGCCGGTAGGCCGTCCAGCTCCAGGGACCATTGGTGGGACGGGCCGCCGCACAGGCCATCGGCGCCCTGCCGGAGATCCAGCAGCACGTCGCAGTGCAGGTCGGCCAGCCAGGTCTGGGCCTGGGCGGCGCTGGGGTCGGCCTGGCGCCAGACCGGCAGCCCCTCGGCGCCCTGCAGCGGGCCATGGCGGAACAGGGAGGCGCCGCGGTCGAACAGCAGGCCGTCGATGCGTTCGGCGAGGTCGGGGCCGGGCAGGGCCTGCTGGCTGCGCAGCACCCCCACCAGGCGCAGTTCGTCGGCCGCCGCGCAGAGCTTCAGCAGGCGGCCGATCCAGGCTGGCAGGGGGCCGTCGGGCAGGTAGATGGCGAACCGCAGGGGCGTCATGCGAATACCTCAGGAGCCCGGCGCAGCACGGCCCGGCGCAGCAGCAGGTTGCGGAACAGGGTGGCGCCCAGCAGCACGCCGAACAGGCCCTGGACGGCCACGGCGCCGCGCGGCAGCAGCACCATCACGCCGGTGCAGGCCGCTGCGAAGAGGGCTAGGGAGGCCAGGTTCACCTGCAGCGGCAGGCGTGTCTCCTCGATGGTCTGCAGGTAGTTGGCTTCGGGCAGGACCAGCTGGCCGACGTAGAAGCTGGCCAGCTGCAGCATGAAGATCAGGCTGGCTCCGGCCAGGCTGAGGTCGGGCCGTTCGCCCCAGCTGGCCATTCCGGTCCAGGCAAGCGCAGCCACCACGGTGAGGCCGCTGTTCACCCGGAAGAGGCTGCGCCGCAGCGCCTCCAGCAAGGCCCTGGCTTCCGCCGCGCCCTGCTGCCGCAGTGCCCGCGCCAGGGCTGGCAGGGCGTTGAAGCTGAGGGCGCGCGGGAACAGCAGGAGCACGCTGGTCAGGCTGCCGATGAGGGCCACCAGGCCGCCGTAGCGTTCGCCGGCGAGCTGTACCGTGAGCGGCACCAGGATCATCGACATGCCGCCGCTGACCAGGTTGAGCGTGGCCTGCTCGGCGGCGGTGCGGGCACTGCCGCGGGGCAGGGCCGCAGGGTTGCCCGCGGCGTTGCCCGCGGCGCGGCTGCGCAGGGCCAGCAGCACCAGGCCGGCCAGCCCGAGCAGGGCGGTGGGCAGGGCGAAGGCGGCGTAGGCCATCACCGGCTGCCGTGCGCCCAGGCCCAGCAGCCCGGCGCCGAGCGCGGCGACAAGCAGCGTTTCCAGCACCAGCAGGATGCGGTAGTGGCCGAGGGCCAGGCCGAAATGGCGGATCAGGGTGTAGGCCGTCCAGCCGGCCAGCAGCAGGGCCGTCCAGCCGGGCTCGAAGACCCAGCCGAGGCTGGCCAGCAGAGGCAGGGGCAGGCAGGCCAGCAGGGTGAACAGCAGGGCGCCGCGGGCCAGGCCGAACATCACCGGGGCGACCTGGCCCGGCGCGGCCACCGGTACCCGGGCCAGCACCAGGGCCGACCAGCCGACCGCCGAGAAGAGGCCCAGCATCATGGCGATGGACAGATCATTGGCGAAGCGCCCCAAGGCTTCGGTGCCGCAGGCCAGCTGCACCAGGGCCAGGTGCACCAGGCGCTGGCCACCGGGGGCGGCGGTGACGGCGAGCACCTCGAAGCGGCGCAGCAGCTGTGTCATGCGCGGGCTCATCGTGCTGCCTCCGCGGCGGCGCGGCTGCGCATCCAGGCATCGGCGGCGGCGAGCAGGGCGAGGGGCATCAGCAGGCTGGCCTGGGGGCGGAACATGATGCCGTTGCTGAAGGCGGTGGAGGCTACCAGGGCTGCCAGCAGCGGCGCCGCCACGCCGGGCGGGAAGAGGCGCGCCCACAGGGCGAGCAGGCCGAGCACGCAGCCCAGGCCGATCACGCCCTGCTGGTTGAGCAGGCGGATGAAGTCGTTGTGGGAGTCCTTGGCGCTCCACCACCACACTTCCGAGACGATCCAGTCGGAGCCCTCGCCGTGGCCGAAGAGCCATTCGAGCAGGTTGCTGCCGGCCAGGATGTCCCACTTTTCGGCCCACATCGAGACCCGCCCGGAGGACAGCTCCACCATCTCGTCCCAGGTGGGGATGTGCACCAGGCCTAACAGCAGCGGCACGAAGGCGATGGCGAGTCCCAGCGCCAGTGCCACGAACAGCACGATGGGCAGCAGGCGCCAGCGCTGCAGCCCGTACACCAGTCCGAAGGCGGCGGCGGCCACCATGGAGGTGCGGACCCCCCAGCCGATGAAGACCAGCACGAAGGAGCAGACCATCAGCGCCAGCAGCAGGCGCCGGCCCATGTGGCCCGCCTCGAACATGTAGAGCGACAGGCCGGCGCACACCACCATCAGGTAGGAGCTGGTGTGCAGCGAGGCAAAATAGACCGGCCAATACACCTCGCCACCCCGGTTCAGGGCGGGTGGGAAGAAGACCAGCCCGAACACCACGCCCAGCCACACCAGGCCCAGGGTGCTGCGCATGAGCTGGATCACCAGTGCCGCTTGCCGCTCGAAGATCCGCAGCAGGACCACCGACATGAGCAGGGGGGTGACGATCTTCAGGTACTCGAAGACCGCGGTGCCGAGGTTCATCCCGGTCAGCACCTCGGTGAGGATGAAGCTCACCAGCCCGAGGGGCACGCCCACCAGCACCAGCGGGCTGCGGCGCAGGATCTCGTCGGCGTAGGTGATGAGGCCGATCAGGATGGTGCCGAGCATGGAGGCATCGGCGAGCCGGTTGTAGATCGATTCGCTGTGCGGGTCCACCACCGGCTGGACCAGCATGAAGGCCACCGCCAGCTTGAGCCACAGGCTGCCGAACAGGGCGATCGCCAGCCCGCGGGCGACCCGGAGATCCGGGGCCTGGGGCGTGCAGGCTGCAGGAGGGGCGCAGAGGGCGGCGTTCATCAGAAGTCCAGCAGCACCCCGCCGGCCACCGTCACCCCGGCTTCGCGCAGGCTGTTGGCGAAGAGGCCGAGTGCCTTGCTGGCCGTGTGATGACGCCGTGCGACGATGACGGCGCTGCCGCAGGCGGCGGCCACCAGCCTGGCGTCGGCGCCGATCTGGTCGGCCGGTGTATCGACGATGACCATCTCGAAATGCTCCCGGGCCAGCGCCAGTTCGGTGGCGAAGGCGGGGCGCGCCAGTAGCTCCTGGGGGTTGGGCGGCAGGTTGCCGGCCGGCAGCACGGCGAGGCGGGCCAGCCGCGGATGGGCGGCTATGCCGGGGCCCGCGCTGCGCTCGGCCAGGCGGGCGGCCAGGCCGTTGCCGGTGCCGATCCGGAAGAGTTCATGCTGGCGGGGATTGCGCAGGTCGGCGTCCACCAGCAGGGTCTGTTCGCCGAGCTGGGAGAAGGCCACCGCGAGGTTGGCGGCCAGCCAGCTGCGGCCTTCGCCCCGTTCGAGCCCGACGATCGCCACGGTGCGTCGGGCCGGGCTGGCCAGGCGCTGCAGCACGAGCTGGCTGCGCAGCTGGCGCAGGGCTTCGACCCGCGGCGACTGCGGCGCGAAGGCGGCCACCAGCTCGGGGGCCACGCCGGCGTCGCCAGGCGACAGCACCGGGTAGTCGAACTGGCGGGCGAGGGCGGCGCGGACGTCGTCCTGACTGACCAGGCCGAGGGCCACGGCCGTCTCGCCGAAGGGCAGGCCGCTCTGCTTCTGGTGTTCGGCCACCCGGCCGGCGGCATCGGGAGACAGGCGTCCGGCGGCGATCAGCAGCTGGCCGATGACCGGCAGCGGGGCGTGGGGTGGAACGTGGGGCGGGAGGTGGGCAGAAGGGCCCGCGAAGTTGAGTTTGTCCATGGTCCTTGCTCAGGCGCGTCGCAGGAAGGAGAGGCGGCCAGGCGCGGTGGCCGGCTGGGCGGGCGGGGCGCTGATCTCGACCACCCAGGCCACGCCGAGGGTGTCGGCCAGGTCGGCGCCGGCCCGCACGCGGCGGTCGAGCAGCTCGCACACGATGGTGATGGCCATGCCGAGCAGGCCGCCGATGGCGATGGCCAGGCCGAGGTTGAGCATCAGCTTGGGGCTGGAGGCCTCGGTGGGGGCCACGGCGGTGGACAGCAGGGCCACGTTGCCCTGGCGCGACTTGCTTTCCAGGCTGGTCTGGGTGAGGCGGGCCATGACCAGGTCGTAGGCCTTCTGGGCGCTGTCCACCTCGCGCTGCAGCAGGAGCATTTCGTCGCGTTGTTGCTTCAGCTCCAGGACCCGCTGCTTCTGGCTGTCCAGGCGTTGCCGCAGGTCGCCTTCGCGGGCCTGGTTGATGCGGTTGTTGGTGCCGACAACGGCCGCCACCTGGCCGCTCTCCTGGCGCAGGCGGGCCCGCAGGGACTCCACCTCGCCCTGCACGCGCTGGTACTGCGGGTGGTTCTCGCCCAGGTAGCCGGACAGCTCGTTGAGCTTGGCCTCCTGGCGGGCCAGGTCCACCTTGAGGGCCTGGATCAGGGGATTGCTGGCGATCTCGTTCATGCCGCCGCCCTGGCGCTGGCGGGAGCTGGTGTCGGAGCTCTGGGCCTGGGCGGCGGTGAACTGGGTGGACAGCTCAGTGAGGCGGGCGCTCTCCAGGTCGACCTTTTCGTCGCCGACCAGGCCGTGTTCGCGCTGGAAGTCGGACAGGCGGGCCTGGGCCTGTTCCAGATTGTTGCGTAGCACCTTGGTGTGCTCGTCGAACCAGGCGGCGTACTCGCGGGCCGGTTCGACCTTGAGCTGCAGGTCGGTCTCCAGGTAGGCGCGGGCCAGCGCGTTGGCGTACTCGGCGGCGAAGGCCGGGTTGTCGCTGGTGACGGTGAGGGTGAGGACGTTGCTTTCGTGGGACGGGCTGACCTTGACCGACTTCTTGAGGCGGCCGGCGATCCAGCGCGCGGCATCGCCCTGGCCACCGGCGGCCTTCTGCCATTTCTCGGCCCACGGCGCCTTGCCGGCCAGGCCGAGCAGGGTCACGGCGCGGGCACCGACCCGCTCGCTGTCGATGATGTCGGCCTGGGTGGCGAGGAAACCGGGGGTGGTGAAGCCGCTGCCGTGCTGGGCCGACAGGGGGTCGCTGCCACGCGGTTCGACGACGACTTCGGCCTGCGCAGAATACTGCTTGGGCAGGAGCAGGCTGACCGCCAGGGCGAGCAGTACGACCGCCGCCCAGACCCCGCCGAGCAGCACGCGGCGGGCCTTGAGCACCGCCAGGAGTTGATTGAATCCCATATGTACCCCCGGCCTCAGAACAGGGCTTCACGGACGACGATCACGTCGTCCGCCTGCACCAGGTCGCCCAGCTGCGGGTTGAGGATGCGCACGCTGCCGTCGTCACCGCGACGGTGGATGCGGATGCCCCTCTCGGTGCCGCGTGGGCTCAGGCCGCCACCGACGGAGAGGGCCTGCAGCACGCTCATCTGCCGTTCGAGGCGGTAGGCGCCGGCCTTCTGGACCTCGCCATACACATAGATCTGGGCGGCGCGCTGCACGTAGAGGGTGTCGCCGGCCATCACGGCCACGTCCTTCTCGGGTGTCCAGGTGACGAACAGTTCGGCCACGTCGATCTCGGCGCGGACCCGGCGGCCGTTGCGCATGCCGGTGAGGATCACCCTCTCGGCCCCTTGCGGGGTGGTGCCGCCGGCCAGGGCCAGGGCGTCGGTGACCTTGGTGGCGGTGCTCTCCAGCGGGTAGCGGCCCGGGCGGGCCACCTGGCCGAGGACGGCCACCTGGGCGCCACGCACCTGCTGCAGGAGCAGGGTGACCTGGGGCTGCAGCACGAAGCCGCCGCTGCGCAGGCCGGTGGCGATGGCCTTCTCCGCTTCCTGCAGGGTCAGGCCGCCGAGCTGGACGCTGCCGACCAGCGGGTAGCTGATCGCGCCCGTGTCGGAGACCCGCGTTTCCAGGCTGAGGTCCGGGTTCTGGAAGACCGAGACCTTCACGCTGTCACCCGGGCCGAGCCGGTATTCCTGCGGTGCCGGGTCGGCCTGGGCCGGTACGCCGGCCAGCACCAGCCACAGGCTGGCCAGCAAGCCGGCCCACCAGGTGCCCCGGCGCTTGTCGATGTTCTTCAAAATGCCCACTGCACGCTCCCTGCCATAGTCCAATCCGTGTAACTCCATTCCGCCTGGTTCGACTCCCGCTGTTCACGCAGCAGGCTGAGGATCCAGCGCAGGCGGGGCGACATCTGGTGGGTGGCGGTCAACTGCGCCTGCCCCACCTTGTCTTCCCGGCGACTCGTCACTGCGACGCCGAAGCCCGGGTCGCCCCGGTACTGGGCATCGCGCCATTCGTAGCGGCCTTCCAGCCGCGTGCGCGGCGAATAGGCCCAGATCCATCCCAGCCGCGCGCCGCGGGTGGCCACATAGCTGGACACGAAGTCCTGGGCCGGCTCCACGTCGTAGCGCAGCACCCCGCTGAGCTGGCTGCGTGGCGTCACCTGCCATTCCGCACCGACGAGGGCGGAGTGCCCCGAGTAATTGCTCTGGGGGTAACGCCCGTATTCGCGGCTGACGCTGGCCACCCGCATCAGGTAGCGCGAGCCGGTGCCCGTAGGCAGCGACAGCTCGAGGCTTGTCTCTTCCTGCTGGAAGCGCTTCTCGGCCAGGGTCCCGGCGTCGTCGGCCGGCGCGTTGGGGTACTGGCCGCGGGCCCGGCGGCGGGTCAGGGTGGCTGTTCCGCGGCCCTCGGGGGCATAGCGCAGGATCAGGTCCACCGTGCCGAAGTCGAGTTCGTTGGTGGGACGGGTTCCGTCCTTGTAGCGTCGGCTGCCTTCCGCGACCTGGGTGCCGACCTGCCAGCCGTTCGTCAGGCGGTAGAAGGCGCTGCCCGACAACACCCGGGTGGTGGCAATGCTGCGCACCGGGTTGCGGAAGTAGGCGTAGTCGTCCAGGGCTTCCCGGTGCTCGGCGCCCACCTCGCCCTGCCAGTCCGGGCCGGCGCTCCAGCGCCAGCGCCCGACCGCCGTGCGGGTGGTGTGGTTGAGGAAGTCGAAGCTGCCATAGCGGTTTGCGTTCGCTTCCAGGTCGAGCAGCCACTGCTGCCCGGCATGTCGTTTGTCCAGCCCCAGCTCCAGGCGGGTCAGGCTGTGCCACGACCCCCGCCCGGACAGCCCGGCGGCGGAGGCGGCGGCCGCATCCCGCAGGCGGAAGACGTTGCTGTCGTAGCTCAACACTTCACTCATGGCGATCCGGCTGCCGGCGCCCTTGCCCAGCGGCAGGTCGCCCGGCGTCTCGCCACGCTCCGGCAGGTCTGCGGCGGCCAGGCTCTGGCTGAGGTTCAACTGCGGGGGTGAGGGCTCATCGCTCTCGAACACCAACAGGTTCGGCCCGCTCGCGCCGGAAAGCACGGTGCTCAGGCGCAGGGGCGGCAGTTCGCCGGCCATGACCGGTCCGTTCACGCCCAGTGCCAGCAGCACGCCCCCCAGTGATCCTCCCAAACACCTCAGCACCCGTCACTCCAAGCTCAAAAGTCGGCGAATCTTGATTCAGCCTTGCGAGTGCTAAAGCCAACTATTCCGCGGGTTTCAGGATATTCGTGAATATTCAGTAATCTTTAGTGACAAAATCACACAAATCTTGAATTTGACAAATTTTCATTGAATTAGGATTCTGGAATACATCCAGGCCGGAGACGCACCGTGCGTGGCCGCTGCGGCGGATCAGGAGCTTGCAGGGCCGCCGATCAAGGAGCACGTTTCCCTGTCGCCGGCAGGGCTTTTGGATAGGCCTGGTGAATAAGCCGCTATACTTGCGGGCTGAATATTTCACTCTTTTCCAGAAAGGACTTTCCGATGCAGCAAGACGACGACAACCAGAACCTGGTACTGGGCATCCTGTTCGGCATCATTGCCCTGGTGATTGGTCTGGTGATCGGCCTCACCGTCTATGTGACCGGCCAGACTGCCCAGGCCAAGCCGGCCGCCGCGGCCACCGCCGAAGCGCCGGAGATCGCCGAGATCGGCGAAGCCCTGGTCAAGCTCTACTTCGACTCCGGCAAGTCCGAACTGCCGGCAGGCGCTGCCGACGAGGTGGCCAAGGTGGTCGCCAAGCTGCAGGAAGACAGCACCCGGATCGTCCTGATCTCCGGTTACCACGACGAAACCGGTGGCGCGGCGGTGAATGCCGAAGTCGCCAAGGCCCGTGCCCTGGCTCTCAAGGATGCGCTGGTGGCTGCCGGCATCCCGGCTGACAAGATCGCCCTGCGCAAGCCGGCCGTGACCCTGGGTGGCACCGAAGGCGCCGAAGCCCGCCGAGTGGAAGTGCGCGTGCAGTAAGCGCAGACCTTTTTGCGGGGCACAAGAAGGCCGGGCTTGCCCGGCCTTTGTCTTTGGGGCGGGCTGCTAACATTCCGGCCATGAGCCTCTACCAGACCCTCGCCGACGAGACCGCCCGCCTGATCCTCGAGGGCGTGCTGCGCCCCGGAGACCGCCTGCCCTCGGTGCGGCAGACCTGCCGCCGGCACGGCATCGCGCCGGTCACCGTGACCCAGGCCTATCACCTGCTCGAGAGCCGCGGGCTGATCGAGGCCCGCCCCAAGTCCGGCTATTTCGTGCGGGCGCGCCTCGGCCAGCGCTGGCCCGAGCCGGAGATGACCCGGCCGGTGGGGCATTCCACCGAACTGGTGGTGAGCGACTTCATCTTCCAGATCCTCGACAGCGTCAAGGATCCCGCCGTGGTGCCGCTGGGGTCGAGCTTTCCCAGCCCCTACCTGTTTCCCCTCGACAAGCTGGGGCGCCACTTGGCGGCGGCCGCCCGTCACCTGGACCCGCTCGCCACCGTCACCGACCTGCCGCCGGGCAACGACGAGCTGCGCCGCCAGTTGTCCTTGCGTTACCTGGCCAACGGCGCCAGCGTCTCACCCGCCGAGATCGTGATCACCTCGGGGGCGATGGAGGGGCTCAACCTGTGCCTGCAGGCGGTGACCCGCCCGGGCGACCTGATCGCCATCGAGTCGCCGACCTTCTATGCCGGCCTGCAGGCCGCCGAGCGCCTGGGCCTGAAGGTCATCGAGATTCCCAGCCACCCCCGCGAAGGGGTCAGCCTGGCTGCGCTGGAGGACGCGCTGCGCCACCACCCGGTGAAGGCCTGCCTGCTGATGTTGAACTTTGCCAACCCGACCGGCGCACGGGTGCCGGATGCGCGGCGGAAGGAGCTGGTGGCGCTCCTCGATCGTCACGATGTGCCCCTGATCGAAGACGATGTGTATGCCGAACTACATTTTGCCGCCGATCCGCCGCTGGGCAGCAAGGCCGTGGATCCGACCGGGCGGGTGATGCATGTGTCGTCCTTCTCCAAGTGCCTGGCGCCGGGCTACCGGATCGGCTGGGTGGCGGCGGGCCGCTACGCGGCGGCGATCCAGCGCCAGAAGCTGTCCCTCAGCCTGGCCACCACCGTGCCGGTGCAGATCGCCCTGGCCGACTACCTGAAGCAGGGCGGCTACGACAACCACCTGCGGCACCTGCGGCGCACCCTGGCCAGCCAGGAGGCCGCCGTGGTGGCGGCCGTGGAGGCGCATTTTCCCGAAGGGACCCGTCTGGCCCGGCCGGATGGTGGCTACTTCCTGTGGTTGGAGCTGCCCCGTCAGGTGGATGCCCTGGCCCTGCACAGCGCGGCCCTGGCGCAGGGGATCAGCGTGGCGCCGGGCCCGATCTTCTCGGCCAAGCGGGAGTTCGGCCATTGCATCCGCCTGAATTTCGGTCATCCGGCGGATGCGCGCCTGCTGGATGCCGTTGCCACCGTTGGGCGCCTGGCCGCCGCCAGGGGCCGGTAAACGGACCGCCCCCCGGCGGCGGGCAAGCCATCCGGGGCGCGGGGTGCTGCAGGGGGCGCTGCCTCAGCGGGGCTGCTGCGCTCCGCCGGCCAGTTGCGCAGACGCCTGCCAGCCGCCGCCGAGGGCCTTGAACAGGTCCACCGAGGAGGATAGCCGGGCCTGGCGGTTCTGCACCCAGGCGACGGTGGCATCGTTGGCCGTGCGCTGAGCGCTCAGTACCTCGAGGAAGGGCGAGTAGCCCGAGTCGTAGCGGGCCTGGGCCAGTTTCAGGGCGCTCTGTGCCGCCTTGAGGGCGGTGCTGTAGGCATCCTCCGCCTCGCCGTTGAAACGCACGGCGACCAGGGCGTCGTTGACCTCCCGGAAGGCGGTCTGGACCGTCTTGCGATAGCTTTCCAGGCTCTGCTTCTGCTGGGCGCTGATCTGATCCACCTGGGCGCGCAGCCGGCCGCCCTCGAAGATCGGCTGGGTCAGGCCTGCACCCACCGACCAGACCATGGCGGCGGGGCTGAAGAGATCCGAGAGCTCACGACTTTCGCGGCCATAGCTGCCGGTCAGGGTGATGCTCGGGAACAGCGCGGCCTTGGCGACACCGATCTTCGCGTTGGCGGCGATCAGGTCGGTTTCGGCCTTGCGCACGTCGGGCCGGCCTTCCAGCAGGGCCGAGGGCAGGCCGGTCGGCGGCACCGGCGGAACCGGAAGGCGCGCCAGGTCGCCGGCGGCAATCCGCAGGCCGGGCTGGCCGACCAGTAGACCAATGAGGTTCTCCGCCAGGGCACGGCTCTTCTCCAGCTGCAGCTGCGCCGCGGTGTAGGTGGCCAGCGCGCCCTCAGCCTGCTGCACATCCAGCTGGGACACGTAGCCACTGTCGAAGCGGATGCGGGCCAGCTGGGTGCTGCGCGCCTGGCTGCTCACCGAGTCACGCACGGCCAGCAACTGGGCATCGATGGCACGCAGGTTGAGGTAGGCCTGGGTGACCGATGCGGCGAGGCTCAGGGACACCGTCTCGCTGGCATAGCGGGTGCCCAGGGCCTGCGCCCGGGCCGCCTCGGAGGCACGCCGCAGCTTGCCCCAGATGTCCAGCTCGAAGGACGTGGACAGGCCGAGCTTGTCGGTGGTGCGCACCAGCCCGCTGGGCGGGTTGGCGTTGGGCAGGATGGTCCGGCTGCGGGACACGCCGGCATTGGCGTCGACCTGGGGCAGCAGGGCGGCGTTGACCTGGCGCAGCAGGGCATCGCCCTCCTCGATGCGGGCTGCGGCGCTGCGGGCATCCGGGCTGGAGACCAGGGCCTGGTCCACCAGGGTGTCGAGCTGCGGGTCGCCGAACAGGGACCACCAGCGCCCGGCCAGCGCCGGGGTGTCGGCGGTGGGCAGGGCGGCCTGTTCGGTATAGGCCGCCGGCAGGCCGACCTGCTCGGCCGGACGGACGTAGTCGGGGCCGAGGGCACAGCCGCTCAGCGCGGCGGCGGTGAGTGCGGCCGCCAGCAGGGTGGGACGGGGGCGGATCATTGCTTCACCTCCGGATGGGCGTGGCTGCTATCACCGACAGACGGCGCCTTGCTGGCGCGGCCGCTCAGCCACTTGAAGAACAGGGGAATGAAGATGGTGGCGATGAAGGTGGCGGCGATCATGCCCCCCACGACACCGGTCCCCATCGAACGGCGGGCGGCAGCGCCCGCGCCGGACGAGATGGCCAGCGGCAGCACACCCAGGATGAAGGCCAGGGAGGTCATCACGATGGGGCGGAAGCGCAGGCGGGCCGCTTCGATGGCCGCATCGACGATGGGCATGCCCTCGGCCTGCTTCTGGGCTGCGAACTCGACGATCAGGATCGCGTTCTTCGCCGCCAGGCCGACCAGCACCACCAGGCCGATCTGGAAGTAGATGTCGTTGGGCATGCCGCGGAAGAGCACGGCCAGCAGGGCGCCGAGCATGGCGAAGGGCACGGCCATGATCACCGCCAGGGGCAGTGACCACTTTTCGTACTGGGCTGCCAGGATCAGGAAGACCATGATGATGCCGAAGACGAAGGCGATCACCGAGGCGCTGCCGGTACGCTTTTCCTGGAAGGCCTGGCCGACCCACTCGGTTCGGTAGCCCTCGGGCAACATCTCCTTGGAGACTTCCTCTACCGCCTTGATGGCGTCGCCGGAGCTGAAGCCAGGTGCAGCGCTGCCAAGGACCTTGGCCGAGACGAAGCCGTTGAAACGCTCCACCAGTTCGGCGCCGGTGATGGTCTTGACGGTGGCGATCGCCGACAGGGGCACCATGGCACCGCTGTTCGAGCGCACGAAGGGCTTGAGCAGGTCTTCCGGCTTCATCCGGTAGGCGGCGTCGGCCGACACCTGGACCTTGTAGGTCTTGCCGCTGCGGTTGAAGTCGTTGACGTACAGGGTGCCGGTGCTGGCCTGCAGGGTGGCGTAGATCGAGTCGAGGGGAACGCCCATCGACAAGGCCTTGGGTTCATCCACCTCCACGTAAAGCTGCGGTGCGGTGACCCGGAAGAAGGTGTTGATGCCGGTGAGCTCGGGACGCTTCTTGAGGGCTTCGACGAACTGCCCCGTCACCGCCGCCAGGTTGCGTGCATCGCCGTCCGCGCGGTTCTGCACATAGACCTCGAAGCCGCCGGCCGTGCCCAGACCCTGGATGGGGGGTGGATTGAAGACCAGGCCCATACCGTCGGACAGGCTCATCCCGATGCCCATGAACTTGCCGGCCATCTCGCCGGTGGTGACCGTACGCTGCTCCCAGGGCTTGAAGATGATGAAGGTCGTGGCGACGCTGGGCCGGTTGTTGCCGGTGATGAAGTCAGTGCCGTTGATGAAGAAGATATTCTCGACATCATCGGACATGATGCGTTGACGCATCTGTTCTGCCGCAGCGCCGGTGCGTTGTGCAGAGGCGCCATCGGTGAGCGTGACGAAGCCGAACAGGTAACCCTGATCCTCTGCCGGCACGAAGCTGCCCGGTACCAGGCGCAGCAGGCCGCCCGCGCCGGCGATGGCGAGGATGAAGAACAGACCGCCAATGATGCCGTGGCGCAGGGTCAGGCCGACGATGCCGGTGTAGCTGCGGGTGAAGCGGTCGAACAGCCGGTTGAAGGGCCGGAAGAGCGGCTTCTCCTCGTGGGTCGGCTTGAGCAGCAGGGCGCACAGGGCAGGCGTCAGGGTCAGTGCGACGATGCCAGAGATCACCACCGCCACCGCCACGGTGACGGCGAACTGCTGGTACAGCTTGCCGGCGATGCCGCCGAGGAAGGCTACCGGCACGAATACTGCGCACAACACCAGGACGATTGCGATGACCGCGCCGGATACTTCGCGCATGGCCTCGATGGCCGCATCGCGGGGCGACAGCTTCTGCTCGCTCATCAGGCGCTCGACGTTCTCCAGCACCACGATGGCGTCATCCACCACGATGCCGATGGCCAGCACCATGGCGAACAGGGTCAGGGTATTGATCGAGAAGCCGAACAGCCACATGCCGGCAAAGGTGCCGATCAGGGACACCGGCACCGCCACGATGGGGATCAGGGTGGCGCGCCAGTTCTGCAGGAACAGGTAGACGACCGCGATCACCAGGATGGCGGCTTCGATCAGCGTATGCACCACCTCCTTGGCGGATTCCTGGATGAAGCGGGTGGTGTCGTAAGGTACGAAATACTCGATGCCCTTGGGGAACTGCTTGGACATTTCGTCCAGGCGTGCGCGCACCTTCTGGGCGGTGTCGAGGGCGTTGGCGCCGGACTGCAGGTAGATGCCCATGCCAGACACGGGGGCGCCGTTCACCCGGGCGCTGCGGTCATAGCCATCGGCTCCCAGTTCGAGACGAGCGACGTCCTTCAGGCGAACCAGGCCGCCAGGCCCCTCGGCCCGCAGCACGATGTTGCCGAAGTCCTCGGGGGTAAGCAACCGCCCTTTGGCCGTCACCGTATAGGTCAGTTGCTGACCATTCACCACCGGTTCGGCGCCGATCTTGCCTGCTGCGTTCTGGGTGTTCTGCACCTTGATCGCGTTGGCTACGTCGGATGTGGTGATGCTTAGCTTCGCCATCACGTCCGGCTTCAGCCATACCCGCATCGCGTACACCGGGTCGAACTGCTGGGCGTCACCCACACCGGGGATCCGGCGGATCTCCTCGACGATGTTGAGGGCGACGTAGTTCGACAAGTAGAGCGCATCGTAGGATTGATCAGGGGAGCGCAGGGCCGCAAACATGAGGATGTTGTTGGAGCGCTTCTGGACCAGCACGCCGGTCCGCCGCACATCGTCGGGCAGGCGCGGCTCGGCGACCTTGACCCGGTTGTTGACCGCGATGAGCGCGGTGTCCGGGTTGGTGCCCACTTCAAACGTGGCGGTGATGCTGACCGTACCGTTGGAGGTGCTCTGGGAGTTGTAATAGAGCAGGCCCTCCACGCCCGACAGCTGCTCCTCGATGGGAGCGGCCACGGTCTTGGACAGGGTTTCGGCGTTGGCGCCGGGGAAAGTGGCGGAAATGATCACCGTGGGCGGCGTGATCTCCGGGTATTGGGCCACCGGCAGCGTCAGCGAGGCCATCAGGCCGGCGATGACGATGATGATGGAGATGACCGATGCGAAGATCGGTCGGCTGATGAAGAAGCGTGACATGGATGCTTACTCCCTCAACCCTTGGCCGGGGCGGCAGGGGCAGCTCCAGGCTTGTTGCCGGGCGCGCCGGGGCCTTCGCCGGGGCCATGAGGGGCCACCGGGGCGCCGGGGCGGACCTTGATCAGGTTGTCCACGATGACCTTGTCGCCGGCCTTCAGGCCACCGAGGATGACCCAGTCGGTGCCGACCCACTGGCCGGTCTTGACCGGCCGCGGCTCGACCTTGTTGTCGGCGTTGGCGAGCATCACCACGGCGCCCTTGTCGGTCTGCATCACCGCGTTCTGGGGCACCTTGAAGACGCCTTCGCGCTCACCGGTGAGGAGGCGGGCGCGCACGAACTGGCCGGGCAGCAGGGCGCCGTCGGCATTGGGGAACTCGCCCCGCAGCTGGAGAGTGCCGAGGGCCGGATTGACCTGGCTGGCCGCGAAGTTGAGCTTGCCGCGTACCGGGTAGATGCTGCCGTCCGGCAGGATCAGTTCGACCCCGCGCACGCCCTGGGGCTTGAAGCGCCCGCTGGGTGTCGCGGCGTTGAGTTCGGCTTCGGACAGGGAGAAGCGCACCCACATGGGGTTGAGCTGGGTCACGGTGGTGACCAGGCCGTTGGTGCTCACCAGGTTGCCCTCGGAGACTGCGGCACGGCCGCTGACACCCGAGACCGGCGCGGTCACGGTGGACCAGGTCAGGTTGAGCTCGGCCTGGCGCAGGGCGGCCTCGGCGGACTGCACGGCGGCCAGGGCGGCGGAGTTGTCGGAGGTGGCGGTGTCGTATTCACGCTGGCTGATGGCCTGCTGGGCCAGCAGGCCCTTCAGGCGGGCAGCCTCGCGCACGGTCTGCTCGGCGCGGGCCTTGTTCTGGGCCACCTGGGCCCTGGCCTGGGCCACGGCCACATCGAAGGGTTCCCGATCGAGCTGGAAGAGGGGCTGGCCGGCCTTGATCGCGGTACCTTCCTCGTACAGCCGTTTGGTCAGGATGCCGCCCACGCGGGCCCGGATTTCCACCTCGCGTGCGCCTTCGGTCTGGGCGACGGCCTCCACGCTGGTCTCCACCTTGGTCGGCTGCACCTCGAGGATGGTCACCGGCAGCGCCTGAGGGGCGCCTCCCGGCGGGCCGGCGGGTTGGTCCTTGCCCGTACAGGCGGCGAGGATACAGAGGCCGAGCAGCAGCGGCGGCGTTGCGAAACGGCGGACGGCGGCGGATGGAGATGGCTTGCGGGAGAGCGGTCTTGTGGTCACGTTGACCTCCGGGGGTGGATTTTTGGATGTTGTTAGGGCATAGTTTATACATTCAAGAATGTATGTAAAGTATTCCCAGAAGCTTTTTTGGATATCTGAAATTCCATATGGTTCGCAAGACGAAGGAAGAAGCCGAGGTTACCCGCCGCCACATCATTGATGCGGCCCGGCAGGTCTTTCGGGATTGCGGCGTCCGCAGTTCAACCCTGGAAAAAGTGGCCGCGGCAGCAGGGGTTACCCGGGGCGCGGTTTACTGGCATTTCCGCAACAAGACCGAGCTTTTCTTTGCCATGCGGGAGGAGGCCACGCTGCCTTTTGTCGATCGCGTCGTGTTCGATCTCAACGCTGCCGACCCCCTGGCCGGGATCGAGGTGGCGCTCCGGGAGATCTTCGTGATCCTCGAGGATCATGCCGACGTCCGCGAGATATTCGAGATCCTCAGCTTCAAGTGCGAATATGTGGACGAGTTCAAGCCCATGATGGGCTGCAGCGACGGCCAGATGGAGTTCCTGCAAAAGCTCACCGAGGCCTACCGGCAGGCCGGTGAACTGGGTGCCCTGAGGCCGGGCTTGAGCGCCAGCGATCTGGCCCACGACACCTTCCTGTTCATTGGCGGCCTCATCAAGCACTGGTTGGCAGCTTCGCCGAACCAGCGCTTTCGCAGCGACGCGCTGAGCCTGATCCACAACCACATCATGCTGCGCCGGATCTGAGCGCCAGGCAGTCCCCACGGGGGCTCGCCTGCCGGCCTTGATGTGGTGGATACTATGACCCGACGACGGAGTGTGCCGGGCCCGGGCCGAAGACTGACAAGGGCCTGCTTGGCCAACGAGCTCGCAGCCCTTCCCAGCCGCGCGTCTATAAGGACAACAGATCAAGGAGACTGACCATGAGTGAACCTACAGGCATGCCCTGGACCGACAACTACCTGCTGGGTTACACCCCGATGGACGATACCCACCGGGAGTTCGTCGAAGTGGTGGATGCCATGCTGAGCTGCGACGATGCCGATTTTCCGGCGCGTCTGAGGGCATTCATCGAACACGCCGAAAAGCACTTCGCCGACGAGAAGGCCTGGATGCAGGCCAGCGATTTTCCCGCCACGGACTGCCATGTGGATGACCACGAGGCAGTGCTCGGTTCGGCCCACGAGGTGGAGCCCCTGGTGCTGGAGGGCAATCTGGAGATAGGCCGCAGCTTTGCTGCCGAGCTGGTCAAGTGGTTTCCCGGCCATGCCGACTATCTCGATTCGGCCCTGGCGCACTGGCTCGTGAAAAAGAAGGCCGGTGGCAAGCCCGTGGTGCTGCGCAGGAATGTGACGCTCGCCGAGTAGATTCCCGTTGCATCCAGCCCCGGGCTGGATGCGCAACCATCACCTTCCATAAACTCCGGTTCCGCATCCAATGAGCGGCGCACGTACCAGCCATTCCCACCCGCTGCAGATCGCCGAGGTGCGTGCCAGCCTGGACCACGGCCGTATCGGCATCACCTTTTGCCCCGGCAAGCACGACCAATGGGCAGCCACCGGCGCCTGGGCGCGCGACCTGGGTGTGGACCTGGATGCCATCGCCACCTGGGGCGCGCGCTTGGTGCTGACTTTGGTGGAGCCGGTGGAGCTCACCGCCCTGCGGGTTCCGCAACTGGGGCACGAGGTGCATCGGAGGGGGATGCAATGGATGCATCTGCCGATCGCCGATTTCAGCACTCCCTGCCAGGACTTCGAGCGCAAGTGGGAGGGCCAGGGGCCGCAGATCCGCGCGCTGCTCCGTGCTGGCGAGGACGTGGTGGTCCATTGCAAGGGCGGCCTGGGCCGGGCTGGCATGATCGCCGCCCGGCTGCTAGTTGAGCTGGGCATGGACCCGGAGCAGGCGATCAAGGATGTGCGCCGGGCCCGCAAGGGAGCCATCGAAACCACGTCCCAGCTGGCACTGGTGCGACGAACCCGGCCGATTCCCTGATTTGGAGCCGGACGCCGCATGATTACCGGGATGTCCGTGATCGACACCACCCTGATGCGGCGCATCGGCGGGCAACTGGGCAGCAATCCGGGCGGAATCTACCAGGACGAAAGCGGCCAGCGCTATTACGTCAAGACCCTGGAGTCGCCCGCCCATGCCTGCAACGAATGGCTGGCCGCCCAGCTCTACCTCCTGGCTGGCGCCCCCACCCTCAACTACGTGCGCACCCGCGCGCCCGATCAGATCGCGACCGAGCTGGTGAGCCTGGATAAAAGACAGGTCGCCCACCTGAGCGACATCGAGCGCCGGCAGGCCCGGCACTGGCTGGGAGTCCACGCCTGGACCGCCAACTGGGATGCGGCCGGCTTCCACGGCGACAACCAGGGCGTGGCGCAGGGACGGGTGTTAACCCTGGACGTGGGCGGAGCCCTGGACTTCCGCGCCCGGGGCGACCCCAAAGGCAGGGCTTTCGGCTGCCAGGTGGGCGAGCTCGACAGCCTGCGTGCCAATCCTGACAATCCTCACGCCTGCAGTCTGTTCGGTGGCATGGATCAGGACGAGCTGGCTGCTGCCATCTGCGTCGTGACCCGCCTTCCCGACGACCGGATCCGCGCCCTCATTCTCGCAGCGGGTGGCCGGACGGCGCTCGCGGACAAGATGATCGCGCGGAAGGGCGATATGGCGCGAAGGCTGGCAGGGCTGGTGGCGGCCTGACGCGCGACTCCCTCCCCGGGGCCACCCGGCAGTCCGGTGGCCCCGACCGAGGCAGGCTCAGCTATAGCTGTAGAAGCCCTGGCCGCTCTTGCGGCCCAGGTAGCCGGCATCCACCATTTCCTTAAGCAGGGGGGCGGGGCGGTACTTGGGATCATTGAAGCCGGCGTAGAACACTTCCATCACCGACAGCATGGTGTCCAGGCCGATCAGGTCGGCCAGGGCCAGGGGGCCGATCGGGTGGTTGCAGCCGAGCTTCATGCCTTCGTCGATGTCGGCGGCGGTGGCCAGGCCCTCCTGCAGCGCGAAGACCGCTTCGTTGATCATCGGGCAGAGGATGCGGTTCACCGCGAAGCCCGGGCTGTTGCGGGCCACGATCGGGGTCTTGCCGATGGCGGTGGTGAAGGCCTGCACGGCGGCGAGGGTCTCGTCGGAGGTTTGCAGGCCGCGGATCAGCTCGACCAGGGCCATCAGCGGCACCGGGTTGAAGAAGTGCATGCCGATGAAGCGCGACGGGGAGGACACCGAGGCCGCCAGCTTGGTGATGGAGATCGATGAGGTGTTGGTGGCGATGAGGGTGCCGGCCGGCACGATGCCGTCGATTTCCTTGAGGATGCGCAGCTTGAGGGCCTCGTTCTCGGTGGCCGCCTCGATCACCAGGTCGGCGCCGGCCAGGTCGGCGTAGGCGGTGGTGCCGCGGATCAGGGCGAGGGCCGCGTCCTTGTCGGCGGCGCTCAGCTTTTCCTTCTTGACCAGGCGGTCGAGGCTGCCGGAGACGGTCTTGATGCCACGCTCGACGGCTTCGGTGGACACATCCACCATCACCACCCTGATGCCTGCCACTGCACAGACCTGGGCAATGCCGTTGCCCATGGTCCCGGCGCCGATCACGCCGACGGTTTGAATTGCCATGCTGTTGCTCCTTGTTGCGTTGGTTTTTCCATAGCTTTTATAGGCAGGAAACCTGGCGCGCTGCGTCAGCAGCGATGTTGCGAACGGGCGGCCAGCCATCCTGCGCTGCGCAGCATACCTTACCGTATGGAGGCCGCAACCATCGAATGTGAGCGCTGCCCGGTTTTCACCCAAGTACGTGGCGATACCTGCAACCCGGCCTGCTTTCTTGTCGCACCGCAAAATAAAATTTGACTCGATCAGGCCGATCGTCTAATATCTTGTTTCTCCAGACGCGGGGTGGAGCAGTCTGGCAGCTCGTCGGGCTCATAACCCGAAGGTCGCAGGTTCAAATCCTGCCCCCGCAACCAAACAAAAGCGTTAAGGCTCAAGCATTTAGGTGCTTGGGCCTTAACGCTTTTCGGGCTCGGATCTCAGCTTGTGCCCACTCAGTGCCCAAACCGTGCCCGTTCTGTGCCCGTTCTGTGCCCGGACAAAATTCCGCTTTTTCCGAACCGTGAATGGTTTGACCTTCGGTCACCGTGCCAGTTAGGCGCGGTGACCGGGCTTGCGTGATTCCCTCTTGCCGTCTAGCCGTTGCTGTCAGCGAGCGGAGCTGGAGAGGCCTGCTCACTCTTTTGGTACTCCAGCAAGTCAGGCAGCCCACAGTTCAGGTAGACGCATAGAGCGTCCAGGACATCGAGCTCTACGCGCTCGGCGGTCTCGTGATACAGGCGGGTCAGCGTTCCCCGGTTGATGCCCGTGTCCCGTGTGACGTCGCTGATCTTCAGCTTCCGCTCGCCAAGGAGGCGGGATAGGTGGCACTTGATCACGTTGCGCTCCGAATACAAAAAATGATCTTTAGAAGGTCAAAAAGGTCTTTGGTAGGTCTTCTTTTTGTGTAGAATGGTCTCCAGTAGATCGTTTTGAAGCTATCGAGCAACAAAACGCCCTGCTGAAAGATCAATTCTACGGAGAAGTCCTCATGTCCGCTAACACCTACCTAACTACAGACGAGCTTGCCGCTCGGATCAAGTACGACGTTCGAACCATCCGCGAACGTCTGAAGGACTCGGTTCTGCTCGAGGGTGTGCATTACATCCGTCCATTCGGGGGTCGAAAGATCCTTTACGTATGGGAGCAGATCGAGAAAGACATGGCTCTCGAGTCCCTGGATGCGGGGCTTGTCCAGGCCGCAACGCCGACTCGTGGTCAGTCCGAGCACGCCCGTTCAGTCACGATTCCCATGGCCAGCGGGGTGGCGTGCCGGGTTGCTGCGATTCCCGGGACGCCTCGGAAGACTGGACAACACCTTCGGGCCCAGACGGCACAGAAGGAGGCTCGCCATGGCTAGTATCAGAGCTCGGGCCGACTCCGGGAAACTGTTCTTCGACTTCCGCTTTCAAGGCGTGCGTTGCAGAGAACAGACTCTCTTGGATGACTCGCCCGCGAACCGGCGCCGGCTGGAAAAGGTGTTGCAGCGTATCGAGCTGGAGATTCACCAAGGGGTTTTTGACTACTCGGCTTTCTTCCCCGGCAGCAAGCTCGCCGCAACATTCGCGGTAGCGGGAAGCGAGGCACCGCGGGAGACAGGCCTTGGTCAGCCTACGCCTCAGGTAGACGGCCCTGCGGTAATCTCTGCGCCCCCACCGTCTGCTCCTGTCCCGGCCTCCACCACTCGCCCGACCATCGGCGCTTTCACCGAGACCTGGCAGCTGGAAAACCAAGTGACTTGGCGCCGCTCGTACCAGCGTACCGTCAGCGACATCGTCACCAAGCATCTGCTGCCCCGTTTTGGGGCGCGGGATGTCGGAAGCCTCCTGCGGGAAGAACTCCTTCAACTCCGGTCCGAACTCGCCAAAGTCAAAGGCCGGAAGAAGGAAACGCTGTCGCCCCGCCGGATCAACGCCATCATGAATGTGATGAGCCTGATCCTTGCAGAAGCCTCCGACCGGTACAAATTTACCAGTCCTTACTACAACATCAAACCGCTGCGTATCCCAAAGAGCGACGTCGAACCCTTCACGCTCGCCGAGGTGCAACGCATTCTCGACACCGTAAGAGAGGACTTCCGCGATTACTACACGGTGCGCTTCTTTACCGGGATGCGCACCGGCGAGGTGGATGGACTCAAGTGGAAGTATGTGGATTTCGAGCGCCAACTGATCCTCGTGCGGGAAACGATTGTCCTCGGCGTGGTGGAAGAAGACGCCAAGACCATCGAGTCCGTGCGTGATATCCATATGTCCCAAGTGGTGTACGACGCGCTCAAGCGCCAGCTGGCTCGCTCCGGGCGCTTGAAGGGCTTCGTCTTCTGCAGCAGCACGGGGCACGCCTTGGACCACAACAACATCACCAAGCGTATCTGGTACCCCTTGCTGCGGCACCTCGGGCTCAAGAAGCGACGGCCATATCAGACCCGCCATACCGCCGCGACTTTGTGGCTCGCCGCCGGGGAAAACCCCGAGTGGATCGCCCGACAGATGGGGCACACGAGCACCGAGATGCTGTTCAAGGTGTATTCCCGTTACGTGCCTAACCTGACCCGCAAAGATGGATCCGCTTTCGAGCGCTTGCTGAGTGAGCGCTTTGCGTCCTCCGCACAAAACGTTGTCGTTGAAGGAGCTCATCACCATGTCTGATGCCCGCAAAACTGTGTTTTCGGTGGGCCAGCTGCCCCAGCCGGATCATGTCATCGACCGCCTCCCGTTGGTCTTCCGGGTCCAGTCGATTGAGCGCCTGCCCTTCAATGAGCGCAACCTGCTCAACGTGGCGGTCGTCTTCCATGAGAGGGCCGTGCTGCGCGTGGAGTGGCTGTGCCGCCATCCGGATAGCAGGCTGACGGCTGGCAGCCTCGTGTCGATCCGTTGGCTCGGCCGGCCGACCAGTACTTTGGGGGCGATCCGGATCGCTCGGCTGGTGAAACTCGAACGGCCTGAGGCGAGCCTAAATCCCTTTGACACGGTGCCCCACGCCTGGGTCCGGGATCGGGAGCTCGTCGCGCGGGCAGGGCGCTTCTGGGAAAGCCTGAGCCGGCCGCTGCAGCACCTTTTCAACGCGGTGTTCTGGGACCCCCGCCGTTTCCAGCGCTATCTCGAGGGGCCGAGTTCGCTCCAGGGGCATCACAACGGCCGCAACGGCAACTTTCGCCATTCGCTGGAAGTTGCCGAGCGGGCCCGTACCCTTGGCAGCCATCACGCGGAGGTGCATCTGCCTGTGCTGATCGCGGCGAGCCTGCTCCACGACGCGGGTAAGGCCGAGGAGTACAAGTTCAATACGGTGCGGTGCCGCTACGAGATGACGGAGCGCGGGGCGCTGCTGGGCCACAAGCATACGATTCTCGAGTGGATCGCCGGCGCCAGGGCCCAGCACCGGGTGATCGTGCCCGAGGCCCATTACCTCGCACTTCTTCATGCCATTACCGCCGCCAAGGGGGCGCCCGACTGGCTGGGGCTGCGGGAGCCCCTGAGCCTGGATGCCCACATCCTGTCGACGGTGGACCGCCTCTCGGGCCAGGCCGACCTCGTCAGTCGCCATGCGGCGAGGGACGGGGGCTTTGGTGTCTATCACCGGCACCTGGGCGGACGGCCTTACGTCGTGCGGGAGTGAGGTCGGCAGGGCCGCCGCGATCCCTCGCGGCGGCGCCGGTCGCTCGCTTTGAAAGTCGAGACGTTTCGGTATGCTGTTCCTGGCAGCGGACGTCCTGTCATTCCCATCCCCAAAAATGCTTGGAGATTCTCATGAATCAACATGATGGCTTCGCTCGTCCGCAAACTCGGATTTTGCGTGGCACCTGCATCACCCGAACCGTCAATTCGGCCAATCCGCGCTTGATCGGCGTCTGGAGGTGGAATTTTGAAGAGGCCAGTTGCCGTCTCTACGCCGTGTGCGTCTTTGCGCCGAACGTCCTGCGGGATACCTACCCTCTGAAGGAACTGCGGTGCTTGAAGGACTCCGTCGCGCAGCAGGTGCACAAGGTCGAGAGGATGATCGACTGGACGCGGGGTCAGCTCGACGCCGCAGGCCTGCAGGCCGGCGAACAGGGCCGGGTCGAGCCCTTGATTGCGGACATCCGCAAGCCGCTGACGAGCGCGTACGTGGTCCTCTTCCTCCGCGCCGATCTCGCCATCCAGTTGCTGGACGCCCTGTGGTTGCAGGGGGCGCTGACCGACGCCGGTCACGCGGAGCAGACAAGGGCGATGCGCCGCGCGCCGCTCAGTGTCCTGGGTGAGATCCAGCGGGTGCATGCGCGTTTCCGGCGGCGCATCGAGGTGCTGTATCGAAAACGTGATGCTGGGCCGCAATAGGTGGGGTGTAGTCAGGCTCAGGCGGTCTCGAGTTGGATGATTAACTGATGGAGCTGGTCCCGGGAACATCCTCCCAGGAGTCGGATCAGCTCCGCCAGGTCGTCATCGGGCTCATACAGGTAGGAGACTGGAACGTTCAGTTCCGCGGCAAGGCGCTGTGCCGTCTGCAAGTCCGGTACGTGCTTACCCCGTTCGTATTGGTTGATACGAGCACTGGCAACGAACTGGTCGATGCCGGCAAGGATTCCGAGCTGCTTTTGCGATACGCCTCTCGCCTCCCGGGCCACCTGTAGCCGTCTGGCAAACACCGACCTTTCTTCCATCCCAGTCCTCCATGCATGAGGACTAAGAGATTCTTAGGAACAACACCTATGGCATACTAAGGAATCCTTAGTGGCTGGCCTCTAATTTAGCGCCATCCAAGCCACTGCAGTTTTTCAGCCGCAGTGACGAGGTTAGAAAAATTCAACATCAATATGGACAAAGCTATGTACAGAATGACTCCTGCACTGGCGCTCGGCCTTGTGCTGACCGGCTGTGCCTCAATGAAGCCCACGTATCACGCTGAATCGACCTTTGTGATCTATGACGTCAAACCCGCTGCGCTTGATCGGAATCAGCTCCTCAAGGCTGTGCTTGACGCTGTGCAGACGAGTGCCAGCAAACTGCGAGTGAATCGGGAGATACCCCCGGCGGAGTTGCCGACCACGCCAGGGCGTTTTGAGCTTCAGGATCCATTTGCCAACTCGCGGATGGGGGCGCTGCTGGCTTCACAGGCTCAGAATATCCGCGTCCCGGTTTGCAAGAACGCGCTGATGACGGTCTCCACTGACAACACCAGCATGGCTCAATATGGTGAGCAGACAAGCTTCTTCTTGTGTGTCTTGCCCTACAAGGATGGCTACCACATCGATATCCACGCGACCTTCGTGCGGGCGAGCAGCGGCTTTACCCCGCAGGGAATCAGTTCGGCGGTCGGCCGCTCGCTTATCGGTGACTCGAGTCAGTTCATCCCGCGGACGATGAGCAACGTACGCGCTGCGGCCGAGTCGATTGGCGGGAAGGTGACGGTGGTCGACAGCTACATCCCTGAGGATTTCAGAGGGGCGTTTGTGAATCAGACGGAGAGCGCAGGGAAGTAATGTGGTATCCGTGCGTTGGGAGGGGTGATTAAAACTTCCCTCTGTAGGTGCTGTAACTTGGCAAAAGACTTGTAGTAGGTCTAAAAAGGTGACCAGAGTTGCCGTAGCCACCTGAATGATTTCACATTCCTGCTCAGTAAGTCGTCGGCCCTGAGCGATCAGCCCATGCCGGGAAGGTACGGGCTAATCGCTCAGGGCCGACTCTTAAGCGTGAGCGGATTTTCTCCGTCATGAGTTGCTGTTTGAGTATGCGGATGTGGAAATGAAAAATCAGTGTGTCAGCCGTGCTTTCGATGCCAACGGGAACGGACGGTGGTTACGAGCCAGCAAGAAAGCGGTTGACTCGTCCAGCTGCGATGCGGCCAGGAAGACCATTGATGCCACCTCCCGGGTGGATCCCCGCTCCCCCTAAAAAAAGGCCGGCAATTGGTAGGGTGTCGCCGCCAAGACCTGGAGCGGGGCGCATCAGTGACGAACGGGTGGTGCTGGTGTCGATGTGGACCACGCAACCGCGGTGGACATTGAGGCGTGCAGCAAGATCGGGGGCTGCTTCGACTCGGCGGCCGATCTCGAACTCCTTCAGGCCATCCATGTATCCGCTAGCTTGGTCGATGACCTGCTGCCCCACTTGGGCACGGATAGCGTCCCAGCCTTCACGGGGCTCAACCGGCATCGCAACCGGGTATAGGTAGGCGACGTCCTGCCCTTCAGGTGCTTGGCTCGGGTCGACGGCACTAGGGGCGGTGATCCACATGTAGGGCAGTTTTGGCACTTCGCCACGGGCTGAACTGCGGAAATTCTCCAGTACGGCCTCTACAGTACCAATGAGAAGCACGCATTTGCGCAGGCTGAGGCCATCGGGGCGCATCGCCTCGTGCCGACGGTACTGCACTTGGCTTCGCAGGGCCACGTCTACCTTGAGTGGTGAGGCGCCATGCCCGTTGGCGGGTGCCAGCGCAATGCGGGTGAGAAGCCGCCGGTCGAGGGCGCCGGGCGTGACCATCTCCAGGGCCATTTTCGGGTGGATCGATGCGACTACCGCTTTCGCCCTGATCAGGCTGCCGTCCGGTAGCCGGACGCCGGTGGCACGGCCTCCTTCGGCCACGATTTCCTTGATCTGGGTGGATAGCAGGATCTCACCGCCCAGCTCCGTCAGCCGCGCAGCCAGTGCGTTGGACAATGTCTGCATGCCGCCGACCGCGCGACCGAGGCCGAAGCGATGAATGAAACCCAGCAGGGCGAAGTAGATTCCCGTGGCCTCGTTGGTGATTGGTCCGGCGGCGCCGAGCAAGGCGCACATCGCTGACTGGGTGACTGGGTGTTCAAAGCGCTCCATGATCGACACGTAGGCCGGGCTGCCGATCAGGGCCATGATCTCCGGCTTCAGATGACGGTTGCGCAGCACCGCCTTGAGGGCTTCCCACTTGGCGCCCAGATTTCGCTGGGATGGGTCCACCCGCATCATTGGAATCGCCATGTCCATGAACGCGTCGATGAGTCTCATCAAGGCCAGGAACTCGGTTGCGTCGTGCTCGGAGAAGCGTCGCATTTCGGCGGCTGTCTTTGCCGGATCGCGCCAGAAAACCAGCGAATGGCCGTCCGGATGCAGATAGACGTAACCCGGCGCCATCTCCACCTGCCGAAAACCGTGGCGTTCCAGCTGCAGTTCTTGCGGCATCATCGGATGCACACGCAGGGACATCAGATCGAGCGCGCAGGGGTGAATCAGGTGCTGGGGGGCCTCTGGGATCAGGTAGCCCGAGGATGCCATTCCGCCAATTTTCTCCCGTCCCTCGATGACCACGACCTTCTTGCCAGCCTCGGCCAGATAACAGGCTGCAGACAACCCGTTATGGCCGCCGCCGACGATTACGACATCGTAGTTCTGGTTTTTTTTCATTGCGTTTCCTCTTGGGTCTCTCTCTTTTGTTTGCTGCAAGCAGGCATCCGGGGTCACAAATTTGAGCACATTTCAAGAGGAGGCTTTCTTCAACGGTTTGACCTCGAGTTAAAGCGTGAGAGATGGGGTTTTCGGCGCAACGGTTTATTTTTATAAACGGATATGTTATTTGTGTCTAATAAAAACCACTGAGGAGACGACCCTATGCTGACCCATATCACCCTTGGCACGAACGACCTGGAGCGTGCTCGCGCTTTCTACGACCAAGTGCTGGAACCCCTCGCACTGAAGCGTTTGTTCAGCGTGGAGCAAGCGTCAGGCTGGGGGGCCGAGGCGCCGCAGTTCATCGTTCTGCATCCGCGCAACGGCGAAGCGGCTGCGGCAGGTAACGGTCTCACAGTAGGTTTTGCCGCACCGAGTCGGGGTGCGGTGAACGCATTTCATCGGATCGCCCTGTCACTTGGCGCGGTGGACGAGGGGGCGCCAGGGCCACGCCCGTTTGCGCCGAATGCCTACGCTGCCTACGTGAGAGATCTGGACGGCCACAAGATTGTTGCCTCCTGCCGCCAACCCGAGTGAGTCCGGCGCTGCAGCCCATCGCCGAGGGTGAAGAGGAAGGCAGCAGGGAACGCACCTGTCGGGGCCGGGTGATCGAGGCTGCCCGGCGGGTGTTGTACAAGGTGGGTGCGGCGGCAACCACCCTGGAGGGAGTGGCCCGTGAGGCGGGCATCACGCGGGGCGGAATCTACTGCCACTTTTCGAGCAAGGAAGAGTTGATCCTCGCTGTCGTGGCGCGTTGGCCCTTGCCGTCCTTGGATGGCGAAGACGACGTTGCCGATCCTCTCGCCGGGCTGGATCGCGCCTTGTGTCGGCTGGGCGGACAGCTTCGCGACGACAGAACGCTCCACGAGATGTTCTGTTTTCTGATGCTGAAGTGCGACGATACGGTTTGTGGTGGTTTGAGGGGGCGGGTGCTGGACCCGTTCTGGCGAGCACTCGCCGGCCAGATAGAGGATGCCTACCGTAGCGCCCGGGTAAGGGAGCTGCTCCATCCCTGCCTCGAACCATCCGAGGCTGCCGAAGAGACCCTTATCTTTCTGGAAGGCCTGCTGGATATCGGCATGCTTCGGGTGGGGGCGCGCGATACGGCCACACTGGAGGCTGCCATCGGCATGCATATCCGCCTGCGCCGCATTCTCTGAGGCGGCCGGCGCAGGCCTTCAGCGGCGAGCGGTCTTGCCGGTAACGAGTGCGCTGACCAGACGCTCGATACGCCGGGGCATGTTGCGCCGCTGCTCGGGGCTGGCCGGAACCAGCTGCTCGCTGAGCACATAGCGAATGATCAGTTCACACACCAATTCCCGGTCGAGTTTTACCCCCAGGCGTTCATCCCAGGAGTCGAAAACGATCCCCAGCACGTCCTGGAAGCGCAAGACGGCGTCCTGGAAAATGCGCTGAAACCAGTTCATCGCATATTCCGGGGCGACGATCAGCAGGCGTCGGGCGCGGGTGTGACCAATGTAGTCGCTGATGAACTGGATCATCGCCTCGAGGCGCGCGTCCGGGTCGGTATGCGGTGCCGTTGTCTCGATCAGCGAGGCATAGAAGCGTTCGCGCTTGTGCCGGGAGAAGGCGTCCAGCAATTCCTCCTGGGAGGCAAAGTAGCGGTAGAAAGTACCCCGCGAGATCTCCGCGGCCTTGCACACATCAAGGATCGAGATTCGCTCGGCACCCGACTCGAGGATGATTTCCTCGGTCACCTCCAGGATGCCCTGGATGGTGCCTTCCGAACGCCGGTTGCGACGTGTCTTGCGGACCACCGGTGCGGCTTCGTCAGTTTGACTCTCTTCCTTTACCGCGACTTCGCCATCATTTTCCAGCTTGTTCATCAGGTCCTCCCTGGCATTTTTCGGCCGTGGTGTGGCCTGAGACGGGGTGAGTGGTGTAGAAACATCTTCTCTAAACTTTGACACTATTTTGTTTTGTGTTTATATTTTGTTCGGAAAAGGGCACTCATAAACCGATGTTGCGTCGATTCAGGCGCTTCACACAACAAGGAGACACGGGCATGACGGGTACGGGAAATCCGGAAACTTGGGCCGTTGGCGAGCGGGATACGGTGATTGCCGCACTCGATCGGGCTGTTGCTGCACATCCAGACAGAATTTTGCTTGATTTTGCGGGTGACCTCTACACGTATTCGGACGTTGATCGTTTGTCGACACGTCTTGCCCATTCCTTCGAGGCGCTGGGTGTGCGTGCGGGGCAAACGGTGGTCACCATGCTCGGCAACAACATCGACGCCGTTGTGTGCTGGCTGGCCATCAACAAACTGAGGGCAGTCAGTGTGCCCGTCAATACGGCGCTGAGGGGCGAATTCCTGCGCCACCAGATCGCCGACGCGGGTGCATCGCTGGTAATTTGCGAAGCGGACTTTCTGCCGCGCATTGCGGCGGTATCCGCCGAGCTGCCGGAAATGAAGCAGGTGCTGTACCGGAACACGCTGGCTGAGCAGGTGGAATGCGCCGCTCTGCTTGCGCCACTGGATGCATACCGAGGCGACGACGACACTCCCATCCTGATCAAGCCCGACCCCGCCGACCTGGCCTGCCTGGTGTACACCTCCGGCACCACCGGCCCGTCGAAGGGCTGCATGCTGAGTTACAACTTCATGTGCAATCTGGCTCGCCTGCAACTGCGTGCAGGGCCGGCAACGGCGGATGACGTGACCATCACGCCGCTGCCCCTGTTCCACATGAACGCCCTGTGTGTCGGGATCATCTCCAACATCATGGTTGGCGCCCGGGTGGCAATCGTCGAGCGCTTCTCCGTGTCGAACTTCTGGCCGGAAGTAGAACGCTCTGGTGCCACCATCGCCTCGATCCTTGGCAGTATGGGTGGCCTGCTGGCCCAGGCTCCTGACAGCGACGCGATGAAGCGCTGTATCGGACAGATCCACACCGTGCGAGGCAATCCCTTTACCGAGCCGACCAAGGCAATCTGGCGTGAGCGCTTTGGCGCACGCCAAGTGGGGGGGAACGGCTACGGCCTTACCGAAGCCTGTGTGGTCACCTCGCTGGCGGGGGGGGAGTATGCCGCGCCGGGCTCTTCCGGCAAGCGCATCCCGGACTTTGACGTGCGCATCGTGGACGAAATGGACCGTGAGCTACCTGCCAATACACCAGGAGAAGTGGTGGTGCGCCCGTTGCGTCCGGACGTCATGTTCCAGGGCTACTGGCGGCGACCAGAAGATACCCTCAAGGTCATGCGCAATATGTGGTTTCACACCGGCGACATCGGCAAGTTTGACGATGAAGGCTTTTTCTATTTTGTAGACCGTAAAAAGGACTACCTGCGTCGTCGTGGCGAGAACATTTCCAGCTTCGAGATGGAGTCGGCCTTCGCCAAGCACCCGGCTATTCTCGAAGTGGCGGTGCATGCTGTGCCTTCCGACAAGGGCGAGGACGATGTGAAGGTCACCGCCATCCTGCGCGATGGTGCCAGCCTCAAGGCCGAGGACCTGTTTCTTTGGTCCACCGACGTGGTGCCTTATTACGCGCTGCCGCGCTACATCGAGTTTCGCACGAGCATGCCCAAGAACCCCCAGGGGCGCGTGCTCAAGTACCAGTTACGGGATGAGGGCAAGACGTCCGATACCTGGGACTGGGAAGAAACCGACATCAAGGTGGCCAAGCGCTGAGCACATTGGCCTGATCGGATTGTTTTGCCGCCGCCGGAAGGCGGCGGTTTCGTTTCAGAAGAACGAAGCCATTGTCAGGGCGTGAGAATGACTTTGAGGCTGCTGTCGATCTGGCTTTTCTCCAGATAGCCAATTGCGTTCGCATCGCTGCTCACTGCCTTGCGCATCTCATCGGCGCTGCCTACCTCTCTTGGGGGCTGTCCGGCGCCGGAGAAAATCACCTTCGACCAGTAGGCCTTCAACTGGGCCGCATCCTTCCCGGTTACCTTGACGTGGAACTCGCTGCGGGTCGGGCTGGTGGGGCCTTGTTCGATGGGGACTGCCTTGCGCCCATCGGGAAAGGCGACGGCCTTGCCGGTGAAGATCTGGGCTATCTGGTCCTTGCTCATGTTGCCGACCGGATTGTTGGCGGCGACCACGATCACCACATCCGCCTGGGCAGCACTGCAGGCGCCCGTGCAGGCCAAGGCGATGATTAGCTTCCGGATTGCGCTGGATTGCATTTTTGTTTTCCTTAGAACACGAAGTCCACAGCAACGGACAGCAGGTTGTAGCTGCCGCCGCGGGTAAAGCCTGGCTGCCGGTTAACAAGCCCACCCGCCGAGCCGGAATCCAGATTCACGTGATCGAACTGAGTCTTGAATGCCACGTTTGTCATGAAGTCCCAGCGGGCGCCCAGGGACGTCCGTGTTTGGCTGACGTCACCCGCAGCAATGGCACTGTTGAGGCTCGCATCGAGGCTCGGTACGACGCCCTGCACGCTGTTCGCCGTGCTGGTATCCCGACGGGCCAGGGTCACGTAGGGGGTGACACTACCCAGGCGGTAGCCGATGGTGATGTAGCCAAGCGTCTGCTCGGCCAGCAAGGCCTCTCGCTCGGTGTGGGTCTTGCCCAGTTCAGCCATCACCAGCCAGTCGCCGGGGGTGTACATGTAGCCGAGGGATACAAAGGTGGTGCTCAGATCGTTGACGGCGTAGTTGTCGGCCACCGCAACGGAGGCTGAGGTTGCGGCGGTGCGATAGGCGGCCAGCAAGGGATCGATGGTGCTGGTCACCTTCATCTTGGCATTGGTGATGCTGGCGCGCAGGGTGTGGTCGCCCTTTTCGGCGGTCACAGCGGCACCGAAGATCTGGTTGGCCGAGAAGAAGCCCCGGTCCGGGTTCCGGAACTTGCTGTGGCCTGTGTAGGCCTGGGTCGTCATGGCCCATTCGCCGAGCGGGGTCTTCCAGGTCAGGTCGGCGCCGTCATAGTGGAAGAAGCCATTGCCGTAGAACTCGACAGGTGGCGAGAACCAGGGAAGTGCATAGCCGGCACGGCGATAGTCCGATACGAGATAGATGGGCATGGCCATGCGTCCGACGCGTACAGCCAGTCCCGGATAGGCCTCGTAGCGGACGTGGGCAGCGGTGATGTCGGGGTAGAAGCCGTTGTCGTAGCGCTTGAAGGCTATGGCCTGGACTGCCACCGAGAGCTGGTCATTGAAGCGAATGTCGCCCTGCAGGCCGAGCTTGCTGTCCATGAGTGTGTCCCATTCCCGGCTGTGGCCGGGGCCGTTGGGCACGTTGCGCGATACAAAGTCGGCGTTTGCCTCCGTGGAGTGGGTGGCGGCAAGGGTGCCGAATCCACTTAGCTTGAAGGTGTTGTCATCGGCGTGGGATGACGCTGCGCCGCAGGCCATGAGCGCAAGCGCAAGGCTGCGAATCCGGTGCTTCATTGTGCTTCTCCTTGTTGAAAAATAAGCTTGAGGTGTTGCTTCAGACCTTGAACAGCGCAACCGTGGTGCGTAGTTCGGTGGCGACGGCCGCCAACTGGTTTCCGTGCTGGGCACCCTTGCCGGCGGCGTCGGAATTGCGAATGGTCAGATCCAGGTGACGTGTCACATTGCCGGCAATTCTTTCGGTCACCGTGGCCTGTTCCTCGGCCATGGCGGCGATCTGCTTGTTCTTTTCGGTCATCCTTGCCACCGCGTCGGCTATTTGCCGGAAGGCACCCTCGGTGGCCTTTGCCTGATCCATGCTGGATTGAGCTTTTTGCCAGCCGCGCTGCATCACATCTGCGGTGGCATGGGTGCTGCCATGCAGGCGGTCGATGATTGAGCGGATTTCGTGGGTGGATTGCTGGGTGCGTTCGGCCAGGGCACGAACTTCGTCAGCCACCACGGCAAATCCCCGTCCCTGTTCGCCGGCGCGGGCGGCCTCGATGGCCGCATTGAGCGCTAGCAGATTGGTCTGACTGGCAATCTCGCCGATCACGTCAAGCACATGGCTGATGTTGGATGTGTCTTTTTCGAGTTGCTGAATACTGTCGGTGGCGCCCTTGACGTCCTGAACGAGTTCTTCGATGGCATGCAGGCTGCGGAGCACGGTCTCCCGCCCGTCTTTGGCTTCCCGATCTGCCTGCGAGGCTGCGCTCGCCGCATCGTTGATATGCTGCCCGATCGACTGGCTGGTGAGCGCCATGTGGTTGATCGACGAGGACACCTCTTCCGTCGTCTGGCGCTGTTCATCGGCTAGGGCACTGGTCGTGGTGGCGGTGTCGAACACCGTGCCCGACAACTCGCCGACATCGTGGGCGTTCTTCACCAGCTTCCGAACCGTATCGTGAAGACGATCGGCAAAGAGGTTGAAGGCCATGCCCACCTGGCCGAGTTCGTCGCGGCTCCGTATCTCTATCCGGCGAGTCAGATCGCCCTCGCCATGGGCGATGTCCTTCAGGGAGGCAATGACCGAGTCGGCATTGCGCTTGACCGTCGTGGCGACGTAGATGCCGACCGTGAGGCTGACGGCAAGACCGAAGGTGCACAGCAGCACGCCGACGCTGAGCGTGTGTTCGGCCTCGGCGACCGACGTGTCGATGGTGCCGACGAGCTTGCTCTTGGATGCATTCTTCAGGGCGATCAGGCCTTCCCGGTACTGACTCAGTGCCTTTGACATCAGGGGAACGGCGTTTGGATCTGGCGTGCCGGTGTTGTCCAGCATGCGTACAGAAAGGTCTCGCGCGAGCCGGTAATACTCGTCGAGGTACGCCAGCTGCCGGGTGATGTCCGCATCCTTGCCCAGTCGGGCATAGCCTTGCCGGCTGCGCTCAACCAGAGCATCGGCATTCGCCAGTTGGGCGCGCTCCCCAGTGGCGACAACCGATTCCAGTGCGCCCACGATGCTGTCGAGGAGGGCCAGGTTTTCGGTGCTGACCTCCAGGGCCGGAAACTGTCGATCGCGCAGTTCCCTCAGGCGGTCCAGGCTCAACTCGAACGCGTTGGCGGTGAAACCGAGATAAATCACAAGACAGAGCAGGGCGAAGGCGGGCGGGCACAGGATCTTCCAGCGCAGAGACAGCTCACGTAAAACGCTTGGCACGATGAATCACTCCCTTTGTGTCATGTTGAGGCGGAAGGCCTGAAGATTTCATTGCTTGCTATCGGTGAAATATGAACAAACTTTATAAAAGTGTATTTATTTAACTTTTGGCGTCATTGGGGGGCTGAAAGCGACAGGCGCAACTCTTCCTCGCCGCAGAAAGGCGAAACCGTGGAGCCGGCTTGGCGGAGGCTCGGAAAGGTTTAGATCAGATCAGCTGAGTTGGCGCGGCTTTGCCGGCGTGCAGCCTGGGGCCGCATTCTGGCCCGGTGTCTTGCGCAGGCCGGGGCCGGCCGACGGTTTGATGCTGATTGCGGCCAGCACGAAATCCACGGCGTAGTGACGCCAGGCTGCCATGTCTGTGGGCTGCTCCGGGTCCAGCCCGGCCAGTACCGAGACCAGATAGGGGCTGGTGAACGCGCCGGTGGTCAGGAGCCCTGCCGCAGCGAACAACATGCTGGCATCCACGCCCGGCTTGAAATCACCGTTCTCGGCGCCACGCACCAGGATTGCCTGCAGCTTCCCGTCGAGCAGGGGGGCCAGCTCCGGGAATCTGGCGCGGGGCGTGGTGTGGCTGGCATGGAAGCGGATCCCCTCCGGAGCGAGTGACCCGAGGGACGGCGTGCGCTGGAACTGGTCGAACATTTCGCCGAGGAAGGCGCGCATAGCCTCCACTGGCGCGAGGTGGCCAAGATCCTGGGCCACGAGGTGCGACATGGCCTTGTCCGAGGATTCATCCAGTACGCAGGCAAACAACTCAGTCTTGCCCTTGAAGTAGTGATAGACCAATTGCTTCGTCACGCCCGCCTGCTGGGCGATTACGTCGATGCGGGCGTCTGCAAGCCCTTTCGCGGCAAATTCCTGGCGTGCCGCATCCAGAATCCGCCGGATCGTTTCGCGCTTGTCCGGACCTGGTCGGGTGGTTTGGGGAATGGCGACATCGTCCCGCTTCATGATTTTTTTCCTCTTCTGTGGTGTCGGTGCCGGACTTGACTTGGGGTCAAACGAAGCTGGATCCAGGTGTTTGCGCAGGCGCTACCATCTTTAAGTATATGGACACTTCTTGATTTTGTGTTTTTAAACGCAGAAGTGCCAGATTGCCGGGTTTCCCGACACCGGCACCGATAAAACTGAAGGAGGAGACCCCCGATGGCAACCCAATACCGATCCGAAAAACTTGAGAAGGCGTTTGCGGCCCTGTCCAAGAATTACCGTGGCCTGGATGTCGATCTTTACGCCGTAAGTCGCGAGAAGCGTCAGACCACGCCGGTTATGGAAGGCGACTTCATGGCCAGTCTGTCGGTACCGACACACGCTGGTCAGCGTCATGGTCACCCGACTTATGCGGTCTTCAAGTACAACGACATCAAGGCGGTGCTGCAGGATGCCGCCACCTTCACTAGCGGCTTTATCGCCAAGGGCTTGGGTACCTTCTTCGGCGGTGACGGACTGATCATCATCGCCATGGACGGCGACCAGCACCGCAAGGCTCGTGGCCTGTTGCAGCCAGTTTTCACCCCGCAGAGCGTCAACCCCTGGCGCGTCGAGATCGAACGTTCTATCCGCGAGGAGTTCATCGCCCCCCTGGTGCCCAATAAACGCGCCGACCTGATGGATTTCGCCCTGTATTTTCCGATTCGCGTCATCTACGCCCTGATCGGGTTCCCGCAGGAAAACATCGGTGACTTCTATGAATACGCCGCGATGGGCTTGACCATTCTGGCGGGCCCCAAGAACGATCCGGCCGAAGAGGAAGCGGCCCGACAGAATGCCGTTTCGGCCAGTCAGGGGCTGTACGACGCGGTGATCAAGCTGGTTGCCCAACGGCGTGCCGAAGGGGCCAACGGTGACGATCTGATTAGCCGCCTTATTCGCGCGGAGTTCGAGGCGCGTCGCCTCGACGACATGGAAATCGCCACCTTTGTACGCTCCCTGGTGGCCGCCGGCGGTGAAACCACGACCCGCACCTTCAGCTCGGTGATGACCCTGCTGCTGCAGCGCCCCGCGTTGCTGGCCCGCGTGCGTGATGACCGCAGCCTCGTCTCGAAGCTGATCGACGAGGCCATTCGTTTCGAGCCGACTTCCACCGTAAAGGTGCGTCAGGCTGCCCGCGATGTGGAAATTGGCGGGGTGAAGATTCCCCAGGGCGCGCTGGTGCAGTGCGTGATCGCCTCGGCCAACCGGGACGAGGATGTTTTTGAGAACGCCGATGAGTTCGACATCGACCGCAAGCTCAAGCCGTCCTTCACTTTCGGCTACGGTCCGCACATGTGCATTGGCCAGTTCGTGGCCAAGCTGGAGCTGTCGGCAGCGGTGAATGCGGTCCTCGACCTCTTCCCCAATTTGCGACTCGACCCTGACCAGCCGGCACCCGAGATCCAGGGTGGCCAGTTGCGCGGGGCCTCATCCATCCCGGTGATCTGGGACTGAGAGCGAGGCGAGCGATGAAGACGTTCAAGACTATTCCCGAGCGGGGCGATTTTGCCTACCAGTGCTTGGTCGGCCCGCAGAAGGTCAGCGGCGAGAAGCTGGCCGATCTGCGTGATCACTTTGGTCTCAAGCTCACCAAGCACATGCCCTTCGGCTGTGTGCGCGACGACGAGGGCCACATCTACGCCGTCGTGCGGGCGGTAAATGCGCCGGGCAGCAGCCCCAACCCGACCAAGTTCATCTACCAGTCGTCGCGCCTCGACGGCGAGAGCATTCGTATCGATCGGGCACGCATGGCCGGCCAGGCCATGACCCTGTTTCCCGACCGGGCGCTGGAGGGCGGCACGGCCGTGTGGTCCAGCCTGAAGGGCGAACCGGGCAATCCGTGGATGATCACCGCCTCGGAAAAGGGCTTCACCTGGAAGGAGGAAGGCCTGTTCGAGCTGCAGGGCAAGCTGATCGGCAACGGCATGCAGTGGTACCTGCCGGGGCTCGATTGGGGAACTTTCTATGTGTCTCAGCTCTACGATGTCGCCGGCACCTGCGAGGGCAGGGCGGTGAAGGGCGTCATCGCCCTCGACCAGGCCTGGCTGGCCGAAGGCGGCGCCATCCACTTCCACAAGGATCTGGTGGTGGAAAACAAGATGCATGTCATCTGGTGGTCCTTCGCCACGATCTACCAGGACGGCAGCTGGGACGCCGGCTCCTTCATGGTCGGCCACGACAACCTGGGCTACGCCATTTTCCAGAATGAGAAGGGCGAGGTGCGCTGTACCACATCCATCGAGGGTGAGGTGGTGCACAAGCCGGGCAGTTACTTTGTCGAAAGCGCTCGCATCGTGCTCGAAGGCGATGAAGTCTGGGAGTTTCTGCCGGACCCGAAGGGTGAGATGCGCGACTTTGTCGGCGGCTTCCCGATCACCGCCCAGCAGGAAGGACGCTGGCGTCGTGTCGGGGATACCCGCGAGCCCGACCGCTGGTTTGGTTGGGGCGAGTCCGACCGCCGTAATGGTGCCGCGCGCAATGTGCGCGGCAGCGACTTGTAACTCCGAGAGGGCAAGACATGAACACAATTACCCGGGAGGCCATCGAAGCCTTCCTCCATGGCCAGGTGAGCGCCTGGAACGCCGGTGACAAGGAGGCCTTCCTGGATCACTACCGCCGCGTCGCGCCTGGTGGCCTCAGTATCGAATACGTCAGCCGCTCCTTGGGCGACGGCTGGCCAGTGCTCGAAGGCATGTGGCAACAGCAGAACGCGAAGATCGAGATCGAGGAAGTGATGGCGATCATCAACGGCAACGAAGTGGCCTGCCACAACCGCAACAAGGTCAAGGGCAGTACGGTGGTTATCGACACCATTGAACTGTACAGCTTTGGCGAAGGCGGCCAGTTGAGCGTCCGCTATTTCATCCGCCAGCCTTGAGCCTTCACTGGACAGGCGAACAGAAAAGAGCGGTGCCACGGTGCCGCTCTTTTTCTTTGGGTTTTAATATGAACAAAGTTGCCTTTTTTGTTTAGATTGTGCATGATGTTCCTGACGAATCGAGGCAACGGATGAGTGCCCGGCGGCAGGAGACAAAGACGCAGGCTTTCTGACGGAGGGTGGTTTTTCCGTGGGGTCGGTGCGCGTGCTCCGGTCGTTGAGGTGCGCGTTGCCACTTACGCCCCCACCCCTGAGAAAGGCCCGCTGACCATGCTGATCGACCTGCACGCCCACGCCCCGCACCCGGATTACTACGACCAGGACCCGTACTGGGGCCCGGCCTTCGAATCGCAACCCGACGGTGACATCAAGCTGCGGGTGGGCGACTGGATCCTCAGCCTGGGCGCCCCGGAGCGCAAAGCGGCCTTGCGCAAAGCCAAGGCCGAAGGGCAGGCGCTGAACGTGCAGGACTACATGGCCCGCTGGCGTGACCCGAAGACCCGCCTGGCCGGCATGGACGCCGCCGGACAAAACGCC
>NZ_JABBGA010000017.1 GCF_012927165.1 Zoogloea dura
AGCAGGCCGCCACCATCGTCACCAGCAACCTCGACTTCACCGAGTGGGACCAGGCCTTCCCGGGCAACCGGCTGCTCGCTTCGGCCACCGTCGATCGGCTGCGCCACAACGCCTATTGCCTGACCCTTGACGGGGCCTCCTACCGGGCCCCTCGACAGGGTCCAAACAAGGCCAAAACAGCACTTGCCAGCACCCCGAAAAACAACCAACCTTGAACCCCCGAAGACGTTCGTCAGAGCCTATTCAAACTGGCTCCTATATGCCGATCATCGGTGGCTCTATTGTGCCGGTCAGTGACAGGCGGTGAAGGCGAGGTAGGACTCGACGTCCTTCAGCGTTTGTTTGGGGGATACCTGAGTGCTTTCGCTGACGTTGTTCATGCTGTCTCCTGATGTGTTGTGGGTGTGCGACGGGGCACGTGTTGATACTAGAATCCCATATGCATACATACAAGACATCAGCATTCTCGAAACACTATCTTTCAGTTGGCGATGGCTGTGCCGGGCGGCCGGAGGGGTGTTGCAGGGGAGTGGATGCGGGATGCGTGGGGGCCTGCCTTTGATACGGCGCCATTGGCCCCCAGGCCGGAGCTTTTATTTCAGGCTCGTGCCTTCTTCAAGCCCATGCCTTTCGCGGAGATGCTGAGGCGACAGGCGGGTGGCGCTGGCGGTTTGCCTGGTTGTCGTCTGCGCGCTGGCCAGGGACAGATCGGGTCGCATGGAGAAGTGCCATGCCGCGGCGAGCACCGCGGGCACGTTGAAGCGGAAGGCGCTGTTGTCGGCGTTAGCGAGGACGTCGCAGCTTTTGTGATAGCAAGCGTCGTAGGCGACCCCGCTGGTTCCGCCCCAGAGTGCCGCCTGCTCTGCCGACTTGATGCCGTCGTGGCCGGAGAAGATGCCGCCGACGGGGATTCCGGCCGACGCAAACGAGAGATGGTCCGTCGACAGCTTCAGGTCCACGCTATGCGGCTGAACCCCGTGCCTCCGGTAGTAATCTCCAAGCACGCTCTCGATCTCGCCGGAGCCCGGTGGCCCGGCAAAGCCACTGCTCGATCCGTCGCCGTCGTAGACGAAGAACCCGGCGTTGGGCGAGCCGATCATGTCGAAGTTGAGGTAGAGCGCCAAGGCTTCCTTCTGCGCGGGCGAAAGCGCTCCGACGTAGAACTGCGATCCCAGGTCGCCCAGCTCTTCGGCGCCCCACAGCGCGATACGGACGGTGTTGGAAGGCCTGGATCTGGCCAGTTGTGCGGCCGCCTCGAGCAGTGCGGCCACGCCGCTCCCGTTGTCGTTGATGCCCGGCCCGGCATTCACCGAATCGAGATGGGCGCCCAGCATAACGACGCGCCCGGGCTTGGAGCCCGCCAGCTCGGCGATCACATTGCTGCTGCGGATGTTGCCGCGGACGGTCTGCGCCTCCAGGCGCATCCTGAGCCCGGCCGTCCGGGCCAGACGCTCGCCGTCCTCCTGCGAGATGGAGACGACCGGGATGTTCGGGGTGAAGTCGGCCAGCAGGTTGATCCTGAGTTCGCCCTCCACATTGTTGTAGAACAAGACCCCGCTGGCACCTGCCAGGTAGGCGTTGTTCGCCTTCACCGGAAAGGTGCAGTCGCCACGCTTGATCAGGGCGATGTTGCCCACGGGAAAGCCGGCAAAGGCCGCGGCGGTGCACCCCGTTGCCGAAGAAGGCTGAGCGACGGCGGCCGTTGCGCTGCCGCTGCCGGAATACAGCGCAATGACCTTGTCCAGGCTGCCGCTGCCCGCAGCCGGGGCGACCTGCTCCAGGCGGCCCGGCGTAACCCAGTAGAATCCATCAAAGTTGAAATACTGCCGATTCACCGTGAAGCCGGCGTTCTGCAGGGCGCGTTCGGCATAGGACGCCGACTCGTCGAAGCCCGTCGATCCGGCGGCGCGGTGGCCGCCGTTGGCGTCGGCAATGGCCTGCAGCGCGACGAGATGCTTGCGGGCTGCCGCCGCGGTCGTGTTTGTCAGGTCCGCGCGAAGCACCGCAAAGCCGGCACCGCTGGAAAACTCGGCGCCGCGGTACCTCCGTCGCCCCGCAGAGATGTACAGCGAGTTGTCTGGCCCTATCGCGAGCACGTCGGGCAGTCGCAGGCGACCAGGCAATGCCCCGGTCGTCACCGCTCCGCCGATGACATAGGGGTTGTCGTCTGTGACACCCAGATTCGGTGCGTTTGCGGGTAGCACACCGATCACCGTGCTGACGCTTCCGTCGGGCGCTATCTTCCTGATGGCCTCGTTGAGCACGTCGGATAAGTAGACGTTCCCGACACTGTCCACGGCGATGTCTGCGGCGTAGTTGAAGCGTGCACCATTGGCAGGCCCGTCCGCTGCGCCGACGGTCCCGGTCGTCGTCGATCCAGCCAGGGTGGTCGCGTTGCCCGCCGTGTCGATCTTGAGCACCGAAGAGCTGTTGATGGCTGTGTAGCACCGTTCGATGCACGGCCCGATCACTCCCGTCTTTACCGTAAGGTAGAGCGACCCGACCGAGTCGACAGCCATTCGACCCGGATTGGAAAGCGCGCCCAGCGCGCCGCCGGCAACACGCTTCACCTCTCCTGTCGCGAGCAGCTTGCGCACGTGTCGGCCAGCACTTGGGTCGGCTCCAAGGTTGTCCACGACGAAGACGTTTCCGCCACGGTCCACCGCAATCTCGCGGGGCGCCATCCAGCGCACCGAGCTGGCTGGGCCGTCAGTGAAGGCCGCTGCGCCCGCAACCCCGGATACGGTGATGACCTGCCCTGATGGGCTCACCTTCCGGATGACCGCATTGCCCGTGTCGCTGACGAACAGGTTTCCATCCCTGTCCGATGCCAGGCCGTAGATCCTGTTGAAGCGGGCCGCCGCCCCATTGCCATCGCTGTGACCGCAGGTGCCACCCACGAAGTCCTGCACCACCTTGTCGGGGCCGACACGCTTGATTGCGCAGTCGTAGGCCAGGTACAGCACACCCGAGGGGGCCACCGTCATGGCCGTGAAGTACTGGTCGTCGGATTTTGACAACGCGGGCCCGCGCTCTGAGTCCGGATCACCGATCACGATGGATAGCGTTCCCTGGACTGTCGGTGTCCCACCTGGCGCGGGGGGTTCGCCAGTTGTTCCAGCCCCATCACCGCCCCCGCCGCCACACGACGCCAGGAGGACTGCACCGATCAAGACAACCATCTCAGCGGCACGCCTGCCGTTCAACACCTTCATTCCGAACCCTCTCTCAACAGAAACCGCCATTGCACGATGTGTCGTGGTCAGGTTCCACAGCACGCGCAGATACTAGAATCCCATCTGCATTCCCACAAGACAAAAGCATTCTCCAAACACTGTTTTTCAGTGCGAGATGGAGGCGCCGGGTGGCTGGTGGGGTGTTGCGGGGCGACGGATGCGCGGTGCGCGAGGGCTTGCTTGAGATCCGGTGCCGGTTTACTCGATCAAGCGGCGGCGGATTTGAGTTCCGAGGTGCCGGATTTGAGTTCCGGGGTGTCGGATTTGAATTCTGGAGGTCCGGATCTCAATTCTGCGGCAGCGGATGTCAAATCCGTGGGTCCGGATGTCAATTCCGGCGCTGCGGATTTGAGTTCCGGGGTGCCGGATTTGAGTTCCGGGGTGCCGGATTTGAATTCTGGAGGTCAGGATTTCAATTCCGTGGCGGCGGATCTCAAATCCGCGGGTCAGGATCTCAATTCCGGTGCGGCGGATTTGAGTTCCGGGTGTGCGTGATCGAGATCGCGGGGCGATGCAGGGCCCTCGGGTGCCCGGTACATCAGCAGCAACAGTTTGTATGCCACCGAACACGTGGCCACCACGATGCCGACGGTGATGAGGATGGCGTCCAGCATGAGAGCAGCTCCTTGGTTGCCGGCGGGAGGGTCGAGGCCGGCCGATGACGAACAGGGAGATGATATGAATTCTGTGCCGGGTGCGGCATGACAAATCCAGATGTGTGCATTCTCAAAAGGAGATTGACAGCTGGGCCACCCTGGGGGGAGATGGTGCTACCAGGGGGGTGGATTCAGGGGCGGCTTCAGACGGATGTCGTCAGGCCGGCAAGCTTCATCAGCAGGCGCATCAGCCAGGCGACGACGCCGAGGGAGAGGACGCTCGCGGTCCAGATTGCCAGCAGCCACCCTAGCTGGCGCAGGCGTGAGGGCGGCTGGGGTGGCGTGCCGGGCTTGTGTGTTGCGCCGCGCATCAGTGATAGCCCTCGCCGGGATCGACCTTGCCGCGGAAAACGTAGTAGCTCCAGGCTGTGTACATCAGGATCAGCGGGATGATCAGCAGCGCGCCGACCAGGGCGAAGCCCATGCTCTGCAGGGGGGCCGCGGCGTCCCGGATCGAGATGGCCGGCGGGATGATGTTGGGCCAGATGCTGATGCCGAGCCCGCTGTAGCCCAGGAAGACGAGGAAGAGGGTCAGCACGAAGGGCGCAGCGTTCGGCTGCTTGTCGAGTTGCCTGAGCAACTGCCAGACGGTGGCCACCACGAGCAGCGGCACCGGCATGAACCACGGCAGGTTGCTTCCGTTGAACCAGCGGGCAGCGATCGCCTCGTGGGCGAGGGGCGTCCACAGGCTGATGACACCGATGACCGCCGCCAGCGCCCAGATCAGCGGGCGGGCCAGGGCGATCATGCGTGCCTGCAGATCGCCAGCGGTCTTCATGATCAGCCAGGTGCAGCCGAGCAGTGCATACGTCATGACCAGCCCGAGGCCGGTGAACAGCGAGAACGGCGTGAGCCAGTCGAACACGCCGCCGGCATAGGCGTGATCGACGACGCGGATGCCCTGGATGAAGCCGCCCAGGGTGACGCCCTGGCAGAAGGTCGCGACGAGCGAGCCGCCGATGAAGGCCTTGTCCCACCAGGGGCGGTGCGCCTCGTCGGCCTTGAAGCGGAACTCGAAGGCCACGCCGCGGAAGATCAGGCCGAGCAGCATGAGCATCAGGGGCAGGTAGAAGGCGGTGAGGATCACCGAATAGGCGAGCGGAAAGGCCGCCAGCAGGCCTGCCCCGCCCAGCACCAGCCAGGTTTCGTTGCCATCCCACACCGGCGCGACGGAATTCATCATGACGTCGCGGTCGGTCTTGTCGGGCAGGAAGGGATAGAGCAGGCCGATGCCGAGATCGAAGCCGTCCATGACGACGTACATCATGACCCCGAACAGGATGATCACGGCCCAGATCAACGGCAGATCGATACCCATGGCGTTCAGCTCCGTGTGGAAGAAAGGGCGGCGATGCCAGCGGTAGCGCTCGGCGGCGGATGCCCGCCTGCGTGCGCCACCGGCCCGTGGCCGATCAGGCGCAGCAGGTAGCCGACACCCGCGCCAAAAACCATGACATAGACGATGACAAAGAGGGCAAGGCTCACGCCGAGCTGGCCGGCGCCCACCGGAGACACCGCATCGGCGGTGCGCTGCAGGCCGTACACGACCCAGGGCTGGCGGCCGACCTCGGTGGTGATCCAGCCGGCGAGCAGCGCGACCAGGCCGCTCGCGCCCATCCACAAGGTGAAGCGCAACAGGCGCCGCGACCGGTACAAGGCCCCTCCCCGGCGCGCCGCGAAGGCCCACAGCGCCAGTGCGATCATGAGCATGCCGAGCCCGACCATGATGCGGAAGCTCCAGAAGACAATGGTGGAGTTCGGGCGGTTCTCCGGCGGGAATTCCTTGAGCCCGGGAAACTGGCCGTCCCACGAATGGGTCAGGATCAGGCTGCCCAGGCGCGGGATCTCGAGCGCAAAGCGGGTTGTCTCGTGCTGCATGTCGGGCCAGCCGAAAAGGATCAGCGGCACGCCGGCCCCGGGTTCGTTTTCCCAATGGCCTTCCATCGCGGCGATCTTCGCCGGTTGGTGCTCGAGCGTGTTGAGGCCGTGGAAGTCGCCCACCACCGCCTGCAGCGGTGCCACCGCCAGCAGCATCCACATGGCCATCGACAGCATCGTGCGCACGGCCGCGCTGTCTCGGCCGCGCAGCAGGTGCCAGGCGGCCGAGGCGGCGACCAGCAGGGCCGTCGAGATGAAGGCGGCCAGCACCATGTGCACCAGGCGGTAGGGGAAGGAGGGATTGAAGATCACCGCCAGCCAATCCACCGGCACCACCCGGCCGTCGATGATCTCGAAGCCCGCGGGAGTCTGCATCCAGCTGTTGGAGGCGAGAATCCAGGTCGCAGAGACCAGGGTGCCGAGCGCGACCATCACGGTGGCGAAGAAATGCAGCCCCGGGCCGACGCGCTTCCAGCCGAACAGCATCACGCCGAGAAAGCCGGCCTCGAGGAAGAAGGCGGTCAGGACTTCGTAGGCCAGCAGCGGCCCGGTGACGCCGCCGGCGAAGGTGGAGAAGACGCTCCAGTTGGTGCCGAACTGGTAGGCCATGACCAGGCCCGACACCACGCCCATGCCGAAATTAACCGAGAAGATCTTTGACCAGAAGTGGTAGAGATCGAGGTAAACCTCGCGGCCGGTACGCAGCCAGCACGCTTCCAGCACGGCAAGAAAGCTCGCCAGGCCGATCGTGATCGCCGGAAAGACGATGTGGAAGGAAATGGTAAATGCAAACTGGATCCGCGCCAGCGTCAGCGCATCAAGCGTATCCATGTCAGGCCTCTCCGGTCATCAAGACAGTATGGGGTCGCAGGCCTGGACAGCTCGACGTGCCAGCCGGGTCTGACGGTGGCATACAGTACAGCATCACTTGCCCGGCGAGAGCAGGTTCAGATCATACAAATTGTCTCCGGCACAGATCGGGCGGAGCCCCCCTCTCCCCCTCATCCCCCAAACCGGCCGGGGCAAAACAAAGCCCCCGGCAGGCGGGGGCTTTGTGGGGTGATGCTGCAGCGGGGGCTGGGTATCAGCGGGCCGGCACCATGATGTCGGCTTCGCCTTCGACCACCACCTTGCCGCGCACGGTACACACGGTGTCGAACTTGGCCTTGCGCTTTTCGGGGGTGAGTTCCTTGATGGTGCAGCGGGCCACCACGGTGTCGCCGATCTTGACCGGGGCCTTGAACTTGAGGGTCTGGGACAGGTAGATGCAGCCCGGGCCGGGGAACTTGGTGCCGAACACGGTGGAGATGAAACCTGCGGACAGCATGCCGTGGGCGATGCGGCCACCGAACATGCTGGCGGCGGCCAGCTCTTCATTGACGTGGACGGGGTTGAAGTCGCCGGTGACGCCGGCAAAGGCGAGAATGTCGGCCTCGGTCACGGTGCGGGCATAGACGCCGCTCTGGCCTACCTGGAGATCCTCGAACTTGCTGCCGTAGAACTCTTCGAAGCTGTTGTTTTGATCGCTCATGTAACTGTTCCCTTCTTCGTGTGCTGCTAGGGTTGTTGGTCTGACTGCCTGGATTCCCATCCCACGGCCACGACACCTCTTGTCTGTGGCGTGCCCCATGAGCATACCCGAAAAGCGATGACGGATTTCGTACCGGGGCGCGGGCCCCGGCGGCGGGTTGTCAGACCTCGGCGAGCAGGCCCTGCTTCTCGATGAAGGCGATGATCTCGGCCAGGCCCTGGCCGGTCTTGAGGTTGCTGAAGATGAAGGGCCGCTCGCCGCGCATCTTCTTGGCGTCGCGGTCCATCACCTCGAGGGAGGCGCCGACCAGCGGGGCGAGGTCGATCTTGTTGATGACCAGCAGGTCGCTCTTGGTGATGCCGGGGCCACCCTTGCGGGGGATCTTGTCGCCGGCGGAGACGTCGATGACGTAGAGGGTCAGGTCGGACAGCTCGGGCGAGAAGGTGGCGGCCAGGTTGTCGCCGCCGGATTCGACAAAGATCAGCTCCACATCGGGAAACTTGCGGATCAGGCGGTCCACCGCCTCGAGGTTGATGGAGGCGTCCTCGCGGATGGCGGTGTGGGGGCAGCCGCCGGTCTCCACGCCGATGATGCGCTCGGGCACCAGGGCTTCGTTACGCACCAGGAACTGGGCGTCCTCGGCGGTGTAGATGTCGTTGGTCACCACGCACAGGTCGTACTTGTCGCGCAGGGCCTGGCACAGGGCCAGGGTCAGGGCGGTCTTGCCGGAGCCGACGGGGCCGCCGATGCCGACGCGGAGGGGTTGGCCTTTCATGGGGGAATCCTTTGTCTTTCTGGGTTGTACGGGTTTCAGACAGTCACCAGGCGGCGCCATTGGGCGGCCAGGGCCGGGTCGTCGAGCAGGCTTTCCAGCTCGGCGGGATCGGGCCAGGCCGGGTTGGGGAAGTCGAGGGCGCAGGCTTCGGTCATGCTGTGGTGCGGGCGCACCAGCTCGTGGCCCGTGGCGGCGCGGTGGGCGGCGGCAATGCCTTCGGCCATCAGCGCGTCGATGAAGTCCGGGTCGCGGTTGAGCTTGGAGGCGTAGTTGAGCCGGTAGCGCGACAGCGGCCCTTCGGGGCGTTCGCCAAGGCGGATGAAGCACACCGTCACCGGCTTGTAGTCGGCCAGCGGGCCTTCCAGCCTGGGCAGCTCGGCCAGCTGGAAGGCGATCCGGTTCACCACGTCGATGGCGCGCAGCTCCTGGGCCAGCGACAGGTTGCCCGACAGCTCGTTGCGCCGGTCGTCCTGGTCGTCGGGGGTGAGCGGGCCGCCGGGGCTGCCTTCGTAGGTGTTGGGGTTGATCTGCACCACCCACAGCAGGTCGGGCTTGCAGTTGCGCTGGCGGTTGATGAAGAAGTCGTTGATCGGCGGGTTCTGGGAATACAGGCCGTCCCAGAAGATCCGCCCCTCGCGCTGGCCGGAGCCGTCGCCTTTGTCCACGCTGAGCGGCTGGGCGACGAAGAGCTCGGGAATGCAGGCACTGGCGAGCAGCTCATCGAGGCGCAGGCCGGCCTCGGGGCTCTCGGGAAAGGTGCGGAAGGCTGTCTCGGGCTCGCCGCCGGGATTCACCACATCCACCGCCCCGACAAAGAGATCGAGCCCCTCACGGCCAAAGAAACGGTCGGCATCCGCCGTCAAACCGACCACCGCGCGCATGTCGTCACGCATGCGCTCCTGCACCAGGGACGAGGTGAAGGGCGACGGCGGCAGGTTCACCGCAGGTAGCCAGTTCTGCCAGGCGCTGGCCAGCTGGGCGGCGGCGTTGGTGAAGTACTCGCCCCACCACAAGGGCAGCTTGCCCTTCAACTCCAGGCTGGCCTTGTTGCGGTTCCAGTAGTGCAGCACGCGCCGGGCGCCTTCTGACCAGCTGCCGTCGGGCGCAGCGCTCCAGGCCATCGCCGCGGTGATCGCCCCGCCCGAAGTGCCGGAGAGCCCCACCAGGCTGAACCACTTTTCGTCCTCGCCGCGGCGGCGGAAATGCTCGAAGGACAGGAACAGATAGGCCAGCACGCCGGCGGTGAAGGCCGTGTGCGCGCCGCCCCCCTGGCAGGCGATGCCGAGGCGGGGAGCGGGGGACGAAGACTTGGGAGTCGAAGGCACGGGTGCCTTGCGGGGCTTCTTGGTAGGCATATCGGGATCAGGACCGGAACAGGCGCGAATACTGGGTTTCGTGGCGGGCGCTGGCGATCGCCAGGCCGGGCTGGAAATTGGACCAGTTCTGCGGCGCCATGACAATCGCTTTATCCACCTGTTGCGGCACCCGCGCCGACAGATCCGACAGCAGGCGCTGGCCCGCCGCCTGGCCGAGGGGCACGGCTTTCACCGCCGCCATCACCATGTTCTCCAGCCAGGCCCAGGCGTAACCGGCCAGCGCATCGGCCGGCGCCACGCCCCAGGCCGTTGCGGCAGCCGACCACACGGCGGGAAACACCGGCTCATCCAGCGCGCGGACGCGTGCCAGCCAGCCCGGCAGCTGGGCAAAGGCCGGCAGATCGACCAGCAGGCGAACCATCGAATAGCCCATCTGCACCGTCTCGGCGCGCAGCTCGGAAGTCTCGCGGCTGGCCAGGGCGCGGGCGTTGAGATCGGCCACGGCCGCATCGTCCCCCGCCGCCCAGGCGTCCATCAACCGTGCCAGCAGGGGCAGTTCGTAGTTGCCGAAGGCGCCGTCCAGCGCATCGCCGATCCACTCGCCCACCTGGGCCTCGGTCTTGACCCGGCCCGCATCGATGACCCACTCCAGGCCCTGGGAATAGGTGTAAGCGCCCACCGGCAGCGCCGGGCTGACCAGTTGCAGCAGGCGGATCAAGGGCAGGCTCACGAGTACTGATGGATCTTCGCTTCGGTGGCACCGCGCTCGGCATGGTGGTGACCATGGGCGTAGGCGCCGGCTTCCGGCTCGAAGGGCGCGGCCAGCGCATGCACCTGGGCGCCCAGGCCGGTCAACATGGTTTCCAGCACGTGGTCGGCCTGGATGCGCAGCCAGCCCTCCCCCACCTGCACCGCGACGTGGCGGTTGCCCAGGTGGTAGGCCGCCCGCGCCAGCGCAAAAGCGTCGGCGCAACGCGCCTCGAGCAGATCCTCCGGCGCCGAAGCCACCTCGACCACCCGCCCGTCCTGGGCCAGCAGCCGGTCACCGCCACGCAGGATGGTGCCGCGCGGCAGAAACAGGCCCACCTCCTCCCCATCCGCCAGCCGCGTGCGCAGCCGGCTCTTGGTGCGGGCATCAAAGTTGAGTTCAAGACGCGCCGCGGGGGCGGCGTCGCCGGTGTAGAGGGATTCGATGAGGAGCATGTTCAGAACAGGAAATAACGTTGGGCCATCGGCAGCACGCTGGCCGGTTCGCAGGTGAGGATCTCGCCTGCGGCGCGCACTTCGTAGGTTTCGGGGTCGACGCTGATCTCGCCCTGCCAGTCGTTGTGGATCATCGAGGCCTTGGTGACGCTGCGGATGCCGCGCACGGCTTCGAGGGGCTTGGCGAGGCGCAGGCTGTCGAGGGCGCCGCTGGCCAGGGCGATCTGGGAGACGAAGGTGAGGGAGGTCTGCAGGCCGCCGGCAAAGGCGCCGAACATGGGGCGGTAATGCACCGGTTGCGGCGTGGGAATGGAGGCGTTGGCGTCGCCCATGGCGGCCGCGGCGATCATGCCGCCCTTGAGGATGAGGCTGGGCTTGACGCCGAAGAAGGCCGGCTTCCAGATCACCAGGTCGGCCAGCTTGCCCGGCTCGATGGAGCCCACCACGTGGCCGATGCCGTGGGTGATGGCCGGGTTGATGGTGTATTTGGCGATGTAGCGCTTGGCCCGGAAGTTGTCGCTGCGGGCCGTGTCCCCGGCCAGGGCGCCGCGCTGCACCTTCATCTTGTGGGCGGTCTGCCAGGTACGGATGATCACCTCGCCGACCCGGCCCATGGCCTGGGAGTCGGACGAGAACATGGACAGGGCGCCGATGTCGTGCAGGATGTCCTCGGCGGCGATGGTCTCGCGGCGGATGCGGCTTTCGGCGAAGGCCACGTCCTCGGCGATGGCCGGGTCCAGGTGGTGGCACACCATCAGCATGTCGAGGTGCTCGTCGATGGTATTGACGGTGTAGGGCCGGGTCGGGTTGGTGGAGCTGGGCAGCACGTTGGGCAGGCCGGCCAGCTTGACGATGTCCGGCGCATGGCCGCCGCCGGCGCCTTCGGTATGGAAGGTGTGGATGCTGCGGCCCTTGAAGGCAGCGGCGGTGGTTTCGACGAAGCCGGATTCGTTGAGGGTGTCGGAGTGGATGGCGACCTGGATGTCCATCTCCTCGGCCACCGTCAGGCAGTTGTCGATGGCCGCCGGGGTGGTGCCCCAGTCTTCGTGCAGCTTGAGGCCGATGACGCCGGCCTCCACCTGCTCGCGCAGGGGGTCGGGCAGGCTGGCGTTGCCCTTGCCCAGGAAGCCCAGGTTCATCGGGAAGGCGTCCGCCGCCTGCAGCATGCGGGCAATGTGCCAGGGCCCGGGGGTGCAGGTGGTGGCGTAGGTGCCGGTGGCCGGGCCGGTGCCGCCGCCGATCATGGTGGTGACGCCGCTCATCAGGGCCTCTTCGATCTGCTGCGGGCAGATGAAGTGGATGTGGGTGTCGATGCCGCCGGCGGTGACGATCATGCCTTCACCGGCAATGACCTCGGTGGCGGCGCCGATGGCTATCGTGACGCCCGGCTGGATGTCGGGGTTGCCGGCCTTGCCGATGGCGCTGATGCGGCCGTTCTTGATGCCGATGTCGGCCTTGACGACGCCCCAGTGGTCGAGGATCAGGGCGTTGGTGATGACCGTGTCGGCCACTTCGGCGGCCAGGCGCTGGCCCTGCCCCATGCCGTCGCGGATCACCTTGCCGCCGCCGAACTTCACTTCCTCACCGTAGATGGTGAAGTCCTTCTCGACCTCGATCCACAGCTCGGTGTCGGCCAGGCGCACCCGGTCACCCACCGTGGGGCCGAACATTTCCGCGTAGGCGCGGCGGGAGATCTTGGCCATCACAGGGCTCCCATCACTTGAGCGTTGAAGCCGAATACCTTGCGGTCGCCGCCCAGGGCCACCAGCTCGACGCTGCGGGTCTGGCCGGGCTCGAAGCGCACGGCGGTGCCGGCGGCGATGTTGAGGCGGAAGCCCCGTGCCGCAGCCCGGTCGAAGTCGAGCGCCGCATTGGTTTCGGCAAAGTGGTAGTGGGAGCCCACCTGGACCGGCCGGTCGCCGGTGTTGGCGACCACCAGGGTCAGGGTCGGGCGGCCGACGTTGAGCTCCAGCTCGCCGTCGAGGGTGTCGATTTCACCGGGGATCATGCTGGCTCCTCAAACAATCGGCTGGTGGACGGTGACCAGCTTGGTGCCGTCCGGGAAGGTGGCTTCCACCTGGATCTCGGGGATCAGCTCGGGCACGCCCTCCATCACGTCGGCGCGGCCCAGCAGGGTGGTGCCGTAGTGCATCAGCTCAGCCACGCTGCGGCCGTCGCGGGCGCCCTCCAGCAGGGCGGCACTGATGTAGGCCACCGCCTCGGGGTAATTGAGCTTGAGGCCGCGGGCCTTGCGCCTTTCGGCCACCAGGCCGGCGGTGAAGATCAGCAGCTTGTCTTTTTCGCGGGGGGTCAGTTCCATGCGCAATCCCTTTCTGTTCGGTCGTGTCGGGCGGGCACCAGGCGCGCCGCAAATGATAGGGGTGGTGCCGTGTGCCGGCCATCCGCCCCGGCCAATATCATGTATGCCAGATTCGCGGCACCTCCGCGGCCCGCCCCGCCAGGGCCGGGCGCAGTGCGGCCCACAGGGCGACGAACCAGGCGCGCGCGGGTTCCGCCGCAGGCCCCAGGTAGCGCGCCACCAGCAGGCCGGGCAGGCGCGTCACGCCGCCCTCCCCCACCGCCGGGCGGATCTCCCGGCAGGCCTCGAGCAGGCCCGCATCGATCGCCTCCGAGGCCACCAGCAGGGTGCCGGTGACCGGCTGCCCGGCCAGGCCCACCGGCGATTCGAGCAGGCGCGAGCCCCCCTCGATGAGGCCCTGCTCGCTCCACATCAGGCGACCGTCCCGCTCGATGCGCGAGGCCATGCCCAGGCTGCCCCGCTCCAGCCGCTCGCCGGACGCGGTGCGCCCCAGGCACAGCAGATCGAGGCCGATGTAGCAGGCATCGCCGGCCAGCCGCACGCGGGTTTCGGTGGCACCGCGGACCCGGTCGAAGACGATGCTCTCCTGGGGCAGCCATTCGAGAACTCCGCCTGCTGCCACCTCGAAATCCAGCAACTGGGTGGCCAGCGGGCCATTGCTGCGATACCACTTGCCGGCCCCCGGCGTGGTGACCAGCGCATGGGCGCCCTCGCCCACGCGCACCTGCACGGTCAGCGCATCGCCCCCGGCAATGCCGGCCGGCGGATGCAGCAGCAGGGCATGGCAGACCGCCGGGCCTTCGGGATAGAGGGCCTTCTGCACCCGAAGGGGGCCTTCGTGGCGACGATGGACGAGCACGCTGCGGCCGTCACTGGCCGCAAAACCCAGTTCGAGCCGTGCCCGCCAGCCTTCGCCCGGCGCCCCCGGGGACACAGGCGGCTCGGTGGAACTCAAGGGAAAGGGGGGAGCAAGCAACATGGGTGCAAAAGATAGCAAAGGCTGTGCCGGAGCCCTCGTTGCGGGCCGAACCGCGGGGCGGAACAGCGTGGAGACCGGGGCAAAAGCCGCAATAAAAGCCCACCACAGCCCGCCCACGGAACTTCCAGCCTCATGAATGGAGCCTGGCGCCATAAAAATGTGGCTCGAAGCCCGGCGTTTATCCCACAACGGTGCACGGCCGGCGCACCCACCCGCAAAGAAACACCAATCTGGTGCGCGCATGGAGCATGCGAGATCCATTTATATACCGTGAAGCTACTTTTATCCGGCGCCCACCCCTTTGAATGCACCAAAAATGGGCGCCCATATACCCGGCAGCCCCGGGCATGGCCCTTCGACTTGTCATCTTGCAGCTCGCCGGCTATTTTGCGCGGCTGCAAGGGGCAAACACTGGGCAGGAATGGACCAGGAATGGACCAAGCATGGGGCACGTCGCGGCGCGCCCGGCCACTGCTGCCCCTCCGTCCAACTCCGCCGCCGACCCGCCTCATCATGGACACCATCGCACTGGCACTGCTCGGCTGCGGCCTGGTCATCAATGGCCTCTCGCTGCTTGCAGGCCTCCACTACCTTGCCCGCCTGCGCCTGCCGGCAACGGCCCGGCCGGCGCAGGTCTCGATCCTGCTGCCGCTGACCGGCGACCTTCCCCGCCTGCACGCCCTGCTGGCCGCGCTGGCGGCGCAGAGCCTGCCGCCGCGGCGCCTCATCGTGGCGGTGGAGAGCACGGCCGACCCGGCCTTCCGGCAGGTCCGCGCGCTGGCCGCCAACCAGCCCTTCCCGGTGGACCTTGTGGTGGCAGGCGAAGCCTGCGGACAGGCCCAGAAGTGCCGCAACCTGGTGGCCGCCGCCGCCAGCCTGGACGGGGACGACGACGCGGTGGTGCTGATGGATGGCGACATCGAGCCGCCCACTTGGTGGCTGTCGGCCCTGGCCACGCCGCTGATCGACGGCCGTGCCGACATCGTCACCGGCTACCGCTGGCAGATGCTGGCCGCGCCGCGCCTGGGCGCCCACCTGATCAGCCTGGTAGACCGGGCCCTGCCCCTCATGCCACGCCTGGACACGGCCTGGTCGAGCGTGGTGTGGGGGGGCTCCACGGCCTTGTCGCGGCAGGCCCTGGCGACCCTCAACCTGGCGGAGTGCTTCAGGGCCACCCTCTCCGATGACCTTGCACTGGCCCGCCGGGCCCACCGCCTGGGCCTGCGCATCCTCACCCGCGGCGCCCTGCTGCTGCCCACGCCCAACAGCCATGGCCTGGCCTCGGGCTGGCGCTTCGGCCGCCGCCAGTACCAGATGATCCGCCTCTACCGGCCGGGGCTGTGGTGGCTCGCCAGCGGCCTCATCACCCTGCGCCTGGGCGCCTGGGCCGCCGTGCCCGTCCTCGCCGGCATGGGCTCGGCCCTGGCCGCCCCGGGGCTGGCGGGCCTGCTGCTGCTGGCCCTGGCCAAGCTGCGGGTGGTCGATGCCGTGGGTGCCCGCCTGGGCTTCCGCGAGGCCAGCAGCGCACAGGCCCTCCGCTACACCCTGGGCGGCCCGCTGCAGGCCGGCGTGGACGCCTTCCATCTGAGCATGATCCTGGCCGCCGCGCGCCCCCGCGAAATCGTCTGGGGGCATGTCCACTACGCGGTCGCGGCACCGGACCGGATCCGCATCAGCGCACGCCAGCCCTGGCCGCCGGCCTGAAGGCGTGCTCCAATCCGGCCTCCTCCGACCTGCCCTTCCCACCCCACCGCCATGACGCAGCCTGCTCCAGCCGCCGCCCTGCCCCCCTGTCCGATCACCGGCCGTCCGGCCCTGCGCCGTGTCCATGGCGTCGCGGCGAGTACCCTGCGCGGCCTGTGGCGGCATGGTCAGGGGGTGGACGTGGACCGCCTGCTCGACGGCACGACCAGCCTTGGCCTGTACGAATCCGATTGCGGCCTGATGTTCTTCGATCCGCTCATCGCCGGCGACGGCCGCTTTTATGCCGACTATTACGCGCGCCAGAAGATCCACCTGCACCTGTCCCGCCTGGCCGCCACCCGCAGCGACTTCCTGCAGGCCGCCAGCCATATCCCCCGGGGAGCCCGCGTGCTGGACGTCGGCGCAGGCAGCGCGGCCTTCCGCCAGCACCTGGCCCACGCCGACTACCGCGGGCTCGACCCCTACGCCGACCACGACGACCCGGCCATCCACCGCGAGAGCCTCGAGGAGCACGCTGCACGCCACGCCGGTGAATACGACGCCGTCTGCGCCTTCCACGTCATCGAGCACCTGGCCATGCCGCTGCAAGCGGCGCGCCTGATGGCCCGCCTGCTCAAGCCCGGCGGGCTGCTGATCCTGGCTGCGCCACTGCATCCGTCGCCCCTCACCGAGATCCCCAACCTACCCTTGAACCTGCCGCCCCACCATCTGAGCTGGTGGAACCCCCGGGCCTTCTCGGCCCTGGCCGGGGCCCTCGGGCTGGAGGTGCGCGAAGCCTGCGCCCTGCCCCCGTCACCGCACGCAGGCCTGGTGTACTGGATCCATCGCCTGCTGCCGCTCCGCAGCAGCCCGCCGCCCGACGAACGCTACGTGGCCCACCGGCTGCGCTGGCACCTGTCCCTGCTGATTGCCTACGGCCTCGCCCGCTGCATCGCTCCCGTCATGCCCCTGCCCGCCGGCGCGCGCCCCATCGATGCCTTCCTGGTGGCGCGCAAGTCAGCCTGAGGGGCTCACACCGACAGCATCTCCCGCACCTTGTTGGCCTCCATGTCCTCGCCCTTGCCGGCGCTGATGATCTCGCCGCGTTCCATCAGCAGGTAATGGTCGGCCAGGGAGCGGGCGAAGTCGTAGTACTGCTCGACCAGCAGGATGGCCATTTCGCCGGTTTCGGCGAGGGCGCGGATGGCGCGCTCGATGTCCTTGATGATGGACGGCTGGATGCCTTCGGTGGGCTCATCGAGGATCAGCAGCTTGGGCCCCGGGGCGAGGGCGCGGCCGATGGCGAGCTGCTGCTGCTGGCCGCCGGAAAGGTCGCCGCCGCGGCGCCGCATCATCTGCTTGAGCACCGGGAACATCTCGAAGATGCGGGTCGGCACCTGGGCGCTGGCGGGCCGGGTGGCGAGGCCCATCAGGAGGTTCTCCTCGACGGTCAGGCGCGGGAAGATCTCGCGCCCCTGGGGCACATAGCCGATGCCGGCGCGCACCCGGCCATAGCTGGGGGCGCGGGTGATCTCGGCGCCGTCCAGGGTGATGCTGCCGGTGGCGGCGGGCACCAGGCCCATGAGGGTCTTGAGCAGCGTGGTCTTGCCCACCCCGTTGCGCCCGAGCAGGGTGGTGACCTTGCCCATCGGCACCTCGAAGCTGAGGTTGCGCAGGATGTGGGAGCCGCCGTAGTACTGGTTGAGGTTGGTGACGGTGAGCATGGGTGGCCTCGATTCGATTGTTCGGTGGGGCGCGGGCCCTGCGGCTCAGCGCCCCAGGTAGACCTCGATGACGCGCGGGTCGGCCTGCACGGTGGCGAGGTCGCCTTCGGCCAGCACGGAGCCTTCGCACAGCACGGTGACCTTGCCGCCGAGGGCTTCGACGAAGGCCATGTCGTGCTCGACGACCATCAGCGAGTGCTTGCCCTTGAGGCTGACGAAGAGCTCCGCGGTGCGCTCGGTTTCGTCGTCGGTCATGCCGGCGACGGGCTCGTCGAGGAGCAGCAGCTTGGGGTCCTGCACCAGCAACATGCCGATCTCCAGCCACTGCTTCTGGCCGTGGGAGAGCAGCCCGGCGGGCCGGTCGGCCTGGTCGGCCAGGCGGATCTGTTTGAGGGTGTCGGAGATCTTGTCGAGGTCGTCGCCGAACAGGCGGGCAAACAGGCTCTTCTTGACCCGCTTGTCGGTCTTGAGGGCCAGCTCCAGGTTCTCGAACACGCTGTGGTTCTCGAACACGGTGGGCTTCTGGAACTTGCGGCCGATGCCGGTGTGGGCGATCTGCGGTTCGGTCAGGCGGGTCAGGTCGATGGTCTGGCCGAAGAAGGCCTTGCCGGAGTCCGGCCGGGTCTTGCCGGTGATGACGTCCATCATGGTGGTCTTGCCGGCACCGTTGGGGCCGATGATGCAGCGCAGCTCGCCGGCGTCGATCTGCAGCGACAGCTTGTTGAGGGCGCGGAAGCCGTCGAAGCTGACCGTGATGTCGTCCAGGTAGAGCATGACCCCGTGGGACAGGTCGAGCTCGCCGGGCTTGAGCACGTGGCTGGTGCTGGCGGCGCCGTCCCAGCCTTCCTTCTGGCCGTCGGCGGGGGCATTGCGGGAGATGGAGGATTCGACGCGCATCTCAGGCTCCTTTGGCCACGGTGGCAGCGGTGCCGTTGGGGATCTTGGCTTCGGGGGCGGCCGTGGCGCGGGGGGCGGCGGCCACGCTGGCGCGGGCCTCAGCCAGAGCGGCTTTCTCGGCCTTGCGGGCCTTGAGCCTGGCCCACAGCCCGACCACACCCTGGGGCAGGTAGAGGGTGACCAGGATGAACAGCAGGCCCAGGAAGAACAGCCAGTATTCCGGAAAGCTGGTGGTGAACCAGGTCTTGGAGAGGTTCACGATGCCGGCGCCGAAGACCGGCCCGATCAGGGTGCCGCGCCCGCCCACGGCCACCCAGATGGCGATCTCGATGGAGTTGGCGACGGACATCTCCGAGGGGTTGATGATGCCCACCTGGGGCACGTACAGGGCCCCCGCCAGGCCGCACAGCATGGCCGACAGCGTCCAGATGAAGAGCTTGTAGTGGAGCGGGTTGTAGCCGATGAACATGACCCGGTTCTCGGCGTCGCGGATGGCGGTGAGGACCTTGCCGAACTTGGAGGCGATGAGGGCCTTGCCCAGCACGATGGTGGCCAGCAGCAGGGTCACCGACAGGCCGAACAGCACCACCCGGGTTTCCGGCGCGGTGATGGAATAGCCGAGGATGCGCTTGAAGTCGGTGAAGCCGTTGTTGCCGCCAAAGCCGGTCTCGTTGCGGAAGAAGAAGAGCATGGCCGCGTAGGTGAGGGCCTGGGTGATGATCGAGAAATACACCCCCTTGATCCGCGAGCGGAAGGCGAAGTAACCGAAAATGAAGGCGATCACGCCGGGCACCGCCATGGCCAGCAATAGACACCACAGGAAACTGTCGGTGCCGGCCCAGTACCAGGGCAGTTCCTTCCAGTCGAGGAAGACCATGAAGTCAGGGATGGCCGCCCCGTAGCTGCCGTCGCGGCCGATCTGGCGCATCAGGTACATGCCGAAGCTGTAGCCGCCCAGGGCGAAGAACAGGCCGTGGCCGAGGGACAGGATGCCGCCGAAGCCCCAGATCAGGTCCATCGCCACCGCCACCACGGCGTAGCAGAGGATCTTGCCGAGCAGGGTGATGGCGTAGGTGGAGACGTGCAGCGGATGGCTCTCGGGCAGCATCAGGTGGGCCAGGGGCACCCCGACCCAGGCCACCAGGGCCACGGCGGCAATCGCCAGCCAGCCCTTGGGGCCGAGGCCGGCCACCAGTCTTACGCTTGCAGGTGTGCGCATTGTCGTGCTCCCTGTATCAATCGACGAACCGGCCCTTGAGGGCAAACAGCCCCTGGGGTCGCTTCTGGATGAAGATGATGATGAAGACCAGCACCAGGATCTTGGCGATCACCGCACCGGCCCAGCCTTCGAGGAACTTGGTGACAATGCCCAGGCCGAGAGCCGCCCACACGGCGCCGGCCAGCTGCCCCACCCCGCCGAGCACCACCACCATGAAGGAATCGACGATGTAGCCCTGGCCCATGTCCGGCCCCACGTTGGCGATCTGCGACAAGGCCACCCCGCCCAGCCCGGCGATGCCGGAGCCGATGCCGAAGGCCAGGGTGTCGATGCGCGCGGTGGGCACGCCCACGCAGCCGGCCATCGGGCGGTTCTGGGTGACGGCGCGGACGAACATGCCGAGACGCGTCTTGTTCATCATCAGCCACACCACCAGCAGCACGAAGCCAGAGAAGGCCACGATGACCAGGCGGTTCCAGGGCAGCGACAGGTTGTCGGCCAGTTGCACCCCGCCGGACATCCAGGCCGGGTTAGCCACTTCCACGTTCTGCGCGCCGAAGAGCAGGCGGGCAGCCTGGATCAGCACCAGGGACAGGCCCCAGGTGGCCAGCAGGGTTTCCAGCGGACGCCCGTAGAGGTGACGGATCACCGTGCGCTCCATGGCCATGCCGACGGCGGCGGCGACGAAGAAGGCCACCGGCACGGCGGCCAGCAAGTAGTAATCGACAAACTCCGGAAACCTGGCCCGGAACAGGGCCTGCATGGCGTAGGCGGAATAGGCACCGACCATCAGCAGCTCGCCGTGGGCCATGTTGATGACGCCCATCACCCCGTAGGTGATGGCCAGGCCGAGGGCGGCCAGCAGCAGGATGGAGCCGAGGGAGATGCCGGTGAAGATCTGGCCGGCGGTGTCGCTCCAGGCCAGGCGGCCGTCGATGGCCTTGATGGCGGTCTGGGCGGCCAGGCGCACCTTCTCGTCGGGCTCGGCGAAGTCGTCGCCCTGCTTGTCGAGCAGGCCCAGCAGCAGGGCCTTGACCGCCGGGCTGGCGGATTCGCCCAGCTCCTGCACGGCCTTCAGGCGCACCGCCGCGTCCGGGCTGCCGAGGCTGGCCTGGGCATGCAGGCGCACCAGGATGTCCTTGATCACCGGGTCCTGCTCGTGGGCCAGGGCCTTGTCGAGCAGCGGCAGCAGCACCGCACCGTCGCCCATGTCGGCGAGGAGCAGTCTTGCGGCGGCCAGGCGCTCGGCGGTGTCGGTGGAGAACAGGCGCAGCGCCGCCAGGGCGCCATCGACCTGCTGGCGCAGGCTGTTGTTGAGGCTGATGGATTCGGAGTTGGCCGGGGCCGGCTTGATGGCGGCGCCGCTGGCCGCATCCAGCACCTGGTCGCCCGCCACGATGACGACCCGCTCGCCGGCCACGGCCACCGCATCGTCGGACAGGGCTTTCAGCAGGCGCTGGGCATCGGCGTCATCGCCGGCGGCGGCGAGGCCGGCCACGGCGGCCTGCTTCGCATCGAAATCGTCGGAGGCCAGGCCCTTGAGGATGGCCGGGTCCAGCGCTGCACCGGCGCTCCCGGCCCACAGACCAAGCACGAGGCTCAACAGCAAGAATATTCGTTTCATCGTTTTCCCCGATTACGGGTCATGCAGGGGTCTGCACACCCCGGCATTCCCTGCAAAAAGGCCGGCGACGGGCCCGGAGCCCTTCCGCCGGCCAACACTGCTTTCGCGAGAGGAGGTCGCGAGCGCTTACAGCTTCTGCTTGCCTTCGTTGCCCGGGATGAAGGGGCTCCAGGGCTGGGCGCGGATCGGGCCCTTGGTCTTCCAGACGGTGTTGAACTGGCCGTCGGCCTTGATCTCGCCGATGAAGACCGGCTTGTGCAGGTGGTGGTTGGTCTCGTCCATCTTCAGGGTGAAGCCCGACGGCGCCTTGAAGCTCTGGCCGGCCATGGCGGCGATGACCTTGTCGGTGTCGGTGGATTTGGCCTTCTCGACGGCCTGGGCCCACATGTGGATGCCGACGTAGGTGGCTTCCATCGGGTCGTTGGTGACCACCGACTCGGCCTTCGGCAGCTTGGCCTTCTTGGCCCAGTCGCGGTACATCTTGATGAACTTGTCGTTCTCGGGGTTCTTCACCGACATGAAGTAGTTCCAGGCCGCCAGGTGGCCGACCAGCGGCTTGGCATCGACGCCGCGCAGTTCTTCCTCACCCACCGAGAAGGCCACCACCGGCACGTCCTTGGCCTTCAGGCCGGCATTGCCCAGCTCCTTGTAGAAGGGCACGTTGGAGTCACCGTTGATGGTGGAGATCACCGCCGTTTTCTTGCCCTCACCGGCAAACTTCTTGATCTTGGCGATGATGGTCTGGTAGTCCGAGTGACCGAAGGGGGTGTATTCCTCCATGATGTCCGCATCCGCCACGCCCTTGCTGTGCAGGAAGGCGCGCAGGATCTTGTTGGTGGTGCGCGGATACACGTAGTCGGTGCCCAGCAGCACGAAGCGCTTGGCCGAGCCGCCTTCCTTGCTCATCAGGTATTCCACCGCCGGGATGGCCTGCTGGTTGGGCGCGGCACCGGTGTAGAAGACGTTCTTCTCGAGCTCCTCGCCTTCGTACTGCACCGGGTAGAAGAGCAGGCCGTTGAGTTCCTTGTAGACCGGCAGCACCGACTTGCGGGACACCGAGGTCCAACAGCCGAAGGTCACCGCGACCTTGTCCTGGGACAGCAGCTGGCGGGCCTTCTCGGCAAACTTGGGCCAGTCGGAGGCCGGATCCACCACCACCGGCTCGAGCTTCTTGCCGAGCACGCCGCCCTTGGCGTTGATTTCCTCGATGGTCATCAGCGCGGTTTCCTTGAGGGCGGTCTCGGAGATCGCCATGGTGCCGGACAGGGAATGCAGGATGCCCACCTTGATGGTGTCGGCGGCGTAGGCGCCGGCCGGCAGGCCACCGATGGCGGCGATGGAGGCGGAGAGTACGGCGGCCTTGATGAAGGAACGGCGGTTTTGCATCGAAGACTCCTTGGTCAGTGGGTTCGGTATTCGGCGTAATGCGGTGCAGCAATGGAACGCAGGTTACGGAGCCCGCCCCGGCACCGGAATACGTCAGATTGCGTAGGTGATGCGCAGGCCGCACGGCTCAGGCCGGGGTCGGCTAGAATCGGGGCGTTCCCAATCTCTCCCAGCCTCCTCCCCCGCCATGTCCCTACCCGATCCCGCAGAAGTCGACCGTCTTCTCAAGGGCATCAGCATTCCGCCCCGCCCCGAAGTCCTGACCCGCCTGCAGAAGGAGATCGACTCACCGAACATGTCGCTGACCACGGTGGCCCAGATCATCAACAGCGACGTGGCCCTGGCCGCGGCGGTCATGAAGGTGGCCAATTCGCCGGGCTTCGGGCTCAGCCGCAAGGTCAGCACCGTGCAGCAGGCCATTCCGGTGCTGGGCTCGCGCACACTGGCCAGCCTGGTGGCCGGCGTCACCCTGCGCAACAGCCTGTCCTCCGGGCCGGTGCGCCTGGACCGCTTCTGGGATTCCAGCCTCCGCTGCGCCCAGCTGTGCGCCCGCCTGACCCGCGAGTTCCGCGGCGTGCCGGCCGAGCACGCCTACACCTTCGGGCTGTTCCACGACTGCGGCATCGCCGTGCTGATGCAGCGCTTCCCGGACTACCGTGACACCCTGCAACTGGCCAACAACGACACCAGCCGGCCCTTCACCGAGGTCGAGGAAGCACAGCACGCCACCCACCATGCGGTCATCGGCTACCTGCTGACCCGCAACTGGGGCCTCCCGGAGGACATCAGCCAGGCAACCCTGCTGCATCACGACCTGGGCATCTTCGACGGCAATGCCGACGCGGCGGCGGCCCGTTGCCGCACCCTGGTGTCGCTGGCCGAGCTGGCCGGCTGCTACGTGGGCAGCTTCATGCGCATGAACGAAGACTCCAGCTGGCTGCGCAGCCGCTCCGCGGTGATGGCCCACCTGGGGCTGGGCGAGAACGACTTCCACGATCTGCGCGAGATGGCCTTCGAACTGCTCGAGCAGGTTTCCTGACAGCCTCTGCAAGCCCCCCATGCACGCCGCGCCCCTCCCGATCTACCCCGTCAGCGCCATCCGCGACCTCGAGGCCTTGGCCATCCCGGGCGCCATGCCGCCACTGATGGAACGGGCCGGCGAGGCCGCCGCCACGCTCGCCCTGTCCCTGCTGAAGACGCCCGCTGCAGTGCTGATCGCCTGCGGGCCCGGCAACAATGGCGGGGACGGCTTCGTGATGGCCCGCCTGCTGCGCGATGCCGGGCACGCCGTGCATATCGCCTTCGCCGCCGATCCCGAACGCCTGCCCGCCGATGCCGCCTCCGCCCACGCCGCCTGGCTGGCCGCCGGCGGCGAGACGCTGCCCGAGCTGCCGCCCACTCCGCCCGGCGGCTGGGCGCTGGTGGTGGATGCCCTCTTCGGGATCGGCCTGCAGCGTCCTCTGGAAGGCCGCTACGCCGAGTGGATCGACAGCCTCAATACCCAACCCTGCCCGCGCCTGGCCCTGGACATCCCCAGCGGTCTCGACGCCGACACCGGGCGTTGCCTCGGCCCCTGTTTCGCCGCCACCCACACGCTCAGCTTCATCGCTCTGAAGCCGGGCCTGCTGACCCTCGACGGGCCGGACCAGTGTGGCCTGGTCCAGGTTGCCGCGCTCGGTCTTGATCCGCAAGCGCTGCTGCCAGCCCCCGGCCACAGCATCGCGCCGGGCCTGTTCGAAACCCGCCTGAGGCCCCGCCGCCGCAATTCCCACAAGGGCAGCCACGGTGACGTGGCGGTGATCGGCGGCGCGCCGGGCATGGTTGGTGCCGCGCTGCTGGCCGGACGGGCCGCAGCCAGCCTGGGCGCCGGACGGGTGCTGGTCGGCCTGCTCGATCCGAGCGCGCTGAGCGTGGACCCACTGCGTCCCGAGTTGATGTTCCGCACAGCCACCGCGCTGCTTGAAGGCCCGCTGCCGAACGCCCTGGTGGTCGGCCCCGGGCTGGGCCAGTCAGACAACGCCGGCCGCTGCGTCGACCAGGCCATCGGACTGCCGGTGCCGCTCCTCCTCGACGCCGACGCCCTGAACCTGCTGGCCCTGTCGGCAGCCCGCCAGGAGACCCTCGCCCGTCGCCAGCACCCCACGCTGCTGACCCCCCACCCCGCGGAGGCAGCCCGCCTGCTGGCCTGCGGCACCACCGAGGTGCAGGCCGACCGCCTCGCGGCGGCCCGACGGATCGCCCGCCGCCTGCAGGCCTGGGTGGTGCTGAAGGGCTGCGGCAGCATCGTCGCCGCGCCGGACGGCGCCTGGTGGATCAACTCCAGCGGCAACCCGGCCATGGCCACCGCCGGCATGGGCGATGTGCTGAGCGGCCTGGTCGGCACGCTCCTGGCCGGCGGCTGGAATGCCGGCGAGGCGCTGCTGGCCGGCGTGCATCTGCATGGCTGCGCCGGCGATCACCTGAGCGCTACGCTCAACATCGACTCAGGCCTGCTGGCCGACGAAATGTCCACGGCGGCCCGCCACTGCTTCAACGCCTGGATCCGCCCACCCACCATGAGGGACACGGCAACGTGGGACGGGCCGGCACACCCCTGAGCCCCATGCAGTCCGAACCCACTCCGTGAATCATCCGCAACGCCCGCTGTTCGGGGCCGGCCTGGCCATGGTCGCCCTCATCCTGTTCGTGCTGCTGGACGCCACCGCCAAGCATCTGAGCAGCCGCTATCCGGTGCCTCTGCTGATCTGGGCACGCTACACGGTGCATCTGGCCCTGATGCTGGTGCTGCTCGCCCCCCGCCTGGGCCACCGCCTGTATCGCACCCGCCGGCCGGCACTCCACCTGCTGCGCGCCGGCCTGCTGCTGGGCACCAGCCTGTGCGGCCTGGCGGCCTTCAACCGCCTGCCTCTGGCCGAGGCCACCGCCGTGATCTTCGCCTCGCCGGTGATTGTCGTGCTGCTGGCCCGCCCACTGCTCGGCGAGCAGATCGGCCCCTGGCGCAGCACCGCCGTGGTGATGGGCTTCGCAGGCGTCCTGCTGGTGGCCCGGCCGGGCGGCGGGCTGGGTCCGGAAGGCATCGCCTTCGCGCTGGCGGCCGCCGTGTTCTACGCGATCTACCAGATCCTCACCCGCAAGATGTCACGCACGGAGAGCCCGGTCACGCTGCTCTTCCACACCGCGCTCACCGGCAGCCTGGCCATGAGCGCAGCCCTGCCCGGCTTCGATCACGGCCCGGCGCCCGATACCCGTGAATATCTGCTCTTCCTGGCCATGGGCACCCTGGCCGCAACGGCCCATTTCCTGCTCACCAAGGCATTCAGGGAAGCCCCTGCCTCCCTGCTGTCACCCATGCTCTACGTGCAGATCGTGTGGGCCACCCTGTTCGGCTGGCTGGTCTTCGGGCAGGTGCCGGACACAGTCGCCCTCGCCGGCATGGCTGTTATCGGCGTGGCCGGCATCCTCATCGCAGTGGACGGGCGCCGCAGCAGCCGGCCTGGCCCGGTCGGCTGAGGGCCAGGCCGGGAGGAAGTGAGTCAGCGGGCTTTCAGTGCCTCGACCGCGGGCGGATAGCCGCCGGCAGCCGCAGCCTTCAACCAGCGCAGGGCCTCGACCGGATCCCGTGCTTGCCCGACCCCGGTCTCCAGCATGACCGACAGGGCATACCCGGCCTCACTCTCCCCCGCCTCCGCCGCACGGCGAAAAAGCCGGGCCGCCTCATCAAGGTTCCGGGGCACCCCACGCCCGGCCTCATACAGCCAGGCCAGCCGGGTCACCCCACGTGCATCCCCCTCGTCCGCCAGCCCCTGGTAGGCCGTGACGGCATCGACGAGGTTGCCGTCGGCCTCAAGGCGACGCGCCTCGGCCAGCCGTCGATCGCGGGGCCCGAGCGGCACCGGGCTGCGCCCTTCGAGCACGGCGAGCTGGACTGCCGCCTCCTCGTCCCCCATCCCAGCCGCCAGCACAAGCCAGCGCCGCGCCGCCACCGGGTCGGCCGCCCCCAGCCGGTTGCCCTGCAGCGAGATGCCCAGCCGCAGGGCCGCATTGCGACTGCCAGCCAGCGCGGCCTGCTCGTAGCGGCGGCGCGCCTCAGCGGCGTCCCGGGGCTCACCCAGCCCGTCTTCTGCCAGGATCCCGAGATTGAACCAGGCCTCCCCCATGCCCCGCTCCGAGAGCGCCGTCCAGATCTGACGTGCCTCCGCGTAGTGGGCCATCTTGAACTCCGCATAGCCCTTGTACAGCCCGATCGCCGGCTTGCGGATCACGTCGGCAAGCTCATCTTCACCGAGCAGCTCCGCGTGGGCCATGGGGGCGATCACGATCAGCAACAGTGCAGCAATTCGCGTACAGCGGGTCGGTACATGCACCATCTTGTCTCCGTTGTTGTTGTACAGCCTGTGCCCACGGACTCCGGGAAGAGGAGCGCCGCGAACAGCGCCTGCATGAGTCTGCATGGTGTCAGGAAATTGGAGGACTTAATGAGGGATGCGGGACACAAAAAATATTTCTTCGAATTTTCTTGACACACCCCAGGTCGTTAACTACAATGCGTGCTCATCACCTGCCGGGCGGTTAACTCAGCGGTAGAGTGCCACCTTCACACGGTGGAAGCCACTGGTTCGATCCCAGTACCGCCCACCAAATTAAGAATGGAGATGGATTCAATTTCTTCATTCAATAAAAAGGCGCCTTCGGGCGCCTTTTTTATTTCCCATCTATTCCCCCTCGCCTGCAATGAAATAGCGGACAAGGCGAAAAAGCATCGCACCACCCTCTCTCGCCCCCCTCCACGCAAGAGCAATAACGCCAGCCGCGAACCGGAGAGCCAATTCCGCCCGACAAGCCCACCGCAAAGCAGACAGGCAGGCAGGCACCTCTGGGCACATATACGGGAAAGCCGGAACGTAATAGCACCAGGACCGGACAGACCGAACAAGAGAATCCAGCAGCAAGCCTCACGCCCTCACGCCCGAGAACAAATCCAGCCAAAGGCACAAGCTCTCCACCCGGCCCCGGCAAACTCGCAGCGTGAAAGAAAACAGGCCGCATCCGCAATGTGCGGAACACACCCCACACTACCAGTGACACAAGGCAGATCAAGCCCACCTCACCCAGCCTGCACTCCCCGGATGTCACCTTACTTGAGAGAGAGGCCAACCCTGAAACCCAAAACAAAAAAGCCACTCTTTCGAGTGGCTTTTTCGCGGGATTGGTGGTCGGGGAAAGAGGATTCGAACCTCCGGCCCCTGCGTCCCGAACGCAGTGCTCTACCAGGCTGAGCTATTCCCCGACGCTTATTTGAAAGACCTTATCGATCAATCAACACAACCGAGTCGCACATTATATTTACTGTTCAACTCTTTGTAAAGCTTTTTGCACTTCAATTACTGCGGCAAAAAAAACCAGCTGCCTCAATACTTTCGTGCAACAGCGAACTTTGACAATTCTATCAACGATTCCCTGAAAATGGAAGGGGGCAATGCAGAAAGCGCCTCCAGCGCCAATTGCGCTTCAGCCTCTGCAACCCGACGGGTTTCCTCGAGAGCTCCGGTGGCACGAATAGCCGCCAGCACCGCAGGGAAATCATCGCGACCGCCATTCTCGATTGCCTTGCGAACACAGGCCGCCTGTTCGGCATTGCCGTGCTTCATCACGTGAATCAGTGGCAGGGTCGGCTTGCCCTCTGCCAGGTCATCGCCAATATGCTTGCCGGTATCGGCTTCCTCGCCGGAATAATCAAGCACATCGTCGATCAGCTGGAAGGCGGTTCCGATATGCATGCCGAAAGCCGCCAGCTTGTCTTCAAGTTCCTCGCCGACATTTCCGAGAATGCCGCCCAGACGGGCCGCCGCCTCAAACAGCTTGGCCGTCTTGTAGCGGATCACGCGGAGATAGCCCTCCACTTCCACATCCGCGTCATGGCAATTGAGGAGCTGGAGGACTTCGCCTTCGGCGATCACGTTGGTGGCGTCTGCGAGAACCCGCATCACCTTCATGTTGTCCGCGCCGACCATCATCTGGAATGCCCGGGAATACAGAAAGTCACCGACAAGAACAGAGGCGGCATTGCCGAACATGGCGTTGGCGGTCTTGTTTCCGCGCCGAAGCTCGGATTCGTCCACCACGTCGTCATGAAGCAGGGTCGCGGTATGGATGAATTCCACCACTGCAGCCAATTCGCGGTGATAGCTGCCCGTATAGCCGGCAGCCCCGGCGGTGAACAGCACCATGGCGGGACGCAGGCGTTTGCCGCCGCTGCCGATGATGTACTCGGCCACTTGGCGGATAAGCACCACGTCGGAGTAGAGGCGATCCCTGATGACGGCATCGAGCGCCTTCATGTCTTCGGCGATCGGCGCGTAAAGCTGCGAGAGAGACAAGGCAATGCCCAGACTAGAAAAAACGCGATGTTAGGGGGCTTGGCAGACTTCCGTCAAGGTGGCTGGATCAATGCAATTTCCGCAGCCTTATGTACGAAATGCTCATCGGATGAGATCGGGACGATCGGAAAATACACCGGTCACGCCCCAAGCCCTCAGCCGCGCCGCTTCCGGCGCATCGTTGACCGTGTAGACCAGCACGTGCAGGCCCGCTGCAGTTGCCTGCCGCACGTGTTCAGGGAGGAGACCCCGCCGCCCCAGATTGAGCCCACCACACCCGAGTTGCAGGGCCCGGGCCTGCGCAACGGTCGAATACGTTTCGGTCAACAAGGCCCTCGGCAGATGGGGAGCACGCTGCGCCGCAGCCTCGAGTGCCTCGGCTGAGAAGGACGACAGGAGCACATCCACACCGTGCTCCCGACGAACGAGCATGTCACCGACAACCCTCCCCGTCTCCACCTCGAAGCCTTGCGCAGGCTTGATCTCCACGTTGGCAACCAGGCTCAGCCCGGCACAGGCCGCCAGGACGGACTCGAAGGACGGCAGAGTCTCGCCCCGGAAGGCGGGATGAAAAGCCTGGCCGACATCCACAGCCAGCAGCTCCGCGGCGGCCATGCGGGAAACCCGCCCCTGCCGTCCGGCAGTGCGCTCCAGGGTTTCATCGTGGATCACGATCGGCACGCCATCGGCCGACAGCATGACGTCGAACTCCACCGCCGCGCAGCCCAGCCGGCCCGCGATGTTCAGGCCGGCCAGGGTGTTCTCCGGCGCCAGGGCACCGCCACAGCGATGCACGTAGAGCGCGGGGCCGGGCCAGGCAAACATATGGCAGTGGAGCGGACGGAAGACGTCAGTCGAGCTGGCGGGAGCGCACGACAGCCGTGTCAAGGGCCAGCTTGGAAGGCTTGCGGTCTTCCCAGACAGACTCCAGCTCTTCTTCGATGATGCGGCGCACAGCCACTTTCTGGGGATAGGTGCTGGCCTTGCTGGCGGCAGTGACCTTCTTGTTGACCAGTTGCTGGACCCCCACGTGGATGTTGGCCAGATCGTCGGCCAGCAGGCGGCTCTCGGAGGCCAGCAGACCAGCGCGGTTTAGGGGCAGGTAGCCGGCGTTGCGCTGCCATTCCACCTGGCTCTCGCCGGTCAGCCAGAAACTGACGAAGCGCGCCGCAGCCTTGTACTCCACCGGTGTCTTGCCTGCCGCGACCCACATGGCGGGACCATCGGCGAGGGTGTTCTGGGGTGCGCCGTAGTACTCCTCATGGTAGGGCAGCGTGGCCACGCCGACATCGAAACCGGCCTGACGGCGCAGTGTAGGCCAGTCGCCTGAAGCGGAGGTCAGCACCGCGCACTCACCCTTGGCAAAGTGCTCGGCCGCTTCGTCACCACGACCGAACAGGTGCAGATAGCGGGCCTTGACCCAGGAGGACAGCATGGCCACGTGCTTGACCTCAAGCATGCCGTTGATCGCCAGGGAGGCCTTCTTGCCCTCGGCGACTACCGGCTCGTTGTGCCAGGCGCTCATGTTCTCCACCAGGATCCAGGCCGGCTGGGTGGTGGTGTAGGGGCAGGTCTGACCTGCGGCGACCAGTTGCCCGAGGGAGGCCTGCAGCGCCTGCCAGGTCTTGGGCGGGGCGTCAGGATTGAGGCCGGCGTCCCGGAAGGCCTGCTTGTTGTAGAACATCACCGGGGTGGACAGCCCCACCGGCAAGGCCAACAGACGACCCGAGCCGTCGATCGGGGTCGGGGTCATCACAGCGGGCGCGCGCAGGGTTTCAAAGCGCTCGCCGGCGTCCTTCATGACCTGGAACAGGGGGCGATAGCGCTGCGGCCCATTCAGGAAACCAGGCAGCTCACGCTCACCGAGGATCATCAGGTGCGGAACACTCCCATCGTTCCAGGCGCGCTCATGGACGACGATGCGGGTGTTGCGATTGGCTTCGTTGAAGCGATCCACCAGTTTCTGCAGCTGGGCGCCCTTGTCGGCCCCCAGGCTGTGCACCAGTTCGATCTCGGTGACTGCTGCGGGCGCCGCAGCGCGGGGCTCTTGAGGTTTGGCGGCCGGCTTCTTGGGCGCGGCAAAGGCAGGAGAGGCAAGCAGGGTAGCCAGGGCGAAGCCCAGGACGGTACGGCTGAAGGTGTTCATGGGGGTCCGGTTCATCGACGGCAAAAACGATCAGTCCTGAATTATAAGTTGAAGGGCTGGACTTGGCTCCCGCCACTTTGCAAGCATCTGTTCAAGTCAGTTCCGCGCGCGCCGTAGACTTCGGCAAAGCAACCGGCCTTCAACGCCATGACACCTGTGTTCATCCGCATCCGACTCATCGCAGCCCTGCTGGCGTGTGCAGCGCTGGCCAGCGCCTGCGATCGCATCGGCATTCCCGACCCGACCAAGATCGCCGCGCAGACCGAAGCGGAGGGCAAAGCCATCGGCAGCGCCTGCCGCCACGCAGGGCGGGCCATCGAGGACTGCTTCACGCTCAACCAGGCGGCCCCGAAAGCAGCCGTCTTCGCGGGCTGGAAGGAAATGAACGACTACATGGTCGAAAACAAGATCGCCGAGGTGACCCCGGTGCTGCCCCCCCCGCCGCCTCCGGCTACGGCGGAGAGCAAGCGCAAGGCCAAGAAGGCCAGCGCGGAAGCCGACAAGGCGGCAGAGAGCGAACACGGCGACGCCGAAGCCACGGCCAAGGAAGACAGCGAGACGCCCGCCGAGCCGGAGCCGCGCAAGCGCCGCAAGATCAGGGAATGACCGGCAGAGCCCGCCTCAGGTGGGTTCGTGCGGCGTGTTGAGCCGGGCTTCCCACCAGGCAATGAACTGGTCCACCGGCATCGGCGGCGCATAGAAGTAACCTTGGGCCCGGTTGCACCCCATGTCCCGGAGCACCGCTTCGGTGGCGGCATCCTCGACGCCTTCGGCCACCACCTCAAGCCCGAACGTATGGGCGATCCTCACCATCAGGGCGACGATGGCCCGGTCGCTGTCACCCAGGGTGATGCGCTCGACAAAGGACTTGTCCAGCTTCAGCTCGTCGAGCGGCAGGCGGCGCAGGTAGTCCATGGACGAATAGCCTGTCCCGAAATCATCAAGGGCCAGGCGCCCGCCCCCTTCCCGTAAGGCCTGCAGATTGCTGACCGACATGCCATCCCGAGACACCAGCCCGCTCTCCGTCAGTTCAAAACACATGCGCGACACGGGGATCCGCCAGGTATCGCAGGTCTGGCGGATGAACAAGGGCAGCTCAGGATCCTTGAGGTCGTCCGCCACCAGGTTGACCGACACCCCCACGTCACAGCCCACGGCATCAAGGGCCGCCAGGTGCTGGGCCGCCTGCTGGACCACCCAGCGGGACAGCTCGGCCATCAGACCGATGCGCTCCAGCACCGCGAGGATGTCCGGCGGCGAGGCATAGGCACCGTCGCGCTGCCAGCGCAGCAAGGCCTCAGCCCCCACCAGGCGACGGGACGGCAGCTCCACCTGGGGCTGCAGGAACAGCTGGAACTGGCGGGACTCGAGGGCCCGCGCCACTTCGGACTCGAAACCGGCATCCCCCATGGCACGGGCCGCCACATCATCGGAAAACAGAGCAAAGGCGCGCCCCTCCGACTTGGCCGCCACCATCGCCGAACGGGCCGCCTGCTCCAGCCCGAGCGGGTCCCGGGCGTGTTCGGGAGCCCAGGCGCCGCCGGCGCAAAAACGCCCGCGCAGGGACGGAAAGTTGTTGCCCCGCGTCACTTCGCAGACATCCACCAGTTTGCTGCCAGCCAGGGCAACCTGGGCCGGGTGCATCAGGTCGGGCAGGATCACCGCCCATTCATCCTCGCCTAGGGTGCACAGCACGTCGCCCGGGCGCAGCTGGGCACGCATTGCATCGGACAGGGCCAGGCGGAGATGGTCGCGCTCGTCGAGAGCCAGCACGTCCACCGAGCGCCCCCACTCCATGCGCAACACCAGCAGCCCCAGGAAGCCGCGCTGCCCGGCCAGTCCGAGAAAATCGGTCAACAGGGTCAGGAAGCGGCGCCGGTTCGGGATGCCGAGCACCGTGTCGCCATCTTCGGCATGCATGCGGAAGGCCTGCTCCTGCACCACCGAGGCTTCCGACAGCAGGCCGCCGAGACACCAGCCGAGACGGACCAGGGCCGCGAGGATGTCAAGCTCCAGGCGATGGACCATGGCCCGATCGGAAAACAGCTGCTCCTGGCAGGCGCTCATCAGGGCCTCGATGGCGACGAAGGGAAACTCCGACACCGCACCGGCCAGATAACAATCGCTCCACAAGGCCACCAGACGCGACGGCCAGGCCGGCGAGAAATCCCAGGCCGTGACCCTGGCGAGCTCCACGCAGAAGGCCCGCAGCGTCGGCGCGATGGCGCTGCCCGCTCCATCGCCACTGAGCTCGAAACGCTCGAGTAGCGCATCGACCAGCGCATCGGCAGGGATGATGCGGCCGAAGGCCCGCACCGCAGCCTGCTCCGCCTGGCCAATGCCATAGCGCACCAGGAGACGGGCCAGGGCGTCCTCGTCCAACTCCGACTGGAAAGGACGCACGAGTTGGGGCGCGGGGAGGTTCATGCCAGGTAAAACTCCGAAGGCTCCACGCCGTGGGAGCCGGGGGGCAATGCCCGGCTGATCGCATAGGGTTCGCCGGTCGCCGTGGCGGGATCGTAGAGCAGGTCGAGACTCGGCGGATAGGCATTCGGCTTCTTGTCCGGGCCAAGCAGGATCATCACCCTCGGCTTGAGGCGGCGGATGCGGTTCTGGGCAATGACGACCCCCACCTCCCCGGTATTCAGCTCGACCAGCGTGCCCACCGGATAGAGACCGATGCACTGGACGAACTGGTCCACCATGCTGTTCGAAAAACGTGTGCCCCGCTGCGCGCGGATCGCATCCAGGGCCACCTGGGCACTGGCCGCGCTGCCGTAGGGACGTGCCCGGGTCATCGCACAATAGACATCGCAGATCCCGGCGATCTCGGCCATGACGCCAAGCTCCTCACCCTTCAGGCGGGCCGGATAGCCCGAACCATCGCAGCGCTCATGGTGGCGGCCGATGATCTCCAGCATCAGGGGCGTGGCCTGCGGGCAGCGGGACACGATATGCAGGGAGAAATCCACGTGGGTCTTGAAGATCTCGTACTCCCGCGGCGACAGGGCGCCCGTCTTGTGCAGCAGGCGCACCGGCAGACGCAGCTTGCCCACGTCCTGGAGAATCCCGGCCATCCCCAGTGCGGTGACCGCGTCCTCGCCCAAGCCCAGGGCACGTCCGAAGATCATCACATGGGCGGCCACGTCGAGGGAGTGGTCGTAGCTGTACTGGTCGGTCTGCTTGAGGCGGAGCAGCCAGAGCAGCGCATCCGGGTTGCGGATCACGCTCAGCACCATCTCGGAAACCACGCTGCGCAGCCGGTCGAGGTCGGGATTGAGGTTGTTCTGCACGTCCCTGGCGACTTCGGCGAGCAGCCCCTGGGCCTTCACCAGCATTGGCAGGGCCGTGACGATCTCCTCCTCCACCGGCACCCGGGGCTCGGCCTGCCGCATGTTTCCGAAGGCGGCCCCCTCCTCATCCTGCCGTTCGTCGCGGGATGCGCCGGCCGCCGATGTGCGGCCGGGCTCATCCTGGTAGATAAGTGGGCGGGAAGCATAGGCAGCCGCCACCTCCCCACTCTCCGAGACACCACCGGCAGGCAGCTTGCGTGATTCCGAGTCGGGATAGACGTGAATCCAGGGCGCGCTGCCGGATCCGGCCTCAGCCCCGGCAGGCATGTTCTCGCCCACCTCGCCGGCAGCCGAGCGGAGGGATTTGAGCAAGGCGAAGAAATCCAGCGGGCGCCGCCGCGCCGCAGGTGCGGTCACCAGTCCGGCCTGCGAGACCGACTCCCTGCGCCTCACCGCAGCGGGAGGCGCCACCGGCTCGGGGCGCCAGGCGTCACCCGCCGAACGGGTGCGATCCACGTGCACGAAGCGACACAACTCGCGCAGCTGCTCGAGCGTCTCCCGGTCTTCGATGATGAACCCCTGCAGCAGGAAAGGCGACTCTAGCCAGGGGCGATCCAGTTCGGTCACGAACATCCCGATCCGCAAGTCCTGCGCCGCCACGATCTCCCTCAAAACACCCTCCGTACCTGCATCTGGATTGCGGCACCAACCGCCATTTCATCGGCCTATTACGGCAAGGCGCCCGCCAACTGGAGCCCACATCATTCAATTTGACTGCAGCGGCACCAGGCATCGAACCTGCAGCCACGGCCCACCGCCCGCCACCGCTGCGGGCCTGGATCGATCGGGTATCATTCAGGCCCGTTCAGGCCCGGCGTGAGCAGCGCAGGGCCGGAAAACCCGGCCAGCCACGGCCCCACGAACTCATTGTACTCCCCTCGCCTTCGCCCCCATGCAGCCTGCCCAGACGCCCTGCCCCTCCACCGGCATCCTTGTCCAGTGCCGCCCCGGCTTCGAAGCCGACGCACTCCTCGAGCTGGAGGCCGCGGCCAGGGCGGCCCGGCTCATCGGCAAGGGTGAGGCGGTGGGCACACCCGGCGCCACCCTGTTCCGCCTGGACAGTCCCCAACCCCACGACGAGCTGCGCCGTCGCCTGGATGTCTCCCACCTGGTGTTCAGCCGGCAGGCCTTCCAGCTGATCGGCCGCGTCGAGGGCTTCGCAGGGCGCGACCGCCTGGGGCCGCTGCTCAAGGCCCTTGAGGCCCTCGGCGAGCGCTTCTCGGCGATCCTCCCGGAAACCCCCGACACCAACGACGGCAAGGAGCAGGCCGGCTTTCTGCGGCGCTTCGTGCCGCTGCTGGAAGCCGCCCTGGCCGAAACCGGCCAGCTGCGCCCGGACTCGCCCCACCTGCCGCGCCTGCACGTGTTCCTGCCTGGCGGCGATGTCGCCCTGCTCGGCCTGAGCGTGGCCAGCGAGGGCTCGGCGTGGCCGATGGGCATTCCCCGCCTGCGCATGCCCAAGGACGCCCCCAGCCGCTCCACCCTGAAGCTGGCCGAAGCCATCCAGACCCTGCTCACCCCGGAAGAACAGCACTCCACCCTGCGCTCCGGCCTGCAGGCCGTGGATCTGGGCGCCTCGCCGGGCGGCTGGACCTGGCAGCTGGTCAGCCGCGGCCTGCGCGTCACCGCCATCGACAACGGCCCCATGGCGCCGTCGGTGGTCGCCACCGGCCTGATCGAACACCTGCGCGTCGACGGCTTCACCTGGAAGCCCCGCAAGCCAGTCGAGTGGATGGTCTGCGACATGGTCGAGCAGCCTTCGCGGATCGCCCCGCTGATGGCCGAATGGGTCGCCGGCGGGCGCTGCCGGCGCAGCATCTTCAACCTCAAGCTGCCCATGAAGCGGCGCCACGATGAAGTGGAACGCTGCCGCGCCCTGATCGACCAGCGCATGCGCGCAGCCGGCCTCAAATACATATTGCGAATCAAGCACCTCTACCACGACCGTGAAGAAGTGACCTGCTATCTGACGCGGCGTTGATGCCGCGCCGATGTATAATGCTGGACTACTTGAATGGTGCAGTGCACTAAACCAGTCCACGCACCCCCATCGTGACCACATCCATGTCGTTTTCCGAACTCGGACTCATCCCCGAAATCCTGAAGGCCGTCACTGACGCCGGCTATACCGAACCCACGCCCATCCAGCGCCAGGCGATACCCGTCGTGCTCGCCGGCCACGACGTGATGGGCGGCGCCCAGACCGGCACCGGCAAGACCGCGGGCTTCACCCTGCCCCTGCTCAACCGCCTCGCCCGCCACGCCAGCAGCTCGACCAGCCCGGCCCGCCACCCGGTCCGCGCCCTGATCCTCGCGCCGACCCGCGAGCTGGCCATGCAGGTGTTCGAGTCGGTCAAGATGTACTCCAAGCACCTGCCCCTGCGCAGCACCTGCATCTACGGCGGCGTCGACATGAACCCGCAGATCCAGGAGCTGCGTCGCGGCATCGAGATCGTGGTGGCCACCCCCGGCCGCCTGCTCGACCACGTGCAGCAAAAGACCATCGCCCTAGGCCAGGTCGAGTTCCTGATCCTCGACGAAGCCGACCGCATGCTCGACATGGGCTTCATCCCGGACATCCGGCGCATCCTCGCCCTGCTGCCGGCCAACCGCCAGAGCCTGCTGTTCTCCGCCACCTTCTCGGACGAGATCAAGAAACTCGCCGACCAGATGCTGAAGAACCCGCAGCTGATCGAAGTGGCCCGCCGCAACATGGTCAGCGAGACCATCACCCACATCGTTCATCCGGTCTCCAGCGGCCTGAAGCGCAACCTGCTGGCCCACATCGTGCGTCACGAGGACGAGGCCAACCAGGTGCTGGTCTTCGTGGACACCAAGTTCGCCTGCAGCCGCCTGGCTCACTTCCTCGAGCGTCATGGCATCTCCGCCGACTCCATCCACGGCGACAAGACGCAGCAGGCGCGTACCGAGACCCTGGAGAACTTCAAGTCCGGCAAGGTCCGCGTGCTGGTGGCCACCGACGTGGCTGCCCGTGGTCTGGACATCGAAGATCTACCCTCGGTGATCAATTTCGAACTGCCCCACACCGCTGAAGACTACGTGCACCGCATCGGCCGCACCGGCCGTGCCGGCAAGTCGGGCAAGGCAGTCTCCCTGGTCAGCTCCGAGGAGCGTCACCGCCTGGCCGACATCCAGAAGCTCATCAAGCTCGAGATCCGCCAGGAGATCGTCCCCGGCTACGATCCGGAGCCGGACTTCTTCGATGGTGAAGGTGGCCGCCGCCGCCGCAGCGGCCCGAGCTCCCGCCCCGCCGAAGCACCGCTGCCGGCTGCCGACCGCGAGCGCCGCAGCAAGCGTCCGGAACGTGGCGACCGGCCGGAGCGCGGCGAGCGTTCCGAGCGGCATGAGCGGCCCGAGCGCAGCAACCGGCCGGGTCGCCAGCCCTCGCACATCGCGGCGGACGGCTTCGACTTCAGCAAGCCCTACGAGCAGAAGAACGTGCCCGCCCCGCTCAACCCCGACGGCAGCACCAGTGACGAGGCGCGTCCGCCCCAGAAGGGCCAGCGACCCATCGCCTTCCTGCTCGGAGGCCTGGGCCGCAAGCACTGAGCAGTTCCACGTGCGCGATGTAAAAAGGCCACCCTCGGGTGGCCTTTTTCGTTCCGGCGCCTTCTTCCCGGAATAGCGCCGGACGCTCAGGTCAGCATGTCGGCCCAGATGTTCTTTGCCCACGACAAGGCATAGGCACCTTCCAGCTCATTGGCCGCCGCCGATACGCCACCGGCCCCCGGCACCGGCATCACCACCTTTTTCTCTGCATCGTACTGATGCACCGAGGCCACGTGGATCACGTTCTTCGAGTCCACGAAGCTGTAGCAGGTGTTCATCACCACCGGGTTCGGAGCAGGTGCCTGTCCGGCCAACAGGTTGAGGATGGCCGCAGCCGCCACCTTGGCGTGCTGGTTGGCCATATGGCCGGACTTGGGCATGGTCGGCGCCGGGAAGATGGCGTCGCCAATGACATGGACTCCCGGCGTGCTGACCGACTCGAAACTCAGCCAGTCGATGTCAACCCAGCGGTCGTTGATCAGCTTGAGGCCGGCCCGGGCGGCAATGTCCCCCGCCCGGTGGGGCGGCACCACGTTGAGCACATCGGCGCGCACGGTATCGAAATCCAGCCTGGCCGTGCGGCTGCCGGCATCCACCTCGCGCAACTCGCTGCCCGGCCGGTATTCGAGGATGCCCTTGTATTGCTCGAAAGCCTTGGTAAACAAGGCCTTCTTGGAAACGATCTCGTCGTTGGCGTCGAGCACCAGGACCTTGGACTTCGGCTTGGTCTTCTTCAGGTAATCGGCCACCAGGCAGGCCCGCTCATAAGGCCCCGGCGGGCAGCGGTAAGGTGCTTTCGGGATGGTCAGGGCGTACACACCGCCGTCCCTCATGTCCTCGAGCTGCTTGCGGAGGGCCACGGTCTGGGCACCGGCCTTCCAGGCGTGGAGGATCGCCCGCTGCGCCGCCTCGCTCTCCAGGCCCGGCACCTGGTCAAATTGGAAATCCACGCCCGGCGACAGCACCAGGCGGTCATAGCGCAGGGTGCCCCCCGAGGCCAGGCGCAGCGTGCGGCCCGCCGGATCGATGGCCAGGGCCTCGTCCTGCAACACCGTCACCCCCCAGGTGTTGCGCAGGCCGTCGTAGCCCAGGGTGATATCGGCGAGGGTCTTGTCCCCGCTGATCACCAGATTGGAGATCGGGCAGGAGATGAAGCGGGGATTGCGCTCCACCAGGGTAACGGCAACCCCCCTGTCACTCCACATGCGCAGGTACTTGGCCACCGTGGCGCCACCAAAGCCGCCTCCCACCACCACCACGTGGCCACCCGGGCGGGTACCCAGGGCGCAGCCGGAAAGGCCCGGCAGAGTCGCCGCGCCGCCGGCCATCAGTGAACGTTTCAGGAAATCGCGTCGATTCGTCATGCATCGCCCCTTATTTGCGAGCGGCAAAGTAGGCCGCGATCAGTTCGAGTTGAGCCTCGGTATACCCCTTCGAGATCTGATGCATGATGGTCGCAGGCCTGGCGCCGGACCGGAAATCCCGGAGTTTCTGCATCAACACCGCGCTGTCGGCCCCCGCCAGCGGCTCGACGGCCGAGCCAGGCACCGTACGGCCTCCAGTCCCGTGACAACCGGCGCAAGTAGCGGCCAGATTGCGGGCGAGATTGGGATCGGGCTTGTCCTGGGCACTCGCAGTGCCCGCACCGGCGAGCAGAGCCAGGGCCAGCGGGGTCCATCGAAGCAGCTTCATCGTTTCGTCTCCTGTGTTCAGCCCGCCGCGCAGGCCATGGAATGCGCTTTGCGCGCTGTTGTGCCATGGATCCTGCAACGCGGCAAGCGGCCATCGACGTCAGCTTCAATCGGCACTCAGGTCACTCCTGCCGCACCGCTCTCCTGCTCCAGCATCTCCCGCACCGTGTAGGACACCGGGCGCCCGGGGTAGCGGCATTCTCCAGCGGTGAAGCCCTCGCCGTCGCTGCCGTTGAGCAGCGGGCACTGGGCAAAGAGTTCGGCCACCCAGTCGGCAAAGGCCCGCACTTTGGGCGACAGGTGACGGTTCTGCGGATAGAGCACCGACATCGGCAGTGCGGCCGGCTTCCAGCGCGGAAGCACCTCCCGCAGCTCGCCGTTGTCCAGGTGGGGCAGCGCCATGAAGCGCGGCGCCTGGAGCAGGCCGAAGCCCTGCAGACCGCAGGCCATGTAGGCATCCGCATCATTCACCGCCACCCGCCCCTGCACACGCACCGGCGTACTGACGCCGTTCACCACGAAATCCCAGTCGATCACCCGCCCGGTGCGGCTGGAGAAGTAATGCACGGCCTGATGCTCGGCCAGGTCTTCGAGGGTCTGCGGTTCGCCGTGACGCTCCAGGTACTCCCGGGAACCGCAGGTGACGAAGCTGAGGCTGCCGATCCGCCGGGCCACCAGGGTCGAATCCTCCAGACCACCGGCCCGGATCACACAGTCCACCGCCTCCTGGACCAGGTCCACCGGCCGGTCGCCCATGCCGATCACCAGCTCCACGTCCGGGTAGCGGTTATGGAACTCGCACAGGCGGGGAATCAGGATGCGCCGCCCGATGGGGCCCGAAACATCCACCCGCAGCCGTCCCTGGGGCCGCCGCGCCGCGTCCTGGAAGGAGGCTTCGATCTCCTCCAGCTCGTGAATGATGCGGGTGCAGCGCTCGTAGTACGCCGCACCATCCGGCGTCAGGCTGACGCTGCGGGTGGTGCGGTTGAGCAGGCGCACCTTGAGCAGGTTTTCGAGGGCCTGGATGGTGGTGGTCACCGTCGCCCGGGGCAGGCCCAGGTTGTCCGCTGCACGGGTAAAGCTGTTGGCGTCCACCACGCCCATGAACACCCGCATTGCCTGAAATCGGTCCATCCGCCACTCCTCTGCTCGCCGGCCTCCCATCGATGCCGTACTGAATTATTAGTCAACTCCGAACAGTGAAGTCAACTTTTGTGTATTTATCCCACCACAACCAACAACCAAAATGCAGCCATTCCCCATTCGACCCTCGCTTTCACGAACAGAGAGGACAGCATGCATACCCCCGACTTCACGCCCACGACCAAATCCCCCCCCCGCTCGCACCGGCGCACCCTGATCGCCGCCGCGCTGGCGGGCTTCGTCATCACCGGCTCCGGCATCGCCGCCTACACCGCCCGGGCCGAAGCGCCGGCCGCCGCGGCTGCCCCTGAGGCCGCCCAGGTGGACACGGCCCAGGTCATCCACCGCAGCGTCACCGAATGGCAGGACTTCTCCGGCCGGCTCGAGGCCGTGGACCGGGTCGAGATCCGACCGCAGGTGTCGGGCATCCTCACCGAGGTGCACTTCAAGGATGGCAGCGCAGTACGCAAGGGTGACGTGCTGTTCACCATAGATCCCCGCCCCTTCGCTGCCGAGGTCGCCCGTGCCGAGGCCCAGCTCGCCGCGGCTGAATCCCGTACCGCCTACACCGCCTCGGACCTGGCCCGGGCCGAGCGCCTGATCGCCGACAACGCCGTGTCGCGGCGCGATTTCGAGGAAAAGCAGAATGCCGCCCGGGATGCAGCCGCCGGCGTGCAGGCTGCCCGCGCCGCCCTGCGCGTGGCCCGCCTCAACCTCGAATACACCACCATCAAGGCCCCCATCGCCGGGCGCATGTCGCGGGCGGAAGTCACCGTGGGCAACCTCGTCAATGCCAACAGCGGCCCGGCCCTGACCACCCTCGTCTCAGCCGACCGCATCTATGCCGCCTTCGACGTGGATGAGCAGACCTTCCTCAAGTCGGTCAATCCGGCGCGCACGGCGCGGGGCACCACCCTGCCGGTGCATCTCGGCCTGGCCGACCAGGATGGCCACCCCTTCGAGGGACACATCCACTCGGTGGACAACCGGCTCGATACCCATTCGGGGACGATCCGCGTCCGGGCCGTCTTTGAGAACCCCGACGGCCGCCTCGTGCCCGGTCTCTACGCGCGGGTCCGTCTGGGCGGCGGCACACCCCGTGAAGCAGTGCTGATCGACGACCGTGCCATCGGCATCGACCAGGACAAGCGCTTCGTGCTGGTGGTCACCCCGGACAACCGCAGCGCCTACCGGGAGGTGCACCTGGGCAGCCTGCAGGATGGCCTGCGGGTGGTCGAGAAGGGGCTCGCGCCGGGCGAGCGCATCGTCGTGAACGGCCTGCAGCGGGTCCGCCCGGGCGACCCGGTGAGCCCCCGCCCGGTGGCCATGGAAGGCAGCGCGCCGGTAGCCGCCGTAGCCCTGCCCCGCGCCGACAAGACGCAGATCTGAGCCCCGGCCGGAACGCACACCATGAATATCTCGAAGTTCTTCATCGACCGCCCCATCTTTGCCGGGGTGCTGTCGGTCCTCATCCTGCTGGCCGGCCTGTTGTCGGTGTTCAAGCTGCCCATTGCCGAGTATCCCGAGGTGGTGCCGCCCTCCGTGGTGGTGCGCGCCCAGTTTCCCGGCGCCAACCCCAAGGTGATTGCCGAGACCGTCGCCGCGCCGCTGGAAGAAAGCATCAACGGCGTGGAAAACATGCTGTACATGCAATCCCAGGCCAACAGCGACGGCAACCTGACCCTCACCGTGCATTTCCAGCTGGGGGTCGATCCCGACAAGGCCCAGCAACTGGTGCAGAACCGGGTCTCCCAGGCCCTGCCGCGCCTGCCCGAGGACGTCCAGCGGCTGGGCGTGACCACCGCCAAGAGCACGCCCACCATCACCATGGTGGTGCACCTCACCTCGCCGGACGACCGCTATGACATGACCTACCTGCGCAACTACGCGGTCCTCAACGTCAAGGACCGCCTGGCGCGCATCCAGGGCGTGGGCGAAGTGGGGCTGTTCGGCTCCGGCAACTACGCCATGCGGGTGTGGCTGGACCCGGGCAAGGTCGCCGAGCGCGGCCTCACCGCCAGTGACGTGGTGCAGGCCATCCGCGAGCAGAACGTGCAGGTGGCCGCCGGTGTCATCGGCGCGCCCCCCAACGACAGCCACACGCCCCTGCAGCTCAGCGTGAATGCCCAGGGCCGCCTCAAGGACGAGGCCGAGTTCGCCCGCATCATCCTCAAGACCGCCCCTGACGGCGGCGTCACCCGCCTGGGCGACGTGGCCCGCATCGAGCTGGCGGCAGCCGAGTACGGCCTGCGCGCCCTGCTCGACAACAAGCCGGCGGTGGCCATCCCGATCTTCCAGACGCCGGGCGCCAACGCCCTCGACATCTCCGCCCAGGTGCGCGAGACCATGGCCGAGCTGGCCAGGGATTTTCCGCCCTCGGTGCAGTACAGCATCGTCTACGACCCCACCCAGTTCGTGCGGGCCAGCATCAAGGCGGTGATCACCACCCTGCTCGAAGCCATCGCCCTGGTGGTGCTGGTGGTGATCGTCTTCCTGCAGACCTGGCGCGCGTCGATCATCCCGCTGCTGGCGGTGCCGGTGTCCATCATCGGCACCTTCTCGCTGATGCTCGGCTTTGGCTACTCCATCAACGCCCTGTCCCTGTTCGGCATGGTGCTGGCCATCGGCATCGTGGTGGACGACGCGATCGTGGTGGTGGAGAACGTGGAGCGCAACATCGAGGCCGGCCTGACGCCCCGGGAGGCCACCTACCGGGCCATGCGCGAGGTGTCCGGGCCTATCATCGCCATCGCCCTGACCCTGGTCGCGGTGTTCGTGCCCCTCGCCTTCATGACCGGCCTCACCGGCCAGTTCTACAAGCAGTTCGCCATGACCATCGCCATCTCGACGGTGATCTCGGCCTTCAACTCGCTGACCCTGTCGCCGGCCCTGGCCGCCCTTCTGCTCAAGGGCCACGACACGCCCCCCGACTGGCTCACGGTACAGATGCAGCGCTGGTTCGGCGGCTTCTTCGCAGGCTTCAACCGCTTCTTCAAGCGCAGCAGCGAGCGCTATGGCCAAGGCGTCACCGGGGTCATCCAGCGCAAGGCCTCGGCGATGGGCGTATATGCCGTGCTGCTCGGGCTGACCGTGGGCATCTCCTGGCTGGTGCCGGGCGGCTTCGTGCCCGCCCAGGACAAGCAATACCTGGTGAGCTTCACCCAGCTGCCGGCCGGCGCCTCCCTCGACCGCACCGAGGAGGTGGTGCGCCGCATGGGCGAGATCGCCCTCAAGCAGCCCGGCGTGGAAAACGCCGTGGCCTTCCCCGGGCTGTCGATCAATGGCTTCACCAACAGCTCCAGCGCCGGCATCGTCTTCGTGACCCTCAAGCCCTTTGCCGAACGCAAGTCGGCGGAGCTGTCGGCGGGCGCCATCGCCGGGGCCCTCAACCAGCAGTACGCGGCCATCCAGGAAGCCTTCATCGCGGTCTTCCCGCCCCCGCCGGTGATGGGCCTGGGCACCGTGGGCGGCTTCAAGATGCAGATCGAGGACCGGGGCAGCCTGGGCTACGCCGAGCTGGACAGCGCCGCCAAGGCCTTCATGGCCGCCGCCGCCAAGGCACCGGAGCTGGGCCCGATGTTCTCCAGTTACCAGATCAACGTGCCCCAGCTGGACGTGGACCTGGACCGCACCAAGGCCAAGCAGCAGGGCGTGGCGGTCACCGACGTGTTCGACACCCTGCAGATCTACCTGGGCTCGCTCTACGTGAATGACTTCAACCGCTTCGGCCGGGTGTACCAGGTGCGTGCCCAGGCGGATGCCGGCTTCCGTGCCCAACCGGAAGACATCGGCCGCCTCAAGACCCGCAACGCCAACGGCGAAATGGTGCCCCTCTCGTCCCTGCTGCGGGTCACACCGACCTACGGGCCCGAGATGGTGGTGCGCTACAACGGCTTCACCGCCGCCGACATCAACGGCGGGCCGGCCCCCGGCTTCTCCTCGGCCCAGGCCGAGGCCGCTGCCGAGCGCATCGCCGCCGAGACCCTGCCGCGTGGCGTCAAGTTCGAATGGACCGACCTCACCTACCAGAAGATCCTGGCCGGCAATGCCGGTGTGTGGGTCTTCCCGATCAGCGTGCTGCTGGTCTTCCTGGTGCTGGCGGCCCAGTACGAGAGCCTGACCCTGCCCCTGGCGGTGATCCTGATCGTGCCGATGAGCATCCTGGCGGCCCTCACCGGCGTATGGCTCACCGGCGGCGACAACAACATCTTCACCCAGATCGGCCTGATGGTGCTGGTGGGGCTGGCCTGCAAGAACGCCATCCTGATCGTCGAGTTCGCCCGCGAGCTGGAGATGCAGGGCCACAGCCCCGTGCGTGCCGCCATCGACGCCAGCCGCCTGCGCCTGCGCCCCATCCTGATGACCTCCATCGCCTTCATCATGGGGGTGGTGCCGCTCGTCACCTCGACCGGGGCCGGCGCCGAGATGCGCCACGCCATGGGCATCGCGGTGTTCTTCGGAATGATCGGGGTGACGCTGTTCGGGCTCTTCCTCACCCCGGTGTTCTACGTGCTGCTGCGCACCCTCGACAAACGCCATCCCCTGCACTCGGCGGCGCCCCACGAGGCTCCGCTGGTGGCGGCCCCCGCCGGCCAGGAGTAAGACCATGCAAAACCAACTCCTCTTTCCCCTCCCCCGCCGCGCCATCGGCCTGCTCGCCAGCCTGCTGCTCCTGGCCGGCTGCTCGGTGGCCCCGACCTACCAGAAGCCGTCCGTCGCCACCCCGGCGGCCTTCAAGGAGGCCCCCGCCACCGATGCGGCCTGGAAGCCCGCCGAGCCCGCCGACCAGCTGCCCCGCGGCGACTGGTGGTCGGTGTTCCACGATCCGCAGCTCGACCGCCTCGAGCGGGACGCGGTGGAGGCCAACCCGAACCTGGTAGCCGCCGCCGCCCGCCTCGGCCAGGCCCGGGCCCTCGAACAGTCGGCCCATGCGGCCCGCCTGCCACAGGTCGGCGTCGGCTTCGGCCCGACCCGCCAGCGGCCCTCGCCGGCTTCCCAGGGCCTCGCCGCAGACGCCGACACCCGCAGCACCACCCTGTGGCGTGGCCAGGCCACGGTGGCCTACGAGGTGGACCTGTTCGGCCGCCTGTCCGGCACCGAGGACGCCGCCCGCCTCGACACGGAGCGCAACGAAGCCTTGTTCGGCGCCACCCTGCTGGCCCTCCAGGCCGACGTGGCCCAGGCCTACTTCCTGATCCGTGAGCTGGACGCTGCCCAGGCGCTGTATGTGGACACGGTCAAGCTCCGCAGCGACACCCTGCGCCTGCTGCAGCGCCGCTTCGACGAAGGCGACATCGACGAGCTCGACCTGGCCCGGGCCCGCAGCGAACTGGCCGCGGCCCGCTCGGAATCCCTCGGTCTGGCACGCCAGCGGGCCGTGGCCGAACACGCCCTGGCGATCCTGCTGGGCAAGCCGCCGGCCGAGTTCAGCCTGCCTGCCCAACCCCTGGCGCGGATGGCCATCCCGGTGCCGGCCGGCCTGCCCTCGGCCCTGCTCGAGCGCCGCCCCGACATAGCCGCCGCCGAACGGGCCATGGCCGCGGCCAATGCCCGCATCGGCGTCGCCCAGGCGGCCTGGTTCCCGCGCCTGGCGCTCACCGGCGCCCTCGGCTACGAGGCCGGTGGTCTCGGTGATCTATTCAAGTACGCCAGCCGCAGCTTCGTGCTGGGCCCCCTGGTGGGCACCGCCCTGAGCCTGCCCGTGTTCGACGGCGGAGCCCGTCAGGCGGGCCTGGACCAAGCCCGTGCGGCTTACGCGGAGGACAGCGCGCGCTACCGCCAGACGGTGCTCCAGGCCTTCCGCGAAGTGGAGGACAACCTGGCCGGCCTGCGCCTGCTGGGTGAGCAGCACGGCGAGCAGGACCAGGCCGTGGCCGCCGCCGAACGGGCTGCCCGGCTGGCCCGCCTGCAGTACCGGGAAGGCGCGGTCAGCTACCTCAACGTACTGGATGCGGAGCGCAGCGTGCTGCAGCAGCAACGCACGGCCGTCAGCCTCGACGGCGAGCGGGCCCGCGCCACGGTGAACCTGATCCGCGCCCTCGGTGGCGGCTGGACGGCAGCCGCGCCGCAGGCCGCCATCAACGGGCCCGCGCGCGGTGGCTGATGTGAGCAGCTCGGTTGACCACCAAGGCGGGCCGAATCGCCTGCTGCTTTGCATCAAGGGGGTGAAGACCGATAAGCTACGGGGCTGACGGTCTTCAGCCCTGCCCATCATCATGCCCCCAGCCTTCCGCCTGCTGGCCGCCGCCGCGGCCCTCGCCCTCGCCCCCCTGCCAGCCTTCGCCGGCAAGACCCTCGACGCCATCAAGTCCCGCGGCCAGCTCGCCTGCGGCGTCAGCACGGGGGTGATCGGCTTCTCTGCAGCCGACAGCCAGGGCCAGTGGAAGGGCCTGGACGTGGACGTCTGCAAGGCCATCGCCGCCGCCGTGCTGGGCGATCCGAACAAGGTGCGCTGGGTGCCCCTCAGCTCCCAGCAGCGCTTCACCGCGCTGCAGTCCGGCGAGGTGGACATCCTGTCCCGCAACACCACCTGGAGCCTGACCCGGGATGCCGGCCAGGGCCTGCACTTCGCCGGTGTCACCTACTACGACGGCCAGGGCTTCCTGGTCGCAAAGAAGACCAAGGTGAGCAGCGCGAAGCAACTCAGGAATGCCGAGGTGTGCGTACAGTCGGGCACCACCACCGAAAAGAACCTGGCCGACTTCGCCCGCGCCCAGGGCATCAAGATCAAGCCGGTGGTCTTCGACAAGTTCGAAGCCTCCCTCAAGGCCTTCTTCAGCGGCCGCTGCCAGGCCTACACCACCGACGCCTCGGCCCTGGCCTTCATCCGCGCCAAGGAAGCCCCCAACCCGGACGATTACCAGGTACTGCCCGAACTGATCTCAAAGGAGCCCCTCGGCCCGGCCGTACGGCGCGGCGACGACGAGTGGTTCGCCATCGTCAAATGGACCGTCAATGCGCTGATCGAGGCCGAAGAGCTGGGCATCACCCAGGCCCGGGTGGACAGCCTCAAGTCGTCCGCCGACCCGTCGGTACAACGCTTCCTCGGGGTAGGCGAAGATCTCGGCAAGAACCTCGGCCTGGACCGCAACTGGGCCGCCCGGGCGGTCAAGGCGGTGGGCAACTATGGCGAGATCTTCAACCGCAACCTGGGGGCCGAGTCACCCCTCAAGCTGCCCCGCGGCCTCAACGCCCAGTGGAACAAGGGCGGCATCCTGTACGCCCTGCCCCTGCGCTGACCCATGGCCGGACGCCGCCGCAGCGCCTGGCTGGCCCAGGCCCTGATCCTCGCCGCCGTGCTGGCGCTGGCCGCGCTGCTGGCCACCACCACGGCCGGCCACCTGCAGGAACGGGGCATCCGCAGCGGCTTTGATTTTCTGCTGGAACCGGCGGGCTTCGCCCTCGGCGAAAGCCTGCTGCCCTTCGAGCCCGGCGACACCACCCTGCGGGCCTTTGCCGCCGGCCTGCTCAACACCTTGCGGGTGGCCCTGCCGGCCGCTGCCCTGGCCCTTCTGATCGGCATCGCCGCGGGCTTCGGCCGACTCGCCGAAAACCCGCTGCTGCGCGGCCTGGCCGGCGCCTTCGTCACCGGCGTGCGCAACCTGCCGCTGCTGCTCCACCTGCTGGCCTGGTACTTCATCCTGACCGACCTGCTGCCGCCCGGCGACGCCGCCTTCAACCCGCTGCCCGGCGTGTTCCTGAGCAAGTCCGGGCTGGCCCTGCCCTGGTGGGGCGAGGCCGGATTCGAGATCCCGCAACCTGCCGGCTTCGGCCTGGAAGGCGGCGCCAACCTGACCCCCGAATACCTGGCCCTGCTGGTCGGCCTGTCGGTCTACAGTGCCGCCTACATCGCCGAGACCCTGCGCGGCGCAGTGCTGGCCCTGCCCCCCGGCCAGCGCCTGTCAGCGCTCGCCCTGGGCATGAGCGCGCGCCAGGCCTTCCTGCTCGTCCTACTGCCCCAGGCCTGGCGGGCAGCCCTGCCGCCGGTGACCAGCCAGATCCTCAACCTGCTCAAGAACGCCTCCCTGGCGGTGGCCATCGGCTACCCCGACCTGGTGTCGGTGGCCGGTACCAGCCTCAACCAGACCGGCCGGGCGATCGAATGCCTGAGCATCGTGGTGGCGGTGTATCTGGCCCTCTCCCTGTTCGCCGCGGCAATCAGCCACCGGCTGGAAGCACGCCTGTTCCGGGAGCAGGGGGAATGAGCTTCGGCAGCCTGCGCCGGACCCTCTTCGGTGACCCCCTCAACACCCTGCTGAGCCTGGGCGTGCTGGCACTGCTGGCCTGGAGCCTGCCGGCCCTGTTGCGCTGGGCCGTGCTGGAGGCACAGTTCGCCGCCGACGTGGGGGCCTGCGAGGCCCTCGATCACCGGGGCGCGTGCTGGGGCGTGGTGGCGGAGAAAGCCCGTTTCATCCTGCTCGGGCGCTATCCGGCGGAGCAGGCCTGGTGCCCGGTGCTGGCGGCCCTGCTGATCATCGGCGGCTGGCTGGGAGCGGCCTCCGGCCGCCTGCCCGGTGCCGCCGTGGCCAGCTGCCTGCTGCTGCCCCCGCTCCTCGCCTTCCCACTGCTAGGCGGCGGCTTCGCCGGGCTGGAGACGGTGCCCACCGAACTGTGGGGCGGCCTGCCCCTGACCCTGCTGCTGACCGGAGCCGGGCTGGCCGGCGCCCTGCCGCTGGGCATCGCCATCGCCTACGGGCGCCGCTCGTCCCTGCACCTGCTGCGCGCCCTGCTCACCGCAGGGGTCGAGCTGGCGCGGGGCATTCCTCTGGTGGCGGCACTGTTCATGGCGTCTTTCCTGCTGCCCCTGTTCTTCCCGGAAGGCGGAGGGCTGGACATGCTGTGGCGGGTGCTGATCGCCATCGTGCTGTTCGCCGCGGCCTATCTCTCCGAGATCGTGCGCGGCGGGCTGCAGGCCTTTCCCGCCGGGCAGCGGGACGCCGCCGCCGCCCTGGGTTTCAGCCCCTGGCAGACCGAGCGCTGGATCGTCCTGCCCCAGGTGCTGCGCCAGGTGGCGCCTTCGCTCGCCAACAGCGCCATCGCCCTGTTCAAGGACACCTCTCTGGTCACCGTGGTGAGCCTCTACGAGCTGACCGGCTCCCTAGGCCTGGCCCTCGCCGGGGACGCCCAGTGGCGCCCCTTCTACCTCGAGGCCTGGCTGTTCATCGCGGCCATCTACTGGATCGGCTGCAGCCTGATCGCCCGCCTGGCCCAGCTGGCAACCCGCGGTGCCGCCCCCCGCCCCCAGGCCGATCCACCCGGCAATTAGCCGACCGGCGCGCTCAGCGGGACGGGAGGCGCGTCCCGCCCCCCCTGCCGGGCCAGCCAGGCCGAGAACCAGACCGTCACCCCTTCCCGCTCCTCCATCAGGACGCCGGCCTCGCCCCCCATCTGCGCAGCCAGGTGGCGCAGATGCAGGAGGCGCAGACCGAATGCGCCGGAGGTCCCCAAGGCTCCGCCGCCGCCGGGCTCCGCGTCCTGCATCAGTTGCGCAATCTGCCCCGGTGCAAGGCCGACCACACAGCCCCTGAGCCTGAACTCGACGAGCACCCCAAGACGGCTCTCCCTTGCGCTGCGTACCTCCAGCGTGATGCTGCCGGGCCGGGCCGGGCTGAGGCCCTGGGCCACCAGGCTGTGCAGAGCGTGGGTCATGCGCGCTCCGTCACCTAGCAGGCATGCGGGCAGCGGTGTCATGTCGACATGCAAATACGGCCCCCGCCCCGCAGCAGTAGAGGTGTGGCTGACGATGACCTGTCCGATGATTTCATCCAGCGCCATCCTGTCCACATTCAGCGAGAAGTCAGCGGCATTGGCGTTGGCACGGGTGATATCAGCGACCGCATCGACCAGTCCCAGCAAGTGCCGAGCCGCGCCGCGCAGGCGTTCGCGACGGCCCGCGTGCTGCAGGCCATCACCCTGTCCATCACCCTGCAACAGACCCAGGATGGCATGAACCGCCGGCCTCATCTCGCCGGCCGCCGCCACCATGAAGTCATTGCGGGCGCGGCCGTCGCGCTGTGCCTGCTCGAGCCCGGCCTGCAAGGCCCTCAGGCGGGAGGGCTCCCCGGTCTCCAAGGCAACGAACATCAGGACATGGACCAGGACGACCGCGGCCAGCAGGTAATCCAGCGGAGTCCCGGCCTGCAGCAGCAGGGTCAGCATCGGCACGCCTAGCAGGCCTGCGCAGATCCGCAGCCTGAGCGGCTCGGCAGCCACCAGCGGACGGACAAAGCGCGCCACACCACTGAGCACCCCCGCCAGCAGGAAGCACAGTGACTCACTCGCCTCCTGCGCCAGCAGCGGGACAACGATGGCCCAGGCCGTGGCCAGCAGCACCGCGGCGTCCGCGCAAGAACGCGGATCCTCCCGAGCGGCCTCCGCGGCCATGGCATCCCGCTGTGCCCTGACCAGATGGAGGCCCGCCAGGAAAATGCCGGCAAACCACGCCAGCAGTGACAGCATTGACTGCCTTCCCTCCACAGCCACGGCGGCCAGCAGCAACAAGCCGAGGCCGAGACTGGCCACCCAGGCCGCGCGGAAGTCACGAGCTGAGGCCGCAATAATGCGGACGGAAGCAGGCAGCGAATACATCATGGACAGCGCACCTCACCCTGCATGGGGAACAAGCCCCCATTATGGGGAAAATATGCGCTGGAGCGGAAAGCCTCAGCGGATCGTCGTCCCCGCCTCCTCGAGCATGCAGGCCAGTCGTGAGACGCCCGGACCGCACAGATCCGGATCGGCAAGCACCAGGTACATGTCGGCAAAGCGCACTTCCATGCCCCCCAGCGGCAGGACCTTCAGGCTCCCCTCTTCCAATTCACGGCGGATGCGGGCCTCCGGATACCAGGCAAAGCCATGGCCGGCCACGGCTGCGGCAATCGACGTGGCCATGCTGCTGAAGGTCCAGCGCTGTTCCACCTCGATGGTGAGGCTGCGGGAAGTACGGCTCGATCCCGTTTCCCGCACCATCAGGTGGCGATGGGCACGCAGATCCTTCTCGCCCAGCACCCGCCCGGCCTGATGCAGGGGGTGCGATGCAGCGGCCACGGCCACCAGGCGCATGCGCAGCATTGGCTTGCCAAGGAAACCCGGCGGCACGTGGGGAGTCACCGCCAGATCGGCCTGGCCGGTGAGCAGAGCTTCACCGGTTCCGCCCATCACCGATTCGATCACCTCCACCCGGGTTCGCGGGGCTTCGGCACCAAAGCGGGCCAGGCAATCGACCAGCACCTCCGGCGGAAAGAGGATCTCCACCGCCAGGCCGATCTCCGCCTCCCAGCCCGCGGAGAGCTTGCGGGCGGCCTGCTCCAGGTCACTGGCCTCGGCCACCAGGGCCAGGGCCCGGCGATGGAGCATGCGCCCGGTCGGCGTAAGCACCGCCTTGCGCCCCTGGATCTCGAAGGCTTTCACACCCAACTGGGACTCGATCTTCTGCACCGCGTAGGTGACCGCCGACTGGCTCTTGTGCAAGGCCTCGGCAGCCTGGGCATAGCCCCCCGCTTCAACCACCGCGATGAGCGCGCGCCACTGCTCCAGGGAAATGTGGGGAGTCATCTGCACGGGCCAAACCTATCCATTAATTCGATCATTAGAAGCTAAATCTTCTTCTTTTTTATCTTCCTGGTAAATCATTAAATAGCAACACCAACCCACCCGATGGAGCAATCAAATGAGCACCCTTCTGAAGATCAATGCCAGCCTGTTTTCCAGCCAGGGGCAGTCCAGCCAGTTGGCCGACCGCTTCGTGGCCGCCCGCCTCGCCGCCCATCCGGACACCCGGGTGATCAGCCGTGACCTGGCCGCCGAAGCGGTGCCCCACCTGGATGCCGCCCGCTTCCTGTCCTTCCTGGCCAAGCCCGAGGAACGCAGCGCCGAACAGCAGGCGGTGGTGAGCTTCTCCGACGCGCTGATCGCCGAGATCCGCGAGGCCGACGAGGTCGTGATCGGCCTGCCCATGTACAACTTCGGCATTCCTTCGACTCTGAAGGCCTACTTCGACCACATCGCCCGCGCCGGCGTGACCTTCCGCTACACCGCCAATGGCCCCGAAGGCCTGCTCGGCGGCAAGAAGGTGCATGTCTTCGCGGCCCGCGGTGGCCTGTATGCCGGTACGCCGAAGGACAGCCAGACCACCTATGTGCGAGACTTCCTGGGCTTCATCGGCATCACCGACGTGGAATTTGTGTATGCCGAAGGCCTGAACATGGGTGAAGACAGCAAAAGCGCCGCCCTCAGCGCCGCCCACCGCCAGCTCGAACAACTGGCCGCCTGACACAGGAGACACGCCATGACCACACGCAGCCTCGAACGGATCATTCCCTCCATCCCCGTCTCCGACGGGGCCGGGGTCAAGCTGAGGCGCAGCCTGGGCCAGAGCCAGGGGCTGCGTCTGGACCCCTTCCTGATGCTCGACGAGTTCGCCTCGGACAATCCGGACGACTACATCGCCGGCTTCCCGCCGCACCCCCACCGGGGCTTCGAGACAGTGACCTACATGCTGGCCGGGGACTTCGAACATGAAGACCACCTGGGCCACAAGGGCCACCTGCGCGGCGGTGGCGCCCAGTGGATGACGGCCGGGCGCGGCATCATCCATTCGGAAATGCCCCTGCAGGAATCAGGTCGCCTGCACGGCTTCCAGTTCTGGATCAACCTGCCGGCGGCCGAGAAGATGAAGCCGGCAGCCTATCGGGACATCCAGCCCGAAGAGATTCCCCTGGTGAGCATTGCCGGTGGCACAGCCAAGGTCGTGGCGGGGCAGATGGAAGACAGCGAGGGGCGAGGCATTGCCGGGCCGATCCAGGGGCTCAGCACGGCCCCGCTCTTCCTCGACGTACGACTGGAAGCTGGCGCTACCTTCAGCCAGGCAGTTGCCGAGGGGCACTCGGCCTTCCTGTACCCCTATGAAGGCACGCTGCAGGTCGGCGACAGCCCGGCATCCCGCACGCTGGCAGCCCGTCAGGCGGGTGTGCTGTCCCCTGGCAGCCGGATCGCGGTACAGGCCGGTCCGGCGGGTGCGGCCTTCCTGCTGCTGGCGGCACGCCCCCTGGGCGAGCCGGTCGTCCAGTACGGGCCTTTCGTGATGAACACGCGTGAGGAAATCGAGCAGGCTCTCGACGATTACCGGACGGGGAAGCTGGCGGCCTGAACCGGAATCACGCGAGTCTGATCACCCGGGTCTGCCCGGCCCGGCCGGGCCTCCCGGAGACATCCCCTGACGGGTGAGCCCGGGCCCCGGCATGCTCAGCCGGCCTTGACGGCCATATCCCCTTCGTCCTCGGGTTCGTCCCGGAAATTGCGGGCGATGGCGGCGAAATCGCCCGCCACCCGCATCAGGGCGTCCACCAGGTCGGGATCGAAATGACGGCCTTTCTCGGCGGCGATCATCTCGAGCGCCTGCTCATGGGGAAACGGCGGCTTGTAGACCCGCCGTGAGATCAGCGCATCGTAGACATCGGCAACCGCCATCAGCCGCGCGGAGACAGGGATCGCGTCGCCGGCGAGCCCCTGCGGATAGCCGCTGCCATCCCAGCGCTCATGGTGCCCATAGGCGATCTCGGCGGCGTAGCGGAGGAAGGAGGCATCGGCCTCGCCTCCCAGGGCCTTCTCGGCCTGCAGAATGGCCTTCTGGCCGTATTCGCAGTGCTGCTTCATGATGAACCACTCTTCCGGCGTCAGCTTGCCCGGCTTGAGCAGGATCGCATCCGGCGTGGCCACCTTGCCCACATCGTGGAGAGGGGCCGACTTGAACAGCAGCTGGATCACATCCTCGTCCAGTTCATGGCGGAAACGCGGATGGTCCCGCAGTTCCTCGGCCAGGATCCTCACGTAGTGCTGGGTCCGCCGGATATGGTTGCCGGTCTCGTTGTCGCGGGCCTCGGCCAGGGCACAGAAGGCGGTGATGGTGGCCGCCTGGGCCGCGATCACCTCCTGCTTGCTCGCCACCAGGCGCCGGGATTGCTCGCTGATCTCGGTGGTACGCTCGGCGACGATCAGCTCCAGATCGGCATTGCGCCGCTCCAGGGCACGGGTGGCCCGGGACAACGCCAGATGGGTACGTACCCGGGCAAGCACCACGGTCGGCGAGATCGGCTTGTGGATGAAATCCTCCGCCCCCAGGGAGAAACCCAGCTCCTCGTCTTCCGGCCGGTCGAGGCCGGTCAGAAACATCACGGGGATCATCCGGGTGGTCTCCGACGACTTGAGACGCCGACATACCTCGAAGCCGTCCACTTCGGGCATCATCACATCGAGCAGGATGAGGTCGGCAACGCCACCGTCCGTCAGGTAAGCAAGCGCCTCCGTGCCACTGAAAGCCGGATGCACTTCGTAATGCTCCGACAGAATATCCTCCAGGATCAGGAGGTTGTCTGCCTGGTCGTCCACAATCAATACATGGGCGCGCTGTTTCATGCCTTCGTCCTGATGTTCATGTTATCCGCCCTGCAGCCACATTCCCTACCGGCTTGATATCGGCAGTCGCCGCTGCTTTTTTCAATCGTAGCCAAAACGAGCCAAGCATGCTTCAGATTCAAGGTTTTCCACCCGTCGCCACCGCCTCCGCCCACACACTGATCCTGGGTAGCATGCCCGGCGAAGCCTCCCTGCAGGCGGGCCGATATTACGCGAATCCGCGCAACCATTTCTGGTCGGTGATGGGGCATCTGATCAATGCCGGCCCCGAATTGCCGTATGAAGTCCGGTTGCGGCGGCTGACCGACGCAGGCTTCGCCCTGTGGGACGTACTCGAAGCCTGCGAGCGGCAGGGCAGCCTTGACAGCAATATCGTCCGGGACAGCATCGTACCCAATAATTTTGAAGACTTCCTGCGGCAATATCCGCACATTACCCGCATTTTCTTCAACGGCACGACAGCGGAGGCCGCCTTCCGGCGCCATGTGCTGGACAGCTTGCCGGTGACGGGGATCCAGCTCGTGCGCCTGCCGTCAACCAGCCCGGCCAACGCCCGCTATACGCTGGAGAAACATCTGCAGGCCTGGCAGGTCATCTGCAGGGCCGGCTGAAGGCGCCCGGCCCTTGAGCAAGAACGATCAGTGTTCCAGCACGTAGGTCCCTGGCGCGTCGGCCAGCGCGGGATAGGCCTCGGTGGCAACGGGCCCGGCATCGACGAGGTCTCCAGCCTGCGGCTTGAGCCAGGCCATCCAGTCCTCCCACCAACTCCCCGCCTGCTCCCGGGCACCGTTGCGCCAGCCGTCCGCCGTATCGGAGCGATGGGCCGGCGCCACCCAATAGCTTCGCTTGGGCGGCTTGACCGGTGGATTGACGATGCCAAGGATGTGCCCGGAGCTGGACAGCACATAGCGCTTGGGCCCGGTCACATGATTCATGGTGCGGAAGGTCTGGCGCCACGGCGCGATGTGATCGTCCTCGGCGGAGACCGCGTACACCGGTTGGGTGATGGTCGCGAGATCAATCGGCTGGCCCGCCACGGTAAGGGCGTCCTTGTCGATCAGCTTGTTGTTGAGATAGAGCTCGCGCAGATACCAGGCGTGCATGGTGTAAGGCATGCGGGTGGTGTCCATGTTCCAGTAGAGCACATCGAAGGGCGGTGGCGTCTCGCCGTACAACCAGCCATGCACGACGTAGTGCCAGATCAGGCTGTTGGAACGGAGCAGGCGGAAGGAGGAAGCCATCTCGGCGCCATCGAGATAGCCCTTCCGCTCCATGTTCTGGGTGATGTAGCGGATGCTGCCCTCATCCACGAAGACCTCGATGTCGCCAGGCTTGTGGAAATCGACCAGCGTGGTGAACAGGGTCCAGTGGGCCACCGGGACCTCCTCGGGGGCGAATTGGCGATTGGCCCAGGCCATGTAGGTGCTCAGGGCGGTGCCCCCGATGCAGTAGCCGACTGCATGGACTTTGGGCGACCCGGTGAGCCCCCTCGCCGTATCCACCAGCGCCTGGATCCCTTCCACCAGGTAATCGTCGAAACGGACATCGCGCATCTCCGCACCGGGATTCTTCCAGCTGGTGATGAAGACGTCGAAGCCCTGCTCGAGCAGGTAGCGGATCATGCTCTTCCTGGGGGTCAGGTCGAGGATGTAGAACTTGTTGATCCACGGCGTGACGATCACGATGGGCGTGCGGTGCACCTTGCTGGCGACCGGCGTGTAATGCAGCACCTCGAGCAGGCGGTTGCGGAACACCACCTTGCCCGGCGTGACGGCGAGGTTCTCGCCGACCTTGAAATCCTCGGGGTCGGTCATGCGGATGTTGCCCGCCTCAAGGTCCGCCAGAAAGTTGTGAAAGCCCTTGCTCAGGCTCTCGCCGCGGGTTTCAACAGCCAGGCGCATCGCCACCGGGTTGGTGATCAGGAAGTTCGTGGGTGCCACCGCATTGAGCCAGTTACGCCACCAGAACGCTGCCCGGCGTCTCTCCGTCTGGGACAGGCCAGGGGTTTCGTAAAGCATGTCCTGCATATGGTGGGTCAGCACCAGATACCACTGCTTGACCAGATCCCAGGTGGGGGATTCGGCCCACACCGGATCTGAAAAGCGGGTGTCGTCGGAGTGAGGCTTGAGCGGGTCGGTGCTCGGCAGGCCCATCAGCCGGCGCCAACTGTGCCACTGGAGATCCCACAAGCTCGACGAAACCTTGGTCAGGGCTTCGGCGAGTTCCTGGGGATGCGCCGCCCAGGCCAGCTGGGCATGGACAAGGGGTGCCGTCATACCCAGGGGATCTATCGACGACTCCACCGAATCGTGGAGCTGCCTGATCGACTTGCGGGCCAGATCGAGCGGCGGCGCGGAGCCATGACGTGCCATGATGAATCCTCCTCAAACTCTGTAGGGGGCGGATCGGCCTGAATCGTGGGTGCAGGCGTGCCGCAGACTTGACTGGAATGCTGACCCAGGCTTTCGGTAGGACGATTGACTTTGGTCAAGCCTGTAGCGATCAGGCCCGGTCGTATAATGGACTCACCCCATCGCCCAAAAGGAGTTGCGCCATGTTCAAGAACATTCTGGTCCCCACCGACGGCTCGGAGCTTTCTGAATCCACCGTGGCAAGAGCCATCACTTTTGCCAAGGAGGCCGGCGCCCGGGTCACTTTCTTCTACGCACAACCCGACTTTCCGATGCCGATCTATGGGGAAGGCGCATTGATCGACCCCACCACGCCCGAACAGTTCAGTCGGGCCGCGCAAGCCGAGGCAGAACGCATCCTGTCCAAGGCCCGGGAGGCCGCCGCCCTCGCTGAGGTCACCTCCAGCGGTGACACGGTGGTCAGCGAAGTCCCCTACGAGGCGATCATCGAATCCGCCGAGCGCAACGCCTGCGACCTGATCTTCATGGCATCCCACGGCCGCCGCGGCCTGAGCGGATTCCTGCTTGGCAGCGAGACCCAGAAGGTGCTGACTCACAGCAAGATTCCCGTGCTGGTCTATCGCTGAACGCTTTCCGCGGACCCATGGAAAAAGGCCACGCGATGCGTGGCCTTTTTTGCGTCAGAACACCTGCCTCAGTCCTGGGATAGTCTGTTCACCTCTTCCGAAGTCCGCTGGAAGAAGAGCGTGGTGAGACTGGATGCCGCACACACGAGCCAGAAACCGAAGAAGCCGATCGAATAGGTGGCAATGGGCGAGAAATGAACCGGCTGCCCGAACAGGTAAAGCTCCTGCGGGGCGATCACGGTGAAGAACAGTATCTCGACAAGCCCGGCCACAAGAAAGGATGGCCACAAGACCTGAATCAGTTTCTGCATGTTCTGGCTCCCGGATAGGCATCAAGTCGATCACACATCATGTGTGCGACCGCTTCTCGTCCTCTGCGATATGCTGTTTGGCGAAGCGGTACAGATACCCCCCCATCACCACAACGAAACCGATGGTGAACAGGCTGAGCAGTCCGATATCGGTACTAAAAAGTTCTTTCCAGGCCATATTTCCTCCATATCAGTCAACGGGCTTGAGATCGGCCGAATTGATCCGGATCTCCGTCTCTGCGGGGAGGAATGCGTTCCCTGACAGCCGCCAGCTGTGGGACTCATCTTCTATTAGAATTTTCCAGTGCGCCGAGTTTAGGGCAACCGGGATCGACCCCTGGTACTTACCGCCCACACCCTCTATCTGCAGCTTCTGATCAAGCCCTGCCCGGGTCGGGTGGGCCAGGGTCACGTCCAGACGTTGCGGCAGGGCAACACCCGGGTTGGCCGTGAGTTCGATCACCAACGCCTCGGCCGAGAAGCGCACGGCGGCGACCAACCCCTTTTCCTGGGCGGCGGAGGCGCGGGCCAGCGTCTGGTTGATCGCCAGGCCCTGCTTGTAATAGTCGTCTGCCACAAGACCATCGAAAGTTGTCACCGCCAGCCACATGGTGATACTGCCGGCAATGACGGCGGTGGCAGGCATCACCATCAGCAGCCAAGTCCACCTCTCCTTGTACCAGGGGTTGCGGATGGAAGTGGCTTGGGGTGCAGGAGTGCTCATCGAATGGATCTCTTTATTGCGGAATCAGGAATGCGGTTTTCTCGCGAACGGAAACGGTTTCGTCGTCGAGGGCCTTGACCTCGATATACACCGTGTTGGAACCCGGCTTGCCGGATTCGGGCGGTACGGCAACCTCAACGGTGACGGAACGGTGACCTGCAGGATCAACCTCGAACGGCACATTCGGCGTGATCTTGATGCCATCCATGCCGCTTGCACTCAGCGCAAAGCGACGCGGCTTCTCGGTCATGTTCATCACCTGGAGATTGTACACGTTGGCAATCAGGCCACCCTCCACTTCCCGGCTCAGGGTCGAACGATCCTTGATCACATCGACGCGCAGGGTTGAACGGGTTGCCAGCCCCCACACAAAGGCAATGCAGAGGGCGATCAGCACCCCGGCGTAGATCAGGATGCGCGGGCGCATCACATGGCCGATGATCTCGCGGCGCCCCCAGTGGCGCTTCATCGCATTCTCGGTGGTGTAGCGGATGAGCCCCTTCGGGTAGTTCATCTTCTCCATCACTTGGTCACAGGCATCAATGCAGGCAGCACAGCCGATGCATTCGTACTGCATGCCGTTGCGGATATCGATGCCGGTCGGACAGACCTGCACGCAGATACCACAATCCACGCAGTCGCCCTTGGCCACACTCTTCGGCTCCACGCCCTTGCGACGCGGGCCGCGGGGCTCACCCCGCTCCGGGTCATAGGTGATGACCAGGGTATCCGGATCGAACATCACCCCCTGAAAGCGGGCGTAGGGACACATGTACTTGCAGACCTGCTCGCGCATCACACCGGCGAACAGATAGGTGAAACCACCGTAGAAGAGGATCCAGAACAGTTCCCAGGGACCGAAGCTGAAGCTGAGAGCCTCCTTGAACAAGTCCTGGATCGGCGTGAAGTAACCGACCAGCGTAAAGCCTGTCCATAGAGAGAGTGCGCCCCAGGCTCCGAACTTGGCAGCCTTGAGACCCAGCTTGCGGGCGCTCATCGACTCCTGATCAAGCTTCATGCGCTTGCTGCGATTACCTTCGATCTTCTCCTCGATCCACATGAAGATCTCGGTATAGACGGTCTGCGGACAGGCATATCCGCACCACAGGCGTCCCGCCACCGCGGTGAAGAAGAACAGGGAATAGGCGCTGATGATCAGCAGGATGGCCAGGAAGAACACGTCCTGGGGCCAGAACACCCAGCCGAAGATATAGAACTTGCGCTCGACAAGATCGAGCAGCACGGCCTGCCGGTCACCCCAGGGCAACCAGCACAGTCCGTAAAAGATCACCTGGGTCGCCCAGACGAGGATCCAGCGCCAGGTGGCGAAACGACCGCTTACCGCCCGGGGGTAAACCTTTTGCCGTACCGCATAAAGGGTGTCATCCAGTTCCTGACCGGCCTTTGATTGCGAATCGGCACTCTTCGGGGATTGTGTGTCTGGCTGGCTCATGATTGCCAATTAATAATATTCTAATATTTTAGGTCAAAAACTCCCCGGGTTTCCCCGGGGAATCGCTGACCAGGAACACATCGGCTCCCGGACAGGCTTACTTCTGGGCTTCCGCCGGCGCTGCCGCCTTCGAGAGGCTCAGCACATAACCGGCCAGCAAGTGTACCTTGTCTTCTCCCAGGAAGGCCTGGAAGGCAGGCATCTGGTTGGTGCGACCCTTCGTCACGGTCTCGATGATCGTGGCCTCGGAAGAGCCATACAGCCAGGTCTTGTCGGTCAGGTTGGGGGCACCCATGGCCGGCGTCCCCTTGCCTTCCGGACCGTGGCAAGCCGCACAGTTCTGGGAGAACAGCTCCTTGCCGCGCTGAGCGCGCAGGGAGTCGTGGGCGAGGCCGGACAGGGAGCGGACATAGTTCGCCACATCCTTGGTACCGTCGGCGCCGAGAGCCGGGCCGAACGGGGGCATCATGCCCATGCGGCCACCCAGAACCGTGGTCTTGATGGTCTCCGGCTCACCGCCATACAGCCAGTCAGAGTCGGTGAGGTTGGGGAAGCCCTTGGCACCCTTGGCATCTGCACCGTGACACTGGGCGCAGTAGGTCAGGAACAGGCGCTGCCCCATCGCATTGGCTTCCTTGTCGGCAGCCACGGCGTTGAGGTCCATACCCTTGTACTTGGCGAAGATCGGGCCGTACTTCTCGGCCGCAGCCTTCTGCTCGGCTTCCCACTGACCAACGGCAGACCAGCCCAGCTTGCCCTGGTTGTTGCCGAAGCCCGGGTACATGCTCAGGTAAACGATCGCGAAGACGATCGTGATCCAGAACATGTACATCCACCAGCGCGGCAGCGGGTTGTTGTATTCCTGCAGGGTTTCGTCCCACACGTGGTCATGCAGGCCAACCGGCCCGGAGGGACGCTTCGTCATGTTCGAGACAAGCACGAACACGCAGAAACTGATACTCAGGAACACCAGCACCATGACGTAGGCGTTCCAGAAACCGCTAACAAAGTCAGCCATTTTTATTTCCTTCCTTGGTTTGCCGGCCCGCGTCGGGAACCGGCAAGTCGTCCTCGCTGAACGGCAGGAGCGCAGCCTCGTCGAACCCCTTTCGCGCGCGACCGCTATACGCCCACAGGGCAATGCCGATGAAGCACACAAACCCGAAGACAGTCAGTGCTGCACGTGCGTCGTTGATATCCACAGTTGCGCTCCCTTTCGTTCGCCGAATCGGTTACTTGTTTTCCGGTGCGGCAGCCGGGGCCGGCGCTGCAGCTTCAGCCGGCGCGGCGGCGGGCGCCTCGGCCGGAGCAGCGGAAACCGCAACCGAAGGCTTGCCCGCATTCAGCGCGGTGCCCAGACCCTGCAGGTAGGCAATCACTGCCTCCAACTCGGTCTTGCCTTCCAGGGCCTTGCGAGCACCCTGGATTTCTTCGTCCGAGTAGGGGACGCCAACCTTGCGCAGGGCGTTCATCTTGGCCTCGATGTCATCGGACTTGGCCGGGCGGTCAAGCCACGGGAAAGCCGGCATATTGGACTCGGGAACGACGTCGCGGGGGTTCAGCAGGTGAATGCGATGCCACTGGTCGGAGTAACGGCCGCCGACGCGGTGCAGATCCGGGCCTGTACGCTTGGAGCCCCACTGGAAGGGGTGGTCATAAACGTACTCGCCAGCCACGGAGTAGTGGCCATAGCGTTCGGTTTCGGCACGGAAGGGACGGATCATCTGGGAGTGGCAGTTGTAGCAGCCTTCCCGGATGTAGATGTCGCGACCAACGAGGCGAACGGGATCGTAGGGCTTGAGGCCTTCCACCGGAGTGGTGGTGGACTTCATGTGGAACAGCGGAACGATTTCCACCAGACCGCCGACGCTCACGGTAAGGAGCGTGAAGACGATCAGCCAGCCAACCTTGCGTTCAATAAAATCGTGTTTCGATTGAGCCATGATTATTCATTCCTCCCGATCAGGCGTGGGCACCGGCAGGCGCCAGCACCGGAGCTTCATAGGGCTTCTGACCGGCAATGGTCTTCACCATGTTGTAGAACATGATCAGCATGCCGGTCAGGAACAACACGCCGCCGACGACGCGGATGGTCCAGAACGGGTAGCTGGCCTTGACTGACTCGACGAAGGAGTAGGTCAGGGTGCCATCCGGGTTGGTGGCACGCCACATCAGGCCCTGCATCACACCGGAGATCCACATGGAGGCGATGTACAGCACGATGCCGATGGTCGCGATCCAGAAGTGGGTGGTGATCAGCTTGGTGGAATACATCTCGGTCTTGCCGTACATGCGCGGGATCAGGTAGTACATGGCGCCGATGGACACCATGGCAACCCAGCCCAGGGCACCGGAGTGCACGTGACCGACGGTCCAGTCGGTGTAGTGGGACAGGGCATTGACCGTCTTGATGGACATCATCGGACCTTCGAAGGTCGACATGCCGTAGAAGGACAGGGAGGTGATCAGGAACTTCAGGATCGGGTCGGTGCGCAGCTTATGCCAGGCGCCGGACAGGGTCATGATGCCGTTGATCATGCCACCCCAGGACGGAGCCAGCAGGATCAGCGAGAAGACCATGCCGATCGACTGGGTCCAGTCGGGCAGCGCGGTGTAGTGCAGGTGGTGCGGGCCCGCCCACATGTAGGTGAAGATCAGCGCCCAGAAGTGCACCACCGACAGGCGGTAGGAGTACACCGGACGGCCGGCCTGCTTCGGCACGAAGTAGTACATCATGCCCAGGAAGCCTGCGGTCAGGAAGAAGCCCACCGCGTTGTGGCCGTACCACCATTGGATCATGGCGTCCTGCACACCGGCGTAGGCGGAGTAGGACTTGGTCAGGGAAACCGGGATTTCGGCGCTATTGACCAGATGCAGCAAGGCAACGGTCAGGATGAAGCCGCCATAGAACCAGTTCGCCACATAGATGTGTGTGGTCTTGCGGGTGGCGACCGTACCGAAGAACACAACGGCGTAGGAAACCCAGACAAGGGTGATCAGGATGTCGATCGGCCACTCGAGTTCGGCGTATTCCTTGCCGGAGGTGAAACCAAGCGGCAGCGAGATCGCGGCCAGCAGGATGACCAGTTGCCAGCCCCAGAAGGTGAAGGCAGCAAGGCCCGGGGCGAACAAGCGGGTGTGACAGGTACGCTGCACACAGTAGTACGACGTTGCAAAGAGAGCACAGCCACCAAACGCAAAGATCACTGCATTGGTGTGGAGCGGGCGAAGCCGTCCAAAGTGCAGCCATTCGGCAGCGTTCAATTCAGGCCACACGAGCTGTGCTGCGACGATAACGCCGACCAGCATGCCCACGATGCCCCATACCACCGTCATGATGGCGAACTGCCGCACGACTTTATAGTTGTAAGTCTGCGATTGCATTGTGAGTCACCTCATCTAAGAAAAACAAAACCCCCCGACTGCGCGATGGCGGACCACCGGCAGGCATCCGCGGAAGGATACGCCGCGACAAGGGCGACATTTTGACACAGATCAACTCGGCTGCGCCCCGTCACGGGCGGGAGTCGTTACTGTATGGGGCTCTCCGGGGAGCGCTGCCAAAGAGCAAAAGCGCGCGTACATGTCGCTCTGCTGGCGTCGGACAGGCTGGATATCGCGGTGCACCAAGGCACGGCAGGGAATTAGCGAAAACACTAAAAATGACAAACGGGCAGGCCGGATACCCATAATGGCATCCCACCTACCCGCTTTTGGGTATCCCGAAAATCTGGACGTGTTCTAGTTGACGCCCGGAGGCGTTGCGAGCGCCAGCGGCCCGGCTACCGGCAGGGAGAGCAGTTCGAGGGCCTGCCAGTTGCACATGAGCTGGGCTGCGCAATCCCGCAGCAAACCGTCGAGGCGCGGATCGGCGCTGACAACCTGCAGATGAGAAATGATGGAACGCGCCACCGCAGGCGAGCGACGCGCCGGAAAGCTCGTCATCAGGCTGAGCAGTGCGGCGAGCGCCAATTCCGGGGAGGATTCGTAGGCAGGCAGAAGGCTCTCATCCCCGTCCTCGCCAAAACAGTCGCACGGATCGCTCATAGCCGCACCGCGTAGTATTCGACGACATGCTGGACCTCGACCGGGAACGGCACCTCGTCCGCCTCCGGCAGCCGGGTCATGGTCGCAGCGGCCACCTGGCCGTTGAAGGCCAGCCACTCGGGTACAGCCAGGGAAGGCTGCTCCAGGCTCTCCCTCACCATCGGGATCCGTTGGCCACGTTCGCTGAGGGCGATCGCGTCGCCGGGCGCGACCCGGATCGAGGGGATGTTCACCACCCGTCCGTTGAGGATCACGTGCTTGTGGCGGATCAATTGGCGCGCCGCCACCGTGGTTGGCGCAAAGCCTGCCCGGAAAACCACATTGTCCAGCCGCCGCTCCAACAGTTCGAGCAACTTCCCGCCGGTCGGCGCCTTGGCCCGCTTGGCCTCGCGGAACAGGCGCTGGATCTGGGATTCGGTCAGGCCGTAGTTCATCCGCAGCTTCTGCTTTTCCATCAGCTTGATGCCGAAGTCCGACTTGCGGCGGGCACGCTGGCCATGCTGGCCCGGCGGATAGTCCCGCTCACCCACGGATTTCCGGGACAAACCGGGCAATTCGCACCCGAGAGCGCGCATGACCTTCAGACGGGGGCCAGTGTATCGGGACATCGTGTGTGCATTCCTTTGCTACAGAGTGTTTGAGGGATCGCGGCGTTACCGGCTCAAAACGGGCCGCCCGCGAGGACTCCGGCCAACAGAAGGCCAAGCACACAGACATTGATCAGCATCGAGCGCATCGGATGACCCCTGGGAACGGAAACCGGATTGCATCCTAGGCGAGACAAAACGAAATGTAAACGATAATGATTTGCATTTATAAATCTGCTCCGTTACATTCCGCTTTTCCGGCAGGCCTGCTTGCCTCTTCCCCCTCACCCGCGTCAAGCCAGCCACCACGGGATCGCCCGGTCGCCAGCTAGCCAGATGCCCTCTACATCTGGAGATAGACCGTGTCCGGTACCCGCCTTCCTTCCTGCTTCAGGAAACGTCACCTTCCCCTCCTTGTCAGCGCAGCGCTTGCCGGAAGCCCCTGCCTGGCCAATCCGGCTGATGCCGACCCGACGCTCGCCCGCGTCGTGGTCTCGGCAACCCGTACCGAGACGACTGCCGACACCGTCCCCACCACAATCACTGTATTGACCCAGGAAGACCTCGCCCGGCGCATGCCCCACGACGAGGCCGCCCTCTTCGTCGATGAACCCGACGTGGTGGTCGCCCGTGACCTGCGCCGCTTTGGTGCCGGCTCGGTGAACATCCGCGGCATCGAGGGCAACCGCGTCCTCCAGCAGGTGGACGGCGTGCGCCTACCCGACTACTACAACGGCGGCGGCCCCTCCAATGCCACCACATCCAGCTCGGACAGCCCCGAGTTCGACTTTCTCAAGCGGGTCGAAGTCCTGCGCGGCCCGGCCTCCAGCCTGTATGGTTCGGACGCTCTCGGCGGCGTGGTCAGCTACCTCACCCTCGATCCCCGCGACATCCTCGGCAGTCGTGACGTGGCCGCCCGCTACAAGGGCACCTGGCGCGGCGCCGACAACAGCTTCCAGAACACCGCCTACTTTGCCGGCGGCAACGAGCAGGTAGAGGCCCTGCTGGCCCTCACCCGGCGCGCCGGCAGCGAACTCGACAACCGGGGCGAAGCCGGTGGCAGCAGTGCCGGCCGCGAGCAGCCCAATCCCCAGGAGAACAGCTCCCGGGGCACCCTCGCCCGCCTGGTGGTGAAACCCGCGCCCGGCCACCGCCTGCGCTTCACCTACGAAGACCGCCACCAGCAGGCCGACAGCGAACTGCTGCGCCTGGCCACATCGCTGCCGCGTGTCAGCGCCGCCAACGGCAGCGAGGACGCCCGCCGCGAACGCGTCTCCTTCGACTGGGAATGGAAGCCTGCCGCCGGCTTCGTCGACCGTCTGCTCCTCAGCGCCTATCACCAGAGCGCCGCCAACCACACCAACACCCTGCAGACCCGCAGCAGCACCACCGCAACCTGCTCCGGCACCACCCGTGGCAGCAACACCTGCCTGATCGACATGAACTTCGACTTTCGGCAACAGACCACCGGGGCCAGCCTGCAGCTGGAGCAAGGCCTTGTCACCGGCGCCCTCGAGCACTTCCTGGTCCTCGGGGCAGACTGGCGGCGTCACCAGCTCGACGAGCTCCGCGACTACCTGATCACCAACCAGACCACCGGCACCGTCAGCAAGAGCCTCGCCGGCGACACCTACCCCCTGCGCGACTTCGCTCCCGGCGAGTCCACCAGCCTGGGCCTGTTCGCCCAGGACGAGATCGGCTTCGGCCGGCTGACCCTCACCCCGGGCCTGCGTCTGGACAGCGTCAAGCTGCGCCCCGACCCGCTCGCCAAGACCATCGGCGGCCAGACCTTCAGCGCCACCGGCCAGGACCACTCGGCCGCCTCGCCCAAGCTCGCCGCCATCTGGCGCCACAGCCCCGCACTGTCCTTCTACGGCCAGGTCGTGCGCGGCTTCCGGGCGCCTAATTACGAGGAGGTGAACGGCCTCTTCTACAACTCCGCCCAGAACTACGCGAGCCTGCCCAACCCTGATCTCAAACCGGAAACCAGCACGGGCGTCGAGGTGGGCAGCCGCTTCAAGCTCGCCGGCGGCGATGTGCACATCGCGCTGTACAACAACAAGTACAGCAACTTCATCAGCAATGAGCTGATCTGCTCGACCCCCTCCGGCGCCAGTCAGCCAGCCTGCCTGGGCAATGCCGTGCGCTCCGTGTATCAATCCATCAACCTCGCCAGCGTCCGCATACGCGGTGCGGAACTGCGCGGCAACTGGGCCCTGCCCGGCGGCTTCCGCAGCGCTGGCGCCATCGCCTGGTCCCAGGGCGATGTCACTTCCGCCGACCAACCGCTCAATACCGTCGATCCTGCCCGCCTCTATCTCAACCTGGGCTGGGATGGCAGCGTCGCTGGCCGCCCCCTGGCCGTCGACACCCGGCTGCGTGCCGCCCGCAAGAAGGACCGGGTGGACAGCTCCGAGGTGGACTACTTCCGAAGCCCCGGCTATGCCGTGATGGACCTGTCCGCCAGTCTGCAGATCCACCCCAGGGCCCGCCTCAACGTCGCTCTCAACAACCTCTTCGACAAGAAGTACTGGCTGTGGAGCGACATCCGCCAGGTCGGCCTCGCCAGCACCGACGCCGGCCCGGCCTTCTTCACCCAGCCGGGCCGCAACCTCGCCACGTCCCTGCAGGTGGACTTCTGAGCATGGCGCGCCTGCCCCATGCCCTCGGGCGCCTGCCCGCACTGTTGGCGCTGCCCCTGCTGTGCCTGCTGCTGCTCACCGGCAGCGGCCCGGTGGCGGCCGCGCGCATCCTGGTCATCAGCACCTCGCCCGTCCAGCCCGGCAAGTTTCTCAAGCTGGCCGACAGCGCCCTGAGCCACGGCCTGCAGCTGGATGCCCGCTTCGCCGAGAAGCTGGCGCCGGAAACCGGCCCGGAACTGTTCCGGGGCTATGATCTGGTTCTCTTCGACACGCCCCGGGACCACCTCCAGGCCTTTGTTGAAACCCGTCTGGCCACGGCACTCCCCGGTCTCAGGGGCCCGGCCCTGTGGCTGCACGACAGCCAACCCCGCTGGCAAGGCCTGCCGGACGCTCTGGCCCGGCGCTTGCACACCTATTATGTAAACGGCGGCCGCCTCAACTTCGACGCATTTCTGGCCACGCTCGCCGCACGCCTGGACGGCAAGCAGGCCGGCGGCGTCCGGGACCCCATCGTCTTCCCCAAGAGTGGCCTCTACCACCCGGACTACCCCGGCCTGGTGTTCGCCGAACCCGCCACCTACCTGCGCTGGAAGACCGGCTCCGATCAGCCCACCGCCCCGGTCATCGCCATCGCCCTGCACCAGCAGTACATCGCCGCCGAACAGACCGCCTTCATCGACGACCTGATCCGCCGCATCGAGAAGGCCGGCGCCGTGCCCCTGCCCTTCTACAGCCCGGTGATGGACTCGGACGCCGTCCGGCGCATGGTCCGCGTCGGAGATCGAACCCTCCCCCGGGCCCTGATCAACACCCAGATCATGCTCAACCCGGACGGCCGCCGCGCCGAGTTCGTCGAGCTGGGTATCCCGGTCGTACAGGCCATGCCCTACCGCAAGGGCGACGAAGCCGCCTGGGCGGCCGACCCGCAGGGCGTGGCGCTGATGGACGTGCCCTTCTACCTGGCCCAGGCCGAATACGCCGGCGTGGTGGACATCCAGATCGCCGCGGCCACCCGCAAGTCCGACGACCAGATCGCCCCCGTCGCCGGCCAGGCCGATGCCGTGGTGGGCAAGGCCCTGCGCCTCGCCCGCCTGCAGACCCTGCCCAACGCCGACAAACGGGTGACGCTGTTCTTCTGGAACTACCCCCCCGGTGAAAAGAACCTCTCCGCTTCCTTCATGAACCTGCCGCGCAGCCTGGTCGGCACCCTCGCAGCCCTCAAGGCCCGCGGCTACACCACCGAAACTCCGGGCGAGACCGAGCTCACCCTGTCCCTGCAGCGCCTCCTCGCGCCCTACTACCAGCCCGCCGACGACCTGCGCGAGCTGGAATCCCTGCTGCGCGACGGCCTCGCCGAGCGGCTGTCCGTCACCACCTACCGACGCTGGCTGAAGACCCTGCCGGACGGCGTCCGGCAGCAGCTCCAGGCGCGCTGGGGCGAACCGGAGCGCTCCTCCATGGTCATCCGCCAGAACGGCGAAGCCTGGTTCGTGATCCCCCGCCTCAAGCTGGGCCACCTGCACCTGCTGCCCCAACCACCCCGCGGCGAACGCTGGGAGGACAAGGAGAAGGCCCTCTACCATTCCACCAGCGCCGCCCCCTCCCACTTCTACCTGGCCGCCTACCTGTGGGCGCGGGAACAGGCCCGCAGCGACGCGCTCATCCACTACGGCACCCACGGCAGCCAGGAATGGCTGCCCGGCAAGGAGCGCGGGCTGTCGGTAACCGACTTCCCGATGCTGGCGGTCGGCGATGTGCCGGTGCTCTACCCCTACATCGTGGACAACATCGGCGAGGCCACCCAAGCCAAACGCCGCGGCCGCGCCACCATCATCAGCCACCAGACGCCGCCCTTCGCCCCGGCCGGCCTGCACGCCGCACTGACCCACATTCACGACCAGCTGCATGCCTGGCTGGCCCAGGACGACGGTGCCGTGAAGGACAAGATCCGCGCCGAACTCCTCAGCGCCGTGCGCAAGGAGCGCATCGACCAGGACCTGGGCTGGAACGAGGCGCGCATCCGCACCGACTTCCCCGCCTTCGTCACCGAGGTCCACGCCCACCTCCACGAGCTCGCCCGCAGCGCCCAGCCCATGGGCCTGCACACCTTCGGCCAGGGCGCCGGCGACGAATGGCGCCTCGCCACCGTGCTGATGATGGCCGGCAAGACCTTCTGGGAGGGCGTCGCCAACCCGGGCGAGGAAGCCGACGAGATGCTGGTCGGCGACTACACCCGCCTCAAGGAGAGTACGCCCTACCGCCGCCTGGCCGATCTCGTGGGCGGGCGCCTCGATCCGGCCAGCCTGCCCGCCCCGGCCCGCGCGGCAGCCGAACAGGCCCGCCAGCGGTATGCCGCCCTCGATGCCGCCCCCGAAATGGCGGCCCTGCTGGCCGGCCTGGAAGGGCGCCACATCCCCACCAGCTACGGCGGCGACCCGATCAAGAATCCGGACGCCCTGCCCACCGGCCGCAACCTGTACGGCTTCGATCCCTCCCGGGTGCCTACACAGGCCGCCTGGGAAGCCGGCCGCGAGGCCTTCGACCAGCTTCTCGCCGCCCACCGCGGCAAGACCGGCAAGGCCCCGCAGAAGCTCACCTTCACCCTGTGGTCGGTGGAAACCATGCGCCACTTCGGCCTGCTCGAAGCCCAGGCCCTGTGGGCCCTCGGCGTCGAGCCGGTGTGGGACGCCGGCGGCCGGGTCAGCGACGTGCGCCTGGTGCCCCGCGCCACCCTCGGCCGCCCGCGGGTGGACGTGGTGCTGTCCGCCACCGGCCTGTACCGGGACCACTTCCCCAACGTGATGCGCCTGCTCGCCAAAGCCGCCCGCCTGGCCGCCGAGGCCGGCGACGAAACCGATAACCCGGTGGCCGCCAACAGCCGCCGCATCGCCGCGGCCCTCAAGGCCAAGGGATGGAGCGATGCCCAGGCCCTCAATGCCGCCCAGACCCGCGTCTTTTCCTCTGAATCGGGCCGCTACGGCACCGGCCTGGACGACGCCGCCCTCGCCACCGACACCTGGAAGGGCAAGGCCGAGGGCGACCGCAAGCTGGCCGGCCTGTACCTGTCACGCATGCAGTTCGGCTACGGTCCCGACGAAGACAGCTGGGGCCAACCCGGCGCCGGCGGCGAGAATCTCTACGCCGCCCACCTGAAGGGCACCGAGGGCGCGGTGCTGTCACGCACCTCCAACCTCTACGGCATGCTCACCACCGACGACCCCTTCCAGTACCTGGGCGGCATCGCCCTGGCGGTACGCCACCTGGACGGCAAGGCACCCGAGCTTTACATCTCCAACCTGCGCGGCCAGGGAGGCGGCAAGGTGGAAGGCGCCGCCGGCTTCCTGGCCAAGGAGCTGGCCATCCGCAATTTCCACCCCGGCTACATCCAGGGCCTGATGCGCGAAGGCTACGCCGGCACCCTGCAGGTCCTGGACGGCATCAACAACTTCTCCGGCTGGCAGGCGGTGGCCCGCGAGATCGTCCGTGACGACCAGTGGCAGGAGTTCGTGGACGTCTACGTGCGCGACAAGCACCGCCTCGGCCTGCGGGACTGGTTCGAACGCAACAACCCCCACGCCCTCGCGCAGAGCATCGAACGCATGCTGGAAGCCGCGCGCCAGGGTTACTGGCAGACCGACAAGGCAACCCTCGACGAGCTCAAGGCCCGCTACCGGGATCTCGCCACCCGCCACCAGGTGAAGACCGACAACACCGCGCTACAGCGCTTCGCCGGCTTTGGCGAGGTGATCGCCCCCCCGGCCACCACGCCGGCCAAGGCCCCACCGCCGCAGGCCGAAGCCGCCCGGCAACAGCCCGCCGAAACGCAACCCGCACCGCCCCCGCCCCCCATCCAGGGCCAGCGCCTCGACAAGGTCGAACCGCCGGCTCCGGCAGCCCCCATCCGCGCCGCCCTGGGCCTGGCCCTCATTGCCCTGGCGACCCTGGGCGGCACGCTGCGGGGCCTCCGCACCCATCCCTGAAACCACCGTCGAACGCCATGAACCACCTCCTCGAAAACACCATGTACGACGTGGCACAGGTCTTCCTGCTGCCCACCCTGCTCCTCATCGCCGTGCTCTTCCTGTTCGCCTTCTGGTCCCTCGGCGAATTCCTGCTGCTCGCCTGGCGCCGCCGCGGCGGCAGGGGCCAGGTCCTGGTCGCCGCCTGGCGGGAACGCAAGGACCTCACCGACGACGAACTCGACCTGCTCGCCCACACCCTGCTCGAAGCTCCACGGGTGGCCAGCCGCGTCACGCCGATGCTGGGCCTGGTGGCCACCATGATCCCCATGGGCCCCGCCCTCAAGTCCCTCTCCGACGGCGACCTGGCGCAGGTCTCCCACAACCTCACGGTGGCCTTCTCGGCGGTCATCCTGGCGCTCATCGCCGCTTCCATCACCTTCTGGATCACCAACGTCCGGCGCCGCTGGCTGGCCGAGGAAATGATCGCCGTCGCGCGCCTGCGCAAGGAGGCCTGAAGCATGGCCCTCAAGCTCCTGCACGAACCCGAGACCGAGGACCCGATCCTCTCGGTGGTCAACCTGATCGACATCTTCCTGGTGATCATCGCCGCCCTGCTCATCACCATCGCCCGCAATCCGCTGATGACCCCCTTCAGCAAGCAGGACGTCACGGTGATCACCGATGCGGGCAAGCCCACCATGGAAGTCGTCATCAAGAAAGGCGAGAAGGTCGAACGCTACAAGTCGAATGGCGCCATCGGCAGCGGTGACGGCGAAAAGGCCGGCGTGGCCTACCGCATGAAGGACGGCTCCATCGTCTATGTGCCGGAGGGCGCGGACAACGCGAAGCCCTGACCCGGCGAACTTCCCCCGGTTCCCCCCGTCCACCTTCCCATGCGCCTCCTCTTGCTCTTCTCCCTGCTCATCAGCGCCCTGCCCTCCCCCCTGCACGCCGAGGCCATCGTCGACACCCGCAGCGGCCGCAGGCTCGCCATCGCCGACCTGCTCGACCTGGCCCGGCAGGCAGACTTCGTGCTCCTCGGCGAAGTCCATGACAATCCCCGCCATCATCAGCTGCGGGCCGAGTTCCTTGCCCGGCTTGCCCCGGACCGCGTGGTGGTGGAACACCTGGAACAAGGCCATGAAGCGCGGTGGGGCACCTCGTCCGACAGCGGGCGCAGCGTTCTCGAGGCCCTGAACCAGGCCGGCTTCGACAGCACAGGCTGGCAATGGCCCACCCACGCGCCCCTGTTTGAGGGCCTGGCCCGGGCAGGCATCCCGGCCACCGGGGGCAACATCGGTCGCGACCTGGCCCGCCGCCTCGTCCGCGAGGGGCTCCCGGCCCTGCCGCCGCCCCTGGCCGCCCCCCTCTCCCGTGCCCCGCTCAACGCCGACGCCCAGGCCGCCCTGGACGCAGACCTGCTGGACAGCCATTGCGGCCAGTTGCCGGCCAGCCGGGTTCCCGGCATGCGCCTGGCCCAGCGGGCCCGCGACGCGGCCATGGCCACCACCCTGCTCGCCGTGCCGGGCAGGCCGGCCGTCCTGCTGGCCGGCAACGGCCACCTGCGCAGCGACTACGGCGTCCCGGCCCTGCTTGGCGAACTGCGCCCCGGCGCCCGCATCCTCAGCGTCGGCTTCATCGAAGAAGATCGGCCGGATACCGGCGACAAGCTGTACACCCACGTCTGGCGCACCCCTCCGGCACCTCGCGGCGACCCCTGCGCGGCGCTGAAGGCGGGCAAACCGAAAACCTGACATTCAGTTTTTTCCGCACTTAAGCTACCAACAATTCTGATTTTATTTACCTCTCTCCGCGGCTATCCTTGCAGGGCTGAAATCCCCAATCACAGGAGACATACATGAAATCCTTTGCCCTGATGGGCGCCGCCCTGGCGCTGGGCCTGACCCTCGTTGCCGGCGATGCCGATGCCGCCAAGCGTTTTGGTGGAGGCAAGTCGTCGGGCATGCAGCGCCAGGAACTGAGCCAGCCCAAGGCCCCCACTGCCACCCCCGCCACCCCGGCCCAGGCTCCGGGTGCCGCCGCCGCGCCGGCCCGCGCCCAGCAGGCCGCTCCGGCCGCCGCGGCCCAGGCCCAGCCCAAGCGCTCCTGGATGGGCCCCCTGGCCGGTCTCGCCGCAGGTATCGGCCTGGCCGCCCTGGCCTCCCACTTCGGCTTCGGTGAAGAGCTTGCTTCGATGATGATGATGGCGCTGATCGCCTTCGCCGTCATTGCGGTGATCGGCTTCTTCCTGCGCAAGCGTGCCGCCGCCAACCAGCCGGCCCTTGCCGGTGCAGGTGCGGGCGCGCAAGGCATGCAGTACACCGCCAAGCAGGCTGATTACGGCAATGCCGCACCTGCCGCCGCCCCGGCCTTTGGTGGCGGTGCCGCAGCCCCCGTCGCGGCAGCTGCCGCGGCCGCTGCGACCGCCGGTGCAGGCTCCATCCCGGCCGATTTCGACGCGGAAAGCTTCGTGCGCAACGCCAAGGTGAACTTCATCCGCCTGCAGGCCGCCAACGATGCCCGCAACCTGGAAGACATCCGGGAATACACCACGCCGGAGATGTTCGCCGAGATCAAGATGAACTGGATGGATCACGGCACGGCCCCGCAGAAGACCGACGTGGTCTCCCTCAACGCCGAGGTCATCGACGTTGCCGAAGAAACCGAGCGCTATGTCGTCAGCGTCCGCTTCACCGGCCTGCTGCGCGAAGAAGCCAATGCCGCACCGGAAGGCATCGACGAGATCTGGCACCTCACCAAGCCCCGTAGTGGCAATGCTGGCTGGCTGGTGGCCGGGGTCCAGCAGAACGGCTGACCCCGACCGGCCTCCGGGCCGGTTGCTCCCACAACTTTACCCGTAGTACCTGTTGTACCCCCTAGCATTCCCCTGCCCCGGGCCAGCCGCGGCAGGGGTCTTTTTTTGTGCGCGCCCGGCGGCCTGGGGGCGGCTCAATCCGGCCGGAGCGCACCGCCCTCCCAGGCGTCCACCACGCCACCGCTGCCCATCGCCTCGAGGCCGGCCTTGGCCGCATCGGAAATGGCCAGCACACTCGGATGGGTCAGGCGCCGCTCCACCGAGATGGCGTAGTACTCGATCCGCACCTCCTCCGCCCGCCCCAGCACCACGAGATCGCCCGAACCGAGGATCTCCTGCTCGATCGCCGTCGGCACCATGAAGGTACCAACCCCCGCCCGCCCGAAGGCGGTCATCAGTGCCGTGTCGTCGAACTCACCGGCGATGCGCGGACGCAGCCGCTTGCGATCCAGCCAGTCCTCGAACTTCCGCCGCATCGCGGAGTCTTCCCCGGGAAGCAGGGTCGGCAGGGAGCCCATACAGGCCGGGAAGGGCTCCATGCCTTCGGTGAGCAATGAGCGGGCGGCGATGAAGCTCAGCCCCGACTCCCCCAGACGGTGGTTGTAGGCCCGCACATCCACCGAGGGCGGAATCGGCGAATCGGCGATGACCAGGTCCAGCTTGTGAATCGCCAGCTCGGCGAGCAGCCGGTCGAGGCGCCATTCGCGGCAGATGATGCGCACCGGATCGGCCGGGTCCACAGCGGGCCGCAGCAGGCGGTAGGCGATCGACTTGGGCACCGCGTCCGACACCCCGACCCGGAACTCCACCGGCCGGCCCTTGGGATAGTGGCGCAGGGCCTGCTCCAGCTCGGCGCTGAGGGAGAACATCTCGTCCGCGTATTCCATGGCCAGGCGCCCCGCCGGGGTCAGCTCCAGGCTGCGGCCGTCGCGGGCGAAGAGCTGGGTGTCGAGGCTGTCCTCGAGCAGGCGGATCTGCCCGCTGATGGTCTGCGGGGTGATGTGCAGGGCCTCGCCGGCCTTCACCACGCCACCGCTGCGGGCAGTCTTCCAGAAATAGAAAAGGTGCTTCAGGTTCATGGCGTTTCCGGCCTCTCCAAGCGGATGTAACACTTCGAATATATCGAAACAATACATCAGCTAATGCGACTTTACTTGATGTATTGGCGCCCATATAGTGAGGCCTCACTCACTGCAAAGGAGATGACATCATGGAAGTCCAGATCAAGGCCAAAGGCTTGCCCACCGCCAAGTACCTGCGCAATCACGCCAACCGCCGCATCCGCGCCGCCCTGGGCCGCTTTGGCCAGGCCGTGCAGTCGGTCACCGTGCGCCTGTCGGACGTCAACGGCCCCCGTGGCGGTGCCGACAAGCTGGCCCGGATCGTGGTGCAGCTGAAGAACCGCTCGCTGGTGATGGAAGAGATCGGCGCCGACATGCGCGAAGCCATCGACCGGCTGGCCGACCGGGTCCAGTACAAGGTCGCGTGCCAGATGGACCGCCTGATCCGTGCCCAGCGCCGCCAGGTCCTGATCCCCATCCCGATCCAGGCCGCCGACTAAGTCTTCCAATCGACTCCGCCCCGTCGCAGCCGCTCCGGCTGTGGCCGGGGCCGCCCTCCAACCCGCGCAGCAGCGGCCGGCGGCTTCCCGATTCTGGGTAGATTCCGGGTAAAATCGCCGCCCCATCATCAGCCATCTGCGGGATCCGCCATCCCGCCATGACGCCCATGCTGCGCATTTCCGAACTCCGCCTGCCCCTCGACCATCCGGCCGAGGCCCTGCCCGCCGCCATCCTCAAGCGCCTCGGCATTCCCTCCGCCGACATGGCCGGCTTCACCGTCTTCAAGCGCAGCTACGACGCGCGCAAGAACGCCCACCTTACCTTCATCTACATCGTCGATGTGGAGGTGAAGGACGAGGCCGCCCTACTGCACAAGTTCGCCGGCGACCTGCACATCAAGCCGACCCCGGACATGGCCTACCGCTTCGTCGGCAAGGCCCCGCCCGGTTTCGCCCAGCGCCCGGTGGTGATCGGCTTCGGCCCCTGCGGCATCTTTGCCGCCCTGATCCTCGCCCAGGCGGGCTTCCGGCCTATCGTGCTCGAGCGGGGCAAGGCCGTGCGCGAGCGCACCCAGGACACCTGGGGCCTGTGGCGCAAGAACACCCTCAACCCCGAATCCAACGTGCAGTTCGGCGAAGGCGGCGCGGGCACCTTCTCGGACGGCAAGCTCTACAGCCAGATCAAGGACCCGAAGCACTACGGCCGCAAGGTGCTGACCGAGTTCGTCAAGGCCGGCGCGCCGGAGGAGATCCTCTACGTGTCCAAGCCGCACATCGGCACCTTCCGCCTGGTCGGCATGGTCGAGACCATGCGTGCCGAGATCGAGGCCCTGGGTGGCGAGATCCGCTTCCAGCAGCGGGTCACCGACGTCCTCATCGAAGACGGCCAGGTGCGTGGCGTGCGCACTGCCAGCGGCGACGAGATCCGTACCGACCACGTGGTGCTGGCCCTCGGCCACAGCGCCCGCGACACCTTCGAAATGCTCCACCAGCGGGGCGTCTTCATGGAGGCCAAGCCCTTCTCGGTGGGTTTCCGCATCGAGCACCCCCAGTCGCTGATCGACAAGGCCCGCCTCGGCCCCCACGCCGGCCACCCGGAACTGGGCGCGGCCGACTACAAGCTGGTCCATCACGCCTCCAACGGGCGCGCGGTCTACAGCTTCTGCATGTGTCCGGGCGGCACCGTGGTGGCGGCCACCTCGGAACCCAACCGGGTCGTCACCAACGGCATGAGCCAGTACTCGCGCAACGAGCGCAACGCCAATGCGGGCATCGTCGTCAGCATCGACCCGAAGGACTATCCGGGCGGCCCGCTGGCCGGCATCGAGCTCCAGCGCCGGCTGGAGAGCCATGCCTTCGTGCTCGGCGGCGAGACCTATGAGGCGCCGGGCCAGTTGGTCGGCGACTTCCTCAAGGGCAAGCCGTCCACCCAGCTGGGCTCGGTGGAGCCGTCGTACAAACCGGGGGTGAAGCTGGGCGATCTGTCCACCGCCCTGCCCGACTACGCCATCGCCGCCATGCGCGAGGCGCTCCCCGCCTTCGACCGGCAGATCCGCGGCTTCAATATGTACGACGCGGTGCTCACCGGCGTCGAGACGCGCACCTCCTCGCCCCTGCGCATCACCCGCGGCGAGAACTGCCAGAGCCTCAATGTGAAGGGCCTCTACCCGGCCGGCGAAGGTGCCGGTTACGCGGGCGGCATCCTGTCGGCCGGCGTGGACGGCATCCGCGTCGCCGAAGCCGTCACCGCCGGGCTGCTGGGGCAGTAGGGGCGGCTTCAGCCGCCCGCGAACTCGGATCAAGCACTGCGTCTGTGCCTTTACTGGTCGGCTTTCCGTTGTTTTGAGTTGGATTGGCCGGGAATTCGCCCCGGCGGGCGACCTTCTTCTTTGCTTCGCCAAAGAAGAAGGCAAGAAAGGCGACCCGGCTTCCCCGGTCGTTCGCGTAGCGAACGACTCCCCTGCGCTGCTCGCATCGGGCGGCCGGCGCGGAACTCGTCGGCTGCGCCTCCTCAAACAGCCGCGCCGGACTACCCCGCCCGCTGCTGCGCGGATCAAAGGGTCAGGACGGGCTTTCAGCAAACACCGAGCCTCTACGGAAAAGGCAGTGGATGCGAGACGTTGGGGTTTTGCTTTTTCCATGAAAGCCAACCAAGGCTTCAGCAAACGCGCGGAGCTTGCGAAAAGCCCGTTCCGACCCTTTGATCCGCGGAACGGCAGGCGGGGTAGTCCGGCGCGGCTGTCTGAGCCCGCAGGGCGAGTTCCGCGCCGGCCGCCTGCCGTGAGCAGCGCAGGGCAGTCATTCGCGTAGCGAATGACCGGCGAGGCGGGTCGCCTTTCTTGCTTACTTCTTTGGCGAAGCAAAGAAGTGAGTCGCCCGCCGGGGCGAATTCTCGGCCAATCCAACCCAAAACAACGGAAAGCCGCCCAGATATGGCCCACACGGCGGGGAGCCAGTTCCCCTCCGCGGGGAACCCGGCGCTCAGAAGCGGTAGCGTGCACCCATCATCAGCGACTTGGGCGTGAAGTTGGCCGGCAGGTTGGTGTCGCCGTCGTAACCCTGGCAGGTGCCGCCGGCGCACAGGGAGTTCTTGCCGCCGTTCTGGTTGCTGACCTGGGCGTAGTAGGCGTACAGGTCGGTCTGGCGGTCGAGGGCGTATTCGTAACCCAGGCCGAAGTGGCTGGAGTCGCGATCAGTGCTCATGCGGTCATCCAGGTGCCCGTACACGGCGCGCAGGGTGTGCACGCTCTTGAAGGGCACCGCCACGCCCAGCCACCACACCCGGCGGTCCAGCTTCTTGCCCACCCCGTCCTGGGTGTCCTCACCCAGCAGGTACTGGGCATACACCTTGGCCACCTGGAAGTCGTAGGTAGCCGCCAGGTTGCGGGCCTTGCGGCGGACGTCCTCGGTGGCCGGCGCGGCAACCGTGCCCTGGCGCAGGAAGTTCAGATAGCCGGCGCCCACGAACAGGGGCCCCTTGCGGTAGGTCAGGCTGGCGCTGCTGCCCTTGCCTTCATCCTTGGGCCCGGTGCTGGTGGCGGAGCCGGTCACCCCCACGTTGCTGCGGCTGTTGTTCTCCATGCCCGCCGAGTAGGCCAGGCTGGCCTGGAAGCCGCCGATGTTTGGCGAGAAGTAGAACACCCCGTTGTCGAAGCGGCTGGCCGCCGCGCTGGACCACAGGCGGAAGGCCGTGGCGCCGCCGATGGTGAAGGGGTCGGAGCTGCTGGTGATCGAGTAGATCGGCGCATAGTCCCGGCCGAAGCGGATGTCGCCCGCCTTGCCGCGCAGGCCCACGAAGGTGTTGCGGGAGAAGATCGCCACGCCGGTGGTGTTGGGTGCCGAAGACGAGGCCGCGCCCTGCCCCGGATTGCTGATGTTGCTGGAGTGGCCGGTGTTCTGCCCGTTGTCGAAGGAGATGCCCGCCTCGAGCTGGAAGTAGGCCGACAGATCGTCGCCGAAGCCCCGCTCCCCCTTGAAACCCAGCCGGCTGGCCGAGCCGAGGCCGCTCTGCACGCGGACCTTGTGGCCCTGGCCGTAGTCGCCGTATTCGATACCGGCGTCGGCAATACCGTAGATGCTCAGGCCGGCCGGCATGGACAGGGACTTGCCGGCCGGCTTCGCCACAGCGGCAGCGCTGCTCTCCACCTTGGCCACCACCCGGGCGGTCTCGGCCTGGGCGGCGGTGGCGGCTGCCAGCTTCTTCTCCAGCTCCTCCAGGCGGGCGCGCTGGGCCGCCAGCTCGGCGCGCAGCTCATCGTTCACATCGGCCAGGGCCGGCGTAGCGGCAAAGCTCGTCATGCAGGCGGCAAGGGCAGCGTAAATCAGGGTCTGTCTCATCTCAACTTTCCTCTTTTATTGTGTGGGCGGTACGCCTCTCAGCTCCCCCGGCGATACCGGGTGGAACGCTGTCGATTTCAGCGGAATCACCTTTCGATCCGCTTTCGGTGTCTCAGCGCCCAAGCACGCGCAGGAGGCGCAAGAAGAGGCCGCACATGTGCGGCGCCCACACCGTAAACAGCACCACCCGCAGCACATGGGTGGCGGTGACCAGGGGAACGGCCAGATGCATCACCTTGGCCGTCACGCACATCTCGGCCATGCCACCGGGTGAGGCCGCCAGGGCCAGGGACGAAACGGGGATGGGCACGAAGCGTCCGAGCGCCGCCACGAAGGCTGCGGACAGGATCAATGCCAGCAGGGTGCTGGCGGCCGACACGGCGAGGAAGCGCGGCGCGGCACGGAAGAACTCGGGTGAGAAGCGGCAGCCCAGGGCCGTGCCGAGCAACAGCTGGCCCGCGCTCACCGCCCATGCCGGCAAGGCCGACAGGGGCACCTGCAGGGCCGCCAGGGCACCGACGCACAACAGCGGCCCCAGCACCCAGGCATTGGCGATGCGCAGGCGGTGCAGCAGCATCACCCCGGCCAGGGCGGCCCCCACCAGCAGGGGCAGGCGGGCCGGGTCAACGGCGCGCGCGCTGCCGCTGAAGACCTCGACCCCCACCGCCCCCCAGTGCTGCAGCACGAAGGGCACCACCGACACCACCACCATCACCCGCAGGGCGTGGGCCGCGGCCACCCGGTCCGGCGCACCGCCCTGGCGCTCGGCCAGCACCACCATCTCGGAAGCGCCGCCGGGCAGGCCGGCGAAGAAGGCTGTCTCGGCCCCCACTCCGGTCCACCGCCGGATCACCAGGGCGCTCAGCACCCCCACCCCGACCGCACAGGCGGCCATCGACAGCACCGGCAGCAGGTTGTCCCCCAGGTGCCCGAGCACCTCCGGCGTGAAGTACAGCCCCAGGGCGGTGCCGATCGCCCACAGCCCGGCCTGGCGGCCTCCCGGCGCCGCCAGCAGGGGCAGGCCCGCGGTGCGGGCCGCCGCCACGCTGAACAAGGGCCCGATCATCCACGGCAGGGGCAGGTGCAGGTGTTCGGCGCCCAGCGCCGCCCCCAGGGCCAGCAGCAGGGCGGCCAGGACCCACCCGACGGGGGCCTTCCTTGCAAGAGTCTGGAACATGATCCGATGAGTCATCAGCCCGAAGCGGGCCCAAAAAAAGAAGCCCCGCCGCCTTCCCCGGAAGAGGCGGCGAGGCGGGGCGCAAACCGGCGCAAGGGAGGTGGCGCGCCGGGGTCAGGGAACACTCAGGGAATCAGAACACCCACACCGCCTCCGGCGGAAACTCCAGCCAGCGCTGCCCAGCCGCCTCGGGGCGCTTGCCCCAGGCGCGCAGCAGGGTGTCGCCGGCATGGAAAACGTACTCGTAGCGATCCCCCAGAAACATCGAGGTGGCCAGGTCCATGGCCAGGCGGTGCTCGCCGGGTCCGTCGGCCAGGTGCAACTGCTCCACCCGCAGCACCGCCTTGACCTCCTGGCCGATGGCGGCGTCGCTGCGCCGGCGCCCCCACAGCCGCAGCTGCCCAGCCACCTCGACGCAGGCCTCGCCGTCGCAGATCTCGGTGATCCGCCCCTTCAGGATGTTGTTGCTGCCCATGAAGTCGGCGACGAAATAGGTCTGCGGCTGGCTGTACATCTCCTGGGGCGAGCCCTGTTGCTCGATCACCCCGCCGTTGAGCAGCAGGATGCGGTCGGACATGGCCATCGCCTCGGACTGGTCATGGGTCACCACCAGGGCCGACAGCTGCATCTCGACGATCAGGTTGCGCAGCCAGGCCCGGGCCTCCTCGCGCATCTTGGCGTCGAGGTTGGAGAGCGGCTCGTCGAGCAGGATCACCGGCGGGTTGTAGACCAGCGCCCGGGCGATCGACACCCGCTGCTGCTGGCCGCCGGAGAGCTGGTGCGGGTAGCGCTCGGCGAGGTGGCCGAGGCCCAGGTTCTTCAGCGCCGCCTGGACCCGCTCGGCGATCTCGCCCTGCCCCACCTTGCGCAGCTTGAGGGGGTAGGCCACGTTGTCGAAGACGGTCTTGTGCGGCCACAGGGCGTAGGACTGGAAGACCAGGCCCAGATCGCGCTTCTCGGCCGGGATGTCGATGCCGGCGGCGGCGTCGTAGATGGTCCGCCCGGCGATGGTGACCGAGCCGGCGTGGGGCTGCTCCAGCCCCGCCACCGCCCGCAGCAGGGTGGTCTTGCCACTCCCCGAGGGGCCCAGCAGGGACACCACCTCGCCGCGCCGCAGCTGCATGGAGACGCCCTTCAGGATGGGGTTGTAACCGTAGGACAGGGCGAGGTTGTCCACGGACAGGATGGTCTTGTCAGTCATGAAGTTTCACTCCGAAACGCAGGGCCAGGGCGAGGCCGGAGCCCACCAGCAGCATGTTGATCAGGGACAGGGCGGCCACCACATCGACGGCGCCGGAAGCCCACAGGGAGACGATTTGCGCACCGATCACCTCGGTGCCGGGCGACAGCAGATAGACGCCGGTGGAGTACTCGCGCTCGAAGATCATGAACACCAGCAGCCAGGCGCCGAGCAGGCCGTTGCGGATCAGCGGCACGGTGATGTCGAGGGACACCCGGGCCCGCGAGGCGCCCACCAGGCGGCCGGCCTCCTCGAGTTCCGGCCCCACCTGCATCAGCGCGCTCTGGATCAGGCGCATGCCGTAGGCCAGCCACACCACCGCATAGGCAAACCACACGCTGAACAGGGTCGAGCGCAGCGGCGCCAGGAAGGGCACGAAGAGGAAGACCCAGAACACCGCCAGGCCGGCCATCAGGCCCGGCACCGCACGCGGCGTGAGGACGATGTAGTCCACCAGCCGCGACAGGCCGTCCGGCTTGCGATGGGTGGCCAGCCCCACCAGCAGGTAGCCGCCCACCGCCAGCGCGCCGCCGAAGGTGCCGATCAGGATGGAGTTGAGGATGGAGCGGATCATCACGTCCTCCTCGAACACCGCCCGGAAGTGGTCCAGGGTCAGCACCTCCAGCAGGTTGATGCCCGTCCCCCAGCTGCTCACCACCGAGCGCAGGGCCACGCCGGACACCGGCACCACGATGGTCAGCAGCAGCCACAGGGCGATCACCGCCAGGGCCAGCCACTTCCACGGGCCCAGGGCCAGGGGCCGCTGGCGGGCCGACTTGCCCTTCATCGCCACGAAACGCTGGGCCGACTTGAGCAGGGCCCGCTGCAGCAGCACCAGCGGAAAGGTCACCGCGATGATGCAGGTGGCCACCGCCGCCATCAGGTGATACGAGGGCGTGCCCAGCTTGTTGGTGAGCTTGTAGAGGTAGGTGGTGAGCACCAGGTGGCCCTCCGGGTCGCCCAGGATCAGCGGCAGGCCGAAGATCTCGAAGCCCAGGAAGAACACCAGCACCCCCACGTAGAGCAGGGCCGGCGAGACCATCGGGATGGACACGTCACGGGCCACCCGGAAGGGGCTGGCGCCGCTCAGGCGGGCCGCCTCCTCCACGTCGGAGCCCAGGTTGCGCAGGGCCGACGACGAATACAGATACACGTGGGGGACGTGGGTCAGCCCGGCGATGACGACGATGGCGGCCAGCGAGTAGATGTTCCAGGGCACGTAGCCGAAGAGCTCCTCGAACCATACCGAGAAGAAGCCGACCGGCCCCAGCGACACTACGTAGCCGAAGCCCAGCACCACCGGCGACACGAAGATCGGGATCAGGATCGGCGTCTCAAGCCAGCGCCGCCCGGGCAGGTCGGTGCGCACCATGATGAAGGCCAGCACGGCGCCGAGGGGGATGGCGATCACGCTCATGCCGACGGCGACGATCAAGGTGTTGCGGGTCGCCATCCAGAAGTCCGGATCCTCGAAGATGAAGACGAAGGACTCCAGGCTCAACTGCGCCGAAGGCATGAAGAAGGGACCGGACAGGACGCTTTGCCAGAGCACCAGGCCGAGCGGAAAGAAGACGGACAGGGCGAGCAGCGCCACCACTGCCCGTCGGGGCAATGTCTGCAACATGGGGAATCTCCGCGAGAAGGGAGTTTGAAAAGCGGGGAGCGGAGGCGTCAGGCCCGGCCGGCACGCAAGCGCGCAGCCGGCCCAACGGGGCGGCAGGGCCCGCTTACTTCGCCTTGACGGCGGCGTTCCACTGCTTGAGGAAGTCGAGGCGCTTGGCCTGATCCAGGTAGGTCAGCAGGCCGGTGCCGATGGGCACAGGGCGCAGGGCGTCGCCCAGTTGCTTCTTGAGGCCGCTGGCGGTGGTGTCGCCCTCCACGTCGGGGCGGATGGCGTAGAGGTCGGCCTTGCTGGCGATGATCTCCTGGCCCTTCTTCGACAGCACGAAGTCCACCCACAGCTTGGCCGCGTTGGGGTGCCTGGCGCCCTTGGCGATGAACATCACCCGGGACAGCACCAGGGTGTAGTCCTTGGGCAGCACGATGCCGATCGACGGATCCTTCTGCGCCCGGGTCAGGGCGTAGGCGGTGTTGAGGTTGTAGCCGATCAGGTTCTCGCCCGAGGCGATGCGCTCCATCATGGTGCCGGTGGCGCCCTGCACCCTCACGGACACGCCACCGAAGGCCTTGAGCAGGTCGGCAAAGCCGGCACCATTGACCTGCTTGTCCTGGGTCACCAGCATGAAGCCGACACCGGACTTCTCCGGGTCGTAGGTGGTCACCTTGCCCTTGTACTTGTCGGCCTGGGTGGTCAGCAGGCGGATGAAGTCGGCGTGACTCTGGGGCACGTCGGCGGCCGGCACCAGGCGCTTGTTGTAAACAATGCCGATCGGCTCGTAGGTGGTGCCGAAGGCCTCGTTCTTCCAGTTGGCCCACTCCGGCAGCTTGGCCGTCTCGGCCGACTTGTGGGGCTGGGCGTAGCCGTCATTCACCAGCTTGACCTGCAGGTCCATGGCCGACGACCAGGTGACGTCCGCCGAACTGCCCGCCGCGCTCTCGGAGATGAAGCGGTTGTACAGCTCGGTGGTGCTCATGTTGCTGTACTCGACCTGCACAGCCGGGTACTGCACGCGGAATTCGCGGATCAGGTGGTTGGCCTGCTCGTTGTCGGTCACGCCATAGATCACCAGCTTGCCTTCCCGGGCGGCCGCGGCGGCCAGATCGGAAGCGGACTGGGCGCGGGCCGGCAGGCTGCCGGCAGCCAGCCCGACGAAGGTGGCGGCGATCAGGAAGCCAAGGCGGCGGCGGGACTGCTGGAACGGGAACGTCATGATGTCTCCTCTGTGTTTTTGTGAGCCGTCCATCGCATCCGGGTGGGGCCTGTGCCCACTGCCGGAGCGTGTGGGACGGATCATTCGCCGATCGCCTTTCGATTCGCTTTCAGTCTTTCCTGGCGCTACGCTGGCGACACTTTCCGCTGTCTGCCCCCTCCCGCCCGTTGATCGAAAGCGAGCGCCATGCGCATCCTACTCGTGGAAGACCACCCTGAACTCGGCGAATGGCTGGCCAAATCCCTGCGCCAAGCCGGCTACGCCATCGACGTGGCCGACCGGGGCGACCATGCCGAGCACTTCCTGCTGACTCAGGAGTACGACGGGGTGATCCTCGACCTGACCCTGCCCGGCAAGGACGGCCTCGACGTGCTGCGCGGTCTGCGCGCCCGCGGCTCGCGCATCCCGGTGCTGATCCTCACCGCCCGCGGCGCCGTGGACGACCGGGTCAAGGGCCTCAACCTGGGGGCCGACGACTACCTGGCCAAACCTTTCGAGTTGAACGAGCTGGAGGCGCGCCTGAAAGCCCTGCTGCGCCGCTCGGCGGGCTTCAACCCGGTGGTGCACATCGGCCGCCTGGACTTCGACACGGTGAGCCGGATGGCCAGCGTGGACGGCCAGCCCCTGCACCTGACCCCGCGGGAGCTGGCGGTGCTCGAGGCCCTACTCCTCCGCGGCGGCCGCCCCCTCGCCCGCGAAGCCTTGTTCGAGAAGGTCTTCAGCCTGGATGAGGACGCCCGCGCCGAAGCCATCGAGATCTACGTCCATCGCCTGCGCAAGAAGCTCGATGGCAGCGGGGTGCGGGTCACCACGGTGCGCGGCCTGGGCTACATGCTCGGGCCGGACAGCCTGCCGGAGGCCCCGTGAAGGGCAGCAGCCTCAAGCGCCACCAGACTCTCTGGCTGGTGGGCGTGCTGTCGGTGCTGCTGGCGGTGGACGCCTGGTTCAGCTACGGCGATGCCCAGCGCGCCGCCAACCACGCCTACGACCGCTCCCTCTCGGCGTCCGTGCGCGGTATCGCCGAACGGGTGTACGCCACCGAGAGCGAGGTGGTGGTGGACGTGCCCTACTCGGCGCTGGAGCTCTTCGAGGCCGGTAGCGCCGATCGCATCTACTACGCCGTGCAGCACCAGGGCGGTGCCCTGATCACCGGCTACGAGGGCCTGCCGCCCCCGCCGGCGGCCGACTTCAACAAGGCGGTGTTCTACGACGGTGTATACAAGGGCCAGATGCTGCGCCTCGGCGCCATCGTCAAGCCCCTGTACCGGCCGGAGTTTCCCAAGCCGGTCATGATCGTCGTGGCCGAGACCACCAATGCCCGCCAGGACGTGGTCAACCAGCTCTTCCTGTGGGAATTCGCCCGCAAGGGCCTGGTCATCGCCGTGGCCCTGGTGGTGGTGCTGGTGGCCACCGTCGTCGCGGTGAAACCCATTGACCGCCTCGGCGCCACCCTCCTGGCCCGCCCCGAGGACGACCTGACGCCCCTCGACGGCCGTGACGTGCCGGCCGAGATCAAGCCCCTGGTGGACGCCACCAATCACCACCTGGCGCGCATCGGCAAGATGCTGGAAGCCCGCCGCCGCTTCATCACCGATGCGGCCCACCAGCTGCGCACCCCGCTGGCCGTGCTCAACACCCAGGCCGAATACGCCCTGCGCCAGGACGACCCGGGCGAGATGCGCAGTGCCGTGGATGCCCTGCACAGCAGCCTCGGCCAGGCCATCCGGCTGGCCAACCAGCTGCTGTCCCTGTCGCGTGCGGAGCCGATCAACGGCCTGATGGTCCATCCCCAGCCGGTGGACCTGAGCGCCACCGCCCGCGAGGTGGTGATCGACCTGCTGCCCCTGGCCGGCCGCAAGGCCATCGACCTGGGCATCGAAGGCTCGGAGTCGCCCCTGATGGTGGACGGGCAACCCCTGCTGCTGCGCGAGATGGTCTCGAACCTGGTGGACAACGCGCTGCGCTACACGCCGCCCGGCGGCATGGTCACCGTGGAGGTGGATAGGCCGGCAGACAGGCTCGACACCACCCGGCTGCGCGTGATCGACAACGGCCCAGGCGTGCCGCCGGCTTCCCGCGACGAGGTCTTCCTGCGCTTCTTCCGGCTGCCCGGCAGCGATCACACGGGCAGCGGACTGGGCCTGTCCATCGTCAAGGAGATCGTGCTGGGGCACCACGGCGAGATCCGCCTGCTGGACGGCCAGGCCGCCGGCATCGGGCGGCCGGGTCTGACGGTGGAGATCAGGCTGCCCCTGCGGGCAGCGGCCTCAGCGTAGGGCCAGGGCCCGGAAGCGGTTCGGACGCCCCAGCATCAGCGCGCCGAATTCGTCCAGCAGCGCGGGGCAGATGGCCTCGGGCTTGAAGGTAAAGGTGGCGAAACCGAGGCGCTCCAGGTTGCGCGACTCCAGGACGATCTCGTTGTTGTCGAAATCGGCGCGCCACATCACCTTCACGCCAATCTCGTCGGCCACGGTGAACAGTGCCCCCTCCAGCTCCCGCTGGCGGTTGCGGCGTTCCTGGCATTCGAATTTCATGCCCAGGTCAAAGAGCACCTGGCGCAGCCGCTCGACCCCTCCGCCAACGCGCTCGAGCGTGCGCACGCCCGGCCCCCTGAGGGTGTAGCCCAGGGTCACCCGCTCGATACAGCCGCCGTTACGCTCTTCCTGGGTGCGGAAGTCCGTATGCCCCTCGACCCACGAAAGATTGCGGAAGGCATCGTCGGAATCCATGAAGAGGTAGTCACGGCTGACGCGCGGCTTGAGGTAGTTCAACTGGGTGGTGAGGTCGTGGAAGTAGCCGAACACCAGGCGCAGGCAGCGGCCCATGCCCTCCCGCACCTGCTCGATGCGCTGGCTGTCGGCACCGGCCTGGCGCTGACGGCTGGCCACCTCGCCCCGAAGTTCATCGAGCAGCCCGCCGGCCAGCAGGCCCGGCAAGGGCATCTCCGCCTCGGCGGGCTTGGTGGCGGGCTCGGCGCTGGCCTCGAAAGCGGCTTCGGCCGCCTCTTCGATACGCGGAAACATCGAGTCGACCGGCTTGCCCGTCAGGTCCTTGCGCACCATGCCCAGGCCTGTGTAGCGCGAATCCAGCTTCTGCACCCGGCGACGGGCGGCCTCCATGTCGAAGGACTCGATGTCGGCGAGGAGCGCAGCGGCGTCGGCGTCGAGGGTCGGCAGGGTGCTCGTTGCGGCATCCTTGTCACGAGCAGGAAACTCAGGCTCGCCGGGGGCGGCCTCGGCCGGCGGATGGAAGCGGGGATCTGGGCACACGGTTCTTTATCTGACCACGGACTGTAACTTCAGGATACAACGCCCCGGAGCCTGCGTGTCGTCGAGACATGCACTCCAGGCCTTTCGCCTTGCAGGATACTGACATTATTCTAGCCCACGATCACCCGGCAGCCAGCCTCCCCGCATGCATCAAGCCGCCCAGGGGCTGAACACGCGGCGGGCAATGCCATAGATCAGCGCCTGGGCCGGTGCCGGGGTCCTCCCGGCGAGGCGCACCACGGCGTAACGCCCGACCAGGCTCGGCGGGAACAAGCCGAGAGGCACCAGCGCCCCCGATTCGATCTCCCGCCGCACCGCCGCGAAGACGCTCATCAGGATCATGTCGCTCTCCAGCGCCACCTCCCGCTGGATGTCGTAGCTGTCACAGCAGAATGTGACCAGGCGATCCGGATGGCCATCGGGCCCGAAAGCCTCCACCAGGCGGCGCGTCAGATCTCCGCTGACCACCGAGCAGGACACCGGGTAGCGCCGCACCGCCCCCAGATCGCGCTGGGGCATGGCCAGGATCGGGTGCCCCTTCCGGCACAGGAAGTCACCAGGCTGGTCGGGCAAGCGCTCAATGTCCAGGCCCTCGGGATCGAGGATGGCGCTGGAATCCACCACCACCAGGTCGTAACGCTCCGCCCGCAGCTCGTCGATCAGTTCGGGGGTCCGCCCCATGAAGGCGTTGATGCGCAGACGGGGATGCTCGCGGGCCAGTTCGACCATGCACGGACGCAGCAGGACCGAGGCCGGGGTCGGGCTGAGGCCGAGGTTGACGCTGCCTGCATCGCCCCCGTGCATCAGCGCGAACTCCCGGTGGATCTCGTTGCTCTCCAGGATCATGCGGCGGGCCCGGGCCAGCAGGGCCTTGCCGAAGGGTGTGATCAGGCTGCGATGCCCGCTGCGGTCGAACAGGGCCACACCCATCTCCTGCTCCAGGCTCTGGATGCTGCGGCTCAAGGCCGACTGGCTGAGATGCACCGCCTCCGCCGCCCGGTGAAAGGTGCCGTGGTCGCACAGGGCCACAAAGTGCTTCAACTTGCGGATATCCATGTCGAGCCCTCCTGATGATGCAGAGACCGCATCAAGCCGATGAAATATTTACGATTGTGTAATCCATTCTGCCAAACAGAAAATCCCTCTGCCACACCCGGCAATCACACCAGGAGGAAACATGGACACCCGATCAAGCTCGCCAGAAGCTGCCACCCCCAGCCGCCGGCGTTTTCTGAAGGCCGGCGGCCTGCTGTCAGCCGCCGCGCTGGCCCCCGGCCTTACCACCGGTCTGGCCCAGGCCGCCACCGTTCGCCCACGGGCAACAGCCGGCGACATCGTGATGGCGGATGCCATCGACCTGTCCGGCTGGATCCGCAGGCGCCAGGTGTCCTGCCACGAAGTCATGACGGCATTCCTGGACCACATCGACCGGATCAACCCCAAGGTCAACGCGATAGTCTCCCTGCAGGAGCGGGATGGGCTGCTCAAGCAGGCCGACGAGCGTGACCGCCAGCTTCGCGCCGGCCAATACCTGGGCTGGATGCACGGTCTGCCCCAGGCCCCCAAGGATCTGGCCGCCACCGCCGGCATCGTCACCACCAGCGGCTCGCCGATCTTCCGCAACTACGTGCCAAAGCAGGACGCGATCATCGTCGAGCGGGTCCGGCGCGCCGGCGCAATCCTGGTCGGCAAGACCAACACGCCGGAGTTCGGCCTCGGCTCCCACACCTACAACACCGTCTTCGGCACCACCGGCAATGCCTACGACCCCAGCCGCTGTGCCGGCGGCAGCAGCGGCGGCGCAGCGGTGGCCCTGGCGACCCGCATGCTGCCGGTGGCCGACGGCAGCGACATGATGGGCTCCCTGCGCAATCCGGGGGCCTACAACAACGTCTTCGGCTTTCGTCCGTCCCAGGGGCGGGTCCCCTTCGGGCCCTCCAGCGAAGTCTTCTACCAGCAACTCGGCTACGAAGGCCCGATGGCCCGCACAGTGACCGACCTGGCCCTGCTGCTGTCCGTCCAGGCGGGTTTCGATGCGCGCATGCCGCTGAGCATCGACCAGGACCCACGCAGCTTTGCCACCCGCCTCAAACGCGACTTCAAGGGGGCCCGCATCGGCTGGCTGGGCGACTTCAACGGCTACCTGCCCATGGAGGCCGGCGTGATGGACCTCTGCCGCGAAGCCTTGAAGGGCTTCGAGGTCATCGGCTGCCAGGTCGAGGAAGCCCGCCCCGACTACGCCATGGAGCAGCTCTGGCAGACCTGGTTGACCCTGCGCCACTTCCTGATCGCCGGCCTCGCCTCCGGACTTTACGCCGATCCGGCAAAGCGGGCGCTGATGAAGCCCGAAGCAATCTGGGAGATCGAGAACGGCCTGCGCATCAGCGGCGCCGACGTCTACCAGGCCTCAGTCCAGCGCAGCAAGTGGTACGAAGCCCTGCGCAAGCTCTTCCAGCGCTACGACTACCTGGTCCTGCCCACCGCCCAGGTCTTCCCCTTCGACAGCGTCATCCACTGGCCCACCGAAATCGCCGGCCGCAGCATGGACACCTACCACCGCTGGATGGAGGTGGTGGTTGGCGGAACCCTCTCCGGCCTGCCGGTCATCAACGTCCCCGCCGGCTTCAACGCCGCCGGCCTGCCCATGGGCCTGCAGGTGATGGGCCCGGCCCAGGCCGACCTGGCCGTCCTGCAACTTGCCCATGCCTACGAGCAAGCCACCCGCTGGGTCCAGAAGCGTCTGCCGGCCCTGATCGCCTAAGCCCCGAGCCCCTGCCAAGGAGAACAATGATGAACCTCACCGCCCGCCGTACCCCCCTCGCCACCCCGCTCAGCACCCTGCTCGCCGGTCTGCTGCTGGCCGGCGCCACACCCGCCTCCGCCGCCGACGAGGCAGCCGAACTGCGCAGCATGCTCAAGCAGATCCAGGAACGCCTGGAGGCCCTCGAAAAGAAGGACAAGGCAGCCACCGTCGCTACCGCGGCCGTCCCCCCCGCCTCCGGCAAGCAATACATCGAGGCCGGCGACCTGCCCGGCTCCTTCCGTGTCCCCGGCTCCGACACTTCGATCAAGCTGTACGGCAACGTGCGGACGGATGCCACCTATGACTTCAAGGGCCGCATTGCGGCAGTCAACAGCTATGGCTGGGCCAACAGCCTGTTTCTGCAGCCCTTCGACAGCAGCGCCGCCGGCAAGCGCAGCGGCCAGACCTTCGCCACCGCCCGCGGCTCCCGCTTCGGCTTCCTGACCAGCACCCCGACCGCCGAATACGGTCCGGTCACCACCAAGCTGGAGGGCGACTTCGACGGCCTCAACACCCTCGGCGGCGAAACCCAGACCACCGTGCGCCTGCGCGAGGCCTGGGGCAAGATCGGCGGCCTGCTGGTCGGCCAGACCTGGAGCACCTTCGTGGATCTGCGCGCCCAGCCGGACCTCATCGAGTGGAACGGCACCGGCATCACCCCGACGATCCGCCAGGCCATGGCCCGCTACAGCCTGCCTGTGGGTGCCCGGGGACGGGTGGACCTCGCTGTCGAGAACACGATCGGCTCGACCCTGGTCAAGTCGCCAGTAGCCGACTATGACACTGGCTTCGACTATGTCGCCGCCTTCACCCAGGACACAGATTGGGGCCACTATTCCGTGCGCGCCGTGACCCTCGGCTACAAGAACGACCAGCACAGCAAGCAGGGCTATGGCCTGGCCGCCAGCAGCCGTATCAACCTGGGCCGCCAGGACAGCATCGTGCTGATGGCCGCCGGGGGCGAAGGGATCGGACGCTACATGTACAACGGTCTGGTGCAGGGCGCCGTCAATACCCCCGACGGCATCCGCCTGTGGCGTGGCTGGGGTGCCCATGCCGGCTATACGCACCGCTGGTCCGACAGCCTGCGCTCGACCCTCGCCATGGCCGAGACTCACTTCGAACGGGATGACCTGGCCAATGCCGCCCAGCGTGCCAACAGCCCAGCCGGCGCCGACTTCTACCCCAATGAGAAATTGCGCCAGTTCTGGATCAACACCTTCTGGAACCCGGCCCGCAACGTCGACCTCGGGGTGGATTACAGCTACGGCAAGCGGGAAACCTTCAACGGCGAGAAAGGCACGGTCAGCCGTCTGGGCACCATGCTGCGCTACAACTTCAACTGAGCACGCCCATCACACCAGCCCCCGCCTACTGGGGGCTGGACAGCTTCATCAGCACCAGGCCGGCAACGATGAGCGCGGCGGCCAGGACCCGCCCGACACCAAGCGGCTCGCCCAGCACCATGACGCCGACGACGAAAGCTCCCAGCGCACCGATGCCAGTCCAGATGGCGTAGGCGGTACCCAGCGGGAGCGTTTTCATGGCAAGGGAAAGCAGACCGAAACTGGCCGCGACGGTGACGAGGGTGATCACGCTCGGCACCAGCCGGGTGAAGCCCTCGGACTGCTTCATGGTGAACACCCACACGATTTCCAGCAGTCCCGCACACAACAACATGATCCAGGCCATCAACGGCTCCTCAGAAAAGAGCCGGGCCGTCCCGGACATTGCGCCCCTGGGCAGGGGGAGGACGTGGCCTCTGCTATCAGGACAGCCTGGCCGGGAATCGGTTCCCAGGAGGGCCAGACGTGCCCGCAAAACGGTTCTGCTGGCGGAGGCGGTGAGATTCGAACTCACGAAGGGTTTCCCCTTGCCGGTTTTCAAGACCGGTGCAATCGACCACTCTGCCACACCTCCCGCAGGGCGCGCATTCTAACACGCCCATTCCAGCCGCCAAGACCATGGAATAGCCGCGGTTGAAACTTCCTGGGGCCTCCGCTACTCTCAGGCAGTGCAGGCTCAGCTGCTCAACGATTTCGGAGGATTTAAATGCAACTCGACACTTACGGTCAGCAAACGCAGGTTTTGGCGCAAGGCGCGAACCGCGTGCTGCGCAATACCTACATGCTGCTTGCCCTCACGATGGTGCCGACCGTTGCCGGTGCGCTGCTCGGCGTGCAGATGCAGTTCTCGTTCCTGGCCGGCAACCCCTTCCTGGCCTTCATGCTGTTCCTGGGCATCTCGTTCGCCTTCTTCTACGGGATCGAGAAGAACAAGAACAGCGGCCTCGGCGTGGCACTGTTGCTGGGTTTCACCTTCTTCATGGGCCTGATGCTGTCGCGCATCCTGCAGGTGGCCCTGGGCTTCTCCAACGGCGGTTCCATGATCGCCCTGGCGGCCGGCGGCACCGGTGCCATCTTCGCAACGATGGCTGGCATTGCCAGTGTGTCCAAGCGCGACTTCACCAGCATGGGCAAGTTCCTGACGGTAGGCCTGGTGGTTGTGCTGCTGGCTTCCGTGGCCAACATCTTCCTGCAGATGCCGGTGCTGCACCTGGTCGTGTCGGCAGCGGTGGTGCTGCTGTTCTCGGGCTACATCCTGTACGACATCAGCAACATCATCCAGGGCGGCGAAACCAACTACGTCACGGCGACCCTGGCGGTGTACCTCGATGTGTACAACGTCTTTGTCAGCCTGCTGAACCTGATCATGGCCTTCGGCGGCGATCGCGACTGATCCCTGCCAGCCTGCATCGAAAACGGCGACCCGCGGGTCGCCGTTTTTTTGGCCGACGGATGCGCCTCAGGCCCGCTCGAACAGCGCAATCGACTCCACGTGGGAGGTTTGGGGGAACATGTTGGCGATCCCCGCTCCCTTCAGCACATAGCCCTTTTCGTGGATCAGCACCGCAGCATCCCGTGCCAGCGTAGCCGGGTTGCAGGACACATAGACGATCCGCCGAGGCGCCTTCGGGCCGAGGGCCTTGGCTACGGCAACAGCCCCCTCCCGCGGCGGGTCGATCAGCATCTTGTCCAAGTGCCCCAGTGCATCGATGCTGTCCTCGGTCGCCTCGAACAGGTTGGCGGCATGGAATTCGCTGAGCGCCGCCAGGCCGTTGGCTGCCGCATTCTCGGCCGCCCGCCGCACCAGTGCGTCGCTGCCTTCCACCCCGATGACCCGGGCGCCCAACTTGGCGATGGGCAGGCTGAAGTTGCCCAGCCCGCAGAACAGGTCGGCAATGCGCTCGCCCGGCCGGGGATCCAGCAACTGCATCGCACGGCGCATCAGCAGACGATTGATGCCCATGTTCACCTGGGTGAAGTCGGTCGGCCGGAAGGCCATCGAAACGCCAAACTCCGGCAGGGAATAGGCCAGCCCGGGAGCCTCCGCCGGGAACAGGCGACGGGCCGAATCGGGACCACTGGCCTGCCCCCACACCTGCACACCCTCCGCGGCCGCGAAGGCCTCCAGGCTCGCCTCATCGGCCGCCGTGAAAGGCAGCAGATGCCGCAGCACCAGCACGATGATGCCCTCTCCGACTGCGATTTCGATCTGCGGCACCCGGTCCGGCGCAGACAGGCCGGCGATCAGCGCTTTCAGCCGGGGCACCATCTGCGACACATTGGGTGGCAGGATCCGGCACTCGTCCATCGGCGCCACATAGCTGCTCCGACGCTCGTGGAAGCCCAGCAGCAAGCCTCCCTTGCTGGGCACCAGGCGGACGGTCAGGCGGGCGCGGTAACGGTAGCCCCAGGTCGGGCCGAGGATGGGCGGATAGATCACTTCGGCCCGGATCCGGCCAAGGTGCCACAAGGCATCCTCCAGGACCCGCTGCTTGGCCGCCACCTGGGCCCCGGGCTCGAGGTGCTGCATGCTGCACCCACCGCACACGCCATAGTGGGGACAGGGCGGCGTCACCCGCCGGGAACTGGCCTTGAGGATGCGGACCGCCTCGCCCACTTCAAACTTGGGCTTGCTGCGATAGGCGCGGTAGATCACCCGCTCTCCGGGCAAGGCGCCATCGATGAAGACCACCTTGCCCTCCACGTGCGCCACACCACGCCCTTCATGGTCGAGGGATTCGATGGTGGCTTCGCGGTGGGGCGTGGCATTCATGGCAGGGCAACCGGAGAGAGGCAGAAGGGGCGCCATTTTAGCCCGCGCAAAAGTGTTGGCAAGACAAGGCGTTATAATCCGTCCCATGACTCAGATACTTCTAGGCGGCCTGACGGCGGAGGAATTCCTCGCCGAATACTGGCAAAAGAAACCACTGCTGATCCGCCAGGCAGTTCCCGGCTTCACCGGCGTCGTGACCAAGGACGAGCTTTTCCAGCTCGCCCGCGACGAGGATGTGGAGTCCCGTTACGTCACCCACGACGGGCGCCACTGGGAAGTCATCCGCGGCCCCCAAAAGGCCTCCGACCTCAAGCGCAAGAAGCATCCGTGGACGGTGCTGGTACAAGGCCTCAACCTCTTCTGCCCGGATGGCGACGCCCTGCTCCACCGCTTCAACTTCATCCCCCAGGCCCGCCTGGATGACCTGATGGTCAGCTACGCCATCGACGGCGGCGGGGTCGGCCCGCACTTCGACAACTACGACGTGTTCCTGCTGCAAGGCATCGGCCAGCGCCGCTGGCAGATCGCCAACCAGGACGACCGCAGCCTGGTCGAAGGCGCGCCGCTCAAGATTCTCAAGGATTTCCGACCGGTGCACGATTGGGTCCTGAACCCCGGGGACATGCTCTACCTGCCCCCCCACTGGGCCCACAACGGTATCGCCATCGGCGAATGCACGACCTATTCGATCGGCTTCCGCTCACCCAGCTACCAGGAGCTGGCCCAGCAGTTCCTGGGACACCTCCAGGACAGCCTCGAACTGGACGGCATCTATGCCGACCCCGACCTGAAACTCCAGTCCCACCCGGCGGAAATCGGCGATGCCATGATCGACCGGGTCGCGGAGCAGCTAACGCGCATCACTTGGAGCCGCGAAGACGTCCGCAGCTTCCTGGGCAGCTACCTCACCGAGCCCAAGCCCCACGTCTTCTTCGATGCGCCCGACGAACCCCTCGATTTCGACGAGTTCATTGCCGCCTGCGCCACCGACGGCTTCAGCCTGGATGCGCGCAGCCTGTTCCTGTTCTCCAACGGACAGTTCTTTCTCAACGGTGAAACCGTCGAGGTCGACGAAAGCGACCGGAAAGCCCTGTGCCAGCTCGCCGATGAGCGCCGTCTTCCAAGCCTGGCGGGCATCTCCGGGCCAATGCAGGAAGAACTCCACGAGTGGTATTGCTGCGGCTTTGCCTTCCCATCAGGCGCTTTGATGGACTGATCAGGGCCGGAGCTTGAAGCTGCCAAAAGTTGACAGAAAGCCGAAAGGGTTGCCGCGTCGCAACAATGTCTTTATTCAAGCACTTCCTCCGTGTTAACATACACAGTAGATCGGGTCCCCCACCTGATTGCCCCTAAATTTAGTTGTCGCACTTCATTTATCGATAAGGGAAATCAACAATGAAACAATCTCTCCTGGTTGCTGCTCTCGTTGCACTCGCTGTGTCCGCCTGCGGCAAGAAGGAAGAGCCGAAGCCCGTTGAAGCTCCGGCCCCCGCTGCTGCCCCCGCTGAAGTCAAGCCCGCTGAAGCTGCACCCGCTGCTCCGGCCGCTGATGCCAAGCCCGCTGAAGGCGCTGCCGCCCCGGCCGCCGACGCTGCCAAGCCCGCCGAAGGCGCTGCTGCCGCTCCGGCCGCTGAAGCCAAGCCCGAAGAGAAGAAGTAATATTCTTTCCGGCAAAAAAGCCAACCTGCGGGTTGGCTTTTTTTACGCCTGATGACAGGCAAAAAAACAGGCGCCGGACATGTCCGGCGCCTGTTTGCATACCTGCCCTGTCGTTGGCGACTTACTTGAGCTGCTGGAACAGCAGGCCCAGGATCTTCCGGGCGGATTCCGAAGTATCGGTGCCCCCTTCGCGGGTCAGGACCTGGATGGACGACCCCGCCCCCGCGGTCTTCACATGGATCCGGTACTGGCTGCCGGAGACCACGCTGGGCTTGGCCGAGGAACGCCAGAAGGCAAGCTTGGAGAGGATGCCCTCATCGTCGCCCTTCTTCTTCACGTCCACTTCCGGATCGACGTAACGGACGTAGTAGAGGCCCTGGGAACGATCCCGATCCTCCACGGTGAAGCCGACACGGTCGAGCGCCAGGCCGACACGCCGCCAGGCACGGTCGAAACCCTCTTCCACCTGGAGTACCGACGCGCCGGTCGGGGCACTCTCCAGCTTGGCCTTCTCCGCCTGGGGCTTGGCAGCGATCTGGGCCTTGGCCCGGACTTCATCCGCGCCAAGACGGATCATCAGGCGCTGCAGGAACTCGGCTTCGAGCTCGGGATCGGCCGCGCGGGGCTGCCAGATGGTCCGGTCCTTGGCCTCGTTGGGGTAGATTTCCATCATGCCGCGATGGCTGACGTAGATCTCCACGAAGCCTGCCTCGCCCCCCTTCTCCAGCCGGGTGCGGAACTTATCACGCTCGGGGGTGGAGTAGAGGCCATCGATGACCTTGCCGATGGTGTTACGGATGATGCCGTTATCGATCTTGGCCCGGTTCTCAGCCCAGTCGGTTTCCATGACACCAATCTCGGGACGGTCCACGTTCAGGAGGAAACCGTTCTCCTGCCAGAACTCACGCACCAGCGGCCAGATCTTCTCCGGTGTACCGGGCACGACGAGCCAGCGCTGGGTACCGGAGCGCTCCACCCGCATCTTGTCGATGGACTGCGGCGCCACGGCCACCGGCCCACTGGTGGCCGAAGGCGCGCCACCCTGTGCAGTGCGCTCCGCGTTGTAGGCGGAGAAGGTGGCACTACCCTTGGGGTTGATGTCAGGGACCGCATACCGGTCGTCCGCCGTGGGCGCCGTCAGGTCGGGCGGGATTTCAAGGGTAGACCGCGCTGGCGCGGAAGAGGCACTCTTGTAATCGATCTTCTTCGATTCCAGCAAGGAACCAGAGCAACCGGCGAGGGCGATCGTCGCGACAACGACCGCCGAACCGGAAGCCAGCTTTCGGCTTTGCATGCGTAACCCTCGGGGTGGGAACAACAGATTCAAACTTCGATGCCGGCCTGACGCATGGCGTCGCGGACACGTTCGTGGCAAGCCTCGGACAGGGTCGTCAGCGGCAGGCGGATGCCCTTGCCAACAAAACCCATCTGCTCGACCGCCCACTTCACCGGAATGGGGTTGGCTTCACAGAAGAGGTGGCGATGGAGGCCCACCAGCTTCGCATTGAGATCACGGGCACGGATGCCGTCGCCCGCAGCAGCGGCCACGCACATCTCGTGCATCAGGCGGGGCGCCACGTTGGCAGTCACCGAGATGGTGCCATGACCACCCAGCATGATGAAGGCCATGGCCGTCATGTCATCGCCGGTATACAACGCGAAACCCTCGGGCGCCCGTGCAACCAGGTCGCAGGCGCGATCGATGCTGCCGGTCGCATCCTTGATGCCGATGATGTTGGGCACCTCGGCCAGCCGCAGCGCGGTGTCGTTGGACAGATCGGCCACCGTGCGCCCGGGCACGTTGTACAGGATCATCGGCAGCGGGCTGGCCTCTGCGATGGTCCGGAAGTGCTGGTACAGGCCTTCCTGGGTCGGGCGGTTGTAATAGGGAACCACGGACAGCCCCGCCACCGCCCCCGCCTTGCGGGAGAACTCAGTCAGCTCGATGGCCTCACGGGTGCTGTTGGCACCGGTGCCGGCGATGATCGGCGTGCGGCCCGCAGAATGCTCGACGGCCACCCGGATCAGCTCGCAGTGCTCTTCGACATTGACCGTCGGCGATTCACCGGTGGTGCCGACAACGACGATCCCGTCGGTGCCTTCCTTGATGTGGAAATCGATGAGGCTGCGGAATCGGGGCAGATCCAGGCTGCCATCCTCGTGCATCGGAGTGACGATGGCGACAATCGAACCGGTAATCATGGGCTATCGGGGAAAGAGGGAAAGTTGAGTATTGTACCCAATCACTTCGGGAAGGCTAGACGGACGCAAACTGCGCTTACCAAATCCGTCGCGGAACAATGATCCCCGCCGAAACGGGGATGGCCCGCCCTGACTCCAGGGCAGCAGGGGTCTTAAAGGTCGGCCAGCGTCTTGATGTGGGCAACCACGCTGCGGGCGAGGGACGACAGGGAGTAGCCGCCCTCCAGCAAGGACACAATGCGGCGATTGGCAGACTCGGCCGCCACAGCCTTGATCTGCTCCGTCACCCACATGTAGTCCGCTTCGACCAGGCCCAGGGAACCCATGTCGTCCTCGTAGTGGGCATCGAAGCCCGCCGAGATGAAGATCATCTCGGGCGCATGGTTGCGCAAGGCCGGCATCCAGATGCTGGAAACGATCTCCCGGAACACGTCCCCCCGGCTACCGGCCTTGATCGGCACGTTAACCATGTTGGGCGCCGGGTTGTCGGCGCCGCTGTAGGGATAGAAGGGATGCTGGAAGATGCTGACCATCAGCACCCGTGGATCATCCTTGAAGATATCTTCCGTTCCATTGCCGTGATGCACATCGAAATCGATGATCGCGACACGCTTCAGGCCGTGTTCTTCCAGGGCGTGCCGGGCGGCCACGGCCACGTTGTTGAAGAAGCAGAAGCCCATGGCCTTGTTGGCCTCGGCGTGGTGACCGGGCGGGCGGATGGCGCAGAAAGCGTTTTCGGCCTGCCCCGACAGGACGAGGTCGGTCGCCATGATCCCGGCTCCCGCCGACCGCAGGGCGGCCTTCATGGAGTGGGGACACAAGGCGGTGTCCGGGTCGAGGTGGCGGATACCGTGTTCCGGCACGCTGGCGAGCAGCTCTTCAACGTGCTCGCGGGGATGAGCCCGGGAGATCTGGTCAACGCTGGCCACCGGGGCATCGTGGAAGGAGAGGTACATGTCGAGCCCGGCGGCGATGAGCCGGTCATTGATGGCCCCCAGGCGCTCCGGCGACTCCGGGTGGTGCTCACCCATGTTGTGCAGCCAGCAGTCCCGGTGCGTGATGAATGCGGTACTCGTCATAAACTCTCCCCTGCCTCTCGCTATGCGTCTTCTGTGCGTATCGATTGTCGCCCCGGCCAGCTCCCCCGCCCGGCACCACTCCGCATGAAAGCAGGAGCCGGCGCAGGGTTTCGAGCATGCGGAATGCTGTTGTGGAATCATTATCCACTTAACTCGAACCTGAAAAAAGCCTGCATCATGCCGATCCACCTCTGCAACCGGCTGCTCGACGCCGCCGGCGAAATCATCCTCGGCAAGGACCGCGCCCTGCGGCTCGCCTTTGCGTGCCTGCTGGCCCGCGGCCACCTGCTGCTGGAAGACCGGCCCGGAGTCGGCAAGACCACCCTGGCCCATGTCCTGGCCCGACTGCTCGGGCTGGAGTTCCAGCGCATCCAGTTCACCAGCGACATGCTGCCTGCGGACATTCTGGGCGTCTCCATCTTCAACCAGCACGATACGGCCTTCCGCTTTCATCCGGGCCCGGTGTTCTGCCAGCTGGTCCTGGCCGACGAGATCAACCGGGCTACGCCCAAGACCCAGAGCGCCCTGCTCGAAGCGATGGAGGAGCGCCAGATCAGCGCGGAGGGCAGGACCTGGCCCCTGCCCACTCCGTTCTTCGTCATTGCCACCCAGAACCCCGCCGACCAGATCGGCACTTTTCCCCTGCCGGAAAGCCAGCTGGACCGCTTCCTGATGCGCATCGCGCTGGGCTATCCCGACCGCGCCGCCGAAAGGCTCCTGCTGGCCGGCGAGGATCGCCGCGAGGTCCTCGCCAGTCTGCGCCCGGCCCTCGCCCCGGGAGAGTTGGACACGCTCTTTGCCGCAGCCCGCCAGGTCCATGTGGCTCCACGCCTCCTCGACTACATCCAGGATCTCCTCGCCCACAGTCGCGAAAGCGCCGGGTTCTCCCTCGGCCTGTCACCGCGTGCAGGCCTGGCGCTGATCGCCGCAGCCCGTGCCTGGGCCCTCCTGGCGGGACGGGAACATGTCCTGCCCGAAGACGTGCAGGCCGTCCTGCCCGCCGTGGCCGGACATCGCCTGAGGGCTGCCGGAGACGCGCCAGCCAGCCCGGAAGCCCTCGTGCGCAGCCTCATCGAAGCAGTTCCCCTGCGCGGATGAAGCTCCGCCAGCTGCCCCATGCGCTGCAGCGCTGGCTGTTCCGGGTCAGCGGCCCCGAGCGAGCGCCGATCGAACTCGGGCAGCGACGGATCTTCGTCCTGCCCACACGCTTCGGCCTGAGCCTCGGCCTCACCCTGACGGTGATGCTGCTGGCCTCCATCAACTACACGCTCAGCCTGGGCTTCGCCCTCACCTTCCTGATCGGGAGTGTCGGCTGGGTCAGTATCCACCACGCCTTTCGCAACGTGGTAGGGCTGAGCATCGCCCCGGGACGCGCAGAGCCGGTGTTCTGCGGCCAGCCGGCCCACTTTGGGGTGATCCTCAGCAACCCGGGCCTGCGCCCCCGGCTGGGCCTCCACCTCGCACCGACCAGACAGCCTCAACCCGGAGCAGGACTCTTCGACATCCCCGGCGACGCCTCGGTCGTCCGCGACATCGAGCTGCCGACCACCGCGCGGGGCTGGCTCCGGCTGCCCCGACTCACCCTGGAGACACACCATCCCCTGGGGTTGATCCGGGCCTGGAGCCTGTTCCAGCCGGATCTGCGCTGCCTCGTCTATCCCGCGCCGGAACCCGCAGGCCCGCCCCTGCCCGGCGGCGGCGAGGGCGCCGCCGGCGATGGTGGCAGCGGCCCCGGGCGGGACGACTTTGCCGGCCTGCGTCACCACCAGCCCGCCGACTCGCCACGCCACATCGCCTGGAAAGCAGTGGCCCGTGGCGGCCCCTGGCGCACCAAGGATTTCGACGGCAGCACCGCCACTGACATCTTGCTGGACTGGTCCTCGATGCCCCCACAGCTTGGCACCGAAGCACGCATCGCACGCCTGACCCGCTGGGTTCTGGAGGCGGACCGGGCGGGCGGCAGCTATGCACTGGCCCTGCCAGGCCGCCGCCTGCCGCAGGGGCGGGGCGCCCCCCATCTCCACCTGTGCCTGAGCGCCCTGGCCCTGCATGGACATGCCGATGCCTGACACACCGCTGCGCCCCGACCAGTGCGACTGGCTGATCGCCGTTGCCGTGCTCACCCTGCTGCCCCACGCCAGCCACCTGCCCGCTGGCCTGTCCGGCATCTGTGTGCTGCTGCTGATCTGGCGCGGCGCCATTGCGCGAGGCAAGGGCTCCATGCCAGGCCGCTGGACACTGCTGGCACTGGCTGTCGTGCTGATCGGATTTGTCGCGCTGGAGTTCAGGCAGGTGTTCGGCAAGGAGCCGGGCATTGCCCTGCTTGCCGGCCTGATGAGCCTTAAGTTGCTGGAGACCAACCGCGTCCGTGACGGGCGGGCGGTCGTCCTTCTCAGCTTCTTCATGCAGCTCGGCCAGTTCCTGTATCGCCAGGACATGCTCATCGCAGCCCTTGCCCTGAGCGGCAGCGTCGCCTCCATCGCCGCCCTGTCCGCCCTGCAGGGCGCCGCGCTCGATGTCGGCCGGCGCATCCGCCAGGCGGCTCTGCTGGTGCTGCAGGGGGTTCCCCTGATGCTGGTGCTGTTCGTGCTGTTTCCCCGCGTCCAGGGCCCGCTGTGGGGCCTTCCCGCCGACGCCTACAACCGCAGCTCAGGCCTGTCCGACACCATGGCGCCCGGCGACATGGCGCGGGTCAGCCAATCTGCCGAGATCGCCTTCCGGGCCAGCTTCGAGGCCCCCCCCCCGCCCTCCGCCGAACGCTACTGGCGCGGCCCGGTGCTGACCCGCTTCGACGGTCACGTGTGGCGCCAGATCCGGACGCCGCTCAGGGAGATGCCCGCCTACCAGACGCAAGGCACAGCCTATGCCTACACGCTGACCCTCGAGCCGCACAACCAGCGCTGGCTGCTAGCCCTCGACTTCCCGGCCGCCGCCGCCGGACTGCGCTACACCAATGACTTCCAGCTGCTCGCCAGGGAGGCCGTCACGGCGCGCCAGCGGATGAATCTGGTTTCCTACCCAGCAACCCCGGTGGGGCTCGACGAATCTCCCTTGCAACTGCGCCTGGCCCTGGCCCTGCCCCCCTCGGGCAATCCCCGGACCCGGGCGCTCGGGGAAGCGCTGAAGGCCCGCGCCGCGAATCCGGCAGCAATCCCGGAGCTGGCCATCGCCCATTTCCGGCAGAGCGGTCTCGCCTACACGCTGGAACCTCCCGCCCTGGGGCAGGACGACGTGGACAGCTTTCTCTTCGACATCCGCCAGGGCTTTTGCGAGCACTTCGCCGCGGCCTTCGTGGTCACCCTGCGGGCCGCGGGCGTTCCCGCCCGAGTGGTCACCGGCTACCAGGGCGGCGAGCTGAACCCGATCGACGGCAGCTTCGTCATCCGCCAGTCCGACGCCCACGCCTGGGCCGAAGCCTGGCTGCCCGGGCGGGGCTGGGTCCGCTTCGACCCCACCGCGGCCAGCGCCCCGCGGCGTATCGACGGTGGCCTCGCCGGGGCCCTGCCCGATAGCGTGGGCGTACCCCTGCTGGTCCGCACCGACCTGGCCTGGCTGCGTGCCGTACGCGACCGCGTGGACGCGCTGAACAACAGCTGGAACCAGTGGGTTCTCGGTTACAATCCGGCCCGCCAGCAGGAGCTGCTTTCCAGCCTGGGGCTTGGGAAAAACGGGCTCGCGGAGCTGACAGCCCTCATGGCAGCGGCAAGCGCGGTCGTGATGGGTGGGCTGATGGCCTGGGCCCTGCGCCGACGCAGCACCGATGACGCAATCGACCGGGCCTGGCAATTGTTCTGCAAACGCATGGCCGCCGCCGGGCTGGCCCGGCTGTCATGGGAAGGCCCTGTCGATTTTGGCCGACGCATCAGCCTGGCGCGTCCCGACCTCGCGTTGCAGGTCGAGGCCATCGTCAACGACTACACCCGCCTCCGATACGCCCCTCCTCCTGGCGACGACGCGCAGCTCAAGCGCTTTCAGGACTCCATCAAGAACTTCCACGCCCGATGACGACCGCTCCCACCTTCCCCCGTCTCCGCGCCCTGGCTGCGCTGCTGCTGACCCTGGCAAGCACCGGCACCAGCCACGCCGCCGAACGCTATGCCGATCGGCCGGAGACCCAGCAGTTCATCGAGGAGATGCAGCAGCGCCACGGCTTCGACAAGGATGCGCTGACCTACATCTTTCGCCGGGCCCAGTACCTCCCGTCCGTGATCAAGGCCATTTCGCCCCCGAAGGACCCGGTTGCGGTACGGTCGTGGGAGCGTTACCGCAGCCGCTTCGTCGAGCCCGTCAGGATCAAGGCCGGCGTGGCCTTCTGGGAAAAGCACCAGGACACCATCCGGGCCGCCAGTGAAAAATACGGGGTGCCGGAAGAGATCATCGTCGGGATCATTGGCGTGGAGACCATCTACGGACGCAACATGGGCAGCTACCAGACCGTCTCGGCCCTCGCCACCCTGGCTTTTGACTACCCGCGCCGGGCACCGCTGTTCAGGGGTGAGCTCGAGCAACTCCTTCTGATGGCCCGTGAGCAGCACCGGGACCCGCTGGATTACCAAGGCTCCTACGCCGGCGCGCTGGGCCTGCCGCAGTTTCTGCCGAGCAGCGTACGCAATTACGCGGTGGACTTTGACGGCAACGGGCAGATCGACCTGCTGGGCAGCCCTGCCGACGCCATCGGCAGCGTTGCGAGATACATGCAGATGCATGGCTGGGAAAGCGGCGCTCCGGTGGCCCGACGGGCCCGGATCGCGCCCGACGCAAGCCTGTCCGAGCTGCTCGCCAACGACATCACACCGGCCTTCGATGCCGCGGCCCTGGGCAGCCGTGGCGTACAGCCCGCCGAGGGCGAAGCCCACACCGGCAAGGCGGCGCTGGTGGAACTGGAAACACCGGGGCGGGACAGCGAGTTCTGGCTGGGCTACCAGAACTTCTACGTGATCACCCGCTACAACCGCAGCAGCTTTTACGCCATGTCGGTCTTTCAGCTGGGCGAGGCGGTCAAGGCCGCCAAGCTGGGCGCGCTGGCGGCCAGACGCTGATCAGGCGTCTTCGAGCAGGGCCAGCACATTCTCCGGCGGCCGTCCAATCACGGCACGCCCGCCACGCACGGCAATCGGCCGTTCGATCAGGATCGGATGCCGCACCAGGGCATCCAGCCATTCATCTTCGCTCAAGGTTCGCCCTTGATACTCCGTCTTGTAAACCTCTTCGCCCTTGCGGACGATGGACTCAGCCGGCACGCCGAGCTTGCGGACAATCCCGGCGAGCTCATCGCGGCCGGGCGGCCGCTTGAGGTATTCAACGATTTCCAGTTCGGCGCCCTTGTCCTGCAGCAGTGCACAGGCGGAACGACTCTTGGAGCAACGGGTGTTGTGATAGATGCGGATGATGTCGGACATGATTCCCGGGGATGGCGATGAAAAGCAGAGCTGGCGCTACAGCAGGACATCCTTTGAGACGCCCCGCCGCTTGATGATCCGCCGCAACTGCCCAAGCGCCTCAAGTTGAATCTGGCGTACCCGCTCCCGGGTCAGGGCGAGGCTCTCGGCCAGTTCCTCAAGCGTGCGTACCTCGCATTCATCGAGGCCATAGCGATGCCGGATGACCATCCGCTGCTTCTCGCTGAGCTGGCTGATCCACTCCCGCACCAGGGTTTCGACTTCGAGGTCCTGGATCTGCACATCGGGCGACTCAGCGTCATCGTCAGCCAGGGACTCGCCGATGGAGAGGGTCGGATCGATGTCGAGGGGTGCGTCCAGCGACGCCGTATGTTCGTTGAGGGCCAGGATGGCGCGGACCTCGTCGACCGAACGCGCGACCCGCCTGGCCACCTCCTCGATCGAGGTGTCACCGTTGCCAGCGGCCTCGAGCTGCCGCTGCGCGCGCAGGACCTGGTTGAGCTCCTTCACCACGTGCACCGGCAGGCGGATGGTGCGCGACTGGTTCATGATGGCCCGCTCGATGTTCTGCCGGATCCACCAGGTCGCGTAGGTGGAGAAACGGAAGCCGCGCTCGGGATCAAATTTCTCGAGGGCGTGGATGAGGCCCAGGTTGCCCTCCTCCACCAGATCGAGAAGGGGAATTCCGCGGTTGAGATAGTGCTTTGCAATATTGACGACGAGGCGCAGGTTGCGCTCGATCATCTTCTGGCGGGCTTCGAAATTGCCCAGGCGCACCTGCCGTGAGAGGTTCAGCTCCTCCTCGGCGGTCAGCAGCGGGTTGGCCCCGATCTCGTTGAGATAGAGCTGCGTGACATCACCCAGAAACTCGGTATCCGGCGACGCAGCAGGCACCTCCAGGAATACCTCGACCTCCGGGGGTAAATCCGGTTCAGGGTTTTCCAGTTCTTCAGGCGCAGCCGGATCGTACATGGAATCCTCTCTGGGTTCGCGCCCTCATCGGGCAGGCGTCAGCGTGGCGGCAGGTACTTGCCCGGATCCACTGGCTTGCCCTGCCGGCGGATCTCGAAATGCAGCTTGGGACGGTCACTGTCGGTGTCACCCAACTCGGCGATCTTCTGACCCTTGTTCACCGCCTGCCCCTCCTTGACCAGCAGGGTCTGATTGTGGGCATAGGCGCTCAGGTAACTATTGTCGTGCTTGACGATGACGAGTTTGCCATAACCACGCAGCCCCGTGCCTGCATAAACGACGCGGCCTCCGGCAGCAGCCAGCACCGCATCCCCGGGCTTGCCCGAAAGATCCACGCCCTTGCTGGAGGTCTCGTTGAATCCGGCGATGACCTTCCCGGCAGCAGGCCAGCCCCATTCGATCGTGCCATTCCCCCCGACAGCCTTGGCATCATCAGCACGTGCCTCGGTCTTCGGTTCCGGCTTGGCCTCGGCCTTCACCTCAGGTCTGGCCTCCGGCTTCTGCTCGGGCCGCGCTTGTTCGGGCCTGAGCTCTGGCTTGACCTCCGGCTTGGGCTCCACCCGGGCGACCACCAGCGGAGCCTCGGGCTTCTGGGCCTGGGCCCAGGCCTTCTCCGAGTAGGGCTGCTTGCCCCCCAGCGGCTCGCGCCGCACACCATCCGACGGCACCGGAGCGGCCACGGCAGCTCCGGCAGCCGGTTTGACCTCAACAGGAGACGAGGTTACCGGCCTGGTCACCGCGGTGGTTTCGGGCGGACGCACCCGCAGCTCCTGCCCGACCTCGATCAGATTGGGGTTCTCGAGCCCGCTCCATGCCGCGATATCCCGGTAGTTCTGCCCGTTGTCCAGCGCAATGCGGATCAAGGTGTCACCCGGCTTGACGATGTAATACCCAGGCCGGGCCACCCTCGGCGGTGCCGGCGGAGCAGCTTGCTCTCCCTTGTCTGCGGAAGCAGGCTGGACAGGACGGGTACGCTCCGAAACCGGAGCGGGAGACTTGGTGGTGGCACAACCGGTCATCCCCAGGGCAACAAGGACGCAGCAGAGCGCAAAACGGGACGACATCATTCGTTCGGGATACATCATTCGGTGCCAGGCAGCAGTGGCACGAAGCGCACTGGGCTGAGGCGTGTTTCTCGGATTCCGCGGGAGGTCCGCTCGATCATCACAAGGACCTGCTCGGCTGCGCCGACAGGAAGCACCATCCGGCCCCCCTCGCCCAACTGCTCGACAAGTGCGGGCGGTATCTTGGGAGCGGCTGCCGCCACGATGATCGTGTCGTACGGCGCAGCCTCGCGCAGGCCCACGCTACCGTCGGCATGTTTCAGACGCACATTCGGCAAGCGCAGGTGGCGCAGATTGTTCCGGGCCCGGTCAAGCAGGTGGCGGAGGCGTTCGACCGAATAGACCTCGGTGGCCACATGAGACAGCACCGCCGCCTGATAGCCACAGCCGGTGCCGACCTCCAGGGTCTTGCCCAGCTCCCTGCCGGCCCTCAGCAGCTCGATCATGCGGGCCACCACGAAAGGCTGGGAGATCGTCTGCTGCAACCCCAGCGGCAGGGCCGTATCTTCATAAGCGCGGGAGGCCAGCGCCTCCTCGACAAAAAGGTGGCGCGGCACCGCCATCATCGCGGCCAGCACCTTCTCGTCCCGCACACCCTGCTCGCGCACACGCTCCACCATGCGGGTCCGCGCCCGCAAAGCGGTCTGCAGGGCTGTCCGCAAGACCTCGCTGCTCATTTTCCGAGCCAGGTGCGTACGGTCGGAATCTGCCCCTGGTGGGTCAGATCCATCTGCAGGGGCGTGATGGAAGCATAGCCATTGGCCACCGCATGAAAGTCAGTCCCCTCGCCGGCATCCTGGGCCGCGCCGGCAGCGCCCACCCAGTAGACCGTCTCGTTGCGCGGGGTCACCGATTTGATGGTCGGCTCCGCCTTGTGGCGCTTGCCCAGCCGGGTCACCTGGATGCCCTTGATCTGATCGTAGGGCAGATCCGGTACGTTGACGTTCAACAGTGTCGGCTCCCTGACCGGAGCCTGCTGGAAGCGCTCCACCAGCTCGCAGGCGATGCGCGCCGCGCCGGAGAAGTCCGAGGCCCCCTTGGCCACCAGCGAGATGGCAATCGCGGGGACACCCAGCAGGAAGCCCTCGGTGGCAGCGGCCACGGTGCCGGAGTAGATCGTGTCATCGCCCATGTTGGCGCCGTGATTGATCCCCGACACCACCATGTCCGGCAATTCGTCCAGCATGCCGGTCACGGCAAGATGCACGCAATCGGTCGGGGTGCCATTCACGAAGTAGAAACCGCTGGCCGCCTTGCGCAAGGACAACGGACGATCCAGGGTCAGCGAGTTGCTGGCCCCGCTACGGTCCCGCTCGGGCGCAACAACGGTCACCTTTCCCATCCTGGAGAGGGCTTCGGCCAGGGCCTGCAGACCGGGAGCAAAATAACCGTCGTCGTTGCTAAGCAGAATGCGCATGGGAGGCAGGGGTCAGACGTTCAGGATTGGAAAATCAGTACTGCGGGAGCCACCCGGCAAGCGGGCGGAAACCTGCAAACCGAAGGGGCAAGAGCCACTCCGGACGGGCGTCGAGTTTAGCAGAGTAGGCTTCCCGGCTGCTAGGCGATCAGGCACCAGCGCAACCGCCGAAAAACGAACCCCGGACGACTTGCACTGTCTCTTCGTTGCGGGGAAGCGCCCCACTGTAAGTTTTCCTGTCCAGATCCGTCTAAGTGACATTGCCAGTCCCAACGAGGTATCACCATGTTGATCCGAACTCCTGCCGACATCCTTCCTTCGGAGATCACGTCACAAGCACACTACGAAGGCCGGAGACGCTTCATAGCGCAGGCCGGCAGCTTTGCCCTGGCCTCCGCGCTACCGGCAGCGCCCGCACTTGCCGGCAACCTGGGACCACTGGCCCGCAACCCCTTCAGCTCCCAGGAGGAGTTGACCAGCCGGAAGGCGATCACCACCTACAACAACTTTTACGAGCTAGGCACCGACAAGGCAGATCCAGCCCAGAACACACACCGCCTCAAACCCAGCCCGTGGACCTTGCGCATCGAAGGGCTGGTCAACAAGCCCCGCAGCTTCAGCTTGGACGAGCTGCTGAAGATCGCACCGCTGGAGGAACGCATCTACCGGATGCGCTGCGTGGAAGGCTGGTCGATGGTCATTCCCTGGGTCGGCATCCCCCTCGCCGCCCTCCTGAAACAAGCGGATCCCCAGGGCAGTGCCAAGTACGTCGAGTTCATTTCCCACTACGACAAGGCGACCATGACCCATGGCGTACTGGACTGGCCCTATAACGAAGGCCTCCGTCTCGACGAAGCGCGCCATCCGCTCACCATCCTTGCTGTCGGGCTCTACGGTGAAACCCTGCCCGTACAGAACGGCGCACCGGTCAGGCTGGTCGTCCCCTGGAAATACGGCTTCAAGGGAGCCAAATCCCTTGTCACCATCCGCCTCACCGAGAAACAGCCTCTGACCGCCTGGATGAAAGCCGGACCGTCCGAGTACGGTTTCTATTCGAACGTGAACCCCGAGGTAGACCACCCCCGCTGGAGCCAGGCCACTGAAAGGCGCATTGGTGAATTCGGCAAGCGCAAGACACTCATGTTCAACGGCTATGGCGAACAGGTCGCCTCGATGTATTCGGGCATGGATCTGCGCCGCTTTTTCTGATTTGCAGCCATGACCCCAACTTCACGCCAGATCAGCAGCCTCAAACTGACGCTGTTCGCGCTCTGCCTCAGCCCTGCGATCCTGCTGCTGCGGGACCTACAACTCGACCGGCTCGGCGCTAACCCCATCGAAGCGCTGACACGGGCCAGCGGAGAATGGACGCTCCGTTTTCTCCTGATCACTCTCACCGTCACGCCCCTGCGCAAGTATTCCGGCTGGCACTGGATCCTGAGATTCAGACGGATGCTGGGGCTTTTTGCCTTCGCCTACGGCACGATGCACCTGATGACCTATGTCTGGCTGGATCAATTCTTCGACTGGCCGGCCATCGTCCGTGACATCTACAAGCGCCCCTTCATCACCGTGGGTTTTACGGCCCTGGTGCTGATGACGCCGCTGGCGCTGAGCTCCAACGCCTTCGCCATCCGGAAACTGGGCGGTCGGCGCTGGCAGGCCCTCCACCGCGCCATCTATCCAATCAGCCTCCTGGGCTGTCTGCATTTCTGGTGGCTGGTCAAGAAGGACATCACCGAACCCCTGATCTACACCGTAATCGCGTGCGCCCTGCTTGGCCTGAGAGCCTGGTGGAGAGAGCAGGAAAGGCGCAAGCAACTGGCTGGAGGTTATTTGCAGCAACAGCGATTTGACGGAAAAGTCATCAGAATTGTCGCCAAATGATCGACTGAGAGCGCGATTGACGATGTGCCGAGTTCAGACAGGGATTCGGCACGTCGCCCTTCCGCAACGAAGCGTAGACGCAATAAACCCCCTGAACGCATTCGTTCAGGGGGTTTTTGTTGGTGAGTCTGACGATGACCTACTTTCACGCACGCGTGTGCACTATCATTGGCGCGGTCCCGTTTCACTGTCCTGTTCGGGATGGGAAGGAGTGGTTCCAAGACGCTATGGTCGTCAGACTGTAACTTGTCCGGTGCTGGCTGTGGCCTGCACCGCAAACTGGAAGAAGTGTTTTGTGTGTTCTTTGGGGTGTGTGACTGTATTTTCTTGCGAGCGTTTCTATTGATGCAAGGTTATAGGATCAAGCCTCACGGGCAATTAGTACTGGTTAGCTTAAC
>NZ_JABBGA010000018.1 GCF_012927165.1 Zoogloea dura
AGCCGGCTTCGTCCAGTGGTACAACGTCGATCATCGTCACAGCGGTATCCGCTACGTCAGTCCGGCCCAGCGCCATGCCGGTGAGGATCAGGCGATTCTGGCTGCCAGGCATGCTCTTTACACCGAGGCTCGCGAACTCAACCCGGCGCGTTGGTCCGGCAATACGCGCAACTGGTCGCCCATTGGCGCAGTCACGCTCAACCCGGAACGTGAGTCCGTCATAAAGACGCATTTGCCTGACGTGAATACTCAACAGTTGGCTGCATGACCGAGGCGACAACTACCTTGACGCGCGCCGGCATTCTGATGGTGCTGATTGCCAAGTGGCTGCTGGAGCATGACCCGGAGGCGCGCATCCTGGTCATCACGGACCGGGATGAACTGGACAAGCAGATCGTCGGCGTGATGCGTAACGCCGGTGTGATCGGCGAGAACTCCCCGTCCCCCCGCATCACTTCCCGCGCCGACTTTGTCGAGAAGCTGGCAGCCACTACGCCGCGCCTGTTGTGTGCGCTGATCCACAAGTTCGACGTGGCCGACCTCAAGGGCCCGGGCCCGACGGTGCACGGCCGCTTCTATGTGTTCGTCGATGAGTGCCACCGCACGCAGGGCGGCGACATGAATAAGCAGATGAAGCGCTGGCTGGAGAGCGCCATCTTCATCGGCTTCACCGGCACCCCGCTGCTGCGCAAGGACAAGCCGATGACGCGGGACGTGTTCGGTACCTACATCCATACCTACAAGTTCCACGAGGCGGTGGCGGACAAGGTGGTGCTGGATCTCAAGTACGAGGCCCGCGCCGTGCCCCAGCAGTTGAGGTCACGCAAGGCCATCGACACGTGGTTTGAGCAGAAGACGAAGAAGCTCAACAACTTCCAGAAGGCTGTCCTGCGCAAGGGCTGGGCGACGATGGAGGCACTGATGAGCGCGGGGGAGCGCAAGCAGCGGATCATCGCCAGCATCATCGAAGACTTCAGCCTCAAACCCCGCCTCAACAACGACCGGGGAACGGCGATCCTGGTAGCCGCCTCCATCTACGACGCCTGCCATTACTTCCGCCTGTTCCAGAACACCAACTTCGGACCCTACTGCGGGATCGTCACCTCCTTCGAGCCGAACCACAACGCGATCTCCCGCGAGCCGCCCAACAGCGACGAGCGCTACAAGTTCGACACCTACACACAGCACGTCCTCAAGAAGGACCAGACGACCAAGCAATACGAGGACGAGATCAAACGCCGCTTCATCCAGGAGCCCGCCAACCTCAAGCTGTTGATCGTGGTGAGCAAGCTGCTGACCGGCTTCGATGCGCCCAGCTGCACCTACATCTACCTCGACAACGAACTGCGCGACCATAACCTGTTCCAGGCCATCTGCCGCACCAACCGACTCGACGGTGACGACAAGGACTATGGCTACATCGTCGATTTCAAGGAGCTCTTCGGCGACGTTCAAAACGCCATCGCAGTTTATAGCTCGGACGAACTGGACATCGACGCGGGCAACGGTGGCGACAACAACGTGCGTCTCAAGAACTGGCTGGAAGAAGGCCGGAAGCAGCTCGACGACGCCCGCCAGGCGCTGCACTACCTCTGCGAGCCGGTGCCGCAACCCGGCGAGATGGAGCAGTTCCTACATTACTTCTGCGGAGATGCGGCCAACCCCGAGGCACTGACCACGACCGAACCCCTGCGGGTGTCCTTCTACAAGGCCGTGACCTTGTTCACCCGCGCCTACGCCGACCTGGCCCAGGATATGACCGAGGCCGGATATTCCGAGGCCGCGGAGGCGGCGATCAAGCGGGACGTCGAGTTCTACGTCGAGACCCGTGCGGCCATCAAGAAACACTCCGGCGAAGAGTTCGACATCAAACCCTACGAGGCGGACATGCGCCACCTCATCAATACCTACATCCAGGCCGACGACGCCGAGCCACTGGGCGAAATCGGCGAGATGTCGCTGACCGAACTGATCATCCAGACCGGCATCCACGACGCCATCGCCCGGAAGCTCAATGCGAAAGGCAAGCTGTCGAAGAACGCCGTCGCCGAAGGCATCATCAACAACATCCGTAAGACCATCATCCGGGATCAACTGACCGACCCGATGTTCTACGGGCAAATGTCCAAGCTGCTCGACGACCTGATTAAGCAAAGTCGGGCCGATATCGAAGCCTATGAGGAATTCCTGCGCAAGGCCGAGGAGCTGGTCAAGAAGCTGACCGCCAAAGAGCCGGGAGACGGTATTCCGGCCCTCCTGCACGGCAAGCGGGAGGCGACGGTGCTCTTCAACAACCTGAGCACAATTCCAGCCGACGGTTTCCGCTATCCCACGACCGACGAAGATCGCGCCGCGCTGGCCTTGAAGATCGATTCTGCCATCCGGGAGCATGCACCGGCCGGCTGGTACGGCGACCAGGCCCGGGAGGCCCAGGTGCTGAACGAGTTGTTCCCGCTGCTCGACCGCGATCGCACGGCCACTCAGGCACTCTTCGAGATCATCAAGAAGCAATCGGGATACCAGTGACCGAGACGATCCAGGTCGGTGAGCTAGCCATTGCGGTGACGCGCAAGGCGGTCAAGCATGTGCATCTGTCGGTCCATCCACCCGCCGGCCACGTCACCCTGGTCGCGCCGACCGCCACCCGGCTGGAAGTCGCCCGCGCCTACGTGATCTCCAAGCTTGGCTGGATTCGCGACCAGCAGGCCAAGCTGCAGGCGCAAGCCCGGGAGACACCGCGGCAGTTCATCGAGCGGGAGAGCCATTACCTTTGGGGGCGACGCTATCTGCTTTCGGTGATCGAGACGGACACGAAGCCCAGCCTGAAGCTCGACCACCGCCAGATCACGCTGTTCATCCGCCCTGGAACCCCACAGGCCAAGCGGGAAGAAGTGATGCAGGGTTGGTACAGGTCCGAGCTCCACGCTGCCGTGCCGCCGCTAATCAGGAAGTGGGAAGCCAGACTAGGCGTAAAGGTTTCCGCCTACTTCCTGCAACGCATGAAAACCAAGTGGGGAGGCTGCACCCCATCCACCCGCACCATCCGCCTCAACACCGAGCTGGCGAAGAAGCCGAAGGACCTGCTGGAGTACATCGTCGTGCACGAGATGGTGCATCTGATCGAACCGACGCATAGCGAGAGGTTCACCGCCTTACTCGACAAGCATTACCCGACGTGGAGGGAGGCTAGGGCGGAACTCAACGAGCTACCACTCGCGGCCGAATCATGGGGCGCGGAGGAGCCATGAAACCCAGCAAGCTCGGCTCGCTGAAGTGCCTGAGCATGATGGAATTGGATGACGCATAGGCTCCAACTTTCTCCGATATACACCCCTACGGCGCAAGCTGGAGCCCTACCCGCCGGCCTTCTCCCGCGCCTGCCAGCAACCTCCCCAACTCCGCCCCCGGAAACTCCGCCTGCAGCCGCTCAAACAACGCCATAACCTCCTCCGTGCGCGGCACACACCCCAACACCACCTTCTGCGACTTGGCGCTGCGCGGCTCGGCTCGGACACCTTGGTCGGATACCCCCAGATCGGTCAGCCAGCGCGCCAACGCCGGGTAGCTGTAGGTCCTGGTCAGCCCGAGGTCTTCATGGGCGTACGCCCGTAGGAAGGCGCGGCGCTGCAGATCGCTGGCGGGCATGCCCTCGCGGACGTTGAGCGTCACCTTCCCCTCGGCACAGAGCCGGTAGCGGATCAGGCCCAGCTGGATCGCCTCGTCGAGCGACCGCCAGTCCGTTATCGTCTTCAGGCAGTGCTTGCCCCGCCACGCATCGAGCGTGGCCCGGGCCGAGTCGAATTCCTCGACGGATGCCCACGGGCGGATATTCGGGCTGGTGCGGATCGCTCCTCTGCTGCACGACGCAGAGCCGAATCATGACGTCAGCCATGTGGTGAGCTCGCCACAGAGATTAAGCGAGTATGGGTCTCATGGGTGCATCATACGGATGATGGGCAAACTTGGCGCTATGGCATCGCTGCCCCAGGGGCGTGAGCTGTACTTGAACATTAATCGAGACAGAAGGCCTGGGGGGCGGACTCGTCCTAGATTACACGTAAGAAGTTTCCTAGCAATATACTGATATGCTTTTTAGGTTAAAAGTAGCTTCTAAGGCCAGCTCAACCATAAGGGACTGATCGAAATGGAAATTGAGACTCAGCTTGCTGAAATCTTGAAGTCACGAAACGCTGGAGCATTCCTCTTCGTCGGCTCAGGCTTTTCTAGGCGTTATCTGAATTTGGAGGACTGGGCAGGGCTTTTGGCACGCTTTGCCGTTGCCGGCAAGCATTTTGAATACTACATGGCTGCTGCAGACGGAGATTTGCCAAAAGCTGCTAAGTTGCTTGCCATAGACTTTAATGAGCATTGGTGGTCAGCAGCCGAATATGCAGGAAGTGTTTCCAGGTACAAGTCGAAAGTATCGAATTCGACATCAGCTCTCCGCATTGAGATATCGAACTATCTGCTTGCGTTAGATTCCGCAACCGCAGGCAAGAGTAGTTACCGTGACGAAATAACTCTTTTATCCAGCCTAAATGTCGACGGAATAGTCACCACAAACTGGGACACATTCTTAGAGCATCTATTCCCAGACTATCAGGTATTCATTGGCCAGAACGAACTACTTTTTTCCAACCCCCAAGAGATCGGGGAAATTTACAAAATTCATGGATGTGCATCCAAACCGGACTCACTCGTTCTTACATCGGATGACTACGCCACATTCCAAGATCGGAACCCTTATTTAGCGGCAAAACTAATTACAATTTTCGTTGAGCATCCGGTTGTTTTCCTTGGATACTCAATCTCAGACCCAAATATTTGCAATCTTTTGAAAGCCATTTCCCTCTGCATCGGCAAAGACCAGACTGAGCAACTTCGCAAGAATTTGATTTTTGTACAACGCCCAAAAGACGGAGAAGAGAATGGCATATCAGACACCTACACCACCATTGATGGCGTACAAATACCACTGATTCTGGTTCGTACAAATGACTTTACAGAGGTCTACAAGGCGCTAGCCTCGATCAAAAGAAAAATTCCGGCACGTATTCTGCGCTATTGCAAAGAGCAGCTTTACGAACTGGTGACTTCATTGGAGCCAGAAAAAAAACTATGCGTTATAGATATTGACTCCATTGACAGAAAAGAAGATGTCGAATTTCTTGTCGGAGTTGGAGTGGCTTCTCGAGAGGTTGCTGACCTAGGAACACAGGGCTATGAGGCGATCGAAGTTCCGGATCTCATTTCAGATATTCTCCACGACAATCGCAAATACGATTGCCATAGAATAATTGAAGCAGTTATCCGCCGAGCCGGCAGGAACACTCCTTACGTACCTGTATTCAAATTTCTTTACGGAGCCGGCATTACCAATGAGCAAGAATACACAGAAAGTGGACTTGAGCTGGATAAGTGGGTAAAGCGTGACATCAAGCAGTTTAGGGTAAAAATGTACACCAAAGCCTTCTACAAGAGGCGCCATCAGAGCATGCAAGAGATGCTCAATGAGTTGCCCGCTGAGAACGCGGCTACGCTCATTCCGTTTCTTGCAAAGGAAAAAATTGACCTTGAACTTCTTCTGGAGTTTTTGATAAGAAACGAGGAAAAATTTGATCACAAAGTATCAAACTACGCCTCTTACTTCCGCAAGCTGGCAGCGCTCTACGACCAGCTAAAATGGGGGTGGGCTTAGCCTCCACAAGACTCTCAGTTCTGTGGCGCCTTGACACGCCACAGAACTTGGTTACAGCCCTACTCCCTAGGCTGCATGTAAATGGCACGCTAGCCGTTATTTTCTATGGAAAATATCTCTCGGAAACAATCCAGTTACCTTCAGGGATTCAAGCACCTCATCCCAGTGTTTCTCAGGACACCACCAGTTTGGAACTGAGTCCTGAAGTAAATTCCAAAATTTGCTTCGCACCCTTTTGTCCGAAATAATTTTCAACGCTCGTTCCGCACCGACAGACCTAGCCGCGACAACAAAGAGATTGAAAACATAGTGAGAGTGCTCCGACGTAGGATAATACGTCACAACCAAAGCACTGAAGGGATTTCGAGCATTGCGGAGATCACCAACCCGCAATGTAACTCCGTTATCAGTTCTCGGGTGTAGCTTGACTTCAACTCGTGTTATCAAACCATCAGTCTCTTCCGCCTTTACCCTCCAGAGCTGTGCAGCCTTGTCGTAGCAGCGCACAAAGTAATCACTACTCTGAGAGCCTACCGTGTGAGTCTCCGTCACAAACGTTTCACGCCCAGACTTATCAAAGCTCCGTTGGAACAATCCTGACTGCCGAGCACTAGTCGAAAAAACCATCAGATCGTCGGGCCGTATTTTGAAAACGTCTACAGCTGCATCAAGTCGAGTAATGTTTCCGTCACGCAGATCATCCTTAAATCGCTCACCAAAGAGTGCCTTAAGAACACGCTTTACCTCATACACTCCACCTAAACCGATGTCACTCGGATTAAGTTCAAATCGAGAGAAGTGATGCTCTGTGCGACGCGGATTTATTTGCAGCAATGCAATCGGACGATCATCCCCCATTTTTAGCAACTGAAATGACTGACGATAAATCCGATCGCAACTTCCTCCGAGCCTCTTTAAATAGTAGCCGCGTGCATTCGGCTCTGACAACATACTCAGCCGATCTTCCAATCGGCCACCTCCGTGAGATTTTGGAGTAAAAGTACAAGACAACTTGTCGCAGAACCCGAGACTAGGCACTGCGCTCTCGATCTGAGACGTAAGGATCAAGTGGGGAGGCAGCGACTCAATCTCATAGTTCTCATTTACATTATTTTTATCATTAACTGGATGACTTGATCCATTGTTTACAGTATTGATATCTACTCTTGAGGAGTAGGCAGTATCGTCTACATGCTTATTAGAGAGAAGCCGCTCAAAAATCACACTCCGAGCCCTACGCAACGTATATATCTCTTGGCGTCGCGTTTTATTGATATCTGTTGCGTTCTCTTGCGCAACTGCTTCGACGCTCTCGTCGCCCCGACTGCCACGCTTACGCTCAATGGACTTCTTTGCATTTCCATGAGCGGACAAGAAGGGCTTTCGTGACGCCCCTGTGCCATTTTTAAAGGCGGGAGTGATTTTTCGGATAGATTGCTTGTTACGTTTACGCTCAATCGCACTACCTTCGACGCCAACCTGATTTTTCACGCTGCGACTACGCTCGATCTTGGCGCGCTTAGGCAGGGGACGGTTTGCCGGCTTCAATTTCGTCTTCATGCTCAACCTCAACTATTCTTCCTGGACAAGGAATTCCGAAGCTCCCCAACATTCCAACAGGTCACTCTTGACGACAGCTTCCTGGGCGTTGGGATAGTTTTTCCGACACAGCGCCAAACCGTTGATCGCGAGACCCCAAACAGAATCATCACGGTTGGGAGGCGAACATATGCGCAATCCGGAAGAGAATCGAAATCAACTTCATGGGGGCTTAACTTCATCGTGAACACTCCTGGCTTTAAAAGAGACACGATGATTCTGAAGGAATCGATTTGAGGTTGACTTCAAGTGCCAGTACGTTTACTTCACTTGAAGTAAACGTACTTTTTTCGACAATGCGTAGAAGGGGCTAGAAGAACTGACAGTCTGCCTATCCTATTTAAGGATCAGCCAAACCTTGACTTAACGCAATAAATAGAGACAAACATCTTTAGCTTTCACTAGACTCAGAATAGGAGAAATACAAAACACAGAAGAGCGTAAAAAAAACATCAAACAACAACAGGCTTGATCGAGGCAACGCAAATAAAAATGTATCAACCTCGATCAGCCGATCATTACACATCACCAACGATGAAACTCTACAACCAAAAGATTCAGCAAGAGTACGACTATCGACTCTCACCTTCATCGGATTTCTCCCCTCCCCCTACAGAAGGCACTTCAATTTCCAACGCAGCATTTAGGTGTTTATAGAACGTACCCGGAGCAAAGCTAAACCCTTTGCGCTCAAGATCCTTCTTTATCTCTTCTTTGAAGCCACGGGGAACATCGGTCTTCCCGTAACTCACAGCGATCAAACCTCTTATCATTTTCAGCAACACTTGCCGCTGAGAATGGCTTATCTCTTTTTTAACCTCTGGCAAATCAGCACTTTCACTAACTTTCGGAACACCATCAACAACTCCCGCAGCAATAGGCAAAATGCGCTCCGTTTCACTCCCTAACAGACGCTGCTGAACAACATCTCCCAACCAAAAAATATCGCACAAATCTCGATCACGAAACCCCAACTTTATGTAAGTCGCCGGCCTGTGCCGCCCCTTAAGCCCAGACTTCTTCCAGACCCTCAAGAGTCGGCGATATCTCCCCCAAATCTCTTCAATTTCACCAGAGTCATCTGGGTCTTTTAACGAACGTCCATCCAACATAATGAACTCATCGTTATTATCATTAAGACTATTGATATCGTAAAAGCCGACCAAATACGATGCCGCCTCCTCAACATCCCAGAACTTATATCTAAAAATATCTCTGATTTTTTCATCATCAGAAAGACGACGTAGAGATCGAACTTCACCAGCACTCAGGGTTCCTAGCTTTTTATCGTCCTGCATCGCTCACCTCAGCCAATTGAAATGATTCAAATTTTCTGCAGAGCTCTTTTCTGCAACTAAGCTCCGTTACAGTTAACGACAAAATCCGCAAGAATATTTAGCGCAACGCGACGTTCCTGAAGGTAGTCATGCTGATCGTAAATATCGACCAGCCCACCGAGCGAATGATTCAAACAACGCTCTGCAATCAACAGATCAACCCCGAGCCTGCTGAGATGACTTCTCGCAGTAGAACGCAGGTCATGCGGCGTAAACCGCTGAGTGCCTTCTGAAAGGTGGGTCTTCCAAAAATTGTTGAATGCTGCGTTGAGCGTCACCGGCTCCATATGCGTGTCGCCAATGGCCTTTTTTCGAGATCGAATCGGAAGCACATAGGCTGAACCGAAGGCGAGATCCTTGAGATCATGGAACCAGCCGACAACAGGCTCTGAAAGCGGTATAGAGAAGCCGCGCACGTCTTCACCGTTGCGCGCCCGCCCTTTCTTGCCCTTGATGTCTGTTGGCGGGATGAACCAGACTCGCTGTTCGAGATCAACGTTCTCCCACTTCGCGCCCACCAGCTCTCCGATGCGTACAGCAGTACAGAGCAGGATCTTGGCCATAAGCGCGTTTTGGATGCCCATCTTAGGAAGCAAGGGCATGATGATCTTCAGCTCAGCTTCCGACAGCATCACCCGCGTCCTTGCGACAGGTCGCGGACCGAGAACAGCGTTTGAGCGAAGCTGAAATGCGGGGTCAGCATCAATGATGTGCCGCCCCATGCCATGAGCGAATATCGCCTTCTGGATACCCAGCACGAGCTTTGCTACATGAAGAGACTTCTTGCTTGCTCGTTCGATGATTTTGATGAGATCAATCGGGCGCACCTCATCGGCGGGAATGTTGCCCAACACGGGATAGACGTAGTCACGCAAGCGTTGCCGATGCCCCTTGAGCGTAGACTCTTCAAGTCGTCCAATTGACTTCTGCAGGTAGTCTTCGGCGAGCTGGCGAACAGTCCAAGCGGTGGAGGCTTCACGCCTCGCTTTCTGCTTCTCAGCAGCTACGTCCACGCCCTGCTGGACTCGCGCCCTGTCTTCCAGTGCGAGCTTTCGAGCCTCGGCCAAAGAGATGTCTGGGTACTGCCCCAGCGTCTTCTCTCTTCTCTTGCCCCCGAACCTGTAGCGCAGCACCCAAGCTGCCCGCCCCGCCTTCGAGAGTGTGAACGTCAACCCTCCCCCATCTGCCTTCGCCACTTCAGCCGCGGATTTGATCCACTGCTTGATCTGAATGTCTGTCAGCGCACCCACTCTCACACCCCTCAGCTACACATCATCTAGCTACCCACACCCAGCGCAGCTACACATCTAGCTACCCAGGACTACTGAGATGCAATGATATTGAGAGGTACACTCTGAGGCAACAAGTTCCTTAAAATCAAGAACTTACGATACTTTCAGATCCTACTTGAGACTAGCTGAGATGCACCTAAAGATTGCAGAAAGTCAGCTCAAAGGCCACATCCACCTCCGCCTGGCGGGGGCGGGCCACCGTTTCGGCCTGCATGAAACGGATGTTGAGGGCGTATTTGTTAGCACTGGTTTCCGGCACGCACATGGCCGTACCGGCCAGGCGGATGCGGATCATCTGGGCTGTACGCCCACCCATGGTCTGCTGGAAGGCGCCCTTCTGGGCCAGCAGCTCCTCCGGGCGGCCACTCGCGCGCAGCAGCCGCAACACAATGGCGAGGCCGTCACGGATGGGCAGCAGGGGATGCACCCAGCCACCCAGGTCACGCCGCCGGGACTCGACTTCCCGGTTGAGCCAGTGGTGGTAGGACGGGAGGTCGAACTCACAGGCACCACCGGGTATGGCGGCCCGGCTGCGGATGTTCATCAACCATTCGTTCTCGCGCAGGTACTGGCCCGTCTTGCCGGCCATGGCGAGCAGCGAGGCCGACGCCTGCTCGATTTCGTACAGGGCCCCGGACAGGGCTTCTTCGGAGATCTGCGGATTATTGCGGAAGGACAGCAGGATCTGGCGCTGGCGCTCGAGCTCCTGCACCAGGTCCACCTTGAGATCGGCCCGGCTGGCCACTTCGAGGATCTCGAACAGGGTTATCAGGGCCACGTGATGCTCGAGGGAGCCCTCTGCACGCACGAAATGCATGACCTTTTCGAAAAGGTCTTCAAGGCGTAACAGCGTGCGGATCCTCTCGTTGAGCGGATATTCGTAAGTGATCACGCGCGCGCCTGGGCCTGGATGGAGTTGAAGTGGGAGCAAAAGCCGGAATCAGTCCTGTGAATCATATCACACGGCCCCTGCGGAAGCGGCGAGACCCAGGTAGCGCCGGTGCAGCACATCAACCTGCTCCCGCAGCCCCTCCAGCGCACCACTGTTATCGATCACGTCATCAGCGGCGGCGAGACGCCGGGCCCGGGATGCCTGCACCGCCATGATGGCACGCACCTGGCTTTCCTCCAGTCCGCTTCGCTGCATGACTCGTTCAACCTGGAGATTCTCCGGGCAATCGACCACGCACAGGCGCCCCACCCGCTCCCGGTAGCTCCCCGACTCGATCAGCAGGGGTACGGCAAGAATCACGTAGGGGCTGCGCGCCTCGCGGCAGCGGCGTCCGCTCTCTTCCCGGATCATCGGATGCAGAATGGCCTCCAGGCGCTTGCGCGCATCTGCCAGCTCGAAAGCCAGGGCGCGCATCGCGGCACGGTTGAGGGCACCGTCCGGCGCCACCACGCCGTCACCGAATGCGGCACGGATCGCCGGCATGGCCAGGCCGCCCGGAGCGGTAAGCTCGTGGGCGATCCGGTCGGTATCGACGATGCATGCGCCGTGCGCTTCAAAGAGGTCGGCCACCGCGCTCTTGCCGCTGCCTATTCCCCCGGTCAGCCCCACAACGAAAGGCTGCGCCTGCTTCATCACGGGGCACACTCCAGGCGGCTGGCGCCCCGCAGGCGTTCCGACAGGTCGCTGACCAGGGTCGCCAGGCCATCGCCCGGGCCTCGGACTTCGATACGGACGGCCCCCGCGCCACGGGTCGCGATCTGGGCGCTGCGCACGCCCTTGTCCTTGAGGCGCTCCAGGTGTCGGTTGGCCGCCGCCTCATTTTTGTAGAGCCCCAGGGAAATGGCGTATTGATTGGGCCCGGCGTCCTGCATGATGAAGAGCTCATCCACCCCCAGATGACGGAGTTCGGCGACTTTTTTGTCCGCCCCCTCCTTGCTGCCCTGGGACGGAATATGTACCCACCAGGAGGACGGCACCTCGCCACGCCGCTCACTCAACGCAAAGCCGGTACCCGCCTTCGAGATCCGGGCGGCCAGCTCGCGCGCCTGTTCGGCATTCAGCCCGGCAAACACCACGCAGGCCTGCGGCGCCTGGGCCTCGACAGCCGCTTCAGCCGGGGCTGCAGCTGGCGCCCTGGCTTCTTCCTCGACCGGCGGCGTCGGCTTGGCCGCCACCGGCGGCGCAGCCAGCGGTGCAGCCGGGGAAGGCTGCCCGGACACCAGGTGCAGGCGGTCCGGATTGAGCTGATTGCTCAGGCGCTCGGGCTCTCCATGGGAACCCGCGCCTCCCAGCCACCCTTTCCAGAGCGCCAGGGCCAGCAGATTGGCAAAGATGAGGACGATGATCGCAATGCGCAAAGGAGCCATGGCCGAAGACTAACCGATCAGGCAAAACGGGAAAAGGCGCCCATCAAGCAGATAGCCCGCCAGGGGCCTCACCGCTCGCCCAGCATGCGGACGAGGCCTTCGAGCACAAGATTGTCCACCTGCCGCAACGGGCAACTCAGCATCGGTGCCAGCACAGCGGCCGCCCCGCCATTCAGGAGGCACACAGCTCCGGGCTCGGCTTCGACCAGACGATACATGCGCTCGATGGCGCCCAGCTGGGCATGCAGGCAGCCAGTGAAGATGGCATCGGCCGTACGCTGCGGAAAGGCCTCGAAACGCCCGTCAGTGAACGGCAGCTGGGCCGTGTCGCGGGCCAGGGACATGCGCATCAGCTCCAGCCCCGGCAGGATCACACCGCCCTGGAAGCATCCTTGCCCATCCAGCACATCGGCCGTCGTGGCCGTGCCGGAGGTCACCACCAGAGCCGCCGCAGCGTGCAGTGCCCGGGCGCCGACCAGGGCCGCCCAGCGGTCCGCCCCCAGCCGGGACGGGTCCTGGTAGGCGTTGCGCACCCCGAAGCCCTCCCGTTCCGGACGGATCCATTCGGCATCCAGCCCCCGGGCAGCAAGCATAGCCCCGATGCGTCCAGCCACGCTCGACCCGGCCACGTTGGCGCCGAGCACGCGCTGCACCTTGTCGAAACCCGCCAGCACCTCTCCCAGCCCATCGAGCGCCGTGAGCAACAGCGCCCCTTGCCCGCGCCATACCAGGCCATCGTGCAGCCCCCACTTCAAGCGGGTATTGCCCACATCGAGCACGAGATCCATCAACCCGCCACCCGCAAGGACACCTCGCCGGACAGCACCCGGCGCAGGCCTGTCTCGGTCTCCAGCAACAAGGCGCCATCCTCGTCCACCCCGGCACAGCGGCCGCTGAGGGATTCGGCTTCGCCGAGGATGCGCACCGGCAGGTCGGCAAAGGCGTTGCGCTGCTGCCAGGCGCCGCGCAGGGCCGGAAAGCCGGCCGCCGCATAGATCTCGAACAGGGCCTGCAACTCGGCGAGCACCCGGGCCAGCAGTGCGCCGGCCCCGGGCGGAGCAGGCAGGCAGGCCGCCAGATCGGTGACGCCGGTCGGGTAATCGATGGCCGCATCGGCAGGCAGGCGCAGATTGATGCCGATGCCGACCACGGCAGCCGGGGTGCGCCCGCGGCCAGGCATCAGCTCGACGAGGATGCCGGCCAGCTTGCAGCCGTGGATCAGCACGTCGTTGGGCCACTTGAGCTGGACACCCTCGACGCCGAGCCCCTCCAGCGCCCGCGCCACGGCCAGCCCGGCCACCAGCGACAGGCCGGCGGGAACCGGCGCGCCGGGCGCAAAACGCCACAGAGCCGAGAAGGTCAGGCTGGCGCCGGGCCACGACTGCCACACCCGGCCACGTCGTCCGCGGCCGGCGGTCTGCACATCGGCGGCAAGCACATGCACCCGCCCGTCGTCGGGCGGCGGCTCGGCCATCAGGCGCGTGTTGGTGGAATCACACTCCGGCACGCACACCAGGGAAAAGGCCACGGCCTTGTCCCCCAAAGCGGCCATCACCGCCCCCGCATCGAGGGCTTCGTATCCGATCGGTTCCAAGAATTCATTCCCGGCAGGTTGCAACAAGCCGGTCATTATGGACGAAGCAGGGAATGCAGCGAAGCCGGCCCCGTGCAGAGGGCCGGCAAGAGGGGACATGACCCCGGAATGCAGCCGGGCGCTCAGGCGTGATCGGGCTCTTCGAGCCCCAGCTCCTGGATCTTGCGGGTGATCGTATTGCGGCCGATACCCAGCAGCTGGGCCGCCTCGATACGGCGGCCGCCGGTGGCCGCCAGGGCACGACGGATCAGGATGCGTTCGAAGTCCTTGTTCAGGCGGTCGAAAACCTCCCCGGGATTCTGTGCCAGGGCGCGGTCGGCCTCCACCATCAGGGCATCGCACCAGTTGGCCGGCTGCTCGCGGGTCGGCTGGTCCTTCAGCTCGGGCGGCAGGTCGGCCACCTCGACGGTCTGCCCCGGCGCCATCACGGTCAGCCAATGGCAGAGGTTCTCGAGCTGGCGCACATTGCCCGGAAAATCCAGGCTCTGCAGGTACTTGAGGGTCGCCTCCGACAGGCGCTTGGCCTCGACGCCCAGTTCCTGTGCCGACAGGGCGATGAAGTGACGGGCCAGGGGCGGGATGTCCTCACGCCGCTCGCGTAGCGGCGGCAGACGCAGGCGGATCACATTGAGGCGGTGGAACAAGTCCTCCCGGAACAAGCCCTGACGGACCCGCTCTTCCATGTTCTGGTGGGTGGCGGCGATCACCCGCACATTGGCCTTGATCGGCTGATGGCCACCAACCCGGTAGAAGTTGTTGTCGGACAGCACACGCAGCAGGCGGGTCTGCAGCTCGGCCGGCATGTCGCCGATCTCATCGAGGAACAGGGTGCCGCCCTCGGCCTGCTCGAAACGGCCCCGGCGCATGGTCTGGGCACCGGTGAAGGCACCACGCTCATGGCCAAACAGCTCGGACTCCAGCAGGTCGCGGGGGATCGCCGCAGTGTTGATCGCGATGAAGGGCGCGTCCTTGCGCGGACTGTGGCGGTGCAGGGCGCGGGCGACCAGCTCCTTGCCTGAGCCCGACTCACCATTGATCAGCACCGTGGCATGCGACTGGGAGAGCCGGCCGATGGCCCGGAACACCTCCTGCATGGCCGGCGCCTGGCCTAGGATCTCCGGGACGGCGCTGAGCACCTCCTCGGAACCCGCCTGGTGGGCGCTCTCGTCAATGGCACGACGCACCAGCTCGACCGCCTGATCGACGTCGAAGGGCTTGGGCAGGTATTCAAAGGCGCCCCCCTGGAAGGCCGCCACCGCACTGTCCAGATCGGAGTAGGCGGTCATGATGATGACCGGCATGTGGGGGAAGCGGGTCTTGACCTTGGACAGCAGGGTCAGGCCGGACTCTCCGGGCATGCGGATGTCGGACAGCAGCACGCGGGGCGCCTGGGCCGTACTTTCCAGCGCGGCCAGCACCTCCCCCGCCGAGCCGAAGCTCTTGTATGGAATTTCCTCCCGGGCCAGGGCCTTTTCCAGCACCCAGCGGATGGAACGGTCGTCATCAACAATCCACACTGCATTCATGTCATTCACACGCACAAGAGAGAGACAGCAAAAAAATGAGCACCGGCATCAATGCACCATTATCGTGCATCGACGCGCACATCACGCTTCCATATCCCGCGAAATCGGCAGAAAGACCGTAAAGCAGGTTCGACCGGGCCGCGACTCGACCTCGATGGCGCCCTGATGCTGCTCGATGAAACTCTGGGCCAGGGACAAGCCCAGGCCGCTGCCGTTTTCCCGCCCCGACACCAGCGGATAGAAGATCTTGTCCCGGATGGCGTCCGGAATGCCGGGCCCGTTGTCGATCACCTGGAGCTGCAGGGCCAGCTTGAAACGCCGCTTGGCCAGGGTGACCTGCCGGGCGGCGCGGGTCCGCAGGACGATCTCGCCATTGCCATTGAGCGCCTGGGCGGCGTTGCGGGCGATGTTGAGGATGGCCTGGATGAGCTGCTCCCGGTCACCGGTGATGTAGGGCAGGCTGGTGTCGTAGTCGCGGCGCACCCCGACCGACGGAAACTCGGCGAGGATCAGGCGCCTCACCCGCTCGAGCACGTCATGCGGGTTGAGCTGCGAGGGCTGCATCATCCGGTGCGAGGTGAGCAGCCGGTTCATCAGATCCTGCAGGCGATCCACCTCGGCGATGATCACCTGGGTGTATTCCCGGAGCTGGGGGTCGTCCAGTTCCCGCTCGAGCAGCTGGGCCGAGCCGCGGATGCCCCCGAGGGGATTCTTGATTTCGTGCGCCAGATTGCGGATCAGCTCGCGGTTCGCCTGTTGCTGGTGCGCGAGCTGTTCCTCCCGCGCCACTTTCAGGTGCGCATCCATGGGCCGGAACTCCAGCAGGAGGCGCGCATTGCCCGAATCGATGGGCGTCACCGTGCAATCCAGGTGCAGGGCTTCCATTCCGGGGCGCACCACCGTGAGGTTATGCCCGGTATAGCTCCAGTTGTCCCGCAACACGTTGTTGAGGGCGCTGGCCAGCCCGACCGGCTCGCCCAGCAGCCTCCGCAGGGAGTAGCCGACGATCTTGCGGCTGCTCGCCGCAAACAGGTTCTCCGCCCCCGGATTCAGATAACGAACGATGAATTCATCGTCCACCAGCACCACGGCAGATGAGAGGAGCTCAAGCCCGGCAAAGGGCGAAACAGCGGATCGGGACGGGTCGTTTTGCATATGGGCAGATTAATGCAAGAAGCAGACCACTTACCCCACACCCGCATGCGGAGGCGCGTCGCGGGACAACCTAGCGCAGGTTGGAGATCTCCCTGCGCAGCGCCTCGATGTTGCGCTCGTGGATTTGCACCTTGTCCTTGAAGGGCTGCAGGCGGTCCAGCACCTTCTGGTAGTTGCGCTCATCGCCATAGCGGAGCGCCTCCTGGTCAACCAGCTCCTTGCGGGCCACCTCAAGGGCCCGCTGCTCGCTGGCCAGTTCATCGTCGAGAATGCGCCGGCGATCATTGTCACGCGCCTTTTGAGTGCCCGTATCGACCCGGGGGAAGCCCGCCGACGTACCGGATGCACCGCCTTGGGGCGCAGCCGGGCGCGATGCACTGGGAACGGACGAAACGGCCTGATCCCGCGCCAGCATGCTGCACCCCTTCACGGACGACTTGCTGTTGGTATAGGTCGTGTGCCCCGCCTCATCAACGCACTTATAGATGTCGGCCCGCACAGGCAGCGCGTACAGCAGTACAGCCAGCAGAACAGGGATTCTCGAGAGCATGGTGGGCACAGGCAGTTCCGGAAGCAGCGCTAGTTTAGGGGCCGGCCCGGGCAAACACAAACGCGGGCTGGAAACAAAAAGAAAAGGGGACGAGCCTCGGCCCGTCCCCTGTAACGCATCAACCGGCCAGCAGGCTGACCGGCTCCGATCCGGAGATCAGATGGCGTAGTACATCTCGAACTCGACCGGATGCACTTCAACGCGCAGACGGTTCACTTCTTCCTGCTTGAGGGCAATGAAGGAGTCGATGAAGTCGTTGCTGAAGACGCCGCCGCGGGTCAGGAACTCGCGGTCCTTGTCCAGGGCTTCCAGAGCCTGTTCGAGGCTGGAACAGACGGTCGGGATAAGCGCATCTTCTTCCGGCGGCAGATCGTACAGGTTCTTGTCGGCGGGGTCGCCCGGGTGGATCTTGTTCTGGATGCCGTCGAGGCCGGCCATCATCAGCGCGGCGAAGCACAGGTAGGGGTTGGCACCCGGATCCGGGAAACGGGTCTCGATGCGGCGAGCCTTTTCGCTGTTCACAAACGGGATGCGGATGGAAGCGGAACGGTTCTTGGCGGAGTAGGCCAGCTTCACCGGAGCTTCGTAATGGGGCACCAGACGCTTGTAGGAGTTGGTCAGCGGGTTGGTGATGGCGTTCAGCGCACGGGCGTGCTTGATGATGCCGCCGATGTAGTACAGGGCGGTCTCGGACAGACCGGCGTAGCCATTGCCAGCGAACAGGTTCTTGCCGTCCTTCCAGATGGACTGGTGCACGTGCATGCCGGAACCGTTGTCACCAACGATGGGCTTCGGCATGAAGGTAGCCGTCTTGCCGTACTGGTGGGCAACGTTCTGGACGATGTACTTGGTGATCTGGGTCTGGTCGGCGCGACGCACCAGGGTGTCGAACTTGGTGCCGATTTCGTTCTGGCCGGCGGTCGCCACTTCGTGGTGGTGCACTTCAACGGGCACGCCGCAGGCTTCGAGGGCCAGACACATGGCGGCACGCATGTCGTTGAAGGAGTCGACCGGGGGAACCGGGAAGTAGCCACCCTTCACAGCGGGGCGGTAGCCGGTGTTGCCACCTTCGAACTTCTGGTCGGACGACCAGGCAGCTTCTTCGGAGAAGATCTTGTGGTAGGCGCCGGACATGCCGACCTTCCACTCGACGGAGTCGAAGATGAAGAATTCGGGTTCCGGACCAAAGTAGGCGGTGTCGCCGATGCCGGAGGACTTGAGGTAAGCCTCGGCGCGGTTGGCGATGGAGCGCGGGTCGCGGTCGTAGCCCTTGCCGTCGGCCGGATCGATCACGTCACAGCTCAGGACCAGAGTGGTTTCGTCGAAGAACGGATCGATGTAGGCGGTGCTGGGGTCCGGCATCAGCAGCATGTCGGAAGCCTGGATACCCTTCCAGCCGGCGATCGAGGAGCCGTCGAATGCATGACCGCTTTCGAACTTGTCTTCGTCGAAAGCGCTGACCGGCACGCCAACGTGCTGTTCCTTGCCCTTGGTATCGGTGAAACGAAAATCAACAAATTTGACTTCGTTTTCCTGGACGATCTTCATGACGTCTTGCGGGGTCATATAACTCACTCCTAACGGGTTGAAGCTGCTGCGCAGTGGAAAAAGATATCGGTTACTACAATGACTCAGCCGAGCAAGCAAGCATCAAACATGCCAGCCCGAAAAACAAAACACCTCATTGTGCCACAAGGGCAATAAGGCGCGCCCCGAAAAAATATTGCACCGATATAGTGCTCAGCACTCACAAATCGCACCGCATTGGTGCAATTTCGCAGCCATTCCCCCCACCCACCCCGAAGCATGCACCGTCAAGGCCCACCAGCCACCGTCATCCCCGGCGCGGTGAAGACATGTCCGCACACCGCTTGCAGCCCCGGGGGGCAGCGGTATACTCGCAAACCCGTCGTTCTCATCGGACTACCGCCATGGGAAAACTCAGTGACACCCTCAACCTCGCCCAGGAACGCGCCCGTGGGCTGAACCTCCCCTATGCGGGTTCCCTCACGCCCCGCGAAGCCTCGGAGATCCTGGCACTAGCCCCCGGTGCCAAGCTGGTGGACGTGCGCACCCGGGCCGAATGGGACTGGGTCGGCCGGATTCCCGGCGCGATCGAGATCGAGTGGATGCTCTACCCGGGCAACGAACCCAACCCCCATTTTCTCGCCCAATTCAAGCGTCAGGTGGATCCGGAAGCCCTGGTCATGTTCCTGTGTCGCAGCGGAGCGCGCTCCAATGCTGCAGCGACACTGGCCGCCAACTCGGGCTACACCAACGCCTACAACATCCTCGAAGGCTTCGAGGGCGACAAGGATGCCAGCGGCCACCGTAACAAGGTCGGGGGCTGGCGCCATGCCGGCCTGCCGTGGAACCAGGGCTGAACAACAGGACACCCCAGAGATGCAAGCCGTAGCCATCAGTTTCGACCGTTTCAACACGCTCTCCGACCAAGACGCGCATGCCCGCATCCAGGCCGCCCGGGCCCGCCTCGGTGACCGGGCCGTGCTGCTGTGCCACCACTACCAGCGCGCGGACGTTTACAAATACGCCGACCTCACCGGCGACTCCCTCAAGCTGTCGCGCCTGGCCGCCGAAACCGACGCCGAGTTCATCGTGTTCTGCGGTGTGCATTTCATGGCCGAAGTGGCGGACATCATGTCCAAGCCCCACCAGCAGGCCATCCTGCCCGACCTGGCGGCCGGCTGTTCGATGGCCGACATGGCCAACCTGGCCAAGGTGGAACGCTGCTGGCGGGAACTCACCGAAGTGCTCGGCACGCCGGACGAGCAGATCACCCCGGTGACCTACATCAACTCCGCCGCCGATCTCAAAGCCTTCTGCGGCGAGCATGGCGGCATCGTGTGCACCTCCACCAACGCCCCCGTGATCCTCGACTGGGCCTTCAAGCAGCGCGAGAAGGTGCTGTTCTTCCCCGACCAGCACCTCGGCCGGTGGACCGGCTTCAAGAAGAACATCCCCCTCGACGAGATGGTGGTGTGGGATCCCGACCAGGAATATGGCGGCCTCACCCCGGAACAGATCCGCAAGGCCAAGGTGCTGCTCTGGAAGGGGCACTGCTCGGTGCACCAGATGTTCCAGCCGGCGCACATCATCAAGTTCCGCAATCAGTATCCGGACGGCTTCGTCATCTCCCATCCGGAGAGCTCACTGGAAGTGTGCCGCCAGTCCGACTACGTGGGCTCCACCGAGTACATCATCAAGGTGATCAAGGACGCCGCCCCCGGCACCCGCTGGCTGGTCGGCACCGAGCTGAACCTGGTGAACCGCCTGGCCGAAGAAGTGAAGCCGGAAGGCAAGATCGTCCAGTTCATGGCCCCCACGGTGTGCATGTGCTCGACCATGCAGCGCATCGACCCGCAACACTTGGCCTGGACTCTCGAGAACCTCGCCGACGGCAAGGTGGTCAACCGCATCACCGTACCCGAACACGAGGCCACGCTGGCCAAGGTTGCCCTGGAACGCATGCTCGCCGTGTCCTGAGCGGCCAACCCGCAACTCCGCACTCAAGCGGCGCCTGCGGGCGCCGTTCTTCATCGCAGGGCCGCCCCTAGATGAAAAGCCCCCGCGGGGGCAGCGACCCCGCGCAGCGGTGGAGCGCGGGGGGTTGTTTTTCATCGCAGGCCGGGTACAACCATGAAGGAGATCCGATGAGCAGCCTGCGCATCTGTACCTACAACATCCACAAAGGTTTCTCCCAGTTCAACCGGCGCCTGTCCATCCACGACCTGCGCGAGCGCCTGCGCCTGCTCGGCGCCGACGTCGTCTTCCTGCAGGAAGTCCAAGGCATGCACCTGCGCCATGCGCACCTCCGCCCCGACTGGCCGACCCAGCCCCAACACGAGTTCCTGGCCCGCGACGTGTGGCAGCAGACCGCCTACGGCGGCAACGCCGTCTACGACCACGGCCATCACGGCAACGCCATCCTCAGCCGCCATCCCATCCTGTCCCAGGCCAACCAGGACGTCTCCGACCACCGCTTCGAAAGCCGCGGCCTGCTCCACTGCGAGATCCGGGTCGATGGCATGCGGGAGCCCGTACATTGCGTCTGCGTGCACCTCGGCCTGACCGCCGGCAGCCGGCGGCGCCAGATGGCCGCCCTGGTCAAACGCCTCGACGAGCTGGCGCCGGCCGGTGCGCCGCTGATCATCGCCGGTGACTTCAACGACTGGCGCAACCACGCCGACGACTGCCTGACCTCGCAGCTGGGCGTGACGGAGGCCTTCGTGTCGATCCGCGGCCGGCCGGCACGGAGCTTCCCGAGCAACCTGCCCGTGCTGCGCCTGGACCGGATCTATGTGCGGGGCTTCAGCGTGGACCGGGCCGAAGTGCACTACGGCCTGCCATGGAGCCAGATCTCGGACCATGCCCCCCTCACCGCCCAGCTCAGCACCCACTGAAGCACGCCGCCGATGACCGTCCAATGGCTGCGGGGCAATGCCCTCACCCTGCTGGAAAACGGCACCTGCTTCTTCCCCACCCTGGTGGAAGAGATCAACCGCGCCACCACCGAGATCTTCCTCGAAACCTACATTTTTGCCTCTGACGATATCGGCCGGACAGTGTCCGAGGCCCTGCAACGGGCCGCCCGGCGCGGCGTCACCGTGCGTCTGATCGTGGATGGCTTCGGCGGACGGGATTTTGTGGCGCACCTGATGGAGCCCCTGACGGAGGCCGGCGTCCATGTGCTGATCTACCGCCGCGAGGTCGCCACCCTGTCCCTGCGTCGCCACCGCCTGCGCCGGCTGCACCGCAAGCTGGCGGTCATCGACGGCCGCGTCGCCTTTGTCGGTGGCATCAACATCATCAGCGACTACGAAGCCCCAGCCCTGGACGCCCCCCGCCAGGACTACACGGTACGCATAGAGGGCCCCCTGCTGGCCCCCATCCATTCCAGCGCCTGGCATGTCTGGGGGCTGGTCAGCTGGGCCTCCTTCCGGCGCCGCCTGCGCCTGCTCGGCAAGGTGCATCCCCAGGCCCTCCCGGTCGGCGACACGGAAGCGGCCTTCGTGATCCGCGACAACATCCGCCACCGGCGCGACATCGAGGACGCCTACCTGCTGGGCATCGCCGCCGCCCGCCGCGAGATCATCCTCGCCAACGCCTACTTCCTGCCCGGCCGGCGCTTCCGCCAGGCCCTGCTGGCCGCGGCCCGGCGAGGCGTCCGCATCACCCTGCTGGTCCAGGGGCTCGCCGACCACCCCCTACAGCAGCTAGCCACCCGGGCCATCTACGACTCCCTGCTGAGCGCCGGCATACGGATCATCGAGTACCACCGCAGCTACCTGCATGCCAAGGTCGCCGTGATCGACGAGCACTGGGCCACCGTCGGCTCCAGCAATATCGACCCCTTCAGCCTCCTTCTGGCCCGTGAGGCCAACGTGGTGATCCGTCACTCCCCCTTCGCTGCCACCTTGCGCGACAGCCTGCTGCAGGCCATCGCCCGGGGAGGCCGGGAGATCCATGCCGATGCCTGGCAACGCGCGCCCCTGTCGCAGCGCCTGATCAACTGGACTGCATACGGGCTGGTGCGACTGATGATAGGCATCGCCGGCTACGGCAACCGCCACTGAGCAAGCCTCCCCGGACATGGGAGAATGCGGGCTGCCCAAACCGCCACTGACCATTGCCACGCCATGTACCCTGCCCCCGACTTCGAATCCAGGATCTGCCCCCCCGAACACCTTGCCGAACGCATCGCCACGCTGCCGCGCCCGCTGGTGTTCACCAACGGCTGCTTCGACATCCTGCACCGGGGGCACGTCACCTACCTGGCCCAGGCCCGCGCCCTGGGTGCGGCCATGGTGGTGGCGCTCAACAGCGATGACTCGGTGCGCCGCCAGGGCAAAGGCGCCGACCGACCGATCAACACACTGGCCGACCGCCTGGCGGTGATGGCCTCCCTGGCCTGCGTGGACCTGGTGACCTGGTTCGACGAGGACACACCCATCGCGCGCATCCTGGAATGCCAGCCCGACGTGCTGGTCAAGGGCGGCGACTGGGCGCCGGAGCGCATCGTGGGAGCACCGGAGACCCTCGCGCGCGGCGGCAGCGTGCACTCCATTCCCTTCGAACACCAGCGCTCGACCACCGCCCTGCTCGACAAGATCCGCCGCCTCTAGGCAGGACAGGCGTCTGCGGGACCTTGGGCGCCACGGCAGGTTCTTTTATTATTCCTTTCATATCTAAGATCAAGGCTTTTTCAGGCCTAAAATAACTAAGAGCCACCCAACCCTTTTCCTGAGCAGGAGATCCGCCATGCGCATCGCCAACAACGTCGCCGAACTGATCGGCAACACCCCCCTGGTCAAGCTCAACAAGCTGGCTCCGAAGAACGGCGCCACCCTGGCCCTCAAACTGGAGTTCTTCAACCCAGCCCACAGCGTCAAGGACCGCATCGCCGCGGCCATGCTCGACGCTGCCGAAGCGGCCGGCCAGATCAAGCCCGACACCATCATCCTCGAGCCCACCTCCGGCAACACCGGCATCGGCCTGGCCATGGTCTGCGCGGCACGCGGCTACAAGTGTGCCTTCGTGATGCCCGAGACCATGAGCCGCGAGCGCAAGCTGCTGCTCAAAGCCTATGGCGCCGACCTGATCCTCACCCCCGGCCCCGAGGGCATGCCCGGCGCTGTGAAGAAGGCCGAGGAAATGGCCGCGGCCGACAGCCGTTACCTCATCCCCCAGCAATTCGAAAACCCCGCCAACCCGGCCATCCACCGCAAAACCACCGCAGAGGAGATCTGGGCCGACACCGACGGCCAGGTGGACATTTTTGTCTCCGGCGTGGGCACCGGCGGCACCGTCACCGGCGTGGGTGAAGTCCTCAAGGCGCGCAAGCCCGGCGTCCAGGTCATCGCCGTCGAGCCCGCCGCCAGCCCCATCCTGTCCGGCGGCCAGCGCGGCCCCCACCCCATCCAGGGCATTGGTGCCGGCTTCGTACCGGGCATCCTCAACACCAAAATCTACGACGAGGTCGTCCAGGTGCCCAACGATGCGGCCCTCGATGTCGCCCGCCGCCTCGCCAGCGAGGAAGGCCTGCTGGTCGGGATCTCTTCGGGCGCCGCCGTATGGGCCGCCCTGCAGGTGGCCGAGCGCCCCGAAAACGCCGGCAAGCTGGTGGTTGTGATCATCCCGTCCTTCGGCGAGCGCTATTTGTCCACCGTGCTCTACCAGCATCTGGAGGTTTGAGCGCTTGACCGCCTTCGATTTCAGCAAGGGCCCGGACCGGGCCGGCAGCGACAGCATCAAGTGGCGGCGCTACGCCGGCCGTGACGTGATCCCGATGTGGGTGGCCGACATGGACTTCGCCGCGCCGCCCCCCGTGCTCGATGCCCTCAAGGCCCGCCTCGAGCATGGTGTGTTCGGCTACGCCGACCCCTGGCCCTCCCTGCAGGAAGCCGTCATCGAAGGCATCGTCCGCGATCACGCCTGGCGCATCCAGCCCGACTGGCTGGTGTGGCTGCCCGGCGTGGTCACCGGCTTCAACGTCGCGGTACGGGCGGTCGGCCAGCCCGGCGATGGAGTTTTCACCGCCACCCCGGTCTACCCCCCTTTCCTGCACGCCCCCGCCAACTTCGGCCAGCGCTTGGTGAGCACCGCCATGGTCCGCAACGGCGCCCGCTGGGAATGGGACTGGCCGCGGACCGAAGCGGCCCTGGCCGAAGGGGTGCGCCTGTTCATGCTGTGCAACCCGCACAACCCGGTGGGCCGCGTCTTCGACCGGGAGGAGCTGACCCGCATCGCCACGCTGGCCGAGCGCCACGACCTGGTCATCTGCTCCGACGAGATCCACTGCGGGCTGGTCCTCGACCCGGCCACCCCGCACATCCCCATCGCGGCGCTCGACGAGAACATCGCCCGCCGCAGCATCACCCTGATGGCGCCCTCCAAGACCTGGAACATCCCGGCGCTGTACTGCGCCTTCGCGATCATTCCCGACGCAAGCCTGCGGGCCCGCTACAAGCGGGCGATGGCCGGCATCGTGCCGCACGTGAACGTCCTCGGCCTGACCGCCACCGAGGTGGCCTACCGGGACGGCGGCCCCTGGCGCGAGGCGCTGCTCGGCACCCTGCGCGCCAACGCGGCCCGGGTCGAGACCGTGATCGCCGAACTGCCTGGCCTCGTTACCACGCCGGTCGAGGCCACCTACCTGGCCTGGATCGACTGCCGGGACTTCCTCACCGCGCGGGGCATCGCCAACGCCGCGGCCTTCTTCGAGGGTGCCGGCGTCGGTCTCTCGGATGGCAAGGACTTCGGCCTGCCCGGCTTTGTGCGCCTCAACTTCGGCTGCCCGCCGAGCCGCCTCGAGGAAGGGCTCGGACGCATCCGCCGCGCCGTGCTCGGCTGACATCCGGGTGAGCGCCGCGTCCGCCCCCGAGGATCGCCTACCCCGCGACTTCAGGCTCTACCTGCTGATCAGCGTGGCCGGCGCCACGGTGCAGTTCGGCCAGGCCGTGGCGGTGGGCTGGGCGATCTACGAGCAGACCGGCACGGCCATGGCTCTCGGCCTGGTCGGGCTGGCCCAGTTCCTGCCGATCCTGTTCTTCTTCCTGCCCGCCGGGCAGGTGGCCGACCGTTTCGAGCGGCGCAGCGTGATCGTGGTCAGCCTGGTGCTGACCCTGCTCGCCACGCTGCTGCTGGCCGTCTGCGCCGGGCTGCACCTGCCCCCCGGGTGGACCTACGCCGCCCTGGTGCTCACTGGCTGCGCGCAGATCCTCAACCGGCCGGCCCGCGATGCCCTGATGCCGACCCTGGTGGCCCCCGCCCGGCTGGCCCCCAGCATCGCCCTGGCCACCTCCCTGCACCAGATCGCCTCCATGGCTGCCCCGGCCCTGGCCGGCTTTGGCCTCGCCCTGTTCCATTCGGCGCTGCCGATCCACCTGTTCAACGCCTTCATCACCCTGCTCGCCCTCGGCGCCGCCCTGGCCATCCGGCAGCGCTCCCGGGGCCATGCCGGGGTCCAGTCCGGTGGGCGTATGACGGAACTCCTGGCCGGCTTCACCCACATCTGGCGCCAGCGCCTGCTGCTGGCCGTGATGAGCATCGACCTGTTCGCGGTGCTGTTCGGCGGCGCCGTGGCCCTGCTCCCGGTGTACGCCAAGGACATCCTGCACGTGGGGCCGGCGGGGCTGGGGCTGCTCAGCACCGCGCCGGCCATCGGGGCGGTGGTCGCCGGGCTGTTCGTGGCGCGCCGCGGCGTGGCCCTCGACGGCCGGCTGTTCCTCGGCGCCGTTGGCGGCTTCGGGCTGATGACCGTGATCTTCGGCCTGTCCTCCGCCTTTCCCCTGTCCCTCGCCGCCCTGATCCTGCTCGGCGGCCTCGACAGCATCAGCGTGGTCCAGCGCAGCACGGTGATCCAGCAAGGCACCCCCGACACCCTGCGTGGCCGGGTCGCTGCGGTGAACCGGGTCTTCATCAGCTCCTCCAACGAACTCGGCGCCCTCGAGTCGGGCATGCTGGCCAGCCTCACCGGGCCGGTCGTCGCCGTGGTGGCCGGCGGCCTGATGACCATCGCCATCGTGCTGCTGGCGCCACGGGTCTTTCCGGAACTGGGGGGGATGCGCCCCACCTCCCACGACCCCGACGGCATTTCCTGATCCAGCGCAAGAAACACGCTCCACCGGAGCGCATACTCCCCACGTCGCCATCCGTAACAGGAGGTTCTCGTGAGCGCGCTCCCGCCCAGCCCTGCCGCCCCCCTCGAAGCGCTCCTGCGGCGACACGGTCATGATCCATCCGCCCTGCTGCAGATCCTCATCGAAGCCCAGGACATCGACGGCTGGCTGCCCGCCCCCACCCTGACGCAGATCGCCGCTGCCATCAAGCTGCCGCGCGCCCGCGTCGAAGGCGTCGCCGGCTTCTACAGTTTTCTGTACGACCGGCCGGTGGGGCGCTACCGGGTGCTCTTCTCCGACAACATCACCGACCGCATGCTCGGCAACCGGGCGCTGATGGACGCCCTGTGCCGCAAGCTGTGGGTGGAGCCGGACAAGGTCTCGGAGGACGGGCTGGTGAGCATTGCCACCACCTCGTGCACCGGCCTGTGCGACCAGGGCCCGGCCCTGCTGGTGAACGGCCGGGCCATCGGCCAGCTCAACCACCGGCGGATCAACGAGATCGCCGAGCTGATCCGCCAGCAACGCCCCCTCGAGCAATGGCCGACCGAGTACTTCCAGATCGACGACAACATCCGCCGCCGGGATGCCCTGCTCCAGCTGGACATGCTGCCCGGCGCAGCTCTCGCCGCCGCCGTGGCCCGCGGCCGCGAAGGCTGGCTGGCCGAGATGCAGGCCTCCAACCTGCGCGGCCGGGGCGGCGCCGGCTTCGCCACCGCGGTGAAATGGGCCAGCGCCCGCAATGCTACAGAGGTGCGCAAGGTCGTCGTCTGCAACGCGGACGAAGGCGAACCGGGCACCTTCAAGGACAGGGTGCTCCTCAACACCTGCGCCGACCTGGTCTTCGAGGGCATGACCCTGGCAGCCTGGGCGGTGGGCGCCGACAGCGGCTTTCTGTACCTGCGCGGCGAATACCGCTACCTGCGCCCGCAGCTCGAGGCCGTGCTGGCCCGCCGCCGGGCGGCCGGGCTGCTCGGCAAGGGCATTCTTGGCGAGGCAGGCTTCGACTTCGACATCGCCATCCACCTTGGAGCCGGCGCCTACGTCTGCGGCGAGGAGACCGCCCTGCTCGAATCCCTGGAAGGCAAGCGCGGCACACCCCGCATCCGCCCGCCATTCCCGGTGACCCACGGCTACCTGGGCCGCCCGACGGTGGTCAACAACGTGGAGACCCTGGCCAAGACCTGCCTGATCGCCCTGGAAGGCGGCACCGCCTTTGCCGCCACCGGCACCGCCCAGTCGGCCGGCACCAAGCTGCTGTCCATCTCCGGCGACTGCGCCGCGCCAGGCATCTACGAATACCCCTTCGGCGTCTCAATCGCCCGCATCCTCGAGGATTGCGGCGCCAGCGACACCCAGGCCGTGCAGGTCGGCGGCGCAGCCGGCATCTGCCTGGCGGCCTACGAATTCCAGCGCCGCATCGCCTATGAAGACGTGCCCACCGCCGGCGCCTTCATGATCTTCGACGGCAGCCGCGATCTCTTCGAGGTGGCGCGGGCCTTCGTGCACTTCTTCGCCCACGAGAGCTGCGGCTTCTGCACGCCCTGCCGGGTCGGCACCGCCCTGCTCAAGGGCTTCATGGACAAGCTCAACGACGGTCACGGGGCCAAGGCCGACCTGGCCGACATCGACTGGCTCGACCGGCTGCTCAAGAACGCCAGCCACTGCGGCCTGGGCAGCGCCGCCCCCAACCCGGTGATCGACACCCTGCAGAAGTTCCGGCCTGCCTATGAGCGGCGCCTGGTGTCGCTGGACTTCGAACCCGCCTTCGACCTGGACGCCGCCCTCGCCGAAGCGCGCCAGCTCACCGCCCGGGATGATCCGGGCGCCCACCTCCAGACCCACGAGGAGGACGGACGATGAAACAGTTTCTCCTGGACGGCCAGCCCGTCCCCTTCGAGGACGGCCAGAGCATCCTCGAGGCTGCCCGCCAAGCCGGCCATTACATTCCCAGCCTGTGCTGGCACAAGGACTTCCCGGCCCATGGCAGCTGCAAGCTGTGCATCGTCAAGGCCGCCGGGCGCCACGTCTCTGCCTGTGCCACCCCCGCCAAGGAAGGCTGGGAAGTGGAGAGTGCCACCCCCGAGATGAACGGCGAACGCCGCGCCCTGCTGCAGATGCTGTTCGTGGAGGGCAACCACTTCTGCCCCTCTTGCGAGAAAAGCGGCAACTGCGAGCTGCAGGCCCTGGGCTACGAGTACGAGATGCTCACCTCGCGCTTCCGCCATTTCTACCCGGACCGCCCGGTGGACGCCTCCCACCCGGACGTGCTGCTGGACTTCAACCGCTGCATCTTCTGCGAACTGTGCGTGCGGGCCAGCCGGGACGTGGATGGCAAGGCGGTTTTCGCCCTGACCGGGCGCGGCATCAACAAGCACCTGGTGGTCAATGCGGAATCCGGCCGCCTCGGTGACACGGACTTCTCGAAGAACGACCTGGCCGCACGGATCTGCCCGGTCGGGGTGATCCTGCACAAGGGCCCCGGCTTCGCCGTTCCGATCGGCGAACGCACCTACGATGGCCAGACCATCCGCGAGCAGAAGCTGAAGGAGGAGTCATGAGCGCCGTCCCAGCCCCCACCCGCAAGCTGCGCGTCGCCACCACCTCCCTGGCCGGCTGCTTCGGCTGCCACATGTCCTTCCTGGACATCGACGAGCACCTCTTCGAACTGGTCGAGCTGATCGAGTTCGACCGCTCGCCGCTCACCGACATCAAGGAGGTGGGGCCCTGCGACATCGGCCTGATCGAGGGCGGTGTCTGCAACGCCGAGAACGTGCATGTGCTGCGGGCCTTCCGGCGCCAGTGCAAGACCCTGATCGCCCTGGGCGCCTGCGCCGTCAATGGCGGCCTGCCCGCCCAGCGCAACCACCTGTCCCTGTCCGAGTGCCTGCGCGAGGTCTACCAGTTCCGGCCCGGCCTCGAGAACGGCCAGATCCCCAACGACCCGGAGCTGCCCCTGCCCCTCGACAAGGTGCGGCCGATCCACGAGGTGGTGCGCATCGACTACTTCCTGCCCGGCTGCCCGCCGTCCGGCCCGGCGATCTGGAAGTTCCTCACCGACCTGATCGCCGGCCGCACTCCGCGCCTGACCGGCGGCCTGCTCCACTACGACTGAGGTTCGCGCCATGAGCTTCGAACTGGAAACCGCCGCCAACCGCGAAGGCCTGCGCCGGGTCGCCATCGACCCGGTGTCCCGGGTGGAAGGACACGGCAAGGTCACCCTGCTGCTCGACGACGCTGGCCACGTGAAGGAAGCCCGCCTGCACATCGTCGAGTTCCGCGGCTTCGAGAAATTCATCCAGGGCCGGCCCTACTGGGAGGTGCCGGTGATGGTGCAGCGCCTGTGCGGCATCTGCCCGGTGAGCCACCACCTGGCGGCGGCCAAGGCCCTCGACCCGGTGGTCGGCGCCCTCACCGTCACCCCGACGGCCGACAAGATCCGGCGCCTGATGCACTACGGCCAGATCCTCCAGTCCCATGCCCTGCACTTCTTCCACCTGGCCTCGCCCGACCTGCTGTTCGGCTTCGACTCGCCCGTCCAGCAGCGCAACATCGTCGGTGTTGCCGGCGCCTGGCCGGAGGTCGCCAAAAAGGGGGTGCTGCTGCGCAAGTTCGGCCAGGAGGTGATCCGCATCACCACCGGCAAGCGGGTGCATGGCACGGGTGCCGTACCGGGCGGGGTCAACCGCTCCCTGACGCTCGCCGAGCGCGATGAGCTGATCGCCGAGGCCGACCGCATGATCGAATGGAGTCACGAGGCGGTGCATCTGGCCCGCCAGTTGCACGAGGCCAACGCGGCCCTGTACGACGAGTTCGGCCTGTTCCGCAGCCACCTGCTGAGCCTGGTGCGGGCGGATGGCGCGCTCGACCTCTACGACGGCCACCTGCGCCTGCGCGATGCCCGCGGCCAGATCGTGCGGGACGCGATCCCCTGCGCCGACTACGACCAGCACATCGTCGAAGAGGTGAAGTCCTGGAGCTACATGAAGTTTCCCTTCATCAAGGAACTTGGCCCGGCCCGGGGCTGGTACAAGGTCGGCCCCCTGGCCCGGGTCCAGAACTGCGACTTCATCCCCAGCCCGCTGGCCGAGGTGGAGCGCCAGGATTTCATCGCCCGCGGTGAAGGCGAGCCCGTCCACGCCCCCCTCGCCTATCACTGGGCCCGCATGATCGAGATGCTCCACGCCGCGGAGATCATCCGTGAATTGCTGGACGACCCCGACCTGCTCTCGGACCAGCGGATGACCAGCGGCCCCCGGGGCCGCGAAGGCGTCGGCATCATCGAGGCCCCGCGGGGCACCCTGATCCACCACTACCGGGTCGGCGAGGACGACCTGGTCAGCTACTGCAACCTGATCGTGTCCACCACCCACAACAACCAGGCCATGAACGAGGCGGTACGCCAGGTGGCGCGCCGCTACCTGGACGGGCGGCAGCTCACCGAGGGCCTGCTGAACCACATCGAGGTGGCGATCCGCGCCTTCGACCCCTGCCTGTCCTGCGCCACCCACGCCCTCGGCAAGATGCCGCTGGTGGTCGAACTGCAGGGGGCGGATGGGACCCTGCTCGACAGCGCCGAACGGGGAGGCTGAGCGTACCGTGAGCCTGGTGATCCTTGCGGTCGGCAACCCGTCCCGCGGCGACGACGCCCTGGGGCCTCTGCTGATGGAGGAACTGGAGCGGCAGGCCCCGCAGGGCGTTCACCTGGTCAGTGATTTCCAGCTACAGCCCGAACACGCCCTGGACCTGCACGGCCGCACCCTGGCCCTGTTCATCGATGCCGGCACCGGCACCCCGGCGCCCTTTGAGTTCAGGGAGCTGAAACCCGCGGCAGGACACGCGGTGAGCAGCCACGCCTTCACACCGTCGGAAGTCCTGCAGGTTTACGAAGCGCTGCACGGCCATCCTGCGCCGCCGGCCTTCCTGCTCTGTGTGCGGGGTGAGGATTTCATCCTGGGCGAGCCCCTCAGTGCCAGCGCCGGGCAGAACCTCGAGGCTGCCCGCCGCCAACTGCAGGCCTGCCTGGCAACCCCGGCGGCCGGGCACTGGCGGGAGCTGCTGTCGGCGACTTAAGGCAGGGCTGGCAGGACGGAAGCGCAACGCCGGGCGTAGGCCTCGAGCAGGATGGCGATAGCGCGGGGTGCAGCTTCCGGCAGGGGGATCACGCCCCGCAACTGGGCCAGGATGACGGGATAGCCCCCTCCTGGCGTGCACTCCGGAGTGCGCACCAGCAACAGCTGGTCGCAGGGCAGCTCCGGCCAGGCCGGTGACAAGGGGCCGACGGGAATACCCAGGACCTGCTCGCCCGAGGCGACCCAGGCTTTCACCAGCGCAGCAAATGGTTTGAACGACACCTTCCGTTCCGATTCGCCGCAGCGGCCGAAACCGCTGGCCCAGACCAGCTCCTCGTGAATCACGCCGCCAGCCGGATCCAGGCGCCCGAGCGCGATCCGCTCTGCATCGAGGGCGCGCAACAACTGCCTCAGCGCACGCAGGGCGGCGAACCGCAAATCATCCAGATGCCGCACCAGGGCAGCACCGGTGATCGCCGCTTCCGAGACAGGATCCTTCCCGACGGACGGCTGCTTCCAGCTGTCGTCGAAGGGCCGCAGGACCAGCGTCCTTGCTTCAGGCTCGGCGTTCACGAACATGGCATCGACTCTCGGAACATGCATTTCCGGCCGGAGCTGGGCTTGCGACAAAATGCCGCGGAGCTCACCCCAAAAACCACCCGAAAAATGCGTTATTCAACACTTACGTAAAATTCTACGGCAAAAATCCGATTTCGCATAAATAGATATCAAATCGACATTTTTAAAACCTTGTTGTACGTCAAGAGTGTGCAGATCGGGCTTCGGCCCCTCCGTGAAAAGTCACGAGATTTTATGAATTTGCGATTTATTCAGCGGCTGCATCCCCGGAACCGGGAGCGCACGACGGCCCCATGCCGGGAAATGCGCGTGCCCCCCCTTCTCCAGGCATGAGCGAAACACGCCTGCCCGGGGGTCAGCCGGGGCATGGCAGGGACGGAAGCGGATTGCAGCGAGAGGGGGACCAGGCAAGGGCCCCGTCGGGGTGATTCAGGCAGGACGCCCGCGCCGCTGGATGGCCATGATCTTGGCCTGCACGTAGCCCTTGAGCTCCCGGAAGGGGACAGGCTTGCTGTAGAAGATGACGTCGGCCGGCAGGCCGCCGTTCTCGACGATTTCATCCTCGGTCAGGCCGCTGACCACCACGATGTCGAGATCCTGCAGCTGCGGATCTGCGCGCAGGCGGCGGATCATCTCGAAGCCGTCGATGCCGGGCATGCGGAGGTCGGTGATGAGCAGATCGGGCGGTACCCGCCCGATCTCCAGCAGGCCGTCGATGCCGCTGGAGACCATGCGGGCCTGCAGGGGCAGACCCCAGGTCGAGAAGGTGTGCTCATAGAGCTTCTGGAGGATCCGGTCGTCCTCGGCGACCAGCACCTGGAGGACGCCGGCAGCGCCGCGGCTGCCGCTCTGCCCGCCCCCCGCCATGGAGCGGGCGCGGAACTCCTCGATCGACGAGACGCGGATCCGCCGATGCCCTCCGGCGGTTTTCCAACCCTCCAGCTGGCCGTTCTCGACCATCTGCTGGACGGTACCCAAAGACAGGCCCAGACGCTGGGCGGCTTCGGAAGTGCTGCAATATTCCTTTTCAGGAGATTCGGGCGTGGCGGCCATTTCGATCGGGCATAAAGAACAAGGTACTTAATTGATGTTACCAGCTAAGCCGACGAAATCGCGACACACACGCCGCGAAAACGAGATGCCAATGAAATAAATCCGGATCTCAGAACGGAATATCGTCGTCAAAATCGCCAAATCCGCCAGAAGCTGGCTTCTTGGGTGCAGGCGCACTGGAAGGTGCCGGAGCGCCGCCGCCGAAACCACCGCCACTGCCGCCGCCGTAGCCGCCATCGCGACCACCGCCATAGGCGCCGCTGTCACGGCCACCACCTGCCGGCGCACCGCCACCGAAGTTGCCTTCGCTGCGGGACGGAGCGTCGCTGCCACCCATGCCCTGACGGTTGCCAAGCATCTTCATCTCGTCCGCACGGATCTCGGTGGTGTAACGATCCTGGCCGTCCTTGTCCTGCCACTTGCGGGTCCGCAGGGAACCCTCCACATACACCGGACTGCCCTTGCGCAGGTACTGCCCGGCGATCTCGGCCAGCTTGCCGAAGAACACCACCCGGTGCCACTCGGTGGCCTCGCGCTTCTCACCACTGGCCTTGTCGCGCCAGGTATCGGTGGTGGCGAGGGTGATGTTGCAGATTGCATCGCCGCTCGGGGCGTAACGGGTTTCCGGGTCCTTGCCCAGGTTGCCGATAAGAATCACCTTGTTGACCGAAGCCATATAGTCTCTCCTGAAAATGCCGCTGGCCAGGATGCTGCCCCACCCGCCGCCAAGGCGCATGTAACTGCCATCCTGGCGCAGCGCGCCCTTCCATGTAATCAATAACTTGACCTGCAAACCTCGAGTGTTTCCCGGAGCTTGCAGGTCAGCTGGAAAAGGAAGGCGGCAACATCCCGCCGCCGCTGAGGGACACGAGTATACCCGTCGCGGCACGGGGCTACAGCTACATCATGGTCCTTCGAGCGCCGACCGGCATTCCTGCGCAGCAACCGGGCGCCCGGCCTGATCGGCCGGGCTGGATCAGCATCGGGCGATGGATGTCAGCGGGAGGAGAGGGGCGCCTCCTGCTCGGCCTTCAGCGCATGGGCACGCAGGAGGATGTACTGCCGGATGCGCTCCACGTCTTCCTGGCCGATACCGCCTGCAAAGGACGGCATCCCCCGGTTGGCGCGTCCGCCGTAGACGATGCCGGGGAAGAGCTTGTGCTTGTCCGGGCTCAGGTAGCGCAGGTCGGGCACCACGCCGCCGCTGATGGCGTTGAGGCCATGGCAGTTGGCACACAGGCCGTTGAACAGGCTGCGGCCGATCTGCAGCTGGCCGGCGTCCGCCTTGACGGCCTCGAGCGGCGGCAAGGCTACGACGGCCTGCCTGGCGGGCGGCAGCGTCGCCTGCCCGCCCAGCTTGAAGGTGACGACACGGGCCTCAGGCTTGACCCTGGCGCCCAGCGACAGGGGGCCGGTGATGTTGGGGAAGGAGCCGCCCCAGCCGACCATGAAGGTGACGTACTGCTCGCCCTTGACGCTGTAGGTGACGGGGCCGGCCATGGCGCCGGAGTTCACCGGGCTGGACCACAGTTCCTTGCCAGAATCGGCCGCATAGGCGACCGCACGCCCGTCCGCCGTGCCCTGGAAGACCAGGTTGCCCGCCGTCGCCAGCGTGCCGCCATTCCAGGCGGTGGGGTAATCGACCCGCCACGCAGCCTGCTGTTTGACGGGATCCCAGGCCAGCAGGGCGCCCTTCCAACTCTGGGCGATCTGCTTCACCACCTGCGGGTCTTCCGGCAGGCTGGGCACGTCCAGGCCGATGTTCACCACGTTGCGGATCGGCATGAACAAGGGCTCCTTCTGCGGCTCGAGGCCGGCGGCGGTCTCCTGCGCGGGCAGGTAGACCAGGCCGGTACCCGGGTGATAGGACATGGGCTGCCAGTTGTGCCCGCCCAGGAAGCTCGGCATCACCAGCTTCATGCCCTTGCCGTCCAGGTAGTTGGCCGCCCCGGTCAGCACCGGGCGGCCGGTCTGCAGGTCGATGTGGCTGGCCCAATTGACCGGCACGAACTTCTCCGCCGACAGCAGTTGCCCGTTGGTCCGGTCCAGCACATAGAAGAAGCCGTTCTTCGGCGCCTGCATGAGCACCTTGCGCACCTGCCCGTCGATCCGGATGTCGGCCAGGATCATGTGCTGGGTGGCGGTGTAGTCCCACATCTCGCCCGGCGTGGTCTGGTAGTGCCAGACGTACTCGCCGGTTTCGGGCCTGAGGGCCACGATGGAAGACAGGAACAGGTTGTCCCCCTTGCCATCGCTGCGGAACTGGTAGTTGAAGGGCGAGCCGTTGCCGACGCCGATGTAGAGCAGGTCCAGCTCGGGGTCGTAGGCCATCGAATCCCAGACGGTGCCGCCACCACCCCACTTGACCCAGCCATTGCCGTGCCAGGTCTTGAGGGCCATGCGCATGGCCTCGTTCTCGGCGGGCTGGGCCGGGTCGCCCGGCACCGTGAAGAAGCGCCAGGCCTGCTTGCCGCTGCGGGCGTCGTAGGCGGTGACATAGCCGCGCACCCCGAACTCCGCGCCACCGTTGCCGATCAGCACCTTGCCTTTGACGATCCGCGGGGCGCCGGTGATGGTGTAGCTCTTGTCCGGGTCCAGGCGGGTGTCTACCGACCAGAGCCGCTTGCCGTTGCGGGCATCGAGGGCAATCAGCCTGCCGTCGAAGGCGCCTACATAGACCTTGCCCTCCCACACCGCCACGCCGCGATTCACCACACTGCAGCAGCCTTCACCGCCCTTGTCGCGGGGCACGCCCGGGTCATGGCGCCACAGCGGCTTGCCAGTGGCGGCATCGAAGGCATACACGATGCTGTAGGGGCCGGTGGTGTACATCACCCCGTCCACGACGATGGGCGTGGCTTCAACACCAAAATCCCAATCGAGCTTGCGGGTCCACGCCACGCCCAGCTTCGCGACATTGCCCGCATTGATCCGGGCCAGCGGGCTGTAGCGCTGCTCGCCGTAGCTGCGGCCGTGGCTCATCCAGTTGCCCGGCTCCTGGTCGGCCTGCTGCAGGCGCTGAGCGTCCACCCAGGCGGGTTTTGGCGCGGCGGCAAGCAGCTGGGGCGCCGGAATGGCCAGCGCGAGGGCCAGCAAACCGCCCAGCAGGCGGCGAAACGATTGATTCTTCATGTCAAGATCTCCCGGCTCAGTTGAAGGCATGGATGTAGCGCAGGGTCATGCGCTGGCCTTCCGGGCGGTTGCGGGCGGCGGTCTCCGTGTAGTGGTTGAAGACCAGGTGATCCTTGGCGCTGAAGCTGTACATGACACCCGGCCCGAAGGCGACCACGCGCTCCTTGCTACCACTGAGGGACTCGCCATTGACCTTGGTTTCGGTGAGTTGCTGCAGCCAGTAGCCGGCCAGGCCGACACGCCACTGGGGCGTCAGCGTGTAGTCGGCCGCGAAATTCGCGTGCATGGCCTGCCCCGGCTGGAAGTTGTGGGCTTCAGTGATGCCGTACTGGGCGAAGCGGGTGGCCAGGGGGTCGCTGTTCTTGCCGTTCCACAGGTAGAACACGCGGCTGGACACGGTCCACCTGGGGCTCGCCCACCAGGTGCCCGACCAGTAGGCCTCCACCGAAGTATGGTGGGCCCCGGGGTTGAGCCCCAGCGTCCGGTCGTACTCGCCGACGGGCAGGGTCACGTCCAGTTCCACGCGATGGGAGAACAGCGGGCCCCGTTCGCCCATGATGGGGTTCCATTGCAGGAAGGCACCCAGCACCGGGTCACCCATGCCGGTCCCGGTCTTGCCCAGGATGGCGCCATGGACGCCATCGTCCAGCGAGGCGGAGAGCACCGCCGGCAACAACAGCATGCCGCCGAGCTGCGCACCGGCCACGCTGTAATTGCTCTGATAGACAAACTGGTTGATCAGCGGGACGACACGGACATCGCTCTTCGGGAAGGGCAGATCCTTGCCCTTGCTGTCCTTGAAGTGGTCTGCGCTATAGGGCTGCAGATAGCTCATCAGGTAAAAGCCCGGCCCGGCCGGGGGCGGCGCCCCGTCCACAAAGGTGGTCAGGCCGAGGTTGATGGAGGGCAGCTCGTAAGCGGAGGCCGCCGTGCTGGCGAGGCTGGCGCACACGCCCAGGGCAAGGGCGCGCAGGGCCGGAAAGTTCTTGGACATGGTGTGTTCCTGCTGGAGTGAGGGGGTGCCTCCATGCTAGGAACGCCTGTCCAGCAGGTCTTGCCCGAGCGTGCCCGGACTTTGTATTGCTGTGCACAAAACCGCTCAGGCCTGGGTAGCCCGCAGCTGTCGCCGGGCCTGCGACGGCGACTCGCCGAACTGCCGCTTGTACGCGCGGCTGAAATGCGCCGCATCAGCAAAGCCGTATTCGTAGGCGAGATGGGTCAGATTCAGATGAGCCCCATGCTCCCCCAGCAGCATCTCGCGGCAGCGCAGCAGGCGCTGGGTGAGCTGGAATGACTGGGGAGTCTCCTTGTCCGCCTGGAAAGCCTTGTACAGCGCCCGGCGCGAGACGCCCAGGCGCTCGGCCAGTTGATCCGAGCTGAGGCGGGTATCGGTGAGATGGGCCAGCAGGCAGGCCTTCGCCTCTTCCAGCAGATGCCGGCGCCCGCCCTGCCGGGCCACGCCGGGCGTTTCGTCCTGCAGGGCCGCGTCGAGCAGGGCGCGCAAACCCAGGTTGAAGGCCATCTGGGTTCTCGCCTGCAGGTGCAGATCCTGGTTCAGCGCGGAGCTGATCATGTCGAGGGCCAGCCGAGCCGCCTCTTCGATAGGCTGCGGGCCCAGCTTGCCGGGCAGGCCGCGCTGCAGCCAGGCATCGTTGGGCGAGACGTGGCTGAACAGCACCGTGAAATGGGCACAGTCACTCATCTCGAGGCTGTAGGGCCGGGACGCCTCGTAGAGCAGCCACTGGCCCGGCTCGAGTGCCACCTTCCGGTTCCCCTGCCGGTAGGCCGCCTGCCCCTGATGCAGCCAGAGCACCTTGATGCACGGCTGGGCCAGGCGCTGGCAGGCCGCATCGGTCATCCGCGCAACATGCTCCGAGGCCCGGATCTGGGCCATGTGGCTTCCCGCACGCACCTTGGTGGCGGACTCGACCTGGAACCTATCCGGGCGGATGACCTGCAGATCGAGGGGAAAGAAGTCTTGCTGGATGGACTCGCGCCAGCCATTCACGGAATCGGTGGGGTGCATGGTAGGGACTCTGTTAGCGGATGGGCATTGCCGTAAGAGCGGCCACATCCAACAGAATCAAGCATGCAGCGTGCCATTGACCGGCGCGGCGGAGGGACAGGCTTTCGAAGCCTGGCGGGAAGATCTGGCCCACCCGGAGAGGGGCAGCCAGGCAGGGGATGCACCAGGATGCAGCGCCGGCAGCCCTGTCGGCCGCAGGAGGGCACGCCGACCCGGCGGGCAGGAATCAGGCAGTCGCCACGCGACGCACCGGCGGCGGCGTCATCCCGGCGGCGAGGATCAGCCAGATCACCGCCATGCCCGCGCCGAGCAGGGGCACCGCAGAGGGGCCCACATGCTTGACCAGCCAGCCGCCCAGGGCCCCGCCGAGGAACAGCCCGATGGACTGCAGGGTGTTGTAGACCCCCAGTGCGGTGCCCTTGGCATGGGCCGGCGCCACCCGTGAAATCCACGAAGGCTGGGTCGCCTCCAGCACATTGAAGGCCACGAAGAACAGGGTCAGCAGGCAGGCCAGCGGCCACATCCCGGAGCCGGCCAGGTACAGCCCGGCCTGGACCACCAGCAGCAGCACGATGGCGGCGTTGAAGACCTGCTTCATGGCCGCCTTCTTCTCGGCCATGATCACCGCCGGCACCATCACCACGAAGGACAGCAGCACGGCCGGCAGATAGACCTTCCAGTGCTCAGCCATGGGCAGCCCCGCCGCCACCAGGCCGGCGGGCACCAGCACCCACATGGAGGTCTGCATCAGGTGCAGGGCGAACACCCCGAAGTTCAGGCGCATCAGCTGGCCGTTGCCCAGCACTTCGGCAAAACGCCCGATGGCCCGCGGCACCGGCGGCGCGGCCGGCACGACGAAGAGCACAGTGGCGATGGCCGCCGCGGCGAGCACGGCCGTCAGCCAGAACAGCCCGGACATGCCGATCACGCTGTAAAGCAGCGGCGCCGCCACCATCGACAGGGCGAAGACCAGCCCGATGGACGAGCCGATCATGGCCATCACCTTGGTGCGATGCTGGTCGCGGGTCAGGTCGGCGGCCAGGGCCGTCACCGCCGCGGAGATGGCCCCCGCGCCCTGCAGCACCCGGCCGACCAGCACGGTCTGGACGTCGTGGGCGAGCGCCGCCACCACGCTGCCGACGATGAACAGGATCAGCCCGAAGACGATCACCGGCTTGCGCCCGAAGCGGTCGGAGGCTGCACCGAAGGGAATCTGGAGGAAGGCCTGGGTCAGGCCGTAGGCGCCGATGGCCATGCCGACCAGGGCCACGTCGTCGCCACCCGGCATGCCCGAGGCATGCACGGCGAACACCGGAAGAATGAGGAACAGGCCCAGCATGCGCAGCGCAAAGATCGCCGCCAGCGATACGCCGGCGCGGCGCTCGGCCGGGCTCATCTTGTCGTCAATTTGGGAAGCCATCAAACGTGCTGCGTGGGGAGGGGCAAGAGGCGTATATTAACAGGTTGCCCAAACCCCGAACGCCCCATGGACGCCATCCGAATCCGCGGTGCCCGCACCCATAACCTCAAGAACATCGCGCTCGACCTGCCGCGCAACAAGCTCACCGTGATCACCGGCCTGTCCGGCTCCGGCAAGAGCTCCCTGGCCTTCGACACGCTCTACGCGGAAGGCCAGCGGCGTTACGTGGAGAGCCTGTCGGCCTATGCCCGGCAGTTCCTGCAGTTGATGGAGAAGCCCGACGTGGACCTCATCGAGGGCCTCTCGCCGGCCATCTCGATCGAGCAGAAGGCCACCAGCCACAACCCCCGCTCGACGGTGGGCACCGTCACCGAGATCCACGACTACCTGCGCCTGCTGTATGCCCGCGCCGGTACGCCCCACTGCCCCGACCACCCCGAGCACGCCCTGGAAGCCCAGAGCATCTCCCAGATGGTGGATGCGGTGCTGGCGCTGCCCGAGGAAACCAAGCTGATGATCGTCGCCCCGGTGATCAGCGGCCGCAAGGGCGAGCAGGCCGACCTCTTCGCCGAGCTGCGCGCCCAGGGCTTCGTGCGGGTGAGGGTGGATGGCATCGTGCATGAGCTGGACAACCTGCCCGTGCTCGACAAGAACCGCCGCCACAGCATCGAGGTGGTGGTGGACCGCCTCAAGGTGCGCCAGGACCTGCGCGGGCGCATCGCCGAATCCTTCGAAACGGCCCTGACCCACGCCGAGGGCCGGGCCATCGCAGTGGAGATGGACTCGGGCCAGGAACACCTGTTCTCGGCCAAGTTCGCCTGCCCGGTGTGCAGCTTCGCCCTGGCCGAGCTGGAGCCGCGCCTGTTCTCCTTCAACAACCCGATGGGGGCCTGCCCCAAGTGCGACGGCCTCGGCAACGTGGACTTCTTCGACCCCGAACGGGTCGTCGCCCACCCCGAGCTGTCCCTGGCCTCCGGCTGCATTCGCGGCTGGGACAGGCGCAACCAGTTCTACTTCCAGCTCCTCGCCAGCCTGGCCACCCACTACGCTTTCGACATCGAGACGCCCTGGGAAAACCTGCCCGAAGCCACCCGGGAGATCATCCTGCACGGCTCCGGCAAGGACAAGATCGCCTTCCGCTACCTCTCCGACGGTGGCAAGGCGGTCCTCAAGGAGCACGCCTTCGAGGGCATCATCCCCAACCTGGAACGGCGCTTCAAGGAAACCGACTCCATCGCCGTGCGCGAAGAGCTCGCCAAATACCGCGCCAACCGCCCCTGCCCGGCCTGCCACGGCACCCGCCTGCGCACCGAGGCCCGCTACGTGCTGATCGGCGAGCGCAACCTGTCGGAAGTCAGCCGCCTGCCGCTGGCCCACTGCAAGGCCTTCTTCGACGGCCTCAGCCTGACCGGCCAGCGCGCCCAGGTGGCCGACAAGATCGTCTCCGAGATCTCCTCACGCCTGCAGTTCCTGATCAACGTCGGCCTCGACTACCTGTCCCTCGACCGTTCGGCCGACACCCTGTCCGGCGGCGAAGCCCAGCGCATCCGCCTGGCCAGCCAGATCGGCTCCGGCCTCACCGGCGTCATGTACGTGCTCGACGAACCCTCCATCGGCCTCCATCAGCGCGACAACGACCGCCTCCTGGAAACCCTGCGCCGCCTGCGCGACATGGGCAACACGGTGATCGTCGTCGAGCACGACGAAGACGCCATCCGCATGGCCGACTACGTGGTGGACATGGGCCCCGGCGCCGGCGAGCACGGCGGCCGGGTGATCGCCGAAGGCACGCCTGAGGTGGTCGCCGCCCATCCGGACTCCCTCACCGGCGCCTACCTGTCCGGCACCCGCAGCATTGCCGTGCCGGCCCGGCGCAATCCGGCCGATCCGGAACGGGTGCTGCGCATCGAGGGCGCCAGCGGCAACAACCTCAAGCACGTCACCATCGACATCCCGGTGGGCCTGTTCACCTGCGTCACCGGCGTGTCCGGCTCGGGCAAGAGCACCCTGATCAACGACACCCTGTATGCCCACGTGGCCCGCCACGTGAATGGCAGCAGCATCGAGGCGGCCCCCTGCGTCAACATCGACGGCCTGGACCATTTCGACAAGGTCATCAACGTGGACCAGAGCCCCATCGGCCGCACGCCCCGCTCCAACCCGGCCACCTACACCGGCCTGCTCACCCCGATCCGCGACCTCTTCTCGGGCGTGCCGGAAGCCAAGGCCCGCGGCTACGGCCCCGGCCGCTTCAGCTTCAACGTCAAGGGCGGGCGCTGCGAGGCCTGCCAGGGCGACGGCCTGATCAAGGTCGAGATGCACTTCCTGCCCGACATGTACGTGCCCTGCGACATCTGCCACGGCAAACGCTACAACCGGGAAACCCTGGAGATCCGCTACAAGGGCAAGACCATCTACGAAGTCCTCGAGATGACCGTCGAGCAGGCCCTGGCCTTCTTCTCCGCCGTGCCCATCGTCGCCCGCAAGCTCGAGACCCTGATGCAGGTCGGCCTCGGCTACATCCGCCTGGGCCAGAGCGCCACCACCCTGTCCGGCGGCGAGGCCCAGCGCGTCAAGCTGGCTCTCGAGCTGTCGAAGCGCGACACCGGCCGCACCCTCTACATCCTCGACGAGCCCACCACCGGCCTGCACTTCGCCGACATCGAGCTGCTCCTGTCGGTGCTCCACCGCCTGCGCGACCACGGCAACACCGTGGTGGTCATCGAACACAACCTGGACGTCATCAAGACCGCCGACTGGCTCATCGACATGGGTCCCGAAGGCGGTGACGGCGGCGGCTCCCTGGTCGGCAGCGGCTCCCCCGAAGCCCTGGCGGCCAACCCCGCCAGCCATACCGGACGCTACCTGGCCCGCCTGCTGCCTGCGACGCCAGCCGGCTGAGGGCGGGGAGCCCCTCCGGGGCGCCGCTCCACGGCCATTTCAATGGAGTATCATCAAGGCTTCGGCACCGAGACTTGAACTGGCCGCGGCCAGGCCGCCCGGACATGCCGGTGACATCAACCGGCCCATTCCATCCGTCGCCCCGCCCCCGCGTCCTGGATGGCATCAACAGTACGCAGGCAACACATGGGATCACGCAGTTTGGGGGCGTTTCCGCAAGCAGGAACCCCGGAGCACGCCTCCGGTGCCACCGCGCCAACCACCTCACCCACCCGCTCGCAGTGGACGACACCCTCCTTGATGCCCGGGGGGCCGACCCGCGCGCTTCTCGACATGATGATGCAGGACCGCCACTACGGCGGCCTGGTCACCGGGCCGGACGGGCGCATCCTCGAAGTCCTCGGCAATGCCGCCGGGCTGCTCAAGCAGGCCCCGATCGACCTGATCGGCTGCATGCTCGACGCCGTGGTCGACCTGGGCGCGGCTCCACCCTGCCCTGACGGCAGGGGGCAGACCCGGCCGACACCGGCGCACGGCACCGGCACACTCCTGAACTACCAGCACCTGGCCAGCGGCCAGGCCGGCACCCGGATCACCGTCCTGCAGGCACTCCCGTCCGACGCCTGCACACTGACGACGCCGGCTGCCGAAGCCCTCTTCCATGGCATGCAGTACAGCACCCAGGCCATGCTGTGGGTCAGCGACCCGGCGCTCAAGACCTTCCTCTACGCCAGCCCCGGCTTCGCCCACCTGTGGGGCCACCCCGCGGACGTCGCTCCGGCACCGGCGATCTGGCGTGATGCCGTACTGCCCAAAGACCTGCCCCGCGTGGAGACCTTCATCGCAGCCCAGCAGGCGGGCCGGATCTCCAACACCGAAGTGCGCATCCGCCACCAGGACGGCAGCGTCCGCTGGCTGTGGGCGCACTCCTGCCCCTGGCTTGACCGCCAGCGCCAGGCCCGGGTCACCGGCTTCGTGCTCGACATCACCACCCTGCGCACCGACGGCACGCCCCCGGACGCCTCGTGGGAAATCCTGCTGCGGGAGGGCCACCACCGCATCAAGAACAGCCTGCAGGCCCTCGCCGCCCTGCTGCGCCGGCACGCCGACAGTGCCGGAGACCATAGGGAGATCCTCACCGAGGCCGTCGGCCAGATCCGCAGCATCGCCGCGGTACACGAGCTCTACAGCCAGGACGGCCAGCCCCGGGCCAGCCTGGACGCCCTGCTGGCCACCCTGAGCCGCAGCGCCGAGGGGCTCTACCCCGGCCGCCCGGCCATCGAGATTGCGCCCCTTCCGGTGATCGCCGCGGCCCCGCTCGCCGAGCCGGACATCCAGCCCCTGGCCGTGATGCTGAATGAGCTGCTGACCAACGCGCTCAAGCACGGCCACTCCGCCGCCACCGGCACGATACGCATATCCATCGCCGTCGAAGGCGAGTATTACGTGCTCCGCATCGACAACCCGGGCCGCCTGCCCGCCGACTTCGATTTCGGGCAGGGCCGGGGGCTCGGCAGCGGCCTGCAACTGCTGGCCGCCCTGGCCGACCCGCCCGATATCGTCCTGGACGTTTTCCAGGGCGGCCCCGACACCGTCCGTGCCAGGCTCAGCCTGCACGCCAGGCGGATTCCCTGCCCCAAGGAGGCGCCTCCCCATGCGCGCTGACCCCCTGTCCACCGGTCTTCCGGTCCTGCTGGTCGAAGACGACCGGCTGTTCGCCGCCACCCTGCGCCTCGGCCTCGAAGCCGCCGGGCTGCAGGTCTACCTGGCCCCCAGCGCCGAGGACGCGCTGGCCCTGCTCGACACCGTCGCGGTGCGCCTGGCGATCATCGACGAGGGGCTGCCCGGCTGCTCCGGCGTCGAATTCGCCGCGCGCCTGCGCGAACGGCACGGGCTCCCGTTCATCTTCCTCACCGCCTGCAACAGCAGCGCCTGTGTCGAGCGCGCCATCGGCGAAGGCGCCCTGGCCTTCCTGGTCAAACCCGTGGACGTGACCCAGCTGCTGCCGATGATCTCCACCGCCCTGGCACGCAGCGCCGAACTGGCAGACCTGCGGGCCAACCGCGACCAGCTCCAGAGCGCCCTCGACCAGGAACGCGACATCAGCATCGCCACCGGCATCGTGATGGCGCGCATGAACATCGACCACCAGGCCGCCTTCGAGCTGCTGCGCCGCGCCGCCCGCAGCAGCCGCCGCAAGCTCGCCGAGGTGGCCCGCGAGCTGGTGGTCAGCCGTGGCACGGCCCTCCAGCACGAGACCTGCATGCCCTGACGGACGCAGCCAATCCATCCACCGCCCCCAACCTGCAAGGCCGGCACAGACCGGCCCCTGGCGCCCCGCCCCCGCGCCTCCCGACGCACATGCCAGCCGGCCGCAGCAGCGGTCCGGCGGCACGACAGGAGACGCACGCACGCCATGAGCGCCACCCCGGACTCTTCCGCCCACCCTGCGCAGCCCGCGCCAGGAGACGCAGAGCACACCAGCAGCCCGGCTCCCGCCGACGCCCCCCTGCGCATCCTGCAGATGCTGGCCCTCGCCGTGGAGCACACCGACGATGCGGTGATGATCACCCGCCCCGACGGCGTCATCGAATACGTCAATCCCGGCTTCGAGCGCATCACCGGCTACCCGGCCGACCAGGCTATCGGACGCACGCCGGGCTTCCTGCGCTCCGGGGCGCCCTCGCCCGGCTTCTATGGCCAACTGTGGCAGACCATCCGCCTCGGCCGCTCCTTCAGGGCCGTGTTCACCAACCGACGCCGCAACGGGGACATCTACTTCGAAGAGAAGACCATCAGCCCGATCCGCGGCCGGGACGGCGACATCCGCCATTTCGTGGCGACCGGCAAGGATGTCACCGAGCGCATGGCCGCCACCCGCCACCTGGAGCACAAGGCCCACTACGACTCCCTCACCGGCCTGCCCAACCGCAGCCTGCTGCATGACCGGCTCCACCAGGCCATCCAGCGCGCCCAGCGCAAGGGCCGCCTGGTGGCGGTGCAGTTCGTGGACCTGGACCGCTTCAAGATCATCAACGACACCCTCGGCCATGCCACCGGCGACCGGGTCCTCATCGAGGCCGCCCGGCGGCTGCGCGATTGCCTGCGCGCCACCGACACGGTGGCCCGCCTCGGCGGCGACGAGTTCGTCCTGATCCAGGAAGACCTGGAGCACCCCGACATGGCCGAGCAGGTGGCCCGCAAGGTGCTGGACACCTTCTCCAGCCACTTCCCGATCGGCATCCACGACCTGTTCGTGAACGTCAGCATCGGCGTCGCGCTGTATCCCGGCGACGGAGCCGACCCCGAATCCCTGCTGATGCGCGCCGACCTGGCCATGTACCAGGCCAAGGAGGCCGGCCGCAACAGCTTCCGCTTCTTCGAGGCGGCGCTGGACGCCGGCTCGATGCGCAGCCTGACCCTCGAAAGCGCCATCGGCGAGGCCCTCGAGCGGCGCGAGTTCAGCCTGGTCTATCAACCGCTGATCGACACCCGCAGCCAGGCCCCGCTGGCCGTCGAAGCCCTGCTGCGCTGGCACTCGCCCCGCCACGGCTCGATCCCGCCGGACCACTTCATCCCCCTGCTCGAGGAGAACGGCCGTATCGGCGACGTCGCCCGCTGGGCCCTGCGCGAAGCCCTGCGGCAAGTCCGCACCCTCCAGGAAGCCGGGCATCCCCGGCTGCGGCTGGCCTTCAACCTGTCGGGCCGGCAGTTCCGCGACCCCGGCCTGGTCCAGGACATCCGGGCCGCCCTCGACGACACCGGCTTCGACCCGCGCCTGCTCGACCTGGAGCTCACCGAGCACACCCTCACCGACAACCCGGAAGCCGCCGCCGCGGCCCTCCGCGCCCTGCGCCAGCTCGGCGTGCGCCTGAGCCTGGATGATTTCGGCACTGGCTACTCGTCCATCGCCCTGCTGGCCCATTTCCCCCTGCACAGCCTCAAGATCGACCGCAGCTTCATCCAGCACATGGAACGGGACCAGCAAGCCGCCATCATCGTCCGCAGCAGCGCCGGCCTGGCCCGCAACCTGGGCCTGGAAGTCATCGCCGAGGGCGTCGAGAACCTGGCCCAGCTGGCCCTGCTGCAGGAGCTCGGCTGCCACCTCATCCAGGGCCAGGTGCTGGCCCGGCCCCTGGCCGCGGACGAGCTCGGCAGGGCCCTGGCGCCTGCCTGACGCATCCGGCACAGGCCGTTCGCCATCCAGTACACTGGGAGCCCGCTCCATCCCCCGCCCAGCCCGCCCATGTCAGACATCTGGTCCGCCCTCCGCCCCCGCCTCGAATTCCTGTCCTCGCCGCTCCCCCTCGCCGAACTCGCCGGGGCCGACAGCCACCGCAAGGAACTCGCCCCCTTCCTGGTGGCCGAGCTGGAAGCCGTCGCGGCAGACCCGGCGCCGGCCCAGGCAGATGGCTATGTGCTGCACCTCTACGCCATGCTGTTGCTGGCCCGCTGGCGGGACAGCCGCGCCTACCGCCCCCTCGCCGAACTCGGCCACCTGGACGAAGCCACTGTCGACACCGTCTTCGGCCAGCTCGTGCATGACAGCTATGGCCGCGCCCTGGCCTCCACCTGTGACGGCGACGCCGGCCCGCTGATCCGCCTGGCCGACGACGAGGACGCCAGCCGCTGGGCCCGCGGCGCAGCCCTCGAAGGCCTGGCCCTGGCCGCCCTGGAAGGCATCATTCCCCGTGGCCCGGCCCTCGACTACCTGGCCGACTTCGGCAGCCGGGAAGCCCGCAACCTGCTCGAACACCCGGAAAGCCAGGAAGACCTGCCCCTGCTCGACCAGCTCGCCACCCACCTGGCCGACCTGGGCGCCACCGAACAGCTGGCGGAGATCCACGAATGGTTTGCCGCCGGCCTCATCGACGACAGCTACCTCGACCCGCAGCAGCTCGACGAGGACATCCGCCGCGGCCCGGCCGCCGCCCTGCAGGCCCTGCGCGACAGCGGCCACGGGCTGATCGACGATATCCCGCGGGAAACCGCCATGTGGTCGGCAATCCATCACGTGCCCCCCGCCGTGCTGCCGCCCATTCCCCTCGGCACCCTGCGCGAGCCCATCGTGCGCGAAGGCACCAAGGTCGGCCGCAACGACCCCTGCCCCTGCGGCAGCGGCCGCAAGTACAAGAAGTGCCACGGCGCCACCTGATCCGCCCGGCCGCCCGGCCATCCGACCGCCCATTCGCCCGGCCATCCACTTTCCGCCATCAGGCCGACGCATGTCGTCGGCTATGATGGCGCCCTCGCAACACACCGGAAGCCCGCCATGACCGACACCCCCGAATCCGCCCCTGACACCCCCGCCGGCTTCGACTTCGACGACTTCGAGGTGCGCGTCCTCGCGGTGCTCATCGAAAAGGCCTTCGTCACCCCGGACAGCTATCCCCTGTCGGTCAATGCCCTGGTCACCGGCTGCAACCAGCTCACCGGCCGCGAGCCGGTCATGAGCCTGTCGGAGGCCACCGTGCTGGCCACCCTCAACCGCCTCGCCGAGCGCGGCCTGGTCACCCAGCGCCACCAGGCCGGCGCCCGCGTCGTCAAGTGGGAGCACCAGATCCGCCTGCGCCACTCCCTGACCCCACCGATGCAGGCGGTGCTGGCCATCCTGATGCTGCGCGGCGCCCAGACCGTCGGCGAGATCCGGGCCCGCTGCGAACGCATGCACGCCTTCGCCACCCCCGCCGAAGTCGAGGACGTGCTGGAACGCCTGAGCGACAAATACCCGGCCATGGTCCTCCAGCTACCCAAGGCCCCCGGCACCAAGGAAGCCCGCTACACCCACCTGATGAGTGGCGAAGCCGCCGCCCAGCAGCATGCCTTCGAGACCTCCGGCGAAGGCGCCGCCCCCCGCGGCAGCCGGGTCGGGGAACTCGAAGAGGAAGTCCGGCGTCTGCGTCAGCAGCTCGAATGGCTCACCAACGAGTTCGAAGCCTTCCGCAACCAGTTCAAGTAATCCGGTAGTCCAGCATGTTCGTCCATCCCCAGTTCGATCCGATCGCGATTTCCATCGGGCCCCTCGCCGTGCGCTGGTACGGCCTGATGTACCTGATCGCCTTCATCCTCTTCGTGGTCCTCGGGCGCGTCCACGCCCGGCGGCGGCCCGAGCTGGGCTGGGACGCGCAGCAGATCGACGACCTGCTCTTCTACGGCGTGCTCGGGGTGATCCTGGGCGGGCGGCTGGGCTATGTGCTGTTCTACAAACCCGCCTACTACCTGGCCAACCCCGGCGAGATCCTGGCCGTCTGGCAGGGCGGCATGGCCTTCCACGGCGGCTTCCTGGGGGTGCTGGTGGCCATGTGGTTGTTCGGCCGCAAGACGCAGCGGCCGTGGCTGGCCGTCACCGACTTCATCGCCCCGCTGGTGCCCCTGGGCCTGGCCGCCGGGCGGCTCGGCAATTTCATCAACGGCGAGCTGGTTGGCCGGGTCACCGACGTGCCCTGGGCCATGATCTTCCCGCAGGTGGACGGCCTGCCCCGCCATCCCTCCCAGCTCTACCAGTTTGCCCTGGAGGGGGTGAGCCTGTTCCTGATCCTGTGGTGGTTCTCGGCCAAGCCCCGCCCGCGTGGGCTGATCTCCGCCGCCTTCCTGATCGGCTACGGCGTGTTCCGCTCCATCGCCGAGTTCGGCCGCGAGCCCGACGACTTCCTGGGCCTGCTCACCTTCGGCATGTCCATGGGCCAGTGGCTGTCGCTGCCCATGATCCTGGCCGGCATCGCCATGGCCAGCTGGGCTGTTAAGCGGGACAAGGCCAGGACCTAGGCCAGCCCCCACAGCACGCCCATGCCGGCGATGAAGGGCAGCCACGGATTCTTCGACAGCAGGGCCGCCGTCACCGCGGCGGCCGCCGCAGCCAGGCGCGGGCTCAGCAGGCTCAGCTCGCCGCCCGTCACGAAGATGTCCGGCGCCACGATGGCCGCCAGGGCCGCGGCGGGGGCATAGCGCAGGGCCTTCTGCAGGTTTTCCGGCAGCGCCGCCCGCTCGCCCAGCACGATGAAACTCGCCCGCGGCAGGGTCGTCACCAGGCCGAGCAGGATGAACAGCCCCCAGAGAGTCCAGTCGTAGTTCATGGCAGGTCCTTTCCTCTCCAGCGTTCAGCCGCAAAACCAGCGGCAATGCCGCAGACGATCGCCACGATCACCCCCAGCCGCAGCGGCATTCCGCGCAGGGCCACCGCCAGCCCGCCGCCCACCAGGGCCGCCACCAGCATCGGCCGCAGCCGGGCCATCGGCACCAGCAGCACGATCAGGGCGATGGTCGCCATGAACTCCAGGGACCAGCCCCGCGGGATCGAGCCCGCCGCCATCACCCCACAGAAGGCGAACACCTGCCACAGCAGCCACGACCACAGGGACGGCCCGAGGTAATAGCCCAGGCGCCAGCGCGGGTCCTCGTGGCTCAGCATCTTCTCGAGGCAGTGGGCGAAAGCCCCGTCGGTGAGCAGATGCCCCGACAGCCAGCGCGCCCCCGCCGGCACGCCGCGGAAACCCCGGGCGATGGCCGCGCTGAAGATGATGAAGCGCAGGTTCAGCACAAAGGCCGTCACCACCATCAGCCACACCGGCGCCCCCGCCGCGATCAGGGGCAGGGTGCCGAGCTGGGCCGTGCCGGCAAACACGATGACGTTCATACCCATCGCCTGCAGCGGCGTGAAGCCCACCCCGGCCATGGTCAGGCCGGTCACCAGGGCCCAGGGGATGAGGCCGACGGACAGGGGCAGGTAGCCGAAGAAGCCCTCCCGCAGCCCGTCCCGGAAACTCGGGGACATGCCCACTCCTTTCAGGTTCGAGCCACCGAACTTAGCACGGAAGGATGGCCGGGACTGTCCGGGTTAACGTGAAGGTCAACCCGCCTCGCGGCGCGGGCCTCAGCCGCCCAGGCCCATGAACACCGTCACCCACAGGGCCAGCAGGACAAAGTTGCTCAGCGCAAAGGCGGCCAGGCGGTGATAGACATTGTTGTAGCTCAGGTGGATCAGGCTATGCACCACGCGCAGCACCACGTAAGCCCAGGCCAGCGCCAGCTGCGGCGGCGAGGTCTGGCCGGTCACGAAGGCGATCAGCCCGACCACGTAGAACAGCACCGGCAGCTCCAGCAGGTTCATGTAGTTGCGGTTGGGCAGGCACACGTCGGGCGGCACGCCCGCGCTCTCGCCATAGCGGAAGTCCGCCGGGCGCACCCGTCCGGCCAGCCCCGCGCCAATGCGGCGGAAGGCGATGAGAAGGAGGATCAGAGCAGTCCAGCCGGCCAGGGCGAACAGCGGCAGCAGGCTGGAAACGTCGCGGGAAGGCATCGGCGGCACCACGGGAAGCACAGGGAGCCCGGAGCTTAGCCGCCGGCCAGGCGGATGTCATGCACCACCGGCCGGGTGGCAGCCTGGCGGGCATGCAGCCCTTGGCAGCGTCACTGAAGTCAGTCAAAGTTCCGGTCCGGTTCTCCCTTTTTCCGCCCATGGCCAATCCATCCAGCGACCCGCTCCACGGCATCACCCTTGAACGCATGCTCACCGAACTGGTGGAGCGTCACGGCTGGGAGCGCCTCGGCGACGTGGTCAACATCCGCTGCTTCCAGATCGACCCCAGCATCAAGTCCAGCCTGACCTTCCTCCGCCGCACCCCGTGGGCACGGGCCGAGGTGGAGGCCTTCTACCTGCGCCAGCTGCGCTGAGCCTGCCTCAGCCATGGCCGCCTTCCACGTCCCGGTCTACTTCGACTACCTCGCCACCTTCAGCTGGGCCCTGTCCGGCGCCATCGTGGCCCTGCGCAAGCGTTGCGACATCGTCGGTGTGTTCGTGCTGGCCCTGCTCACCTCGGTGGGTGGCAGCATCCTGCGGGACGGCGTGTTCCTGCAGCGCACCCCGCCGGTGCTCACCGACCCGGTCTACCTGCCCCTGATCACCGCCGCGTCCCTGCTGGTGGCGCTGTTGCACCAGCGCATCGCAGACCTGCCGGTGGTGGACAAGCTGGTCAGCACCATCGACGCGATCGGCACGCCGGCCTTTGCCGTGGTGGGCATGCAACTGGCGCTGGGCGCCGGCATCCCCCTGCCCGGCGTGGTGCTGGTGGGGGCGGTGAGCGGCGTAGGCGGCGGCGTGCTGCGCGACGTGATCGTCCGCGAAGTGCCTTTCATCCTGCAGCCCGGGCAGTTCTTCGCGCTGGTCGTGCTGTTCGCCAGCCTGGTCTTCCTGACCCTCACCCTGGCCCTGCGGGTGGATACGGTGCTGGCCGCCTGGATCACCATCGGTGTGTTCTTCATCGCGCGCATGCTCACCATCCGCTACAACTGGCAGACCCGGCCGCTGCTGCGCGACGGCTGAGGGCCGGGCCGAACTTGCCCCGCCGCGGCCGGTCCGACAGGGTAGCCAACCCGCCCCACCCCCGAAGGGAGACACCCCATGTCCGGAACGCCCGCCGTCACCGCCATCCTGCAGGAAGCCCCGTATCTCGTACTGCTCTCCGACGACCTCGGCCACACCTGGCCGGCCGATGAGCCCCTGGAGGTGGGCGGCGGCAACGTCGGCCCCGCACCCGACCGCCTGATCCTGGGCGGCCTCGGCACCTGTACGGCCATCACCATCAAGATGGTCGCCACCCGCCGCAACTGGCCCCTCACCGGCGTCCGTGTCGAACTTCAGCTCAACCCGGACGGCAAGCCCGAAAGCGGCAACGACATCGTCCGCCGGGTCTTCCTGGAGGGTGAGCTGAGCGACGAGCAGCGCGCCCAGCTCCTGAAGATCGCCAACGCCTGCCCCATGCACAAGCTGCTCACCGGCGAAGTGCGCATCCACACCGACCTTGCCTGAAGGAGCCCGGCCATGCACACCCTTGAACGCATCCAGCCCCGCGAGGCCGACCTGGGCGAAGGCCTGTTCGTGCGCCGCGCCCTGCCCACCCGCCAGCGCCGCATGGTCGGCGCCTGGTGCTTTCTCGACCACGCCGGCCCGGTGGACTTCGCCCCCGGCGGCGGCATGCACGTGGGCGCCCACCCGCACACGGCCCTGCAGACCTTCACCTGGCTGATCGAAGGCGAAGTGCTGCACCGGGACAGCCTGGGCAACGAACAGGTGATCCGCCCGGGGCAGGTCAACCTGATGACCGCCGGACGCGGCATCGTGCATACCGAAGACTCCCTGCCCGAAGCCCGGCGCCTGCACGCAGCCCAGTTGTGGATCGCCCTGCCGCCGGAGCAGGCGGACTGCCCGCCGGCCTTCGAACACCATCCGGTCCTGCCCCACTGGAAGCAGGATGGATGCGCCCTGACCCTGCTCGCCGGGCGCTACGCCGGGCTGCAGGCGCCGGCCACGCTGCACACCCCGCTGGTCGGCATCGACATCCAGAGCGGCGAGGGCGGCGCCCTCAGCCTGCCCCTCGACCCGGCCTTCGAATATGCGCTCCTGCCCCTGGAGGGCAGCCTGGACATCGGCGCCGAGCATTTCGCCTGCGATGAATTCGCCTACCTCGGGCAGGGCCGGGACAACCTGGCCGTGCAGCTTGCACCGGGCAGCCGGGTCCTGCTGCTCGGTGGCGAACCCTTCGGCGAACCCGTGCTGATGTGGTGGAACTTCGTGGGGCACAGCAAGGCAGCCATCGTTCAGGCCCAGCACGACTGGGAAGCCGGTGATGCACGCTTCGGCCCGGTGCCCGGCAGCACCCGGCGCCTCAGCCCGCCGCCGCTGCCCTGGGCCGCCGACTGACTAGCCTGCCACGCCCTGCCGCGTCGCCTCGAGCCAGGCCTCGTAGCCGCCCTTGAGGGGGCGCACCGACCGGTAGCCCGCCTGCAGCAACTGGCGGGCCGCCTGCACCGCGCCGGCATCCTCGGGGCAAGCGCACAGGGTCACCACCGGCCCGTCCTTCGGCCAATCGCCGAGGGCATCCGCAAGGCGGTCGTGCTCGGCCACCCGGGCCCCGGCGATCGGCCCTGTCTCGGCGATCATCGACGCACCACGCAGGTCCAGCACCAGGGGCGGCGCCTCGCCGGCCAAGGCCTCCAGCAGCTCCGCCGGGGTCACATGGGGGACGGTGCACAGCGTGCGGAAACGGTATTTCTGCCACAGCTTCCAGCCCAGCCACAGGCCCGCCAGCCCCAGCACGACCGCCACCGCCCGGCCCGCATGGGCGTCGAGGACGGCGATCACCGCCTGCACGGTGTCGCGCATCATCCAGCCGATGCCCAGCGCCAAGCCCGCCCACAAGGCCGCCCCCGCCCCGGCCGCCGCCAGAAAACCCGGCAGGGCCATGCGCAGCGCACCGGCGATCGGCGGCGCCACCGTCGAAAAACCCGGCACGAACTTGGCCACCACCAGCGACGACAGGCCCCAGCGCACGAAGCGCGCCTCGGTCTGGCTTACGCAGGACGCGGGATTGATCGACAGCCGGCACAGGCCGGCCAGCACCCGGTAGCCGAAGCGCCGCCCCATCCCGTACCACAGCCAGTCGGCCAGCACCGAGGCCAGCGTGGCCGCCGCCAGCATCGCCCCCAGCTGGCCCGGCCCGGCCGCCAGGCTGCCCGCCAGCAGCAGGGTCGGCACCGCCGGCACCGGCAGGCCGAGCTGCTGCAGCAGCACGTTGAGGAAGACGACCGTGACAGCATCGCGCTGCAGGGTCTGCTGGAGTTGGGCAATGTCCATGTTCGGGAAAGGTGTCCGGTCGGGCTCGGGACACCCTCAGGGCCATCCCGCCATGCCCGGCATTCTAGGGCCTGGCCGCTGCACTGTCCCCAGTGCAGCGGCAGCCCGCACAGCACATATGCAAATGCGCTTTCAGGTGTCAGAATCCGGCGCCATCACGTCTTATGCCGATACGATGAACACCCCCACCTCACCCCGCCCGTTCTTCCTGATCCTCCTCGCCGCAGCGGTGCTTGCGCTGGGCGTGACGCTGTTCCGCGAGATTGCGGTCGACCCGTCGGCCTACCGGGTCGCGCTGTCGCTGGAGAAGCGGGGCCTGTACAAGTTCGCCCGCCCGCTCTACCTGCACGCCGCGCAGCAAGGCGACGCCCAGGCCCAGGTCCGGCTCGCCGGCCTTTATCAGGAGGGGCGGGGTGGCCGCACGGACTATCGGGCCGCACTTCACTGGTATGGACAAGCCGCGCGGCAGGACCTGCCCCAGGCGATCTTCCATCTGGGCGTGATGCACATGGATGGCCAGGGCGTGCCGGCCAGCCACCGGCGGGCAGCGGAGTTCTTTGAGCGCGCAGCCCTCAAGGGGGACCGGCTCTGCGCCCTCAACCTCGGCATCATTCTCATCGAAAGTCAGGGCGACCAGCCACGGGATACCGCCAGCGGCCTGCGCTGGCTGCAGCTTGCCGCGGAACGCGGCCATGCCTACGCGCACTATGCACTGGGGCGCTATTACGACGAGGGCAAGTACCTGCCTGCCAATCCTGGCGAAGCCATCAAGTGGTACGACAAAGCCGCGCGCCTGGGCGAGGCGGATGCCCAGGCAGGATTGGTCCTGGTACGCATCCGCCACAAGGCGGAACAGATCGACCTGGGGGACAGCCTCAGGCTCCTCGCCCAGGCCCACCAGACCCCCGGCAGCGCGGCGGTGGCCCAGCACACGCTGGCTGCCCTGTGCGCCACCTATCCGGAGGCCGGTTGCCGCGCCAACGGACGCTTTCCGGCACCGTCCGACAAGCCGCTGGTGGTCGCCTGGCGTCCACCGGTACGGGAGCCCGATGTGGAGCCCTGAAACGGCACAGACACGATCCATTGCGGAACAATCCCCGCTCTGCGCGCACCAAGCACATTGACCGAATTCCCCGCCACTCACCGGAGTCCTCCATGTCCGCCCTGTTCAAGCCCCTGCAAGCCGGCGCACTTACCCTGCCCAACCGCATCCTGATGGCGCCGCTGACCCGCTGCCGCGCGGAAGACGGCCATGTACCCGGCGACCTGATCGCCACCTATTACGCCCAGCGCGCCAGCGCCGGCCTGATCATTGCCGAGGCCACCATGACGATGGCCGGCAATTCGGCCTTCTGGCATGAGCCCGGCATCCATTCCGATGCCCAGGTGGCCGGCTGGAAGCAGGTCACCGATGCGGTCCACCAGGCCGGCGGCCGGATCGTGCTGCAGCTCTGGCACGGCGGCCGCGCCTGCCACCCCCTGCTCAACGACGGCGCCCAGCCGGTCGCCCCCAGCGCCATCGCCATCACCGGCGACGAGGTGCACACCCCCGAGGGCAAGAAGCCCTATGTCACGCCGCGTGCCCTGCACGACGACGAGCTGCCGGCCATCGTCGCCGGCTTCCGCCACGCCGCCGAGAACGCCCGCCTCGCCGGCTTCGACGGCATCGAGCTGCACGGCGCCAACGGCTACCTGCTCGACGAATTCCTGCGCGACGGCAGCAACACCCGCAGCGGCCCCTACGGCGGCCCGCTCGAGAACCGGGCGCGCCTGCTCCTGGAGGTGCTGGAGGCCTGCTGCGACGTGTGGGGTGGCGACCGGGTCGGCCTGCGCCTGTCTCCGCTCAACAGCTACAACAGCATGATCGACAGCAACCCGGTGGGCCTCATCACCTGGCTCGCCCAGCGCCTCAACCCCTTCCGTCTGGCCTACCTGCACGTGATGCGCGGCGACTTCTTCGGCCAGCAGAAGGGCGACGTGCTGACCCCGGCCCGCGAGCACTACCAGGGGGTGCTGATCGGCAACATGGGCTACACCTCGCAGGAAGCCGCCACCGCCATCGAAACCGGCCTGCTCGACGCGGTAGCCTTCGGCGTGCCCTTCCTGGCCAATCCCGACCTGCCTGCCCGTTTCAAGGTCGGCGCCGGCCTCAACCCGCCCAACCCCGCCACCTTCTACTCCCCCGGTGCCGAGGGCTACACCGACTATCCCTTCATGCAGTGAGCGCCGCCTTGCCGCCCACTTGAAACCCGGCGGGCCACTCCCATATCGGTGGGGAGGGCGGCCACTGGCCTCCCCACCCTGTCCGACAAGGAGGAGTCCGCATGTTCTATCGATCCCTTTTCCCCCGCGACGTGCTGGCCGAGCTGGACCGCCTGCAGCGCGGCATGCAGCAGCAGGGCGACGTGTCGCCGAGCATCCGCGGAACCGGCCGCGGCGGCTACCCGGCCATGAACGTCGGCAGCACCGCCCAGTCTGTCGAGATCCATGCCTTTGCCCCGGGCCTCGACCCGGCCAGCCTCGACGTCCAGCTGGACAAGGGCGTGCTGACCATTGCCGGCGAACGCCCCGGCGTGCTGCCGCCCAAGGAGGCGCCGGCCACCGTGCATATCGACGAGCGCTTCTCCGGACGCTTCCGGCGGGTGGTGACCCTGCCCGACGACGTGGATCCCAACGCAGTCAGCGCCCGCTACACCGATGGTGTGCTGCATGTCAGCGTGCAGCGCCGGGCCGCCGCCCAGCCCCGCCGCATCAACGTGGTTTAAGGAGAGCCCGACCATGACCGACGTGAACTCCGTTCGCCCGCAGGCCCGGGCCGAAACCTCCGTACGCCCCGAGGAAGTGCTGCTGCCGCCGGTGGATGTCATCGAGGATGCGGCCGGCATCACCCTCTTTGCCGACCTCCCCGGCGTCTCCCGGGACAGGCTGGGTGTGCACATAGAGGGAGACAGCCTGACCATCGAAGGCCGGATCCTGCTGCCCGCGCCGGAAGGGCTCGAGCCCATCCACACCGAAGTCGGCCTGGCCGTCTACCGGCGGGTGTTCACCCTCTCCAAGGAGCTCGACCCGGACCGGGTCGCCGCGGAGTTCAACCAGGGCGTGCTGAAGCTGCGGATCCCCAAGGTCGAACACGCCCAGCCCCGCCGCATCGCCGTCCAGGTGGCCTGACCCAGCCTGCGCTCAAGCCCCCGCTGCGCGGCGCTCCAGGCCGCGCAGCACGGCGCGGAAGAGCTGGGCCGGCTCGACCGGCTTGGGCACGAAGTCATCCATGCCGGCGGCAAAGCAGCGGGCCCTGTCTTCGGCGAAGGCATTCGCCGTCATCGCCACGATGGGCGTGCCGGCCAGCCCGGGAATGGCGCGGATCCGGCGGGTCGCCTCCAGGCCATCCATGCGCGGCATCTGCATGTCCATCAGGATCAGGCTGTAGTCCGTCTCGGCCACCCGCTCCAGAGCCTCCACCCCGTCCCGCGCCATGTCGATGAGGAGGCCCGTCTCGGCCAGCATCTCCACCGCGATGTCACGGTTGATCTCCTCGTCCTCCACCAGCAGGATGCGCTGCCCGGCATGGCGTTCGGCCAGGCTGCGCTCGGCCTCCTCTCCGCTCATCCCGGCGGTGGGCAGTTCCGTACCGACCCCACGGACCAGCCGGGCGGTGAACCAGAAGGTGCTGCCCCGGCCGGGCTCGCTGCGCACCCCCGTCATGCCGCCCATCAGGTCGGCCAGCTTGCGGGTGATCGCCAGGCCCAGGCCGGTGCCGCCGTATTCCCGGGTGGTCGAGGTATCCGCCTGCTCGAAGGCCCGGAAGATCTGCCCCAGTTTGTCGGGCGGGATGCCGATCCCCGTGTCCTCCACCTCGAAACGCACCAGCACACTGTCGTCCCGCGACTCGACGACGCGGGTGCGCAGGGTCACCCGCCCGCCCACGGCGGTGAACTTGATGGCATTGGTCCCGAAATTCAGCAGGGCCTGCTGGATGCGGGTCGGGTCGCCGCACAGGGACGCCGGCAGCTCCGCCAGGTCGACCTGCAGCGCCAAGCCCTTGGCCAGCGCCCGGTCGTGCAGCATGCCCACCACGTTGTGCAGCAGCCCATCCACGTTGACGGCGGTCTGCTCGAGCGTCAGCTTGCCCGCCTCGATCTTCGACAGGTCGAGCACCGCGTTGATGATCTCGAGCAGGTGTTGCCCTGCGGTCTCGATCTTGTCCAGGCGCTCGCCCTGCTCGCTGCTCACCCCCGAGCGGCGCAGCAGATGGGCCGTACCGGTGATGGCGTTGAGCGGCGTGCGGATCTCGTGGCTCATGTTGGCCAGGAAGGCAGTCTTGGCCCGGCTGGCCGCCTCGGCGGCTTCCTTGGCGTGGGCCAGCTCCTCGGTGCGGGCCGCCACCTGGGTCTCGAGGAGCTGGCGGTGGGCCGCCAGCTCCTGTTCCATCAGGCGCCGGGCGGTGATGTCCTGGCCGACACCCAGCACGCCGAGCAGCTCGCCCCCGCTCCCCCGGATCGCCCGGTTGGCCCAGCGCACGAAGACCCGCCGACCATCGCGGGTGATGTTCTCGTGCTCGCAGAGCTCTCCGCTGCCCGGATCCGCCAGCAGGCCCGCCACCATCGCCGCCAGATCCCGCCCGGAGCCCGACTCCACGGGCGGGACGATGGTCCCCACCAGGTTGCGCCCGATGATCTCCGAAGCGGTGAAGCCGAAGAAGGCCTCCGCCCGCTCGTTGAAATACGTCACCGTGCCGTCGGGGGCGACGCGCAGGATCAGCGCATTGGCGTTGTCCACCAGCTCCCGGTATTCGGCCTCGCTGGCCTTCAGGGCCCGGTTGAGCGAGCGCACCTTGGCCACCACGCCCAGCGCCCCCAGCAGCGCCACCAGGGATGCGGCCAGTGCCCCGAACAGCCAGGCCGGCGTCTGCCGCGGGGCCGGGTCGTAGAGGAAGCCCTCCAGGCTGAAATGCGCGGGCAGCGCACCCTGGCCGGCGTAGACGTCGACCACATGCCGCCAGCGCCCCGGGCTCATGTAGCCGGGCTCGACGATGTCGGGGCGGGTCAGCTCGCGGATCTGCGCGGCCTCGAACAGCAGATGCGCGCGGGACTTTCCCTGGGGGTTGTATTTCTCGAGGATCAGCTCGACCAGCTCCTCGGGGTGATCCAGGGCATACACCATGCCCTTGAGGGTGGCCTGGCGGAAGGCCTCGACCGTGCGCGGCCGCAACGCCAGCGTGGTCTCGGTGGTGAACAGCATGTTGCCGAACAGATCGACCCCCGCCGAGCGGGGCGTCAGCAGCAGGAAGGCATGCTCCCGGCCACGGATCAGGAAGGGCTCGTTGGAGGCATACACCGACTTGGCCGCAATGTCGCCCCGCTCCAGGGTGGCCAGCGTCCAATCGTCCTGGTCCACCAGGCGGATGCCGTCCGGCGGCAGGCCGGAGGCCCGCAGGAAGGCCGCGACCTCGTCCCGGGTGTGCGGGTCCACCGACACAGGCTTGCCGACCAGGTCGAGCACGCTCTGCACGCCCTGGGCCCGGCTGGCCAGCAGGGCCACCGGCGAGTGCTGCATCAGGGTGGCCAGCGCCACCACCGGCGCACCGCGGGCCCGGTTCACCACCAGCGCCGAGGTGCCCACCCCGAAATCGCAACGTCCCTGGACCACCTCGCGCACCACGTCGATGCCCGGCCCGCCCTCGACGAGGCGCACATCCAGGCCGGCCTCCTGGTAGAAGCCCCGGTGCACGGCCGCATAGAAAGCCGCAAACTCGAACTGATGCTTCCAGTTGAGCTGCACACAGACCGCTTCGACCGCCTGCGCCTCCCGCCCCGGCGCAAACGCCAGGCCCAGGCAGCCCAGGCCTCCCAACAAGACTTCCCTTCGACTCGGCAACTCGATCCCCCCTGCGCACCCGGCCCCGGGCGGCAGTCTCCATCATTCTGGCCGGCACGCCGGCGTCCAAGGCGCGAGCATGCCAGATTCCCCACCGGCTGGTTCAGGCGGCGCGGCTGTCGCGGTGCCCTGGAAAGGCCACGATGGCCTCGATCAGGGCCAGCGTGAAGGCCGGCAGAGAGTCGCCGCGGCGCGTCAGCAGGTAACGTTCGCGCAGGGCCCAGGGCTCGTCCAGGGGGCGCGTCACGATCTTCATGGTATGGCTGTGGCGGCGCGCCGCCGAGGCCGGCACGATGCCTATCCCCACCCCGGCCTCGACCATCCGGCACACCGACTCGAAGTTGCTCACCTGCACCCGGATGTGCAGCTTGTGCCGGCTTTTCTGCATCAGCCCGTCCATGAAGGTGGCCAGCGTGCTGCCCTCGTGCAGGCCGATGTAGTCGTAGTCCATGGCCTCGGCAAAGCGCAGCCGCTCCCGCTGCGCCAGCGGATGGCCGGGCGGCAGGGCGAGGATCAGCTGGTCGGTGCTGAAGTGCAGCTTGTCCAGCCCGTCCACATCCACCGGGCCGGAGACGATGCCCAGGTCGGTAGTGCCGTCGAGCACACCACGGATGATCTCGCCGGTCAGGCGCTCCTGCAGGTCCACGTCCACCTGGGGATGGGCGGCCAGGAAGGTGGCCAGCACCTCAGGCAGGAATTCGGTGATCGCCGTGGTGTTGGCGAACAGGCGGATATGCCCCTGCACGCCCTCGCCGTAGCGCTGCAGGTCGCTCTTCATGTGCTCGACCTGGGCCAGGATGCTGCGCGCGTGCTGCAGCAGGGTCTGCCCGGCCGGCGTCAGGGCCACGCCCCGCGGTGCCCGGTAGAGCAGGCGCACGCCGGCCTGGGCCTCCAGCTCCTTGACCCGCGCGCTCACCGCCGGCAGCGACAGGTGGCTGCGCTCGGCGGCGCGGGTCAGGCTCTTGCTCTCGGCAATGTGGATGAACAGGCGCAGATCGCGCAGATCGATGTGCATGGCGGGCCCGCCGGGGGAGTCGGAGCGTCATGTTACAAACAACACGCCACGCCAGGTGCCGGTGATTGTCATGATCGCGACAGCGCCCCGCCGGCCCTCCCCCGCCCCGGGCCTTGCCGGACGCGGCCTGCGCCGGCTGCGGGCCGGCCAGCACGGATCTTGCATCGCAGCATCCGCCACATCCACGGAGTCAGCAGCGATGAAGTTGCAGATCGAACGGCCGTTCGTCGAGGCGCTGGTGGGCGCCCATCCCCGCCTGGGCTGGCTGCAGGAGCAGATGCGTTTCGGCAACCGGGCCGAATGCAGTTTCAATCAGCTCGAGCAGGACGAACTGCAGAGCCTGGAGCGCCTGTTCGCCAGCGGCGGGCCGGCCCTGCGCAACCGCGCCGCGCAGATCGCCACCCTGCGCAAGGCCCTCGGCGGCGAAGGGCTGCGCTTCGAGGCGGAAGACCTGGAGATGCTGGTCCCGGCGCTCGCCCGCTACCTCGCCGAGGACACCGAGCGCGGCTGGCTGTTTGCCATCGCCAGCCCCGAGCAGCCCACCGCCTGGGTCGTCACCCGGCTCGACTACACGCCGTCGTCCCAGGAGGAGACGGGCAAGGTCTTCCTCGAGCTCAAGGCCAACTCCCGCGGCAAGGTCGCCAACCAGACGCTGCGCCTGATCGCCGGCGACATTGCCGGCCGCACGCTGGGCGAGATCCTCGCCGCCAAGGGCTATGTGAAGGAAACCGCCGCCCTCGTCGCCAGCTACGACGACATGGAAGCCCGTTACTTCGACTGGCGGGCCCGCTATGGCGAGCAGTTCTCCGGCCGCGGCACCGGCCTCTACGCCGAGAACCCCACCGCCAGCCACCGGGACACCGACTGGTCGCGCAAGGACGTGGTGATCCTCTCCTCCAGCGGCGGCGAAGCCCGCCTGGTGAACGACGAAGGCATCCTGTCCGACCGGGTGCTGACCCTCGACGCCCCCGGCGAGATCCTCGGCACCTACCTGCGCAAGGCCGCCAAGGGCTCCCGCTACATCGACGAGGATGCCGCCGCCGACGCCCGCGAAGCCCTGCCCAAGGGGCACTTCACGCGCATGCCGGTGCATTTCCACATCCTCATGTTCCACCTCGACCTGCACCACTACCTGTGGGTGCACGTGGCCGACCTCCATCCCTACGAATACAAGCCAGCCCTGCGCGACAAGCTGGTGCTGCCCGAAGAGCAGACCGACCTGATCGACATCCTCACCGCCGAGATGGACCTGCTGATGGACGACATCGTGGAGGGCAAGTCCGGCGGCACCACGGTGCTGTGCGCCGGCCCCCCGGGCGTCGGCAAGACCCTCACCGCCGAAGTCTATTCGGAGATCATCCGCCGGCCGCTCTACCGGGTGCATTCCGGCCAGCTCGGCCTCAACGTGGCGGCCATGGAGACCACCCTCAAGGACGTATTGACCCGCGCCCAGCGCTGGGGCGCGGTGATGCTGATCGACGAGGCCGACGTGTACATCAAGCGCCGCGACGACAACATCACCATGAACGCGGTGGTCGGTGTCTTCCTGCGCGTGCTGGAGTACTTCAACGGCCTGCTCTTCCTCACCACCAACCGCATCGACGACATCGACGAGGCCATCGTGTCGCGCTGCATCGCCCTGATCAAGTACGCCCCGCCCGACGACGCCGGCCGCCTGCGCATCTGGCAGGTGATGGCCGAACAGTTCGGCCTGGCCCTGCCGGCCGGGCTGGCGGAGAGCCTGGTGGCGACCTTCCCCGAGGCCACCGGCCGCGACATCAAGGGCCTCGCCAAGCTGGTGGCCAAGTACTGCAAGCAGAAGCAATGCCCGGCCGACCTGGACGCCTTCAAGCGCTGCGCCACCTTCAGGGGGCTGGAGGTGGCCCACCCGGGCTGAAACGGCCCCTCGCTCACGGCACGATCGCTGTTGAATTTGCAACAAGAGCCCGAGGGCTCGGTATCCTGCACGTCCATCCGCCTCCAGAACACCTGGCAATGAGCACGCGCATGCCCCCGCTGCGGCTTAACAAGCTGCTCGACCTGTTCCATACCGGGCAATTCGGCCAGCTCGAACGCGCCGCCCGCGACCTGTCCCGCCGCCACCCCGCAGAAGCCGTGGTGTGGCAGATGCTGGGCGTGTCCTACCTGGCCCGCCAGCGGGCGCATGACGCCCTGCCCCATCTGGCCCATGCGGCACGACTGGCGCCCGATGACGCCTCGATCCGCGACAACCTCGGCCTGGTCTACGCCCGCCTGGGCGAGGTTGCCGCCGCCGAGCGCCAGTTCGAGCAGGCAACCCGGCTTGCCCCCGAGGTCGTCCCGGCCTGGGTCAACCGTTCCCAGAATGCCCTGCAGGGCGGCGATGCGGAGCAGGCTGAAGCGTACGCACGCCAGGCCCTGGCCCTGGCGCCGCGTTCGGCCGAAGCCCTGCTGAACCTGGGCAACGCCCTGGCCGAGCAAAGCCGCTGGGATGAAGCCGAGGGCAGCTACCGCAAGGCGGCGCTGTGCGCCCCGCCCGACTGGATCGAGGCCACGCTGAACCTCGGCAACCTGTTCGACCGCCAGAGCCGCTTTGCCGATGCCGTCGCCTGCCTCGACGGGCTGGCGCGCACACCGGCGGCCGACTGGCGCATCTTCAATGCCCTCGGCCGGGCCTGCTCGATGCTCGGTGACACCCGCGCCGCCCGCGACCACTACGCCCGCGCCATCCAGCTCAACCCGCAGGCCCACGCGGCCCACAGCGGCTACCTCTACCACCTGATGCACGACGCGGACGCCAGCGCCGAGGAGGTGTTTGCCGCCCATCAACGTTTTGGCGCGCAATTCGCGTCAGCATCCCGGAACCGCCCGCTCCGCCATGGCAACGACCGCGATCCCGAACGCCCGCTGCGCATCGGCTTCGTGTCCGGCGACCTGCGCCGGCACGCCGTGGCCTACTTCATGGAGCCCATGTTCGAAGCCCTGCGCCAACGCGGCCTGAGCCTCGTGGCCTATTCCAACCTGGCCCGCGAGGATGAGGTCAGCGCCCGCCTGCGCGGCCTGGTGGACGGCTGGCAGGCGGTGGCAGGCGCGGACGACGCCCGGCTGGCCGCGATGATCCGGGCCGACCGCATCGACATCCTGGTGGATCTGTCCGGCCATACCGCCGACAACCGCCTGCCCCTGTTCGCCCACCGTGCGGCCCCGGTGCAGGTCACCTGGCTGGGCTATTCCGGCACCACCGGCATGGACTGCATCGACTACCGCTTCGTCTTCCGGCTCACCGCCCCGCCCGGCCGGCTGGACGACCAGTTCACCGAGAGGCTGGTCTACCTGCCCTACGCCATGAGCTTCAAGACCGAGCAGAACGCCCCCGACGTAGCCCCCCTGCCGGCCCTGGAGCGCGGCCACCTCACCTTCGGCAGCCTCAACCGCCCCAGCAAGATCAACGCCCGCAGCGTCGCCCTGTGGGCGAGGGTGTTGCGTGCCCTGCCCACGGCCCGGTTGCTGATCGGCGCGGTGTCCGAAGCCGGCATCGGCGAGCGCCTGCTGGCCGGCTTCGACGCCGAGGGCATCGACCGCGCCCGGATCAGCCTGCACCCGCGCCTGCCCACCCGCGAGTATCTCGAACTGCACAACCGCATTGATGTGCTGCTGGACACCTTTCCTTACGCCGGCGGCACCACCTCCAACCACGCCCTGTGGATGGGCGTGCCGACCCTCACCCTGGCCGGACGCACCCTGCCCCAGCGCCTGGGCGCCGGCATCATGGGCAAGGTGGGGCTCAGCGACTGGGTGGCCGAGAATGAGGACGAGTTCGTCGCCATCGCCCAACACAAGGCGGCCGACCTCGAAGGCCTCGCCAGCCTGCGCCAGTCACTGCGCCAGCGCCTCGAAACCTCGCCCACCCTCAGCACCGCCAAGGTGGCCGACAGCATCGCCCTGGCCTTCCGCCTGATGTGGCGCAACTGGTGTGCCGGCCAGCCGCCCCAGGCCATCGAACTCCCCGCCTGAACCCGGCCCCCTTCAATCCCGCTCAAAGACCCTGCCATGGACACCACCAGCCGCGCCATTGCCGAATACGCCGTCTCGATGCAGCGGGCCCCGCTGCCCGCCGGCTCGGCCGACGCCGTGACCCGCCACCTGATCGACTCGGTCGCCTGTGCCTTCGGCGCCCTGGAGTCCCGCCCGGCGCAGGTCGCCCGCGCCATTGCCGGCACCGCCACCAGCAGTGCCGGCGCCTCCGTGTTCGGGCTGGCCCAACCCACCACGCCGGAATATGCCGCCTTCGCCAACACGGTGATGATCCGCTACCTGGACTACAACGACACCGGCAACGGCGGCCACCCCAGCGACATGATGTCGGCCGTGCTGGCCCTGGGCGAAGCCCGCGGCGCCGGCGGCAGCCAGGTGATCCGGGCCGTGCATGCCGCCTACGAAACCTATGCGGCGGTGCGCCGCGGCGGCCTCTACGGCAACCTGCTGCGCGACAAGCACGTGGACCAGATCTACGCCATTCTCGGTGCAGTGGCCGGCGCCGGCGTGATGCTGGAGCTGAGCCTGGAGCAGATGGGCCATGCCATCGCCCTGGCCCTCACCCCCAGCATCCCGATGCGCGTCACCCGCACCGGGCTCATCTCCGACTGGAAGGGCTGCGCCACCGCCCACGGCACCATGAACGCGGTGTTCGCCGCACGCCTCGCCGGGCAGGGCCTGACCGGCCCCGACCGCCCCTTCGAAGGCCTCGCCGGCTTCTACGAGATGTTCGGGCTGGCCCCCCTCGACCTCACTACCCTCGGCCAGCCCCGCAACGGGCGCTCGGCCCTGCAGAGCACCGGCCTCAAGTACTACCCCGCCGACTACAACGGCCAGGGGCCCATCGCCCTGACCCTGGCCCTGCGCAACGAAGCCCGGCTGGACGAGATCGATCAGATCGTCGTGTCGGTGCACTGGGGCGGCTGGCATGCCATCGGCGGCGGTGCCGGCGACCGTGACCAGAAATGGGACCCGCAGACCCGCGAGGTGGCCGACCACAGCATGGCCTACCTCGTTGCCGCCGCGCTGGTGGATGGCGACCTGAACGTGGACAGCTTCAGCGAGAGCCGCCTCGCCGACCCGGCCCTGCGCCCCCTGATGCAGAAGATCGTGGTGCGCGACGACCCGGAGCTGACCCGCGAACATGCCGGCGAGTTGCCGCGCTGGCCCTCCCGCGTGGAGTTCGTCCTGAAGGATGGCCGCCGCCTCGGCCGCAGCGCCGGCCCTCCCAAGGGCCACCCCCTCAACCCCATGGACGACCGGGAGCTGAAGGCCAAGTTCTGGCGCATGAGCGACCGCGTCCTGAACCGCGAACAGGGCCAGGCCTGGCTCGACACCCTGTGGGCGCTGCCCGCCCTGGCCGACATCCGCAGCCTCACCAACCTGTACCGCAGCCTCCCCGTGGCGGCCTGACATCCGGAGCACCCGATGACATCTCCTCCTGCGGCCCGCCGCCCCTGCGTGCTCTTCCTCTCCGGCGCCAGCCTGGTCGGGCAGAACGTGCTCGCCAGCCTGGACGGACGGCGCAACGGGCTGCACCTGGCGGCCATCAACAGCGTGGCGGCCGAGCCAGCCCTGTTCGACTTCGACGAAGCCTTCCTTTGCGGCAACCTGCGCGACGACCCCGACGCCTTCACCCGGCGCTTCGAGGCCATCCTGGACGCCCTCCGGCCCCACCTCGTCATCCCCTGCCGCGATGACGACGTCGCCTACCTGGCCGCCCACGCGGAGGCCCACCCCGCGCACGCCCCGCGCTTTCTGTGCGGCGCCCGCCGGCCCGCCGAAGCCATGCTCGACAAGGCCGCCAGTGCGGCCCTAGCCCAGGACCACGGCCTGCCCTTCGCCCCCACCCTGGCCACCGACACGGACGCCGACCCGTCCCGCCTCACCGCCTTTGCCGCCCACCACGGCTATCCGCTGATCGCCAAGCCGCGCCAGGGCTTCGCCTCCCGCGGAGTTTTCCTGGTCCTGAACGAAGCCCAGCTGCTACGCCTGGCCGGCCGGCCGGACTACATCCTGCAGGCCTACCTGGGCGACCCGGACGCCGTGCGCAACTACGTGGAGGCCTGCGCCCGCGACGGCGTGCCCCTGTTCCACAGCTTCGAGATGGACAAGTATTCGATCCAGGCCTTCATCGCCCCGGACGGCCAGCAGGCCGGCCTGCTCGCCACCCGCCACGCCATGCGCCAGGGCCGCAGCGAAAGAGTCGCCCACGAGAACGACCCGGCCCTGCTCGCACTCGGCCGGCGCTGCGCCAGCGCCTTTGCCGCCGAAGGCTGGCGCGGCCCCCTCAACATCCAGTGCCAGCGCAGCCCAGCCGGCGATTACGGCATCTACGAATTCAACGGCCGCTACACCGGCGCCACCAGCGCACGCCGCCTGCTGGGCTACGACGAGGTGGGCATGGGCCTGGCGCACTTCGCCGGCATCCAGCTGGACACCGCGCCGTCGCCCACCGCCTGGCCGGTCGATGTGCTGCGCCTGCCGGTCAGCCGGGCCCTCGAAACAAGCCGGATCGAGCAGCTCAAGCGCGACGGCCACTGGCGTGCGGAGGGCTGATATCAGCCTTTCGCCCTGCGCACGCGGCGCACCAGGAACAGCCCGATGCCGACCAGCGACACCGCCACCCCACCGGCAGCCCCCGTCACCACGGTCTGACGCCCCCGGGCCGCAGCAAACAGCTCGGTGGAATTGGTCAGCTCACACACGTGGCTGGTGCTCAGCCCGTCCTTCTTCTGGACAACGCGCATCGCCCACTGTGGCGCCACCGGCAGATTGGCCTCGCCATGCAGGCCGGCATGGCTGACGCGGCACACATCCGGCCAATAGGTCGCCGGATTCACGGCATAAGGCTGCAGATTGCGAAAGCCGTTGTAGCTGTGCTCGGTGCATTTGAAAGCCGGCGCGCAACCATCAAAGAACTTCTCGTACGGCGTATCGGCCCGGAACAACCCGCCAAAGCGTTCCCGCGCCGTCTTGATCGCCACCTCGCGGAACAGCTTGATTGAAGCCTCCGGTGTTTTGGCCGTGTTGTAGCTGGGATAGAAGATCGGATAACGCTCGAACGGCGTATTCGGCGAAAAACGCCCCATCACACTGCTGTAGCCCCACCAGGCCGCCGCGCAGCACAGCCCCAGCACGAACAACTGCGCCAGATTCAACCCGCCCCCGCTGCCACTGCCACTGCCCCCACCGTAATACACCGGACTCGTCGTGGTCTGCCCAAAGGTGTTGCCGGTGGAAGACGTGCCCGGATCACCAAAGCTGTAAGTCTCATTGCGCATGCCATCCGCGATGGCCTGTGCATTCGCCTGCTGCGCCTTCGCATCCCAATAGGCAATCGACCCCGTTCCCCCATTTGAAGCAATGTGATTGGCGTCGTTGCCATACTGACTGGCCTTGTCATCGAAATAGTTGTTGCTCATACGTTCTCCCTGGAGCCGGTACACATTCTGACCGAGTCCAGGTGACGGACGCATGCGGGATCGCACGGAGGGGAGAATCAGCGTATGCAGACAGAAAGGAACGCTTCGGCGAAAAGGCGTGCCGCAGAAGCAGCCAGGGGATGTTCTGAAGGAAACAGGCTGGGAATGCACCCAGCCGCGTCGGTGACGGTGAAAACACGCCACAAAGGGTCGTTCTAACGCCGGCGCAGAGAACGGGGAAGTGGCCGCAGAACCGCCCCCAACACCAGGGACACGAATGGAGAGATCAGGCACAGGCCAATACAGCCCCAAAGAAAGAGGCTACCGGTGGCCAAGGCCAGTGGAAGCAATAGAAAACCGAAAATCAACAAGTCCATATGCGGAGTGTAGTTCTAGGGCGACTGACCTACATGGACGACTGTGGCAAAGAAACAGAGACCCCATGTGGGCACGGCTGAGCATGCTGGAGGGCTTGAGGTAAGGCGCAGAATCAGGACGCGGAGGCAGTTTCGCGGGAATTGCCTGACATTGAGGCTTTCTGAGCTGCCTATCCGGCAGTGACGGCGGTATCTCCCGCCGTGGCGTTGGTGTCCTCTTTCTGAGCTGCCTATCCGGCAGTGACGGTGGATACGCCGGAGTTCGACCCGGTCACCCGTTTCTGAGCTGCCTATCCGGCAGTGACGCCGGCTCCCGTACAGCTGAACGGTGTGCTGCTTTTCTGAGCTGCCTATCCGGCAGTGACGAAGATCTACCGCCGGCTGGAGCGCGACGCCAATTTCTGAGCTGCCTATCCGGCAGTGACGAAGCCGAGCGCCTGTCCCAGGTTTTCGACTCTTTTCTGAGCTGCCTATCCGGCAGTGACGACGCTGCCCAAGTCATGGAGGCCGCATTGTCATTTCTGAGCTGCCTATCCGGCAGTGACGCGCTGAAGCGCGCTATCGGCGAGCAGATCGGTTTTCTGAGCTGCCTATCCGGCAGTGACGACTGGCGCATCCCGATGCCCACGTGATCTACCTTTCTGAGCTGCCTATCCGGCAGTGACGCATGTCCGCGTATTTGGCGGCCTCGGCATCCATTTCTGAGCTGCCTATCCGGCAGTGACGAGGCGGGCCTGCGGGCTCATGGCCTCCCCATTTTTCTGAGCTGCCTATCCGGCAGTGACGTGGCGGCTGAAGGGAATGACGTGGCGGGGGTTTTTCTGAGCTGCCTATCCGGCAGTGACGCCGCCGTCGGCCCGTGCAAGGATCACGTGGATTTTCTGAGCTGCCTATCCGGCAGTGACGCCCGACATTATCAAAGCCATGTCATTTGCCATTTTCTGAGCTGCCTATCCGGCAGTGACGGCATTTCGGCCATCGTGCTCCAAAGCATACTTTTTCTGAGCTGCCTATCCGGCAGTGACGGGTCAAGCTGATCCTCGCCGCAGCCGAACAGCTTTCTGAGCTGCCTATCCGGCAGTGACGCGAGAAGAAGCGCGGCAATGAGTACGTGTATTTTTCTGAGCTGCCTATCCGGCAGTGACGTTCGGGCTCATCCGGGGGCGAGCCCGATTTCGTTTCTGAGCTGCCTATCCGGCAGTGACGTGGTTCTTCACCCGGGCCAGCTCGGCCGGGCTTTCTGAGCTGCCTATCCGGCAGTGACGCCCGGTAATGGCCAGGTTCATCAGTTGAGACTTTTCTGAGCTGCCTATCCGGCAGTGACGCACAAGCAGGCCCGCTTTGATCAGCTTCTTGATTTCTGAGCTGCCTATCCGGCAGTGACGCTAAAGCACAGGCCCAGTGAGGCCTACTGGTTTTTCTGAGCTGCCTATCCGGCAGTGACGACCAACGGTGCGGCCCCCACCTACGACCATCTTTTCTGAGCTGCCTATCCGGCAGTGACGCAGCACGCCGCTTATGTGGGTTCCTGGATCAATTTCTGAGCTGCCTATCCGGCAGTGACGATGCTTGCTGATCTCATCACCATCGGTCTGATTTTCTGAGCTGCCTATCCGGCAGTGACGCGCTGCATGCCGGCCCGTCCGTCACCGTGTCGTTTCTGAGCTGCCTATCCGGCAGTGACGATGTCGTTGCGGGCCTGCTGGGCTTGCTGGAGTTTCTGAGCTGCCTATCCGGCAGTGACGTGGGTGACGTTTTGCGTAGCCGGGTCCGGCTTTTTCTGAGCTGCCTATCCGGCAGTGACGCGTCCTTGACGGCCTGGCTCGCCTTGCGGGACTTTCTGAGCTGCCTATCCGGCAGTGACGGTTGAGCACATACAGCCCGCGCTGCAGCTTGATTTCTGAGCTGCCTATCCGGCAGTGACGGCAGCCATGGCCGGTGGAATGTCGGGCGCCTTTTTCTGAGCTGCCTATCCGGCAGTGACGGTCAGCGATGCGGCTTGGGGCTTTGTCGTCGATTTCTGAGCTGCCTATCCGGCAGTGACGTTCGAGGAAAGTCGATCCTTTCTTGATCTGGACTTTCTGAGCTGCCTATCCGGCAGTGACGATGCCCTGGTCGGTGGAGGCGCGCATCACTGCTTTCTGAGCTGCCTATCCGGCAGTGACGGGGGGCTGGATCGCTTCGGGGAATTCCAGTTTTTTCTGAGCTGCCTATCCGGCAGTGACGTCCAGGCTCTGGAGCCCCACGAAGCCCTGCGCTTTCTGAGCTGCCTATCCGGCAGTGACGGGCGTGCGGCGCGGGAATGATTTCTACGTGTTTTTCTGAGCTGCCTATCCGGCAGTGACGTTAAAGCCGTCGCCGAACGGCCAGAGGCAGCGTTTCTGAGCTGCCTATCCGGCAGTGACGTTCTTGGCCGAGGTGCCAAAGGCAGTGGTGAATTTCTGAGCTGCCTATCCGGCAGTGACGGTCGATCCGATCTTCCGTTCCAGCGCGGTTGTTTTCTGAGCTGCCTATCCGGCAGTGACGTCCGGCACTCCCAATTTTCCGCCGGTATCGCCTTTCTGAGCTGCCTATCCGGCAGTGACGGCCCCTGCCCTCCTCCACCAGGCCCTTGACCATTTCTGAGCTGCCTATCCGGCAGTGACGGATCGGCGTGACCAGGGCGTCAATTTCCGACTTTTCTGAGCTGCCTATCCGGCAGTGACGTGGTATCCGCTGACTGAGCATCCTGTTCAGACTTTCTGAGCTGCCTATCCGGCAGTGACGTGGAGCGCTGCTTGTTGCGGCGCGGAAGGAATTTTCTGAGCTGCCTATCCGGCAGTGACGGCTCGGACTACTGGCAATCGGCTGTTGCAAAATTTCTGAGCTGCCTATCCGGCAGTGACGACGCCGCGCTGGTCAATATCGCCCGCTATCTGTTTCTGAGCTGCCTATCCGGCAGTGACGCATCGGCTTCTGTTGCGCCGTGAGCTTCTTCCTTTCTGAGCTGCCTATCCGGCAGTGACGGGCATCCCGGACAAGCAGGCGCGGTCATTCCTTTTCTGAGCTGCCTATCCGGCAGTGACGCCGCAGAGCTACACCAAGGCCCCGGACATTCCTTTCTGAGCTGCCTATCCGGCAGTGACGCCGAGATTACGGTCGAAGCAATCCTGCGCCGTTTTTCTGAGCTGCCTATCCGGCAGTGACGGACCCTGACGCGATTGATCGCGTTTCAGGCTTTTTCTGAGCTGCCTATCCGGCAGTGACGTCGAGGAAAGTCGATCCTTTCTTGATCTGGACTTTCTGAGCTGCCTATCCGGCAGTGACGAGAAACAGCCATAACTTGATCGACTTCAGCCTTTTCTGAGCTGCCTATCCGGCAGTGACGTCAATCCACTTGCCATCTTGCTTACGGCAGATTTTCTGAGCTGCCTATCCGGCAGTGACGGCCAAGGTCGAAATCCCAGACCTTCACCTCCTTTTCTGAGCTGCCTATCCGGCAGTGACGAAACACGGCCACGCCAGCGACTACACGGAAATTTTCTGAGCTGCCTATCCGGCAGTGACGAGGCGCTGCAGCTAGTGGCGGAGGGTTCGGTATTTCTGAGCTGCCTATCCGGCAGTGACGCTGCGCGGGCTTGCTCGATGTCGTTGGCCGTGTTTCTGAGCTGCCTATCCGGCAGTGACGGACACGCTGTAGGCATCCAGGCCCTTTGCACTTTTCTGAGCTGCCTATCCGGCAGTGACGTTGCTCGGGCCGCTCTTGAGCTTCTGGCGGCATTTCTGAGCTGCCTATCCGGCAGTGACGCGAAGAGCCTGAAAGCCAAGTTCGGCGATGCATTTCTGAGCTGCCTATCCGGCAGTGACGAATACTCGGTCGTCTATAAACTCATTGAATTCTTTCTGAGCTGCCTATCCGGCAGTGACGTCGTCGTGAATCCGATTCAGGCGCTCTTCTTTTTTCTGAGCTGCCTATCCGGCAGTGACGATCCGCACAAACGCATTGTTGTTGAATGTGATTTTCTGAGCTGCCTATCCGGCAGTGACGATCGAGCCACACACTCACTCCGGCCCGCTCAATTTCTGAGCTGCCTATCCGGCAGTGACGCTGGCAGCATGGACGCAAAGGACAGGCGCTTCTTTCTGAGCTGCCTATCCGGCAGTGACGGGCCCCGAATTCGTGAAGGTCATCGACATGCTTTTCTGAGCTGCCTATCCGGCAGTGACGCTACAGGGTCGGAGGTAGTCGGAGGTTCGCCATTTCTGAGCTGCCTATCCGGCAGTGACGGCGCAGCTTCGACAACTAAACCAAGAGTTTCGTTTCTGAGCTGCCTATCCGGCAGTGACGCGGACCCTTCGTCGGAAACCATAGAGGCGCTATTTCTGAGCTGCCTATCCGGCAGTGACGCTATTTTTGCGGTGGAGCAGGTGCGCCGTTGCTTTCTGAGCTGCCTATCCGGCAGTGACGTTCCGGTATCTATACTGAGTCGAAGGCTCGCATTTCTGAGCTGCCTATCCGGCAGTGACGAACGGCACTACGTTTTTCGTCCCGCTCTACCTTTTCTGAGCTGCCTATCCGGCAGTGACGACGAGGTGACGGGCCTGAATGGCTTGCAGACGTTTCTGAGCTGCCTATCCGGCAGTGACGATGCCTTCGAAGGAAACCCAACCGATACCCAATTTCTGAGCTGCCTATCCGGCAGTGACGGATCAGAAAGCTCAAATGTTCCAAAACGGAATTTTCTGAGCTGCCTATCCGGCAGTGACGACCGGGACGCGGCGACCTGGAAAATCCGGGGCTTTCTGAGCTGCCTATCCGGCAGTGACGGCCTTCCGCGCCAAGGTCCTCGCCAGCCTGCATTTCTGAGCTGCCTATCCGGCAGTGACGCCGTGCCTGTACCGCCGGGAAGTCCGCCGGATTTTCTGAGCTGCCTATCCGGCAGTGACGCTGGCGCTCGGGGCCGGCGTACATCGGTGATATTTCTGAGCTGCCTATCCGGCAGTGACGTACCAGTCCGCCCGGGCCGATCGCCGGATTGTTTTCTGAGCTGCCTATCCGGCAGTGACGTGAGGTGAGCGCACACAAGCGCGGTAGGCGGTTTTCTGAGCTGCCTATCCGGCAGTGACGATCCTTGGCTATGCCTACGCCGCAACGCCACTTTTCTGAGCTGCCTATCCGGCAGTGACGTTCAGCGGCGCTCAGCGCAAGTGGGTCGCTCTTTTCTGAGCTGCCTATCCGGCAGTGACGACCGCCCGCTTTCCCTGGCGCTGCGCCACGATTTTCTGAGCTGCCTATCCGGCAGTGACGGGCCCAGGTGGTTACCAGCACGGGTTCCGCTGTTTCTGAGCTGCCTATCCGGCAGTGACGCCTGGCTCTTCCCGTATGTGGCAGCCATCTCCTTTCTGAGCTGCCTATCCGGCAGTGACGTAGAGCCTAACAGGCTTGAGTTCCTGATTGTTAAAGAGAAACTGTACTTTCCAGCGCTTTGACCAAAAAAACGACGCCCCTGCCGAAGCCCCTGAAATCAAGGCCTCGGCGAGAGCGACGAAAAAAGGGTCAGAACCAGGGGATGGTCGTGTTTGCGCTGAGTCCGTAGCTGCTGAAGGCCCCGGCACAGGCTTGCTCCGTGATGGGCAGGTGCTCGACGAAGAGCAGGAACTGCTGGCCGGTGCTGCGGCTTGCCAGCATCAGGAAAGGCAGCTTGAGCTGCTCGGCCCGGCTGTCAGGAATCGCCTTGCGGGCTGCCTCGGGCGAAATCCCCTTCCTCGCGATCAGCCTTCGGCGCTCCCGCTCAGGGCTGCTGTGGGCCTGGACACGCCGGACAACGCGATGACGAGCGCCTGCAGGCACGGGTGTCGGGCCATCGATGGCAACGTGATCGCGCATACCGGTCAGCCAGCCCTCTGCCATGAAGCCGCGCAGATCGGCCCCCTCTCCGTGCAGGCGCAAGCGGCTCCCCAGGCTGCGAGAGCCCTCCCTGACATCTGGAAAGCTCACGCCGATGGCTCCCTCTCCATGCCCCACCAGCCCCCGGTGAAACTTGCTGAACAAGGCATTCATCAGCGTGGTGGCCGGGAATTCCGGATCGGGAAGAATACGGATCTCCAGGTAGTGGTCCATGGCTCAGCCCGCCTCGCCAAAGACCCCGCCACGGATCAGGGTGGCGATGACGAAGTGTTGTTGTTCCGTAGCCGGCACCTTGTCCTTGATGATCCAGTTGTCGAGCAGAGAGTAGAAGTCGTCACCTTTCTTGGGCTGCCGGTAGGCCTTGCCGCGGGTGGTGACGGAGCCATAGGGCTCAACCGCAATCGGGCCTAGCTCCTCCACCTCCGGATACCAGGTGTCGATTGTCCGGATGGCGTTACCGACCTTCTGGGAGTGGAGCCCGGCGATTCCATCCACTTCGTAGAGTGTCCTGCTCTTGTCACTCCGCCCCTTGTCAAGGATGAGTTCCTGTGAGGGAAAGACTTCCTGCCCCGCACCGACGCGCACGTAGGCCGTGACCTGCAGCAGCACGTGGCCTTGCCCGGCCAGCCCGTCGCCGATCAGCTTGCTCAGTTCATCGAGTGCAGCCGAGCTCTGCGAGGGCACCGCAAAATCTCGCAGCGAGAAGGACAGCGCATCGAAGGTCCAGGTACTGCGGGCTTGCCCACCGACCAGATGCGCCACCTGGACTTCCACCCTCTCGGCGCCGACACGGTTGCGCCACAGGAAGCGCGCGTTGGCGAGGTTGGAGGCATAGCGACGGGCCAGCTCACCAAAGCCGTTGCTGCCCACATAGCCGCCCACCGTCTCCATGAGCTTCTTCTGGTAATCGGCGTCGTTGCAGGCAGAAGGTTGCCCCGTGCCGGAGAGAACCCGCAGGGTGAAAACAAGCTTGAGGGTATCGGCCTGGCTGGGCAGCGCGGCCACATCGACGGTTTGCAGGTTGGGGTTCTCGATGGCGGCGTCGAGCTTGGCAGCGTCCTGATCCTTGGTCTTGAGGCGGTTGGAGATGGTGCCGCGCACGGATTTGACCTTGATCTTCACCGGCGGCCAGGCATCGCTGGCGTTCCTGCTGTCCCAGCTACCCGCAAAGAAAAGGGCGTCGGAAGGGTCGAGCTTGCGTTCGAAGGCAAGGACGGAAGCGGTCTTGAGCGTCATGATCTATTTCCTTTCAAAAGGGAATTCAGGCGTGGGGCGCAGCAGCAAAGTCGTTCCGGCAGCGGTAGAGGCCGCTCTCGACGTCGCTGTGGCCATACCAAAGCAGTTCGCGAACACCACCAAGCCGATGCGGACTGATCCACTGGCCGATGGAATAAAGGCTTTCAACAAAACGAAAATCGGTGTGTGAATCACGGGCGTTCTTCACGCTGCCAGCGGGGTGGATGCCGGATAGGGCGCCATACCCCACCGGGATGGGCACGATCCAGCCGGCCCTGGGCTCCGGTTTCCACTCCACCCCCTTGCGCTCGGAATCGGACGCTGCGGCAGGCTCCGGCCTCCAGTTGATACGGGACAGATCAAGGAGGGCATCAAGTGCCGTGGCCGTCGGCTCGATGGCGCGCAGGCTTGCAAGGCGCTGGGCGAGCAAGTCGTCGCGGCAGACCAGTGCGAAGCCAGGCAACCAGCGGCGGCGCAGGCGCCGGAACTGCTTGCCGGCTTCCGTGGAATCTTCCGCCAGGCGGATCAATTCCGCGCCTTGCTTCGCATCGGCGCCACGCGTCGGCACAATGCTGCCACCTGCCACCCGCATGCCGGCCAGCGTTTCCGCAACCGTATCGGCAAGGGTCTGGCGGGCCTCGGCTTTCTCCAGGACCGTTTCGCTGCTCACACCGAAAACGAGGGTGATATCCAGGTGGATGCGCCCCTCCTCCACGATGGCTGCGGTGCTGCCATCCCTGTCCACCGGGTTGCGGGTAAGCCGGAAGGCCTTGGTGTAACCCCCTTCGGTGACCTGCTCGTCAAAGTCGTGGCAGATCACGCCCACGCTGTTGAACGCCATTCCAGTACCGTTGGCACAGAGCTTTCGCTCCAGCGCCCACATCAGGCCAAGGAACGCGGTCATGGACGGCAGGCCGTGGGTGAGCGGGCTGGAGATGGCGTTGGCGTTCTGGATGCGCAGGTGGGGCAGCATCAGCAAACCCTGGCTCTCGGGGAGTGTCGTGCTCATGCCCCCTCCCTGGTCGGAATGTAGCGAGGCGCATCGAGACCTCCGCGCAGCTCGTGCAAGCGTTGTGCCCAGTCCTGCTGCAAGAGCAGTTCGGTCTGCCACTGACGCGCTTCGACATCGCCGAGGGGCAGCTCGGGCCCCATCTGCTTGTTGAGCCAGTTGCCAAAACGCTTCCCGATCTCCGCTGGCCAGTCCATCTTGTGCCACTTCCCGCAGAAGACAGCGTCGTCTTCCGCGTCCTCCAGAACTCGGCCGGGGTCCAGCCACAACTGTTCAGCCTCGTGAAGACGGCAGCGAGGATCATGAGTCCATCCCGCGGGGAGCATCACCTGGAAGCGCTGGGCGAAATCAACGAGGCCATCGACCAGGCTGTCGATCAGCGCATCGCGCCGATCCCGGGTTTCCATCGTTGGGGGTGGCCCCGAGAGCAAAAACTCGCGCAGTTCGCGCAGCATTTGCCAGGCGTCGTCGCTGCGCCCGAAGCGGGAGAGCACCGAATCCACATACCAGGGCGCCTGAACCTCACGGCTTTTCCAGCGCGGCGGGAGCGAGGCGAGCAGGTAGTTGCTGCCACCCCGCTCGCTGTTGAGCTGGCTGATGTTCTGCGGTTTGGTGCCACCGAACTTCTGGACTGCCAGGCTGGGATATTCGCGGCTCACACCCTCGTGATCACGGCGTTCCCACCGGGCTTTCTGCGCCGCCTTGGCGGGATCGCTGAAGCGGTCTTCATTGATCGTGCGAAATACGGCGTGGGCAAACGAGCTGGCGTAGAGGGGCGCCAGGAGATGGAAGTCCCCGTCGTTGGCTGGATCTTCCCCGGTCAACCAGTACAGCTGCTTGGCCAGGCCATGGGAAGCAGGAATCTCGCTGGCAGGCTCTGTCACGCTCCTGAACGCCGCAGCCCAGGATTGAGCCTTCCCAGGTTCGCCAGAGAGCGCGGCGAGAAGATCGGCATCATCCTGCTGCATCCACTCCAGCAAGGGCCGCTGTTCCACCGCAAGCTTGAGGAACTTGTAGACATCCAGGGCCGCGGCATTGCCCACCACGTCACCGGCAAAATCCGCACCCAGCACATGACTACCCACCTCAGGCCGGTTCGGCAAGGACTCCGGCGGGCAGTACAGATTGGTTCCCCGTGCTTCAGGGTGGATGGGCTTGAGCGAATGGGTGACGGTCTGGATCTGCGCAACGCGCCGCGCCGCATCCGCCAACCAGGCGGCGGGTGCGTACTGCTCCAGCAACTCGCTGCGCTTCGGATCATCGGCCGCGAGTTTGTCGAGCTTGGCCGACAGGCGCTCGCTCAGGAAATGTTCAATCGCCGCGCGAAACAGGGCGCGGCGGTCTTCAGAAGGCTGACTCATGATGAGCCTCCTGCGCCACCGGCCCGACTGGGCACCGGCATCCGTTTGCTAGCAGTGCGTTGCATTTCAATCCTCCTCTTGATCAAATGTGTTTGTCCAAACCTGTGTCGGTACTTGCTAAGTGATACGACGATGAAACCTTCCCTCGCCCTCCAACTGAACAGCCAAGCCATCCTGGAGGCAGCCCGGAGGTTCCGGGTCAGCAATCCGCGGGTGTTCGGCTCGGTTCTGCATGGCGCGGATAAGGACGACAGTGACCTCGACTTGCTCGTCGCCCCCTCTCCAGAAACCACGCTGTTCGACTTGGGCGGGCTGCAGGTCGAACTGGAGGCACTCCTCGGAGTACCGGTGGACGTAAGGACGCCCGGCGATCTGCCGTCACGCTTCAGGGCGCAGGTTCTGGCGGAGGCCAAGCCGTTATGACCATTGGGCGCCTTCAGCTTTGGCTGGAGCAGATGTACGAGGCAACAGCCCAATCGCTGCGTGAGCTGATGCTCCACTTGCCAGCCGTGGCAACCTCGGCCCAAACCTGGCCAGCTTCTGAATAAGCCTGGAGTTCCGCAGCCCCTCATCACCTCTCCCTCGTAAACCCCAGCACCGGGTGGAATCGCCATCCCTGTTCGCTGTCCGGCAGGCTGACCGCGCCGTAACGCTGGGCGCAGTTCAGGAGCGGCATCTCAAGGGATTCGGCCAGGGCGCCAAGGGCTTCCAGGTAGTCTGTTTCGCCCCAGGGCACGATGCGCTCCCCCATCACCTGACTATCCGGCACGCGATGGTTCTGGCTGCCCTCGATCTGCACGTACAGGGATTCCCATTTCCTCTTGCCCGGATCAATCCGGTGGAGGACGTAGTCGTCTTCGTCCTCGTTGGGCAGAAGCACCACGTCTACGCTCTTCAGGCTGTCGTCCCGAAAGGGCTGTTGCTGGGGGAGTACCGCGGTCAGCCAGACCTGCGGCGAGGTCCACTGGCTGGCGGCGTTCAGGGTGGTCTTCGGCTTCTGGCCTGAGCGCAACTGGCGGGCACTGAGCGGCACGGCGGAGGACGCCTGGGGAAGCATCTGCTGACGCATGCGGGCATGCTCCAGGTCGACCAATCGGCGGGAGGGCTCAAGCTGTTCGTCAGGCCGGGGCAGGATGCGGGGCCGTGCATCGATGACCCGTATCTCCGCGGCATCGAGCAATTCGGCGAGACGATGGGTAGAGAGGCGAAAGGGCACGTCATCCTGCTCGAAACCCGGCCGGCAGAAGGCCGCCCTGCCCGGGCTTTCCAGGTGGCGCAGATTGGAGTCGAACACCAGCAGGTTGGCGGTTTCGACCGTTCCAGGACGATGCCGACGGATGCGCCCGGCCAGCTGGATCAGCGAGCGCATGGACGAGGGCTCTACGATGGCCCAGTCGTAATCGTGATCACGACCCACCTCCGTGACGGGTGAGCCGAGGACGACGAACAACTGGTCGGGCTCCGGGCTTTGGTCCAGGCGCCCACGGATGTCGGGTAGTTCAAACACCGCGTCGGGACTGCGCCGGTTCAAGGCCGTATCGAGGCGATTTTCGATGGCCGAGCGGATCAGCAGCGGGTACTGGGAGTGATAGGCGCACAGATGAAGTCGGTGTCCTTCCGGCATGCCCGCGGCGTACAACGCGAGCGCCACGTCGAACAAGGGATCGATATTGGCCATGCGCACCAGCCCGAAGCTGACCCGTTTGCCGGTCTTGGGATCGGTGCTGTGATGCAGGCCATGCAGCTTCAAGGCGGCATCCCGCACCGTGCGGGCGAAACCGGCTCGAATGCCCGGGATGTCTGCGCCACCTGCAGGCAAGGGAATGAGCTCGCCAAGACGCCTGACAGGCGCTTTGGCAAGGCGGGCATGGCGTTTCAGCACAAAGTGCTGGTGTGCATCCAGAAAGCCCTGACTATTGGCACAGTCCTGCTGCAGTTGGTCAAACTCGTCGAACCAGGCACAACAGACAACGGGGGCTTCGCCCGGGAGTTCTCCCCGATTGCGTTGAAACCAGGCCCGGCCATCCAGATAGGCACGGAACAAGCCGTCCACCAGCGCCGGCGGCAAGGTGGCTGACGAGAGCAGTACGCGGCTACCCAGCAGGCCGGCCCAATGCACGAGCCGGGTCAGGGCCGGGAGGTCATCGATATCAAAGTCGTCGGGCTCATCCAGAACCAGGTCGCCGCTCAACAGACGCAGCATCGGCGCAATCTGCCGCCCTCCGCGCGGGCTTTCGGTGGCCGGGGTCAGGTGGTCCACCGTACATACCAGCAAGGGCGCGGCCAGCAGGGAGCGCACCTGGGGATCCCCGGACAGACGCTGCAGAATCGGGTGTTCGGCATTGCCTTCGAACAGGACGTGGCTGTCTTCCTGCAGCAGGCTCTGGGTCGACGCCGAACCGGACTTCTCTGCCAGGCGTTCGTGGAACTCGAACAACTCACGGCTGGCGGAACCACCGACCTTGATGGCCAGCTCATCGTCAGACAGGCCGAGGGCATCGCGAAAGGCGTGGCCCGTCTGCAGCGTCAGCGTGCGCAAGCCCAGCGCAAACGCACAGCGCATGCCTTTGAGCGGATCGGCCAGGGCATTCATGATGCGGGCGTTCGCCAGGGTCTTGCCGCAGCCGGTTGACGCCATGTTCACGATGAAGGCCCCTTGGCGGGTGGCACGCTCGCGCATGGCCGCAGCGGTATCTGCGGCGCGGTCCTGCCAGCGGAAGCGCTCATCCTGACTGCGTTTGCGCAGCCCCTTGTGGCGGGCCAGACGCGGCAAGTGAAGTTCGAATCCGGGAAGGGCGTGATTGATGACCCCAGCGTGTTTTGTCACCCCCAGCAGGTGCTCATCCAGGGTCTGATTCAGGGCGCCCGTATCCCGCCTTGTGTTGGCAAAGAGCGGGTAGCCCTTCTCTCCCTGCTCCCGCTCACTCCTCTCGGTCAGGCTGGAGTAATGATGGTCAGCGAGCATCAGGCTCAGTCGGGAAAGATGCATGACAAAAGGATCGCCACACCAATCGGGTTCGCGCACCCCACGCTGCAACTCAAGCAGTCGCCGGGCGATTCGACCAGCGCGCTTGCGCCATGCCGGAACGGTGACCGGCAAGCCATGCTGAAACTGCCAGTAGGCTCCCACGGCGGCACGATCCGGCGTGCCGGCAAGCTCGTTCCAGTCGGCATCCACCTGCTCCAGCAGCCTGTTCAGTTGCTCGCTGCGGAAATCCCGCACCTTGGCACCGAGCCAACGCTGCCCTCCCTTGTCATCCTCGGCGGGCATCACCGGCAAACGGTGATGGGTCAGCACCAACCAGCCGACGGCCCGGGCCAGCGGCGGCAGGACGGCGAAAGGCTTGCAGCCTCCCGCGGCAGAGTCCAGCCCGTCACGCAGCAAGCGGCCATCGGCGAGCCAGCTCTCATCATCCAGTGATGTAGGCTCGATCAAGCGCTGCAACCATTCGTCGTCACTCGACGTACCCACGAAAGCCTGGAAAAGGCGCAGCGAAACCCACTCGTGCCGGTAGAGATTGCGTGTCAGCGGCGCACCAGGCAGAAGCCGCTCCTGAAAGGCCCGGCAGGCCTTGCCCAGGTCGTGCAGCAGTGCCGCCAGGGAAGAAAGAAGATGGATACGCTGCAGACCATGCCAGTCGTTCTCGCTGTCACGGCGCAGCACGTTGCGACGGGTGGTGTTGGTGGGCACGGCGCCTTGCCCATTGAACTGGCTCGCATCACCCACGATCCACAGCAGTTCGGTGTGATCCTTGCCCCGGATCCAGTGGCAGGCCACCGCGGTGTTCTTGCGGGCCGTCTTGCGCAAGAGGCGGCGGAGCGTATCCAGGCCTTGCTGCGTAATCGGCGTCTGCCAGGTCCGCTCCCCGCGCCGTTCGGCAAACTGGTCGATGATCCGCCGGGTTTCGGTCAGGGCGTTCTTGGTGCATTGGGAGATCAGCAGGATGTTCATTACGCCTGCCTGCCGAGGTCGAGGGCGATGGCCTTGACGGTGTCGATCATGAAGTCCAGCGCTTCCGCCTGGACCAGGCTGGCGATGCAGGCCTCACGGAAGCCCTGTTCGTCGTCGCCGCGCATGGCCGAGACGAAGGCCTGCGGCAGGATCAGTGCGTCCTTCACCAGGTCGGCGATGTCGAAAACCAGCCCGCCGCGGCGTGTCTTGCCGTGCAGCACGGCCAGCCCGTGGGGCAGGCCCAGGACCCAGGCGGCCGTGGCGCCGAGACCGTAGGCCAGGTAATTGCCATGGTCGAGAAAGCGGTTGGCCGGATCGGCGCCGCTGCCGTTCTTGGCGCGGACAAAGTCGCCGTAGCCGGTGGCATCGCAGGCCAGCTTGAAGAGCTTCTTGGTGAGGCGGGCTTCTTCGGTCAGCAGCGCGGTGTTGTCCGGGGCCAGATCGATCTGGCGCAGAGAGGCATCCAGGGCGGGCTTCAGCCTGTCTGCGGGAATCACAAACCCGCCATCCGCCAGCTTGCGATTGCCTACCCAGTGTTCGGCGATGCGCGCCAGCCGGGCGCGCTGGATGGCCTTGGCCGCCTCCAGGCGCAGTGCATCGTCGAACCAGAAGCGCACCCAGTGCTGCAGGTATTCGGTCGGGCGGTATTCACTCTGCGGCGAAAACCAAGCCACTTCGATATCCATCTCGTTGGCGCTGTAGAGCGGTGTGCCACCGCCCCCGGAGAAGCCGACCATCACCCCGGCCTTGGCCAATTCCCGCATGGCGGCCTGGGTGATCGACGTACCCGTGCCCAGCAGGAGCACGGTTGTGTTGGCGATGGGAATGTTCCAGTAGAGGGACTGGCTGCCCTCGTCGGTCACATACTCGACCCGCCCGCCATTGACCAGTACGCGGCAATGGCGGAGGTAATAGATGTTGGCCCGCTTGGAATGCAGGATGGTCTTGAGGTCGGAGGGGGTGAAGGTGTCCATGGCGATGCTCCAGTTCATTTCCGGGTGAATTGTGCTGACGCGGGTAGCTCACCACGTGAGCCCCTCATCGCCGATATCAATATCTGCCGAGCATCACCCCCAACTCCTCCCCCACTACCTCGCGCAGCTCTACCGGTGCCAGCACCTCGCAGTGCCGGCCATGCTTGAGGATGTCCATCAGGAGCTCGCGATGGTCTGCATAGGGAATCTCCAGAACGTAGGCGCCGTCGTCCTGGAAGTGGCATTTCTGGTCGGGATGCCAGAATTCGCTGGCGACCCAGCGGGCGCGCTCGGGGCTGAAGCGCAGGCGGGCCCACTTGATGCCGGCGCCGGCGAAGATGCCGTAGCCGGGGCCCAGGACTGCATCGATCGTCTCCTGGGGAATGTCCTTCGCGGCAAGGTCAAGGAGTTCGACGCTGCGTATGGAATCCACCGCAAAGCTGCGCAGAGCGCCCCGGACATGGCACCACGCGTCGAGATACCAGTTCTCCCGGTAATGGACGAGACGCTGGGGTGAGATCTGCCGGTCGGACTCCTCGCCCTTGCCCCGGGCGTAATAGCGGATGGAGAGACGTTTGCGCCACAGAAGCGCGGAGCCGACCTTTTCGAAGTGGGCGAGCTTCATGCCGCGTTTGCCGATCCCGACGATCAGCACCCGGCGGCGCACCTCTTCAGAGGCGTCATCGGCCGCGCCCAGCAGCTTGTCGAGACGCCGGACCAGCGGTTCCACATGAGGCGCCAGGAGACCGCCGGGATCGAGATTGGCCAGCAGGTGCTGCATGGTGAGCAGCGCGTGGATTTCCTTGTCGGAGAACCACATGCCCGGCAACTCGGCCTGGGCGGCCTCCGGTTGTGATCGGTCGAGGATGTAGCCACCCAGCTCGCGCTTCCATTCGATCGGAACCTGGAAGCGGTCCCGGAGATACTGGATATCCCGTTTGAACGTAGCGGGTGACACTTCCAGCGCATCCAGAAACTGCTGGACGGTCACGTGGCGCTGGCGGGCAAGGAGTTGACGGATCAGGTAAAAGCGCTCGGAGCGGTCCATGGCGGGTCGGGGGTAGTCAGGACCTCAGCCTGACATGGCAAGGCATGCACCGGCTGTGAGGCAGCGCACTCCTTTGCCATGAACTGCCACGCCCTCATTCCGTGATGAGGCCATCACCCGGCCGGCATGCCGTCCGAATCCCGCCCGCTCTCGCCCTACGCATGCGTAGCAAATCCGGATGAATTCCCTTCAACACAAAAAGGATACCCATCCGGCAATTCCCGCAAGCCCCTGAATACCATGCATTAGTCCTTTTCCCCATGCCTTTGGCACGTCGTTTGCACAGAGCGCTGCGCTTTCCATACGGAGAGCGGATTGCCAGCAATAAAGAACACGGGACACCCACTAGGGGCAGATCCCGTAAACGACATATCCATGGAAGGAGGAAGAGATGGCAGGTTTGATGAAAGCCCTGGTGATGCGGGGCCTGCATGATGTGGCCGTACTGGAACGCCCGATCCCCGTACCCGGCCCGAATGACGCGGTGGTGCGGACGACCGTCGCGATGGTGTGCACCTCCGATTGCCACACCATCGAGGGTGGCCTGGGTGAGTTGAAGGACAGGGTGCTGGGCCACGAGGCGGTGGGGGTCATCCATGCGCTGGGCAGCGCGGTGGAAGGCTTCCGGGTCGGGCAGCGGGTGGCGGTCAATGCGATCACGCCCTGTTTCAAGTGCGAGAACTGCCAGCGCGGCTTCACCTCCCAGTGCAAGGTGATGCTGGGTGGCTACAAGTTCACCACCCAGAAGGACGGCAACATGGCGGAGTATTTCCACGTCAATGATGCCGAGTCCAACCTGGCCCTGATTCCCGATGGGGTGTCGGACGAGGCCGCCTGCTACACCACCGACATGATGTCCACCGGCTTCAAGGGTGCCGAGAATGCGCGCATTCCATTGGGTGGTTCGGGGGTGGTGTTCGGCATGGGGCCGGTCGGCCTGATGGCGATCGCCGGGACGCGCCTGCTCGGGGCGGGCCTGGTGATTGCGGTCGATTGCGTGCCGTCCCGCCTGGAGCTGGCCCGCTATTACGGGGCCGACGTGACCATCAACTTCAAGGAGCAGGACCCGATCGCCGAGATCATGCGCCTCACCGGCGGCCACGGGGCGGATGCGGCCATGGATGCGCTGGGCTCCCAGCCCACCTTCGAGAACTGCGTCAAGGCGACCCGTGCGGGCGGCGTGATCTCCAACATCGGCTACTTCGGCCACGGCGACTACATCAAGATCCCGCGCCTGGAGTGGGGCGTGGGGATGGGTGAGAAGACCATCACCACCCTGCTCTGCCCCGGTGGCAGCGAGCGCATGGGCCGCCTGATGCGCCTCATCGAGGCGGGCCGCGTCGACCCGACGCGCCTGACGACGCATCACTTCAAGTTCTCCGAGATCGAGAAGGCGCTGGACATGATGACCACCAAGTCCGACGGCATCATCAAGCCGGTCATCCACTTCGACTAAGCAGGTCGGGCCGGCCCGGCGCCGGCCCGCCTCCACCAGGATTCCCCCATGAATCACACCATCAATGCGCCCCTCTGCGCAGGGGCACTGCTGCTCGCCAGCTTTGCCTGCACACCGGCCGGCGCGGCCGACGGCTTCACCCTCGTCGATGGCGAGAACGGCACGCTGTCCATCTACGGCACCCTGGACGGCGGCCTGCTGAGCCGCAGCGGCGACAACGGCGCCTATGCCGCCCAGGCCGGCAGCCGCTTTGCGGGCCACAAGTCCGAGCTGACCAGCGGCATCGAGTCGGAGAGCCGGCTGGGCTTCAAGGGCAGCCGCGATCTGCGCAACGGCATCACCGCCCTCTTCCAGCTGGAGGCGGGCTTCTCCATCGACGACGGCAAATCGACCCTCAGCGATGCCCAGGGCAACAGCGTGTTCCGCCGCAAGTCCTTTGTCGGCCTGTCCGGCGGGCTCGGCACCGTGGTGCTGGGCCGGATCGATGGCGGCCGCTACAGCGTGGCGGGCAAGTACGACCCCTTCGGCAACGGCACGGTGGCCAACATGGCCTCCATCCAGGTCCACGGCACCCGCGCCGACAACGCGGTGGCCTATATTTCGCCGAGCTGGAACGGCCTGTCCTTCCTGGCTGCCTACACCACCAGCCTGGTGGGCCAGGAGAGCCCGGGCAACCGGGGCGACGGGCGCCTGTGGGCCTTCATCCCGTCCTACTCGAAGGGCGGGCTGGACCTGACCCTCGACCTGGAGCAGCTCCAGGCCAAGGGCAGCGAGGAGCACAAGCTCAACATCCTGGTCGCCGGGGCCGCCTATGACTTCGGCCCGATCAAGCTGCACGGCTATTGGGAGAGCATCAAGACCGACAACTACAAGGACATCTTCGATGGCAGCTTTGCCACCTACAGTGCCTTGTTGAACCACCGCAGCTGGATGCTCGGCCTGTCGGCGCCGCTGCTCGGCGAGCGGGCCAAGGTCCGCGCCTCCTACGTGGCCCTGGAGGACAAGACTTCACTCGATGCCAGCTGCCGCAAGTGGGGCATCGGCGGGGTGTACTACCTCTCCGGGCGCAGCACCTATGTGTATGCGGACGTGGCAAAGATCAACAACAGTGCCAACGGCATCTGTTCGATCCAGCCCAGCCCGGCACGCAGCGCGGTGGACTCGGGCGGCACCGGCTCCCCCGCCGGCGGCTATGGCACCACGGGCCTGGACTTCGGCATCAGCCACTCGTTCTGAGCCAGCAGGCAGGACGGCCCCGCCCGGACATCCGGGCGGGGCCGTCCTGGCTTCGCCCGCGGCGCTCAGGCCGAGATGATGACTTTCAGGGCCTTGCTCTTGGCCGCGCTGGCAAAGGTCTCGTAGGCATCCAGGGCCTGGTCGAGGGTGAAGCGGTGGGTGATCAGCAGGGACGGGTCGAGCTTCTGTGCCTGCACGGTCTTCAGCAGCATGCTGGTGGTGGAGGTATCCACCAGCCGGGTGGTGATGGAGATGTTGTGCGCCCACAGGGTTTCCAGGTGCAGATCCACCTTGGTGCCATGCACACCCACGTTGGCGATGGTCCCCCCCGCCGCCACGATGCTCTCGCACACGGCAAAGGTGGCCGGAATACCGACGGCTTCGATGGCCGTATCCACGCCCCGGCCTTCGGTCAGCGTCATGACCACTTCGGCGGCCCGCCCGTCGGCGCTGTTCACCACATCGGTGGCGCCAAAGCGCTGTGCCACCTCGAGGCGGTTGTCGTCCAGGTCCACCACGATGATGCGCGCCGGCGAATAGAACTGCGCCGTCAGCAGCGCCGCCAGGCCGACCGGGCCGGCCCCGACGATGGCTACGGTGCTGCCGGGCTGGACCTTGCCGTTGAGCACGCCGCATTCGAAGCCGGTGGGCAGAATGTCGCTGAGCATCACCAGCGCCTCTTCGTCCGCCCCGGCCGGAATCGGGTAGAGGCTGGTGTCGGCGTAGGGCACACGCACGTACTCGGCCTGGGTGCCATCGATCATGTGGCCCAGTTGCCAGCCGCCGGTCGTGCAGTGGGAATACATGCCCTTGCGGCAGAACTCGCACTTGCCGCAGCTGGTGATGCAGGAGATCAGGACCCGGTCGCCCGGCTTGAAGGTGGTCACGCCGGCGCCCACCGACTCGATGATGCCAACGCCCTCATGGCCCAGCACGGTGCCCGGCGCGACCGTCGGCACATCACCCTTGAGGATGTGCAGGTCGGTGCCGCAGATGGTGGTCCTGGTGATCCGGACGAGCGCATCGGTCGCGTCCTTCAACTGGGGCTTGGGCCGCTCTTCGAGCGTCTTCTTGCCCGGACCGCCGTAAACAAGTGCCTTCATGGGTACTGTCTCCTATCGTTGGATGAAATGCGCCCCCCGCCAACACGAGGGCGCCTGTCCCATAGAGCACGGGACATGCCATCCGGGAATTCGTCATCCACGACAGGCAAGCCTTTGGCCTGCAAGGAAAAACCGGAATGTGTACGCTGCCCGCCCGGCCCGCGCGCGTCCGTAATCCGAACAGACCGTCCGGATTACGGCCACACTTCGATGCCGGGCCTGACCCTGCGTTCAGCCCGACTTCTTCAGCCAGCTCAGGCGTTGCACGATCTTGTCCCGCCAGGCGCGGGCCAGGCCGGGCAGATCGGCGAGGCGCTCGAGATCGGCCACGGCGGGCCGGTGGGCCTGCCACAGCAGCTGGGCTTCCCGCAGGGTCGGGGTGTCCGCTGCGGCGTGCAGCAGGTCCAGGGTGTCGCCCGGGGACACATAGCCGGGCTGCACCACACGCCAGTACCAGCCGGTGAGCAGATGCTCGGCGATGAAGCCGGCCATGCCGTCGGCGCCAAAGCGCTCGTCGATCTTCCAGCACGGGTTGCGGGGCTGGCTGACCTGCAGCAGGGCGCTGCCGAGCTGCCACAGGTCGCCGATGCGCACATCCCCTTCGTCGAGGTCGGGCGTGGACAGGTTCTCGCCGAGGGATCCGGGCACCAGTTGCGCGGCGGCCTCCGGGAAGCGGGCGGCAAGCCGCGCGTAGTGACGCGCCGGGTAGAGATGGACGGCCTTGTCCGGGCCGCCATGGACACGCCGGTCGGCCTGCTGGTCGCCGGCGAAGCCCTCGGGGCCCAAGGCGACCGGCCGGACCACCGGCATCTTGTACATGCCGGTGGGGCGTCCGGTCTCGGGGAGCGGACGGATGCCACCGGTGAAGAGTGCGATGCTGGCCATGAACGATGATCCCTGCCCTTGCTCCACTTATTCGCCCTTGAACTCGGGCGCGCGCTTTTCCTTGAAGGCGCGGATGCCTTCGGCGTAGTCCTGGCTGTTGTACACCACCCGGCGCAGGCCCTGAATGCGTTCAAAATCCTCCGGGGACATGGTGTGGGCGCCGGCCAGGATGCGCAGCTGCTCCTTCATCACCGAGATGGACAAGGGCGCGTTGCCGGCGATGCAGCGGGCCATGGCGTAGGTGGCCTCTTCCAGCTCGGCGGCATCGACCACCTGGTTGAGGATGCCCAGGCTGCACAGGCGCTCGGCGGAGATGGGCGCGGCGGTGAACAGCATCTCCTTGGCCAGGCGCAGGTTGGCGGCGTTGAGGAAGGTGAGCAGGCCGCCCACGTTGTAGGGCACGTTGAGCTTGGCCGGCGTGGCGGCGAAGGTGGCGTCGCGGGCGGCCACGATCAGGTCGCAGGCAAACACGGTTTCGCAGGCGCCGCCCCACACGCTGCCCTCGATCATGGCGATGACCGGCGCGGGAAAGGTCTCGATCTCGCGCACCAGCTTGCGCAGGGGGTCGCGCCAGGCCAGGGGGTCGAGGCCGGCGGCGGGCAGTTCCTCGATGTCGTGACCGGACGACCAGACCTTGCAGCCCGGCCGGGCCCGCAACACCACGCAGCGTACGCCGGCGGCACGGAACGATTCGAGCGCGGCGGCAAAGGACTGGACCATCTCTTCGCACAGCGCGTTACGGCGCTGTTCGCGATCGAGGGTCAGGGTGGCGATGTGGTCGGCAACGTGGATCTGCAGCATGGTGTTCGGAGGACGACGGGTGAAGACTGGAGCCGCATTCTAGGCCTGCCGGCGCGCCTGAGGTCAGCCGCGCTTGCCGACCAGCAATACGCCCGCCACCACCAGGCTGCCGCCTAGGATCTGGTAGAGGCCGATGGACTCGTCGAGGATCAGCCAGCCAAGGAAAAGAGTGACCACCGGGCCGAGGGTGCCGATCAGGGACACCGGCCCGGCGCCCATGCGGCGGATCGCCTCCGACACCATCCACACCGGCAGCACGGTGGAGAACAAGGCCATGGCGCCGGCCAGCAGCATCACCGGGGCGGGCTGGACGAGCGCGCCGAGGGGCCGGGTCAGGGCGAAGTGCACCAGGCACAGCAGGCAGGCGGCGGTGCTGGCCCAGGCGGTGACCCGGGCGGCCCCCAGGCGGCCGACGGCCTGGCCGTTGCCCATCAGGTAGAGCGCGTAGGACACCGCGCTGCCGAACACCAGCACACCACCCAGCACCACGTCATGCATCTCGCCAGCCACGTGCAGGTCGTGGGCCACCGCCAGGGCGATGCCGGCGTAGCACAGGGCGATGGAGCCAAAGGCCCGGCGGGTGATCTTCTTGCCCAGGAACAGGGCCGACAGCACGACCACGAGGGTCGGGTAGGCAAACAGGATCAACCGCTCCAGCGCCGCCGAGATGTACTGCAGGCCGAGGAAGTCCAGGTAGCTGGCCAGGTAGTAGCCGGTGGTGCCGAGGCCCAGCATCATCAGGATGTCGCGCCGGCTCAGGGGGTCGGGCTTGCGGGTACGCTGGTCGTGCCAGCCCAGGGCCAGGAAGAAGGGCAGCGAAAAGCCCATGCGCAAGGCCAGCAGGGTCACGGCGTCCACCCCGTAGGGGTAGGCGAGCTTGATCAGGATGGCCTTGAAGGAAAAGCCCACTGCACCGAGAACGGCGAAGAGGAGCCCCAGGCGGTGGCCGGCAGGATTCATGGAGGCAGATGGTGCAGCGCAGGAAACAGGCCTCCATTAAGCCACCGGCAGGCGGCTCGCGGTATTCGTAAGTTCCGAGGAGGGGCTGCAGGAATGCTGAAGGGTGCGGCTGGCTTCGCAAATCAAAGCTCGTGACGCGCCGAACCTGGCGACACTTTGACACCACACTTGACAAAAGCGGCGACAAAATGCCACCATTCTCGAACTCACTGACTCACTCGAACTCACTGACTCACTCGAACTCACTGACTCACTCGAACTCACTTTATATCCTCTAGGACTTTTCTTATGTCGAACACGAAGGTACGCGCAACAGCCTCCGACGCCCGGGGCCGTATTACTGCCCGAGTACCTCAAGCTCTTGTAGAAACACTCGACCTAGCCGCAAGGATGGTCGGTGCCACAGTCAGTCAGTTCGTCGCGCAGGCAGCACTGGAGAAAGCGGAGAAAATCATCGAGAACGAGCGCGTCATCAGGATGTCCGCAGAAGCTGCTACCTGGTTTTTCGACCTCATCGACAATCCCCCGCCTCCCTCATCTACGCTGACGAACGCAATGAAGCGTTACAACGCTAGAAAGGTAAGTAGTGAAGGTTCAAATTCAACGTTTGAGTTCGGAGCATGACCGGACGCGTTTCGATTGCGGTGATCTCATCCTCAATCGCTGGCTGGCACAGCAGTCGCTCCAACAGCAAGTAAAGAATCTGTCGAGAAGTTTTGTACTCGTTGATCTAGAAGCACATGCCACGATCATCGGCTATTACACATTGACGCTGAGCGAGGTAGCAGGCTCTAGCTATCCTTCGCGCAAATCTCCACCCAATCGCCTTCCGGTAATCCGTTTGGCCAGACTTGCTGTAAGCGAAGCGCACCAAAGTCAGGGCATGGGTGAATTGCTTCTGATGGATGCAGTACAGCGCGCGCAAGAGATTTCCCGCAACGGGGGAGGGGTAGCGTTGGCAGTCGATGCAAAACACGACCAAGCTGCAGCGTTTTACCAGCGCTACGGCTTCACCCCGGCGCCAGATATCCCGCTGCTGCTCTTCCTGATCCTCGGCAATCACCTCGGCACCGGCGCCTGAAAACAAGGACGCTCGGTATCTCTGGCCGGGAAGTCACTCCCGGCCATCTTTTTGCCTCAAGACGCGCGCACTGCACAACCCCACAAACCCCGCAGCACGATCGAAGCCGGATGCAGGGCTGGCAGCAAACAGGCTCAGTGCGTCAGGAAGTCCAGCACCATGCGGTTGAACTTGTCGGCGTGCTCCCACTGGGCCCAGTGGCCGCAGCGGTTGAAGATGTGCAGCTCGGCGTTGGGCATGCCCCACAGCAGGCGCAGGCCGGTGTCCATGGGCACGAAGCGGTCGTCGCGGCCCCAGATAACGAGGGTCTGGGCGCTGACCTCACCCAGGCGCGGGCCCTGGTCGGGGAACTGCTTGGGATTGGCGGCCAGGCTCTTGACGAAGTTCTCCATGTGGTCGCGGCGGGCCAGCATGTTGTCCAGGCGGGCCTGGAAGAGGTCTTCGGTGAGGCTGCTGCTGTCGAACACGAAGACGGCCATCATCTTCTTGAGGTTCTCGATGGTCGGCTCGCGGTACAGGCCCTGCAGCAGCTTGATGCCTTCGGTGGGCATGGGCACGAACTGGCTGGGGCCGCCGGTGCCGCCGCCCATCAGGATCAGCTTGCCGACGCGGCTCGGGTTGGACAGGGCAAAGGCCACGGTGCTGTGGGCGCCCATGGAGTTGCCGATGATGTGCACCTTGTCGAGGCCAAGGCTATCCAGCAAGCCCTTGAGGCAGCGGGCGTTGAGGTCGGAGCGGGAGCCGGTGCACACCACCGGGTCGCTCTTGCCCCAGCCCAGGCAGTCCATCAGGATCACCCGGTAGCCGGCGCTGACGAGCGGCTCGATGTTGCGGTTGAAGTTGGCCCAGCCGGTGGCGCCGGGGCCCGAGCCGTGGAGCATGACCACGGTCTCGGTGCCTTCACCGATGTCGTTGTAGTGGATCTGGGCGTCCAGCTCGGCGTCCTGGATGCGGATGAAGCGGCTGGTGGCGGCTTCGGTGATGAGGGGGGTGCTCATGGGGATGTCCTTTCGTTCTTGTGGATGAGGCGAAGCGTGGCGTCAGCCCTGCTCAGTCCTTGTAGGGGCCCTGGCCCAGCCCGATGGGGGCCGGGGCGGCGGCCACCAGCTTCGAGAAGAGGGCGGCGAATTCGTCGCCGGGGGCGGTGCCGAGGTTGTTGCCGTCGGCAGTCAGTTCGGCGTCGATCTCGGCCCAGTCCTCGGCGGTGAAGTGCTTGCGCAGCAGGGGCAGGATCTCCCGCTCCTCGAGGATCATGTGGTTGCGGTAGAACTCGGCATAGGTGTCGAAGGCGGCGGCCAGCGCCGACACGTCGGCCGGGTTCTTCTCGTAGGCGTCGAGGGCGCTCTCCAGCAGCTGGATCCGCTCGGCGGTGCCGGCGTGCTGGCGGAACAGCTTGTCGAGCAGCTCCTTGCCTTCATCGGTGCGGGCCTGCAGGCGCCCGAAGAGCAGGCGGTCTTCCTTCGGGTGGTGGCGCTGTTCGGGGTAAGCGTCCAGGTAGTTCACCATGGCCCGCAGCAGCTTGAGGTCGGGTTGCAGGTGGCCTGCGCCGATTTCCTTGAGCATGAAGCGGACCGCGTGCAGGATCGCGGCCAGGGATTGGTGTTCGTCCGCCAGGACTTGCAGTGCGCGCATTGGGGGTTTCTCCGTGTGGGGCTCAGCTGGCCAGCATTTCCTGGTGCTTGCTGGCCAGGCCCAGGTAGCTTTCGATGACGCGGGGGTCGTTGCGCAGCTCGCTGGCCTCACCCTGCATCTTGACCGCGCCGTTTTCCAGCACGTAGGCGTAGTCGGCCACCTGCAGGGCGGCGCGGGCGTTCTGCTCGACCAGCAGAATCGACACGCCGCGGCGGCGCAGCTCGGCGATGATGCGGAAGATCTCCCGCACGATCAGCGGCGCCAGGCCCAGGCTCGGTTCGTCCAGCATCAGCAGCTTGGGCTTGGCCATCAGGGCCCGGCCCACCGCCAGCATCTGCCGCTCGCCGCCCGACAGGGTGCCGGCGGCCTGGGCGCGACGCTCCTTGAGGCGCGGGAAGAGGGTGAACACCTCCTCCATCGTCTCCAGGTGGTCCTTGTGCCCGCTGCGGTGACGCTGGAAGGCGCCCAGCAGCAGGTTGTCCTCGATGCTCATGGTGCCGAACAGCTCGCGCTTCTCGGGCACCAGGTTCATGCCGCGCACCACCATGCGCTCCACTTCCGGGATCTGCTCGATGCTGCCGTCGAAGGCCACCTGGCCGGACGACGGGAGCAGGCCCATGATGGCCGACAGGGTGGTGGTCTTGCCGGCGCCGTTGGGGCCGATCACGGTGACGATCTGGCCCTCGCCGACGGCGATGCTGACCTTGCTGACCGCCTCGACCTTACCGTAGGCCACCGACAGGTCCTTCACTTCGAGTACGTTGCCAGCCATCTCACACCCCTCCCAGATAGGCTTCGAGCACCGCCGGGTCCTTCTGGACGTCTTCCGGCAGGCCCTCGGCGATCTTCTCGCCGAATTCCATGACGACCACCCGGTCCACCAGGCTCATCACGAAGTCCATGTCGTGCTCGACGATGAGCACCGCCATGCCTTCGGCACGCAGGCGCCTGAGCAGTTCGGACAAGGCCTGCTTCTCCTTCAGGCGCAGGCCGGCGGCGGGCTCGTCGAGCAGCAGCAGGCAGGGGTCGGAGCACAGGGCGCGGGCGATCTCAAGGATGCGCTGCTGGCCCAGGGCCAGGCTGCCGGCCTCGGTGTGCATGAACTCGCCGAGACCGACGCGCTCCACCTGGATCGCCGCTTCGCGCAGCAGGCGGGCTTCCTCCGCCCGGTCGAGGCGCCAGGCGGCCGGCAGCACGCTGCGGCTGCCGCGCAGGTGGGCGCCGATGGCCACGTTCTCGAGCACACTCATCTTCGGCAGCAGGCGCACGTGCTGGAAGGTGCGGCTCATGCCCAGCCCGGCGATCTCCCGCGAGCTGTGGCCGGCCACCGACTTGCCGCGGAACAGCACCTCGCCGGAAGTCGGCGTATCGACGCCGGAGAGCTGGTTGAACATGGTGCTCTTGCCGGCGCCGTTGGGGCCGATCAGGGCCAGGATCTCGCCGGCCTCGACGTGCAGGCTCATGGCGTTGTTGGCCACCAGGCCGCCGAACTTGCGGGTCACCTCGCGGGCTTCGAGGATCACCTCGCCATGGGGCGGCTGGGGCTTCTTCGGCAGGGGCTCGGCGGAGGCGTCAATCTGCTTGAGCTCGACCCGCACCGGCACCAGGCGGGCCAGCAGCGGCCACAGGCCTTCACGGGCGCGGTGCAGCACGATCATCATCATCAGGCCGAAGACGATCACCTCGTAGTTGCCGGCCGAGCCGAAGAGCTTGGGCAGCACATCCTGCAGCCACTGCTTGAGCACGGTGATCACCCCGGCACCGACCAGTGCACCCCACACCTGCCCCGCACCACCGACCACCGCCATGAAGAGGTACTCGATGCCGATGTGCAGGCCGAAGGGCGTCGGATTGACGAAGCGCTGCAGGTGAGCGTACAGCCAGCCTGCCGCGCAGGCCTGCAAGGCCGCCAGCAGGAAGATCACCATGCGCGCCCGGGAGGTATCCACGCCCATCGCCTCGGCCATCACGATGCCGCCCTTGAGGGCGCGGATCGCCCGGCCTTCGCGGGAGTCCAGCAGGTTGCGGGTGGTGAACACGGCCACCAGCACGAACAGCCAGACCAGGTAGTAGTAGTCGCGGTTGCTGATCAGGTCATGACCGAACAGGCTGATCGGCGGCAGGTTGGACAGGCCGGAGTGGCCGCCCAGGAACTCCATGTTGCCGAACAGGAAGTACAGGCTGATGCCCCAGGCCATGGTGCCCAGGGGCAGGTAGTGGCCGGACAGCTTGAGGGTCACCGAACCCAGCACGATGGCCACCGTGGCGGTGAGCAGCAGGCCGAGCAGCAGCGCCGCCCACGGGCTGGCGCCGGTGAAGCCCAGCCAGGCCGGCAGCTCCGGCGTGGTGGTGAGCCAGGCGGTGGTGTAGGCCCCGAGGCCGACGAAGGCCGCCTGGCCGAAGCTGGTCAGGCCTCCCACGCCGGTGAGCAGCACCAGGCCCAGGGCCACCAGGGACGACAGGCCCACGTAGTTGAGCAGGGTCACGTAGAAGTCCGGCAGCACCAGGGGCGCCAGCACCAGCAGGACCAGGAACACCGCCAGCACGTGGCGCGAAGCCAGGAAGCTGCCGCTGCGGCCACTTTCAAGGGTACGGGTGTTCATTCTTCCTCCTCCACGTGGTGGGAATTGAGGGACCGCAGCATCAGGACCGGGATGATCAGGGTGAACACCAGCACGTCCTTGAAGGCGCTCGCCCAGAAGGACGAGAAGGACTCCAGCAGGCCCACCAGCACCGCGCCGCCGGCGGCCAGCGGATAGCTGGCGAGGCCGCCGATGATGGCCGCGACAAAGCCCTTCAGGCCGATCAGGAAGCCGCTGTCGTAGTACACCGTGGTCAGGGGCGCCACCAGCAGGCCCGACAGAGCGCCGATCAGGGCCGCGAAGAAGAAGGTCTGGCGGCCGGCCAGGGCCGGGGAGATGCCCATCAGGCGGGCGCCGTTGCGGTTGATCGCGGTGGCCATCAGGGCCTTGCCGCCGAGGGTCCGGCCGAAGTACAGGTACAGGCCGACGATCAGCGCGACCGACGCCACCAGCACCACCAGGGTGTGGCCGCTGAGGGTCAGCGTGCCCACCGCCAGCTGCGCTTCACTGAACGGCAGGGTGCGCGAACCTTCCGGCCCGAAGATCAGCAGGCCGACGCCCACCATCAGCAGGTGGAGGGCCACCGAGACGATCAGCAGCACCAGCACCGGGGCCTCGGCCACGGGCTGGAAGGCCACGCGGTAGATCATCGGACCCAGCGGCACGACGATGGCCAGCACCGCCAGCACACGCACCAGCTGGGGCAGCTCGGACAGGGGCATGAAGTACAGGATGGCCGCCACGGCGACCGGGTAGACCAGGTTCCACAGGGCCGACTGGCCCAGCCGGCGGCGCGCCGAGGCGCCGCCGAACAGATCGGCGGCAAAGGTGATGACCCCCGCCCCCAGCAGCAGCCAGACGGTGCCCGGGTAGTGGCCCGCCTCGAGGGCGGCCATGGTCAGGGCCCCCCAGGCGAGGAATTCGCCCTGGGGAATGAAGATGATGCGGGTGACCGCGAAGACGAGCACCAGGGCCAGCGCCAGCAAGGCGTAGATGGCTCCGTTGGTGACGCCGTCCTGCGCGAGCAGGGCAAAGATATCGGCATCCATGATGGACTCCTGCGGCAGGCGCGAGGCCCCTCAAGGGGCCCCGGCCACCGGAAAGGTGAGTGGTATGGGGGGCAGGATCGAGCCGGCTGCAGGCTCCGCGGGCTTACTCGAAGCGGGCGCTGACCGTGCCGAGCCCCTCGATGGCCACGTCGAAGCTCTCGTCCTGGCCGACCGCCACCATCGGGCCGAGGGCGCCGGTGAGAACGATGTCGCCGGCCTGCAGCGGGCGGCCGTAGCGCACCATCACGTCGGCCAGCCACACCGCCGCGTTGAGCGGGCTGCCCAGGCAGGCGCGGCCGTTGCCGCGGGACACCACCTCGCCACCACGGCGCATTTCCATGGCGCAGGCGGTCAGGTCCACGTCCTTCAGCAGGCGGGGTTGGCCGCCCAGCACGAAGAGGCCGCTGGACGCATTGTCGGCGACGGTGTCGACGAAGCGGATGTTCCAGTTCTCGATGCGGCTGTCGACGATCTCGATCGCTGGCAGCACGTATTCGGTGGCGCGGATCAGGTCAGCGTAGGTGTGGCGCTCGAAATTGAGGTCGCGGCCGATGACCAGGGCCACCTCGGCTTCCACCTTGGCCTGGATCAGGCGTCCGCGGGCCACCGGCTCGCCGTCGCCGACGCCCATGTCGGCGAAGAGCATGCCGAAGTCGGGCTGATCGACACCGAGCTGGGCCTGCACGGCCTTGGAGGTGAGGCCGATCTTGCGGCCGACGAGGCGCCGCCCCTCGGCCAGCCAGGAGCGGGTGTTGGCTTCCTGGACGGCATAGGCGCCATCCTGGTCACAACGTTCGAGACGCTCCCGCAGGGGGGCGACGGGCTGGACCTGGGCAGCCGCCTGCTTGAGCAGGGCGGCCGCCGCTTCAGTACCGAGAAGGGCGGCGTTGGTCATTTACTTCACCAGTTTCCAGTGGTTGTTCTCGACCTTGATCAGCACGATGGCGCTGGGATCGTAGCCGGCGTGGTCAGCCGCGTTGAGGCTGTAGACGCCGTTGGTGCCGACCAGCTTGGTGGTCTTTTCGATGCCTTCACGCACGGCGTTGCGGAACTCGACGGTGCCGGCCTTGGTTTTGGCCTTCTGGGCGGCGAGGATGCCGTTCTGCAGCAGCAACCAGGCATCCCACGAGGCGCCGGCGAAGGTGGAGCGGGAATCCGGGCCGTTCTTGGCCTCGAGTTCCTTCACGAAGGCCATGCTGGTCTTCTTGGTGGGGTGGCTGTCGGGCAGCTGCTCGGCCACCAGCACCGGACCGACCGGGATCAGGGCGCCTTCCACGGCCTTGCCGCCGACCCGCAGGAACTCCTTGCTGGTGACGCCGTGGGATTGGTAGATGTTGCCCTTGAAGCCACGCTCGCGCAGGGTGATCTGGGGCATCGCGGCGGGGGTGCCGGAGGCACCGACGAAGACCACGTCCGGCTTGGCGGAGAGGATCTTCAGGACCTGGGCCTGCACACTCGGGTCGGCGCGGCCGTAGCGCTCGGTGGCGACGATCTTGAGCTTGCCTTCGGTGGCCTTGGTGAGGGACTTCAGCAGCAGCTCGCCCCACGAATCGGAGAAGCCGATGAAGCCGACGGTCTTGGCGCCGTGCTCGACCATGTCGGCCACCAGGCGGTTCACCATCAGGTCGGCGGAGGGCTCGCTGCGGAACACATAGCCGCGCTTGTCACCGGTCACGTCGAGCGGGGCGACGGAGATCATCGGGGTCTTTTCGGTGTTGGCCACATCGGCCATGGCCATCGCGGTGCTGATCAGGTTGGGGCCGAGGATGGCGTCCACCTTGTCTTCGGAGATCAGCTTGCGCACGTTCTTGACGGCGTTGGTGGGGTCGGTGCCGTCATCAAGGATGATGAAGTTCACCTTCTCGCCGCCCACGGTGGTGGGGAGCAGGGCCACGGCCTTCTTGGTCTCGGCGCCGAGGGCGGCGGCCGGGCCGGTCAGGGAGGCGACGACGCCCACGTTGATGTCGGCCAGGACGGGGGTGGCGGCCAGGGCGGCGACGGACAGGGCGATCAGCTTCTTCAGGTACATGGAGTGTCTCCTCGGTTGGATCTTTGTAGTAAGGGTCGATGCGCCGATCAGACGGCAACACCGGTCAGCGCGGCAAAACCGGCGATCCACTCGGGGATCGCCTTGTAATAGCGGGCCTCGGCCCGGTAGTGGCCACCGGTCGCGGCGTTCATGGCGGCGTTGGCGGCCACCCAGGTCTTCACTTCGTGGGCGGAGGCGCCGGCGGCTTCGGTGATGGCGGCATTGCCGTAGGCATCGAGCGCGGTCCAGTCCTGGCGGACCAGGTTGTCCATGAAGGCCTCGTCCCAGGCGGGGTTGAGGGGATGCAGCGGGCTGGTGCCGGCGGCAAACGACGTGGCGGCGGCGATGGTGCGCTGCTGCCGGGCGTCGCGCGCCTCGGGGCCGGGGTTACGGCCGGCGATCAGGCGCTCGGCCACCTCGGCGGTGGCGGTGGCCATCTGCGGCACCGGCGGGTTGTGGGACAGGCCGCCGGAGCCGAGGATCAGGGTGCGCTTGCCCAGGCCGCGGATGAATTCACCCACCGCCTCGCCCAGCTGGCGGGCACGCCGGAAGCTGACCAGCGGCGGCGCCACGCTGTTGATGAAGATCGGGATCACCGGGTAGCGGTCGAGACTGCCGGTGAGCTCCTCGATGGGCTGGGCGAAGCCGTGGTCCACCAGCATGCGGTAGGAGATGGCCAGGTCGATGTCGGCCGCCACCACGTGCTCGGCACAGGCCTCGGCAATCTCCCGCGGCACCGGCAGCGGACCGGCGGAGGTCATGTAGTCGCCCACCGAGGTGGCGGCGGTGCCGATGCAGAACTGGGGCATCGTATCCAGGAAGAAGCCGTTGTAGTGGTCCGGCGCAAACAGGACGATGAGCTCCGGATCAAAGGCCTCGACCTCGGCGCGCTGGGCGGCGACCATGCGGGCCACCTCCTCGACCACCTCCGGCTGCGGGTCCACGTAGCCTTTCAGCGGGGTGTGGGAGAGGCACTGCAGCAGCACGGCGCTCATGCCGCCTCCACCTTGAGGCCCATCCTGGCGGCCACCGCGTCGAGGAGTTCGTTGATCTCCACCGGGAAGGCGATGCCGGCCACGAAGCGGTCGGGGCGCAGCACCACGATGGAGCCCGGATGCTCGCCGAACCAGTCCTTGAGGCGCATCTGTTCGTCGCCGACGACCTCGGTGGCGTCGCTCATGTCCACCTTGCGGTGCATCTGCACCACCGGCTTGGCGGTGATGATGCGGGCGCCCATGGCGGCCAGGATGGCCTTGCTGCGGGCGTTGAGCCAATAGTTCGGGTCGGCCCCCCAAGCCAGCAGGGCAAAGCCGCTGCCGATCACGTCGTCGAGCAGCTTGACCTCGCCGTCCAGGGTGCGCACCCGCGGCTGGATGAACAGGCGGCCGACCGGCGATGCCTTGCGCGCCACCTTCTCGTGCACCACCAGGCCTTCGCTGTAGAAGGGCATGGGCTTGTAGCGCATTTCGCTGAAGTAGCGCTTGAAGGCGGGGATCTGGTTGAGCAGCCAGGTGCTCACGTCGCGCACGGCAGCCTTGAAGACGTTGCGCGGATAGAAGATGCGGCCGGCCGCGACGGACAGGTCGATCATCGCCTTGGCGTGGGGCGGACGCTCGATGTTGTAGGTTTCGAGCAGGGTGTCGGAGGCCTTGCCCTTGACCACCCAGGCGAGCTTCCAGGCCAGGTTGGTGGCGTCGCGCATGCCCGTGTTGTAACCCTGGCCCTGCCACACCGGCATGATGTGGGCAGCATCGCCGGCCAGCATCACGCGGCCCACCTTCCAGCGGTCGGCGATGCGGGCGTTGTGGGTGTAGACACGCTTGCGGATGAAGTCGAGCTTGCTGATGTCGGTGCCGGCGGGCAGCACCTTGGAGAGCAGTTCAGCCATGCGCGCGGGCGCGGTGATCTGCTCCTCGGTTTCGCCTTCCCAGACCATGAACTCGAAACGGCGCACGCCGTCGGGCAGGGCCACCGACACATAGGGGCGCTTGGGATCGGAGTGCATGTAGATGTAGGGCACGCCGAGGGGGTCGTTGCGGATGTCCACCACCAGCCACTGGGAGGTGTCGGTGAAGCCGCCGAAGCCGACACCCAGCTGGGTGCGCACCACGCTGCGGCCACCATCTGCGCCCACCAGGTAGCGACAGCGCAGGGTCGTCGGCGCACCGGCCTTGATGACCTTGAGGGTGACGCCCTCGCCGTCCTGCTCGTACGACTCGAGCTCGGTGGACATGGACACAGCGGCATTCGGGAAGCGCTCGAGGCCTGCCAGCAGCTCGCGGTCCACTGCCGGCTGGTTGAAGGCATTGCGGCGGGACCAGCCGAACTCGTCGGTGCGCGGCTCGATCGAGGCATAGACCCGGCCCTTGGCATTGACGAAGCGCATCCAGTGGAAAGGGGTCAGGTGCTGCAGCACCTGCTCGGTCAGGCCGATGCCCTGCACGGTGCGCAGGGACTCGTCATCCATGCCGACCGCCCGGGGGTAATCGATGAGGGTGTCGCCGCGCTCGAGGAGCAGCACGCTGACCCCGTGCAGCCCGAGGGTATTGGCGATGGTGAGGCCGACCGGGCCGGCGCCGACGACGATCACATCTGCGTCGAAACGCATTTTGTCGTTCATGAATGTCTCCTGTTGGGTCCCGGGCCGCGTGGGGAATTCGCGGGGGGGCGGGCGAAGGGCCGGCGCCGGGAATTACGTTATGAGAAACTTGTTATTGAATGGATTCTAGGGTTGTGCCGGCGCACGGCAAAAAATAAAATCGAAACGTCCACCAGATGCACAACATTGATTTAAATCAATAAAATGCCCCGTCAAAATACCAGGGCCGACTACGCCACCGTTCGCGGCCTGACCCGCGGTCTGGACCTCCTGCGGGCACTGAACGTGCAGGAAGGTGGACGTGCCAGCCTCGGCCAGCTGGCCGAGGCCACCGGCCTGCACCGCACCACGGTGCGCCGTCTGCTTGAGACGCTGATGGCGGAAGGTTTTGTGCGGCGCAGCGATTCGGATGACAGCTATTGCCTGGCCCTGCGTGTGCGCTCCCTGGCGGAGGGTTTCCGGGACGACAACTGGATCTCCTCCATCGTCGCCCCGGCCCTGTCCGAGCTGCTGCAGGCAGTGGTGTGGCCGTCAGACCTGGCCACCCCCCAGGGCGCCCACCTGGTCATCCGCGAGTCGACCCACCGCTTCAGCCCATTGTCATTTCATCGCGCCATGGTGGGGCAGACCATGCCCATGCTGCTGACCGCCTCCGGCAGGGCCTACCTGGCCTATTGCCCGGATGACGAGCGGGAGGAGATCCTGCAGCTGGCCCGCGCCGGAGAGGACGATCAGGCCCGCCTCGCGGCGGACGAACGCTTTGTGGTGAATGTGCTGGAACGCACCCGGGAGAAGGGATTCGGCAGCAACGACGGGGAATGGACGTCGCAGCGCAAGGTGGGCGCCATCGCCCTGCCGATCATGTTGCAGGGGCGCCCCCTGGGATCGGTCAACATCGTGTACCTGAACCGCATGGTGACCCCGCGGGAAGCCGACCGGCGCTTCCTGCCCGCCCTGCAGCGGGCGGTCGGGCGCATCGAGGAGAAGCTGGAGGAACAGCAGGGCCAGCGCTGAGGCATGAAAAATACCCCCACGCTCCCCGCTGCGCGGCTCGCTGCCCCCCGAGGGGGCGCTTTTCATCTTGGGACGGCCCTGCGATGAAAAAAGCGCCCTGAAGCGGGCGCCTTGATCCTGCCAGGGGACGGCGGCAGGCCGTCCCGAGCACCATGTTCAGTGCTGGTGCTTGTGATCCATCATCGGTGCGGCGGCGGTCAGATCACGCACTTCGGCCTTCACCTCCACCGTCTCGACCTTTTTGTCCTTGCCCTCCACCTTCAGGGTGATCGGCACCACGTCGCCCTTGGCGAGCGGCTTCTTCAGGTCGATCAGCATCACGTGGTAGCTGCCGGGCTTGAGCTCGACGGTCTGGCCGGGTTTCACGTCGAGACGCGACAACGCGCGCATCTTCATGACGGTGCTCTCCATCACCATCTCGTGCAGCTCAACGACGCCGGCGGCCGGGCTGGCCACGCCGACCAGGGTGACGCCGCCCTTGCTGCTGAGCTGCATGAAGGCACCGGTGGCCTTTTGCGCAGGCACCGTGCCGCGCACCCAGGGATCCTTGATGTCCAGGTCGGCGGCCAGGGCCGGGATGGACAGCAGACAGGCCAGCAGCAGGCCGGCGGACTTGCTCATTGCGCTCACGGGGGGCTCCTTTCGATCGATGGCCCGCAGCTTACTCCAGCCGACCCTCAGCGGCGCTTTGTCCTGCGCGCAGTGCGACCATCGGTCGCACACCCGTGTGGCGCAACCCATGCTTACAAAGCACCGCGCAACTCGCCAGGGCGGCGGCCGGTCCAAGTGCCCGTCAGCCCGCCACTCCCGGAGCCCGCGCCATGTTCAAGAAGCTGTCCGCCCTGTATGCCCTGGTCCGCAAGGACGCCGCCATCTTGTGGTTCGCCCTGCGCCATCCGGCACGCCCGGCCTGGCTGCGGCCGGCGCTGGCGGTGCTGGCCCTCTACGTACTGTCGCCGGTGGATCTGGTGCCGGACGTGCTGCCCGTGTTCGGCCTGATCGACGATCTGGTGCTGGTGCCGCTGGCCATGGCCTGGCTGGTGCGCCTGCTGCCCGAATCCCTGCGCCGCAGCCAGGCCGAAGCGGCCCGCACGGTGGACGCGGCGGCGGTCAGGACCAGGTGACCGTGGACGCCAGCAGGTAGCCGGCGCCGTACACGGTCTTGATCAGCTTGGCGTGCTGGGGGTTTTCCTCGAAGCGCCGGCGCAGGCGCGAGATGCGCAGGTCGATGCTGCGGTCCAGCGCCGACACGTCGCGCCCGCCGAGCAGCTGCTCGCGGGTCAGGATGTGGTTGGGGTGGGCCAGCAGCACGCTGAGGAGCTGGGCCTCGGCGGTGCTCAGGGTTTCCTGCTGGCCGGCGGGGTTGATCAGGGTGTTGCTGCCCGGCTCGAAGCGCCAGCCGGCAAACTCGGCGACCCGCTGGGCAGGGTCGGCCGGCATCACCACCTGGCCCGGGTAGCGGCGCAGGATGCTGCGCACCCGGGCGATCAGCTCCCGCGGCTCGAAGGGTTTCACCACGTAGTCGTCGGCGCCCATTTCCAGGCCCATGACCCGGTCGTAGGTGTCGCTGCGCCCGGTGACAACCAGCAGGCCGCAGGTGTGCTTGCCGCGCAGCTGCTGCAGCACCGCCATGCCGTCCATGTCGGGCAGGCCGAGGTCGAGCACGACGAGGTCGGGCACCCGGTGGCGCAGACCGTGGAAAAAGGCCTCGGCGGTGCGGAAGAGCTCGGCCCGGTAGCCGAACTTCTCGAGGGTGTCGGCGATCAGGCGGGCAATCGCCGCTTCGTCTTCCACCACGTAGATGAGTTCGGGAGTTCGCGTCGTTGTAGACATGGCAGCCGGAGCTTCGCTCAAGCGCCCAGCGGACGCAAGGCCGCCAGCAGTTTGGCGCGGGAGAAGGGCTTGGCCAGCAGGGGCAGGTTCACGTCAGCGTCCAGCCCCGACTGGGATTCGGCGAAGCCACTCATCAGCACCATCGGCAGGTCTGGCCGGAAGCGCCGCACGAAGCGCGCCAGGGCCCGCCCGTCCATCACCCCCGGCATCACCACGTCGGAGATGACCAGGGCAATGGCGGGGATGTTCTCGACCATGTCGGCGGCCTCGGCGCCATTCTCGGCCTCCACCACGGCACAGCCGAGCTCGGACAGCTGCATGCGCACCACCGTGCGCACGTCGGCATCGTCCTCGGCCAGCAGCACCAGCTTGCCGGCCAGGTCGGTGTCGCGCAGCTCGCGGCCCTCGGGCATCACGTTGTCCGGCTGCTCTTCCTCGATCCGCGGCAGCAGCAGGGCCACCGTGGTGCCGCGCGCCTGGCGGCTGCGGATACGCACGCCACCGCCCGACTGCTTGGTGAAGCCATACACCATGGACATGCCGAGGCCGCTGCCCATGCCGAACTGCTTGGTGGTGAAGAAGGGCTCGAAGACCCGCGCCATGGTGCTGCCATCCATGCCCATGCCGTTGTCGCTGACGGCGATCTGCACGTAATCGCCGGGCGGCATCTCCAGGTCGGCGGCGGCATGCGGACCGAGCTGCTCAAGGGACGACTCGATGCGCAGCTCGCCACCATTGGGCATCGCGTCGCGGGCATTGAGGGCCAGGTTGAGCAGGGCGTTCTCGAGCTGGTGGGCGTCCACCATGGCCACCAGGCAGGGCTCCCGGCTGGCCGTGCTGACGGCGATGGTGCTCGGCAGGCTGCGTCGGATCAGTTTGGACATGCCGAGGATCAGCTCATTGACCTCCACCGGCCTGGGCTCCAGCGGCTGGCGGCGGGCGAAACCGAGCAGCCGGCGGATCAGCTCGGCGCCCCGGTTGGCGGCCTGCATGGCGGGCTCGACGAAGTTCTCGGTGAGGGGGTCGTCGGGGTGGTTCTCCTTGAGGGCCACCAGGTTGCCGATCACCACCGTGAGCATGTTGTTGAAGTCGTGGGCGAGGCCGCCGGTGAGCTGGCCGATGGCCTCCATCTTCTGGGCCTGGGCCAGGGCGGCCTGGGTGTGGCGCTGCTCGGTGACGTCCACCGAGTGCACGTAGCAGCCGTGCACCTCACCGTCCGGGCCGATGTCAGGCACCAGCGTGCTGCAGGCACGGGCCGGCGCACCGTCGCGGCCGGTGAGGGTGTATTCGTACGACACCTGTTCGCCGGCCAGCGCCCGCGACACAAAGGGCGAGACGATGGCGAACACCTCCTGCCCGGTCACCTCGCAGATCTGCTTACCCTCGATTTCGTGGGCCGACCAGCCGAACCACTGGGCATAGCCCTTGTTCGCGTAGCGGTAAGTCCAGCTCCGGTCGAAGTAGGCGACCGCCGCCGGGATGGCATCGGTGATCTCGCGCAGGCGCTGCTCGCTACGCCGCAGGGCTTCGGTACGGGAGCGGATGTGCGCCTCCAGCTCGGCCTGGTGGCTGGCGATCTGCTCCTGGGTGCGACGCTGTTCGGTGATGTCGGTATAGACGGTGATGAAGCCCTGATGCGGCAGCGGAAAGCCGCGGATCGACAAGACCTGCCCGTTGGGCCGGACGCGCTCGGTGACGTGGGGCTGGAAGCTCCTCGCCCGGGCCACCCTTTCGGCCACCTGCACATCCGGATCGCCGGGGCCATAGTCGCCACGCTCGGCGTTGAAGCGGATGAACTCCTCGAAGGACATGCCCTCCCGGGCCAGCGAGGGCGGGAAATCCAGCAGGCGCAGGAAGGCGCCGTTCCACGCCACCATGCGCAGCTCGGCATCGAAAACCGTCACGCCCTGGTCGAGCAGATCCAGCCCCGCCCCCAGCATCTCCCGGTAGCGCCGGTCGAAGGACGGGGTCGCCTCCCCTGCCAGCGGGCTTGCCTGCCGATCCGGCCCATCCTGTCCGTGCTGCCCATCCTGTCCGTGCTGCCCGCTCATCGTCACGTCCTGCCCTCCGTTTGCCGGAGATTCTAGCCAGCTGCCGGCCCCGGCAAGGCCCCCGACAACATTCAGTACATTTTCACGAAAGTTCCGACAAGTTTGTCTGCGAATCTTCTCCCCGATCCCCGGTGGTGCGCTCGCACTGCCAAAGGGGAAGGCCCAAGAGCCACCGCCTCACCCAAGTCGTGGCGTTCAAACCAGGAGGAGAAGATAAGTGTCGAATTCCCCGTACGACCACGGGCTGGACAAGTGCGCTGCCAATCATGTGCCCCTGTCCCCCCTGTCCTTTCTCGAGCGCAGCGCCCAGGTCTACCCGGATCGCCTGTCGGTGATCCACGGCACGCGCCGCTTCACCTGGAGTGAAACCTACGCCCGCTGCCGCCGCCTGGCCAGCGCCCTGGCGCGCAAGGGCATTGGCCGTGGCGACACCGTGGCGGTGATGCTGCCGAATGTGCCAGCGATGGTCGAGGCCCACTTCGGCGTGCCGATGACCGGTGCCGTGCTGAACACCCTCAACACCCGCCTGGACCCGGAAGCCATCGCCTTCATGCTGGCCCACGGCGAGGCCAAAGTCCTCATCACCGACCCGGAATTCGCCACCACCATCCGGGCCGCCCTGGAACTGCTGGAAGGCCCCAAGCCGCTGGTGATCGATGCGCTGGACGCCGAATACCCGGACAGCACCCGCCTCGGCGACATCGAATACGAAGACTTCCTGGCCGACGCCGATCCGGAATTCAAGTGGTCTCTGCCCGCCGACGAGTGGGACGCCATCGCCCTCAACTACACCTCGGGCACCACCGGCAACCCCAAGGGTGTGGTCTTCCACCACCGCGGCGCCTACCTCAACTCGGCCTCCAACATCATCAGCTGGGGCATGCCGCAGCACGCGGTGTACCTCTGGACCCTGCCCCTCTTCCACTGTAATGGCTGGTGCTTCGCGTGGACCCTGGCGGCCAACGCCGGCGTCAATGTGTGCCTGCGCAAGGTGGACGTGGCACTGATCTACGAGCTGATGCGCAGCCACAAGGTGACCCACTTCTGCGGCGCCCCGATCGTGCACGGCATGCTCATCAACGCCCCCGAAGGCCTGCGCGCCGGCATCGAGCACAAGGTGTCGGCCCTCATCGCCGGCGCCGCGCCCCCCGCCGCGATCATCGAGGGCATGGAGCGGATCGGCTTCGACATCACCCATGTGTATGGCCTGACCGAGACCTACGGCCCCGCCTCGGTGTGCGCCAAGCACCCCGAGTGGGATGCCCTGCCCATCGCCAGCCGCGCCGAGCGCAACGGCCGCCAGGGCGTGCGCTACCACATGCAGGAAGCCATCACCGTGCTCGACCCGCAGACCATGGAGCCGGTGCCCGCCGACGGCGAAACCCTGGGCGAGATCATGTTCCGCGGCAACCTGGTGATGAAGGGCTACCTCAAGAACGAGAAGGCCACCAAGGAGGCCTTTGCCGGCGGCTGGTTCCAGACCGGCGACCTGGCCGTGCTGCACCCGGACGGCTACGTGAAGATCAAGGACCGCTCCAAGGACGTGATCATTTCCGGCGGCGAGAACATCTCGTCCCTGGAAGTGGAGGACGTCCTCTACCGCCACCCCGCCGTGCTCACCGCCGCCGTGGTCGCCAGGCCCGATGAAAAGTGGGGCGAAGTCCCCGCCGCCTACATCGAGGTGAAGGAAGACGCCAGGGTCACGGCCGACGACATCATCGCCCACTGCCGCGAGCACCTGGCCCGCTTCAAGGTGCCCAAGCACGTGGAGTTCTGTGTGCTGCCCAAGACGTCCACCGGAAAGATCCAGAAGTTCGTACTGCGCCAGCAGGCCAAGTCTGCCTCGGCAATCGAATAAACCCACAGGAGACAAGATCAAATGAAGATCCTCGTACCCGTCAAACGGGTCATTGATTACAACGTCAAGGTCCGCGTCAAGGCCGACCAGAGCGGCGTCGAGCTGGCCAATGTGAAGATGGCCATGAACCCCTTCGACGAGATCGCCGTCGAGGAGGCCGTGCGCCTGAAGGAAGCTGGCACCGCCACCGAGGTGGTGGCCGTCTCCGCCGGCGTGGCCCAGTGCCAGGAGACCCTGCGCACCGCCATGGCCATCGGTGCCGACCGGGGCATCCTGGTCGAGAGCACGGCCGAGCTGCAGCCCCTGGCCGTGGCCAAGCTGCTCAAGGCCATCGTGGACAAGGAGCAGCCCCGCCTGGTGATCCTCGGCAAGCAGGCCATCGACGATGACTCCAACCAGACCGGCCAGATGCTCGCCGCCCTGCTCGGCTGGCCCCAGGCCACCTTCGCCTCCAAGGTCGAGGTGGGCGCCGAGCGGGTCCAGGTGACCCGCGAGATCGACGGTGGGCTGGAAACCCTCTCCCTCCCCCTGCCCGCCGTCATCACCACCGACCTGCGCCTCAACGAGCCGCGCTACGCGACCCTGCCCAACATCATGAAGGCCAAGAAGAAGCCCCTCGATACGGTGCAGCCCATCGACCTGGGTGTGGACGTGGCCCCGCGCCTGACCACCCTCAAGGTGGTCGAGCCGGCCGCCCGCGGCGCCGGCATCAAGGTGGCCGACGTGGCCCAACTCATCGACAAGCTCAAGAACGAAGCCAAGGTGAT
>NZ_JABBGA010000019.1 GCF_012927165.1 Zoogloea dura
GGGCAGGGAGATGGCCCGCCACGAGATTCTCGCCAAGCGCGTCAAGATCGACGTCTATTTCGCCGATCCGCACAGCCCCTGGCAGCGGCCGACCAACGAGAATACCAACGGCTTGATCCGCGAGTATCTTCCCAAAGGGCTGGATTTGGCGCCGATCTCCCAAGGCTACCTCAACGCCATTGCCCGACAATTAAACAACCGCCCGCGCAAATGCCTCGACTTTGAAACACCAGCGGAGGTCTTTGCGAGGGAAATCATGAACTTTCAACCCAGTGTTGCACTTCAGACTTGAAACCGCCCTGCCAAATCGGAGCCGCCATGAACGGCGGCCTTGAGCGGTTCTGGGGAGCTGACTACGACCATAATCCCCCGCTGACCGACGAGGCTCTGCATCACGCGGAGCAGTTCCTCAGGGTTAGATTTCCCTCTGAGTTGGTTACTCTGTGGCGGATACAGAACGGAGGGTATACGCAGGGATTCGTATATCCGACCCGACAACGCACTACCTGGGCTGAAGATCATGTTCCCCTTGATGAACTGTTTGGAATTGGGGCGTCGGCCACACCATCAGGCATTCACAACGTTCTCAACAGCAAGTACATGATTGCCGAGTGGGGGCTGCCATCAAACCAAGTCTTGCTTGCTGGGGAGGGCCATTGGTGGATCGCATTGGACTATCGAAGGAGCAGCGACCCATGTGTTAGGTGGCTCGATGTTGACGCCGGGCAAGACATTGAACTGGCACCGACGTTTAGCCTTTTTTGTATGGGCTTGTCCCGGAGAATGCTGGAGCGTGGAGTTTGATCCAATCATGCGGAAGACTGCTGACCACAGGATGGTGGAGACGATGAGATATCGGATTTATAGAGTTTCAATTGTACGCAGCGTGTTGACGGTCTGGGGTGTTGGCTATTTCATTGGATTTCCTATACTTGGTATCATGCATCTGTTTGCCAGTTTTGGAGCTCGTCCCAATTATCAGCCTTTGCAGCTTGATCAGATCATCATCATCCCTTTAATTGTTTCTCTCATTTTTCTTGTGCTGGCCTTGGTTGGCTCAGTCGTTTACAACATCTTTGCAAAGTTTGGTGCGGCGATCGAGGTTCAGTTGAAAGATGTCGGTGATGTCTGACAAGTCTCGAACTCGCGCGTGTCGGTACTCTCTTCTTTCTCACTACTATTGCGTTTGTTATGCCTTGCAGCTTCGAGCGCCAGACGGTCAGCAATACCCTGCTGAAGGTGTGGATGATGATGCTTGAAGCCATGAGAGGACTTTTCTGGCGCATCCCAGCAGCCCTCAGCCTGATCCTGGCGGGCTGCATCCCATACCCGGTTTACAAGACCCTGCAGCCTGCGGCAACGCTTACCGTCCTTGATGAATCGAGTTCGCCGGTCGTGGGTGCCGAGGTGCAACTTGTTGCGAATGCCTACCCGTATGGTTGGGAGAGGAGTCGCAAGATCAAGACGACGGGGGCCGATGGGGTGGCGCGATTCGAGTCGCACCGACAATGGAGAATGGAATCCCTGATGCTTCATGGCTTCCAGGTCTTCTTCTGGAACTGGTGTGTCCGCCGGGACGGGTATGCAAGCTTCTTTACCGCGCATGGCAACGCAAGTGAGTTTAAAGATGTTCTCACTGTGCAGTTGGTCCCAGGCGTCAGCACGCCATGCCCAGAGGCGTTCCGCTAACAGCGCCTTTCCAGAGGATCAGGAAGGCCCGGCTCGCATCGATGACGCTGGGGCTGGCCTGTGTAGCCGTAGAACTGGCTGATCCTGCCCGGCTGGGAGAGGCGCGGGATAGCCGGTGCTGGCGCGCGAAGCGCATAGGGCATCAACACGGGCCGTCAAGATCGCGAACGATGGCCCATGCTGGCGTTCGCGTTGAACCGCCAGTCAGGCGACAGAGCCGTTCCGGACCTGCGGTGTTGGCAAGCGCTCGTCTGTTTTACGGAATTGGTTTTGGAGGGCTTGGCGCCCACTCCGGGTATTCCGGCAAGCCACTGGTGATGGGCCACCAGCTTGCCTTTGAACTTGTGAATGCATGGAATGCGAGTTGCGCCTTCACGGGCTCTTGAAGCAGACCGGCCCTGATTCGTACTACATCTGGCAGCGAATCACGCTTGCTGAAAACAGGTGACCCGCAAACCTTGCAGAATGCGCGGATCTTGCCTGGTGAGGACTCGTAAATTTGCAGCAGATCCTCACCGCGCTGGAAGGTCAGCGCACTGACTTCAACGGGTATGTTGGTTGCGACCGGGCCACCCTGGGCCTGTCGACACTGAGCGCAGTGGCACACCTGAATAGGCTCAAGTGCCCCGGTGATTGTGAAGCTGATGCCTCCGCAGAGGCAGGATCCCTGATGTTTGATGCTCATACTGTTTTCAAAGCCGGTGTAGGTCGGGTGAGCGCAGCGTAACCCGACATCGCATGATCTGTCCCGCTCGTGTTCCAACACGTCGGCAACGATCTGGATGCGATTAGCAATAGCACCACCGGGGTGTATGGTGTATTGGTTGCCGATAGGGAATGTCGGGTTACGCTGCGCTAACCCGACCTCCCAGGCTCAATGAACTGCTTCACTCCCCGTCCTTTCCGCCGCACTCCGGCAAGCCCCAGGCCCAACCCGGGAATGCAAAAAGGGTATGACATCAAAACATGTCATACCCTTTTCTTTTGAAGCAAGCGTCTACGAAGAGTCCAGCGTGGTCTACATGCTTCCCAGACGCGTCAACATGCTTCGCAGCGGTCGCTGGGAAGCATGTTGACGTCGCTGCATTGAATCCATCGCAGTCAACATTCAATCCAGCGGCGTCTACTTGATACAAATCGTCTTCTGCATGCCATCCAGAGGCCTCTGGATGCTTCACAGGCGCCGCTGGGAAGCGTCTGTCCGGTGATGGCAGGCAGCGGGGCAGGGCGGGGCGGCATGTGCCGCCCGCCTTGGGTCACGAATGCGCCAGCGCCCGTCCCCTGGCCTTCTCTTCGCTCCCCACGCCCAGCCACACCGCCAGGGCGGGCAGCAGGAAGATCGCGCCGAGCACGTTCACCAGGAACATGAAGGCCAGCAGGATGCCCATGTCGGCCTGGAACTTGAGGGTGGAGAAGACCCAGGTGCCGACGCCGATGGACATGGTGACGGCGGTGAACACGGCGGCGGTGCCGCGTTGGCGCATGGCTTCGTAGAAGGCTTCGCGGAGGGGCAGGCCGTTGTGGGCCATTTCGTGCTGGAGGCGTTCGTAGATGTAGATGCCGTAGTCGACGCCCACGCCGACGCCGAGGGCGATGACGGGGAGGGTGGCGACCTTGAGGCCGATGCCGAGGAGGGCCATCAGTGCATTGCACATGATGGTGACGATGACCAGGGGGACGATCACACACAGCACGGCGCGCCAGGACTGGAAGGTGAGCCAGCACAGCAGGGTGATGGCGCCGAAGATGGAGGCGAGCATCTGGATCTCGGCGTGCTCGACGGCTTCGTTGGTGGCGGCGGCGACACCGGCGTTGCCGCCGCCGAGGCGGAAGCGGGTGCCGGGGGTGTGGTCGGCGTCGATGAAGCGCTGCACTTCCTTCACCACGTGGGCGAGGGTGGGGCCTTGATGGTCCTTGAGGTACACCTGCAGGTTGATCGTCTTGCAGCCCTGGGTGTTGAGGCCGAGGCTGGGGTTGGCGGCGCGGCCGCCGGTGCGCAGGGCGGCTTCGGAGCGTTGCAGGGCGGCCCAGCGGGGGTTGGCTTCGTTGTTGCCGGCCACATACAGTTTGGCGAGGCCCGCCACGGTGGATACGGACTGCACGCCCACCACGCCGCGCATGTGCAGGTCGAAGCGTTCGACCGCGTTCATCACCTCCCAGCTCAGGCAGGCTTCTGCGTGGCCCTCGGTGTCCACATACACCGACAGCACGTCCATGCCGATGGAGTAGTCGTGGATGATCTGCCGGTTGTCCTGGTTGTAGCGGGACTCGGCGCGCAGCTCGGGCACGCCGCTGCCCACGTCGCCGGTCTGCAGCTGGCGTGATTGCCAGGTGGCGGCGGCGAGGAGGGCCAGGGTGACGGCAATGCTGAGCATGGCCGGCAGCGGGCGCGACAGGGCCGACAGGCGCCACCACAGGGCGTGACGCCGGCCGTTGTCGGCGCTGCGCCCGAGGGCGGCACGCTCCAGGTGCAGGTGCGACAGGATGATGGGCATGAACATCTTGTTGGTCATGATCATCATGGCCACCCCCAGGCAGGCCGTGATGCCCAGCTCGCGCACGATGGGGATGTCGATGAGCATGATGACCAGGAAGCCCAGGGCATTGGCCAGCAGGGCCATGGTGCCGGGGATGGCGAGCTTGCGGAAGGCGCCTTCGGCGGCGTCGAGGGCGGTCTGCCCGTCGAGCACGTCCTGCTTCCAGGCGTTGGTCATCTGCACCGCGTGGGACACGCCGATGGAGAAGATCAGGAAGGGCACCAGCACCGACATGGGGTCGATGCCGTAGCCGATGAGGGGCAGGATGCCGAGCAGCCACACCACCGGCAGCAGGGCCACGGTGATGGCCAGCAGGGTGAGCTTGATGGAGCGGGAGTACAACCACAGCAGCACGGTGGTGACGCCGAAGGCGACGACGAAGAACAGCAGCACCGTGGTGAGGCCCTCCATCACGTCGCCCATCACCTTGGCGAAGCCGACGATGTGGATGTCCACCTGCTCATTGGCGTGGGCCGCGCGGATCGCCTCCAGCTTGCCGGCCACCGAGGCGTAGTCGAGCTTCTCGCCGGTCTGCGGGTCGGTCTCGAGGAGGTCGGCCTGCACCAGGGCGGATTTGAGATCGTTGCCCACCAGGCGCCCGATCTGCCCGGACTTGGCCACGTTGGCGCGCACCTGGGCCAGGCTCTCCGGGTCGGCGTTGAACTGGGCGGGGATCACCACGTCGCCGTTGAAGCCCTCTTCGGTGACTTCGATGAAGCGCACGTTGGGCGTGAACAGGGAGCGCAGCTCGCCGCGGTTGACGCCCGGGATGAAGAAGACCTCGTCGCTCACCTTCTGCAAGGCCTTCATGAAGACGGGGTTGTAGATGTCGCCCTCGCCCTTCCAGCGCACGCTCACCATCACCCGGTTGGCGCCCGAGAAGATGTTGCCGTACTGCAGGAAGGCCTGCATGTAGGGGTGGGACATGGGGATCAGCTTGTTGAAGCCGGGGTCGAGCCGCGTGTTGAGGGCCGAATAGCCGAAGCCCAGGGTCAGCAGCAGGAAGAGGGCGCCGAGGGGCCGCCGCCAGGCGATCAGCATGCGGGCCAGGAAGGCCACCAGGGCGTCGGTACGGGTCATGGCGTGATGGGTCATCAGGAGGCTCCGGTGGGGGTGGGCACGCCGGCGCGGCCCTGGGTGGCGGCGGCGCTATGGGTGGCCGGCTTGTAGCGTTGCAGGCCGCCGTCGCTGCTGAGCAGCAGGCTGCCGTCGCCGAGGCGGTTGATGCCGGTGAGGCTGGCCCGCCCTTCCTTGCGGATCACCTGGAAGCTGCGCCCCTGGTCGTGGCTGGCGAGCAGGATGCCGCCCTGGCCAGCCAGCAACAGCAGGCGGCCGTCGTCGCCCAGGCTGTGGGCGTAGGTGGATATGGGCGCCTGCACGCTGGAGGCCTGCCAGCTGCGCCCGCCGTCGTCGCTGTAATGCACCTTGCCGCGCATGCCGTAGGCCACCCAGGTGCCGGAGGCCAGCTGCACGGCACCGTAGATCGAGCCCTTGTAGAAAGGCGGCACCACCGCCCAGCTGGCGCCGCCGTCGTCGGAGCGCAGCACGCTGCCGGCTTCGCCGGTGATCAGCCACTGCCTGCCATCGGCCGAGCCGTTGATGCTGTTGAGGTGCCAGTCGCTGAGGCCGGGGATCACATGGGGCTGCCAGCTGCGGCCATCGTCCAGCGAGTGCAGTACACGCCCGAAGGCGCCCACCGCCAGCCACTCGCCGGAGGGCAGGCGGGCGGCGCTCATCAGCGGTTCGCCGTTGCTCTTCTCGAAAGCGCTCTCTTCCCAGCTCAGGCCTCCGTCGGTGCTGCGCAGGATCCAGCCTTCGTGGCCCAGGGCCAGGCCGGTGCCGTTGGCGGCAAACACGGTGCGGGTGATGGGGGCCTGGCGGCTCTGCGGCAGATGGGCCGCCTGCCAGCTCATGCCATCGTCCCGCGATACCAGGATCTGCCCCAGCTCGCCGGCGGCCACCAGGCCGGCGCTGCTGCGGGCCAGGCTGTTGAGCTGCATCGTGTCCACCGGGATCCGGGTCTGCTCGAACTGCGGCATGCTGCGGGGCGAAAAAGCGTAGAGGCCGGCGGCCGCCACAATGGCGGTCACCGCCACGCCGACACGTGTGCGCATGGTTGTCTCCTTCTGTACGGGGGCCGCGGGGCCCGATGGCGGGTGCTGCTTCAGGTCCAGCCATTATTGGCAGGCGGTTTTCCGGGGCATCGTCCAAAAGGGTTACGGTCGGCTCACTGTCGGGCCGGGGGCCATCCGTCCAGCCTGGATTCGTTAGTCCGTTCAGACGATGAGTCCGGGCTCTCCGCTGTGGAACTCTTCTTCCATCGAAGTGTTTGACTCGCCGGGGTATTTCCGCCGCCGGCACACAGGAGGAGGAAGACCATGGATGCAGTACATAAAGAGCTGTTGATGGACGCGTTTGCCGACGACTACATGACGCCGGAGGCGATCGAGCTGGTGGCGCGTGCGCGCGCCCTGGCCCCCAAACTGGCCGAGCGCGCCCGCGAGGCCGAGCGCCAGGGCAAGGTGCCGGTGGAGACGGTGCGCGAGATGCAGGAGGCCGGCCTCTTCCGCGTGCTGCAGCCCAAGCGCTGGGGCGGCTACGAACTGGACCCGCGGGTCTTCTACCGGGTGCAGATGGCGCTGGCCGAGAGCTGCATGTCCACCGCCTGGATCTACGGCGTGATCGGGGTGCACAACTGGCAGCTGCCGCTCTTCCCCGACCAGGCCCAGCAGGACGTGTGGGGCGCCAACAGCGCCACCCGCATCGCCTCCACCTACATGCCCACCGGCAAGGCCGAGAAGGTGGAGGGCGGCTACCGCTTCTCCGGCCGCTGGGGCTTCTCCAGCGGTGTCGAGCACTGCGAATGGATCTTCCTGGGCGGCCTGCTGCCCAAACGCGACGGCAGCGAAGGCTTCGAGCACACCACCTTCCTGCTGCCCAAGGCGGATTACCGCGTCGAGCACAACTGGGACGTGCTCGGCCTGCGCGCCACCGGCAGCCACGACATTGTTGTAGACGGCGCCTTCGTGCCGGAGCACCGCACCCAGCGCACCAACGACCACAGCGATGCCGGCTGCCCCGGCCGCGAGGCCAACCCGGGCTGGCTGTACCGCATCCCCTTCACCCAGGTGTTCCAGCGCGCCGTGTCGTCGGCCTGCCTGGGCGCCCTGGACGGCGCCATCGCCGAATTCCGCAGCCGCGCCGCCGCCCACGTGGGCAAGCACGGCGCCAAGACGGCCGAGGACGTGAATGCCCAGCAGGCGGTGAGCGAAGCCATGATGACCAGCGATCAGCTCAAGCTGGTGCTGTTCCGCAACTACGCCCGCATTGTCGAGTGCGCCCGCAGCGACGACCGCATGCCGGTGGAAGAGCGCCTGATGCAGCGCGCCCAGGCCGCCCAGGTGCCCAAGCAGTGCGCCACGGCCCTCAGCGAGCTGATGCGCGCCTGCGCGGCCTCCGGCACCTACAAGAGCAACCCGATCGAACGCATCTTCCGCGACATCCACCAGGCCCGCGGCCACATCGCCAACAACACCGACACCTACGCGCGCATCCACGGCGCGGTGATGCTCGGCCTGTCCAACCCGGACCCCTTCGTCTGACTCAGCCTGGCTGACCTTCCCCAGCCGCCGGCTGCCGCGCCCATGACTTCTGCCCGCTACCACCGCCTCACGGTCCAGGCCGTGACCGAAGAGACCGCCGACGCCCGCTCGATCACCCTTGCCGTGCCCGACGCGCTGGCCGACAGCTTCCGCTACCGACCGGGGCAGTTCCTCACCCTGCGCCTGGCCGTGGGCGGGCGGCATCTGCCGCGCTGCTATTCGATGTCGAGCACGCCGGGGCTGGATGCGGCCCTGCGCGTGACGGTCAAGCGGGTGGCCGGCGGGCGCGGCTCCAGCTGGTTGTGCGAACAGCTGCGCCCCGGCGACAGCCTGGAGGTGATGGCGCCGGCCGGCGTGTTCACCCCGGCCGTGCTGGACGGCGATTTTGTGCTGGCGGCGGGCGGCAGCGGCATCACCCCGGTGTTCTCGATCCTGCGTGCCGTGCTGGCACAGGGCGGGGGGGCCGGCACGGGCCGCATCCGCCTGATCTATGCCAACCGCGACGAGGGCTCGGTGATCTTCCGCGATGCCCTCAAGGCCCTGGCCGCGGCCCACCCGGCGCGGCTGCAGGTGATCCACTGGCTGGACTCGGTGCAGGGCACGCCCGGCGTGGCGCAACTGGCCGAGTTCGGCCGCGGCTTCGAGCAGGCCCAGGCCTTCATCTGCGGCCCCGGGCCGTTCATGGACGCGATGGCCAGCGCCCTGGCCCAGGCCGGGTTGGCGGAGTCGCGCATCCATGTGGAGCGCTTCATCTCGCTGCCGGACGAAGAGGACGCGCAGCCCATCGAGGCGGCCACCCCACCAGCGGTGGACAGCGCCCAGGTGAGCCTGCTGCTCGACGGCAGCGAACACCGCTTTGCCTGCGGCGGCAGCGAAACCCTGCTGGACGCGGCCGAGCGCCACGGGCTGAGCCTGCCCCAGTCGTGCCGGGTGGGCATGTGTGCGTCCTGCATGTGTCAGGTGGAGGAGGGCGAGGTGGTGCTGCATCACAACGAGGCGTTGGACGCCCGCGATCTGGCGCGCCGGTGGACCCTGGCCTGCCAGGCCACGCCGGCCACGCCGCAACTACGCATCAAGTTTCCGGGCTGATCCAGCCCCCAGGAAGACAAGAGGAGAACCCATGAAAGTACTGGTCCCGGTGAAACGGGTAGTGGATTACAACGTCAAGGTGCGCGTGCGCAGTGACAACAGCGGCGTGGATCTGAACGGCGTGAAGATGGCGATCAACCCCTTCGACGAGATCGCCGTGGAAGAGGCCGTGCGCCTGCGCGAGAACCAGCTGGCCTCCGAGGTGATCGTGGTGAGCTGCGGCAGTGCGGCCAGCCAGGAGACCCTGCGCACCGCCCTGGCGATGGGCGCCGACCGGGCGATCCTGGTCGAGTCGGACGCCGAACTGCAACCCCTGGCCGTGGCCCGCCTGCTCAAGGCCGTGGCCGACCGGGAGCAGCCCGGGTTGGTGATCTGCGGCAAGCAGGCCATCGACGACGATGCCAACCAGACGGGCCAGATGCTGGCCGCCCTGATGGGCGTCGGCCAGGCCACCTTCGCCTCCAGGCTGGTGGTGGAGGGCAGTGCGATCCAGGTGACCCGCGAAGTGGACGGCGGCCTGGAGACCCTGGCCCTCAAGCTGCCGGCGGTGGTCACCGCCGACCTGCGCCTCAACGAACCGCGCTACGCCACCCTGCCCAACATCATGAAGGCCAAGAAGAAACCCCTGGAGGCTCTGCCGGCCGCCAGCCTGGGCGTAGACATCGCCCCGCGCCTGCGCCATGGCCGCCACGAGGAGCCGGCCCCGCGCAAGGGCGGCGTCAAGGTGGCGGATGTGGCCGAGCTGGTGGGCAAGCTGAAGAACGAAGCGAAAGTGATTTGAGGACGATGCACATGAAGACGCTAGTGATTGCCGAACACGACAACACCCGCCTGGCCGGCGCCACGCGCCATGCCGTGACGGCCGCCGCCCTGCTGGGCGGCGAGGTGGAGCTGCTGGTCGCCGGGGACAACTGTGGTGCCGTGGTCGACGAGGCTGCCCGGGTGGCCGGCGTGAGCCGCGTGATCCGCGTGGAGGCGCCGTTCTACCGGGATCTGCTGGCCGAGAATCTGGCGGCCCTGGTGCTTTCTCTGGTACAACTAAAGTTATACGGTAACGTGTTGGCGGGCAGCTCGGCCTGGGGCAAGAACCTGGCCCCGCGCATTGCCGCGCTGCTGGATGTGGCGCAGGTGTCCGACGTGGTGAAGATCAGCGGGCGGGGGTGTTACCAGCGCCCCATCTACGCGGGTAATGTGCTGGTCGGCGTGGAGTCCGACGAGGCGGTGCAGGTGCTGACGGTGCGCACCACGGCCTTCGACAGCGCGGGCGATGTCGCTGTCGATGGCGCCCCGGCGCCAGTCGAGGTGGCGGAGGCGGGGCCGGATCTGGGCCTGAGCACGCTGCTCCGGCGCGAAATCAGCCGCTCCGAGCGGCCCGAGCTCGGCGCTGCAAAGATTGTGGTGTCGGGTGGCCGCGGGCTGGGCAATGGCGACAACTACCAGCGCGTGCTCACCCCGCTGGCAGACAGGCTGGGCGCCGCGCTCGGCGCATCCCGTGCGGCGGTGGACGCGGGCTATGTGCCGAATGACTACCAGGTCGGCCAGACGGGCAAGATCGTCGCCCCCGGGCTGTATGTGGCAGTGGGTATCTCCGGTGCCATCCAGCACCTGGCCGGCATGAAGGATTCTGGCGTGATCGTGGCCATCAACAAGGACCCGGACGCGCCGATCTTCCAGGTGGCCGACTACGGGCTGGTGGCCGACCTCTTCGAGGCAGTGCCTGCCCTGACCGCGACGCTGTGACCGATGCCCGTGCTCCGCAAGGGGCACAGGCCGGGTTGGAACATATAAATATAAAAGTGGAAGGGGACGCAGCGTGGCCAGCATCAATCTCGACATGGACGTATACGACCGTATCGTCAACGCCCTCTACGAGGCGGCCCTGGACAGCCGGCGCTGGGGTACGGCCCTGGAGCACTTCCGGGAGCTGTTCAAGGCCAACTATGTGACCCTGATCCTCAAGGTGCCGGACCTCTCCGACACCGGCCTGATGATCTCGGTGGGGGAACTGCCCGGCGGCATCGGCGGCAAGGTGGTCTATCACACCTACCAGCACACCGCGACGCCCTTCGTGAACCAGCCGGCCGACAAGGTGTTCACGGTGGACGACCTGATGACCGAGGCGGAATGGCGCAAGGCGCCGTACTACATCCACTGGTGCCAGCCCTACCAGGTCTTCCATGTGATGGGGGCAGACATCTCGACGCCCGAATCCGGCAAGCTGCGCTTCCGCATCACCCGCCCCGAACATGTGGCCGGCTTCTCGCAGGAGGAGCGCCAGCTCTGCGAGGCGCTGCTGCCCCACCTGCGCCGGGCCCTGCACATGCACAACCTGCTGGACCGCAGCGAGTCCCTGGGCATGCTCTATTCCAAGGCCATCGGCCGGCTGTCGGTGGCCACCATCGTCCTTGACGAGACGGGCAGGGTGCTGGACCAGAACCTGATCGCCCAGGAGATCCTCGACAGCGGCGACGGCCTCAAGCTGGTCGGCGGGCGCCTGGAGGCCACCTACCCGAGTGACAACCGGGCCCTGCAGCAGCTCATCCGCAATGCCTTCGCCCATCAGCCGGGAGACCGGGTGATCCCGTCCGAAGCCATGTCCATCGCGCGCCCCTCGGGGCAGGTGAGCCTGGGTGTGGTGATCGAGCAGGTGCCGTCGAGCGAGTGGGCCGAGGGCAAGGGCAAGCCGTCGGTGGTGATCTACCTGCGCGACGCGGCCGGCAAGTCGCTGGCCAGCACGGCGGTGGCCAAGCAGCTCTTCAACCTGACCCCGGCAGAGACGGCGCTGGCGATGGAGCTGACCAACGGCTTGTCGCTGGAAGAGGCCGCCGAAGCCCTCAACATCCGCCGCAACACGGCCCGCGCTCACCTGCGCTCGATCTTCTCCAAGACCGGCGTGCGCCGCCAGACCGAGCTGGTGCGCATCATGCTCAACAGTGTGGCGGCGCTAAGTCACCGCTAAGTCACCGCTAAGCCACCGCTGATGCAGCGCTGAGCCTCCCCGCCAGCGCCCATTAGTCCGGCCGGACGATGCCGGCGCGGCGGGCTCCTCCGATACTTGAGCATCACGCAAGCGGGCGTTTGCTGCCCGGGATGCCGCGTGTTTGCCCCTGGTTTGCCCGCAGTTTACCCATTTCCCCGATTTGCCCTTTCAAGGAGACTCCCCATGCCCACCACCGTCGTCACCGGCTCCGCCTCCGGCATTGGCGCCGCTGTCCGCCAGCAGCTGCAGGCCGCCGGCCATCGCGTCATCGGCATCGACCGGGCCGGGGCCGACATCGTTGCCGACCTGTCCACCGCCAGCGGCCGGCAGGCCGCGCTGGCCGCCGCCATCGACGCCTGTGATGGCGTGCTGGACGGCCTGGTGTGCTGCGCCGGAGTGGGGGTGACGGCACCGTCCAGCGGCCTGATCGTGGCGGTGAACTACTTCGGCATGAGCACCCTGGTGGATGGGCTGGCCGATTGCCTGCTGCAAGGGCAGCAGCCCGCCGTGCTGCTGGTGGGCTCGGTGGCGGCAGCGCAGCCGGGCGTCGAACAGATTCCCCTTGTGGAGTCTTTGCTGGCCGGCGACGAGAGCCGGGCGGTGGCCGAGGCCGACGCCATGGCCCAGCCGGCGGCTGCCTATGCCGCATCCAAGTTTGCGATCGCCGCCTACGCGCGCAGGAAGGCGGTGGAGTGGGGCCCGCGCGGCATCCGCCTCAACGTGGTGGCGCCGGGCGCCGTCGAGACGCCGCTGCACAAGGCCTCCCTGGACGACCCGCGCTATGGCCAGGCGGTGAAGAACTTCGTGGCCCCCCTCGGCCGTGCCGGCCAGCCGGACGAGATCGCCCGGGTGGTGGCCTTCCTGCAATCCCCGGCGGCCAGCTTCGTGCATGGCACGGTGATGTTCGTGGATGGCGGCATGGACGCGATGGTCCGCCCCAAGCGCTTCTGACTGCGCACGGATTGAACGGGAACAGTGTATGAGCAGCGAACGCGAATCGATGGAGTTTGATGTGCTGATCGTCGGCGCCGGCCCGGCCGGGCTCGCCGCGGCGATCCGGCTGAAGCAGCAGGCCGCCGCGGTGGGCAGCGAGGTGTCGGTCTGCGTCATTGAGAAGGGTGCCGAGGTCGGCGCCCACATCTTGTCCGGTGCGGTGATGGACCCGCGCGCCCTGGATGAACTGCTGCCCGACTGGAAGGCCCTGGGGGCGCCGCTGGACACGCCGGTGGGCGAAGACAAGGTGCTCTTCCTCAGCGCCACCGGCGCCCGTCAGGTCCCGCACGCCCTGCTGCCGGATTGTCTGACCAACGAGGGCAACTACATCGTGCGCCTGGGCAGCCTGGTGCGCTGGCTCGGCGAGCAGGCCGAAGCCCTGGGGGTAGAGATCTACCCCGGCTTCGCCGGCGCCGAGTTGCTGCATGACGAGGCGGGTGCGGTGATCGGCGTGGCGACCGGCGACATGGGCCTGACCCGCAATGGGGAGCCCGGCCCGGCCTACCAGCCGGGCATGGCGCTGCATGCGGCCTACACCCTGTTCGCCGAAGGCTGCCGCGGCCACCTGGGCAAGCAGCTGGAGGCGCGCCACCGGCTGCGCGACAACAGCGATCCGCAGACTTTCGGCATCGGCATCAAGGAGCTGTGGGAAGTCCCCGCGGCCGTCCATCAGGCCGGCCTGGTGGTGCACACCACCGGCTGGCCGCTGCAGTCGGACACCTACGGCGGTGGCTTTGCCTACCATCTGGAGGGCGGGCTGGTGGCGGTGGGCCATGTGGTCGGCCTGGATTACACCAATCCCCACCTGTCACCCTTCGAGGAGTTCCAGCGCTTCAAGACCCATCCGGCCATCCGCTGCTACCTGGAGGGCGGCAAGCGCCTGGCCTATGGTGCCCGCGCCATTGCCGCGGGCGGGCTGCAGAGCCTGCCGACGCTGGTCTTTCCGGGGGGCGCGCTGATCGGCGACGACGCAGGCTTCCTCAACGCGGCGCGCATCAAGGGCAGCCATGGCGCCATCAAGTCCGGCATGCTCGCGGCCGAGGCCGCCTTTGCCGCCCTTGCCCAGGGGCGCCGGCAGGATGTGCTGGCAGCCTATCCCGCCGCCTTCCGCGGATCGTGGCTGCACGCCGAACTCCACGCCACCCGCAACTTCAAGCCCTACATGAAGAAGGGCCGCTGGCTGGGCTCGCTGCTCTTCGGGCTGGACCAGAAGCTGCTGCGTGGCAAGGCACCGTGGACCCTGCGCAACCGCGCCGACCACGACACACTGCGGCCCGCCGCGGAATGCCCGCGCATCGATTACCCCAGGCCCGACGGCCGCTTGAGCTTCGACCGCCTGTCGTCGGTGTTCCTGTCCAACACGAATCACGAAGAGGAACAGCCCTGCCACCTGCAGCTGGGCGACCCCGAGACGCCGATCCGCGTCAACCTGGCCCGCTTCAATGCGCCGGAGACCCGCTACTGCCCGGCCGGTGTGTATGAGATCGTGGAGGAGGGTGGGGAGGGCAATGAGGTCGCCGGGCCGCGTCTGCAGATCAACAGCCAGAACTGCATCCACTGCAAGACCTGCGACATCAAGGACCCCACCCAGAACATCACCTGGGTGACGCCCCAGGGTGGGGAAGGGCCGATCTACCAGGGCATGTAGCACCCGTTTCGGGAGAATGTCGGATCAGACGGGTGTGGAGTGAAAGTCCTCCCTCTCCTCAATAGTTTCCCATGCCCGCGACATTCTCCCTTTTTAACAAGCCTGCACACCTTGCCACGCGCCCGCCATTCATCTGGCCGACAGATTGACGGCCGTCACGAGCACCTTGCTGTGTGTGCATGCCGTATTGCTGCACACGCCGGCCAGCCAGACTTCGCCATTGCCGAACATGGCACCGCTGGCGTTCTGGAAGAGCGTCTGCGGATCCTGTGCCACGACCACCGCCCTCACGTGCGGTGTGAATACCTTGCTGTAAGAGGCAACAAACCGGGCTCTTGAAACGTAGCGCGGCTTGCGGTGCTCCTCATTGACCCGCAGCGGGAAGGACACCAGATCGGCAACCGTTGCCGGCTGCCCTGCGGCGACGGCCGCCTGAAGCTTTTGAGTAAATGCCACCAGCTGGGCCGAACTCACGCCGGCCGGGCCGGGCTCGTCCTGCGCATGGGCCAGGCCAAGGGCGCAGATAAGGCAGGCGGCAAGCGCAAGGCTACGCGTCCTGATTGGCTGTCTGACGTTTTTCATGGGCTCCCCTCGTAGCGCCTGGATGTGGCTGGCGAGCTTATCAGGCTTTCCTTCCGTGCCCTGCTCGCGCAAGCCCCCGTGGGGGCTCGGGGGCTGTGGCCGGCCTACTCGGGCAAATGGCACACCGCTTCGATGTTGTTGCCCTCGGGGTCGATGACGAAGGCGCCATAGTAGTGAGGGTGATAGTCGGGGCGGAGGCCCGGTGCGCCATTGTCCTTTCCGCCGGCGCTGAGCGCTGCGTGGTAGAAGGCATCCACTTGCGCACGGTTTTCTGCACGCCACGCCAGGTGGCAACCCGTGGTTGCGGGCGGGCCACCGTAGGGTGAGGGGCCGTCGATGAACCAGACATCGGCTTTCTTGCCATCCGGTTCGGAAGGGTCGGGGTAGGCAAACCCCAGGATGTTCATGCCGTAGTTGCCCTCGAAGGCCAGGGTATAGCCCAGCGGCGCAAGGGCCGCGCTGTAAAAGGCCTTGGCGCGGCCCATGTCGACGACGCGGAAAGTCATGTGATCAAGCACGATGAGTCACTCCTGAAGTGGGTTAGGCTTATGTGTTGTACATATATGACTGTATACATGTACAGCTACTCTGGCAAGCAGCCTGTTGCTTCATGTTCAGCGTGCAGATCATCAGCACATCACCTCAAGCCTGCCAGATCGGGCAAGAGGCAAGGCCTTCACGCGGCAGGCGATACAGGCAATGCATGCGTAGCGGACTGCCTTCGGGCACTTGAGGGTGCTCAAAGCTGCCTGATTCGCGCATGCCGAGCCTTTCCATGACAGCCCGGGAGCGTTGATTCACGACGGCGGTGAAAGACACGATCTCCTGAAGAGCGAGCGTTCCAAAGCCGAAGCGGAGGACTTCCCGCGCGGCCTCGGTGGCCAGCCCCTTGCCCCAGTGAGGACATGCAAGACGCCAGCCAATCTCCACGCAGGGAGAGAAGGGAAGTTCGGCGGACGGGATGTGGAGGCCGACGAATCCGATGAGCTCGCGCGAGTCCTTCAACTCCGCGGCCATGAAGCCCCAGCCACGCTCAGCGATCAAGGACTCGCAGCGATCGGCCAGTGCATCGCTTTCTGTACGGGCAAGCCGCGCAGGGAAGAACTCCATGACCCGCGGGTCTGCGTTCAGCGCCGCAAACGGAGCCCGATCCGCGGGCTTCCACTGGCGCAGGACGAGGCGCCCGGTTTCAAATTCGATCAGCTCAGGCATCAACGCACGCCTTCAGGGCCTCGACATCTGCCGACACGATGATGGCGAGGTGTTTGGAGATCTTTTCAATCGGCCAGTCCCACCAGGCGATTTCCTCAAGCGCCGATATGGCTTCTTGCGGGAAACGTTCCTTGATGAGCCTTGCCGGGTTGCCGCCGACGACGGTGTAGGGCGGTACATCGGCGACCACCACGGAGCGTGAGGAGATGATTGCGCCATTGCCGATCTTCACGCCGGGCATGATGAGGCAGTCATACCCTATCCAGACGTCGTTTCCAACCACCGTGTCGCCTTTGTAGGGAAGCTCGCCGGCCTGGGGCATGACCTTCTCCCATCCGTTGCCGAAAATCTGGAACGGGTAGGTGGAGATGCCGGAGATCTTGTGGTTTGCGCCGTTCATGATGAATTTGACGCCACGGGCTATGGCGCAGAACTTGCCGATGACCAGCCGGTCGCCAATGAACGGAAAGTGGTAGAGGACATTGCGTTCAAAGTTCTCCGGATCATCCGGGTCATCGTAGTAGGTGTAATCCCCGATGAGGATGTTCGGATTGGAAACAGTGTTCTTGATGAAACACACCTGCGGAAAACCCGCCATCGGGTGCTTGTCCTGGGGGCTTGGGCCGTTCAAGGGGGCTCCTGTCGGGATGTCTGATCGTTGTCGCTGGCTGTCCGTGTTGAGAGGAGTGGCGATCACTTCCTGCAATTGCACTCCTGGACGATGGTTTGCAGCTTCTTTGTGTAGGCTGCCGTTGCCTGTTCGACGATCGGGCTGTAGAGGGTCTGGAAATGCTGTGAGAACCTGGCCAGTGCCTGGCGCGAGGCGCCCACCTCTTTCTGCGCAAGGGGGGAGGTGTAATGTTCGAGAAGTCGGTCAAGCTCTTCGTCGTTGAACGACTCTCCATAGTACTGGGCCCAGGCATTCACGATCTCCTGGGCTCCCCATGGGGGCTGGACGGCAGTGGTGAACTCTTCGACTGCAAGTTGCAGCTGCGTGCGGAATTGCTCGTTCAAGTTCAGACCATTCAGCATTTGATCCTGCATTTCCCTGGCTTGCCGCTGGCTGTATTCGCGCCCGGCGCTGAGTTGCTGTTCAAACGTGACGACCAGCCCCTGGGCGTCCATCAAGGCCTTTATCTTGTCGCCGCGCTGATCGGCATGGGCAGGGTGGCAGATCACGAGCGCCGCAAGGGAGGCGAGCAGGATGCGTTTCATGGTGGTTTTCCGGATTTATGAGGAATGGATTGAACCCTACATCCTTTTTCATGACAAGTGGCATCGGCGGGGCCGTGTGTGGGCGGGAGAAGATGGAGCTGCGTAAGTGAGTTATGCCACTGCAGATGTGAGTTAACGGAGTCCGTATGTCAGTTAACGAACCTCGGATGTCAGTTAACGAACCTCGGATGTCAGTTAACGGAGTGCGGATGTCAGTTAACGGACTCAGGATGTCAGTTAACGAGATGCGTATCTCAGTTAACGGACCCAGGATGTCAGTTAACCAGTTCGTTAACTGACATCCGCGGGCGCGGATTTGAGTTCCGGGCTGCCAGATTTGAGTTCCGGCATGGCGGATGTGAGATACGGGGGGGCTTGAGTCAGTTCGGCGGGGCTGGAGGTGACATTCTTGATGCCTTGACAGGGTCTGGCGGTGGCGGGCCTGACAAAAAAGAACCCCCGCGGGCCTGGGCCGGCGGGGGTTCTTTTGCATGGTGGGGCAGATCCGGGGTTTGCGGCCCCTGGGTGGGTGCCCGTGGGGTCAGTAGATCTCCCGCGTCTCCAGGAACTTGATGTCGGGGAAGCGTTCCTGGGCCATCTGCAGGTTGACCCGGTTGGGGGCGAGGTAGACGTAGTCGCCGTTGCCGTCGAGGGCGATGTTGGCGGGGGATTTGTCTGCCAGGGTCTTGAGGTCGGCGTCGGAGCCGCGCAGCCAGCGGGCGGTGGCGTAGCTGCAGGATTCGAACATGACGTCCACGCCGTATTCGAACTCCAGCCGGTGGGCCACCACGTCAAACTGCAGGGTGCCGACGGCGCCGAGGATCAGTTCGTTGGTGGTGGTGGGGCGGAAGAGCTGGGTGGCGCCTTCCTGGGCGAGCTGCTCAAGGCCTTTCTGCAGCTGCTTCATCTTGAGCGGGTTCTTGATCTGGGCGCGGCGGAAGTACTCCGGCGCGAAGCTGGGGATGCCGGTGAATTGCAGGTCTTCGCCTTCGGTGAAGGTGTCGCCGAGGTGGATGGTGCCGTGGTTGGGGATGCCGATGATGTCGCCGGCCCAGGCTTCGTCGGTGGTGTTGCGGTCTTGCGCCATGAAGGTGATGGCGTTGTTGATGGCCAGGCTCTTGCCGGTGGACACCTGCTTGAGCTTGCCGCCGCGTTCGAAGCGGCCAGCGCAGACGCGGATGAAGGCGATGCGGTCGCGGTGCTTCGGGTCCATGTTGGCCTGGATCTTGAAGACGAAGCCGGAGAATTTGTCTTCGTCGGGCTGCACCTGGCGGGTCTTGGACGGGCGGGCGAGGGGGGCGGGGGAGAGGTCCACCACGGCATCGAGGAGGCTCTGCACGCCGAAGTTGTTCACCGCCGAGCCGAAGAACACCGGGCATTGCTTGCCGCCCAGGTAGGCGTCGCGGTCGAAGGTGTGGGAGGCGCCGCGGACCAGTTCGATGTCCAGGCGCAGCTCTTCGGCCTGTTCGCCGATCACTTCGTCGAGGCGCGGGTTGTCGAGGCCCTGGATGATCTCCGAGGTGCCTTTCTCGGCCTGCGGGTCGAAGAACTGGATGCTGTCGTTGTAGAGGTGGTACACGCCGCGGAAGCGCTTGCCCATGCCGATCGGCCAGGTCATGGGGGCGCACTGGATGCCGAGCACGGATTCGATTTCGTCGAGCAGCTCGATGGGCTCGCGGCCTTCCCGGTCGAGCTTGTTGATGAAGGTGACGATGGGCGTGTCGCGCAGGCGGCAGACGTTGAGCAGCTTGATGGTCTGGGCTTCCACGCCGTTCACCGAGTCGATGACCATGACCGCCGAGTCCACCGCAGTGAGGGTGCGGTAGGTGTCTTCGGAGAAGTCTTCGTGGCCCGGGGTGTCGAGCAGGTTGATGACGCAGTCGCGGTAGGGGAACTGCATGACCGAGGAGGTGACCGAGATGCCGCGCTGCTTTTCCAGCTCCATCCAGTCGGAGGTGGCATGGCGCGCGGCCTTGCGGGCACGGATCTCGCCGGCGACCTGGATGGCGCCACCGAACCACAGGAGCTTTTCGGTGAGCGTGGTCTTGCCCGCGTCGGGGTGGGAGATGATCGCAAAGGTGCGACGGCGGGCGATTTCCTGGGTGGCGGCCATGGTGCGATGCGTAATGCTGAAAAGCCCGCGATTATACAAGGCCTTGCGTGTTCGCCCCAGCCCGATGAGGGGTCTTGTGGAATGCCGCGGACGGGGTTCAGAACTCCAGCAGCATCAGGCGCCGGCCGCCGGCCTCGCGCTTGCCCATGAGGCGGAAGCCGAGGCGGGCGAAGCGGCGGCTGCGGGCGGTGGAGACGAGCAGCCGGCCGCTGCCGAAGGTTTCCATGACCCAGGCGATGCGGGCGCTGATGAGGGCCCGGGCCACACCCTGGCCGCGTGAGTGTTCGGCCACTGCGGAGAGGTAGAGGATGTGGCTGTCGCTGGCCCAGTCGGCGGCTTTGACGCCGCCCACGCCGACCACCTCGCCCGCCCGCAGGGCGATGAAGAAGCGGCGGTAGAAGGGCAGGCCGGCGGGCTGCAGCTGCGACAGGATGCGCGCCCGCCCGTAGCGTTCCGGGTCATTGAAGGCGGCCTCCAGGATCACTGCGGCGGCTTCCCGGGCGGCCTCGTCGAGGCTGTCCAGGGTGGTGATGGTGAATGTGTCCGTGATGCTGGTCTCCCGCTCCGGCCACCTGGCCGGTTCGGGCACCATTCAATCCGTTCTGTATTGCAGGGGTGTTGCGGGAGGATGTTGCGGCGGGCTGCCGCGGGGAGATCAGGGCACCACGAAGAAACGGTACTTGCGGGGCAGGTTGCTGCGGACCTGGATGCTGCCACCGGCCATGCGCCCGGCGGCGGCAGGGTCGCGCGTGAACACCTTGACCCGGGCCGAGGGCGTGGCCAGCAGTTTGTCGGCATCGCAGAGGATGACGCCGCCCTGCATCTGGCGGCTGACGCAGTGGGACAACCAGCCCGGGCCCTGGAGCGGTGGTTCGGGTGGGGCCTCTTCGACGATCACCTCCACATCCTTGCCGCCGGAGCGGATGGTGCTTGTGGCGGGGGGCGTGACGGGCTTGGTGTCCTTGTCGCTGCGGGGCGGGCGCGGCTTGGCCTGCTGTCCTGCCGGGGCGGGGCGGCTGCCCGCGCTTTCGTCGGACGTGGCAGGAGCGGCCACCGGACTTTCAGGGGCGGTCGACACCTTTCCGGTGGCGCAGGCGGCAAGCAGGCAGGCCGCGGCGATGGGCGTGAGGACGGTGCGCGCGCGGAGGATGTGTAAAACGGACATGGCTGCAATCGCGTTGAATCGCGGCGATCTTATCACGCCCGTCGGACCTGCCCGCCGCCGCTGGTCGGACAGCGCTTACGGCAGCCAGGCCAGGTAGTACAGGTCGGCAAAGCTGGAGATGCTGTCCACGTCCATCTTGCCGTCATTGTTGGTGTCGGTCTCCAGGCGCACGGTGCCAGGCCCCAGGTAGCTGATGTACTGGGCGCTGTTGCGGCCGCGGATCAGGAGCTTGCCGCCGAAGATGCGCCCGGTGGTGTCGGCAAGCAGGGTCTGGGAGGTGCTTAGCTCGACCTTGCCCTGCGCGGCCGGGAAGTCGAGGTTCATGCTCTGGGTGACGGTGTAGGCAAAGCCGTCGCTGCGGGTGGTGTAGCCCAGGTCGAGGTTGAGGGTGGTGAGGCTGGCGCGCTTGCCCGTGACATTGAAGTTGTGGGTCAGGCTATTGGTGCGCAGCCACCCGGTTTCGGGCTGGCCGGGGCTGCGGGACTGGAAGAAGCGTGCTTCGCCCTGAGTGGAGACCAGATTGTCGGGCAGCCCGGAGCGCAGGTCGACATAGCGCAGGGTGGCGGTGAGCGTGCCGTGGGTGGCCGGGTCGCCGGTGACTTCGCTCAGATCGAGGCTCATCACGCCGTTGAGGGGGTCGTTCCGGCTGACGCAGTTGGTGTAGCCCAGATCGAGACGGTCGCCTGCCGTGTAGGTGCCCGGATTGGCCACCGTGGCGATGATGTCGATGGAGCCGCTCACCGCACAGCTGACGCGCCCCCGGTAGGGGCCCGCGGGCTGGTCCGCGGCGGCGCTGGTGAGCGCCTGGGCGTGGGCCAGGGCCTGCTGGGTAAGGATGCCCAGCTGGGCGCCGCCCTGGGCGGGCTGGGAGAGCTGCTCGTCGATCACATCCGCCGAGACGCGTGCGTCACGCAGCATGCTGGTGGTGGAGTCCACCGATACCAGTGAGAGGATGGCTGCAGCCTTGGTGTTGCCGATGGTGAAGCCGAGCAGGCCGCTGCCGACGGAGGGGTTTGTGTCGTCGCCTTTGCTGTCACCGCCCCCGCCACCGCAGGCACTGAGGAGTACGGTGAGGACTAGCGGAGTGAGCTGGAGTGGGGAACGCATCGTCATGGGGGGCTGAGGGTGGTGTGGATGCGATGCGATTATAGGGAAGCCACTCCGGGCTGCCTGTTGGCAAGTTCATTGTCATTGTTCGCGTTTTGTGCTTGTACGCATCCGCGCAGCCATGGGATCACCAACTCAGCGCGAGGCCGAGGCCAGCCGACCAGCGCCGGGTTTCGGGCTGGCTGATGGTGCCCGCTGGCATGCCACCGTTGTTGTAGGGGCGGGAGTCGCTGCGTGGGGTGTGGAGGTATTCGAAGCGGGGGAGCCACTCCAGGCGGAGGGCATGGGTGTGGCCGGTGACGGGGAATCTGCCCTGAAGATGCAGACCAGACCCGCTGTTGGACGGGAAGGTCACGGTGTCGACGGCGCCGCGGGACGAAACTGATTGGGACCCACCGAGCCCGAGCAGCAGCTCGGCCTGGATGCTGCCCCAGGACGCGTCGCGGCGGATGCCGAGGGTTCCGTAATCGTGGCGATAGTCTTCGTCGAGGCCAAGTACGGCACCGCGGCCGGAGATCCGGCGGTTGCGCTTTTCTTCGAGCCAGCCGACCAGGACGTTCAGGCCGTCCTGTAAGGGGTAGACATAGGACACCGCGTGGCGCAGGGTTCGCAGGCGTGTGGTGCTGGTGAACCCGGCGCCGCGCTGGGTTTGTCCGTCGTAGTCGAGTTCGCCGCTGGAGGCGGACAGTGCCAGGTGCAGGGCGCCATGGGGCATGGGCAGGCTGATGCGCCCGGTGAGCGACGGCAGGTTTCCCCGTTCTTCAACGAGGGTGTGTCCGTTACGGGTTTCGCTGAGGGCCTGGTGCTCGGCGAGCAGGATGAGTTCGTAGCGTGCAGGGGGGGACTCTGCGCGAAGATGCGGGGTGATGAGCAGCCCACAACATCCGATGAGGATCATGGTGCTGCTTGTCTGCGCCTTGTGCCCGGTACGAGGTGGCTTTTTGGGGTAGCGATGGTGTGTCACGATTCAGAGGGCACCTGCCGGTTCGAGGTGAGGGCCGGTGCCCCGAACCGGATCTTGATTACCAGAGGGGGGTAATGAATGCTTCGTAAGTGGTCGTGGTTTGTACCTCGTACTTGCCGTCGTTGTCGGTGTCGGGCTGATACTGGACGAGGGGGGTGCTGTTGGAGGAGGGCTGCAGATAGCTCAGCATCAGCTTGCTGCCAGCACCCGCGAGGTTGATGGAGCCGCTCTTGATGATTCCGTTCGGATTCTGGGCAAGGGGCTGGACCGTGGTGACCGCGAACCGGCCCTTGAGCTTCGGGAAGTTGGCGGATGCTGTCTGCGTGATGCTGTAGATGGTCTCGAAGCTGTCGTCCCTGAAAGTGACCTCCAGTCCGGTGGTCTTGAGGACGCTCTTCACCTCACCGCGCAGGATGTCGTACGTGAAGCCATCGGACTTGACCCAGCCGGAGCCCCTGGAGAGGCTGGTTGCCTTGCGATAGGCCTGTACCGTCCCGTTCATGGAGGTGCTGCTGGATTCGTAGCGGTACTGCAGGTTCGAGAAGGTTGTGGTGGCCTTGATCGCCTGCTCGCTTTCGAAGAGGCCGCTGGCCTCATTGATGACGATGCTGATGCTGCCGGTGATGGTGACGCCCTGTTCAACGCAGTTGTTGTAGCGGACGTTGGACTTGTCGCCGGAGGATACGTTGATGGGCTGAGAGGATTCGGTGGTGATGACGTAATTTCCGGAGACACTGCAGTTGACAGTCTCCCCGCCGGTGAAGGCGCCCACCGGAGTGGTGGTGGATGTGCTTGATGTGCGGTCAAGTGCGTGATCGATGGCACGGAAGGTGAGGTCGACCAGGCTGGGGACGCGTACCTCCGGGCCCGATGAAAGCGCTGCGCCGACAAGCGTTTCACCGGCAACGGCGCTCAGGCTGAGTCCGTTACCCACCACCAGGTGCCCCAGGCTTGCCACCTGGCTCGTGTTGTCGCCGGTGATTGCGATCTCGGTTTCGGAGGGAGAGGGGGCAGCGGGGGTTTGCGTGCCACTACCTGCGGCGGTGCTGCTTCCACCCCCACCGCCTCCTCCACAGGCAGTGAGCATTGCGCAGGCGAGCGCACCGATGGCGAACGGGATTTTATTGGTGTACATGTCATGTCCTCCTTTGTGGAGGTCAGATAGTACATTTACATATGTCTTGTGTATTTGTGATTGATCCCGGGGGGCGTTAAATCTTGTGGCCTGCGGGGCGCGCCAGGAAGGCCTAGAAAGCCCTCCCCAGCGCCTTCGAAGCCTTCGGGTCCCGGAACACCAGCGGGTGGCAGTTGTCCTGCCGCTCTGCGCTGGCGAGGGTGGCCTCGATCAGGGCGTGGTCCGGCGACTTGGGGCAGACGGGGTCGGTGGCGCCGGCGTTGCCGGTGAGCATGAAGGCCTGGCAGCGGCAGCCGCCGTGGTCCTTGTCCTTGTCTTCGCAGCTCTGGCAGGTGTCGGGCAGCCAGGCGGTGCCGCGGAAGCGGTTGAACAGCGGTGAGTCGTGCCAGATCCAGTCGAGTGCGTGTTCGCGCACGTCGGGGAAGTCCAGGCCGGGCAGCATGCGGGCGGTGTGGCAGGGCAGGGCGAGGCCGTCGGGGGTGACCGAGAGGAAGACCTCGCCCCAGCCGTTCATGCACTTCTTGGGCTTTTTCGACTGGTAGTCCGGCGTGACGAAGAGGATGCGCATCTTCTTGCCGAGTTTCTGGCGCCAGCGTTCGGTGACGGCCTCCGCCTCAGCCAGCTGGGCGGCGCTGGGCATCAGGGCTTCGCGGTTGAGGAAGGCCCAGCCGTGGTACTGGGTGTTGGCCAGTTCGAGGTATTCGGCGCCGATCTCGGCCGCCATTTCGATGATGCGGTCCAGGTGGTCGATGTTGCTGCGATGGAGTACGCAGTTGATCACCGTGGGGTAGCCGGCGGCCTTGGTGAGGGCGGCCACCTTGCGCTTGAGGTCGAAGGTGCGCGTGTTGGTGATGAGGTCGTTGGCTTCGCGGGTGGCGTCCTGGAAGGACAGCTGGATGTGGTCCAGGCCGGCCTCCTTGAGCGCCGCAAGGCGGGCTTCGGTGAGACCCACGCCGGAGGTGATGAGGTTGGTGTAGAAGCCGAGCCGGCGGGCCTCGGCGACGAGGATCTCGATGTCGTCCCGCAACAGCGGCTCGCCGCCCGAGATGCCGAACTGGGCCGCGCCCATTGTGCGGGCCTGGCGGATCACCGACAGCCAGTCATCGGTGGACAGCTCCGGCCCGGCGGCGGCGAAGTCCACCGGGTTGTAGCAGAAGGCGCAGTGCAGGGGGCAGCGGTAGGTGACTTCCGCCAGCAGCCACAGGGGGCCGGGGCGGCGGGCTGCCGGCTGCAGGGCTTCGGGTGGGACGAGGAGGGTGTCCATCAGGCCTCCGTCCAGTCGATCCAGTTCTGTTCCTCGGCCATGGCCAGGAAGGCCTCGACGTCTGGGGTGAGGCCCGTGGCATTGAAGCTGGCTTCCAGGTCGGCCACGATGGCCGGCAGATCGCGGTTGCCGTCGCAGCGCTTGAGGATCTCGCCGGCGCTCTGGTTGAGCTTGACCATCCCCTCCGGGTAGAGCAGCACGTGGGCCTGCTGGGCCGGCTCCCACTGGAAGCGGAACAGGCGGTTGATGCGCGGGCAGGCGCCGGCGGGGATCACTTGGGGCCGCCTTCCAGGCCGTAGCGCAGGGCCATGGCGTCGTTCATGGACCACAGGATGTCGAGTTTGAACTTGAGGATGTCCAGGGCCTTCTCCTGCTGGGGGCGGGTGTCGAAGTAGGCGAGGGTGACGGCCAGGCCTTGTTCCACGTCGCGGCGGGCCTGGGTGACCCGGTTGCGGAAGTACTGCAGCCCGTCGGACTCGATCCACGGGTAGTGCTCCGGCCAGTTGGCGAGGCGCTGCTTGTGGATGATGGGGGCGAACAGCTCGGTGAGGCTGGAGCACACCGACTCCTGCCACGGGCGCTGGCGGCAGAAGTTGAGGTAGGCGTCACAGGCGAAGCGCACGGCGGGGATCACGTGGCGTTGGTCGACGATCTCCTCGCGGCTCAGGCCGACGGCCTGGCCCAGGCGCAGCCAGGCCTCGATGCCGCCCGGGTCGTCGCCGTGGCCGTCGTGGTCGAGGATGCGCTGGATCCACTCCCGGCGCACTTCCCGGTCGGGGCAGTTGGAGAGCACCGCGCCGTCCTTCTGGGGAATGATGATCTGGTAGTAGTAGCGGTTGGCCACCCAGCCCTGGATCTGCTCCCGCGTCGCCTTGCCGGTGTTGAGCATGACGTTGAAGGGATGGTGGATGTGATAGGCCGTGCCCTTGTCACGCAGTTGCGCTTCGAATTCTTCGGGGGTCCAGGGGCGCTGGGTGCTGGCGCTCATAGTGCGATCTCCATGCCATCGAAGGCCACCTCGATGCCGGCGGCGGCCAGGATGGCGCGTTGTGCCGAACTGTCGTCGAGGATGGGGTTGGTGTTGTTGATGTGGATGAGCACCCGGCGCACGTGGCGGGGCAGGCGGCTGAGCTGTTCGATCATGCCGCCGGGGCCGCTCTGGGCCAGGTGGCCGATGTCCCGGGCGCGCTTGGACGACAGGCCGAGGGCGATCATCTCGTCGTCGGTCCAGAAGGTGCCGTCCACCATCACGCAGTCGGCGCCGGCCATGGCGTCGAACACGGCGTCGTCCACCTCGGCCAGGCCGGGGGCATAGAACACGCGCTTGCCGCTGGCAGGGTCGCGGATCAGCAGGCCGACGTTGTCGCCCGGCACCGGGCTGTTGCGGTGGGGCGAATAGGGCGGCGCGGCGGACAGCAGCGGCAGGGCGCGCCAGTCGAGGCTTTCCGAACCCTCGGGGTGAAAGCTGGCGCCGTTGCCGGGCAGCTCGCGCCGGGCCACGCCGCAGTAGTGTTCGAGGAGGTGCAGGATGGGGTTGCCGCGGGTCAGGTCTTCAAACACCGGGTCGGTGCACCACACGGGCCAGGGGCTGCCTTTTTCCCGCAGCATGTAGAGGCCGGTGGTGTGGTCGATCTGGGCATCCACCAGCACGATGGATTCGATGCCGCAGCCGCGCAGGCCTTCCTTCGGCCAGGTGCCGGGAAAGAGCTGGAACTGCTGCAGGATGTCGGGGGAGGCGTTGACCAGGGTCCAGCGGACGCCGTCGCCGCTGACGGCTATGGAAGATTGGGTGCGGCGCTGGTGATGGGGGCTGCCGGCGCGGACCTGCCGGCAATTGGGGCAGTTGCAGTTCCACTGGGGAAAGCCACCGCCGGCGGCGGAGCCGAGGACGCGGATGTACATGGTCTGGGAGGCAGACGGCGGCCTGTCGGGGGACCTGGCCGCCGTCGCCGGCCTTTCTTACTTGGCGGCGATGTACATGGTGATTTCGAAGCCGAAACGCAGGTCGCAAGCTTGGGGGGTGGTCCAGGTCATGATGAGTCTCCAGATTTTTGGGTTGTTGGATCCGGCCCGCCGGTGGCAGTACCGTGGAGCGCAGTGTGGCAAAGGGCGGCATACTCCCGCCTCACGAAAATCTTGATTCGCAGCCCCGCCCATGTCCGAACCTTCCTCCTTCCTGCTACCCGTGGGCGATGGCCACCGGCTCCACGTGGAGACTTCCGGCAACCCGGCGGGCGAGCCCGTGGTGCTGCTCCATGGCGGGCCCGGCAGCGGCTGCTCGCCACGCATGAGGGACCTCTACGATCCCGTGCGGCATTTCCTGGTGGCCTTCGATCAGCGGGGGGCCGGACGCTCGGAGCCGAGCGGAGAGACTCGCGCCAACACCACGGCCCAGCTGGTGGCCGATCTGGAGCGTCTGCGTTGCCACCTTGGCATTGCCCGCTGGCGGGTGACTGGCGGCTCCTGGGGAGCGACCCTGGCCCTGGCCTACGCCATGACCCACCGGCAGGCCGTGTCGGGCCTGGTGCTGCGCAGCAGCTTCCTGCCCGGTCACGGGAATGTGGAGCACTTTTTCGCGGGCCTGGCCGGCGAGGCGCCAGTGGCCTGGCAGGCCCTGTCGGACGCGTTGCCGGAGGCCGGCGGCAGGGGGTTGCTGGCAGCCCTGGCGACCCGCCTGTCGGCGTCCGATCCGGCCATTGCCGAAGCTGCGGCCCTGGCCTGGCTGGCCTATGAGCAGGGGGTGGCCAGCCCGGGCGCGTCGGCAGCCACTGCGATGCCGGATGCCCCGCAAAGGGTTGCCCTGGCGCGCAAGTACCGGCTCCAGGCGCACTATCTGCAGGCCGGCTGCTTCCTCGATGAGGCGGATTTCCTGGCCGGCTGTGAAACCCTGGAAGGACTGCCCGTCGTGCTGATCCACGGCCGCGAGGATCGTATCTGCCCGCCCGCCAACGCGGAGCGCCTGCATGCGCACATTCCCGGCAGCCGGCTGATCTGGATAGACGGCTGCGGCCATGACCCCTTTCATCCCGCCATGGTGGAGGCCTGGCGCGCCGCCCTGGCCTCGCCCCCCGGCCCCTGAAGCCATGCCCGTTCCACTGCTTTACCTGATCGTCTTCATCGAAGGCTTCTGCTCCCTCGGCGCCGAGGTGATCGCCCTGCGCCGGCTGGTGCCCCATGTGGGCAGTGCCATCGTCGTCACTGCGCCCACCATCGGCCTGTTCCTGCTAGCGCTGGCCCTCGGCTATGCGGCCGGCGGGCGGGTGGCGGAGCGCTTCACTGCGGTGGTGGCCCGCAACTTCCTGGTGTCGGCGGCGCTGGTGGGGATAGGCCTGTCGCGGGTGGTGGTGGATGGCTTGTTCGCCCACCTGCAGCCGGCCGGGGTGGCCTACCTGCTCTTCGTGGGCGGGGTGTTGTGCCCGGTGGCCTGGCTATTGGGCCAGACCGTACCGGTGCTCACCAACCTGATGAAGCACATGCGTACCGGCGAGGCCAGCGGCCATGCCTTGTACTGGTCCACCCTGGGCTCCTTCCTGGGTTCGGTGAGCCTGGCGCTGGTGGTGATGCAGTGGCTGGGCGTGTCGGTGGCGGTGCTGGTCTGCGCACTGCTGCTGGCGGTGGGCAGCCTGCTGCTGGATGGCCGAGCCTGGCGCAAGTCGGTGCTGGCCCTGGCGGCCGGCGGCATTGCGTTGGCGATCAACCTCTTCCCGCCCACCGAGGTGGCCGACACGGCCTATGCGGACTATGCCGTGCGCCCGGTGGCCGTGCAGGATCGCGTCGATCCGCGGGCCTTCTTCGTCAACAACTCCCTGGCGTCCCTGATCGATGCCGGCGAGCCGCCGCACTACGCCCGCTACGTGCAACACCTGCGCCACATCCTGCTGGATGAGCTGGGCCTCAAGGGCAAGGACATCCTGGTGCTGGGGGCCGGCGGCTTTACCCTGTCGCACCGGGAGCCGGCCAATCGCTACACCTATGTGGACATCGATCCCGACATCCGCACCATCGCCGAAACCCGCTTCCTGCGGGAGCCGATCCGCGGTGAGTTCATCGTGGACGACGCCCGCCGCCATGTGCGTGAAACCCCGCACCGCTACGACGCGGTGGTGGTGGATGTGTTCAGCAGCCACACTTCCATCCCCGGCCACCTGGTGACTCGCGAGTTCTGGCGTGATACCCGCCGCGCCCTCAAGCCCGATGGCCTGCTGCTGGCCAACCTGATCCTCGACGGCCGCCTGGAAACCCCCTACGCCCGCAATCTGCTGGCCACCATCGAAGCGGAATACGGGCGCTGCGGGGTGGATGTGCTGCACCGGGGCAAGCCCTTGTCGAATGTCATCGTCAGCTGCCAGGCGTCCGGCCGGCCAGGCGTGGCGGAGGCTTACACGGATGAGGTGAACCGGGCCGACGTGGATCTGGCCCGGTCGAGGTAGGCCCCCGTCCCCGGCCTGCTCAGGGAGCGGTATTGCCGTCGGTCTTGTAGCGGGGTGAGCGGGGGCCGTAGAGGATGCCGTTGGGCATGCCTGCTGTCAGCAGGCGCTGGCTGGTGATCCCGGCTATCGGATGGGAGCGGTTGGTCGAGCTCTCGACGATCTGGCTGACCACGGCCGTGACCAGCAGGCCGACCAGACCGCCGCTCGAGCTCCGGCCCTCGGCGCTGGAGGCCGACGCCGCGCCCTTCCACAGGACCTGGCCCGATCTCAGGTCCACCAGCCGCGCTTCGGCCGTCACCCGGCTTTCGCTGGAGATCAGTGCATAGGAGGTGCCGTATTGCTTGATGTCGATATACAGCACGGCATCGGCACCGAAGATCTCCCGCAGTTTGGGCAAGGCCACCTGGTGCGCCTCGGCGGCATTGCTCATGCCGTTCTGGCGGAAGGTCTCGTCCACCAGGCTCACCGGGAACACGTAATAACCCGATTCGGCCAGGGGCAGGGTGACCTGGGAGAGCATGCTGTAGGTGGCGGCGACATCAGGGGAGCTGTTGAGCGGCGGCAGGACCAGGATGGAGGCCGGCCGGCTCTCCTTGAAGGCGCTGTAGTCGTAGCGGGCCGGGGTGGCGCAGCCGGCGGTCAGTGCTGCGCCCAGCAGGGCGATGGCGCCGGCCCGCAGGGCCGGGGCTGGGAGTCTGAATCGCATGGATTGCCTCTCTTATTGCGGGCGCGGGTACTTGCGCAGCAGGAAGTCGATGTAGGTCGCGCTTTCCGGGTAAAGGGCCTTCTCGGCTTCGAAGTACTTGAGCATCTGGTCGGGGTGTTCGCGCTGGGCGTGGAGGATGCCCAGGTGGGCGAGGTAGCCCGGAGGCACGTTCCGACCTTTGGCCCTGGCCTCCTCGAGCCCGCCCTCCAGCTCGGCGATCTGTTCATCGGGGCCGGAGCTCCGGGTGAGATGGCCATACACCTGGGCCTGGTAGTCGCCCCAGTGATAGAGCGGCTTGGGGCGGCTGGCACAGCCGGTGGCCAGCAGGGCTGCGGCGATCGACAGGCCGCAGGCAAGGCGGATGCGGGAGAGGGGCGGTCGTGTCACGGTGGCGTGTCCTCGTCAGCGCATCAGCGGCCAGGCTGCCAGGCGCCGGAATGGATGCCATCCACCAGGCGATTGACGGCTTCGCGCATGGCCAGGTCGAGCACCTTGCCGTTGAGGGTGGAGTCGTAGCTGGACGTCCCGCCAAAGCCGATCACCTCACGGCTGTCCAGGCTGTATTCACCCGCTCCCTGGGCCGAGAAAACCACCTCGGAAGTCTGCACATCCACCACGTTGAGGCTGACCTTGGCGTAGGCGACCTGGGACTTGCCGCGGCCGAGCAGGCCGAACAGCTGCTTGTCGCCAGTCTCCTTGCGGCCGAACTCGGTGACATCGCCGGTGATCACGTAGGTGGCCCCGCGGATCGACTGGGCGGCTTTCGAGTAAGCAGCCTCCTGCTTGATCTCGGAGATATTGTCCCGATCCAGCACGTTGAAGCGGCCGGTCTGCTGGAGATGGGTGATCAGGATGGTCTTGGCCTGGCTGCCCAGCCGGTCGACCCCATCGGTGAAAATGCCGCGCATGAAGCTGGAACGGTTGTCGAACTTGCCCACCGAGATGGGGTTGCGCACGCCGGTGTAGGCGGTGCCTGCGGAGGCGACTTTGGCGACTTCGAGGCTGCGGGACTGTTCGGTGGCGCAGCCTCCAAGGAGCAGGGCGCTGCCCATCAGGAAGTGGGCGGTGAGGAGCGTGGTGATTCTGGATCGGGGCATGGTGAGTTGTTTGCTCGGATTGGGTATGAATTTAGAGTATGCGTCAGGGCTTAGTGGTGGCGCAACGCCGATTCCACGCCCCGCATGCTCGGGGTAGTGGCCTGGATGAGAGGAGCGGTGGTGTGCGAGTAAGAGCCTGGCGGGATTCCGGGGGGCGGTGGCGGATACGATGCCTTTCGAGCCGACCATGCGCACCGTGTTGATCCGGCAGGGCATACCCAGTCGACTCTTGACGGGTCATAATTCGGTCCGTATTCTGACCTTCTGGTCTCAAGGAGCCATCATGTCCCTAGCAGAACATATCAGGCCCATCACCTACCTGAAGTCCAGTGCGGCAGAAATCGTCAAGGAATTTGCCGTCAATCCTGAACCCATCATCATTACTCAGAATGGTGAAGCGAAGATGGTTGTCATGGATATTGGTGAGTATGAAAAGCAGCAGGAAACTCTGGCGTTGTTGAAGCTGCTGGCTTTGGGAAAGAAGGAGTTCAACGCAGGCAAGTTCAGCGATGCCGAGGCCTTTCTTGATGAAATGGACGACTGACCGTGCCCCGCAGGATTGTCATCCTTGACAGTGCCAAGGAGGAGTTCAGGGACATCAAGAAGCATGTCCTGAAGGAGTTCGGTGATTCTGTCTGGAATGACGTCAGCGCGGAATACAGAGAGTCCTTCAAAGCCATAAGGATCAGCCCGGAGATTGGCAGCCACATTGACGAGTTGAAGGAACTTGGCATTGCAAACGTCAGATGCACGCTGGTCAGGCAGACACGGGTTGTGTATGAGTTTGATGAACATATGGTTTTGATCCATATGTTCATCCATACAAGAAGAGATTTCAGAACGCATCTCTTCAAGCGGCTGATCAACCAGTGATCCACAAGTATTCAACGCTCCCGCATGCTCTCGGTGGTGGTCTGGATGAGTGGACTCAGGAAGTACTCGATGACCCGGCGCTTGCCGGTCTTGATCTCGACGGTGACCGCCATGCCGGGTGAAAGACGCACTTCCGTTCCATCCACGTTCATCGCCGAGCGCTCCATCTTCACCCGCGTGGAATAGATCAGCCCGCGCTTTTCGTCCTCGATGGCGTCGTGGGATACCGAGCCGACCTGGCCGTGGATCGTGCCGTAGCGGGTGTATTGAAAGGTCTCGATCTTGATCTCGGCCTCCTGCTGCGGCTTCACGAAGCCGATGTCCTTGTTCTCGATGAAGGCTTCGACTTCCACAGGGTCGTCCTTGGGGACGATCATCATCAGCGCCTGGGCGGGTGTCACGACACCGCCACGGGTATGGATCGCCAGTTGCTGCACCGTGCCATCCACCGGCGCTGTGAGGCGCATCAAGCGGTTGCGGGTGTCGGCCTTGAGCAGTTCCTGCTCGAAGGTGGCAGCCTTCTGCTGGCCGTCGTTGAGGCTGTCGAGGTTTGCGCGTCGGGTTTCGGCAATGATCTCGGCTCTCTCGCCCCGGGTCTCCCGGAGTGCGGCTTCCAGTTCGTTGAGACGGCTGCGTTGGGCGGCGAGGTCGCCTTCCTGCTCGATCCGGGCCTGCTCCCGTTCCAGGTAGCCATGCCGTGACACAAAGTTCTCGTCCACCAAACGTTTGAAGTCGTCGGCCCGCTGTTTGGCGATGGGGGCGGTCTGTGCGAGTTTGCCGACCAGTTCGCGGGTCGAGCGGATCTCGGCGTTCCGGCGGGCGATGTCGGCCTCTACCCGGTTCAGCTTTGCGGTGTATTCGTCGTACTGCCCCATCAGTTGCCGCTCAGCCTCCCGGAGCCGGGCCGCGTCCACCCCTGGTGTGGGCTTGATGCGGGGAGGCTGGCCACTGGCGATGGCGGCCAGCATCGCGTTTGCCCGGGCCACTTGGAGACGGGCGACGGTCAGGTCGTTGCGGATGCGCGCCTGGTCGGCCTCCGTCGTCGTCGCATCGAGTTCGACCAGGACATCGCCGGCTTTGACCGCCTGGCCGTCCTTGACATGTATCGCGTGGACCGTCGCCGTTTCAAGGGGTTGGATGGTCTTGGTCTTGTCGCTGGGGATGATCTTGCCCTGGGCGCTGGCGACGACGTCGATCTGGCCAAAGATCGACCACGCGAGCGCCAGCAAGGCGAAGACGATCAAGGACCACATTGTGACCCGGGGGGCCGGAGACGGAGGCGTTTCCTGGAGTGCCAGCGCGGCCGGCAGGAACTGGGCTTCGTGGGCGAGGCGCGATGGGCTGTCCAGCTCCTGGCGTCGGGCCCAGATATGGCGGAATACCCGCCCATAGCGTTCGAAGAGGTCGGCAGCCGCCTGCAGGCGGAGGATAAGTGCGCTCATGGCTCAGCCCGCCTGAAGCCGGTGCAGCCGGGAATAGTGGCCTGCCTCCCGGCGCAGCAATTCGGCATGGGAGCCGGCTTCCACGATCTGGCCCCGGTCCATCACGATGATGCGGTTCGCATCGCGTACGGCAGACAGGCGGTGGGCGATGATGAGGACCGTGCGGCCCTGGCAGATGGCTTTCATGTTGTTCTGGATGATGCGTTCGCTTTCATAGTCGAGGGCGCTGGTGGCCTCGTCGAAGATCAGGATGCGGGGCTGGGTCATCAGGGCGCGGGCAATCGCGATGCGCTGCCGCTGGCCGCCCGAGAGGGTGGAGCCATGCTCGCCGACCAGGGTGTCGTAGGCCTCGGAGAGTTCCAGGATGAAGTCGTGGGCACCGGCAAGCTTGGCGGCCTGGATGACGGCCTCCAGGGGCGCGCCCGGGTCGGCGAGGGCGATGTTGTCGCGAATGCTGAGGTTGAAGAGGACATTCTCCTGCAGCACCACGCCGATCTGTCGGCGCAGGGAGCTGGCATCGGCCAGCGCCAGGTCTATGCCGTCCACCAGCACGCGCCCCCGCTCCGGCACATAGAGGCGTTGAACCAGCTTGGTGAGCGTGCTCTTGCCGGACCCGGAGCGGCCGACGATCCCGATGACCTCGCCCGGGTTGATATCCAATGAGATGCCCTTGAGCACCTCGGGGCCATCCGGCCGGTAGCGGAACGTCAGCTCATCGAGGGTGACCCGGCCTGCCAGGGGGGGCAGGGCACTCTTGGCCGAGGCGACTTCGGTGCGGGTGTTAAGGATGTCCCCGAGGCGCTGGACCGAGATGCCCGTCTGCTGGAAGTCGGTCCACAACTGGGCCAGACGCATCACGGGTTGCGCCACCTGTCCGGCCAGCATGTTGAAGGCGATCAGCTGTCCCACCGTGAGCTGGTTGTCGATGACCAGGCGCGCGCCCACGTAGAGCGTCGCCACCGTGACCAGCTTGCCGATCAGCGACACACCGCTGTTGGCCAGGGTACCCACCAGGGCGGTGCGGAAGCTGGAGGCGACGTAGGCGGCGAGCTGGGTATCCCACTTGCGGGTCCAGTGGGGTTCGACAGCCATCGCCTTGACGGTGTCGATGCCGCTGATGGTCTCCACCAGGAAGGCCTGGTTCTCCGCACCCCGGTTGAATTTCTCGTGCAGGCGCGCGCGCAGGAGCGGTGTGAAGGCGAGGGACACGATCATGTAGCAAGGCAGAGAGACCACCACGATCAGCGTCAGCCAACCGCTGTAGTAGGCCATGACGGCGATGAAGACCACCGAGAAGAGCAGATCCAGCACCAGGGTGATGGCATTGCCGGTCAGAAAACTCCGGATGTTCTCGAGCTCCCGCACCCGGGCCACCGAATCACCGACGCGCCGTGCCTGAAAATAGGCCAGGGGCAAGCCGAGCAGATGGCGGAACAGACGCGCGCCAAGCTCCACGTCGATCCGGCTGGTGGTGTGGGAGAACACGTAGCTGCGCAGCGCTCCGAGTCCGATCTCGAAGATCACCACCACCGTGAGTCCCACGGCGATGACGTCCAGGGTGGTGAAGCCACGATGCACCAGCACCTTGTCCATCACCACCTGGAAGAACAGGGGAGTGACCAAGGCGAAGCATTGCAGGGCCAGGCTCACGAAAAGCACCTCTCCGAGCAGGACGCGGTACTTGATGATGGCGGGGATGAACCAGGTGAAGTCGAACTTGCTCATCTCCCCCGCGAGTGAGGCACGGGAGGTGAACAGGATCAACTCGCCGGACCACTGCGCTTCAAGTTCGGCTAAGGGTAGGGTTTCGGGCTTGCCGGCCTGGGGGCATTGGATCAAAGCCTGCCCGCCTTCGACCCGGGCGAGGATGACGAAGCGTGCCGGGGCGTCGGGAGTGGACCTGAACAGGGCGATGGCCGGCAGGGGTGTCCGGCCAAGGCGGTCGAGGCGTGTCTTGACCAGCCTAGCTTGCAGGCCGAGCTGACGGGCGGCCAGCAGAATCTCCGATGTCCCCAGGTGGCGGCCTTCCGGGGCGTGCTGATGGGCGAGCTGGGCGCGGTCGGCGGCAATGCCGTGCAGGCGGGCCAGCATCACGAGGCAGACGAGGCCGCTGTCTGTATTCGATGATGAGTCGTTTGTCATGGTCGGAAGGCGCAAGTTGTCCTGCCTCATGCAAGGCAGGGCGGCGTTGGCTGGGAAGGTTTGATGAAGGGACGGCCCCTGTGTTAGCGGGCGCCGTCCCTCACGGATGTCGACTCAATGCCAGTTGGCGGCGATCACCGGATTCAAGCTGCTCTGATAATTGGCAGGCAAGGTGGATTGGCCCGCTGCTGGCGGCGCAAAGCCGGCCATCGCCGAGACCAGGGCATCCACCTGGCTGTCCAACAGGGTCTTGCCGTCCGTGACCTTGAACTGCTCGACGTGGTAAGCGCTGCCATTGAACCAGTTGTCGATGGTTGTTTTGTCAGCGCTGCCGATGATGCTCACTTCCAGATCGGAGCCGACGCGTCGGAACCACAACTGATCTGCTGTCACGCCAGCGCCAATGGAGAGGACATCGGTGTTTCCAACGGTGGCGTCGTCTTCCATGATCCTGTCGGAGCCGGTGCCGCGGCTGAACATGTAGGTATCGCTATTCGCCCCTCCATTGAGCAGATCGTTGCCGGCCCCTCCGTCGAGCGTGTCATTGCCCTGGTCGCCAAACAGCGAGTCGGCGCCCGCGCTGCCGAAGATGCTTACGGGGAGGGTGAAGCGCAATGCGCCGTTCCAGTAGAGGCCGGCCTGCCCCGGGATGACGTCCTTGTTGTCGAAAGCCGTCGCGCCGCCGCCTTTGTCGAGGGTGACGCCCGGATCGGTGGGCTTCATCTCATGGCCATTGAGCTTGACGGACGAGACGATGAGGTTCCGATCCTCGCCATTGATGACCGCATCGTTGGTGAACAGGAGGTCGAGCTTTGATGCCTCCGTGCCGATGTGGAGGTCGGTGGTGAACTGGTAGGTCTTGGTGGTCGTGGAGTCGACCACTATCGAACCGATCTTCTTGCCATCCAGCCAGACCTCCATCTGGGCACCGACGCCCGCGGCCAGGGTGGCCCTGGCCGAGACGATGATGGTGGCCTTGGTGCGGTCCCCGAAGAGTTGATCATCGCCACCGAGCCCATGGAGTTGGTCGGCACCCGCCTGGCCGTAGAGGGTGTCGGCGGCCGTGCTTCCGCTGAGCGAATCAGGACCGACAGAGCCCAGGAAGGCCATGTTCTTGATGGTGGAAAGATCCCAGGTTGGTCCCCCGGAGAACTGGATCTGTTGAACGGGATTGCGTGAATTGGCGGAAGAGTCTTCTTTGAAGAAGTCCTGGACCGTGACAGAGTCGTTGGTGCCCCTGAGTGTAATGACGAGGTCCCCGTCGCTGCGACCTAGGGACACATCGTCGGTAGTCACTCCTGATTTGAATAGAAGGGTATTGAGCTTGCCTGCCGTGGCATCGTCGAAGGCGGTGATCAGATCATTACCATCACCCTTGCCGAAGAGGTAAGTATTGTTGCCCGCTCCCCCGCAGAGCGTGTCGTTTCCACCCATGCCATCCAGGGTGTTGTTGTTGGCGTTGCCGATGAGGATGTTAGCGAGGGCATTGCCGGTGCCGTTGAGGGCGCTGCCACCGGTAAGGGTGAGGTTCTCGAGCTGGGCGCCGAGGGTGTAGGTGAGCGAGGCCTGGACCGTATCGGTGCCGCCAGCGGCCAGCTCGGTGATCACGTCTCCGGCAAGGTCGACGACGTACGTGTCGTTGCCCGCCCCGCCGGTCAGCAGGTCGCTCCCTTCACCTCCATCGAGCAGATCGTCACCGGCCCCTCCGTCGAGGGTGTCATTGCCCTGGTCGCCGAACAACGAGTCAGCGCCTGCGCTGCCGAAGACGCTGACAGGGAGGGTGAAGCGCAATGCGCCGTTCCAGTAGAGGCCGGCCTGCCCCGGGATGACGTCCTTGTTGTCGAAAGCCGTCGCGCCGCCGCCTTTGTCGAGGGTGACGCCCGGATCGGTGGGCTTCATCTCATGGCCATTGAGCTTGACGGACGAGACGATGAGGTTCCGATCCTCGCCATTGATGACCGCATCGTTGGTGAACAGGAGGTCGAGCTTTGATGCCTCCGTGCTGATGTTGAGGTCGGTGGTGAACTGGTAGGTCTTGGTAGTCGTGGAGTCGACCACTATCGAACCGATCTTCTTGCCATCCAGCCAGACCTCCATCTGCGCACCGACGCCCGCGGCCAGCGTGGCCCTGGCCGAGACGACGATGGTAGCCTTGGCACGGTCCCCGAAGAGCTGGTCATTGCCACCGTGCCCATGGAGCTGGTCGTTACCCGCCTGGCCGTAGAGCGTGTCATTGCCCGCGCTCCCGTTCAGGGTGTCTGCTGCTGCCGTGCCGGCAAGGTCCAGATTGGCCGGGAGCAATTTGGCGACGATGGTGTTCAGATCCCATGTGGTGCCATCGACGAATCTGAGCTGCTGGACGGGATTGCGGGTGCTGGTGGGGCTGTCCTGGTAGAAGAAGTCCTTGAGGGTGACCGTGTCGCCGGTGCCACTGATGCTGATGCGCAGATCAGCGCCTGAGCGGCTTACCAGGATCTCATTGGGAAGCACACCGGGCTTCAGTTGCAGGGTGTTGAGTTTGCCGGCCGTTGTATCCTCAAAGGAGGCAATGATGTCCTGCCCATCCCCTTTGCCAAAAAGGTAGGTGTTATTGCCCAAGCCTCCAGAGACGAGGTCGTTGCCGGCTCCGCCGTCGATCGAGTCATTTCCCGCTCCACCGCCGAGTGTGTCGTCTCCTATCGTTCCGAAGATATTGTTTGCTTCGTCGTTACCCTCGATCGCCAGGCCACTCGCCGTAACAGCCTTGGACTTGATCTGGGCATAGGACCATCCACTTGAGGGGGAGCCGGACTCGCCGAGCGAGATGAAATCGACAGTGCGACCGGTCGTTCCATCCGCGGAAAAATAGCCTGAAACCTCGACTCGACGAGAATTGTCATAGCGACTGGCGTTGATGATCAGATCGTCTTTGATCCGGAGGTATTCGACGGAGTCGGGTGGCGATGAATACTGCCGGAATGCAATCCTATCGATATCGTCAGGAGAGCCATCCGTTGCTGCGTTGTCGATCAATACTCGATCGAAGCCGCCGTCGAGTGTGAAACGGTAGGTGTCCGAGCCGCTTCCTCCGATCAGGGTGTCGGCGCCGGCCAGCGCAGACAGGTCGTCGTCGCCCTTGAGACCATAGAGAATGTCATCACTTCCAATCAAGCCAGACAACGTGTCATTGCCATCAGTGGCGCCCAGGAGGTCGGCCTTGATTTCGTCTGCGGTCAGCCACCTGAGTCCACCAATGCCGTCGGATATCCCGATCCTGGTCTCGTCTATGTTGTTGGACTCGACAGCAGGCGAGAAGAAACCTGCGAGTGTGACCTTGTTGCCAGTGCCGATGACCTCAATCAAGAGATCACTCATGTGCGTGTTTGTCGAGAGCTTGAGGGCATTTGGACCTTGAATGCCGGAAATAACGATGGAGTCATTCTTGCTACGGAACCACTGAACTGTGTCATTCCCGAAATCACCGGAGAGGATCAGCCGGTCGCTGCCTTGTCCCATCAGTATGCGGTCATTCCCGGCCCCTCCCTCAATCGTGGTGTTTCCGTCTCCTCCCTCAAGCGTGTCATCACCGTCGTCACCGAACAGCGTGTCCTGCCCGCTGTCTGCCGTGATGGAGTCATTGCCCTGACCGCCATGGATGAGGTCGTCTCCTTCGTTTCCGTTGAGGCTGTCATTGCCGCCGAGCCCCTGTATGACGTCATTTCCGGCGTCGCCAATGATGGAGTCCGATCCGTTGCCGCCGGAGAGCGTGTCATTCCCGACCGTGCCGGTGATTCGCTGGTCACCATTCAGATAGGCTTCGACCATGCTCGCATCCCAAAACTCATCGCCGAAACGGAGGGACGGAGATGTGCCCTGGATGGTCAGGCGACTGCCGTCCGATAGCGACAGGACGGTTTCGCCATTTTCCTTGGTCAGGGTGATGTCGGAAGGGCGGATGCCCGAGGACAGTTGGATCTCGGTCCATTCATCGGCAGCGCACTCGACTCGGTCGATGCCGCTTCCCGGCCCGAATCGGATGTAGGCTCCGCGTCCGTTAAGCTTGACCGAGTCGTTGCCGCTGCCTCCATCGACGGTGTAAATTGAATCGAAGAGGTTGATCGTGTCGTCTCCCTCTCCGCCAAGTATGAGGCCCGTCGGTAAGCCGCTGTTGCCACTGAAGGGACGGCTCTCGATATAGTCGTTGCCGTTGCCACCGTCGACCTGTCCGCCGGTTGTCGAAAGAAGGAAGAGGCTGTCGTTTCCCGCTGCTCCTTCGATGGTTCCCGTCCAAGCACTGCTTATCTCCAGTACATCGCTTCCGTCGCCGCCGATTAGGATGGGATTGTTGCCACCTGCCAGAGTGAGGCCTTCGAAGTTGGCGTAGTCGGTGATCCGGAACGTCCCATCGATGCCGTCGCCTTCCGCCAGTGAGGTGTCTCTCACTATGTTCAGAACATCGAAGCCCCCGTTGGCAGCTTCGACCACTGTGCTCGATGCCGGCGTGAAATAGGTGTCATCGCCGTCTCCCCCAACGAGAGTGCTGCCGCCTTGGCTGGTCAGAACGTTGTTGAGCGCGTTGCCTTCTCCGCGGGTATTCTCGGCTGTCAGCCTCAGGTTTTCCACGTGGTCGGGGAGGGCATAGCTGAACGATGCCTCGACCCCGTCGGTGGATTCGGCGTCTCCCGAGCCCGTTTCGATGACGACGTCAGTCGGATCGTCTACGAAATAGGTCTCGTCATTGATCCCCCCGATCAATGTATCCGACCCGCCTCCACCGTGGAGCTTTACGTTTGCAAACATGGGGGGGCGATGGGCCGCGGAACTGTCGATCACGTTATTCAGGCTGTTGCCCTGATACCAGTGGTCGCTGTATGTGAGCATCCAGGGGTCGCCGGAGTAGCGGTTGGATATCTGCTTGATATCTGAAACGACAAGGTTCTCAACGTTATCGGGAAGGGTTGCGTTGAAGGTGTCCACCACCAAGGTATCGGTGCCGGAGTCGACCTCTTCAATAACGATGTCCTCGAACTCTGGTGTTGTGGGCACATACCTTTCTGCGCCAGGATTGCTGACCCAATAGGTATCATCTCCTTTTCCGCCTATCAGGCTGTCTATGCCGGGCTCTCCGTGCAGACTGTCATTCCCGTCGTCGCCGTAAATTGAGTCGGGATTGCTGGTTCCCCATATTTCATCATCGCCGCTGTTGGCATGGACAAGCCTGAAGCCGCCTTGCAGGTAGATGACATCGTCTCCAGGCGTGCTGTACTGTACCCGTTCATTCAGTTGGCTCAGGGTCCAGGTCTGCCCATTTGAGAAGCGGAAAAGGTCCACGCAGGAAAATGATGAGAGATCCTGCCCACCTGAGAAAGCACCCTGAATGTTGAGTTGAAATCGGTATTCCCGGTCGGTCACCAGCAGGTCGTTGCCCGAACGAAGCAGCGTCAGGTCTTCCGGAACGATACCCTCCCCAAAACGCACCTCGTCATTTGCCGTGTCGGTCGGGGTCTTCTCGTAGTTGATGATCCTGTCGGAGCCATCTCCGACATTGATCAGGTAAACGTCATCTCCCTTGCCGCCCCACAGCAGGTCGTCGCCCTTGCCACCCAGCAGCGTGTCCTTGCCGCTTCCACCGTACAACTCGTCATCGCCGTCCCCGCCATCGAGATAGTCGGCTTTATATACGGCATCTGCGGCCTCGGGGGACGCATACATCGTATTGAATTCCTCGGGGTCGTCCCCGAAAATCGTGTCATTACCGTTGCCCCCGAAGACCTTGTCACGGGCGGCAAGGGTGTTCAGGAAAGTGTCGTTCCCATCGAATAACAACACTGTGGATTGGATGTTGGCGGAGCCGCGTGCGTCGATTGCGTCATCGCCCTGGGTGCCAAAGCCGATACTAACGTTCGCATCCGTGCCGCACAGGGATAGCACCGCGGCGTAGTCCATGCTGCCGCCGTCCGCAAACTCGATCCGGGCGATGGAGGGGGCTCCCGCAGGGCCGAAATACTCGGATACAGCGGCCCAGTTGTCAGGATCCTTGAACAGGACGAGCTGATTTCCGTTTCGGAAGAAGGACAAGGATGACTGGGTCACGGAGCCGGCAAACCGGATGGTGTCCTGGAATTGGCGAGTAATCTGCGTGTCCTCGGTGATCAGATCGTGCCCGAAGTCGTCCTCGAGCAGGATCACATCCTGGCCTTCGCCCCCAAGCAGCCAGTCGTTGCCTTGCCCCCCGCTCAGGGTGTCGTTGTCCCTGCCGCCATCGAGCCAGTCATTTCCCGCGTGGCCAAATAGCTGGTCATTGCCGTCGCTGCCGAGGATCGAGTCATCCTTGGTGCCGCCAAAAAAGGCATCGGCGGTATTCCCTTTACCCGTCCAGTTGAGGGTGTAGGGACTCCTGGAGAAGAGCTCCTGGAACGAAACCTCCGAGTAACCTTCATTCCAGAAAGCGGTTGCCGAGGCCTGCTCGGAGGATGCTTCGGCGGCCAATGCTGTGCGTAGAAGGGAGGGTTGCGACGACTGCTGGGCGGCGAGGCTCCCGCTATCCTGGAACAGTACTTTCTCTATGGTATTACCCCACGACTCCGATACCTGGATGGACTCGCCGCCCAAGGTGCTGAGCACAACGAAATCCTGGTCTCCGTTGGCCTGGGTGAGGTAGGCCTCGTCACGCCGATATCCCTTGATAAGGATGATGTCATTGCCGCCGCTGTCGATGATCGCGTCGCTCTTGCCCTCTGCATCGACAAGAAAGTCGCCCTTCTCGAAGATATAGACATCGTCGCCGTCCCCACCCGATAGGATGTCCAGCCCAATGCCGCCGATCAGGGTGTCATTGCCGTCGTTGCCTTCCAGTTGATCATCGCCGGCTCCGCCGTCCAGCCAGTCTGCACCCGGGGTTGCATCGGGCAAGGGGTTGGCGCCGTCGTTATCACCGACCAGGAAATCGGCCCCCTCTCCACCGAACAGCGAATCGTTGCCGCCCAAGCCCGATAGAGTGTCACTGCCGGTTCCGCCATCCAGCAGGTCGTTGCCGTGATAAGTGATGTTCAGATTGGCGTCATCGCCGACGAGCAGGTCGTTGTCGGCTTCGCCGAACAAGGTGTCGTTTCCACCGTCGCCACGCAGGGAGTCTTCTCCATCGCCGCCGAGGAGGAGGTCATTGCCGGATAGGGCATAGATCGTTGCGGGCACTTCAAAGCCGGACGCGCCAAAATCGCCATGGATATAGTCATTGCCACCTGATCCGAGGATCGTATCTGCATCAATACCGCCCCACAGCCTATCATTGCCGCTGTTGCCGTCAACCAAGTCTTTGCCCTGATTGCCGGCTATCTGATCATCACCTTTTCCTCCAAAAAGCTGCTCATTACCTTCTAGGCCAGAGATAATGTCATTTCCTTCTCCTCCGTCGATCAGATCGTCCGCTCCAGAGCCTCCTATTATATCGTTGCCTGCCCCCCCGAGTATTGTATCGGCGCCGAGAGCCATACGAGAACTTGCTGGAGTAATCGAACTGTCCCTATCGATACCACTTGTGGTTGGTGGAGCGCCGGCGCTATAGGAATACTGAAACATAAACGTGTGATAGCCGTAGGAGAATGATGGGTCATATTCAGAGTCACGGTGCCAATACTCCTGAGCGGCCGGGTCATCGATGTAAACCAATTGATCCTGACTCAAGATCTTTATCTGCCAGTAATCTGCTTCAAACGACCACCAGCCATCCCAGCTGCGGGCTCGATTGATTATTTGGTTGTCCTTGTGGTATTGATACACCGTGCCGGCGAGCACCACATCCGCACCATCTCCGCAATCGATCAAGTCCGCGCCGTTGCCGCCGATGATGAGATCGTCCCCCGTGCCTCCCAAAAGAGTGTCATCTCCAGCACGTCCGATTAAGATGTCGCGATCTGCACCTCCATCAACCCATTCATCAATCGATCCGTCCGCGCCATTAAAGAGGTCGTTGCCTGCCAAGCCCGAAGCCTGAGTTGCTCCTCCCATACTCAGAAAATCATTGCCTGCCGTGCCCGCACCGGTGGGCTTGGGGCTGTCTTCGGTGGCCAGAGTGATCCCCAATTGGCCACTTGAGAAATTCCGGACCCGCAACACCCCGCCGTCCGCCGCCACATTCAGGTCGTCGCCCCCTGCCGCATTCGCCGTCAGGGAAAAGACAAAGCGCTTGTCCTCGGATATCCATGTTCCATTGGAGAGCTTCTTGCTGCCCGCCAGGGTGTACTGGGTTCCGGAAATAGACCATTTGATGACGCCCTTTCCATCGCTGTCGACGATGATGTCCCCGCCGCCGCTGGCATTGACGATATAGGTATCGGTGCCCTGGCCCCCCTGTAGGATGTCCGCGCCACTGTTGCCGGTGAGTGTGTCGTTGCCGTCGCCGCCGAAGAGGTGGTCCGTGAGTTCGGCGCCAGAGAGGGCGTCGTCCGCAGTCGAGCCGAATTCGACCTTATGAGGAGTGATGGCCACGAATGCGCCATCAGGCCGGACGGTGATGTTTTGGCCGGATTCGAGGTCATTGAACGCCCATGCCTCCTTACCGATCTTGCTGGACTCCAAGTTTGGATTGTTATCTTTGTTGGCTTGCTGGAGCCAACTGAGCATGGCGGCGCGATCGGCGAGCCAGAGGTCGGAGTAATTGCCTTGGCCTGCGGCACGCTGGGTCGAGGTCAGTTGTGCATCCGCGGCCCAGGCCTGGGCGAGCGCCTCGTTGGCCTTCTTGAGTGCGGCCAGGGCGTCGGCGTCGGTGGTCTTGAGGGCGAAGGGGGTGAGGTTGACGAGGGCGAGGAACTGGCCGAAGTCGGTGCGGGCGGTGTTGGGGTCAGTGGTGGGGGTGACGAGGGTGACCTTGCCGGCGAGGGCTTTGAAGGCGTCGTTGTTCTTGAGGTCGGAGATCGCCGAGTGCAGTGCTTCCCGGGCGGTCATGTCGTGCCAGGTGTTGCCGGTGTCCAGTGACTCCCCGGCGCCCGTCCGCAGGAAGCGCAGGCGCCGATCGACGCCCGTTACGGTCAGGAACAAGCCATCCAGGATGGTTTCCAGGGTGTAGCCTTCGGCCTTGCCCTGGCTGAAGAGAATGGTCTCTCTTTCTGTGTGGGTAGCGGCGCTGAAAATGCCGGCTAGTTCTTCCCTGGTGACGAGGGGGGCGAGGCGGGCAAACAGATCCTGGACCGCGAGGGAGTCCACAAGGAGAACGAGGCTGTGGGTGTCGCCGAAATCGTTGGTGGTGTAGTAGTCGACAAGCAGTTTGGCATCGGCATAATTGACCGTTTCAACCAAGGCGCTGAGCAAGACGTCTCCGCGGGCAAGCGGCTGGTCCTCGATATAGATCGGGGTGCCTTTCCCGTAATGCCATTGGGAGTTGGCGACTCCGGATGGGGATTGTGCCCCATAGATATCGTAACTGGGCAGTCCGACGACTGTGCCCCTGAGGTTTCGATTGGAAATGGCATCCCAGCCGCTGAGCGCAACGTTGGTACGATAGGGTGATATGGAGGGATCGGCCATCAGTACGGCAAGCTGGTAATCGAGCTTGACGGCCTCGATTTGTACGGTGCGCCCGTCTGTCGAGAGCGCGGAGACCGCGACGGGCTTGGTGCCTTCGCTGTATTCTTTGAGAGCGGCGACACGGTCTATTTCTGCCCATATTGTTCTTATGTTCGTCAGCGCTTGGCGAATGATGCCTTTTTCTGAGACCGATCCAGCGGTGCGATCGATAAGTTCAAAATCCGCATCAGTGGGTCTGGTGCCTGCATTGAATTTGGACCGAATATCCCGGTAGAGTTTCTGGATTCGTGCGTCACTGAAGCGGATCTGTTCCCCATCCGTATTCGTCCTCCTGCGCTGGAATTCGCTGATGACAGCGTCCAGGGATGTATTGGAGTGCACGTCGCCAACGCCAGCACCGTTGAAGGTATAGACCGCGCTGACCCGCTCAGTGCCGTGAAGCAGTGAGAATGCGGTGGCCAAGTGCCCACCGAGGCTGTATCCGGTGACAGTAACCTTGGCGTCACGGGTGAGCACGCCGTTGGCCTGGAGCTTCTCCCACCAGGCTTCCATGTCGGCGATCTGCCCGAGCGCCCAGCCGTGCTCTTTGATCTCCATCTTGTTGGTGGCCTGGTTGTCGCGTACGGCGTCGTCGACGAACTCGGTGCTGCGGAAGGATATGACGAGTTCTTTTGTCTTATTGTTCTTGAATAGGGTGGCGCTAAAGCCGGTGCTGGTGTTGGGCTGGTGGGCGATGATTTCCCAGCCTTCGGCGAGGAAGCTGGAAGCGAGGGGGGAAGGAAATTTGCTGGCGTGGTTGTTGCCGTCGGTTAGGTATTTTGGTGGAAGTACGGGGATGCCAGATGTGATAATCGGTGAGCCAATATTACTCCCTTTTTCGAGAGTCGCCTCTGCGGCCATTTGTAAATTGGCATACTTCAGAAAATTTTGAATACTGTCGTTTGACATTATTTCTTTCTCCATTTACCGGTTCTTAATTTTAAGAACTTGCTCAGTGAAATCTCTGTCCCAAAAATATCTATAGGTTATGTCAATGGTATATTTAGGGCAGGACCATTGTTTAGCTTGTTCCCACGGCGTTCGCGAGCCCCCCGTCGAGCCCATTCCCTCGTCCATGAAATAGCCGATTCGTTCGGCGAGGATCTCGTTGGTTTGCAGATCCAAGACGCGGAATGCACTGCCGGCTATCCATTGGGCTCGCTCTTCCGGGGTGGTGAGATCCTCGAAGATGACGCCGTAGCGGGGCAGCGGGCCAGGGGAGGGGAATTTGTTGACGACGAAGCGGTAAAGAGGCGTGCGTACGGGATCTGGCTGGGGCTGAGCCCCCGCTGAGTCGGTGGTGTCTCCCGGGGAGATCTGAATGGCGAGGGTGTGGCGCGTGATGCTGTCGTCGTCCTGGTCGCGCAGGTCGAGGTAGGCATAGCCGGGTTGGTTCCAGACATGGCGCTCTCCGCCATACCCCCCCATCCACCCTCCAAGCAATTGCCCCTCCTTGTTCCGCGGAAGGAGGAAGGAGAGTGGGTAGTCGCTTTCCCAGGGATTGCCGACGGCCCCGAAAGGGTCTTCGACGATCTGGGGCAAGGTGCCGCCGTGGCGGCGTTTGCGCAGGATGGCGATGGCCTCGACGTCCTCCACCGTCCGGTAGATCTTCTCGCCGGCGTTCTTGCAGCGTTCCTGGAAGTGGGCGCGGGCCTGCTGGAGCCGGGCGTGGTAGTGGTCGCTGCGCTTCTGCCGCTCCCAGGCCCAGCGCCCCGGAAAGGCAATGAGCAGGCCAAGCACGGTGGCGACGGCCAGATATTTGCCGGGCCGGGTGTTGGGCAGGGCCCAGGCGCCCACCAGGATGCCGATGATGAACATCCACATCAGGATGCCGATGCCGCGCAGGATGTCTGCGCCGGGGCCGAGTTCTAGCATGGTGAAACCTCGTTTGCTGCCGTGGAGTGCGCGGCGCCTGTGGATGGAGTGGGGGGCGGATGGGCGGGGATTCCAAGCAGCCGCGCATAGCCCTCGATGCCCTTCTCCAGGGTGTAGGACTGGCGGACGGTCTGCTGGGCTTGGCGCCGGAGTTCGGTAAAGCGTTGGGGCTCGGCCAGGGCTTCGATGGTTTGTGTGGCGAGGCCCTGGATGTCGAAGAAGTCCACCAGCAGCCCGTTGTGGCCATGCTGGATGACTTCCTCGACCGGGGCGGTACGCGACCCGATGAGGAGGCAGCCGGTGGCCATGGCCTCGAGCGCAGACCAGGACAGCACGAAGGGGTAGATGAAATAGATGTGGGCCGCCGAGATCTGCAGGATGCGGCGGTAGGTGGCGTAGGGGACCTTGCCGAGGAAGTGGGTGCGGGTGGGGTCGAGCTTGACCTCGGCTAGCATCTTCCGGCGCCAGTTGGGGGCGTCCTTGGGGCGCCGGCCGTAGCTCACGCCGTCTCCGCCGACGATCAGGGCATGGCAGGTGGGGTGCAGGCGCTGGATCTGTTCAAGGGCGCGCATGAAGACGTGGAAGCCTCGATAGGGCTCCAGGTTGCGGGCCACGTAGGTGATCACCGGGGCGCCCTGGCGCAGGACGAGCCCGGAGCGGAGGCGGATCCAGGCCTTGGGGTCGGGGTTGAGGTGCTGGGTGTCGATGCCTTCGTGGATGACGTGGATGCGCGAGCGGTGTGTCTCCGGGTGGCGGCTCCATTGCCAATGAGTCGGGCTGACGCCGAGGTCGCACTGCTCAAGATTGAGGGTGTGCAGGGCCTTCCAAGTGCGGACCCGGGCGGCATCGTCGAGGGTGCTCGGAAACTCCGGGTCGAAGCCCAGGTCGGCGCCGGGTGTGCCGTAGTACCACTCGCAGAAGTGGATGAGCCGGGCGTTGGGAAAGACGTCGCGTGCGTAGAGGGTTTCGCCCCAGCCGGGGTGGGCCACGATGGCATCGGGCACGAAGCCCTTGTTCTTGAGTGTGAGCAGCACGCGCAGCATGCCTTGGCCATGGAGAACCGCGTTCTCCATCTGGCGGAGATAAGGGTGCTGATGGGAATGCGGCGCGCGGTGGGGCGAGTAGCGCAGGATGTTGAGGCCGGGAATCCCCGGGGCGCGGTCGCGTCCGATGCCGACGACCTGCAGGTCGGGACGGTAGGCCCAGGCCTGGGCAAGGTGCCGGAACTGGCCCGGGAAATTCTGGTGGATCAGCAGGATACGCATCGAAGCCTGGCGGTTTCCCGTGAGCGGATGGTGTTTGATCGAGAGCCGGGACAGGTGCGCCTGGATGCTCAAGATGGGTGGATATTTTATTTCAATATATGCTTTCGGGCTTGGTGATAAATGTCATTTAAATTCTGTGATGGATTGTTGTTTTGTTGAATTTGTAATTTTTCAGCAGCGTTGGTACGCCGTCATGCCACACGACGCTTGGGTTCTAAGGGGAGCGATAACCCCCACCCCTGAACTTCCGTAACCCACCCCCGTCCACTCTTCAGGTATTGTGCATTGCAGCAATTCTCTTGAAGGAGGTCCGCGATGTTTGCAAAACGCTGGTGGGCGAAGCCGGATGCGGGGCCGCCGGCCCTGAGCCTGGCCTTGCAGGGGGGCGGGGCGCATGGGGCGTATACCTGGGGGGTGCTCGACCGCCTGCTGGAGGAAGGCTTGCCGCTGGACGGGGTGAGCGGGACGAGTGCCGGGGCGATGAATGCGGTGGCGCTGGCCCAGGGCTGGATGACGGGCGGGCCGGAGGGGGCGCGGGAGAGCCTGGCCGGGTTCTGGGAGGCGGTGGCGGATTCGACGCCCTTCGAGCTGGATCTGCTGCACAGCTTCAACCCTTCCGGCGATGGTTCGCTGCCGGGGCCGCTGGTGGCGATGCTGGAGTGGACGCGGCATTTCTCGCCCTACCAGCTCAATCCCTTCGAGCTCAACCCGCTGCGCGACGTGGTGCGGGCGCGCTTCGATTTCGAGCGGCTGCGGCGGGACTGTCAGCTGAAGCTGTTCATTGCGGCGACGCGGGTGCGTACCGGCAAGGTGCGCCTGTTCCGCACGGCGGAGTTGAGCGAGGAGGCCTTGCTGGCCTCGGCCTGTCTGCCCACCCTGCACCATGCGGTGGAGATCGAGGGCGAGGCGTACTGGGATGGAGGCTTCACCGCCAATCCGGCGGTCTACCCGCTGATGTACGAGTGCGCCGCGCCGGACATCGTGCTGGTGCTGCTGAACCCCCTGGTGCGCGAGGAGGCGCCGCGCAGCGCGGAACAGATAGCCGCGCGCAGCATGGAGTTGGGTTTCTCCACGACCTTCCTGCGCGAGATGCGCATGATCGCCCAGGCGCGGGCCTACATCGGGGAGGGCAAGGGCTGGATGCCGCTGGGGCGCTTCGAGCGCAAGCTGATGTCGCTACGCTTCCACATGATAGAGGCCGAGGAGCTGGCCGCGGTGGGGAACGGCAGCAAGCTCAACGCGACGCGGGCCTTCCTGCACGAACTGCGTGACCTGGGCCGCGCCCGGGCGGCCCGCTGGCTGCGCCTGCACCAGGGCGCGCTGGGCCATCGCGAGACGGCGGACGTGGACGGCCTGTTCAGCTGAAGCGCTGCGCACCGCCGGCGGGCGCGTGCCTCGCGCTGGTGCGCCGGGGCGCCGGATGGATTGCCTCAGAACTCGACTTCCAGCTCCTCGATGTCGTCGGGTTCCAGCCTGGCCGCGTCGATCCAGGGCTGCATTTCCGGCATGGCCATGATGGTTGCGCAATAGGCCGCGCAGGCGGCGTCTAGGGGCACGTCGTAGGTCAGGAAGCGGGTGGCCACCGGGGCGTACATGGCGTCGGCGAGGGTGCGCCCGGTGCCGAACAGGTAGGGGCCGCCGTAGCGCTGCAGGCAGTCGCGCCAGATTTCGGTGACCCGTTCGATGTCGCCCTGGGCGCGTGACCACACGGTGAACTTGGGGAAACGGGCCTTCAGGTTCATGGGCAGGGCCGCACGCAAGGCACTGAAACCGGAGTGCATTTCGCCGCAGATCGAGCGGCAGTGGGCCCGGGCGGCGGGGTCGGCGGGCAGCAGGCCGGCCTTGGGCTTGAGCTCGTTGAGGTATTCGCCGATGGCCAGGGTGTCCCACACCGAGATGGCCCCATGGGTGAGCCGCGGCACGCGCACCGACGGGGCCAGCAACAGGAGTTCGGCGCGGGCGCCGGGGTCATCCTGCTCGACCATCTCCTCGCTGAAGTCCAGTCCGGCAAAGCGGGCCATGAGCCAGCCGCGGAGGGACCAGGACGAATAGTTCTTGCTGCTCAGGGTGAGGGCGGCGGCGGCCATGGGGTGTCTCCTCGAAGCGTGCGAAGCGGGATTGCCGGCTTGTTTCAAGCAAAGCGCATGCCGGGCTCTTGGGTGGTACGGCATGTCTATTGCTTGATCGTACTCACCAACTTGAGCACCTACAAAAACGACCATGTCCCCCAACAGCCCCGCCCTGCATTACCAGGCCTACCAAACCCTGGCCGACCTGACTACGCCGGCGCGTACGGTGGCGCGTGCGCTGGCGCCCTGGCTGCACCACAGCCTGTTCTGGTACCCGCACAGCCGCTTGTTGCGCAAGGCGGCGGCCGCCTGCGAGGTGATCGCCCTGTCAGGGCTTACCCACCATCGGCCGCCCTTCGGCATCGATGCCGTCGACACCGACCAGGGGCGCTGCCGGGTGGTGGAGGAGGCGGTGTTCGCCACGCCCTTCTGTACCCTGCAGCGCTTCCGCCGGGAGCCGGCCATCGAGGGCCAGCCCAAGGTGCTGCTGGTGGCGCCGGTGTCGGGCCACTTCGCGACCCTGCTGCGGGGCACCGTGCAGACCCTCCTGCAGGACCACGACGTGTATGTGACCGACTGGCACAACGTGCGGGACATCCCCCTGTCTGAGGGCGCCTTCGACCTGGACACCTTCATCGAGCACATCATCCGCTTCGTGGACTGGCTGGGGCCGCATACCCACCTGGTGGCGGTGTGCCAGCCCACCGTGCCGACCCTGGCCGCGGTGGCGGTGATGGCCGAGGAGGGCCACCCCCACCAGCCGCGCAGCATGACGCTGATGGCCGGCCCGATCGATTGCCGGATCAATCCGACCGAGGTGAACAACATGGCCACCAGCAAGCCGATCGAGTGGTTCGAGCGCAATCTCATCGGGGTGGTGCCGCTGCGCTACAAGGGCGCGTTCCGCCGCGTGTATCCGGGCTTTCTGCAGATCTCCGCCTTCATGAGCATGAACCTGGACCGCCACAAGGAGTCCTTCCACCGGATGTACGGGCATTTTGTCGAGGGCGATACGCTCAAGGCCCATGGCATCAAGGAGTTCTACGACGAGTACCTGGCCATGATGGATCTGCCCGCCGAGTTCTACCTGCAGACGGTGCGCTCGGTGTTCCAGGAATACCTGTTGCCGCAAGGGAAGATGACTTACCGGGGGCGTCCGGTGCGTCCGGAACTGATCCGCCGCACCGCCCTGTTTACGGTCGAAGGGGAGCGCGACGACATCTGTTCCATCGGCCAGACCCTGGCCGCCCACGACCTGTGCAGCAAGCTGGCGCCCTATCGAAAGCAGCATCACCTGCAGGCCGGTGTGGGGCATTACGGGGTGTTCAACGGCAAGCGCTGGGACCGCCAGATCTATCCGCGGATCCGCGATTTCATCCACGCCTTCGACGAGTAGCCCCCCGCCGCAAGCCCCCGGGGGATGTCCGGCTTGCCGGCGCGTGGGCCGGAGAGGCGCAGCCGCTGGAGGATCCCGCCGGGAGGGGGTGTGTAAAAACCCTGAAATAAGTAGGTGTTTCTTCTAAAGGCCAGCGGCATCGGGCCGATACGCAACGGGTTGCAGCCCATCCCCGTTTGCGAAGAAGAAAAATGATCAACAACAAGCCTATCGCCCGGCAGGTCGTCCTGCTGTGCACCCTCGGCGTCACCCTGATGGTCGCCATCCTGGTGGCCGCCGTGGCCATGCTGTCCCGCCAGAACGCCTTGTCCAAGGCCGAGGAATCCCTCGCCCTGCAGGCCGACATGACCATCTCGATGCTGGCCTATGCCCAGAACGCCCTGGAGAAGCGCTCCGTGGATGCGCTGGCCCAGTTCATCGAGAGCCTCGACGGCAAGCCGCGGCTGACCGGCGCCGACCTGCCCACCGGGGCGGCCAGCCTGCCCGGCCTGGCGGTCGGCCCCCACATCCTGAACGCCAACGCCGGCCTGCTGACGGCCTATGCCAAGCTGCACACCGATCGCGAGGCCGCCTTCCTGGTGCGCAAGGGCGACCGCTTCTACCGGGCCGCCACGCTGCTCAAGGACAAGGAAGGCAACTACCGCAATGGCGAGCTCGTCGACAACAACGGGGCCTACCCGGGCGTCCTGCTGGAGGGCAAGCCCTTCCTGGGCTCGCTGGAGCGCAACGGCAAGATGTTCGTGCTGGCCGCGGAGCCCCTCAAGGACGCCTCCGGCGCCGTCATCGGCGCGGTCACCATGCGGGTCGATGCCGAGAGCAACGTCAAGCTGATCAAAGACAAGCTGAAGGGGATCAAGGTTGGCAAGACGGGTTACCCCTACATCATTTCGGTGCCGTCGGGCGATGCCAAGGATGTGCGCTTCATCTACCACCCGAGCTTCGAGGGCAAGACCCTCAGCCAGGTGGATCCGCGGGTCCAGGACATTGTGCGCAGGCTGGTGGAGGCCAAGAACGGGACCCTCATCTACAAGTGGGGGCCGGCCGATGCCGAGGCCGACAAGATGGTGGTGGTGCGTGAGCTGCCCGACCTGCACTGGCTGGTGGTCACCGGCTCGTGGGTCGAGGAGTTCGTCGAGGACGCCAACACCCTGCGCAACCAGATCGCCCTGCTGGCCGTTGGCTGCGGGGCGCTGCTGGTGATTGCGCTGGCCTTCTTCCTGGGCCGGCGCCTGAAGCCCCTGAGCCACCTGGCGGAGCTGGTGTCGCGCTTCGGCGGCGGCGACCTGACCGTGAGGGCGGAGGCCCAGCCGGGCAGCCGCAATGAGATCGACCTGATCGGCAACAGCATCAATTCGGCCGCCGAGTCCATGCGCGCCCTGGCTGGCAGCATCCGCCAGACCAGCGACCACCTGCAGCGGGCGGCGAGCAGCATGTCGTCCTCCTCGCAGGCGCTGGGCGAGACGACCCGCCAGCAGAGCAATTCTGCGGGGGACATGGCCAGCACCACGGAGAGCCTGACCCTCAGTGTCGAGCAGGTGGCCGGCAACGCGTCGGCGGCCCTGGACCTGACCCGCGAGACGGCGCTGTCGGTGGAGGAGGGGGTGAATTCGGTCAACGACACCATCACCCAGCTCAATGGCACCGCCGGCACGGTGCAGGACGCGGCCGTCCAGGTCGAGAAGCTGGGCCAGCGTTCGGCCGAGATCCACAAGGCGCTCAACGCGATCCGCGACATTTCCGAGCAGACCAACCTGCTGGCTCTCAACGCGGCCATCGAGGCTGCGCGCGCGGGTGAGCAGGGCCGGGGTTTTGCCGTGGTGGCTGACGAGGTGCGCAAGCTGGCCGAGCAGTCCGCCAAGTCTGCGTCCCTGATCGACACCATCCTCAACAGCATCCAGGACAGCGTGACCTCGGTGGCTGGCACGGCCCGCCGGGCGGTGGACCAGGTGAGCGGCAACGTGGAGGCGTCGCGCCGGGTTGAAGCGGCCCTGCAGGCCATCCGCGAACGCGCGGAGCGCGTGTCCGGCGCCGTCGCCGAGATCGCCCGGGCGACCCGGGAGCAGAGCGAGGCCGGCCAGGCCTTGTCGCTCGGGATCGATTCGGTCGCCCGTTCCGTGGCGGACGCAACTCGCTCGGCCGACACCAACCGGACCCAGGCCGACGAGCTGCTGCAGATCGCCCGGGAGCTCGACAACGAGGTGGCGCGGCTGCGTTTGTGATGCTGTGTTCGAGCGGGTGTGCGTTTGCTGGGGGGCTTTCCGTTGTTTTGAGTTGAATTGGCCGGGAATTTCCCACGGCCGGGTGTGCAAACCCGGCCGTGGGAAATTCCCGGCCAATCCAAGGTGAAAAACAGGAAAGCCGCCCAGCAAAGGTACAGACGCAGTGCGACCACCAAGACAGCCGCCCGCAGGAGCCAGATCGGAGTCCGCGGGCAGCTGAAACCGCCCCTCCATGGCCCTACATGGCCCCTGTAAGGTCGCCGCCGCCTCCTTTTTTTGAGCGACGGCGGGTCGGCGAGCAGGCTTGCCGCCCTAAAAAGAGGCGATCGAGGCTCGCCGAAGGTCGGCGTCGCTCAAATAAGGAGGGGCGTCGGCTCTGCGAAGATCGACGTCGCTCAAAAATGAGGCGGTAGAGGGGTTCCGGAGGGCCCTCGCAGCTACCGCCGTAGCAGGCGGGGCGGGATGCGGTCCAGGGTGGTGCAGCCCGAGAGCGCCATGGCGATCTCCAGTTCGTCGCGCAGCAGGCGGATGACGTGGGCGACGCCCAGGGCGCCGGCGTTGGCGAGGCCGTAGATGTAGGGGCGGCCGATCAGCACCGCGCGGGCGCCCAGGGCCATCGCCTTGAGCACGTCGGTGCCGCGCCGGATGCCGCCGTCCACCAGCACGGGCAGGCTGTTTCCGACCGCATCGACGATGGCCGGGAGCACTTCGGCGGTGGGGGGCAGGGTGTCCAGGGTGCGCCCGCCGTGGTTGGATACGATGAGGCCGCCCACCCGCAGGCGGGCTGCTTCGAGGGCGTCGTCCTCGTCCATGATGCCCTTGAGCAGTACTGGCAGCCGGGTCTGGGCCAGCAGCCAGGCGATGTCGTCCCAGGTGGGCGCATGGCGCAGCAGGCCGTCGAAGAGGGCGCTCTGGCCGGGCTGCAGGGCGGTTTCGGGAAGCGGCGGCAGGCGCGACAGGTTCACCGCCGATATGCCCGGCGGGAGACGGAAGCCGGCCTGGCGCTCGCGGTCGCGGGCGCCGTTGCAGGGAGCGTCCACGGTGAGCACGAGGGCTTCGTAGCCGGCGGCTTCGGCACGCCGGATCAGCTCCAGGTTGAAGCCGCGGTCGTGCTGCAGGTAGAGCTGGAACCACAGCGGGCCGCGTCCGACGTCGTCGCGCACGGCATCGGCGATGGTCTCCAGGGGCAGGCTGGCCTGGGTGCTCAGCACCAGCCCGGCCTCCTGGGCGGAGGCGGCGCAGGCGGTGGCCATCTCGCCGTCAGGGTGGGCCATGCGTTGGTAGGCCACCGGGGCGAGCAGGATGGGGTGAGTGAGGGTCCGGCCGAGGAGGGGTACGCGGGTATGACCGCCGGCCACCCGGCGCAGGATGCGCGGGTGCAGCTTCAGGTCGCTCCAGGCGGCCTGGTTGGCGCGCAGGGTGATCTCGTCGGCCGCCCCGCCGGCAAAGTAGGCCCAGGCGTTGGCGTCGAGCACGCCGCGGGCGTGACCTTCATGGTCACCGAGCGACACTACGCCGTGCGGAAGTGTGTCCAGGGCGGGGGCGGCGCTCACGTGTCGGCCCACATGCGCAGGAGGTTGTGATAGGTGCCGGTGAGGGCCACCGCCTCTGCGGTCTCGCCGTGCTGGGTGCGCAGGCGCATCAGGGCCATGTCCAGGTCGAACAGCAGGCGGCGCTGCTCGTCGCTGCGGATCATGCTCTCGATCCAGAAGAAGCAGGCGATGCGGTGGCCGCGGGTGACTGGGGTCACTTCATGGACGCTGGTGCCTGGGTAGATCACCGCGTGGCCGGCGGGCAGCTTGACGCCGCGGGCGCCGTAGGTGTCCTGGACGAGCAGCTCGCCGCCGTCGTAGTCATCCGGCTCGGCCAGGAAGACGGTGCAGGACACGTCGGTGCGGACCCGCTCGCCGGTGTCGGCGCGGAAGCGGATGGCGTTGTCCACGTGGCCGCCATAGTAGGGCGTGTCGCCGCCATAGCGATTGACCCGCGGGGTGAAGATCTTCTTGGGCAGGGCAGCGCTGAGGAACAGCGGGTGGCGCTCGACCGCGCCCAGCACGATCTGGCGGATGCGCTGGGCGGCCTCGCAGTCGTGGGGGAGCTGCTGGTTGTTCTTGACGGTGGCGGCCTGGGGGCCGGCGCTGTCGCGGCCGTCGGCCCAGGGGGCGTCGACCAGGGATTCCCGGGCGAGTCGCAATTCGGCGGCGGTGAGGAGTTCGGGGATCTGGAGAAGCATGGCGGATTCCAGGCGCTGAAAAGGCCAAATGGGCAAAGGTAAAGGGGGCCTGCCTCGCGGCATGCCCCCTGGATTTCACCTCGGTGCCGTGATGTCCTGCATCAGAACTTCAGGCTGGCGGTGACGTAGTAGGTCCGGCCGAAGCCGGGGATGTAGTGGCCCGAGTAGAGGGAGTCGGCATACACCTTGTCGCTCAGATTGATCAGGTTGGCCTTGACGGTCAGGCGTTCCGGCAGCACTTCGTATTCGGCCATGGCGTCGTAGGTGACATAGCCTTCGGAGTACCAGCCCGGGTTGCGGTTCGGGGTCATCTTGGTGCGCCCGTTGGCGCCGATGCCGGCCCGCAGCTTCTCGGTGAATTGGTAGGTGGTCCACAAGGTGCCCTGATGTTTCGGGATCAGGGACGGACGGCGGCCTTCGCCTTCTGCACCTTCAGCGCCCTTGTCGATCTCGGCGTCCCAGATCCAGGTGTAGGACCCGAAGACTTCCCAGCGCGGGGTGATCTTGCCGATCACGTCGGTCTCGAAGCCGGTGGCGTGGCGCTTGCCGGACAGCACCGCAACGGGGATCAACGGGTCGGTGTTGCGCTCGTTGAGCTTGACGCCGCGGAACAGGGCAAGGCGGGTGCTCATGCGCCTGTCGGCGGAATCGAGCTTGGCACCCAGTTCGAGGTTCATGCTCTTCTCGGGCGGGGTGTTCACCGTGGCGGCGCTGTAGGAGTAGGTGTCACCCGAGGTATTGAACGAGGTGGCGTAGGACAGGTGGAAGGAGTGCAGCTCGCTGGGCTGGTACATCACGCCATAGCGCTGGCTCCACTTGTAGATGGCCTGCTCGTACTGGGAGGTGGAGGCAACATTGGTGGCGCTCAGGTTGAACGCATCGTATTTGCCCGACATGGCGTCGAAGCGGACGCCGCCGAGCAGCTTCCAGTGATCGGCCACCTTGACCAGGTCCTGGGCGTAGATACCGCCGGACAGGGCTTCAAACTCGCTAGTCTTGCGCAGCTTGCGCAGGCCTTCATCGATCCAGGCACCGTCGTTGGTGTTGCCGTAGGTGGTGGTGGGCTTGGTGAGGGTCACTCCGCCCTGGGCCACGCTGCGGGCCCCCAGGACGATCTTCTTCTCCCAGGCGAAATCCACGCCGGTCAGCACTTCGTGCTTGAAGCCGAGTGCTTCGAACTTGGACGACAAGTCACTCTGCACGAAGAGGTTCTCCATGCTCTGCACCTTGAGCTGCGTTCCCCGGTTGATCACCGAGTTAGGGCTCAGGGTGGCGAGGGTCACGGCCTGGCCGCCGGGCTGCTGGGCGGCGCCCGCGAAGCGGACGGTGCCGGCGCGCTGGTCGCGCTCGAAGTCGCCCTTGCGGACCTTGGTCACCAGTTCGGTGTCGGCAGAGAAACGGTGGGTATGGGCGAAGGTGGCGTAGGTCGCGGTGCCGTTGTTGTAGTCGCTGGCCATCCCCCAGTAGCTCTTGGCGTCGGCCGGCAGCATGGTGGTGGCGCTGACCGGCGAACTGGCGTTGGGGCGGACCCACGGCAGGCCGTAATTCATCCCGTTGTTGTTGTCGAGATAGAAGAAGCCCACCTCGAACTCGTCGCGGGTGCCGATGCCCCAGCGGTAGTCGGCGGCAAAGCCCTTCTTGTCCAGGCTGGAGCCGGCGCCGTTGTTGTCGGCGATGGTGCGCATGGCATTCAGGCGCAGGGCGGATTCGTCGCCGGTCTTGACGTTCACGTCGACCACCGCGCGGCGGTATTGGTGGCTGCCCAGGGTCAGGTCGATCTGGGACTGGTCGATCAGTTTGGCCTGCTTGTTCACCTGGTTGACCGCGCCGCCGGTGGAGCCGCGGCCGAACAGCATGGAGGCAGAGCCGCGCAGCACTTCGATGCGGTCCATGTTGAAGGTGTCCCGATCGTAGAAGGCCGGGTCGCGCATGCCATCGATGAACAGGTCACCTGTCGAGTTGAGCGGGAAGCCGCGCAGGCGGATGTCTTCCTCACCGCCTTCGGCCGCCAGGAAGGTGATGCCCGAGGTCATCTTGAGCGCCTCCTTGACGGTGTCGATCTTGCGGTCGTCGAGAAGCTTCTCGGTCACCACGGTGACGGACTGGGGAATGTCGCGGAGGTCCTGCTTGCCCTTGCCGATGCGGGTGGTGGTGGCGCGCAGGGTTTCCTTGCCGTTCTGCTCGGTTTCGGCGGTGGCCTTGACGACCACCGGCTTGAGGGTCTTGACCTCTTCGCCCTGGGCCGGAGTCTGGGCGAGGGCGCTGAAGGAGGCTGCGAACATCATCGCGCCGAGGGGCAGGATGGCCTTGTCGGCGGAGATGGCGGCGGGGGGGCGCTGCTGCTGGGTGACCGGGCGGCGGCCGTGCTTGGGCTTGTGTGCCATGAATGAGCCTCTCGATATGAAATCGTCCCGTGGGGGGACTGTGGGGTTTCACGATCCGAGGCTGGCTGGCTTGGCTAGCGATTGGCTGGCTTGCCCAAAAGATCTTGTAACAAGATTAACGCAAATGAGAATGATTGGCAATAACTTGGTGGGCGCTGCAGCATCCGGATGTCCCCCTGCCGCGCCGGATCGAGGTGTGAGCCTCCCGCCGGCGGGCACGGGGGGCGGGGATCAGCGGAAGCCGGCCCGGTCGTAGATGCGCTGGGCTTCGACGATGGTGTCGGCGAGCTTGCCGACCGGCATCGCATCGGCCTTGAAGTTGCTGCCCATGGTCTCGAGGCCGCGGTTGGAGATCTTCACGCCGGCCACCACCGGCCATTCGTTGTTGCCGTTGGCGAAGTAGTTCTGGGCATCGGGGGAGGCCAGGTACTCGAGGAACTTGACCGCTGCCTCCTTGTGCGGTGCGTGCTTCAGCATGCCCCCGCCGGAGATGTTGATATGGGTGCCGTAGCTGGCCTGGTTGGGCCAGACCACGCCGAGCCGCTCCACGGCCTTGCGGTCGTCCGGCTTGTCGGACTTGAACATGCGGGCCAGGTAGTAGGAGTTGACCAGGGCCACGCCGCATTCGCCGGCGCCCACGGCCTTGATCTGGTCGGTATCACCGCCCTTGGGGGCGCGGGCAAAGTTGGCCACCAGGCCCTTGGCCCATTCCTCTGTTTTGGCCGCGCCGATGTGCTGGATCAGGGCTGAGCCGAGCGATAGGTTGTAGGCGTGGTTGCCGGAGCGGGTGCACACCTTGCCCTTGAGCTCGGGCTTGGCCAGGTCTTCGTAATTGCGGACCTGGTCGGCCTTGACGTCGAGCTTGTTGTAGACAATGACGCGGGCGCGGGTGGAGTAGGCGAACCAGCGGTCGGTACGCAGGTTGGCCGGAATGGCCGATTTGAGCAGGGCCGAATCGACGGTGGCAAAGATCCCCGCCTGGTCGGCTGCGGCCAGGCGGGCGGCGTCGACGGTGATGAAGACGTCGGCCGGGCTGTTGGCGCCCTCGTTGCGGATGCGCTCGAGGAGCTCTTCTTCCTTGCCTTCGATGCGGTTGATCTTGATGCCGGTCTTGGCCGTGAAGTTCGTGTAGAGCGCTTCGTCGGTCTGGTAGTGGCGGGCGGTGTAGAGATTGAGTTCGGTGTCGGCCGCCACGGAGGTGCCGGCGATGCCAATGCCGGCCAGCAGGGTGGCGAGGATCTTGAAGTGGGTCATGGTCATGGTCGGGGTCGGAACACGTGGAAGTCTGATGACGTGCCGATGTTATCGAGACTTTCTATTGTTTGCAAATGAAAGTCATTCTTGTTTGGTCGATGGTGCGGGGCTGGCCTGGTCGTCCTCCTGCTGCACCGACATCAGGTAGCGGACCAGCATGCCGGTGCTGTCGAAATGTTCGTCGAGCGGAGTCAGGTGGGCGATCCGGTCGAGGCGGAAGCTACGGAAACCGCCGCGCAATTCGCACCATGCGCCGAGGGTCCAGGTTTCGCCCCAGAACACCAGGCCGAGGGGCTGGATGACCCGCTCGCTGGCCAGGCCGTCGGCCCGGGCGTAGGCGATGCGGACTTTGTGATGGGCTGCGATGCTGGCGCGCAGGGCTGTCATTGGCGCGCGCATGGCCTCCGGCACATGGAAGCCGGGGACCAGCAGCGCATCCCGCGCCGGGTCCTGGCGCAGGGCCTGGGGCAACACCGATTCGATGCGCATCAGGGCGCGCTCGGCGGCCCGTCCCAGGGCCGGGTCGGCCCAGCTGCGCACCATGCGGCTGCCCAGGGCCAGGGCCGCCAGCTCCTCGGCGTCGAACATCAGGGGCGGCAGGCGGTAGCCCGGCCGCATCAGGTAGCCCACCCCGGCCTCGCCGCTGATCGGTACGCCGGAGCGGCCGAGATCGGCCACGTCCCGGTAGATGGTGCGCTCCGACACTTGCAGGGCGTCGGCCAGCTCACGGGCGGTGACGGCGCGGCCCCGGTCGAGCAGCAGGACGATCTGGAACAGGCGGTCGGCACGGCGCATGGGGGGCTCCTGACATAAGGCTGTCAGGATACTTCGTCTTTGAAGCGCTCTGGCGGTGCCTCCTGACAGAAGGCTGTCAGGAGGGGGCGTGCAGACTGAGTGCTCCTGTCATTCTTCAAACAAGGGAGTACATCATGCAGCGACTGATCAACTGGTTCGAAATTCCGGCCTCCGACTTGGCCCGGGCCCAGGCCTTCTACGAGGAGACCTTCCAGGTGAAGCTCCGCGTCGAGAACATGGGCGACATCCAGCTGGCCGTCTTTCCGTACGCGGAGCCGGCCACCGGCGGCGCCCTGCTGGCCTGCCCGGAGGGGCGCCCGGGCGAGCACGGCGTGGTCATCTACCTGGACGGCGGCGCCGACCTGGCGCAGCCCCTGGCCCGCGCCGTGGCGGCGGGGGGCCGGGTGCTGATGCCGAAGACCCTGATCAGCCCGGAGATCGGCCACATCGCTCTGTTTGCCGACAGCGAGGGCAACCGCATCGGCCTGCACTCGCCGGGCTGAGCTATTTGCCTGAAGCCTTCATCAGGCCTGCGGAGGTGAGCAGCTCCTGCAGCCCGCGGCAGGCCTTGCGCGCCAGCAGGCGGGCAGGGTTGAGGCCGAGCAGGCTCGCGATGGCGCCGAGCAGCCAGCGCCGGATGGGCTTGCGCCCGCCCAGAAGGACGCTGACCTGATCGATTCCCCGGCTGAAGACGGCGTCCAGGCGAATGCACAGCCTCTCTTCCAGCCCGGTGAGTTGGGCCGGGTCATACGTGGCCCATTTCTCTCGCTGAAACTCCTCAATGCTGCTCAGGCCGGGCCCCAGGGCTGCGCCGAGGCTGCGCAGCTCCGGCATCAGGGGGATGACCGGTACGGGCGTGAAGCCCGGCAGCGTTCCAGGGGTGGCGGCATGCACCTCGGCGACGATGGCGGCGTGGTCTGCCCCATAGTAGGCGGAGCCCGTGTAGTGCAGCAGGTCGGGGTTTTCGCTCCAGTCATTGACGACGCTGTTCCTGAAATCCACATAGAAATGGCGGGATAGGAAGCGCTGGCAGTTGAGGCGTCCAAGGAGGTAGTCGTGGTGGCGGAAGCCCTCGTGGATGAAGCCCAGGAAGCCGCCCAGCGGGCCGCAGGCGAGATCGGGCTGGCCGGCCGCGCGATTCGGGCGGCAGGGGGAGATCAGGTACCTTGACCCGATACCGACCTTGGCCGCCAGCACGAGTTCGTCGGTCTTGAAGGAGGCCTGGTCGAGGAGGGCCGGAACCAGGGCGGCGATGACTGACAGCAGGTCGTCCTTGCCGTCGGGGTGATAGGTCTTGTCGAAGTCGGCTGTGTCCGGAAACGGGTCGATCAACAGGGTCGAGGCCCGGGCTTGGTCGAGGTCGCGGGGCAGTCTCTGGATAGTGCCGTTAGCGTGGATGGCGCTGGCCAGTACCAGGCTCATCCGCGTGTATTCAACCGGTTCGTTGTTGATGGCGCCGCCATCGACGCAGACGGAGACGAAATCCTGGACTTCGTCGGGAATGCAGGCCTTGATCTCACCCGGCGCGCTGAAGTGGCGCCCTGCTTCATCCGGGACCTCCCAGCGGCGTCCGGCAATCATCGAGCGGGGTGTCGACACCACCCGGGGGCGCAGGGCCAGGGGGAAGGCGCCGCTGGCCAGGGCCGTGTTGCGCAGGTGTCCCCAATGGGCGGGGGGGCTGTCCGTGGCCAGGGGAATGGCATCGGTGATCCCGTCCGGGTCGGTGTGCACCTGCAGGCGGTAGCGCAGGACGCCCGCATGCAGGCTCATGCCATAGGGGGCGACAGCCTGGTTGGCGTAGGCGCGGACCTCGTAGGGAATGCCGCGCAGGGAGGTGGTGCACAGGAACAGGTCGGCATCCTCGGCCAGCCAGGGATGGGCGGTGAAGGGTGAGAAGGTCCAGGGCTGCAGGGTCTCGTCGCCGATTCTGTCCAGGTCGCGGCAGTTGAGCAGGGCGCGCAGGCTGTCGTCGGCGACGAGGTCGGCGTCGTCGAGCATGGGCAGGATATCCACCTGGCGGACCCAGGCATCGTAGAGCGGGCTTCCAGCAAACGGGGCTGTGCTTCCCTGCGCCGGGCGGGAGCGGCCCAGGCTGCCGACGAACATGGCGGCGCACATGGCGCCGGCCGATGTGCCGGAGAGAGCCTGGACACGTACGGTGTGGGTCGGGACTTTGCGGCCGGCCGAATCGATGCCCTGACGCTTGGCCTCTTCCCAGGCGTCCAGGGCTTCCCGCAGGAAGTCGAGGACACCGGCGCTGTACGCGCCGGCAGACACAGCGCCGGCCAGGGTGATGCCGAGGCGGTAAGTGTTGTCGGTCTCGTTCATGGGGCACCTCATCAGTGGTAGGGGGACACCAGGACGGCCGCGCCAAGGGCCGTGACAGTCAGGCCCAGGCCTGCCGTGAGAGTGGGCTTGTGCCGGAAGGCGCTGCCGCCAAGCAGTGACAGCGCCCCGCCAGCGAGCAGCCCGCACAGGGCGAGGGAGATCGCTCCCGTCGGAGGTGTGACGCGCAGAGGGGGAAGGGCCAGCAGCAGTGACACGGCGCCGAGCAGGGCATATTCCATCCGGGCATTGCGAGTGCCGCGCAGCAGGGCCTGGGCCAGTGCTTCTTCATCGCGCGGAAGTGCGCACTCGAGATGCAGGGCGAGGCTGAAAGCGGCCTTGCTCCGCCTGCCCAGCAGTGCCGCGGCAAGGGCGAGCAGCAGGCTCGCCAGCGCTGCGGGATGGAAGGCTGTGCAGGTACAGCGCAGGGGCAGTCCCTGCAGGGCGATGATGGTGCCGCACAGGCCGGCGAGCGTCAGCGGTGTGACGAAATGGCTGCGCAGCGCCAGGCTGCGCAAGGGGCGGAGATGGCCCGTACTCCGGGTGAGCGCCCGTAAAGCCTCGGGGGAACCGCAGAGATCGAGTTCGAGGGCGGAAAGGCGCGGACGGGGACTGGGCACAGGTCCGGCGGGCAGGGTGGTCTGGGCCATCATTGCGCTCCCTTGTCCGAGGGCTTTTCATTTTCAAACGGTGGCTTGAGGCCGACGCCCCGCAGGCTGACCAGCTTGCCCACGGTGTCGAACCAGAAGGGGGCGCCGAGCGCCGCCAGCAGGGCCGTGGCAAACCAGCCAAAGAAGGCGCGGATCCAGCGGAAGGGGTCGCCGTTCCAGGCTTTGGCCACATCGCAGATCCAGCCGATTTCGGGCAGGCGTCCGAGCAGGGCATCCACTTGGTCCTTGAGGGCCCTTTGTTGCGCGTCGTGCGTCAGGAGCAGGTTGTGCAGCGTCTTCACAGGAGTGGGGTCCGTTGCGCCGGGGATGCTCCTGGCGTTCCATAGGATGCGGCCCAGAGCCGGGTCGATGATGCGCTCGGGAGCGACCCACAGGCTCATCGATTTCTGAAAGGCTTCGAGGGCGTCCTCCTGCTTGCCCGTGTCCTGCAGCCCGCAGATGTAGGCGAGCCAGGTGGCCACGGGAGCGTCGGTGGCTGGCGTCGCCGCCTGCGCGGTGCACTGGATTGCCGGCATTTCGGCCAGCAGGGCGTCGAAGGCCTTCCGGCGGGCGGCAGGGCTGGCATCGAGCAGGGCTCGGGTGTGCATGCGGGCAATCGGGTTGAAATGCAGGGCATCGAGGAGCGCGTCAGCCTGTTTGACGATGGCAGGCTTGTCAGGTGTTGCGCTGGCCGTTGCCTGGAGCAGGTCGGCAAGGGCTCCGGCCGGCAGAATGCTGCGGGCGGCGAGGCCGGACTTGAGCTGCTCGAGGGTTCGCGAGCCGTCGGGTGGCGCAATTCCCCGGGCAGTGGCGAACGACAGGTCCCGCAGTGCCGGGTCCTTCAGGAGGCGGTTGGCCACATAGAAGCTGTCCAGGTTGAAGGCCGCCGACAGCGCCAAGGCGAAGCCGAACAGAAAGAGCTGGGTGCGCCGTTTGTACCAGCCGGCAGCCCGTTCCATGCTTGCATCGAAGCCCGTCTCGAGCTCCTTGCGCAGATCGGCCAGCGAGCTGGCACCAGCCGAAAGGGCTGTCTGGATGCTGGCCCGCAGCCCGCCTGGCAGGTTCATCCCGGCCAGTTGTGACTTCAGCGCATCGAGGGTCACCGGGCTTCCCGGCGCGGTGCCCGTGATCTGGCCGGCCAGCAGGTCGATGACGACAGCGGCGTAGCGGGGCGCCGGAATGTAGCTGGGCGGCGTGCCGGGAGCGTCGAGGCTGACTGTAGGGGTGTGCAGGGACTGGATCAGGGGGTGGGCATAGAACCTGCGGCTCCACATCGCGAGGGACGGGGCCGCGGCGTGGCCTTCGAGCAGCTGGCCGATGAAGCGCTGCAACCCACGGGCGCGGAGGTTGAGGTAGCTGGCCAGCCCCTCGACGAGAAAGGAGGCGATGACGGAGGTCATCAGGTAGAGGAGGGCCAGGCCGATCAGAAGGTCGACGAAGGTGGTCATGATGGACTCCCTGGGAGTGAATCTGCGTCGGGCATGCCAGGATGGCGTGCTGTGGCTACGCTACCAAATTGCATGCGCGGGGAAATCACCCGATCGGGTGATAGCAGGTCGGCATGATCTATATTGACTTTGCGTCACGCAGTTCTTGCCGGCGGATCACCCCATTCATCAGGCTTCCCAAGGCCTCACCCGGACCCTTTCAGATGAGTGCGCCAGATATCTTCGAGCTTGATCCCGTCATCTCCCTCTTCTATGAGGCTGCCCTCGATCCGGAGCGCTGGCCTGCAGCCCTGGCCTCCATGGCCAGGCTGGGCGGGGCCCAGGCGGCAGCCCTGGTGGACATGGATTACACCTTGTCGGTGCTGTGGCGGCACGTGCTGTACAACGTGGACGAGGAGGCTCACCGCGTGTATCTCCGGCGCTATGCGCAGATCGATCCGCGTCTGCCGGTCATGATGAAATCACCAGAGCTGCGCTGGGTGTCCGACCTGGAGGCCCTGCCGGACAGCGTCCGGTTGAGCAGCCCGGTCTACCAGGAATACCTGCTCCCCTACGGATTGAAGGAATGTCTGATGGTGAAGACTGCGGTCGAGGGCATGCGCCATGGAAACGTGGTGCTGTTCAAGCTGGGCGACCGGGAGCGTTTCGATGGCGCTGCGCGTTCGGCCCTTGACCTGGTGTTGCCGCACCTTGACCGGGCGATCCGCATCTCCCGCCGGCTGGCCGCGTTCTCCCGCGCACTGGCTTTTGGGGGAGGGGGTGTCGACGCCTGCGGCGAGCCCGCGGCAGCCTTGGGCGCGAATGGGGCGATCCGCGAGGCGAACCGTGCATTCGATGAATTCCTGGAGAGCGGGGCGGCCCTCCGTGTGGGGCGTGATGCCCGTCTGGGCTGCGTGGATGCCGATGCGCATCGGCGCTTCCGCAAGGCTTTTGCCGATGCCCTGGAACTGGCCAAAGGGAACATCCGGCATGCCGCCCCGGGTTATCCGGTGGTGACCCTCGACCGTCTGAACGGGCCGCCACTCCTGCTTGTCGTCGCGCCCATCATGCAGATGCGCGGCAGCCCCTGGTTCGAGCAGCCCGGGGTGCTGGTGAAGATCTCCGACCCCCTGCGCCCGCCGAGCGAGGCGGTGTTGCAGCAGGGCTTCGGCCTGACGGCCGCCGAGGCACGGCTCGCCAGGGAGCTGCTGGGGGGCGGTACCCTGGCACTGGTGGCGGCCCGCATCGGTGTCTCGGCAAATACCGCCAAGACCCAGTTGCAGGGCATTTTCCAGAAGACCAGGACAGCCCGGCAGCACGAGCTGGTGGCGGTGCTGCGCAGCATCCAGGCCTGAACCGACCGGGTGGGCCGGTCGTCAGAGCAGCACGAAATCCTTCGGTTCCAGCGGTGCCGGCAGGCTGGCCAGGCCACGGTACTCGCCCAGGTCGATCTCGATGCGGCGGGTGATGGCGTCCAGGGGCAGGTCGTTCTGGGCGGTGCCGAAGGGCTCTTCAAGCTCGTCGCCGAGGGCGTCGAGGCCGAAGAAGGTGTAGGCCACCAGGGCGGTCAGCAGCGGGGTCGCGTGGCCGAGGGAATGGACCAGGCCGAAGGGCAGCAGGATGCAGAAGATGTGGGCGGTGCGGTGCAGCAGCAGGGTGTAGGCGAAGGGCAGCGCGGTATGGCGGATGCGCTCGCAGGCGCCCTGGATGGCGGTCAGCTGGTCCACGTGGGCTGCCATCATCACATAGGTCACCGAGTCCAGGCGGCCTGCATGGCGGGCCTCCAGCAGCAGGGTGGTGATGCGCTGCAGGAGGCCGTCCGGCACGTTGCGGCAGCGCGCCAGTGCGGCCTGCTCGGTGTTGTCGAGCAGGTCGACCAGTTCGGCCAGCACCGGGCGGTCGCGCAGGCTGGCGGTCAGGGCGCGGGTGTAGGCGGTGGCGAGGCGCAGCAGGTCCTGGCGCTGGCGCACGCCGGCCGCGTCCGCTTCGAGGATCTGGCTGTCCCGGGCGAGGGTGCGCATCACCACCAGCAGGTGGCCGTAGTGCTTGCGGGCTTCCCACCAGCGGTCGTAGCAGGCGTTGTTGCGGAAGCCGAGGAAGAGCGACAGGGACAGCCCCAGGAAGGTGAAGGGGCCGGTGGCGAAATCCGGGAAACGGGGGCCGGTCAGGTCGGCCGCCAGGGTCACCAGGGCGGCCACCGCGGTGACGAAGAGGACCTGGGGCAGGATCAGCGGAATGATGGAGCCCTTCCAGATGAAGAAGAGCTGACGCATCGTGGGGCGGGGACGGACGATCATGGGCGAACGGAATGGGTCCATGGCCGCCTCCGCGGGAGGCGGGGCGGCCGGCAGGGGGCGCAGGAAGCTGCGCGCGGTTTAGTGGCCTGGATGTGGAGAGCGGGCCTGATGAGCACGGCGGGCCAGCTCGAGAACGGGCGCGGGTGTCAGCTCTTCGACGAAAGCTTGCCAGATCTGGTGAAGGAAATCACCGATGGCGCGGTCATGTTGGCTGCGGGCGGAAGTCATCAGGTGGAGCAGGTCGGTATTGCAGGTGTCGGCGGAAGTCATGATCTTCTCCTTGTGGGAAACAGAAAGGTCCCACCCGGCCTTGTGGGCCGATGGGTGGGGGACCTGTCCAACATAACGCACCGATGTTGCGTTGCACAAACAGAAGATTCAATACGCCAATAAACCTGGTTTCTCTTCAGGCGCAAGGCGGGTTTGCTCCGCCTTTTCAGGATCGGGCCGGAAGCGCAGCAGTCGTCCGGCCTGTCCGGTGGGTCAGGATGCCGGCCGGCTTACATGAATTTTTACAATTTGTGATATTTGTCACGCTTGCGTCCTTTGGAAAGAAGGCGGCCACATTTGCGATGGGCATTATGCCGATGTCGCCCTGCCATTCCGTCGGCAAGTTGTCGGCCGGGTCTGTGGCTCCGAGTCCTCCTTTCACCCGCATTCCTGGAGATTGTTCAGATGAAGCTTTCCACCTCCGCCAAGATCCTTGCGTCCCTCGTTCTGGGGGCCTTGCCTGCATTCGCTTCTGCGGCCTGCGTGCCGGTGGTGGGCTCGGTCAAGCTGCTGCCCGATGCCTCCTGCGCGATCAATGCCTTGGGTAGCCAGGTGCCAGCCTTCCAGAACCAGTGTTTCCGCGTAGCCCTGAGCCTGCTCGGCTTTCCGTCGGCCAGTGGTTACGCCGGTGTCACGGCCGAACCCCTGGCGGGGCTGGCGGGTACTACTGCGACGCCTGCCGCGGTGATCAATGCGGCGACCCAGCTGCCCCGGCAGAGCATCCAGACGGCCCGCAGCGCGGTGTCGATCGGCTCGGGCGCCTACCGGACTACCTTGTTCACCAATGACGTGATCGTGGCACAGGTGACCTACAACGCGGACGGCTCCACGGCGGTGGGGGCGGTGACCGAGCAGATCCTGATCACCGGTACCGATGGCAAGGGGGCCTATTCCAAGGTCACCGGCAACCTGACCGTGCTGGGCAACAGCATCGGCACGTCGGCCAACGTGACAGGCAAGCTCTGTCTGCCCTGAGCGAGGGCCTTCCCTCGGCTTGCTGTGCGGCGCCCCGTGAGGGGCGTCGGTCGTTTACGGGCTGCTAGCGGCTTTCCAGGCGGCTGTAGTCCAGGATCGCAGCTTCCCGGGGGGCGCTCTGCTGCCAGTAGTCGTGCAGCGTGTCGCTCACCTCCCAGAAGCGCGGGTCGGTGCGGCGAACCGAAAAGCGTTGTGCCAGGCGCTTGAGGTCCGCGTCGCTGCCCAGCCCTTGCACGGCCCTGACGAAGCGGGGGAGTTCGCCGGCGTTCAGCTCGAAGATCATGTTGGGATAGGCACCGACGATGCCGTCCAGCACGATCAGGCTGTCTTCGTCGGGCAGACGCCGGGCGTCCTCATTGAAAAGCTCGGCCACGTTACTGTGGGCACTGTTGCGCAGCACGGACAGGACGCGTGGTCTGGCCGAGCCGTCGCGCAGCAGGACCAGGCTGTGTTCCGGCATGCGCGAGGCGGAGAGTCCGGTCAGCCCGTCGAGGCGCCGCAAGGTGGTCAGCTGACCGAGGCTGCCACCGTTGTCCACCAGGTCCAGGGTGGCGGGCCGGACCGGGCCGAGCTGGCGGGAGACCTTGGCATAGAGTTCGCCCAGCGTATCGCTGCGACGATAGCGTTCTGCCGTTTCGCCCGGGAAGTAGGCGCGGGTGTCGGCAAACTGGCGGATGCGCAGCTCGGGTTTGCCGCGGTACCACTGGTCGAGCACCTTCTGCCTGTCCTTCAGCGGGAGCAGGGTCAGGAAGTTCTCCTCGCCTTCCATGCGCAGGAAGTCCATGTAGAGGCGGGTCGCCAGCTGGTGGCCGACGTTGCCATACACATCGAAGCCCGCCACCAGCAGGTAGTGCATCCGCTCGAGCAGGGGGTAGCCCATCAGCAGCACGGTCTGCGGGCGCTCGCCGGCCAGGCCGCGGATGACCGAGGCGCTGTCGAAATGGCGGAACACCGTAAGCCCGGCGTTCGGATTGCTGCGCTCGCCATCCCACAGGTCGGCCACCCGGGGCTTCACCTGGGCGAAGCGGGCCATGTAGGTGCTCTTGGCGTCCAGGTAGCGCTTTTCGGCCCTGGCGTACTCGCGCCAGGCGAGGATGCCGGTCGGGCTGTCGTCCTCGGCGGGCATGCGCAGATTGGGGCTGGTGGCCTCGAGCAAGCCTTCGGTACGCCGCGCCACCTCACTCTCGGGCGAGTAGAAAAGCACCCAGAAGTGGTCTGTGATGACGTTCAGCGCCACCTGGCCGCGACACACCGGCCCCTTCATGAAGCCGGCCAGGGTGAAGCGGGCATCGTCGAGCATGAAGCGGTAGCGCGCATCGACGGGCAGGGCCCGGAAGGTGACAAAGGGGTTGGAGGCGGTTTTCGGATCGTAGTCGGGCAGGCTCTCCACGCGGACAGGTGCCTCGAAGAACCACTTGCGCAGGCGGGCCAGGCGGGCCGCGTCGAGGGCCAGGGGCATGTAGGTCTTGGCCACCACGGTTTCATCGGTGGGGCGCAGGCGGTAATAGACGCGGGCCACGCCCGGGTCGTCGTAGGGGCGCCGGCTGGCGATCACGTCGATGGGCTGGCCGGGGGCGCTGCGGCTGCGCACCAGCTCGAAGCGGTAGTCGGGTTGCTCGTCGAAGTACAGCTGGCCGATGAACCAGTGTTCGTAGATGTAGCGGGCTGCCAGACGGTCGAGCAGCTTGTCGCCGTTGAGCAGCTTTTCCCATTCGGCCACCCTGGCCTGGACAGCCGGTGCGGGGGCAGGGCGGGGCTGCCATGGTGCGCCGGCCTCGATCCAGCGGGTCAGGGTGTCGTGCTCTGCGGGGGATAGGGCCGGCAGGCCGAAGGGCATCCCCCATTCCGGGTGCTCCTTCTCGAAGTCACCCATGGCCTCGATCCGGGTGCAGGTCTGCTTGCGGTCGAGCGAGAAGTCGAACTTGCCGGTGGGCAGCGGACCCTCGGCGGGGCCGGGGTTGCGCTGCTTGAGGGCGAGGATGCGGTACAGCACGCTGGCCTCGAGGTTGGCCTGGGGGCTGGAGGCCCGTTCGTTCAGTACGGCATGAAAGCCCTTGTCCCGCCAGGTGGCATTGCTGTGCGCATCGAAGCCCAGACGGGCGGGGTCGGCGGCACGCAGGCGGTTCGCCGAGTAGACCGGGTCGGGGTTGGCACCCCGGGTCAGCCCGTCAAAACGGCTCAGTTTGAGCTGGCAGGGCGCGTCGTAGCAGGCATGGCAGGTGACGCAGCGGCGCTCGAGGATGGGCCGGACCCGCGTCTGGTAGTCCGGCGCCGGAGCCAGCGGTGTCAGGGCCCGGTCAAAGCGGGCGGGGTCGGGTCGGCCCAGTTCGTGGTCGAGCTGGACGCGGGTGACGGTGGCGCAGGCGGCAAGGCTCAGGCAGGCCAGAAGGGGGGGGAGGAAGCGCATCGGGGAGGTGGTTTCGGACGACGCGCGGATTGTGCAGCATTCCCGCCCGGGATGCAGGTTCGGGGCGGCTCCCGCTACAGTTCGGGGGGGCGTCCATCAGTGTGTCGGACCCGTACCGCCCGTGGCGACGCCCGCCTGGGTCCGGCGCCCTCCACTGCCCAGGAAGTGCATGTGCATGGAGTTCTCCCGGATGTTGTGTTGGGCGAACTCTGCCTGGAGAGACTTAAGCAGACCTTAAGCGAATGTTCCGGGCCGGGGCTCAGGGCGGGGCGCTTGGCATGGTCGTCCGCTGCATGTAGCAGGCGCCGTGGCCGTAGCCGCCCAGCCGCTCCGCCAGCGCGCTGTCCAGGGCCACCGGGGCAAAGCCGTGACGGGCCCACCAGGGGGCCGAGTCCTGGATGGCGATCAGGCTGGCACGGGGCAGGCGGAGCGTGTCCAGCGCGTCGAGGAAGGCCCCCAGCAGTGCGCCGGCGGCACCGCCGCCGCGGGCCTCCGGGGCGACGGCCAGGTCGTGCAGGTAGAGGGTGTCGGGGGCGGCGGGCAGGTGGCAGGCGGGGGCGTCGAGGCAGGGCGGGCTGGCAAAGTGCCAGGGCAGGGCCAGCAGGTAGGCCTGGATCGTTCCCCGGCTCTCGGCAACGAAGCAGGTGGCGGGGGAGGCGGCCAGCTTGGCGCCCATCGATACCGCCGATTCGGGAATGATGGCGCGGTAGCAGCGGGCCTGGATGCCCATGATGGCGGGCAGGTCATCGGGGGTGGCGTTGCGGACGGTCGGCATGGGGCGGGAAAGGTGAGCGAGGGAGGGCGCCAGGAGTGCCCGGACGGTGCGCTATCGAAGGCCGCGATTATCGCCCGGGCGTCGCCTCGTGTCAGGGCTTGCGGCTCTCCAGGAAGCTGCGGATCGTCCAGATGGCGGCCGGCGGCAGCACGTCCTTCCAGGCCGGCATGTGCACCACCCCGACGCGGGTCTTGCCGTCCTGCACTGACTTGAGGAAGAAGTCGTCGTTGTCGAGCACGCACATCTCGCGGATGGCCGGGTCGGCGATGCGGCTGCAGGCGCGGTCCATGCGCAGCAGATCGGGGCCGACCTGGCCCTTGTTCACCGCATCCACGCCGTGGCAGCGGGCGCAGGCCTGGTTGAAGGCGTGGCGGCCGATCTCGATGGCGCGTGCCTGGCCCCGGTAAGGATTGCCTGGCGGGGTGGCGGCGGTGATCGCAGGCAGGCTCTGGGTGTTCACCACCACGCTGGGGTCGGCGACCTCGTTGGCGAGGGCGGGGCCGGCCGCCAGGACGAGGGTGGCCAGCAGCCGGCGCAGGCGCTGTGGAGCGGTCATGGGCATGGAGGTCACCAGTCGGTGGGGCAGCCGGTGCAGCCCTCGAAGGAGGAGTCGGGGAAGATGGTGTAGCGGAGCAGGGCGCCTTCCAGGTTGGCGCCCTGGAAATTGCAGGCACCGAACTTGGTCTCCTGCAGGTTGGCGTTGCTCAGCCGGGCGCGCGGAAACCAGGCGAAGGCGGCCTTGGCAGCCTCAAGGTTGGCGGCGGTGAGGTCGGCCCCGCTGAAGTCGGCGCGCATGACCCGGGCGAATTCCAGGTCGGCGCCCACCATCCTGGCGTTGCGGAAGGAGGCGCCGGGGGCGTTGGCCTTGGAGAGCCTGGCGCCGGTGAGGTCGGCGCCGTCGAAAATGGCGCCGGCCAGGTTGGCGGCGCGCAGGTCGACGCGGGCGAGGTTGGCTCCGGTGAAGTCGGCGCCCGCCAGGTCGCGGGCGGACAGGTCCTGGTGGCGCAGGTCGGCGCCGCGGCAGCGGGCGTGGGGCCAGATGCCGCAGGTGCCGAAGACCAGGGGCTCTGTGGGCGAGCCGGCGGCCTGGGCCAGCCCGCCGAGCAGCAGCAGGGCTGCTCCGGCCAGGCGGCGGGATGCAATGATGGGCATGGGGTGTGTCCTTGAGGAGGGCGGTCGTGATCTCCGCCGGGGCCTGGGCCCGGTCGGTGGTCGGCAAAAAAAGCCCCGGGCCGGCCGGAGGTGATCCGGCCCGGGACAGCCCTGATCAGCGAACGCTCTTGGGCAGCTTGAAGGCCCAGAAGGAGGAGCCCTGGGTGACCTGCTTGGTCAGGTCGGCCATGTCGCCGCCCCACAGGGGCACGGCGCCACCGTAGCCGGAGGCCAGGCCGATGTACTGCTCGCCGTCCATCTCCCAGGTGATGGGCACGGACACCACGCCGGAGCCGGTCTGGAATTTCCACAGCTCCTTGCCGGTCTTGGCGTCAAAGGCCTTCACATAACCATCCGAGGTGCCGGTGAACAGCAGCCCGCCGGCGGTGGTGAGGGTGCCTGCCCACAGGGGGAACTTCTCCTTGTGTTCCCACACGATCTTGCCGCTCTTCGGATCGATGGCGCGCAGGGTGCCGACGTGGTCGTCGAACAGGCGCTTGATGCGGAAGCCCTGGCCCAGGTAGGCGGAGCCGGCCTTGTAGGTCAGGTGTTCGGTCCAGTAGTCCATGGCCCAGTGGTTGGCCGGAATGTAGAACAGGCCGGTGTCCGGGCTGTAGGACATGGGCATCCAGTTGGTGCCGCCGAGGAAGGGCGGTGAGACGAAGACGCTGTCACCCTTGTCGGCGCCGGCCTTGGCTTCGGGCGGACGGTTGCCGGTCTCGATCGGCTTGCCGGTGGCCACATCCCAGCCCTTGGCCCAGGTGATTCCCTCGACGAACGGCCAGGCGCCGATCAAGGAGGTGGGCTTGTTGGGGTAGCCGGCGCCGGTGGACAGCTTTTCCCGGTCGGTCACGAAGAAGAAGCCGTTGCGGTCGGCGTGGGCCGAGGCCTTGACCAGCTTGCCGGTCTTCGGGTCCTTGTACTCGAAGAGCACCACCGAGTTGTTGCCCGAGAAGTCCCAGGCGTCGTTGGGGGTGTGCTGGAAGAAGCCCTTCAGCTCGCCGGTGCTGGCATCCACATAGGCCTGACCGGAGGTGAACAGGCTGGGCCAGTTGCGCGGATCGTCCCCTTCCTGGGTGCGTTTCCAGGTGTTCCACGGGGCCGGGTTGCCGGTGCCGATAACCACCATGTTCTTCTCGAGGTCGAAGCTGGCGGTCTGCCACGGGGCGCCGCCGCCGTGGTGCCAGGCTTCGGTGGGCTTGCCATCCTTGTCCTTCGGCCAGCTGGGGGCGCTGGCGTCGCCGGTGGTCGTGCTGTCCTTGCCGTTGAGGCGGCCCATGTGGCCTTCCACCATCGGGCGCGCCCACACCTCCTCGCCGGTCTCCGGGTCGCGGGCGAACAGCCAGCCGACCACACCGAATTCGTCGCCGGAGGAGCCATGCACCAGCAGCACCTTGCCGCTCTTCTGGTCCTGGATGACGAAGGGGGCGCCGGTCATGGTGTAGCCGACCTTGTGGTCGCCCCATTTCTTGCGCCACACCACCTTGCCGGTGTCCTTGTTGAGGGCCACGATGCCGGCGTCGAGGGTGCCGAAGTAGATCTTGTCGCCGTAGATGGCGGCGCCGCGGTTCACCACGTCACAGCACGGGCGGATGTCCTCCGGCAGGCGCGCTTCGTATTCCCACAGGCGTTTGCCGCTGCGGGCGTCGATGGCGTAGATGCGGGAGTAGGATGCGGTCACGTAGATCACCCCGTCGTGCACCAGGGCCTGGCTTTCCTGGCCGCGCTGCTTCTCGCCACCGAAGGAGAAACTCCAGGCGGGCACCAGGCCGGCCACGTTCTTCGGATTCACCGTCTTCAGGGGGCTGTGGCGCTGGGCCTTGAGGCCGAGGCCGTAGGTCAGCACGTCGCCCGGGGTCTTGTCGTCGTTCCGGATGTCGTCCCAGCTGACCTTGGCGCCGGCGGCCTGGGCGGGGGCCGCGAAGGCGGCGGCGAGGGCAAAGGCCAGCAGGGCCGGCTTGAGGTGGGTGCGTCCTTGTTTCATGGTGGGTCCTTGTCTCCGGAATGTTGTCTGTCGTCGCTTCCCGCGCCAGGGCCAGCGGCCGGCGGCGGGAACGAGGGGCAGTATGGGAGGGCGGCCGCGGCCCTGTCGTGGGAAGGGCTCCCCTCGGGGGCGGGAAGTTTTCCCGGCACGCCCGGGAGCTGGCACATGCCTTGCTGCGCTACCACCAAGGGAATACAAGGAGACGCAACGTGGATTTGCGCTGGAGACTGTTCGGATATGTACTTGGCTTCGCCCTGGCCTTGCTGGCGACGGCGGCGGCGTGGGTGGGGCTGGCCCTGCGCGACGATGTGGCCGAGGAGATGGAGGCCTCGACCCGCCTGGTGAACACCATGCTGGCAGTGCAGGCGGCGCCTGGTTACCAGGCCGCCGAACTGGAGGCCTTGCTGGCGGGTGGTCAGTTACGGCACGTCTCTCTGTCGGTGGAGCGCTCCAATCTGGAGCAGGGTGTAACGACCCTGACCAGCGGCCCGATGGCGGCGCTGGTGGATTACCTGATGGATGGCCGCCAGATCCACGAGCGGCGCATCCCGCTTGCCGACGGTACCCTGGTGATCCGCGCCGACGCGCGGGCCGAGATCCACGAGGTGCTGCGCGACGGGGCCCGCATCATGACTGCCCTGCTGATCTTCTCCGTGGCCATGGCGGTGGTGGCCTGGCTGGCCGCCCACCGGGCCCTCAAGCCGGTGCGCGAGCTGGAGCAGGGGCTGGCGCAGATCGGCCGGGATGAGCAGCCGATCAGCCTGCCGCCTTTCCGGCTCAAGGAGTTCGCCTCCATTGCGGAGGCCATCGAGCGGCTCTCGGAAGAGCTCGCCGAAACCCGCGAGGCGCGCCAGCAGCTTGCCCGCCAGCTGCTGGAGTTGCAGGAGAACGAGCGCCGCGAGCTGGCCAGGGAACTCCACGACGAATTCGGCCAGGCCCTGACGGCGGTGAACATTTCCGCGGCCTATATTGAACGTCATGCAGGCCGGGCCACGCCCGAAGCGCTGGCGGAGAGCGCGCGGGACATCCGCAGCGAGTCCACCCGCATGATCGGCCAGGTGCGCAGCCTGCTGTCCCAGTTGCGCCCGCACGGGCTGGAGGGCCTGCAGATGGTGGATGCACTGAATGACCTGATCACCGGCTGGCGCGGACGGGCGCCCGGCATCGGCATCGAGACGGAGTTTCCGAGCAGCTTGCCGGCGCTGCCGCCGGCGGCCGGCCTGGCCTTGTACCGGACCCTGCAGGAGGCGCTGACCAACGTGCTGCGCCACAGTGTGGCGAGCCGGGTCAGCCTGTCCCTGCAACAAGTGGGCAAGGCGGTGGAGCTGACGGTGTGCGACAACGGTGTGGGCAAGGCGGCAGAGGTGATCCGGCGTTCCCGCGGTGGCCTGCTGGGCATGCGCGAGCGGGCCGAGATGGCGGGCGGCCGCTGCTGGTTTGACGAGGCGCCCGGCGGTGGCCTGCAGGTGCGCCTGAGCCTGCCCCTTGGGCAGGCCTGAGGAGCGGCCGATGATCAGCATTCTCCTGGTGGAAGACCACGCCGTGGTGCGCAACGGCTACCGCCGCCTGCTCGATGCCGAGGACGGCATGCGGGTGGTGGGCGAGGCCGCCTCGGCGGACGAGGCCTATGCTCGCCTGTGTGCCGGCGGCGTGGATCTGGCGGTGGTCGACCTCAATCTGCGCGGCAGCAGCGGGATCGACGCAATCCGGCGCATGATCGCGCGGGAGCCGGGCTTGCGGGTGCTGGTCATCTCCATGCATGACAATCCCAGTTTCGTGACCCAGGCGATGCGGGTTGGCGCCCTGGGCTACTTGACCAAGAACAGTGAGCCGGCAGAGATGATCGAGGCGATCCGCGAGGTGGCGGCCGGGCGGCGGGTGCTGGCCGCCGACGTGGCCCAGGCCCTGGCCGGGGCGGCGCTCGACGGCGAGGCGCTGCTGTCGCGGCTGACCCCGCGGGAGTTCGATGTGCTGCGGCTGGCCGCCAGCGGCGAGTCGCCCGGCAGCATTGCCAGCACCATGCACCTGAGCCAGAAGACGATTCACAACCATCTGTCCGCCATCCGCCAGAAACTGGATGCGGACAACGATTTCAAATTGCTGCGGCTGGCGGCACGCTACGGGCTGATCGACTGGTCGGCCCTTCCCGCGTGACTCCCGGCCCGGCGCCAACAGGTTTTTTGTCAAGGAGAAGAAAGATGAACGCCTTACGCAAGACCGTGCTGCTGGCCGGTCTCGGTCTGGTTGCCTCGACGGCTTTCGCAGCCGTGGATGACGACATGAAGGCCCTGGCCAGCAAGAGTGGCTGTCTGACCTGCCACGCCATCGAGTCCGGCACTCCGGGCCCCAATGGCATGGCTCCGATCGGGCCGGCCTGGCAGGACGTGGCCAAGATGTACCAGGGCAAGCCCGGTGCCGACACCTTCCTGACCCGGGTCGTGCTGGAGGGCTCCAACCCCTACGGCAGCCACTGGAAGAACCAGGTGAGCGGCCTCGCCATGCCGCCCAACAAGGTCGCCATCAAGGAAGCCGACGCCAAGAAACTGGTGAAGTGGATCCTGACCCTGGCACCCAAGTAAGCGCCAGGTACGCGCGGCGCAAGCCGCGAAGGATGCAGCAAGGAAAGCCCCGGTCGTTCCCCCCGACGGGGCTTTTTGCCGTGGGTGCCTGGCAGGCAGGGTCTCAGGCGCGCGCCATCCGCCGGGCCGCGGCGGGCCGGGCGTCCACCCGCGAGATGGCGATGGCGGCGACGAGGGCCGGAAGCGCGATGGCGATGAAGTTCATCTCCAGCGGCAGGGCCAGGCTCACCAGGAGGCCGATCAGGATCGGCGCGATGATGGCGCCGACCCGCCCGATACCGAGCGCCCAGCCGAGCCCGGTGGCGCGGATCGCCATCGGATAGAACTGGCCGGTGCAGGCATGGGTGACCGTCTGGGTGCCGATCGTGGTGGCGCCGGCGAGACCCACCATGACATACAGCAGGGCCGTGGGCAGGGGCTGCCCGAGCAGGGAGATGGAGGCGAAGGCCAGCAGGCACATCACGACCAGCACGTGCTTGATGCGGAAGCGGTCCGCCAGCCAGCCGCCGCCGAGGGCGCCGACGATCGACCCGAGGTTCAGCACCATCACGAAAGTCATCGCCGAGCCCAGGCTGTGCCCGGCGTTTGCCATCAGCTTGGTGAGCCAGGTGCTGAGGGCATAGACCATGAACAGGCACATGAAGTAGGTCGTCCACAGCATGAGCGTGCCCATGCCCCGGCCTTCCGAGAACAGCTGCTGCACCGGGGCCTGGCCGGACGGGCCGGCGTCCGCCAGCGCGAAGCTGGCCGACGGCGCGGGCGGGTTGGCCGGGTCGAGGCGGGCGGCGATCGAGCGCAGCGCATCCAGCCGGCCGCTGCGCAGCAGGTAGGGCATGGACTCGGGCAGGCTGCGCAGGATGAAGGGGATCAGCACGATGGGCGCGAGTCCGGCGTAGAACACCGACTGCCAGCCGTGCTCGGCGATCATCTCCTTGCCCAGCCAGGCGGCGAGGATGCCACCCACGGCATAGCCGCACATCATCAGGGTGATCAGCGTGGCCCGCATGCGGCGCGGTGCGTACTCGCTCATCTCGGCGATGACGTTGGGCATCACCCCGCCTATCCCCAGCCCGGCCAGGAAACGCATGGCGCCAAAGCTGACGGGGTCGCCGGCGAGGCCGGCGGCGGCGGTGAACACGCTGAAGAGAACCAGGCACATCACGATCACACCGCGGCGGCCGATGCGGTCGGACAGGGTGCCGAGGAAGATCGCGCCGAAGCTCATGCCGAACAGGGCCGAGCTGGCCATGAAGCCGGCCTGGGTGGGGCTCACCCCCATGTCCTTCATGATGGCCGGCATGGCCACCCCGGCGACGGCCAGGTCGTAGCCGTCGAAGACGATGATGAGTGCGCACCAGAACAGGACCAGTGCGTGGAAACGGTTGAATTTCGCCTCGTCGGCGAGCTTTTGAATATCGATCGGGGGCATCTTTGAGCTCGTGATAGTCAGGTTTGCGGGCGTGCGTCTCCCACCGCGGCGGGGTGGGGAGCGTCCTGCCCGCGCAAGGATGGAGCGCGGGCCTTGCGTGGAGCGGGGCCTCCGGGGGCCGGGTCAGGCCTCCGGGTCGTCCCGGGTCAAGAACTCCCAGACCCGTTCGGCGATGCGGCCCTGCCAGGTGGCGCGGACAGCGGCCTCCTCACCGAGGATCAGGTGGCTGCCTTCGGCCTGGCCGGCGGCGAGGACCGCCAGTTCGACCCGCGCCGCATCCTCAAGGAACCAGGCCAGCGCCAGGGCCTGCTCCGGTGAGCTGCCGGCGGTGACCGCTCCGTTCACGTTGAGCACGATGGCCGGCGCCGCGCCCATCAGTGTGGCGACCGCCACCGCGGACGGGTCGTCGCGGATCAGCGCCGAACTCGTCCAGAAGGGCACGCCGGGGGCGAAGTAGGCGCCATTGCCATGACGCGGGCGGGGCGTCCGGCCCATCGCCGCCAGGGCGGTCACGCTGGGCGAGATGAAGCGGCACACCGCCTGCACCTCGCTGCGCAGCGCATAGACCTGTTGGTGCAGGCGGACCTCGCCGAGCACGCCTTCGGGCAGCGGACCGGCCACCGGCACCACGCTGCCGGGCTCGTCCGCGGCGATCAGCGCCATTGGTCGCGGCGCGCAGACCAGGAAGTGGTCCGCGTCCAGGCGCAGGCTGCAGTGGCCGAAGGGGCCGCTGAGCCCGCTGCGCCCCAGGGCCCGGGCCATCCGGCGCAGCGTGCGCTGGGCGTCCAGGGAGGCGGTGGGGTGATGGCCGCTCATTCCTTGAACTCGGCGATGTCGGGCTTGGAGCCCCACATGCAGAAGGACGTGGGGTGCAGCGGAAACTGGCGGGGCTTGTAGGCCGACAGGTCGCCGATGATGGTCCGGTCGCTGTTGGAGTATTCGAAGATCATGCCGTCCGGGCCTTCGAAATACAGGAAGTTGCCGCCGGAGGTCGGGTGGCGCCCCGGCCCGAAGACGATGCGGATCTTCTTTTCGTTGAGGAAATACCAGGCGCGCATGATGTCGTCGATCTCGGCGACCTGGTGGTTGATGTGCTGGATGCCTTTGCGCTTGGCGGCGAAAAGGGCCATCTGGTGGTGGCGCGCGTTGACCCGCAGCAGCGGGCAGGGGCCGATCCAGTCGCTCACCAGGGTGTTGAAATTGCTCAGCCAGAAGGCCTGGTCGCGGACCGGATCGGTGGAGCACAGGCCCACGTGACCGAAACCCAGGATGCCGGCGTCGCGGGTCGGGAAGTAGCGCCGGCCGGCCTCATGCGGGCGTGCCACCAGTTCGATGCGGTTGCCGGTGGGGTCGAGAAACCACATGAAGGCTTCCACGTGGCGGTCGGCAGCCTCGGCCTCGCTGCCCATCCCGCAAGGCACGTCGGCGGCACGCAGTTGCTCGTGGGCGGCACCCAGGGTGGACCAGTCCTTGAGCTCGAAGGCGATCACCTGTTCGGCGGGGTCGCCGAGGAAATAGGCCAGGGTGTGATGGCGGCTGTCGCTCTTCAGGTACAGCCGGTCGCTGCTGCGCTCCACCTTCTGCAGGCCGATGATGTCGGTGGCGTACCTCTCCGCCGCATCCAGGTCGCGGGTGCCCAGGCGGGCGTAATGAATGTCCCGAACTTCGATCATTGCGTGTCTCCTTGTTGGTCTGGTCTGTAAATCTCGGCGCATATCGAAAATCTCGATAAGACTGGGCTGAGTTTAGGAAGCACGGAACATTCATACAAATCATGATTTATGATTGTTTGTATTTCTCATGTAAATGATGCTGCGGGGGTGGAATGAGCATGCGGCCGGATCTGCTGGACCTCAACCTGCTGCGCGTGCTGCGCACCGTGTATGCCACGCGCAATGTCACCAAGGCGGCGCAGGCGCTGTTCACGACCCAGTCGGCGGTGAGCAATGCCCTGCGCCGGCTGCGTGAGCGGCTGGACGACCCCTTGTTCATCCGTGGCGCGGACGGCATGGTGCCGACGGCCCTGGTGCAGGCGCTGATCGGTCCCATCGAAAGCGGGCTGGGCGGCATCGAGGCGGCCCTGCGCGACACCCGGGCCTTCGACCCGCGTACCTCAGACCGGCTGTTCCGGCTGCTGGGCAACGATCTGGCGCAGATGGTCTTCGTGCCGCCGCTGCTGCGGCACCTGGCGGGGGTGGCGCCAGACATCCGGCTCGAGACGGTGGACTGCCCGCTGGAAGAGGCTCGGCATGCCATGAGCGAGGGGATGATCGACCTGGCGGTGGGCAACTGGCCGGAGATCGGCAGCGACTATCGTCGCCACGATCTGTTCACCGAGACCTTCGTGGTGCTGATGAGCCAGTCCAACCCCTTGGCGGAAGGGGCGCTGACGGTCAGCGATTACCTGGCCGCCCGGCATGTGGATTACCGGCCCGGTGGTGACAGCTACCCGGTGCTGATGCGGGCGCTGGACAGCCTGCTGCTGGAGCGTAATGCCGGCCGGCACATCGTGTTCACCGCCAAGCACGGGCTCGGCCTGGCCTCGGTGATCGCCGATACGGACATGCTGCTGACCATTCCGGGGCGGCTGGCGGCGTCCATGACGGCACGCATCGATGCGTTGGTGGCCAGGCCTTTTCCCTACCCGACCCCGCCCTTCACGATCTCGGCCCAGTGGCATGTGCGCTCGGACCACGATCCGGCGGTGTGCTGGTTTCGCGAGCAGCTCGTGCTGCTTTTCTCCGACGGCTGAGGGGGTTCTGGAGGGCGCCGGGCAGGGCTCAGAAGAGCTGCCGGATTTCCTCGAAATGCGCGTCCACCAGGGTGCTGCGGCCATCGAAGACCAGCTGCAGGATCACGTCGCTGTGGCCGCCGAGCAGGCCTTCCGGCTTGCCCATGATCTTGCCGAACACGCAGGGCCCGCCACGCGGGCGCAGCTGGCTGACGTTGGGGCTGCGCTCGACCAGCGCCATGCATTCGGCGTCGGTCTTGACCGAGAAGGTGGTGCCGTGCGCCGTCAGCCGCTGGCGGGCGTCGTCGAGGGACATGCCGGGCGTGAACTCGGCGCTCATCTGCTCGGGCAGGGGGTTGGGGGGCAGGCTGCAGGCGCCCAAGAGCAGGCAGCACGCCAGAGCGGGCAGGAGGGAACGGCGGATCGAGGGGAGCGACGGGACGAGATGCATGGCAGTTGTCTGCGGGGAGGATTGCCTGACGGTGGGGCGCAAGTATCCCACGGGCAATCGATGCCCGGGGTCAGGTGTCGGGCGAGGCCTGCCTGAGCTTGCGATACAGGGTGGTGCGGGTGATGCCCAGTTCTCGCGCCGCGGCCGAGATGTTGCCATTGTGGCGGGCCACCGTGTCTTCCACCAGGCGGCTTTCGGCGGCACGCAGGCTCTGGTTGCGCGGGCGGCCCGGCGACAGGTCTGGTTCGTCGGTCAGGTCCTGGGGCAGGTGCCCGGGCGTGAGGGTGTCCTCGTCGGGGCCCAGCATGGCGGCGGCGAGGCGCAGCGCATTCTTGAGCTGGCGGATGTTGCCCGGCCAGGGATGGCGGCGGATCAGATCAAGGGCCGAGGCAGAGATGCGGATCGGCCGGCCCGGCGATTCGTCGTGGAGCAGGCGGCGGGCCAGGGACTCGATGTCGGCCCGCTCGCGCAGCGGCGGCAGGTGGAGGCTCATGGCCGACAGGCGGAAATACAGGTCGGGGCGGAATTCGCCGCTCTCGCACAGCATTTTCAGTGAGTGGTGGCTGGCGCAGATCAGCGACAGGTTGAGTTCTTCTTCCGGTCCGCCGCCCAGCGGTGTGACCCGCCGCGTTTCGAGAACCCGCAGCAGCACGGCCTGGAGCTTGAGCGGCATGTCGCCGATCTCATCGAGGAAGAGGGTGCCGCCGTGGGCTTCGCGCAACTTGCCGCGGGCGCCTTCGCCGCGCGCTCCGGTGTAGGCTCCGGCCGAGTAGCCGAACAGCTCCGCCTCGATCAGCGGGGCGGGGATGGCCGCGCAGTTGATGGCCACGAAGGGGCCGTCCCGGCGTGGGCCGCTGTTGTGACAGGCCTGGGCGAAGACTTCCTTGCCGGTGCCGGTCTCGCCCTGGATCAGCAGCGGAATGTCGAGGCCCAGGATGCGGCGGGCGCGCCGGATGGCGTGGGTGACGGCTGCGTCGCCCAGGTCCAGGTCGTCCAGGGTGGGTTGCGGCGGACGGGCGCTGGCTGCCGCTTCGCGCGTCGACACCGGGCGTACCCGTTGCAGGTCGCTGACCAGGACGTGGGCCACGAACTCGCGGCCGCGATGGCTGCGCAGCTTGGTGGGGCGTGCGCTGCTCTGCAGGGCATGGTCGAGCACGGTGTTCCAGCGGGTCTCGAAGATGTCCCAGTAGGCGGGGCGACTGAGGCGCGTGTCGCCGGTGCCCAGCAGCCGCTCGGCCCGGCGGTTGCAGGCCAGGAATCCGCCGGCTTCGTCGAACACGGCGAGGCCTTCAAGGGGCGAGGCGAGGGCTTCCGGCTGGTGGTGAAAGCGGATCACCACAGCGGCATCGGCAATGGTCTCGATGAGGCGGTTCTCGATGATCTCGACGGTGGTCTGCAGCAGGGCCTGGGCGTGCGTCTGGGTGGGGCGGGCGCTGGTGGAGACATCGAGAATGCCGAGCACGCCGCCGGTGGGGGCGTGGATGGGGGTGGCGATGCAGGTCAGGAACCGGTTGCGTTCCAGGTAGTGCTGCTCGCCGAACACCGCAACCGGGCGCTGTTCTGCAAGGGCGGTGCCGATGGCGTTGGTGCCCATCACCGCTTCGGACCACGATTGGCCTGGGTGCAGGGAGACCCGTGCGGCCTTCTCGAGGAAGTCGGAGTCACCCACCGAGCGCAGGATGGTGCCGCTGTTGTCGGTGAGCAGGATGGTGGATGAGCTGCGGGCGATCTGCTGGTGCAGATGCTCCATGATGGGCTGGGCGTAGGCGACCAGCCGGGCGTTGGCTTCGAGGCGGTCCGACAGGCAGGCGGCCGGGAGCCGCGCCTCCGGATTCTGTTCGTCGGGGCGCAGGCCGCTGGCAACACTCCGTTCCCAGGAGCGCAAGATGGCTTCCTGGGGCGGGATCGGAGTGGAAAAGTCCTTGTCTTTCACCCGCGTATCCCAGCAGGAAACATGCCCGTGGCGTGTCACCTGTCCGAGGAGGGCTGCAGGGTGGCGGTTTGGTGGTGGTTTGACAGTGGTTTGGCGGGGTGGCGCCCGTTTTCAGCGTAATTCCGGGCAGGGATGGGGCTCGCTGGCGGGGCAGGCCGGGGTGGTGGGGTGCCCGTTGTGGTGCAACCGGCGTAACGCAATGGAGCAGGTGTTCAAGGGCTGAGCAGCGCAGCTGGCCTGCTGTGGCTTTCGCAACGGCCGGGGGCTCGGTTCAAGTCGCTGTCCGGAAAGGTTTTTCCTATTGTGATGAGGGGGTGCACGGTTTTTGCTGATAGGAAGGTGCAAGGCGGTTTTCGGGCGGCCCTGTGCCGTCCGGTTTTTTTCTCCGCTGTCGCCCACAAGATCAATCTGTAAAAAGGAGGAGTCGATTCATGAAAATTACCCGGTTTGTCTGCGCAATCGCGCTGGGGATGGTTGCGATGTCGCCGGTTCAGGCGTCGGAAGAGATCATCAAGAAGGCCCGCTGCGTCGCCTGTCACACGGTGGACCAAAAGCGTGTCGGTCCGGCCTACAAGGAAGTCGCGGCCAAGTACAAGGGGCAGGCGGATGCGGTTGCGGTGCTCAGCGCCAAGGTCCGCAATGGCGGGACGGGCACCTGGGGGCAGATCCCGATGCCTCCCAACGGGACGGACAAGATCAGCGATGCTGATCTGAAGGCGGCTGTCGAGTGGATTCTGAAGCTCTGAGGTGGTGCGTGCCGGCGGGGGTGTGTTGCCGGCAGATTTGAAGCTGCTCCACACCTGCTCCATCATGGAGCAGGTGTGTCAGGGTGGTGCAGTTCAAGTGTTGCAGATGGTGCAGGTGTTCCGTGTTCAGCGGATGACGACGCCCCAGGGCAACTCGCCCACGGGGATTTCAGTCTTCACTTCAAGGCTTGTTGTATCGATCACGCTGACGCTGTTGGAGCGTCCGTTGGCGACGTAGAGCTTGCTGCCGTCCGGGGTGACGGCCATGTTCCACGGGCGCTTGCCGACCGGGATGGTGGCTTCCACCTGGTTGTCGGCGGTACGGATGACGCTCACGGTGCCGTCTTTGCCATTGGAGACATAGGCCCGGCTGCCGTCGGGCGCCATGGCGATCCCGTTCGAGAAGGTGCCGGCCTTGATCTCGGCGATCACTTTGCGGCTCGCCATGTCGATGGCGTACACGGTGCTCACCAGTTCGCAGGCCACGTAGGCGCGGCTGCCGTCGGGGGTGAAGCCGATGCCGCGCGGCCGCTTGCCCACCGGGATGCTGCCCACCTGGCGGCGGGCCTTCACGTCGATCAGGTCGACCTGTTCGGCGTTCTCGGCGCTGACCAGCAGCCAGCGGCCGTCCGGGCTGAACACGGCGTGCTCCGGGTTTTCGCCGCTGACGCGGATCTCGGCCAGCTTGCGGTGGGTCCGGGCGTTCAGGATGGCCACGCTGTTGGACTCTTCCACGGCGGCGGCGATCAGCTTGTCGTCTGCCGAGATGCTGACGCCCTCGGGCGACTCGCCGAGGGGGATCCGCTTCATTTCGCGGCCCTTGGCGATGTCGATCACGGCCAGGCCGTTGCTCGGCGCTTCGCTGATGAAGAGCTGCTTGCCATTGGTGGCGATCCCGCGGGGGCGCTGGCCGCCCGGCAGGGTTGCCGTGATGGTGTCGGTGGCCGTGTCGATGACCGTCACGGAGGCGGATTTCTCGTTGGGCACATAGGCGAAGGGCGCGGCCAGGGCGCCCGTCGAGAGTGCCGCGAGGATGGCGGCGAAGCCTGCCTTGATGGGCGTGCGGATCATGGCTTCAGAGGGTGGGTTGCAGGTAGCTGATGCCATGGCGGGCGAAGATCGCCGCCACGGTGCCGTCCTTCTGGAGCCGCTTGAGGGCGTCGGCCAGCGCGTCGGCCAGGCTGGTGTCGTCGGCCTTGACGGCCATGCCCAGGGGCCAGCTGTTGATCTTGAGTTCGGGCATCTGCACGGCTTCGATGATGAAGCGATTGTCCTTGCCCAGCGCGTCCTCGATCTCCGAGCGGGGGCCCATCACGGCGGCCAGTTCGCCGGCCTTGAGCTTCTCGACGGCCTTGTCGACACCCGGGAAATGGACCACGTTGTCGCGCAGGCGGCCATTGAGCACGCCGAGCAGGAAGGCGTCGGACAGGGTCCGGCCTTCAACGCCGATCTTCTCGCGGGTGAACACTTCCAGGGCATTGGCGGCGGAGCCGCGGAACTGGCCGATCCGCGGCAGGCGCGCCACGGCGATGGTCTCGAGGTGGTAGGGTCCGAAGATCTTGACCTTGTCGTTCTTGCCCTGCAGGTAGGAATCCACCGGCACGTGCATCATCACGTCGGAGGGCTGGGCGCCCAGGTAGTGACCCTTCCAGACCATGTTGCGGAGGTCGTCGTCCATGTCCTCGTCGGCGTTGTAACCGACCACCTGGGTGCTCAGGCCAAGGGCTTTTCCAAGCGCCTGCGCCAGCTCCACGTCGATGCCCTTGCCCTGGTTGGAGAAGGGGGAGAAGCCGTTATACACGGCAACCCGCAGGCTGCCGCGCTTGCGGATCTCTTCGAGCCCGTCGGCCCGGGCCGGCAGGCTCGCGGCCAGGGCCGCGGCCCCGGCGGCCAGCAGGAAACTGCGGCGATCAATCTTCACGGACGGTCTCCAGCCAGGCGCGGATGGTCCACATGGCTTCCTGGCTCAGGATGCCTTCGAACGGGGGCATGTACACGCGGCCGTCACGGGTGGCGCCTTTGCGGATGCGTTGCATGAAGATCTCGTCGCCTTCCTGGCCGGCCGGCAGGTAGCGCAGGTCGGGAGCGATGCCGCCGGAGACGGCGCCAAGGCCGTGGCAGCGGGCGCAGTTCTGGTTGAAGGCAGAGTCGCCGATCCGGATGGCTTCCTTGTTGCCCAGGTAGGGATTCTTTGCCAGCCATTCGGCGCCGACCTGCTTCAGGGAGGACGTGTCGACGGCCTGGGGTACCACGTCGCCGTGGGCCAGCACGGCACTGGCGACGAGCGTCAGGGCGGCGGCGGAGAAGAGGCGGAGGAGGGAAGAGTTGCGAGCAGTCACCTGGATCACCTTTGGTCTTGATTGGAGTTCATCGAATCGGCCGGCAGCGCAGGCCATTCTGTGCCCGAGGCTTTCAGCAAGGGGCGTGCCAACTGTCGGGTGTTTAAAGCCTAGCCAGATTTCGCCGGCTTGTACCGGGATTTCGCAGTTTTCTTTATGGCGCGATAAGTTGGCACTACATTTGCTGTAATGGACCCGGGGTGGAGCAGTCATGTTGTTGAAATGTGTTTCACCTGTTAGATTTTGGAGCACACACCAGAAAGCCGGTTTGCGGGCCGGCAACAATCCGTACCAGCGGAGGAGGAGATGATGCAGGTTCCATTCAGTGTCGAGGCTCGGGCGGTGAGTCTCCAGGAAGCACGGTCGCTGTACTTTGGTCGAGGGGAACTCCCCGAGGCCCTGCTCGACCAGAACGTGCTGCGGTCCTGGGAGCGTTGCCGACAGGCAGGTCTCGATCCAACCCGCCTCGCCGGGGGAGAGCCCGACGTGCGTGGCGTCACAGAGGCCCGCGAGCGCAACCGCACCCTGATTTCCCACGCCCAGCCAGTGCTGGAGCATCTCTTCGAGCAGATTCGCAACTCCCACAGCATGGTCATCCTGGCGGACGCCCGCGGGATGGTGCTGCAGAGCTATGGCGACGCCGATTTCCTGAGCCGTGCCGAACAGGTGGCCCTGCGCCCCGGCACCAGCTGGCACGAGTTCGAGCGCGGCACCAACGCCATCGGCACGGCACTGGCCGAACGGGGCGCGGTGAATGTTTTCGGCTCCGAGCATTTCTTTGAAGGCAATGCCTTCCTGACCTGTAGCGCCTCGCCGATCCAGGATGCCCAGGGACGGCTGATGGGTGTCCTCGACATCTCGAGCGACTACCGCGCTTTCCAACGGCATTCCCTGGGCCTGGTGAAAATGTCATCCCGCATCATCGAGAAGCGCCTGTTCGAATCCGAATTTGCCCACCAGGGGCTGCTCAGCTTCCATGCCCGGCCGGACCATGTGGGCAGCCTGTGCGAGGCCCTGCTGGCGATCAGCCAGGATGGTGACCTGCTGGGCGCCGACCAGACCGCCCTCGAGTTGCTGGGACTGCGCCGGGAGGACTTGTCCCGCCGCCACTACAGCATGCTCTTCGATGTGCCGCTGGGCACCCTGATCGACCGGGCGCGGCGTGATCCGTCCTCGCTGATCGCCATCTCGGGCCGCAATGGCGAGCGCTTCTACGCCCGCCTGCGCGGTAACTTCGCCCCCATGTCCGCTCCCCCGTCGGCCATCGTCGATGCGCGCGGCGAGCGTCTGGCCGCACGTTCGCGCCAGGAGGCGCCGACGGCGGCGCTGCCTACCGACAGGCTGACCCTGCAGTTCCTGTCCACCGGTGACGAGCGCCTGCAGGCCGCGATCGACAAGGGCACGCGCATCCTCGGCCGCGACATCCCCATCCTGATCCAGGGAGAGTCCGGGGCCGGCAAGGAGATGTTCGCCAAGGCCTTCCACAACAGCGGCCCGCGGGCCCAGGGGCCCTTCGTCGCCCTCAACTGTGCGGCCATTCCGGAAACCCTCATCGAGTCGGAGCTGTTCGGCTACTCGGGGGGCGCCTTCACCGGAGCCCGCAAGGAGGGTGCGGTGGGCAAGATCCAGCAGGCCCATGGCGGTACCCTGTTCCTAGACGAAATCGGCGACATGCCCTTGTCCCTGCAGGCGCGCCTGTTGCGGGTCCTGCAGGAGCGTTGCGTGACACCGCTGGGGACCAACAAGAGCATTCCGGTGGACATCACCCTGGTCTGCGCCACCCACCGCCGGCTGAAGGAGGAAGTGGCGCGGGGCGGCTTCCGCGAGGACTTGTATTACCGCCTCAACGGCCTGTGCATCAACCTGCCGTCCCTGCGCGAGCGCAGCGACATCGACCGCCTTATCGACAAGCTGCTGCGCGAGGAGGCCGGGCCCGATCGCCAGGTGGAGGTGTCGCACAAGGTCATGGAGGCCTTTCTCAAGTACCGCTGGCCGGGCAACATCCGCCAGCTCAACAATGTCATCAAGGTGGCCATCGCCCTGCTCGACGATGATGAAACCATCATCGAGACCTGGCACCTGCCGGACGACATCTTCGAGGAGATCGGCCAGATAGAGCCGTCGGTGAGCCATGCGCCTGTGGGACGCACCATGGCCGATGCCGTGCCGCAGCCGGCGACCCAGGCTGCTGCGGCCGCAGCAGCAGGCATGGGGCGCCTCGAGGAGATCGAGCGCGATATGATCAACCGGACCCTCGAGGCCGAGAACGGCAACATCTCCTCGGCAGCGCGCCGGCTGGGCATCAGCCGCAATACCCTGTACCGCAAGCTGGGACGCTTCTGAGGCTGCCGGCTGACCCCGCACCCGGCCCTCCCGGGCGGTGCGGAGCCGATCAGGGCCCGCTTCGGCGGGCCTTTCTCATGCCAGGCTGTGGATGGCCGCGGCGTCGGCGAGGATCGCCCGCAGCAACTGCCAGGCCTTGCCCACCGACTCCACCTCGACCCGCTCGCCCGGCGCATGGGCGCCGCGGATGGTCGGGCCGAAGGACACGATGTCCATGTCCGGATAGCGGCTGCCGATGATGCCGCACTCCAGGCCCGCATGGATGACCTTGACGCTGGACTCTCCGCCGCCGGACTCTCCGCCGAATTCCCGGCGGAACGCCTGCCGGCACAGGGCCAGCAGGGGCGAGTCCGGGTTGGGCGCCCAGCCGGGGTAATCCCCTGACTTGAGCGCGGTGCTGCCCGACAGGCTGAAGAGGCTGACGATCTCGTCGGCCAGGGCCTGGCTGCCGCTGTCGATCAGGGAACGGACCATGAAGTTGCAATGGCCTCCGTCCGGGCCCAGCCTCACCACCCCGAGGTTGTTCGAGGTTTCCACCACGCCGGCCACGCTCAGGCTGCGCCGGCGCACCCCGTGGGGGGCGGCGTGCAGGGTGGCCAGCCAGACGGCCTGCTCGGCGGCATCCAGCAGGCTGCGGGTGTCATCCAGAGCGGCTGCCAGGCGCAGTCCTTGGTCCACACCCTGCAGCTCGCGCCGCAGGCGGGCCTGCCAGTCGGCCAGAAGCGCTGCGAGCTGATCGCCCGATCCGGCGGGCAGGGCTACCACGGCCTGTGCTTCCCGCGGCAGGGCATTGCGGGCCGTGCCGCCGTCGAGTGAGGCGAGGCGCAGCGGCAGGCTGTCTTCCAGGGCCCGCATGACCCTCACCAGCAGCTTGATGGCATTGCCCCGCTCTTCGTGGATGTCCACGCCGGAGTGGCCGCCGCGCAGACCATCGAGGGTGATGCGCCAGGCCTGCCAGCCCGCTGGCATGTCCGCCGGGCGGCCGGGGCGGTCCACGTTCACGTCCAGGCCACCGGCGCAGCCGAGATAGAACTCGCCCCAGTCCTCGGTATCCAGATTGAGCATCAGGCTGCCATTCAGCAGGCCGGCCTGAAGCCCCTGGGCGCCTCCCATGCCGGCTTCTTCGTCCACGGTGAACAGGGCTTCCAGGGGGCCGTGGGTCAGTGCCTTGTCTTCCAGGGTGGCGAGGATCAGGGCCGCGCCGATACCGTTGTCGGCGCCCAGGGTGGTGTCCTCGGCGATCAGCCATCCATCGCTCAGGCGCGGGCGGATCGGGTCGCGGGAGAAGTCGTGAACGGTGCCGGTGTTCTTCTGGCAGACCATGTCGAGATGCGCCTGCAGCACCACGCCCGGTGCCGCTTCGCAGCCGGGGCTGGCCGGCTTGCGGATGATCAGGTTGCCGGCCGTATCCACCCGGGCCGCCAGGCCAAGGCCGTCGGCCCACTGCTGCAGGTGCTCGCGCAGCGCCGCTTCCTGCCTGGACTGGCGGGGAATGCGGCAGAAGCGTTCAAAGTGGCGCCAGACAATGGCGGGTTGCAGGTCGGAGAGCAGGTCGGCGGTGCTGGGCATGGTGCGTGGAGAGGCCGTTGTGGAATTGCCGGAGCTTACCGCGTCTGCTCCGGCGCATCAGCTACCGGGCCGGAGGCGGCCCTGGATGAGGGCGGCAGCAACTTGATTCGGGTCAAAGCCGTCCAGGGCTGCCAGCGAATAGCATCCGTTCCGCCAGCTGCCTGACCAGGCAGCCTTGTACCTACCCCGAAACGAGAGAGAATTTTCCATGTCCATGACCCGAATCCTTCCCCTTCTCCTGGTCGGCTTGCTGGCCGCCTGTGGAAAGTCCGAGACGCCGCCGGCCGCCGCCCCCGCTGCTGCCCCGGCTGCCGCCGCACCCGCCCCGGCGCCCGTCGCCACGGCCGATGGCGGGAAGGGCGCCGATATCTTCAAGAAGACCTGCGCCATGTGCCACCAGACCGGCGTGGCCGGGGCGCCCAAGCTGGGTGACAAGGCTGACTGGGGGCCGCGCATCGCGCAGGGGCAGGATGTGCTCTACAAGCATGCCATCGAGGGCTTCAACGGCAACAAGGGCGCCATGCCGGCCAAGGGCGGCAGCCCGTCCCTGTCGGATGAAGAAATGAAGCTGGCGGTGGACTTCATCGTCGCCAAGGCCCAGTGACAGGCACCCCGCGGTGGCTTGAATGACAGCGGGCGCCGAGGGCGCCCTTGAACGAGTCTCCTCTGGACGGGCGCGCACCCCCCGTGCGCCCGGGCCCGGCCGCAGCATTGCGGCCGGGCTTCTTTTTTCGTCGCTGGGCCGTCCCAAGACGAAAAAGCGCCCCCTCGGGGGGCAGCGATCCGCGCAGCGGTAAGCGTGGGGGTAATTTTTCGTCGCTGGGCCGTCCCAAGACGAAAAAGCGCCCCCTCGGGGGGCAGCGATCCGCGCAGCGGTAAGCGTGGGGGTAATTTTTCGTCGCTGGGCCGTCCCAAGACGAAAAAGCGCCCCCTCGGGGGGCAGCGATCCGCGCAGCGGTAAGCGTGGGGGTAATTTTTCGTCGCTGGGCCGTCCCAAGACGAAAAAGCGCCCCCTCGGGGGGCAGCGATCCGCGCAGCGGTAAGCGTGGGGGTAATTTTTCGTCGCCGGGCCGTCCCAAGACGAAAAAGCGCCCCCTCGGGGGGCAGCGATCCGCGCAGCGGTAAGCGTGGGGGTAATTTTTCGTCGCCGGGCCGTCCCAAGACGAAAAAGCGCCCCCTCGGGGGGCAGCGATCCGCACAGCGGTAAGCGTGGGGGTAATTTCTCTGCGGTGCCTCTGATCCGCCCGGTCGAGGCGGAAGCTGCTTCTCCGGGCTATGCTGCAGATGCGGCTCGCATTGGCGGGCCGTGCGTCCAGGGCACGGAGGGGAGCATGAACATCGGAGCGGTAGTGGGCGACTGGGGGGCCGGAGCGGTCAATGCCCGGCAGGATGTGGAGTGCGTGCAGGCCTTGCTTACCCGGCTTGCCCGGCGCCTGGGGCGGACCGCCCTGGACCCGCTTGGCGTCGATGGCAGCATTGCCCGACCGCCCGCGACATCAAGCACCGTGGCGGCGATCCGGGCCTTCCAGGCTTATGCGGGTGTCGGTGTGGATGGCTGGATCGCACCGGGCGGAGAGACCTGGCGGCGCCTCGTGGACGCGGCTTCGGCCTGTGCGGGCGGACCGGCGGCGGGCGACGCCTGCTTTCCCTTCGCCCGGCCGGCGGTGGCGGACTGGACCCACGCGCCACGTTCGTTCGGCTCGAACCGCAGCAGCGGACGGCGTGCCCACGCGGGCTGCGATCTGTACGCGCCGGTGGGGCGGCAGATCCACGCGGTTCGGGACGGGGTGGTCATGCGCGACCCCTATCCCTTCTACGCCCAGACCGATGCCCTGGAGATCGACCATGGTGACTTCGTCATCCGCTATGGCGAGATCCAGCAGGACTGCTCCTTGCGCCAGGGCGACAAGGTTACCGGCGGGCAGGTGATCGCCCGGGTCGGGTTGCTGGTGGGCATCAGCGTGCCCAGCGCGATGCTGCACCTCGAAATGTACGACGGCAGCGGGCAGGGCAGCCTGACGGTGGCGGAGAGCGCGTCGGCACGGCGCGCCGACGGTGTGCCCTATCTGCGCCGTGCCGACCTGATGGATCCGACGCCCTTCCTCAATCAGTGGAAGTTGAGGCTGGCGCCATGAGCCGGGTTCCGGCCCTTCTCCTTGCCGGGGTCTTGTGCTGTGGCGGTGGCCTGGCCCGCGCATCTGCCTGTGCCGATGCGCCGGCGGGCGCCCTGAGTGGCGACGTGGATGGTGATGGTCGGCCGGACCGCGTGTGGATGCAGCCGGTGGGCGGTGGGCTGGCGGGGCGGGCGCGTGCCTACGATCCGTGGCGGGGCCAAGTGCGCGCCGTGGAGCGGGGGCGCCCGACCCTGGTCGTCGCCTGGGGGCGGCCGGTGGTGGCGGGCGGCGCTTGCGCCCTGGTGCAGAACCGCCGCTTTTTCTCCACGCCGATCTGGGATGCCGATCCGCCACCCCTGGCGCTACTGGCCCGCGCGGCGCCGGAAGCGCAGGCTTTTGCGGGGCGGCAGACCCTGCGCTGGCGGGGCGATGGGATCCTGCTGGGCACGGAGGCGGGCGTCGACATCCTGCTCTACTGGGATGGCCGCCGTTTCCGGATTGCCTACAGCGGCGAGCAGCCCTGATCCGTGTCGTTCAATGCTGGTGGGCGTTGCCGAGGCTCTTGATCAGCTCCCGGGTGATGTCCGGGTAGGTGAGGACGCGGCCGCCCTGGGCCTTGGCGTGGGCATCGGCTGCCGCACGGGAGGCAAAGGCGGGCAGGTTGGGCTCGTTCATCGGGCCGCGGGCCTGGGAGCCGCTTACGTAGAAGGCCTTGCGCGCATCGGTCCACGCCCGGGTACCGTAGTCGGCCACCCAGATCGCGCCCACGTCGGCTGATGTGTGACGCTTGTCGAAGACGATCATGTTGTTGAGAAAGCGGAACAGGTCCACCGGGGAGTCGAAGCTGCTGGCGCTCTGGTCGTTGAAGACGATCTGGGCCATCCACTGGGGACTCAGGGCGGGGTACATGCCGCAGACGGGGCAGCGGGTGTTGCGCGCCACCTCCCTGGGAGAGAGATCGGCGGCAAGGCTGCTTCCCGCACCAAGGGCAAACAGGGTGGTGGCGAGCAGGGCGGCCCGCAGGCGCTGGGTCATGGTACGGCTCCGGAAAGACGGTTCTCGAGCAGGGGGTCGGCGAGGACTGCCTCGAGGACCGCAGCCAGATTCTCCCACGGGGCGGCGCCGCAGCGGGTGAGCGGGTCGTGGTGGAGCTGGCCGTCTTCATCGTGCAGGTGATTGGGGAAGGTGGCCAGGTTGTCGTGCAGTGGCGCCGTGTCGATGCGCAGCAGCGCCTCGCCCCAGGTCCAGGTGAAGGCGTAGGCATTGGGCGCGGCAATGCGGGCTTCGAGCGTCACGCCGTTGAAGAGATGTACGGTGAGGGCGTCCAGGTGGGGCTCGACGGGGCCGGCGAGTTGCGGGCCGTAGTGCTCTTCGAGGCGCTGGGAGAGTTCAAGGAGCAGGTTCATCGGCTTTGGGCTTCTTCGAGCCGGGTGGCGAGTTCGGCCCGGATCTGGCCCGTCAGGCCGGCCAGGATGCGGGCGGACAGGTAGTCCTCGTAGCCCGGGTGTTCGGGAATGTCGCCGGCGACAATGCAGGCGAGGGCCTGGGCGTCGTCGGCCGCACCCAGGCGGGCCAGCACTTCGTCGCGGGCGCTGCGCACCTCGTAAAGCAGGCGGGCGAGTTTTTCGATTTCGAGGGCTTCGTCCGGGGCCAGGCCGCCGTAGATGGGATCCATGGCTTACATCCTCTTGTCGTGCAGGGCGCCGCCGTCAAGGCGGGTCATGTCGGGGGTGATCTCGGCAAAGGCGAGGACCTTGCCGCCTTCTGCGTCGGCAAACTTCTGTGCGCTTTCGCGGCTGCCGAAGGACGGCAGGGTGGGGCCCATGGCGCCGCGCTTCTTGGAACCGACCACGTAGAAGGCCGACTTGGCATCGATCCAGGCGCCGCGGGGCATGTTCCAGTCCGCCCTGGCCATGTCCTGCACGAAGGCGGCGGACACCAGCCGGGCCTGTTCGGGCTTGAGCAGCAGGGCGAACATTTCCATGGTGTCGCAGTAGAACTCGGGGGCGGCCTGGCCGCTGTAGTGGATCTGCGCCTTGGGGCCGGGGTAGTCGGCGAGGAGCATGCCGTCCAGCGCGCAGAAGCTCTCCTGGGTGATGTCCTGAGCGGTGACGGGGGCCTCGGCATTCTTGCCGCAGGCGCTGAGCAACAGCGCGCAGGCGAGCAGCGCGACGGTGAGCCCGGGGAGGCGGTGGGTGTTCATCGTTCGAATCTCCAGATGGCCACGGCGAGGGGGCCGATGATCCAGGCGAGCATCACGCCGCCCAGGGTGGCCGGATGGCTGAGGGCCTCGGGGAAGACGGTGGCGAGACCGTAGAGGGTGCGGACTTCATCCAGGCTGAAGATGTTGAGCACGCGGAAGACGTCTGCCGGGTTGAGCAGCAGCAGGTAGGGGAAGATGGCGCCGCCATACTCGCCGGCGGTGAGCACGAGGGCGCCGAGGATGATCATGTCGAAGACCAGCACGAAGAAGAACCAGGTGGCAATGGCCAGCCCGGAGGCGCGGGTGCGGTCGCCGGCGAAGACCGACAGCATCAGGGCCAGGCTCAGGAAGGTGAGGCCCAGCAGCAGCGCCGAGAGCATGAAGCCGGCGTAGTGGAAGAGGGCGTCGAGGCGGATCTGCGGCGACAGGATCAGCCCGGCCGCACCAAAGCCTGCCAGGGTGGAGAAGGTCAGCGCGCCGGCCAGCCCGGCGTACTTGCCGAGGATGACTTCGCGGCGGGTGATGGGGAGGGTCAGCAGCAGTTCCAGCGAGCCCCGTTCCCGCTCGCCGACGATCGCGTCGAAGCCGAGGATCAAGGCGATCAGGGGGATCAGGTAGATCACCAGGCTGACCAGGGAGGCGATGGTCACGTCGATGGAGTGAAAGCCCACGCTGCCCTGCTGGGCGCTGCCGAAGTAGGCGATGACCAGGGCGAACACCGTGAACACCAAGGCCACGGCGAGTACCCAGCGGTTGCGGATGCGGTCCTGGAATTCCTTGCCGGCGACGATGCCGATCTGTCTGAAGTCGATGGAGAACATGGCCTCAGTTCCGGTAGCCGAAGAACACGTCTTCGAGGGAGGGTTCGTGGACCTGCAGGTCGCGCAGGGTTTCGCCCAGGGTGGCCAGGCGTGTCAGGGCCGGCATCTTGGCTTCGCGGGGCAGGCGGATGTGGATCAGGCTGCCCGTCTCGTCGATGCGCTCGACCTCCAGGCCCGCCAGGACACGGGTGACCTGCTCGCGCAGGCCCGCACCGCCGGCGATCTCGAGGGTCAGCGGCAGGTTCATCGCCTCGCGCAAGGCCTGCACGCTGCCGCAGGCGCGGATGCGGCCGTCCTCCATGATGGCCAGGCGGTCCACCCGCTCCTGGATCTCGGCCAGGATGTGGGAGGTGAGGACCATGGTCACGCCGTCGTCGCGCAGCTCCCGCAGGATCCGGTAGAAGTCGCGGATGGCCTCGGGGTCGAGGCCGGTGGTGGGCTCGTCGAGGAAGAGCAGGCGTGGCTGGCCAAGCAGGGCCTGGGCAAAGCCGAGGCGCTGGCGCATCCCCTTGGAGTATTCGCGTACCCGGCGGGTCCGGGCATGGCCCAGCCCGACCTTGTCGAGCAGCACGGTGCAACTGCTGCGTGGTACGGTCTTGAGGTCGGCAAAGAAGTGCAGGGTCTCCAGGCCGGTGAGGTTGTCGTAGAGCACCACGTTCTCGGGCAGGTAGCCGATGCGCCGCCGTACGTCACGAAAGCGCGGTCCGCCCACGGCCTCGCCGTCGAGGTGAATCTGGCCGCTGCTGGCCGGGATGAGTCCCAGCATCATCTTGAAGAGGGTGCTCTTGCCGGCGCCGTTGTGGCCGATCAGGCCGAACAGTTCGCCCGGGACGATGGACAGGTCCACCCCCTTGACGGCCTGCACGGGGCCGAAGTCCTTGGTGACGCCGCGGGCGTCAACGATGTTGCTTGCCAAGCCAGTGTCTCCAGTCGGAATGGTCGGGACGCATGCGAGGGGCCGGGTCCACGATGCTCGGTGCACGCAGCAGCGGGAACTGGCGGGCCACCAGGCGCAGGGTTTGAATGGCCGGGCTGGCCAGCAGCAGCTTGAGCAGGGGGTGCCGCCACGACAGGCGGTCCACCAGGTCGTTGGCCTCGTAGGGGACATCGCCGCGGCCATCGCCATTGCGGTCCCAGCCCAGGTAGTTGCTCCAGTGGTTGCCTTCCTTGGCACCCCAGGTTTCATCCCGGGCGGCGACATACTTCACCTGCTCACGGTTGGCGATGAAGTCGTTGCGTTCGACCACGTTGCGCACCGATCCGGCCCACAGATGCACGCCAACCTGGTTGTCCACCACCAGATTGCCCCGCAGGGTGTTGTATTCGGCGTCGTAGATGAAGAAGCCACGGGCGTTGCCGGCCACCACGTTGTTCTCCACCACGGCGTCCTGGATGGTGCGCAGCATGATGCCGTGGTCGGTGTTGCCCCAGGCCCGGTTGTTGCGCACCACTTGGTCGCGCACTTCCATCAGGGCCAGTCCGCCCCGGTTGAAGTAGGTGTCGTTGTCCTCCCACAGGTTGTGGTAGGAGTTCATGTAGTGGGTTCCGTAGCGGCTGTGGTGCATGCGGTTGCCACGGAAGATGGCCTTGTGGGAGACGTCCACATAGATCGCGTCGCGGACGAAGCTGATGTTGTTGCCTTCGATGCGGGCACCCGTGGTGTTGTAGAGCTGGATGCCGTTGCCGCGCTGGGAGGAGTCCAGGTCCCGCTTGCCGGTGATCAGGTTGTGTTCGATCACCACGTCGTCGGCCTTCTCGATCCACAGCCCGAACAGGGTGTAGCTGAAGTCGCAGCGGGTTACCCGGGCCCGGTGGCTACCGGGACGCAGGTAGATGCCGGAATTCTGCTCGCCGAGGTCGGCGCCGGAGTTGGCGACGATGAGGCCTTCTATGTGTACGTCGGGGGCGCTGACGCGGATGGTGTCGCCCTTGCCGCCGCCGTCGATGGTGGGCCGGTCCTGGCCCGTCAGGCTGAGGGGCCGGGTGATGCGCAGGCTTTCCCGGTAGATGCCGCGGGCCACGTGGACCGTATCACCGGGGGCGGCGCGATCGATGGCTGCCTGGATCGACTCACCCGGCTTGACCAGCCAGTCCGCAGCGCCAGCCGGAGACGACGCCAGTAGTGCCGCCGGCAGGGCCAGAGTGGCGAGCAGGCGGGGCAGCGGACGGAGCGGGGCAGGGAGGCGCCGGAGCGGACGGTGGAGCATCGGGGATCAGCTGTCGGAATTGGCGCCAGTGTGGCGCGCCGTCCGGGATCCCGCCTTGATTCAGGTGAAGTTGTGCCTCCGGTGGATGCACGATTGGAGGAGCAGGGGGAGGGTCTGAGGATGCAAGGGTGGAGCAGGTGAGGGTGAAGCAGGTGAGGGCCCGGCCCGGCGCCCCGATGAGCGCGCCGGGCCGGATCTTCAGGTCAGGAGCTCTGGGCGTGGGCCGCCTTGTTATGCACCAGGTCGGATTGACCGTGGTTGACCAGCAGGATGGACAGGGAAGCGATTGCCGCGGGAATGGCAATGGCCAGGAAGTTCTTCTCCAGGGGGAGTTCCATGCCGACCAGAACACCGATCAGAATCGGGGCTGTGATGGCACCGGCCCGGCCGACGCCCAGCATCATGCCCACCCCGGTGGTGCGCATGGCAACCGGGTAGAACTGGCTGGCATAGGCGCAGGTCACGATCTGGGTGCCGATGGTCGAGGCGCCAGTGATGCCGACCACCAGGAACAGGAGCTCGGTGGGCATCTTGTAGCCCAGCAGGGTGATCGAGGCCGCGGCGACCAGGTACATGCCGACCAGCACGTACTTGATATGGAAGCGGTCCGCCATCCATCCGCCGAGTCCCGCGCCCAGCATGGCGCCAAAATTGAGGACCAGCACGAAGGTCAGGGCCGAGCCCAGGCTGTAGCCGGCACTAGCCATCAGCTTGGTCAGCCATGAACTGAGGGCATAGACCATGAAGAGGCACATGAAGCAGGTGACCCAGAACATCACGGTGCTGAAGCCGCGACCATCCGTAAACAGGCTGCCGAAGGAGCCATTGGAAGCGCTCTTGCTCTTTTCAGGAATCACGAACACATCACCCGGTGCAGGCTTGTAGGAGGGCGCCATCCGGGTCAGGATGTGCTTGATCTCCTCGGTCCGGCCCTTCTTGATCAGGAAGGCCATCGACTCCGGCAGTTGCTTGAGGATGAACGGCACCAGCAGCACGGGGGCGCCGGCGGCAAGGAAGACACCCTGCCAGCCGTAGGACTCGATCAGGCCCTTGCCCAGCAGCGCCGCCAGCATGCCGCCCACGGAGTAGCCGCTGAACATCAGGGTCACCAGGGTGCTGCGCAGGCGCAGGGGCGAGTACTCGGTCATGGCGGCGATGACGTTGGGCATCACCCCGCCGATGCCGATACCAGCCAGGAAGCGCATGGCGCTGAACGAGATCGGGTCATGGGTGAAGCCCGCTGCCGCAGTGAACACACTGAACAGGATGACGCAGATCGAGACGACCAGGCGTCGTCCGATGCGGTCGGCCAGGGCACCGAAGATGATGTTGCCGAACATCATGCCGAACAGGGCCGAGCTGACCATGAAGCCGGCATTGGTCGGGCTGACGCCCATTTCCTTCATGATCGAAGGCAGGGCGATGCCGGCAACGGCCAGGTCGTAGCCATCGAATACGATGATGGCGGCGCACCAGAACAGGACCAGGCCGTGAAAGCCATTGAAGCTGGACTTGTCGGCCAGCTTGTTGACATCAATCTGTTGCATGGAATGTCTCCTCTGTTGAGTAGGGGCCTTGCGCTTTTTTTTGATTTATACGAAGCGGACGCTGACTGAGCCGAGCTGCTGGATGCGCAAGTTGATGTGATCCCCGGGTGCGACGGAGATGGCCTCGGTGACGCCGCCGGAGAGGATGGTGGTGCCGGCGGGGATCTCCTCGCCGCGGGCACCCAGGTGGTTGGCCAGCTCTGCGATGGCGGCTGCAGGGTGGCCGAGGACTGCGGCGCCGGCACCGATGGCGACGGGTTCGCCGTTCTTTTCCATCACGACTCCGAGGGTGCGGAGGTCGAGACCCGTCACGGGCACTGCGTTTCCGCCGAGCACGAAGCGGGTGGATGAGCAGTTGTCGGCGATCACGCTCTTCAGGTCGAACTTGAAGTCCTTGTAGCGGGAGTCGATCACCTCGATGCCGGGCATCACGAAGTCGGTGGCGGCCAGCACGGCTCCGATATGGCAACCAGGGCCGCTCAGGGCCTTCTTGGTGACGAACACGATCTCCGGCTCGACCTTGGGGTGGATCAGGTCGGCGTGGCGGATTTCGCCGCCATCAGAAACGCTGAAGTAGTCCACGAGCCAGCCGAAGACGGGGGTGGTGACACCCATCTGCTTCATTTTGCCGTGGGAGGTGAGGCCGGCCTTGAGGCCGACGACGCGGTTGCCGCGGGCGAGCTTGCGGCGCAGGATCTCCGCCTGGATCGCATAGGCGTCATCCCAGTCCATGTCGGGATGGGCTTCGGTGATCTTGGTGACTTCGTAGGCCTTCAGTTCGGCGGTCTCGAGGAGCTCGGCCAGTTCGGCGATGGTCTTTTCGTTGAGGTTCATGTCGTTGGATCCTTGTTTAGACAAAGCGGACGGAACAGCCGCCGATTTCGCCGATGGCAATGCGCAGGTTGTCGCCGGCTGCAACCGGCACCATGGCGCCGAGGGCGCCGGAGAGCACGATGTCGCCGGCCTTCAGGGAGATGCCCAGGCTGCCAAGGGTGTTGGCGAGCCAGACCACGGCGTTGATGGGAGAGGCCATGGTGGCGGCGCCGGCGCCGGTCACCACGACATCGCCGTTCTTCTCCATGGCCATGCCGCACAGGCTCAGGTCCAGGTCGCGGATGTCGACGAGCTGGTCGCCCAGCACGAAGACACCGCAGGAGGCGTTGTCTGCCACCGTGTCCTGGATCTTGATCTGCCAGTTCTCGATGCGGGAGTCGACGATCTCGAAGCAGGCCATCACGCCCTCTGTGGCCGCCAGCACATCGGCGGCGGTAACCCCCGGACCCTGCAGATCGTGTTTCAGCAGGAACGCGATCTCGCCCTCGGCCTTGGGCTGGATGAGGGTGTCGATGGCGATCGACTCGCCTTCGTTGTAAACCATGCCGTCGAGCAGGTAGCCGAAGTCGGGCTGCCCCACGCCCAGCATGTTCATCACCGCCTTGCTGGTCACCCCGATCTTGCTGCCGATGACCCGCTCGCCCTTCTCGATCCGGCGGGCGATCATGCGCTGCTGGACGTGGTAGGCGTCGGCAAGGCTCATTCCGGGATGGCGGCTGGTCAGCGGGGGGATGGGCCGGCGCGCGCGCAAGGCCTCGTAGAGTTCGTCGCCCAGGGCGTCGAGGGTTGCGGTATCCATGGGTTCGCTCCGCCCGCTCACAGCTTGATGCAGATGTTCTTGAGCTCGGTGTAGAACTCAAGGGAGTGAACGCCGCCTTCACGGCCGATGCCGGACTGCTTGGCGCCGCCGAAGGCGGTGCGCAGGTCGCGCAGGAACCAGCTGTTGACCCAGGCGATGCCTACTTCCATCTGCTGGGCGACGCGGTTGGCACGGGACACGTTGGTGGTCCAGATGGCGGTGGCCAGGCCATATACGTTGTCGTTGGCCTTCTCGAGCACTTCCTCCTCGGTGTCGAAGGGGGCGATGTGGCAGCAGGGGCCGAAGATCTCTTCCTTGATGACGCGGGCGGTCTCGGGCAGGCCGGTCCAGATGGTGGGCTGGACCCAGCAGCCATCCTTGAGGTGGTCCGGCATGTCCGGGATGCCGCCGCCGGTGACCACGGTGGCGCCGTCCTCGACGGCGATCCGCATGTAGGACAGCACCTTGTTCTGGTGCTCCTTGCTGACCAGGGGGCCCATGTTGGTGGCGGGGTCCTCGGGGACGCCGATCTTGAGGTTCTCGGCACCGGCCTTCATGGCGGCGACGAACTTGTCGAAGATGGGACGTTCCACGTAGACCCGCTCGGTGCCCAGGCAGACCTGGCCGCAGTTGGCGAAGCAGGAGCGCAGGGTGCCTTCGATGGCCGCGTCGAAATCGGCATCGGCGAACACGATGGCGGCGTTCTTGCCGCCCATCTCCAGGGAGATCGGGCGGGAGCCGTTGGCGGCGGCCTTCATGATGATCTCGCCGGTGCGGGTCTCGCCCGTGAAGGTGAGGGCGTTGACGTCCGGGTGGGTGGTGAGGAATTCACCCGCGGAGTTCGGGCCGAAACCATGGACGACGTTGTAAACCCCCTTCGGGATCCCGACCTTGTTCATGACTTCGCCGAGCAGCGTGGCGGTGCGGGGGGTCTCTTCGGACGGCTTGACCACCACGGTGTTGCCACAGGCGAGCGCAGGGCCGACCTTCCAGGTCATCAGCAGCAGGGGCAGGTTCCACGGGCAGATCACGCCGACCACGCCGACCGGGGAACGGTAGGTGTAGTTGATGGCGGTGCTGCCGTCGGGGGTGGCCGTTTCGAAGAACTCACCGGAGACGTTCTTCACCATGTCGGCGAAGGCCTTGAAGTTGGAGGCGCCGCGGGGAATGTCGATGTGGGAGGCGAGGCTGCGGGGCTTGCCCGTATCGGCGCATTCCGCTTCCAGGAATTCGTCGAAGCGGTTGTTGATCTCGGCGACCAGGGCTTCGAGCAGATCAACGCGCTGGTTCAGGGTCATCTTGCCCCAGGGGCCCTTGAGGGCGGCCTGGGCAGCGGCGACCGCCGCATCCACTTCGGCCTTGCCGGCTTCCGCGACCTGGCCGATCACGGCGTTGTTGATCGGATTGCGGTTTTCGAACCAGCGGTCGGTGGAGACGTACTCGCCGTTGATGAAGTTGAGGATTTCTTTTTGCATTGTCGTGGTGTCCTGTTTCTTGGGGAGGGAGGGAGCGTCTGCGGGGACTGCGGTGGGGTCAGCTCACGACGGACAGGAAGCGCTCGTTGAGCTTCCGGTCGTGGTAGAAGATGCCGGTCCCGACTTCCTCGAAGGTCCAGGTCAGCGGCTTGTGGTCCGGGTAGGTGTCATATCCGCCTGAGAAGGTCTCGAAGCGGTTGCCCGAGGGATCGAAGGCATAGATGGTGGTGCCGCGGGTGATGCCGTGGCGGGTGGGGCCGATGTCGATGGACACTTTGTTCATCGACATCATGTCTGCCGCGCGCAGGACCTGCTCCCAGCTTTGCAGCAGGAAGGACAGGTGGTGCAGCTTGGCCGGCTCGGGGTGAAGGACGAAGGCCAGGTCGTGGGCCTTGTGGGAGCACGAGACGAAGATGGCAAGCAGCGCCACGCCATCTTCCATCAGGACCTGTTCGACGAGATGGAAGCCAAGGACTTCCGTCAGGAGCTTGAGGGCGCCTTCGATGTCCGGGCCGTAGAGCAGGCAGTGATCGAAGCGGACGGGCGCAATGCCTTGTTCCGCCTGGGGTGTCCACGGGTCGGGGTTGACGTAGGGCTGGCCGTTGCCGATATCGGTCTTGTCGGCATACAGCTCCATGATGTGCCCGGTGGGCAGGGTGAAGCGGACGCGTTCACCGGTTTCCAGAAGATCGCCGGCCTGCAGGCGCTCCGTGCTTATGCCGTAGGCCTTGAGGTCGGCATCGAGCTTTTCCAGGGTTGCGCGGTCGCGGACCTTGAATCCGATGAAGTCCATGCCGGCCGAGTCTGCTTCGCGCAGGATCACGCTGTGGTGGTCGCGCTCGTCCCAGGCCTTGAGATAGACGCGCCCCGAGCTGTCCCGACCGGTTTCGATGAGGCCGAGAACGCGGGTATAGAAGTCGACGCTCTCATCCAGGTCAAGTGCACGCACCTGGACGTGGCCAGGGCGCATGACGCCTGTGGTAGTCATTTTGTCTCCTCACTGTTGTGATGGTGTTTTGTTTGTTATGTGCAGCTTCTGATGAAGACGGTCTGCGCCGTATCCGGACCCGGATGGGAGGAGGCCCGGACTAGGGAGGGCGGCCGACCGTCTTCCCGGACAAGATTAGATTTACTGCCGTAACGGCAATATCCGGTTTGTTGGGGATCGATATCCGCTTATCAATGAAGCCGTGCGCTCTGCAGAATGGATATAAATCGCGAAGAAAGCGGATATATCCCCGCTGTGTGGGGCTTCTATCATCTTCATGTCGGATACCGGGCACAGGCTGTGCACCAGTATTTCAAGGTCTCGGGAAGTGACTAATAAGGATCAGGCGGGCAGCCGACACGCTACGCCCAATGGAGACAAGACTATGAGTTATACGATTGCCCTGAATTTCGAGGACGGGGTGTCCCGCTTCATTACCTGCAGCCCTTCGGAGACTGTTGCCGATGCCGCCTACAGACAGGGCATCAACGTGCCGATCGACTGTCGTGACGGCGCATGTGGGACCTGCAAGTGCTTTGCCGAGGTGGGTGAGTTCGTCATGGGGGACTACATCGAGGATGCCCTCAGCGAAGCCGAGGCCAAGGAGGGCTATGTGCTGACGTGCCAGATGCGTCCGAAGAGCGACTGTGTCGTGCTGGTGCCGGCTTCGTCGGCGGTCTGCAATACCAAGCAGGGTGGCTATGCGACAAAGGTCCGGGAAGTGCGCCGTCTTTCAGACAGCACCTTCTCCCTGATCCTGGAGGGGAGCGAGCTGAACAAGCTGAGCTTCCTGCCCGGCCAGTACGCCAATGTCCAGGTGCCCGGCCATGGTGTCCACCGCGCCTATTCGTTCAGTTCCACGGTGAGGGAGGGGGTGGTGTCCTTCCTGATCCGCAATGTGCCTGGTGGCCTGATGAGCGGCTTCCTCAGCGGCCAGGCCGCGCCGGGCATGGACATGCAGCTGGTGGGGCCGCTCGGCAGCTTCTATCTCAGGGAGATCCGCCGGCCCGTGTTGATGCTCGCGGGGGGGACCGGCCTGGCTCCCTTCCTGGCAATGCTCGACAGGATCGTTGCCAGCGGTGGCAGCGCTCATCCCATCCACCTCATCTATGGCGTCAATACCGACCGTGACGTGGTCGAGATTGATCGTCTCGAAGCCTTCGCTTCCATCCTGCCCAACTTCACCTACGCGGTTTGTGTAGTCGATGCGGGCAGTGTCCAGCCCCGCAAGGGCTATGTGACCCAGCACATCGAACCGGCCCAGCTCAATGACGGCGATGTGGACATCTACCTCTGCGGCCCCCCGCCGATGGTCGAAGCCGTTTCCGGCTTTCTCAAGGAGCGCAACGTCCAGTCTGCCTCCTTCCATTACGAGAAGTTTGCTGCCAGCACCTGAACGCTGAGGATACCCATCTCTATCACATGGGTATCCGATTGTTCTTTCCGCTACGCGTCCCTTCCCCAGGCCACTGGCCTGTGGACCGCGTGCGTGCGGGGTTCCTGTTCCTGTCATGCCGATTGATGGGCGCCTGTTTGCGCGCCTGCTCGGCACGCTAATCGATGCGCCGGGAGCGTGCGGCCAGATTGCCGGGCTCCCGGGCAAATAAACAGTTGAGGGGTCACCGATGTCATCAACCACAAAGACCAACCCATTCACCCAGGAGACCGGCATCATCAACCTGGGTGGGATAGACGCGATCGTGCGGCTGACGCTGGACCAGGTGCGCACGGACGCGCGTCGGGGTCTCAAGACCGGGATGTTCGTCTCGGGCTACCGGGGCTCCCCGGTAGGCATGCTGGACGCAGCGCTGATCAAGCAGCAGAAACACCTGCTCGAACAGAACATCCACTTCGTGGACGGCATCAACGAAGACCTGGCCGCCACCGCCGTGTGGGGCACCCAGATGCTGCACACCGTGGGCGGCCAGAAGTTCGACGGGGTCACCGGCCTGTGGTACGGCAAGGCCCCGGGCGTGGACCGCTCCGGTGATGCCCTCAAACACGCCAACTACACCGGCATCGGCAAGAACGGTGGCGTGCTCGCCATCGTCGGCGACGACCCCAGCTGCAAGAGCTCGTCCCTCGCCAGCCAGAGCGAACCCATGCTCTTTCACGTCGGCATCCCCTCCCTCTACCCGGGCAACGTCCAGGAGATCCTCGACCTGGGCCTGCACGGCTACAACCTGTCGCGCATGGCCGGTGTGTGGATGGGCATGAAGATCGTCACCAACGTCGCCGACGGCACCGGCAGCGCCCTGGTCTCCCCCGAGCGGCTCAACTTCGTCACCCCCGACCTGGAATTCGACGGCCAGCTGTTCACCCCGCGCATGAACCTCGGCATGAACGTGCGCGCCGACGCCCTCGAGATGGAGCAATCCCTCTACACCCGGCGCCTCGAAGTGGTGAAGCGCTACGCCCGCGCCAACAAGCTCAACAACATCGTCTTCGAGAACCGCGACGCCTGGCTCGGCATCCTCACCGCCGGCAAGACCTACAACGACCTCAAGCAGGCCTTCCTCGAGATGGGCCTGGA
>NZ_JABBGA010000002.1 GCF_012927165.1 Zoogloea dura
ACGGAGGCCGTGGCGCTGCCGTCGCTCACCTGCACGCTGAAGCTGTCCGTCACGCTGGCCCCGGCCGCCAGGGCCTGGGTGTCGCTGTCGGCGTCGTCCAGGGCGTAAGCGACTTGCCCGCTCGCCACTGTGAAGGTGGCCGTGCCGTAGGTGCCGGCCTTGGTGTAGGTGAGGCCGGCGTCCGCCGTGCTCCAGCCGTTGGCCAGCAGCCAGGCGCTGTCCCACTCGGCCGTGCCATCCAGGTCGCCCTTGCTCAGGCTGATCGTGCTCGATGCGGTGCCCGCCGTGCCGTTGGCCACGCCGCCGGCTTCCACCAGGGTGGCGGTCGGCGTGCCGGCCGTCACCGTCGGGGTGTCGTTGCTGCCGCTGATCTGGAACACCGCTGCCACGGAGGCCGTGGCGCTGCCGTCGCTCACCTGCACGCTGAAGCTGTCCGTCACGCTGGCCCCGGCCGCCAGGGCCTGGGTGTCGCTGTCGGCGTCGTCCAGGGCGTAAGCGACTTGCCCGCTCGCCACTGTGAAGGTGGCCGTACCGTAGGTGCCGGCCTTGGTGTAGGTGAGGCCGGCGTCCGCCGTGCTCCAGCCGTTGGCCAGCAGCCACACGCTGTCCCACTCGGCCGTGCCATCCAGGTCGCCCTTGCTCAGGCTGATCGTGCTCGATGCGGTGCCCGCCGTGCCGTTGGACACGCCGCCGGCTTCCACCAGGGTGGCAGTCGGCGTGCCGGCCGTCACCGTCGGGGTGTCGTTGCTGCCGCTGATCTGGAACACCGCCGCTACGGAGGCCGTGGCGCTGCCGTCGCTCACCTGCACGCTGAAGCTGTCCGTCACGCTGGCCCCGGCCGCCAGGGCCTGGGTGTCGCTGTCGGCGTCGTCCAGGGCGTAAGCGACTTGCCCGCTCGCCACTGTGAAGGTGGCCGTGCCGTAGGTGCCGGCCTTGGTGTAGGTGAGGCCGGCGTCCGCCGTGCTCCAGCCGTTGGCCAGCAGCCAGGCGCTGTCCCACTCGGCCGTGCCATCCAGGTCGCCCTTGCTCAGGCTGATCGTGCTCGATGCGATGCCTGCCGTGCCGTTGGCCACGCCACCGGCTTCCACCAGGGTGGCGGTCGGCGTGCCGGCCGTCACCGTCGGGGTGTCGTTGCTGCCGGTAATCGTGAGGGTGGCGGTCTGGGCCACGCTGCCGCCATTGCCGTCGGCCACCTGGTAGCTCACCACGATGACCCGCGTCTCGCCAGCAGCCAGATCATCGAAGGCGGCATCATCAGGATCGACGCTCAGGGTTGCATCCGTGCGCGACAGGCCGCCCGGCAGGTCGGCGCCGGCGTTGCCGGTGGCCACACCATCCACGGTGTAGGTCACAGCGCTCACCGCCAGCACGTCGCCCGCGTCCGGATCACTCGCGCCATCGAGCAGGTCGATGTCGTAGGCGCTGTCCCCCTCGTCCGCGGCACTGGTGAGCGGCGCAGCGACGACCGGAGCCTGATTCTCCTCCTCGTCGAGGACCTGGATGCCGACGTCAACACTGGCCGAGGCGTTCCCGGCCTCGTCGGTCGCGACCACCCCCAGCGTGAAGCTGTTGGGGGTGGTCTCGTAGTCCGACGATGCCGCCCCTGCCGCGGCGCCGGCGGCGGTCAGGGTGATGACCCCGTCGGCATCGACGGCAAAATAGCCGTCGGCGTTGCCGCTGACAATGCTGTAGCCGGTAACCCGGTTGGCATCGCTGACCCGGACCTGGCCAATCACGAACCCTGTGCCCATGTTCTCGGGCAGGTCGAAGGACTGGCTGGCGCTGATCACCGGCAGGGTGTTGTCGATCAGGTAGGACTCACCGCTGCTGAAACCGCCACTGATGGCGTGGCTGGTGCCGTCGATGATGCCGGTGCCCGAGGCCTTCAGGTCGACGCTGAGGCGCCCGTCACCGGCGACGTTGGCCACGGTGACCGTGTAAGTGGTGCCGCTGCCGGAGACGGAGACATCACCGCTGGAGGCGGTGACGCCGTCTCCCTTGTCGATGATGAAGTCGGTGGCATCCACGCCACTGACCGCCTCGTTGAAGCTGACGGTGAAGGAGACGGAATCGGCCGCGGTGACTTCCTGGCTGTTGCGGGTGATGCTCAGCACTGCAGGCAGGCCGGCATCCAGGGTGTAGAGCTGGCCGGTCGCCCCGCCGGCGAGGGCGTTGCCCGCCCGGTCGGCGATGCCGGTGCCGCTCGACTTGAGGTTGAGGCCAAGGGTACCGCTGCCCGACAGGCCGCTGACCGCCACCGAATACACGCTGTCGGAGATGCGCGTCACCCCGGCGATGCTGGCGCCACCGGTGGCGCTGCCGACCAGTTCGAAATCAGCCGCATCCACGCCGCTCACCGCCTCGCCGAAGACCACCGTGAAGTTCACGCCGGAGGCCGAGGTGGGGCTGGCCGAGGCGCGCACGATGGTGGCGCCGGACGGTGCGGTGGTGTCGATGGTGAAGCTGTCGGTGGCCCCCAGGGGCAGGGCATTACCCGACGAGTCGGTGATCGGGGTGCTCGCCAGCGACGGATCGAGGGTCAACACATACTCGCCGTCGACGCCGGTGACGCTGCCCAGATCCAGGCTGTATTCATTGCCCGAACCGCTCAGCGTGAGGCCGCTGATATCCACCGGCACGCCGTCGCGGGTGAGGCGGAAGGCCGAGATGTCCACGTTCTGGACCGGCTCGCTGAAGCGGACGGTGACGCTGCCGGCATTGGGCTGGATCGGATCGCCCACCTCCACGATGGTGACGCTGGGCGCGGTGGTGTCGGTGGATCCGGTGGTGAAGTTGTAGCTGGTGTTGCCGGAGGTGCCGCCGAAGGGGTTGTCGGCGCCATCCTTGACCACCGCGGCCGGCACCTGCACGGCGTACTGGGTGGACTGGGCCAGGTCGCTGCCCGGATCGAGGCTCAGGGTGTCGCCACTGATGCTCAGGCTGCCGCCGGCGCTGCCGATGCCGGTGGCCACGTCGAAGGTCTCGACGACAGCCCCGGTGGTCACATTGACCAGGCTGACGGTGCCACTGCCCGCCACGATGGTTTCGCTGAACTTCAGCACCAGGCTGGCCGTCGGGGCAACGCCGGTGGCATTGTCCGCCGGAGCGGACTGGTTGCCGATGAAGGTGGGTGCCACATCGTCGGTGACGGTGATGGTCAGCACCTGCTCGGACCAGGCCGCGGCCGGCGTACCGGCATCGGTGACGCGCACACGTACCGAGTAGGAGCCGGCCTCGAGGGCGCTGCCACCAACCTTCAGGCTGCCGCCGTCGATGCTGAAGCGGGCGTTGTCGGTGCTGCCGGCCCCGCTGACCAGGGTGTAGGTGAGGCTTCCGGTCTCCGCGTCGGTGGCGGCCAGGGCACCTACCGTGGCGCCTGCGCTGGCGGTCGACTGGGCCAGGCTGTCGGAGGTGCTGCCGTCGAGGGTCGGCGTGGCCGGCGTATCGTTGGCGCCGCTGACCTCGACGGTGAGGGTGGCGCTACCGGTGGCCGGGCTCGCGTGGCCGTCGGTGGCGGTGACCGTGAAGGTCTCGGACGGCGTGGCGCCGCCAGCCACCGCGCTGATCGCCGCCGCATCCGGCACGAAGACGTAGGCGCCCGTGCTGCTGTTGACGTAGAGGCTGCCGTAGCTGCCGGCCTTGCTCACCTGGAAGCTGTCGCCGTCGACGGTGTAGCTGCCGGCGGTGCCGCCCTGGATGCCATAGCTCGCCACGCCATCCGCGTCGGTGGCGCTGAGGGTGCCGGTCTGGTTGCTGAAGCTGTCGGCCGCCGCGGTGTCGTTCAGGCTGATGGTGGTCGGAGTGGTGAGGACCGGCGCCGGGTTGTTGCCCGACACGGTCACGCCGCTGGTGCCATCGGTGATGGTCAGGGCGGCGTCGGCGCCACGTGCCCAGTCGTCGGCGGCCGCCAGGTTGTAGAGATTGCCCGCCGAGTACTCGGTGCCATTGACGTTGAGGATGGCGTTGAGGGCGGCCCGGTCGGCACTGCCGAGGGTGATGGTGAACTCGGTGTCGCTGCTGATCTCGACATCGCTGGTGTCGCCGGTCAGCGTGAAGGCGCTGGCCCCCCCGCCGGTCCCGATGAGGCTGAGCTTGGTGACGTCGATATCGTTGGCGGCGCCGGCCGCGCGGGTGAAGCCGCTGCCGGTCACCACCAGCACGCCGGTGCCGGCGTCGTAGGTGGCGCTGGTGATGGCCGGAAGGGGCACGCTGGCAACCGTGACGGCGTTGCCGGTGAGGTCTGCATTGCCGCTGCCATACCAGTCGGCCGCCGCGGCCAGGTTGTAGGTGGTGGCGTCCGTCGAGCTGCCGCCGGACTTGTTCAGGATCTGGCTGACCGCAGCCTTGTCCGCCGCGCTCAGGACAATGGTGAAGCTGGTCTCGCTGGTGGCAGTGATGCTGCCGCTCTCGGTCAGGGTGTAGGTCGCCCCGCCCTCGCCCTTGAGGGTCAGCCTGGTTTCGTCGATGGCGTTGCCGGCGGTGAGGCCGGTGGTGGTCACCGCCAGCGTGCCGGTGCTGGCGTCGTAGGTGGCGGAGGCGATAGACGGACCGCTGGGCCTGGACAGCACCATGATGTCATCCAGCAAGCCGCCGAATGCACCTCCCGAATACATGTTGCGGGTGTCTGCACCGGATTCGATGCGAACCTCATCCACGTTGTTGAAGCCCGTGGGGAGGATGACCGTGGTCTGCGGCCCGTACAGATTGATGCGCACCGTGGTCTGGGTGGTCTGGGCGCCATCCTTGAAGCCGGTGATGACCAGATCGCCCACGTCTCCCTGCACATCGATCGAGTCGGTGAAGCGGAAGCCCTGCAGATCGAACTCGGCACCATTCGCCGATTTGATGGTGACAAGGTTGGGGTTGGCGTTCCAGTCGGAGACGATGGTCAGAGAGGCGGTCCCGGCACTGTACTCGATGCCATAGGTCGGGGTCGGGCTGCCATCCAGCGGTGCAATCACCTGCAGGCTGCCCAGGTTGCTGTCGGCGATGTCCACCGTGCCAACCTTTCCGCCCGCCGTCGGATCGGTATCGAAGCCTACCGTGGTGACGCTGCTGCCCGCCTCGGCCACGGCAATATAGGCGCGGCCGGCCGGGGAGTTGCCCCAGCTCTGGTTCCCTTCGCCGTCCGTGACTCGGAACTGGAACTCCCGCTGACCAGCCGTGGCGGAGGCATTGAAGGTCACGGACCGGAGCACCGCCTGGTATTGGGCCGCCGTCGCGGTACCGGACAGGGTCAGTACGCCGGTGTCACTGTCGTAGCTCCCGGTGATCCCGGATGCTGCGGTGAAGGTGAGCGTGTCCGCAGCCTGCTTGCCGACGGTTACGGTCACGGTCGCGCCGTTCAGGGTGGACGAATCGATGTCGGTCACGGTCAGCGCCGGCGAAACCAGCGTCGAGGCGCCGGCCACGATGCCGACCAGATCGGCCGTGTTGGTGACCACCGGCGCGAGCTGGTGGTCGAACACCACCAGACCGGGGTCGAAGGTCTCCTTGATCCCGCCACCCGTATTGAGGGACGGGAAGCCGCCGACCTGCGAGACCGTTGTTCCGTCGTACCTGTAAAGGCCGCCGCCACCCTCGGGAACGGAGACAGTGAAGTAGATCATGGCGGCATAGGCCGTCACATCCGAAATGCTGTACGTACCGCTGGTAAAGCCGGTCAGGTTGGTTGCGCTGCCGGTTGCGTTGTACTTGTACAGGTTGGTGAAGGTATCGCCACCGAGTCTTGCGGCGAAATACAGCGAACCGTCGATGCTCCAGGTGCCGAACACCCAGCCGTCATTGCCGGTGGAAAACTCGGTGACGATGTTGCCCGAGCCATCCACGGAGATCAGGTTGTGATCGTTGACCGTGGCAAGGTTCTGCGGATCGGCCGAGTTGGTGCCGGCGAAGAACACCTTGTCGCCATGCACAACGAGGTGCTTGGGCATCTCGGTCGAGTAGATGTTGGTAGCGGCGTTCCGGTCGGTAAGCTGCGAGACATTGCCGGTTGCCGCGTCGTAGGCGTAGATCTCGGCGTTATAGACCGCGTTCGACGGACCCTCGCCAACGGGCTGCTGGGCGCCAAAATACAGCTTGGAGTCCATCACCACCATCACGTTGGTGAACGTCGCCGCGTTGGTCTTGGCCGCCCAGACAACCTGCACGGCGCTGCCATCCCAGCGGGCCACCTCGTAGTTCTGGGTGAAGAAGTAGAGATCGCCGGCATAGAACTGGATGCCCGCCTGGTTGTGCGTCCCGCCGACATGGGTCAGCGTGCTCGACGCCACGTCGAACTGGTAGACCTCAGGCCCCCCTCCCACGAGGTTGGCCACAAAGAAGATCTTGCCATCGGCGATGGTCACCGAGCCGAGGGCCTCGAAGGCCTCGTTGGCCAGATACACGACCTCGGTGCCGTCATAGCTCGCAAACCGGAAACCGCGCCCGGTCTCTGCCGGATTGCCGAACAGCCCGTAGAGCTTCCCTTGATAGGAGAAGATGGCATCCGTATCGCTGAACGTGGTCCCCAGACCGTCCAGCCCCCCCGGGACGGCATCGACCACCGAGGTGGCGCCGCTGTCCAGGGCGGCGTTGTAGCCCCCCAGCGTCCCCGAGTTGTTATAGACGTTATCCGTTCCCACCTTGATCAACAGGTTGGCGCTGGTCGACGCGGTGGTGGTGGCGTTGATGCTCAGTTGCACCGGCGCCGAGGTGTTGCCGTCGCCATCGCTGAGCGTCAGGGTCAGCGTGTGCGCGGTGCCGGATTCGGCGATGTCGTTGCGATAGGTGAGGTTCTGCAGCAGCGCGCTCACCGCGGCCGCCGAGGCGTTGGCGTTGAAGGTCACCGTGAGGGTGGACACCAGCCCGCCGCTGTAGGTGCCGATCACCGTACCCTCGTAGGTCACGTCGTTGCCGCTGACCCCGATCTGCCCGGCGCCCGTGCCCTGGTTGCGGATCTGGATCACGTCGCCGGTGCCCACGCCGGAGAGGGTCAGCACACCCGTGTCGAAATCGGCGCTGTCACCGTCGGTCACTGCGGCCGCCGTGCCCTGGTCGATGATCTGGGCCGCGCTGCCGATGGTGTAGTTGAGGGTGTCGGCAAGGTTGGCGATGGTCGGCACCGGGCTGCTGGCGGTGCTCACGTCCACCTTGACCGGGGAGGCCATGACGTTGGGCGTGCCGGAGTCATCCTCGCCCACCACGTACACGTCATAGTCCGTACCGGCGCTCAGCCCGCTGAGGCTGAAGCTGTGGCTGAAGGGGCTGGAGACGACCACCTGATTGCCCGAGCCCAGCGCGGCCCCGCCGCCGGAGGCCGTGCCGGCCTTCACCTCGGCGGCGGTCGGCGCGGTGGCGCCGTTGGCCACCACCACGTAATAGATCTTGCCCGCCTCGTCGAGGCTGGCCGACAGGTCGAAGCCGGTGGTGGCAATGTTGGAGGCCGCCGGCGCCACATCGAAGCTGGGCGGCGTGGTGTCAGACGCCGGCACGTGGATGTTGCGCAGGTCGATACTGTCCAGGTGCAGGACGAAGTTGCCGTCCTGGGTGGTGATGGTGAAGCTGGAGATGCCCTTGAAATCGGCGTTGCCGCTCAGGTCAACCACACCGCCGGTGCCGGCCGCGCGGTTGACCGTTACGGACTTGCCATCATTGGTGGTGATGACGAAAGTGTCGGGGTCGGCATTGACCTCTTGCAGGTACAGGGAATTCAGGTCGAAGACCTTGCCGGTGATGCTGGCGGTCACCGAATTAGTGAAGTCATCGTTCTGGGTGAATATGACTTTCCCTGCATAGCCATCGGCCGGAACTTCGGTCAACAGCGAGAACAGGTTGCTCAAGGTATCCACGTAGAACCCGGACGATCCTCCCGTCAGGCTCAGATTGAGGGTCTCACCGGCATTGGTGATGGTGATGTTCTTGCTGGGAGTCGCGGAAGCAACGCTCACATCCGGCGAGATCACATCGGCCCCGTCCGCATCGAAGATCACATCGGTTCCGGTTGCCGCGGCGCTGGTGGTGACCACCAGCTTGGTGGGCGTGGCCATCAGGTTGGGCGTGCCGGCATTGTCCTCGGCGACGACATACACGTCATAGCCCGTTCCAGCGCTGAGGCCGCTGACACTGACGCTGCCCGTGAAGGGGGTGGAACCCACCGTGGTGTCGCCCGACGCCAGGGCCGCCCCGCCGCCGGAGGCCGTGCCGGCCTTCACCTCGGCGGCGGTCGGCGCGGTGGCGCCACTGGCCACCACCACGTAGTAGATCTTGCCCGCCTCGTCGAGGCTGGCCGACAGATCGAAGCCGGTCGCTGCAATGTTGGAGGCCGCCGGCGCCACGTCGAAGCTGGGGGCCACATCCAGGACCTGGATATCGGTGATCTCGATGTCCTGGAACTCGGCGTAGGCCGACACCCACAGGGTCACCTGGGTGACATCGTTGACCGGGTGGGTGCTCGGTACCACCAGGGTGTAGCCAGCGCTGCCGTCGAGGGTCAGCGGATAGGTGTCTTCATAGGTCTGGCCGCCGGAGGTGAAGCGGACCTTGACGGAGGTGGAGCCCTGCCCGATGTCCGGGGCGATCTTGAAGCTGCCCAGGTCGAAGGTGTAGCCGCTCTCCGCGGTGATGACCAGTTCCTGCTCGCTGACCGTTCCGGAATAGGCGTAGATACCGCCGGGGAACCCGGCATTCTCGCCAGGCGCATAGATGTTCAGGAAACTCCCGGTCGAGAAGGTGATGTTGGCGGTCAGGCCTGCCGTCACGCTGCGGGTCAGCGACGTCCCCCCGGTGATGGAGGCATTGTCGGCGCTCGAGAAATTGACGTCATTGGCATCCGTGACGGTGATCGCAACGGTGCGGTCGGTGCTGCCGTTGTCGTCGGTGGCACGGATGGTCACGTTGTACACGTTGTCCGTGCCGGCGTCCTTGGGCTGCTCGTGGTCGGGGGCGCTCTTGAAGCTCAGCACGCCGGTGGAGGTGTTCAGGTCGAAGCGCCCGGCATCTGCGCCGCTGAGGGAGTAGGTGACGGTTCCGCTGGAACTGCTCAGTTCAGCGTCATAAACCGTACCGGAGGCGTTCTCGGCAAAATTCGCGGTCGTGCCCGAAGAGAATACCGGGGGAGCCGCGCTGGTCGTTACATCCAGCTTGGTCGGCGAGAGCATGACATTAGGCGTGCCGGCACTGTCTTCGGCCACCACGTACACGTCATAGGCCGTGCCCGCGCTCAGCCCGCTGAGACTGAAGGTGTGGCTGAAGGGGCTGGAGGCGACCGCCTGATTGCCCGAGCCCAGCGCGGCCCCGCCGCCGGAGGCCGTGCCGGCCTTCACCTCGGCGGCGGTCGGCGCGGTGGCGCCGTTGGCCACCACCACGTAATAGATCTTGCCCGCCTCGTCGAGGCTGGCCGACAGGTCGAAGCCGGTGGTCGCGATGCTGGAGGCCGCCGGCGCCACGTCGAAGGTGGGCGGCGTGGTGTCGGCAGTGCCGACGGTGACCACGTAGTACTGGTCACGGATGGCGAAGGTATCGATGCCCGAGCCCGAACCGGACAGGAAGATGATCTTCTGGCCATTGCTCAGGGCGGAGTAGCCGTCCAGGGCCTCGAGCAGGCTGGCGTTGTAGCCAATCCAACCCCCGTAGGTCTCATCGGCGTCGTCGTACAGCACGTCTGCCGCAGTGCCCTCCGGGAACAGCACGTAGAAGGCATCCGAGTTGGTGGGGGTGTAATGGGTGTTGGTATAGCTGGCGGTCAGCACGTTGGCACCGCCGTAAACCAGGGAATACTCGGTGCTGCTCGCCACCGAGAAGGCCGTGTAGGCGCCGCCGGTGATCGTGAAGGTCTCGTCGTAGGTGTTGGAGACTGAGTCCGTCGCCCGGATGGTGATCGATGCCGTCGCCCCGTTGGCGAGGGACTTGCCGGCGGAGAGCGACAGCACACCGCTCGAACTCACGGTGAACAGATCACTGCTGTCCGTCACCTCGGAGAAGGTGACGGTATCGGTGGCCAGGGTCTGGTCCGTGTCGGCAGCCCGGAGATTGGCGATGCGCACCCCTGCCACCCCTTGCGGCGCAAGGGTCGAGGAGATCTCGATGTCCGACGGCGCCGGGTTGGACGGCGTCATGATGAAGTCGTCGGCAAAGAAGGTCACCACCCCGGAGCTGGCCACACTGACCTCCAGTTTGGTCAGATTGCCCCAGTTGTTGGTACCGGACAGATCGATCAGGTAGGTCTGGCCGGACGTGGTGGCCACACTGGGGGTATAGGTCCGGGTCCCCCCTCCGACTTCCGTGCCTGTGATCGTGAAGGAACTGGCGACGCCCGAATTGGCCGAGTAGCCCACCTTGAAGCTGGACACGTCCGACGGCACGCTGAAGGTGAAACGCAGGGTCTTGCCTTGGTTGGTGGTGTCCGTCAGCTTGCCGCCGCTCACCGTCACATCGGTTGAGCTGGTGTTGCCGGAGGCGTTGAGGATGGTGGTGGTGAGCGTCACCCCATTGATCTTCTGGGTGACGACCGTTCCGCTGTCGGTCACCGTTCCGGAGGTGAAATCAAAGGTGATCGGGTCAATCAGGGTGCCGTTGAACGCAGACACCACAATGGACGGCGCATCGATGTTCCCCTGCGCGACTTCCAGCACCCAGTCTCCCCCCAGCCAGCTCGCACCGGTTAGGTCGTCCGAGGCGGCCACATCGGCCCCGATCGCCTGGGCCAGCTGGGCAACGAACTGGCTCCCCGCCACCCCCTTGCCCACGTCGCAGCCATACACAAGGAGGTCACCCGACCCAGATAGGGCGTTACCCCACGCAGCCAGGGTCGCCGTGTAGCCCGGGAGCGTGGCGGAGGAGAGATTTTCAGCCCCCAGGTGCACTTCACCGCTCGACCCATGCGACACCAGGTGCACGGCCGCCAGGCCGCTGTACCCGGAGAGGATGCTGCTGATCTGCGCCGTGGCGCTGCTGCCGGCATCCAGCAGCCACACGTCCACGCCCGCGCGGACCTGGCCGAGCTGCTCGGCCAGCCCGGGCACCCGGCTGTCGATGATGACGACCTCGGTCGCCGGGCCCGTCGCAGCCACGACCTTGACCATGCCGTCGCGGTTCACTCCGAGCAGCGCGTCGAGGGCGGCCTGGTCGAGCGCGCCTTCGTTGAGCAGCAATCCGCCGATGGTGTACTGCTGGCCGGTGGTGAAGCTGGCGCTGCCGACCTGCGCGAGCGCATCGCTGACGCTGCCGGTGAAGTCGAGGCCGAGGGTCTGGCCCACGCTGCCATTGACGCCGCCGACGGTGACCTGGAAGACCTTGCCGTCGGTGCTGCTGACGCTGCTGATTCCGGTATTGGCGGCGCTGCCGGTGACCGTGAAGTCGGCCGCGCTGAGGCCGCTCACGGCTTCGCTGAAGACCACGGTGAACACGGCGCTGGAAGGCGTGCCGGCGGCGATCTGGTTGACGCCGGCCCGGTTGATCGCCGTCACGTCGGGCAGGCTGTTGTCCACCCGGTAGGTCTCGGCGAGGGACGGCAGGGTGCCGGCAAAGGCGCGTCCTCCCTCGTCGGTGATGTTCTGGCTGCCGGCAAAGGCCAGCCCGAGGGAGCCCGAGCCGCTGACACCGGTGACGCTGACGGTGTAGCTGCCCGCCGACCCGCTGACGCTGGCGATGGTGCCGCTGGCGCTGCCGGTGGTGCTCAGCACGAAGTCGGCGGCATCCACACCATTGACGGGCTCATTGAAAACCACCTGGAAGCTCAGGGTGGTGGCGTTGGTCAGGGCGTCCCCCAGGCGGGTGATGCTCACCGCGGTGGGCGCATCCGCGTCCACCAGGTAGGTTTCGGAGACGCCGCTGTCCGGCGTGGCAACGCCCAGGGCGTTGCCCGCCAGGTCGTCGACGCTGTAGCCACCGGCGAGGCTCAGGCCAAGGCTGCCGGCGCCACCCAGATTGTTTACCGTGACGACGATCGCCGCCGTACCGCTGCCCGACACGGCGGCGATCTGGCCGCTCACCGTGCCGCCCGCCACCAGGCTGAAGTCGGCCGCGCTGACGTTCTTCACGGCCTCGCTGAAGATCACCAGGAACTGGGCCGTGCTGCCCGATACGCTGGTGTCGTTGCCGATGCGGTTGATGGAAATGACGCTCGGCAGGTCGCGGTCCACGTTGAACACCTGGTCGGACGCCGGATCGCCGTTGGCCAGCGCGTTGCCGCCGATGTCGGTGATGTTCTGCGCACCAGCCAGGTCGATGCCGAGGGTTCCGGTGCCGGTCACGCCGGTGACGGTGAGCGTCAGGGTGTCGCTGCCGTTGCCGGTGACCTGGGAGAGGGTGCCGCCGGCCGTGCCGGACGCAGACAGCTGGAAGTCCGCCGTGTCGGCACCGGTGACCGCCTCATTGAACTTGAGGGTGAAAGTCAGGGTACCGCTGTTGGTGGTCTCGCCCACCGGCGTGCCGCGCTGGATGGACTGCAGCACCGGCGCCGCGCTGTCGGTGACGCCGGTAGAGAAATCAAGGGTGGTGTCGTCGCCGATGCCGGCGAAAGGATTGCCCGCGCTGTCCTCGATGGCCGAGGTGGAGATGCGGATGGCGTAATGGGTGGCCTCAGCCAGGCTGGCCGTGGGGTTGAGGGTGAGCGTCATGCCGCTCACCGACACCTGGCCGTTGCCCGCGCCCACGTGGGCGGGGTTGGAGAGATCCCAGGTCTGCACCACGGTGTTGGTGGTGAGGTCGCGCAGCTCGATGGTGCCGCTGGCCCCGAGGGCGATGGCTTCGTTGAAGCTGAGCTGCAGGTTGGCGCTGGGGGCCACTCCGGCGGCGCCGTCGGCGGGGACGGAACCGGCTGCATCGAAGGTCGGGCCTACATCATCGGACACGGTGATGGTCACGGCCTTCTCGTAAGCAAGGCTCCCTGTTCCGCTGTCGGTAACCCGCAGCCGCAGGTTGTAGCTGCCCGGGGTCAGCGCCGTATTGCCGACCTTGAGCACGCCGCCATCAACGACAAACAGATTGTTGTTTGTGTCTCCGGTGCCACTGACCAGCGCGTAGCCATGCGTGTCGCCCACATCCAGGTCAAGCACGCCCAGCGTTGCCACGGAGGCACCCACGCCAGCTGCTGACTGGTTGATCGTGCTGGTGCTGACGGTGATGTCGGTGGGTGCGTCATTGACGCCGGTGATCGCGATCGTCGAGGTGATCGACAGCGCCGCGGTATCGGCACCACCGTTGGCAGTACCGCCGACGTCACGAACGCTGGTCAGGGTCACCACGCGATCCGTGGTGGCCGGCGATTCGCTGGTGTTGCGATAGGCCAGTCCGGACACCACGCCTTGCAGCGTGCTGGCGGGGACACCCCCGCTCTTGCCGATGGTCACCGTGGCCAGCCCCCCGCTCAGGGAGACGCCAACCGTCAGGCCATTGCTTGCGGTCGTCACGCTGTTGCCGTTGGTGAGCGCGACATTGCTGCCATCGACGCTCAGGATCTCGCTGCTGCCGTTGGCAACATTACTCACGGTCAGCACCAGTTGATCGAGCTTCTCGCCCGCTTCGATCGCCGACACGCTGACCCCGCTGAACAGGGACACGGCAGCGCCGTTCTCGGTGAAGCCCGGAGAGCTTCCTGTGGCGCTCAGGGTGGGTGCGTCATTGCTTCCGCTGAGATTGACGGTCAGCACTGCACTGCCCGTGGCCGGGCTGCCATTGGCATCGGTCGCCGTCACCGTGAATGTGTCGGTGGGCGCGGCCCCCGCCGCCAGGTTGTCGATCGCAGCAGCATCCGGCACATAGACGTACTTGCCCATGTCCGGCCCGCTGCTCACCAGGTAGAGGGTGCCGTAAGTACCGGCCTTGGAAATGTCGTAAGTGAGCCCGCCATCCACGAAGCCCGCGGAGGTACTGGTGGGAGACTGGATGCCGTAGCTGGCGATGCCGTCAGCATCCGTCGCGCTCAAGGTCCCTGACTGGTTGCTGAAGGTATCCGCAGCCGCAGTGTCCGTGAGATTGATGGCCGAGGGGGTGGTCAGCACCGGCGCAGGATTGAATGAGGCTTCAAAGCTGCCGATATTGGCGCTGGCCGCCACATAGTTGCCAGCCGTGTCACGCACCTGGCTGGCGGCAAGGGCGATCGTGTAGGTGCCAGCGTCGGCCCCATCCCAGGTGCCGCCCGGCGGCGTGATACGGTAGGTCACCGTGTTGCCGGAACGTGAGACGTAGGCAGCGGTTGACGAATAGCTGTTGGGGCCTGTGACGGTGATGTCGTTGCTGTCGAAGCTGGCGGCATCCAGGCCGCTGCCCGAGTCGGCATAGGTCACCGTGAAGTCGTAGGTGGAGCCGCCCGCGCTGTTCACATTGCCGGCCGACACGCTGCCGATGGTCGGGGCAGTATTGTCAATCGTGACCGTGCCGGAGGACGCCGCGCTGACGTTGCCGCCCGCATCCACCGAGTACACCTTGTAGGTGCCGTCGGCCAGGCCCGTGGTGGCCAGCGTGGTGTTGGAATTGGCCGTGCTGACCGTCGCTGACTTTGCCGAACCCGCGGTGACGAGCGCATCCAGGGACGCCAGGTCGGTGACGGTGGCGCCGGAACTCACCAGGTAGGCCTTGCCGGTCTCCGAGCTCTGGGCGGCGGTGACGCTGGTGCCGGGCTTCACCGCCACCGAGGTGACGGACGCCGTCGGCGCCGACGTATCGATCGTCACCGACAGGGACGCCGAGGCCGCAGACTCCGTTCCGCTTACCGTCTGCTTAGCCGTGATGCTGTGAGTTCCGGCCCCAAGGGTGGAGCTGGTGATCGTCCAGTTGCCACTCCCGTCAGCCGTCGTGGTACCGAGCAGGGTCGAGCTCTCGTAAAGCTTGATGGTCGCCCCTGCGCTGGCCCCCGAACCGGTGAATGTCGGGGTCGTGTCCCCGGTGATGTTGTCGGTGCTGCTGATACCGGTGTCCGAGGCGGTGGTCAGGTCGGGCGCACCGGGTGCGGCCGGCCCGGCGACGGGGAAGATGAAGTTCGCAAGGGTGAAAGTGTTTTCATCGACCCCCGGGAAGAAAGCATTGAGGGTGGGATTGCCGCCATCGTCATTGAACTCCAGCCAGGCGCCGGTCGTTCCACCCTTCCAGTTGCTGACAGTCGATCCGTCGTACTGGGCCGAGGTAAAGTTGATGTCATATGACGACCACGTCGAAAAGTCGGTTCCATACGCGACCTTGATCGCGTAGTTCGGGACGTTCGACGGATCAATGACGGCCCCCAAGGCAGACATGTCGATCTTGTCCTGGGAAACATCGAAATTGCTGATCACGATGATGTTGTTCAGCAGATGCCACTGGCCGTTATTGTTGTAGAGGCCACCCCACGCGGTGTACAAGACCGTCCCGTTGGCGGCCTCGGCCGGCAGGACAAAGATGTCTGCTTCTCCGTTGGTCCCCGAATACGCATCTACCGGCCCCGTCATATTGATGGTGCCCAGGATTCCGGCGTAGTCGCGGGACAGATCGATGGACGGGGCCTCCACGCTCCCCGTCGCATACTCGAGCTGCCAGTCTCCACCCAGGGGGGCCGCCCCCGTCATGTCGGTGGAGGCCGCAACATCGGCGCCCGTCACCTCGGCAAGCCGCCCGAGCAGGTCTACGCCAGGCTGCCCTGCCGCCACCTTGCAGCCGTACACAAGAATGTCGCCGTTCCCGGTCAGGGCGGCGCCGATGGTCGCCAGCTGATTCTGGTAGGCATCCAGATTGGCATTCGACAGGCTCACCGAACCGAGCGTCACCGAACCGCTCGTACCGTGGCTGAAGAGATGAATGGCGTCATAGCCGCTGTGGGTCTCGGCCCACCGGGCGATCTGCGCCACCCCGTCCTGCGCGCCGTCGATCAACCGGACCTCGATCCCCTGCCCGATTCCGCCCAGCAGGCTCTGGTAGTCCGCCACATGCGTGTCGATGAACACCACTTCACGTCTGCCATGGTTCAACTCCGGGACCGCCTCCCGCAGCAACACCGGCTCCGTCACAAAACCGGCTGCCCGGCCCGCATCCTGCCCGGGGGCGCTCTGCTCGGCGTGGGCGGCGAAGGCCTCGGCGATCGCGGCAGCGTCGCGCAAAGGCACATCATTGACATGTGCATCCACCGTCGCCACGGCGGCCCCATCGAACATGAAACGCTGCTCGAGCGCCAGCGGGCGCAGCACGCTGCGCAACCGTGAAGCCGGCGGTGCTTGCGCCGGATGCCCGCCCCTCCCCAGTAGATCCCCCGCGTCGAGTGTTGCCAGACTGGCATCCAGCCCCTGACTGCGCGAGGCAGACTTGCCCCGGGAGCGCACGATTTCGGCAGTGGCGACAAAAGTGCGGCTGACCTCGTTCCAGATCGAGCGGTAGATGCGGTTCATATCAATCTCGCAACAAACGGGGGGGGTTGCTTACTGGACAGCCGGCGGCGTCATCACGACCTTGCCGCTCATGCCTGCGATGAGTTCGGGAAATCTGCCGTCGATGACGGCGTTGAGCTTGACCGACTGGCTGACCGGGTCGACCCGGGCGCCGATGCGCTGAACCTTGGCGGGGTAGCTCCTGCCGGTCTCGTCGATGCGGACCTGGAAGGTCGAACCGGACTTCACCCAGGCCAGCCACTTGCTGGGCACGATGAACTCGAGCTCAAGCTGGGAGTCATCGATGATCTCGAGCATCGCCTGGCCGGGCTGCACGTATTGCTGCTCGCGCACCTTCTGCTCTGCTACCCGCCCATTGAAGGGGGCCGACGCAGAACACTTGGCGATCACCGCCGCATTGGCGGCAACTTCGGCCCGAGCCTTGTCCACCTCGGCGGCGGACAGCTCCAGCTCAACCTTGCCCACCGAGTTGAGCTCAGCCAGGCGCTTGTTGGCGCTCCAGGTCTTGTCGGCGGCGCCGAGGGCAGCCTTGGCCTTGTTCAGCTGGGCCTGCTGCAGGCTGCAATCGAAACCCACCAGCGCCTGCCCGGCCTTGAAGGTTCCCCCCTCCGGCACCGGGAGGCGATTGATCTTGGCCCCGATCTCGGCCGCCAGCGTGGTGTAACGGCGCGGCATGAGCTGGGCGCGGATCTCCCGCGCCTCAAGGGCGCTGGGCCCGGCTGGCGCGGCAGGACGCACCGGCTCGGGAGCCGCCAGCGCGACGCTGCTGCCCAGGCACGCGGCCAGCAGCAGACCCGCCGGGCCACGGACGGCCCAGGACTGTCTGTCAGGAAGACGCATCGGACTCAGTCCCGGGGAGCGGCGGCCTGGGGTGCCGGCGGCAGCTTGCCGGCCTCCCAGCTCTGCAGCGAACGGGATACGGCGGCAGTCAGGTCGGCCAGCGGCATGGTGTCGCTCCCCTCCACCGACAACTCCATGCCCAGGGTGGCCTGCAGGCGCGAAGCAGCCGCCTGCACGTTGGACATGGCCTGGTAACGACGCAGCGACGAGAGGATGCTGGCGGTCTGTTGAGATACCCGCTCCAGCTTGGTCTGCTTCTGTGCCAGCTCCTGGTTGCTGACGTGGGCGACGATACGACCGTCCACACCTGCGATGGAGTCGGCACGCGCAAACTGGCGGGTTGCGTTGGCGTACTGCAAACGGGCGATATGGAGCTGGGTCAGCACCACCATCTGGGTCGCCACCCGCTTCTGGTCCGCCAGGGCCACCCCGGCTTCGGCCAGACGCATCTGCGCCGGCAGGCCGAGCAGGCCGAGCAGATTGTAGGAGAGCTGCACCCCCGCCTCGTTCCAGGACTGATTCACCAGGTAGGCATCATCGCTGCGCTTGATACCGTAGTTGAAGGACAGGCCGGGGAAGAACTTGAGCATGGCCCGGCGGGTCTCCTCCTGGGCGATGCGCGCGTTGTACATGCTCTCCCGGAGATCCGGGTTGAAGGCCAGCGCCTGAGTCTCCATCGCATCAACCGGCGCATCCAGCCAGGCGGTCTGGATCTCGCCCGCGGGCTCGACCACCGAAATCGGCTGGGTGTGCGGCAGACCGACCAGGGCGGCCAGCTCGATGCGGGCTGAGGACAACTCCTGCTCCACCGCCTCCAGCAGGCGGAGGTTCTCCAGCAGCTGACGCTGGAAGCGCAGCGGCTCGAGGGGCGAACGCAGCATCTCGCCCTCGGCCTTGCGGGCGTCCTGCAGGGCACTTTCAGCCTCCTGGATGGTTGCGCGCACGGAGACATTCAGCTTGTCGGCCGCGGCCACACGCCAGTAGGCGGTCCGCACGTCCTGCACCAGGGTGTGGATCGCCTTGCGGCGGCGCTCGGCGGCGATCAATGCGCGGTCGCCGTTCTGCTTGGCTGCGTAGTAGCTCTGCCCGAAATCGAGCAGGCTCCAGGACAAACCGAGGTCGGTGGTGACGGCCTCGGCACTGCTGGAGATGGTGCGCGCACCGATCAGCGCCCCCGTCTCGAGGTCGCGGCTCGAGGTCAGCAGATCCTTGTCGCGGTACCGATAGCCCGCCGATGCAACCAGCTTCGGCAGCATGTCGAACTTGCCAGCCTCGAAGGTGCCAGCCGCGACGGCCTCCTCCATGGCCTTCAGGCGGCGCTCGGCGTTGTATTTGATGGCGCGGGCCACAGCCTCCTCAAGGCTCAGGGGGCCACTCAGGGGCACCACGTCTTTAGCCTGGGCCACCTTGTCCGCCTGGGCGGTACCCAGCACCTCGGAGGGCTGCAATGCCTGGGGCGTAAACGAGGCGCAGCCGGTGAGACCGGCTGCGAGTATCAGGGCGAGAAGCGTTCTGGACGAAACGGCGGTCGGATTCGTGCTGAAGTTCTTGTTCATGTTCTCGAAGCGATTGGGTTCGAAGAGTTCAGAGCCAGTCGGGGCCCCGGCGCGCAGCGATCCGATTATTGCTGATATTTGAAATATTTTGTAAGGCGAAAACTCTCAAACAACATGGGGCAATAAAGAAATAGGCTCGGCCTGTTGACTTGCATCAAACTCCGCAATAGCAGATACGAAATCGCGAGAACGCCTTATTTACGGTGCGAGACCGGAAAAATTAAGCGAAAAAGTAATCGTGAAAATATGCACACAAACAATGTGCACAAGCACCCATGGAAATAAGAACCGTATGGCCTGCCGGACAAGGGCCGTCAGCGCCGCTGGCGCTTCGGCCCCTCGCTGGCGGTGACCGAGGCGATCGGATACTTGTGGCCGCGCACGGCCAGCGCGCCGGTGTTGTCGAGGGTGCCCGAGGGCCCGGTGACGAAGCCGATGCCCTCGGCGTGGAGCAGGTGCCGTGTCGGCGCCACCAGGCGCAGCTTGTACCACTTGCGGAAGTTGTCCTGAACCAGCAGGGTCGAGTCGTCCACCGCCACCCAGTCGCGGATGCCGCCCCGGTTGGCGAAGGGAATCGACAGCTCCGGCGCATCGGCCGGCTCGACGCGGCGGGCGTCGTCCTCCGCGGCGGCCAGGCCGAGCCAGCCGATGGCCGTTCCGACCACCACCAGCCAGACGATCAGGATCAGGTAGCGCATCCGCTCACCTCAGCTCCAGCGCAGATCCGTACGCGACAGGGGCAGCTGCCGCACGCGCTTGCCGATGGCCGCGAAGATGGCGTTGCAGACTGCCGGGGCCAGCGGCGGGAAGGCCGGCTCGCCAAGGCCGGTGACCGGGTAATCGGTCTTCACGAAATGCACCTCGACCCGGGTCGGCGCGTCGGGGATGCGGATCAGCGGGTACTCGTTGAAGTTGCCCTGCACGATGCGCCCGCGCTCGATGTTCAGCTCGGGGAACATCAGGGTGCCGAGGCCATCGACGATGGAGCCTTCGACCTGGTTCTCGGCACCGGAGAGGTTGACGATCTGGGCGCCGATGTCCGTCGACACCACCACCCGGTCGAGCTTGAGGCTGCCGTCCCTGGCCACCGTCACCTCGGCGACTTCGGCGATGTAGCCGCGGTGGCTGAAGTGGAAGGCGATGCCCTGCCCCTGGCCCTTCGGGAACTTGCGCTTGCCCCAGCCCGACTTCTCGGCCACGTCCAGCAGGACGCGCCGCATGCGGCTCACATCGTAGGGCGTGCCGCGCTCGCCGGTGCCCGGCATGATGGCCTTGTCGCCGAGGATCTCCAGGCGGAATTCCAGCGGGTCGCGGCCGGCGGCGTGGGCCAGCTCATCGATGAAGCTGTGGAAGACCCAGGCGAACACGTTGCTGCCTGGCGCCCGCCAAGGCCCCATCGGCACGCCGCACTCGATGGCGCTCTGCTCCAGCAGGCAGTTGTCCACCCAGCGGCCCGGGAACTCGTCGCCCGACAGGCTGCCGCCGCTGCCGGGCTGCAGGGTGGTCTTGCCGTCCCGGGTGACCGGGTTGGCGAAGGTGACGAAGTGGTTGTGCCAGGCGATCAGGCGCCCTTTCGCATCGGTGCCGCCGCGCAGGAAGTGAAAGCCGGCGGCCCGGAAGTGGTCGTGGCGCAGGTCGTCCTCGCGGGTCCAGGTGAGCTTCACCGGCGCTGCCACCCGCTGGGCGATGGCCGCCGCTTCGACGATGTAGTCGGCCGACAGGCGCCGGCCGAAGCCGCCGCCGCTGCGGGTGATGTGCAGGAGGATCTTGTCCTTCGGAATCCCCAGGGTGGCGGTCACCAGTTCCTGGCCGGCGGCCGGGTTCTGGGTAGGGGCCCACAGCTCCAGGCTGCCGTCCTTGAACCAGGCAGTGCAGTTCTGCGGCTCGATGCTGGCGTGGGAGATGAAGGGATAGGTGTAGGCGGCCTCGACGGTCCGGGCGGCACCGGCCAGGGCGGCGTTCACATCGCCATCCTTGCGCAGGGTGGTGGCGCCGGGCTGCTTGCCCAGGCGCTGGGCTTCGGCCACGAAGCCGGCCCAGCTGTGGTCGGCGAAGCGGCCTTCGTCCCACTCCACCTGCAGCTGCTTGCGGGCGCTCCAGGCGGCCCAGGTGGACTCGGCGACGATGGCCACGCCGGGCAGCAGGCCGCGCAGGTCGGCCGTGCCGTCGATGACGAAGGCGTCCTTGACCCCCGGCAGGGCCTTGATGGCCTCCAGGTTGGCGCGCCGGACCTTGCCGCCGAACACGGGCGACTTCTCATACACGGCGTAGAGCATGCCGGGCAGGCGGGTATCCACGCCGAACAGGGGCTGGCCGGTGACCACCGCGTGGTTGTCCACGCCGCCGATGCGCTTGCCGAGCAGCTTGAAGTCCTTCGGGTCCTTGACCTGCACGCTTTTCGCGTCGGGCACCGGCAGCGCCGCAGCGGCCTCGACCAGCTGGCCGTAGCCCAGGCGGCGCTTGCTCGGGCGGTGATGCACGGCGGAGTCGGCGGCATGGCATTCGCCGGGCGGCACCTTCCAGGCCCGCGCGGCCGCCTCCACCAGCATCGCCTTGGCGGTGGCGCCGAGGCGGCGGAAGTCTTCGTAGTTGGTGGGGGTGGAGGTGGAGCCGCCGGCGCTCTGGCGGCCATAGACCGGGTCCAGGTCGCCCTGCACGATGCGCACATCCTTCCAGCTCACCTCCAGCTCTTCGGCGATCACCGCCGGCAGGGAGGTCTTGATGCCCTGGCCGATCTCCGGCTGCTTGGAGACCAGGGTCACGATGCCGTCGCGGCCGATGCGGATGAAGGCGTTGGGCTTGAATTCGGCCCCCGGCGCGGCGGCCGGCTTGGCCACCTGCTCGGCGGCGTTGCCGGTGCCGTTCAGGTAGAAGCCCAGCACCAGCCCGCCGCCCGCCAGGGCGGAGCTGCGCAGGAAGTTGCGGCGGCCGGCGCTGGCCAGATCGGGGGCGTTCATTTGCGGCCTTTCTTGTCGGCAGCGGCAAGCTCGGCAGCCCGGTGGATGCCCTTGCGGATGCGCAGGTAGGTGCCGCAGCGGCACAGGTTGCCGGCCATGGCGCCGTCGATCTCCTCGTCGCTGGGGCGCGGGTTCTCCTTGAGCAGGGCGGCGGCGGTCATGATCTGGCCGGCCTGGCAGTAGCCGCACTGGGGCACGTCCAGTTCCTTCCAGGCCCGCTGCAGGGGGTGCTCGCCCTTGCTGTCGAGACCCTCGATGGTGGTGACCTGCTTACGCCCGACGGTGGACACGGGTGTCATGCAGGCACGGGTGGGCACACCGTTGAGATGCACGGTACAGGCGCCGCAGTGGCCCGCACCACAACCGAACTTGGTGCCTGCCAGCTCGAGGGTATCGCGCAGTACCCACAGCAGTGGCGTGTCCGGTGCCACATCGACACCACGGCTATGTCCGTTGATGGAAAGAGAGTATTTGCTCATGGCGTGGGCTATGTCCGGGGGGATGAAGAGGGCCTACAGGCCTGAAAGATAGTCGGCCAGGGCTTCGATGTCGGCATCGCCGAGCGTCCTGGCGACCTGGTTCATGACGCCGTCCGGGCTGTTGCGGCGGGTCTCGCTGCGCCAGTCCTGCAACTGGCCGCGCAGGTAGAAGCGGTGCTGCCCGCCGATCGCCGGGTAGGCCTGGCTGGCGGCCAGTGCCAGGCCCTTGCCGTCGGCGCCATGGCAGCCGGCGCAGGCCGGGATGCGGCGCTCCGGGTCGCCCTGCTCGAAGAGGCGCCGGCCCAGCGGGTTGGCCACTGGCGCGGCGCCCTTCATGGCCGGCTGCACCGAGAAATGGGCGGAGACGTCGGCCAGCTCCCGGTCGCCCAGGTCCTGGGTGAGGGCCTGCATGATCACGTTCTTGCGCCGCCCGTCGCGGAAGTCGCGCAGCTGCTTGTACAGGTAGGCGACCTGCTGGCCGCCCAGGCGCGGGTACTCGGCCACCGTGCTGTTGCCGTCCGGGTTGTGGCATTCCTTGCACACGTTGTCCTCGGACCAGGCCTTGCCGGCCAGCGGATCACCGACCCGCTCGGCCGCCGCGGCGCCGGCGCCGAAGACAATGGCCGTGACAGCCATGAACAGGCGGATCGAAAGACGGGGCATGGTTCAACCCTGGGGCTTGATCGGCTTGAAGCGGTCATGGCAGGCCCGGCAGTCGCGGGCGATGCCGACCGCCGACTCGAAGGCGCCGGCGAAATCCCCCTGCTGGGCCTGGACGGCGGCGCTGGCGGCGCGCTGGCGCCCGTCCCAGGACAGCAGCAGCGGATCGTCGTGCTCGCCGCGGGCCTCGTAGAAGCGTTCCATCTGGCCGTACAGGCGCTCCAGCTCGCGGGCGTCGGCCACCGCGGCACTCACATCCTGGCGCTTCAGGGCATGCAGGATGGTCTGGCTGTGGCGGTCGATCTTCTGCATCCAGATGTCGAACTCGAGGATGCTGTCGGCCCCGGCGCTGCCGGCGACCAGCACACCCGCCAGCGCAAGGATTGCCGACAGGCGTGCGCGGCCCCTGCGCATCAAGGCCGCTGACCTGCCAGCGTGCGCACTGCGTCGAGGGCCTTCTCGACATTGGCCACCGGCGCCAGGCCGCTGACCGTGGCGGCGATGCGGCCGTCGGGCCGGATCACGAAGGTGGTGCGTTCGGCAAAGCCATGGTCGATGGCCTGGCCGCGGGTGTCCTTGCTGCTGCCGCTGCCTTCCCGCACGGACAGGTCGTAGGCCCTGGCGATGCGGCCGTCGGCATCCGAGGCCACGGCGAGCTTGCCGGCGCAGAATTCCGGATCGGCGGAGAACTCGTTGAGGCGGCCGATGCTGTCGAGGGACACACCCACCACGCTGGCACCCGCCGCGGCAAACTTGCCGATGTTCTCGGAGAAGGTGTGGGCCTGCAGGTTGCAGCCGTTGGTGTAGGCCGAGGGATAGAAGTACACCACCACCGGCCCCTTCTTGAGGGCATCCTTCAGGGAATAGGCAAAGGCCTTGCCGGCCAGCGAGGCCTGGGCCTTGAAGTCGGGGGCGGCGTCCCCTTCCTTGAGGGCCGCCGCAGCCGGCAGCACCGTGGCGGCGATCAGCGCGCCGAGCAACAGTTTCTTCATGGCGTCAGTCCTGCTTGTAAACGTTGTGGCAGGTCTTGCAGGTACGGCCGAGCTCGGCCGAGGCAAGGGCGGCGCTGTCGAAATCCTTGGCAGCCACCGTAGTCACGATCTTAGTCGACAGGTCGACGCTCTTCTGCGACAGCTTGACCCCCTCGGCCGCGTCGCCCTTCTGCGCGTAGTGGTCGGTCACTTCCTTGAAGAGCTTCTCCAGCTCACGGGCATCGGAGGTGGCGGTCTTGGCATCCTTCAGGCCGATCGCCGAATCGGCGCTCTTGAAGGTGTCTTCCACGTTGCGCATGAAATCTTCATCCACCGCGCCGGAGGCGGTGAAGGCGGTCATGGCGAGCAAACTGGTCAGGGCAAGGTGAAGGAGTCTTTTCTTGTGCATGATTCTCTGCGGGTTACATGGGAGAGCAGTGCCGGGGCAGCGCCAGCCGCCCCGGCACCCTCCCGGTCAGGTGATGATTTCCTGGACCACGTCGCCGAAGACGGTGGTGGCCTTCTCCTGGCGGCCCTGGTACTGGAAGGTGAGCTTGCGGTGGTCCAGGCCCAGTTGATGCAGCAGGGTCGCCTGCAGGTCGTAGGTATCCACGATGCCGCTGGCGGCACGCAGGCCGATCTCGTCGGTGGCGCCGTGGGTGTAGCCGGCCTTGATGCCGCCGCCGGCCACCCAGGAGGTGAAGCCCCAGGGGTTGTGGTCACGCCCGTCGCCGGTCTGGCCGTAAGGCGTGCGGCCGAACTCGGAGGTCCACACCACCAGGGTGTCCTTGAGCAGGCCACGGGCTTCCAGGTCGGCGAGCAGGCCGGCGATCGGCTTGTCCACCAGCTTGGCCATGGTGCCGTGGTTCTTCTCGATATTGTTGTGGGCGTCCCAGTCCGGCAGGCTGTCGTCCGGGGAGCCGGAGATGACATGCACGAAGCGCACGCCCTTCTCGATCAGGCGGCGGGCGCGCAGCAGGTTGGTGCCGTATTCCACGGTGGACTTGTCGTCCAGGCCGTAGAGCTTCTTGGTGGCGTCGGTCTCCTTGGAGAGGTCCACCGCCTCGGGGGCGGACTTCTGCATGCGGTAGGCCAGGTCGTAGGAGCGCAGGCGGGCCTCCAGTTCGGTGTCCGCCGGGTAGCGCGCCGCGGTGCGCTGGTTGAGGTTCTTCAGCAGCTCCAGGGTGTTGCGCTGTTCCACGTCGGAGACGCCGGCCGGGCGATCCAGGTGCAGGATGGGGGAGTCGCCCTGACGGAAGGCCGTGCCCTGGTACACCGCGGGCAGGAAGCCGGAGCTCCAGATCACCTGACCGCGGCCGCCGCCGCCGGTGCTGCGGCCGTTGGCCAGCACCACGAAGGCCGGCAGGTCGGGGTTGTTGGTGCCCAGGCCGTACTGGATCCACGAACCCAGCGCCGGACGCCCCGGCACCAGGCCGCTGGTGTGCAGCTTGAGGGAGGCGATGACGTGGGTCGAACCTTCGGTCTTGCTGCCTTTCAGGAAGCAGATCTTGTCGGCGTGCTGGGCCAGGTTGGGCACCAGGTCGGAGAACCAGGCGCCGCTCTCACCGTATTGTTTCCAGGTGCGCTTGGTGGCGTAGAGGGCCCCGACGCCGCCGTCGGTGGCGGTCTTCAGGTTCTTCGAGAAGGAGTCCGGCAGGGGCTGGCCGTGCAGCTTGACCAGCTCGGGCTTGTAGTCGAACAGGTCGAGGGTGGACGGTGCGCCGGCCATGTGCAGCCAGATCACGGCCTTGGCCTTGGCGGCGTGGTGGGGCTGCTTGGGGGCCAGCGGGTCCAGGTATTCCGCGGCCTGCACGGAGGAGATGAAGCCGCCGCCGGGCAGCAGGCCGCTGAAGGCGTAGGCGCCGATGCCATAGCCGGCATTGACGAGGAAGCGGCGACGGGCGTTCTGATCGATAGTCATGATGTGTGTTCCAGCCTTGTTCTCGTTTGTTCTTACAGGCGATACAGGAATTCGTTGGAGTTCACCACCGCGTGGACCAGCTCCACGAAGGCAGCGCTGCGGGCGGGGTTGGCTTTGTCCTTGTGACCGGTGGCCTTGGCACCGCCGGCGCCTTCGCCGTCGTCATCCGTGGTCTTGGCGGCCTTGGCCTGCTGGGTGTCCAGGTAGGACAGCAGGGTGGCCCGCTCGAACTTGTCGGGGCTGCGGCCATACAGGGTCTTGAACAGGCCGTCGACCTTCTCCTTCACCGCGCCGGCATCCTTGGCCCCCACCGGAGCCACCACCTTCTTGCCGGTGGCGAGCTGGTTGGCGACGACCTTCTCCTGCTTGTCCAGGAAGGCCAGCAGGCTGTCCTTCTCGGTCTTGTCCGGCGTGCGGCCGAAGGCGATCTGGTACAGGCGGTCGAGGCGCGCGGCCTCGCTCTCGCCGGCTTCGCGGATGACCCGGCCGGCCAGGGCCTTGGACCATTCGAAGACCAGGTCGCTGTTGGCCAGGGCCAGGGCCTGGGGTGCCGTGGTGGTCACCTCGCGGCGGCCATGCACCAGCTGGGGGTTGGCCCAGTCAAAGGTGTCGAGCAGCGGATAGGGCGTGTTGCGGCGGATGAAGATGTAGGCGCTGCGGCGATGCTGCTCGGCCAGGCTGTCGGAGACCTTCCAGGCGTTGCGGTTGTCGAAGTTGGCCGGCACCGGCGGGTACACCGAGGGGCCGCCCACCTTCTCTTCCAGCAGGCCGGCGGCGTACAGCAGCGAGTCGCGGATCTGCTCGGCGTCGAGACGCTGACGCGGGAAGTAGGCCAGCAGCTTGTTCTCGGGGTCGACGCTGACCAGCTCCTCGCGGTGGTCGGAGGACTGGCGGTAGACGCTGGACAGCAGGATTTCCTTCTGCAGCTTCTTCACGCTCCAGCCGTTCTTGACGAAGCTGTCGGCCAGGTAGTCGAGCAGGGCCGGATTGACCGGCTTCTGGCCCATCTTGCCGAAGTCGTTGACCGTGTCCACCAGGCCGCGGCCGAAGTACTGGTTCCACACGCGGTTGGCAAAGACCCGGGCGGTCAGCGGGTTGGACGGGCTGGCGATCCAGTTGGCGATGGCGGTGCGGCGGCCGGACGAGGTGGCCGTGGCCACGATCTTCGGTGCCTCGCCGCCGGACAGGGCTGCCGGCAGGCCGGGCTGGACTTCATCCAGCTTGCGGTCGTAGATGCCCTTGAAGAGCACGTAGGTGGGCGGCGAGTCGTTGTGGCCCAGCTCGGTGGCGGTGGAGATGTTGCCCGGGTCCTTCGGCTTGAGCTCGTCGAACTTCTTCAGCTCGGCCACCACCTTCTCGTACTCCGCGTACTGGGTCTTGTCCTTCTCCTTCATCTGGTTGGCCGCGTTGCGGGTGCGGCCGGACATGGTCCACAGGTTGCGGTGGTAGATCCAGCGGTCGTAGGCGTTGCGTTCCTTCTCGGGCTTGTTGATGGACTCGCGGGTCTCCGGCACGAAGCCCAGCAGGCGGTCGGCCTCGGCCTTCTCGATATAGGGCTTGAGCAGGGCATCCTGCTTGGCGCGGATGTCCTTGGTCGCCTCTTCCCACTTGGCCAGCTTGCTCGAGAACTCGCTCAGTTCCTTGCCGGACAGCGGGGTCACGTCGTCCCGGAAGCTGGTGTTCACGAAGTAGGCCTGGAGCTGGTAGTACTCCTTCTGGGTGAACTTGTCGAACTTGTGGTTGTGGCACTGGGCGCAGTTGGCCGTGGTGGCCAGGAACACCGAGCTGACCGTGTCGGTCAGGTCGTTGGCGATCTCCTGCTTCTTCAGGTTCAGGTCGCGGGCGTTGATCTCGTCCGGGAAGTTGCGCAGGAAGCCGGTGGCCACCAGGGCGTCCTTGCGCTCCGGCCACAGCTCGTCGCCGGCCAGTTGTTCCTTGATGAAGACGTCGTAGGGCTTGTCGGCGTTGAAGGCGTTGATCACGTAGTCGCGATAACGCCACATGTTGGGCCGGGTGCCGTCGGTGTTGTAGCCGTCGCTGTCGGCGTGGCGGGTCAGGTCGAGCCAGCGGCGGCCCCAGCGCTCGCCGTAGCGGGGCGAGGCGAGCAGGCGGTCCACCAGCTTTTCGTAGGCCTGGGGAGACTTGTCATTGACGAAGGCCTTGACCTCTTCCGGGGTCGGGATGATGCCCCAGGTATCCAGGGTGACGCGGCGGATCAGGGTGGCGCGGTCGGCATCGGCGGAGGGCTTGATGCCCTTGGACTCCAGCTGGGCCAGGACCAGGGCGTCAATCGGCGAGCGCACCCACTTGGCGTCCTTGACGGCCGGGGTCGCCGGACGGGCCACCGGCTGATAGGCCCAGTGCTGCTGGCCCTGGGCGGCGCGGGCCGGCCTGGCCTCGCCGGCGTCGGAAGTTTCGGCGGCAACGACCGCCACGGACTCGAGGCCCATCACCCCGACAAGGCTCCAGACCACGGCCAGGTAGGCTGCTTTTCTCTTCATCGTTTCAACTCCTTCAACTGCGGCCGGAGCCTCAGGGCCACGGCGCATCGAATCTGCATGCGGGTCAGCCGGTGCGAAAGGCGACTCGGCTCGATGCTTACCACAGCAGAATCCATGCCGCCCACGGAAGAAGTCATAACAAGTGCATAACTTAAATCAGAAACAAATTTATTTATCAACCACTTAAAAATCACCGTCCATCAGGCACGGGGCACCCGCGGAGCCCCACCCGGGGGTGACCGGAGAGCAGCAGCTGTTGCCACGTCAGCACGCGCAGCAACGCCAATGCTGCACTGCCAACAGCGGGCCGACAGCACCGCACGGACGACCTCAGGGTTGTGCCGCGAGGTAATCCGTGAGGGCGCGGAGCTCCTCATCGCTCAGCCCACGGGTCACCCGGTTCATGACACCGTCCCGGCTGTTGCGGCGCTCGCCGCTGCGCCAGTCGAGAAGCTGCTTCTCCAGGTAACGCCATTCCTGCCCGCCGATCCGTGGCGCAGCGGCCCCCAGTCCGGCGATGCCCTGCCCCGCCGGACCGTGGCAGGCGATGCAGGCATCCACTCCCCGGGCCGCGTCGCCGCTCTCGTACAGACGGCGCCCCAGCGGATTGCCCGCCGCCCCCTCTCCCTTCATCGGTTTTTGGCTGGCGAAGTAGGCGGCGATATCCAGGATGTCGGCCGGCTCCACGGTGCGCGCCATCAGGGTCATCACGTCATGTTTGCGGGCCCCGCTGCGGAAGTCGGCGATCTGCTTGACGATGTACTCCGCCGGCTGGCCGGCCAGCTTGGGATGGCGCCCCTCGGAGCTGGCGCTCTGGCCGAAGCCATGGCCATCCGCGCCGTGGCACTCCTGGCAGCGCTCCTCGTCCGACTTGCGCGCGCCCGCCACCGGATCACCCTTGAGCGGAAGGGCTGCGACCGGGGCCGGCCCCCCGGTCGCCTGCACCTTGCCCTTGGCCTTGACGGCCTGCCCCAGCACCGGCCCGGACAGACAGGCCACCAGCAGCATCAGGATCACACCTCCCCTCCCCCGGGACAGCCCCGGGGTCTTGCGCGACCAGAACATCAGACGGCAAGCCTCAGCGTCGGGCGGACGCGAGACGCGTCACGGTTTCGAGGGCCTTCTCCACATTGGCAACCGGTGCCACACCGCCGATGGTGGCGGCGACCTTGCCGTCGGGCTTGATCACGAAGCTGACCCGGTCCACCCGGCCATGGTCGATCTCTTCGCCCCGGGTGTCCTTGCGCCCGGCGGGGATGTCGCTGACCGCCAGATCGAAGGCGCGGGCGATCCTTCCGTCCGGGTCGGAGGCCACCGCCAGCTTGCCGGCGCAGAACTCGGGGTCGGCCGAGAAGGCATTGAGGCGCTTGATGCTGTCCAGCGACACGCCGATCACGGTGGCGCCGGCCGCAGCAAACTTGTCGATGTTCTCGGCGAAGGTGTGGGCCTGCAGGTTGCAGCCGCCGGTGTAGGCGGACGGGTAGAAATACACCACCACCGGCCCCTTCTTCAGCGCCTCCCTGAAGGAATAGTTGAAGGCCTTGCCGGCCAGTGAGGCCTGGGCGGTGAACTCGGGCGCCTTGTCACCCTCGTTGAGGGCTGCATGGGCGGGGCTGGCCAGCACGGCCGACAGGAGCAGGCCGGGCAGGATGAGACGTTTCATTCGGGCGGTCCCTTTATCAGGATTTCTTGTGGGTCTGACAGCCGCGCGCGGCGCGGCTGCTCTCTGTGGGTCTGCAGGCTGCGCCCCCGGACGGGGAGCGCAGCCCACGCCCGGATCAGGCCAGCAGTTCCTTGACGACCTTGCCGTACACCACCGTCGGGCGCTCGGAGCGGCCGTTGTTGATGAAGGTGGTCTTGAGGTGGTCGAGGCCCAGCAGGTGCAGCACGGTGGCATGCAGGTCGTAGGTATCCACGGCCTTGTCCTTGTCGGCCACCTGCACGCCCAGCTCATCGGTCTCGCCGTAGGTGAAGCCGGCCTTGACGCCGCCGCCGGCGACCCACTGGGTGTAGCCCCACGGGTTGTGGTCGCGGCCGGTGCCGCTTTCGCCCCACGGCGTGCGGGAGAACTCGGAGGCCCACACCACCAGGGTCGAGTCGAGCAGACCCAGGGTCTTCAGGTCGGCCAGCAGGCCGGCGATGGGCTTGTCCACCATGCGCGCCTGGGTGGCGTGGTTGCCGTCGAGGTCGCTGTGGGCATCCCAGCTGCGGCGTTCCTGGTCAGACACGTTGCCGGGATAGCCGGACACCACCTGCACGAAGCGGACGCCCCGCTCCACCAGGCGACGGGCCCGCAGCAGCACCTTGCCGTAGCTCTCGCTGGTCGGATCATCGATGCCGTAGAGCTTGAGGGTGGCCTCGGACTCCTTGGACAGATCCACCGCCTCCGGCGCCGCCCGCTGCATGCGGTCGGCCAGCTCGTAGGACTCGAGGCGGGCGCGCAGCTCGGTGTCCGCCGGCCGGCGATCGCCGCCCAGCCGGTTGAGCTGCTTGAGCAGGTCCAGCGAGGCCCGCTGTTGGTCGGCCGAACGCAGCTCCGGGCGCTCCAGGTAGAGGATGGGCGAATCGCTGGGGCGGAAAGCGGTGCCCTGATACACCGCCGGCAGGAAGCCGGAGCTCCAGTTCACCGAGCCGGCGCTGGGCTCCTGCTCGCCGTTGTACAGCACCACATAGGACGGCAGATCCGGGTTCAACGAGCCGAGTGCGTAATTCACCCAGGCGCCCAGGGACGGACGGCCCGGATTCAGGTCGCCGGTGTTGAGCTTGAGGATCGAGATGTCGTGGGTCGCCCCCACCGTCACGCTGGACTTGATGAAGGCGATCTTGTCCGCCTGCTGGGCCAGGTTGGGCAGCAGGTTGGAGAACCACGCCCCACTCTCGCCGTATTGCTTGAAGGTCCGCTGGTTGGAATAGAACAGCTTGTTCACGCCGCCCTGGGTGGAGGTCTTGATGCCCTTCAGGAAGGACGCCGGCACCGGCTGGCCGGCCAGCTTGGCCAGCTCCGGCTTGTAGTCATACAGGTCGATGGTGGAAGGCGCGCCGTTCTGGTGGAGCCAGATCACGGATTTCACCTTGCCCGGGAAATGCGGCTGCTTGGGCGCCAGGGGGTCGAGCAAATCGGCGGCCGTGGCGGCATTGATATAGCCCAGCCCCGGGATGAAGCCGTTCGCGGCGACGGCCCCCACACCCAGCCCGGCTTTGAGAAGAAAGTCTCGACGATTGATACTCATGATGTTTTTTCCTTATTTCGAGTAATTGGGGTTGGTCAGAAGCGGTAAGCGAAATCGCTGGAATTGGCGACGGTGTGCACCAGATCCACGAAGGCCGCGCCGCGCACCGGATTGATGACGGACGGATCCTTCAGGCCGCTCGGCACGGCGGCCTCGAATTTGCCGGCGGCAACCTTCTTCTGGACCACGCCTTCTTCCTTCGCCAGGAAGGCCTTCAGCGCGGCCTTTTCGGTCTTGTTCGGCTCACGGGCAAAGAGGATCTGGTACAGGCGGCTCAATTGGGCGGACTCGTCCTTGCCGGCTTCGTTGATGATCCGGCCGGCCAGGGCCTGCGACCAATTCACCACGATGTCGCTGTTGAACAGGGTCAGGGCCTGCAGCGGCGTGGTGGTCACGTCACGCTTGTGATGCGCCTGGGAAGGATTGGCCGGGTCGAAGTTCTGCAGCAGCGGGTAAGGCAGGCTGCGACGGCTGAAGATGTAGATGCTGCGACGATTCCAGTCGGCCTTGTCCTTGGAGACGGTCCATTGACGGTTGCCGTCGAAGTCGGCCTGGCCGTTCTCCAGCACCTTGGCGATCGGCGGGAACACCGAGGGACCACCGACCACGTCGGTCAGCTGGCCTGACGCATACAGCAGCGCATCGCGGATCTCCTCGGCCTCGAGGCGTTTGCGCGGATAGACCGCCAGCAGCTCGTTCTTCGGATCCACCTTGACCACGTCCTGGCGCTCGTCGGAAGCCTGGCGATAGACGCTGGAGAGCAGGATCTCGCGCTGCAGTTTCTTCACGCTCCAGCCATTCTTGACGAAGTTGCCGGCCAGGTAGTCGAGCAGCTCGGGGTGGGTCGGCTTCTCGCCGGCACGGCCGAAGTCAGCCGGCGTACCGACGATGCCCTTGTCGAAGTACTGGCTCCACACCCGGTTCACATACACGCGCGCCGTCAGCGGATTGTTGGCGCTGGCCAGCCAGCCGGCCAGCGCCGAACGGCGGCCGGAGGAATTGGCGGTGGGCGTGATGCTGACCTTGTCACCTCCCCACAGGGCGGGAATCCCCGGCTGGACTTCCTCGGTGGGACGCTCGTGGATACCGCCGAAACGCACGAAGGTCGGCGGCGAATCCGTACCCAGTTCAACTGCAGTGGTGATATTGACCGAGCCGCTCAAGGGACGCAGGTTATCGAACTTGCGCAATTCGGCCTGCAGCTTCTGGTATTCCTTCCAGGCGGTGATGCGGTCGGGCGTATGGTCGGCGTGATCCTTGTTCTCGGCGGTCAGGCGCAGATAACCGGCGGTGTCGGTGTCCGGATTGAAGACGCTCTTGTGGCGGAAGTTCACCCAGCGATCGAGCGCATTCCATTCCTTCTCGGGCTTGAAGATCGACTCGCGGCTGTCGGTCAGGTAGCGCTCTTTCTGGTATTTGATGCCGGCTTCCTTATAGGGCGCCAGCACGGCCGCCTGCTTGTCGCGGATTTCCTTGGTCGCTTCGCGATACTTGGCCTGCTGCTCGGCGAATTTCTTGTCCCATGCCGTCTCGGTTCCCTTGTCCAGCGCACGGCGCTGGTCGAAGGCGGTATTGGCGAAGAAGGCCTGGAGCTGGAAGTATTCCTTCTGGCTCAGCTTGTCCGATTTATGGTTGTGGCAGCGGGCGCAACCGGTGGTGGACGCCAGGAAGGTCTCACCGATGGTGTCGGTGATGTCGGTGGTGATCTGGTATTTGCGCTGCACCAGGTCGCGGGAATTGGCGTTATCCGGATAGCCGCCCAGGAAGCCGGTGGCGATCCTGGCCTCCTGGCTTTCGGGCCACAGTTCATCGCCCGCCACCTGCTCCTTGATGAAGCGGTCAAAGGGCTTGTCTTCATTGAAGGCCTTGATCACGTAATCGCGATAGCGCCAGTTGTTCGGGCGGGTGGCATCGTTCTGGAAGCCGGAGCTGTCCGCATAACGGGCCAGGTCCAGCCAGCGGCGGGCCTGGCGCTCGCCGAAGTGATGGGAGGCCAGCAGGCGGTCCACCAGTTTCTCGTAGGCATTCGGGGACTTGTCATCGACGAAGGCCTTGACCTCCTCCGGCGTCGGCAGCAGGCCCCAGGCATCCAGGGTGGCGCGCCGGATGAAGGTGGAGCGGTCGGCTTCCGGCGACGGCTTGATGCCCTTCTCTTCCAGGCGGGCCAGCACGAAGGCGTCGATCGGGGTACGCACCCATTTACCCTGCTTCACGGCCGGCAATTCCGGCGCCTTCACCGGCTGATAGGCCCAGCCATTCGGCACCGCAGCTTTGGCCGCCGCGGGCTTGCTGTCCGTTTCCGCACCAATGACCGATGACGTCACCGCCAGCATCACCGCGATATACACACCTTTTCTGACAAGCATCAACTGACTCCCTGAAACACGATTGATCAGGCTTCCTTTCCGCCCCCCGACAAGGGCCGGCAAATTCCACCATTCCATGGCAAAACAAAAAGCAATCCGGGCAGCCCGCCCCTCCCGGAGACCAGGGAGCGGACAGGTACAGCGTCATACCTTTCGCAGCTATCGTGCCAGCCCCTCCAAAACCCAAAAAAACACAAACTAATCCAACGATTTCATCGACTTAACAATTATCACCGGCAACCTGGCGCCGCCAGCCCGATTGCACGCCAGCAAACACCATGCTGCACCGCGTGCAGGGCAGCGGACCATTCTGCTGATCAGCCCGCAAACCTGCTGTCCAGCCATCAAACCCGCCATTTCCTATTCACCCGCTCATTTCCTGGTCAATAGATTCGTCAACCCCGACGTCATGTTCAATTCTGTTCACAGCGCAATCAGGATTGAACGCAACCCACCACCCATCCGGAATCACATATGAATTTCCGAATTTGAATATATACCTTGATTGCAAAGTGGTTTCTCCGGAGACAGGCATCGCGGAATTCCGAATAGCGCCGAAAATCGCACACTCCGGATCCGGATAAGCCATGGCACGCCTGATGCTATTCAGGACAACACCCGTTTTGTTCCTCGACCAGAAAAGCCATGACCTCCATCCGAAAAGAAAACAAGCGTTCAGCCCGCCCCTTCCGCATTCGGCCCATTTCAATTCTCGTAGCCGGCCTTGCCCTCGGCGCGTCCGGCGCCATGCACGCGCAGGAATCCCGGTCGGCGGCCGAACTGCAGGCCGACCTGCAGAAGGCCAATGCAGAAATCCAGAACCTGAAACGTGAACTGGAACGGAGCCGCGGCAATACGCCTGCACCGACCGCCACCCAGGTGCCGGCCGCGGCCCGGGAAGAGATCGTGGAGACGGCCCCTGCCACCCAGACCCTCGACTCGGTGGTGGTGCGCAGCCGGCGCCAGCTCGAGAAGCTCCACGACGTGCCGGTGTCCATTTCGGTTGTCTCCGGCAGCGAACTGGCCCGGGAGCAGGCCTCCGACTTCGAGGCCATCACCAAGCGCCTCGGCAACATCACCTTCAACCAGAACAACACCCGCGGCTCGTCCCTGTCGGTCCGCGGGCTGGGCCGCCGCGGTTTCACCGAGACCCAGGATCCCAGCGTCGGCCTGATCGTCGACGGTGTCCCCTACGGGCTCGCCCAGCTCGGCAATTTCGACTTCTATGACGTGCAGTCGGTGGAAGTGGCCCGCGGCCCCCAGGGGACGCTGCAGGGCAAGGGCGCCAGTGCCGGTGCCATCACCATCAACAGCAAGGGGCCATCCTTCGCCCCCAGCGCCGACCTGGAGCTCACCTACGGCCAGCGCGAGACCGTACTGCTGAAGGGCGCCCTCGGCGGCCCGATCGTCGACGATCTGCTGGCATGGCGCGGTTCATTCGTGGTCAATAACCAGCGCGGTTACTACACGGTGGGCGACGATACCGGCAAGGAACTGGACACCATGTACAACCGCAACCGGGTCAGCGCCCGCACCCAGTTCCTGCTGACGCCCTCGGCGGACTTCAACGCCAAGCTGAGCCTGGACATCCAGCCCCGCGCCGCCCAACTGCAGAACGGCCTGACCAACTTCACCGAAGTCCCCCTGCGCTACGCCAATGGCAGCCTGGTGGACCCCAGCGGCACCGGCAGCCGCTCGCGCCTGAATCGCAGCTGGTTCGCCAACCGCAGCTTCAACTACAACACCTTCATCAACAGCGTGGTGCGTGACGGCCGGGTCTACCAGAACGAGACCCAGGGCCAGCTCGCTTCCAGCAACGGGGCGGTGGCGGAGCTCAACTACAACCTCAATGACACCCACACGCTGACCTCCATCACCGGCTTCCGCCAATACAGCTTCCAGGCCCGCAACGACGAAGGTACCCCTTTCGACATCAGCAAGCTGGGCGGCGGCAGCGTCTTCTACAACCAGACCACCCAGGAAGTCCGCCTCACCGGCAAGCCCAGCAAGCTCGTGGACTACCAGACCGGCCTGTTCCTGATGCGCACCGAGGACGAGATCGAGTCCCGCTCCAGCTACGGTGCCGATGCCGGAGCCTGGTTTGCCAACAACGCCCAGTACGCCACCCTGGTGGGCAGCGCCGGCACCAACGTCGGCGCCGGCCGCTCGCTGGCCACCGATGCCCTGAGCGGCCTCTACAAATGGGGCGAGCAGTACGTCAAGACCTTCAGCAAGGCGATCTACGGCCAGGCCAACCTCCACCTCACCGACAACCTGACCGTCACCGCCGGCCTGCGCATCGGCACCGAGGCCCGCTCCACCACCCAGCTCAACAGCCTGCGCAACCTGGGCTACGGCGCGGCGCTCAACCCGGTCTCGGTGCGGGTGGACGGCAGCGGCGGCAGCACCTCCCTGGGCGGCTTCAACTCGGTGGCCTACACCACGGCCAACGTGGCCAACGGTACCGCCGGCAACCTGGTCGGCAGCAACAGCGCCGCCCAGCTGGCCCAGGCCAACTCGATCGCACAGAAGTATTACGGTGTTGCCACCTATGCCGAGCTGAGCGCCGCCCAGAAGGCCCAGGTGGCCGCCGCCAAGGCCGTCCGCGCCTCGCAGATCGGCACCCTGGTCAACCAGGTGCGCAGCGACTACAAGGATCAGCTGCACTCCGCGGTACTGAGCCCGAAGTACAGGATCAACGACGACATCACCGCCTACGCCAGCTGGCAGTACGGCGAGAAGTCGGGCGCCGCCCTGGTGGTGAACGGCATCCCCACCACCGTCAAGCCGGAGCGCACCAACGCCTATGAACTGGGCGTCAAGACCTTCCTGCTCAACAAGACCCTGACCCTCAATGCCGATGTCTTCCTGATGGACATCAAGAACTACCAGCAGACGGTGGTCGCGGTGGATGACTTCGCCACCCAGGACAACATCCGGAACGGCATCGCCAACCCCACGGCCTACACCAGCATCCAGGGCAACGTGGCCAAGGTGCAGGTGTCCGGTGTCGAAGTGGACGCCGCCTACAACGGCATCCCCTTCACCAGCTTCCGGGTGGCGGCGTCCTACAACGACGCCCGCTACAAGGACTTCAAGAACGCCGGCAAGCCGTCGGAGCTGGCCTACCTGTCCAATCCCTTCATCGACCGCAGCGGCGACCGCTTGGGCGAGGCCCCCTTCTGGACGGCCAACCTCAGCGGCGAATACCGGAGGCCGGTGCTGGGTGACAAGGTCTTCCACGCCAGCTTCACCACCGCCTACATCGGCAAGACCAACACCGATGAACTGATCTCCAGCTACGCCTGGGTGCCGGACCACGCCACCACCGACCTGGCCATCGGGCTGGGCCATCACAAGGGCAGTTACGACGTGACCTTTGTCGCCAAGAACGCGTTCAACGACACCGCCCATGAGAAGGGCTGGGCCAGCTACACGCCCTACCCCTACCCCCGCTGGTACGGCATCGTCTTCAGCGGCCGGCTCTGAGCTTCACCTGCAGGCCGATCCGCCCCGCCCGGGGCGGATCGCTGCGGCGCATCAAACAGTCTGCCCCCGCAACTGCTGCGAGGGCAGCAGCCCGGCCCGCAGCGGATGTCCGGCGGCTCCGCCACGGCCGCATGCCATCCGCCTGAACAGGCGCCGGGGCTCACCGGAACCTTTTCCGAACATCCTGTTTTGGCAGGGAATAATTCCTCCGAATAAGAAATCCTGAAATCCGTATAAGCCTTTCCGGGGGCGTGGCATGGGGATTGCCCAAGGAAGTGACGGAATCTCAAACAGGAAAGTCTCGTCATGAGCCACAAAAATACCCATCGGGCGGTCCGCCAGACCCGCACCCATGAAGCCCGCCAGTTTCGTCTGAGCCCCTTCGCCGCCGCCGTGGCGACCGTCGCCCTCCTTGCTGCGGGTGGCGTCCAGGCCCAGGAAAAATCCGCCGCCGAACTGCAGGCCGAAGTGGCCCGCCTGAGACAGGCCCTCGACCAGGCCCAGCAGGACCTGGCCCGCAAGCAGGGCACCCCGGTGCCTGCCGCCACCCAGGCCGAACCCGCCACAGCCACCGCGGCAGCGCCGGAAGAGGCCGTGGCCCTCGACTCCGTGGTGATCCGCTCGCGCAACCGCATCGAGCGCCTGCAGGACGTCCCCCTGTCGGTCTCCGTGGTCACCGGCCGCGAGCTCGACCGCACCGGCGCCGATGACATCAAGTCGATCAGCCAGCGTCTCGGCAACATCTCCTGGAACCAGGGCAACCAGCGCACCTCCAGCCTGTCCATCCGCGGCATCGGCAAGCAGAGCCAGACCGAAGCCCAGGACCCCAGCGTCGGCGTGATCGTGGACGGCGTTAACTACGCCTACAACGCCCTCACCTCCAGCTTCAACTACCACGACATCGAGGCCGTCGAAGTCACCCGTGGCCCCCAGGGCACCCTGCTCGGCAAGAACACCAGCCTGGGCGTCATCAACATCACCACCCGCAAGCCCTCCTTCACCCCCAGCGCCGACTACTCGCTGACCCTCGGCCAGAACGACCGGGTGATCGGCAAGCTCGCCGCCGGCGGCCCGATCGTGGACGACCTGCTGGCCTGGCGCGGCGCCTTCGTGGTGGACCGCGGCGAGGGCGACATCCGCAACCTGGACAACCGGGACCAGAGCTACCAGAACATCGACCGCGTCTCCGGCCGCGTGCAGTTCCTGCTGACCCCCAGCGCCGACTTCAACGCCCGCCTGGCGCTCGAGCTGCAACCGCGTGCCGGCGAATACACCAACGGCCGCACCATCAACACCCCGACGCCGACCCGCTACTCCAACGGCTCCACCAACGCCCTCGGCACCGACGCCTCGACCCGCCTCGGCCGCTCCTGGTTCACCCAGCAGGGCAACTACAGCTACGCCCGCGACTACCTCTATGGCGGCGGCCGCAACTCGGTCAATGTGGACACCGCACGTCCCCTCGTCACCGGCAGCCGCGGCGCCTCGCTGGAGCTGAACTGGAACGTCGGCAACCACACCCTGACCTCCATCACCGCCTACAAGGACTATCACTTCAATGCGGTGAACGACGAAGGCACGCCCTTCGACATCCAGCGCAATTCGGGCGGCTTCTGGAACGACTACTCCCAGCGCAGCCAGGAACTGCGGCTCAGCTCCAAGACCGGCGGCTTCGTGGACTACCAGGCCGGTCTGTACGTCATCAACGTCAGCAACAGCTCCGAGTACCAGCGGGAATGGGGTAACGATGCCGGCGCCTGGTTCGCCAGCACCGCCCAGTACAACCGCCTCAACACCAGCTCCGCCGGCCAGCTGCTGATGCAGAACTCGCTGGACCGTCTGAGCATGGCCTACAACTCGCCGACCGGCCTGCAGAGCATCAAGAACAAGAGCTCCGCGCTCTTCGCCCAGGCCAACTGGCACCTCAGCGAGCCGCTGACCCTCACCACCGGCATCCGCCTGACCCGCGAGGACCGCAGCAACGTCGGCTCCAGCTTCGTCCGCGACTACGGCAACGGCACCGAACTCAACCCGGTCGCCGTCAATGGCGTGCAGCTGGGCGGCTTCGCCTCCAACAGCTCCGGCGTGCTGGGCGCCAGCAACTCCGCCGCCCAGCTGTCGGTGGCCGACAAGGTGGCCAACAAGTACTTCGGCGTGGCCATCAACCCGAACAACCCGGGTGCCGCCTACGCCAGCCTGACCGCCGACCAGAAGCGCCAGGTGGCCGACGCCAAGGCCATCCGCGCCTCGCAGATGGGCGTGCTGTTCAACCAGACCAAGGCCGAATCCTTCCGCGACACCCAGCCGGCCTTCGTGGTCAGCCCGTCCTACAAGTTCAACCCCAACCAGACCGGCTACATCTCCTGGCAGTACGGTGAGAAGGCCGGGATCTCCCAGCTCACCAACGGCTACTCCAACCTGGTCAAGGCCGAAAAGACCAACTCCTTCGAGGTGGGCCTGAAGTCCGCCCTGCTCGACAAGACCCTGATCCTCAACTCGGCCCTCTACCTGACCAAGATCCGCGACTACCAGCAGTCGGTGCGCGTACTCGACCAATACACCACCAACCTCAACGCCGACGGCACCAACTACTACACCGCGGCCACCGGCAACGTGCCCAAGGTGGAAGCCAAGGGCATCGAGGTGGATGGCGTGTATGCCGGCATCCGCAACATCACCGTCCGCTTCGCCGGCGCCTACAACGACGCCAAGTACAAGGACTTCCCCAACGCCGCCCTGCCCAACGAAGACAACTACAGCGGCGCCCCGGCCTACAAGGACCTGACCGGCAAGACCCTGCCCGGCGCCTCCAAGTGGACCTTCAACATCGGTGCCGACTATCGCAAGCCGGCCTTCGGCGACAAGGAGTTCCACGCCAGCTTCAACACCGCCTACTACAGCCGCTTCAACTCCGACAATTCGCTGTCCAGCTATGCCTGGATCCCGGACTACAGCACCACCGACCTGGCCATCGGCCTGGGCAAGCTGGACAAATCCTACGACGTGAGCCTGCTGGTCAAGAACGCCTTCGGCGACAGCACGCCCGTGTCCAAGAGCTGGAACAGCTACGGCCCCGCCGTGCCCCGCTGGGTCGGCGTGATGTTCACCGGGAAGCTCTGAGCCCCCCGGTGCCACACCCCACCTCCGGGCGCATGCACCGGCCCGGAGGCCAAGGTTCCACGTTCCGAGTCGCCAACACTCCTCGGCACCTTTCCCCGGGGGGCACCCCGGGGTTTTTTTTGCTGCGCTGCCCGGCAGCCGGCGGCCCTGCCCGCCTGAACCAATCCACCACAACACCAACCCAAGGAACACCATGATGACCCGTACGTTTCTTGCCGGCGTACTCCTGCTCGGCGCCACCGGCGCCTTCGCCCAGCAAGCCGCCGCGCCCGCCGCACCGCCCCCGCCGCTGGGCTTCTTCGTGACCAGCACCGGCGTCGGCAAGGGTGCCGACCTGGGCGGCCTGGCCGGTGCCGACGCCCACTGCCAGAAGCTGGCGGCCTCCGCCGGCGCCGGCAATCGCAGCTGGCGCGCCTACCTGAGCACCCAGGCCAGCGGCGGCCAGCCCGCCGTGAACGCCCGCGACCGCATCGGCAAGGGCCCGTGGGCCAACGCCAAGGGTGCCATCGTCGCCAACAGTGTGGCCCACCTGCACGGCGACACGGTCGAACTCGGCCAGCTTGGCAGCAACCTGCATCGCACCACCGCCCTGACCGAGAAGGGCAACCCGATCAAGGGCGTCGGCGAGACCCCCAACGAGCACGACGTGATCACCGGCTCCAGGCCCGACGGCACCGCCTACGCCGACGCCGCCGACCACACCTGCAGGAACTACACGAGCAGCGGCGAAGGCTCGGTGCGGGTCGGCCATTCGGACCGCACCAACCGCGGCGCCACCGGCGGCAACGTGTCGTGGAACTCCACCCACGACAGCCGTGGCTGCAGCCAGGAGAACCTGGTGAGCACCGGCGGCGCCGGCTACTTCTACTGCTTCGCCGCCGACTGACCCCGCCCCCACTCCGCCGGCTCCACGGAGCCGGCCACTGAGGAATCCCGCATGACCCAGCGCACCCGCCCCTTCGTTCTGACCGCCGGCCTGCTGCTCGCCAGCCTGACGCCCCTCGCGACGGCGGCCGGTGCCACGGCCGAGACACCCCACGTCAAGGCCGAACTGCTGGCGCCGGCCAGCGCCGTACAGCCCGGCGAAACGATCCGGCTGGGCCTGCGCCAGCGCATCGCTCCCCACTGGCACACCTACTGGCTCAACCCGGGTGACTCCGGCCTGCCGACCCGGATCGCCTGGACCTTGCCCGACGGAGCCCGCGCCGACGCCATCGAATGGCCGGCCCCCAGCCGCTTCACCATCGGCCCGGTCAGCAACTATGGCTACGCTGGCGAAGTCACCCTGATCAGCACCCTCCATGTTCCAGCCGATCTCAAGCCGGGCGCCCGCTTCCCGGTCAAGGCCACCGTCGACTGGCTGGTGTGCAACGAGGTGTGTATTCCCGAACAGGTCGAGCTCAGCCTCGAGCTGCCCGTCATCGCCGCCGGCACGCCGCGCCAGACAGGCAACCCGCTGATCGACAAGGCCGTTGCCGCCCTGCCCGCCGCCAGCCCCTGGCCCGTGCAGCTGGAGAAAGGCCCCGGCGGCCTGCGCCTCGCCGCCGACAGCCCCGCGCTGGCCGCCCTGCAGCCGGTGGAGGCCTGGTTCTATGCCGCCGAGTGGGGCAAGACCCAGCACGCCACGCCCCAGCCCATGAGCCTGGAGGGCGACCGGTTCAGCCTGCGCTTCGCCCCCGGTGAAGCCCCACCCGCAGTCGGCGAAACCGTGGCCGGCATCCTCAGCCTGCACGACGCCGCCGGCCGGCGGCATGACTTCCAGATCACCGCGGAAGTCGCCGCCGCCCCGCCCGGCAGCCTCGACACGGCGCTCCCCGCCCCCGCTGCGGCGCCGGGTGCCACCGCCACCGCCCCCGGCGCGGACGACAGCCTGCAACTGGGCGCCGCCCTGCTCTTCGCCCTGCTCGGCGGCCTCATCCTCAACCTGATGCCCTGCGTCTTCCCGGTGCTGTCCATCAAGGCCTTGTCGCTGCTCCGCCACGCCCACCAGGCCCCGCGGGAAACCCGGCTGCAGGGCCTCGCCTACACCGCCGGCGTGCTCGCCAGCTTCAGCCTGCTGGCCGGCGTGCTGCTGGCCCTCAAGGCCGGTGGCAGCGAGGTGGGCTGGGGCTTCCAGTTCCAGTCGCCGGTCTTCGTGCTCGGCGTGGCCTACCTGATGTTCGCCGTCGGGCTCAGCCTGTCGGGCCTGATCAGTTTCGGCGCGGCCGCCGCCGGCGTGGGCGCCGGCCTTGCCGGCAAGCCCGGCTACGCCGGCAGCTTCTTCACCGGCGTGCTGGCCAGCGTGGTCGCCACCCCGTGCACCGCCCCCTTCATGGGCGCCGCCCTCGGCTTTGCCCTGGCCCAGCCCGCGCCGGTGCTGCTGGCCGTGTTCCTGAGCCTCGGCCTGGGCCTCGCCCTGCCCTACCTGCTGCTGTCCTTCTGGCCCGCCCTGCAGCGCCTGCTGCCGCGCCCCGGCGCCTGGATGGAGCGCCTCAAGGAGGGTCTCGCCTTCCCCATGTATGGCGCCGCCGTCTGGCTGGTATGGGTGCTGGCCCAGCAGGCCGGCCCCAACGCCATCGCCATCGCCCTCGGCGGCATGCTGGCGATCGCCTTTGCGGCCTGGCTGACCCATCACAGCCATGGCGCCCGCCCCCTGGCCCGGCATGGCGGCCGCGGCCTGGCCATGCTCGCCCTGACGGCGGCCCTCGGCGGCGGCTACCTGGGCGTGAGTGGCGACAACGCCCGCGCCGCCAGCGCCGCGCCCCTCGCCGGCCAGGTCTGGGAGCCCTATAGCAAGGCCCGCTTCGACGCCCTGCGGGCCGAGGGCAAACCGGTCTTCGTGAACTTCACCGCCGCCTGGTGCATCACCTGCCTGGCCAACGAGAAGCTCGCCCTCTCCAGCCCGGACGTCGAGGCCGCCTTCCACAAGGCCGGCATCACCTACCTGAAGGGCGACTGGACCAACAAGGACCCGCAGATCTCGGCGCACTTGGCCGACTTCGGCCGCAGCGGCGTGCCCCTCTACCTGCTCTACCCGGCCGGCTCGAGTGACAAGGCCGCCGTGCAGGTGCTGCCCCAGCTGCTCACCCCCGCCAGCGTGCTGGCCGCCATCGATCACGCTGCCGTGCAGTCCCTCTCTTCGCCCCCCTCTTCATCCCTTGCCAAGGAGTAACACCCGATGTCCTTCGCCCCCGTCCTCCGCCGCCGCCTGATCGCCACCAGCCTGGCCCTGACCGCCGGCTCCGCCCTGGCCGCCAGTCCCGCCTTCGCCGCGGCCGAAATCGGCCAGCCCGCCCCCGCCTTCAGCGCCCCCGGGGCCGACGGCAAGACCGTCAGCCTGGCCGCCTACAAGGGCAAGACCGTGGTGCTGGAATGGACCAACCACGAATGCCCCTTTGTCGTGAAGCACTACGAGAGCGGCAACATCCCGCAGTTGCAGAAGGAATTCACCGGCAAGGGCGTGGTGTGGCTGCAGGTCATCTCCTCGGCGCCCGGCAAGCAGGGCCACGTGGAAGGCCCGGCCGCCCTCAAGATCAACAGCTTCCGCGAGGCCGCCCCCACCGCCGTGGTGCTCGACCCCGACGGCCGCATCGGCAAGGCCTACGGCGCCCAGACCACGCCTCACATCTTCATCGTCGACCCGGCCGGCCAGCTGGTCTACAAGGGCGGCATCGACAGCATTGCGTCGGCCAGCAAGGCCGACATCGCCAAGGCCGACAACTACGTGAAGCTCGCCTTCAACGACCTCGGCGCCGGCCGCAAGCTGGCCCACGCCAGCACCAAGCCCTACGGCTGCTCGATCAAGTACGCCGACTAGCGCTCATGCAGGGGGGAACCCCTTACAATCCCGGGAGTCCGTATTACCTTCAGCGCTCCCGGAAAGGGCCTTGCATTGATGGCCAGCCAGTCCATCGACCGTCGCCGCTGCCTCAGCTGCAATCGCTGGGGCGGCTTGCGCACGCCTGGCGTGGAGCCGGGGACGGTGGATTACGACGAGGACAATGACCGCGGCCCGTGCCAGGAGGGTCCGTGGCATGGCAGCAGCCGGCGGGGGCCGCGCAATGCGTGCGGACAGTGGTTGATGTGGGTGGCCTTGAGCGCCCCGCCCGCCGAGGCCCCTGGCGCTGCGGCGCCTGGCACCGTATCCTCCGGGCCCGCCCCGTCCGAATCGTCGAGTCCATGAGCCTGCCGTCCATAAGCCTGCAGCCCGAGCCGCCCGAATTTCTTGTTGCCTGCCTGTGCGCCGCCTGGTGCGGCACCTGCCGCGACTACCAGGCAGGCTTCGAGGCCATGGCGGCACGTTTCCCGGGGGCCCGCTTCATGTGGGTGGATGTGGAGGACGACGCGGAGCTGGTGGATGACTACGATGTGGAGAACTTTCCGACCGTGCTGATCCAGCGCCATGACAGCGTGCTGTTCTTCGGGGCCATGTTGCCGCACCATGAGCTGCTGCAGCGGACCCTTGAGAGCTTCCAGGCCCAGTCGCCGGACGAGAGCCGGCGCTACGCGCTGTCGGACCCTGAGCGCCGCCGCTGGCAGGATGATTACAACCTGGCGCGCGCCCTGGCGGGCCGCCAGCAAGAATAACGACCCACCACAATCGGAGACACCCATGGATGACTGCGTTTTCTGCCGCATCGTGCGCGGCGAGCTGCCTGCCTCGAAGGTTTATGAGGATGAGCACACGCTGGCCTTTCTGAACATCGTGGCGGCCCACCCTGGCCATGTACTGGTGATCGCCAAGCCCCACGTGGAGAACCTCTACGGCCTGGACGACACCCTGGCGGCGGCGGTGTTCCAGGCCACCACGCGGGTGGCCCGGGCGGTGAAGGAGGTCACCGGCTGCGATGGCACCACCATCTTCCAGGCCAACGAGGTGGCCGGCGGGCAGACGGTCTTCCACTTCCACCTGCATGTGCTGCCGCGCTTCACCGACGACAAGCTGCTGCCGTTCTGGCAGGCCAGCGCCCCACCCCGCGAAGCCCTCGACGAGATGGCCGCCCGTCTGCGCGCGGCGCTCTGACCCACCTGCTCTTGCGTAATACGGTAAGCAGCGCCCGCCCCTTCATTCGGGCGGGCGCGATCCGTTAAGCCTTTCCTGACGACGCTTTCGGGGCCGCTCCGGCCCGCTGCCATGCAGATTCCCTACCTGAGTCCAGAAGCCCCCTTTGCCATCCTGCTGATGCTGGCGGGCGCGGCGCTGATCTTCGGCCCGCTGCGCGCCTGGCGCCGCTCGCTGGTGAATACCGGGGTGTTCTTCATCGTGTGCCTCGCCGGCGACCTGCTGGCCGGCCTGTTGCATGGCCAGCTGCAGCCTGGCGTTTTGCGCTGGCTGCGCGAGCTGGCGGTGTTTGGCGAGGGGCTGGCGGTGATCCGCTACCTGGGCCTGGCGCTCTTCAATGTGGTGACGCCACGGATGCGGGTGCATATCTCGGGCATCCTGGCCGACATCCTGGTGATTGTCGGCTATGTGGCCTGGGGCTTCCTGCGCCTCAACCTGGCGGGGATGGAGTTTTCGCACCTGTTTGCCACGTCGGCAGTGCTGACCGCGGTTGTGGCAATCTCGATGCAGGACACGCTGGGTAATCTGCTCGGAGGCCTGGCGCTGCAGATGGACAACTCGCTGGAGATCGGCGACTGGATCCAGATGGGCGATGTGGCGGGCCGGGTGAGCGATATCCAGTGGCGCTACACCGCCATCGTGACCCGCAATGGCGAACGGGTGGTGATTCCCAACAGCCACCTGATGAAGAACCGTTATTCGGTGATCTGCAACAAGCGCCAGTCGGTGCCGCTGCAGCGCCGCTCGATCAGCTTCAATGTGGATCTGTCGGTGCCTCCGTCACGGGTCACCACCGCGGTGCTGCAGGACGTGCAGACGGCGCGCATCCCCAACCTGAGCCTTGTGCCTCCTCCCCAGTGCCTGCTGATGGACTTCGGGCAGGGATTTGCGCGTTACCAGTTGCGTTACTGGCTGATGGACCCGGGCCCGGACGAGCTGACCGACTCGGATGTGCGCCACCACCTGCTGGCCGCGCTGCAACGGGAGGGGATCCGCCTGGCGGTGAGCGATCAGACCATCCACCTGGTGCAGGAGGGCGAGGCCCACCGGGAAGAGGTGCGGGCCCGCGAGCTGAACCGCCGCCTGCAGGCAATCTCGCGCATCGACCTGTTCTCCCGCCTGTCCGAGGCCGAGCAGCTGGAGCTGGCCGGCCGGCTGGTGAACGCGCCCTTTGCCGAAGGCGACATCGTGACCCGCCAGGGCGCCATCGCCCACTGGCTGTACATCATCGTGAGCGGCGAGGCGGAGGCCTGGTGGCAACCGCCCGACGGCAGCCCGCAGCGCCTGCTGGAGCGGCGTGGCCCGGGCAGCGTGTTCGGCGAGCTGGGCCTGATGACCGGCGCGCCCCGCCGCGCCACGGTGATCGCCGTGTCCGACGTGGAGGCCTACCGCCTCGACAAGGCGGGTTTCGAGCACATCATCCGCGCCCGGCCCGAGATCGCCGAAGGCGTTACCGGTATCCTGCAGCAGCGCATGGCCCACTTCCAGGCGCTGGAGCAGGGCCATGCCAATGGACAGCCCGCGGGCAACAGCAGCCCGCCCTCCGACGTCGCCGCGCTCGGGCGCAAGATCCGCGAGTTTTTCGGGCTCTAGGCCCGAACCCGCAAGCCGCATTTCATCCCGTACTTCAATTCAGAAAGCCGAGTTTCCATGGCCACACCGAGCCCCCTGACCACCTCTCTGGTCACATCACTGAACGCCGCCTTCCAGGCCCGCGAGGCCCTGATGGCGCGCCTTCTTGCCGAGGGCACCGATGCGTACCGGCTGTTTCACGGAACCGTCGAAGGCCGGCCGGGCCTGACCGTGGACCGCTACGGCAGCCTGGTGCTGGTGCAGAGCTTCCACTCGCCCCTGAGCGACGACGAGGAGAGCGAGGTCGAAGCCTTCTACACCAGCGTGCTGCCCGGCGTGGACGTGGTCTACAACAACCGCAGCCACGCCAATTCGCGCATTGCCAACCCGCTGCCGCCCGAGCGCCTGGCCAAAGCCGAAGCCCTGCGGGAGTTTTCTGAGCTGGGTGTGAAGTACACCGTGCAGGCGCGCCACCAGGGGCAGGACCCGTGGCTGTTCCTGGACCTGCGGGCAGCCCGCCGGCGGGTGATGGCGGAAGCGCCGGGCAAGTCGCTGCTGAACGTGTTTGCCTACACCTGCGGCGTCGGCGTGGCGGCGGCCAAGGCCGGCGCGGCGCACGTGGTGAATGTGGATTTTGCGGAGTCCAGCCTGTCGGTGGGCAAGGCCAACGCCCGCCTCAACGAGCTGCCCATCCGCTTGCGCTTCGTGAAGAGCGATGCCTTTGCCGCCCTTCGCCAGTATTCCGGCATCGGCCAGCCCAAGCTGGTGCGCGGCAAGCGCATGCCCCCCTTCCCGCAGCTGGAGAAGCACGCCTTCGATCTGGTCTTCCTGGACCCGCCGCGCTATGCCAAGAGTGCCTTCGGCGTGGTGGACCTGATCAACGACTACCCGGCCCTGTTCAAGCCGGCGCTGCTGTGCGCCGCCCCCGGCGGCACCCTGGTGTGCTGCAACAACGTGGCTCAGGTGGACCGTGACGCGTGGGTGGACCAGCTGGTGCGCAGCGCCCGCAAGATCGGGCGCGAGGTGCGGGACGTGGAGTGGATCACCCCGGAAGAGGATTTCCCCAGCAGCGATGGCAACCCGCCGCTGAAGACGGTGTTGCTGCGGGTGTAGTGAACGGCACGGCACGGGCGGCGGAAAGCCGCCCCGGCGGCCCTTACAGCTCGGCTTCGTCGTCGGACCTGCCGGCTTCCTTATCGGCGGCTTCGGCTGCTTTGGCTGCCTTGGCGGCGGCGTGGGCTTCGACCATGGCGGCACGGCTGGCGGGGGATTCGAGGCTGACCCGGCCGAGGGCGCCGTCGCGGTAGTCCTGCAGCAGGATCAGCGAGGCTTTTTCCAGGTCGAGGGCGCCGCCCTTGAGACGGCAGCCGCGACGCTGGGCGATGGCTTCCACCAGGGCCGGACCGTCGAGCCCGTCCACCGGAATGCCGTAGCGCTTGGCCACCAGCGCCGGGTAGCGGGCCAGCAGCACGTCGCCGAGGAAGTTGGCCACGGCTTCGTCGATCACCGCATTGCGGCCGATGGCGTGGCTGGCGGCCAGCATGTAGCCGTCGGAGTCGTGCTCGATCTTCGGCCACATCATGCCCGGGGTGTCGGTGAGGGTCATGGTGGGCGACAGGTCGAGGATCTGCTGGCTCTTGGTGACCGCCGGCTCGTCGCCGACCTTGCACACGCGCTTTTTGAGCAGGGCGTTCATCAGCGTGGATTTGCCGACGTTGGGGATGCCCATGATCATCATGCGCAAAGGCTTGAGGCGGTCGTTGCGGTGGGGCGCCAGGGGCTTGCAGAAGCCGGTGATCTTGGCCACGTCGGAGGGCTTCTTGCAGGACAGGGCCACCGCCTTGACACCCTTCTGGGCGTTGAAATACGCCAGCCACTGGGCGGTGACGTCGGGGTCGGCGAGATCGGCCTTGTTGAGCACCTTGAGGCAGGGACGCTGCCGGTGCTGGCGGATCTCGCGGATCATGGGGTTGCTGCTCGCTTCCGGCAGGCGGGCGTCGAGCACTTCGATGACCACGTCGATGCGCTCCATGCTTTCCGACGCCTTCTTGCGGGCGGAAGTCATGTGACCGGGGAACCACTGGATTGACATGGCGTGCGTTGAATCAATGAAAGCCTGCCATTATCAGGGCAAAATGTCGGCCCTCGAAGGAAACTCTGCCGGATACTCCGCCCCATGAACCACGAAGAAGTCATCGCCGCCACCCGTGAGTGGCTCGAAAAGGCCGTCATCGGCCTCAACCTGTGCCCTTTTGCGAAGGCGGTGTATGTGAAGGACCAGGTCCGGATCGTCGTCAGCGACGCCCGCCACCTGGATGGTTTCCTGGAAGACCTGGACCGGGAGCTGGACCATCTGGCCGAGGTGGATCCGGAAGTGACCGACACCACCCTTCTGGTACATCCGAGCCTGTTCCCCGACTTCCTGCTGTTCAACGATGTGCTGGAGATTGCCGACGAGGCGATCACCGAGCATGAGCTGGACGGGGTGATCCAGATCGCCAGCTTCCACCCGGACTTCCAGTTCGAGGGCACCGAGCCGGACGACATCACCAATTTCACCAACCGCTCGCCCTTCCCCACCCTGCACCTGATCCGCGAGGCCAGCATCGACAAGGCGGTGGAGGCCTTCCCCGAGGCCGAGACGATCTACGAGCGGAACATGGAGACCCTGCGCAAGCTGGGCATCGCCGGCTGGAAGGCCCTGGGCCTGTCGGTTTCCGCGAACAATGGCCCGGAACATGGCGAAAAATAAGCCCGCTGGCGAGGCCAGGCCGGTGGCCCATCCGGAGATCCGCCCCGGGCAGTCCGTCGAGCTGCTCAAGGAACTGCACATCCTGACCCGCGACGGCCAGCTCAACCAGGACAGCCGGCGCAAGCTGAAGCAGGTCTATCACCTGTACCAGTTCATCGAGCCGCTGCTCGCCGAGGTGCTGGCCGAGACCGGCGACCTGAGCCTGGCCGACCACGGAGCAGGCAAGTCCTACCTGGGCTTCATCCTTTACGACCTGTTCCTGAAGGACAAGCCGGCCGGCACCATCTACGGCATCGAGACCCGCGCCGAGCTGGTGCAGCGCTCACGCGAGCTGGCGGAGCGCCTGGCCTTTCCGCGGATGCGCTTCCTGGACCTGAGCGTGGAGGCATCGACCCGCTCCGAGGCCCTGCCCGAGCGCATCGACGTGGTGACGGCACTGCACGCCTGCAACACCGCCACCGACGACGCGATCCAGTTTGCCTTCGCCAAGCAGGCCCGCTTCGTGGTGCTGGTGCCGTGCTGCCAGGCGGAGGTGGCTTCGGTCATGCGCCACAACAAGAACGCGAGCTTCGGCATGACGCCCCTGTCGGAGATCTGGCGCCATCCGATCCACACCCGCGAGTTCGGCAGCCAGCTCACCAACGCCCTGCGCTGCCTGCAGCTGGAAGCCCACGGCTACCAGGTGACGGTGACCGAGCTGGTGGGCTGGGAGCACTCCATGAAGAACGAGCTGATCGTGGCCCGCTACACCGGCCAGCCGCGCAAGAACGCCATGGAGCGCATCGAGGCGATCCTGGCCGAGCTCAATCTGACCGAACTGCGAGGCCGCTTCGCATGCTGAGCGAGGCCGGGGTGGCCCTGGCGCTGCTGGCCGGCATCGCCCTGGCACCTCGCCTGCCGCACCTGCGCAGACGCTATGACACGGCCGCCCTGCAGGCGCTGACACGCCGCCCGGATGCCAATCCGGGGGATGAACGCCTCAAGCTGGAGCTGGCGGCCTGGGCTCGCACGGGAGCGGGAAACGGTGCCACCCTGCTGCCCTGGCAGCGCCCGCGGGTTCCGTTGCCACTGGCCATCCGCAGCGTGGAGGGCAGACATGAGAACACCCTGGTGCACTTTGCCTATCGGCTGGCGGGTTACCACCAGCTGGATGAACGCAGCCGCCTGGGCGGGCTGATCTACCGCATCGGCGTGCAGCTGCGCCCGCTGCTGTGGTTTGCCCCGCGCCGGCCGGGGACGCCCTGGGACGACTGCTGGCTGACTGCGGTGGACGCACCGCGGCTGCTTGCGCTGGCCCGCTGGCGGCCCCGCCGCCCCACCCTGATCGTGCTGGACCGGCTGCAGCCCGCTGAAGTCTCACGCGTGATGGAAGCCCTGACCCACGCCGCCAGCCTGGCCGATCAACCCATCCGGGTGGTGGTGCTCAGCCGGGACAACCAGGCCGGCAAGACGCCGTCCCAGCGGAAGGCTCAGCGGAAGGGATAGCCGCGCATCTGCACCTGCCGCTCCGGCACCTCCGGACGCGGCGGCCTGGGCTGCACCGCCACAGGCGGCCGCCGCGGCACGATGGGCACCGGCCGCACAATAACAAGCCGGTCCCGCTCCAGCTCCAGCTCGGCCTGCCGCTGGGCATTCAGTTCAGCCTGGCGTTCGGCCTGGCGCTCCGCCTCGTAGCGGCGCTGCCGGTCGGCGGCCTCGAGGGTCTGACGATATTCCAGCACACGGGCCTGATGGATCAGCCGTTCCGACCGGTCTTCCGCCGCAGCCTGCTCCCGCGGGGTCAGGGGCGGCGGCGTCTCGACCCGGCTGACCTGGCTCGCCCCGACGCAGGGCGTGTCCGTGTAGGTCACCTTGCCGTCCGCCCCCACACATTTGTAGACCGCCAGCGCCGGGCCGCTGAAGCCCAGCCCGGCTCCCGTCACAAGCAGGGCGGCCAGCAGGGCGCGTAGGGGCCCCCGAGTTTGTGTCTGTTCCATGGCCTCGACCATCCTTCCTGATCCCACCCGCGGTGGGACTGCCTTGCCTCTGAAGATTAGGTCCGCGACGGATTTCACGCCAGCCCGCCGTCAAACCACAGCCTACCGCTCAAGCAACTCACACACTTCACCTGACTTACAGGGTCGGGGATGAAATGCGCAGCCATTGACAACACCTCACCTGGCCGTGCCACACGCTCAGGCGGGATCCGGCACGACCTCGCGCGCCCCGCCTTCCTGCGGAAAGGCCAGCAGCATGGGTTCGAACCGGGCCTTGCGTTTCCAGAAGAGCAGACCTTCGCCACCCTGCTCCAGACAACCATAGGTGATGTACTGGATCCCCTGGCTCTCGGGCGCATCGGCGCGCAACAGCCACCGGATGATGTCCATATGCAGGAGCATCATCACACCTCCGTGCAGGTGATCACCATGCCCCATGAATTCCGCATAGCGCACGGTATTGCCAACACGGTGCAGGCGCACGTAGGCCACCAGCTTCCGGTCGACCACCACCTCCCCCTGCCGATGCCCCGGTGCATCGACAAAGACCCCCAGGAAGGCCTCCCAGTGGGATGGGCACGCAAGGGGCGACACGGACTGCAATGCAGCGGGCGGGCCGCCGATGCTGTCCTCGGTCAGGAATACCGCGTCAAGGACCGGGCCGAATGCCCTGAACACCTTGGATTTCCGGATCTCGCAGATATCGGGTACATGGTTTGAGAAGGCGAACCGGGCAGTGGTGTAGCCCGTCTCACGGGCCTTCTTCGCACTTCGAACGAAGTTTCCGGACTTCTTGCGCATGACTTTCTCGTAGGCGCCGAAATCCGCAAAGCGGTGAAGCGGCAGAACGGACGGCACACCTCCCGCCGATATCTGCGCGCCATCCGCCTCCCGTCGGGCATAGCGGGCGTAGTAACGCCGGTAGCGCTTCACCAGGCGGGCGCAGGCCGGATCCACCTCGCACCCGGCTTCGTGCATGAGCACCCCGGTATCCAGATCATCCACTCCCCGAATATCAAAGACAGCCAACCTTTTCGCCAACCTGAACGAGAAGACCAGCGGCTCGATGCGCTCGGCATAGACCTTGGAAAAAGAACTTGCCAGCCTGGATACGATTGCCATGATCGGGGAGGTCCTGGAGAGCCGCCAACATGCAAAAAGCCCACCTTACTGATTGTAAGATGGGCTTTTTCCTGCTGTGTGCTGCTACACAGCCTTGAATTACTGGGGCGACATACCGGGTTCGAACCGGTGACCACTGGAATCACAATCCAGTGCTCTACCAACTGAGCTAATGCCGCCACTGAAGGTCATCGACTTGCGTCGCCAACCCATAAAACTAATTATACCAAATTTTGAGCCTGCCCGACAGGAATCGAACCTGTAACCCCCGGCTTAGAAGGCCGGTGCTCTATCCAGTTGAGCTACGGGCAGATTGCCGCGGGCATCGGGGTAAAGCCTTGGTCGGGGTGGAGGGATTCGAACCCCCGACATCTTGCTCCCAAAGCAAGCGCGCTACCGGACTGCGCTACACCCCGAGAGGCGCGAATAATACCTATCCAACCGGGCCTCGTCAAACCTCTTTGATAAATTTTTTCTTGGGTAGGCCGTTGATCCGGGCGGAACACTTTTTTGCACGGTTCGTGGCAAGCCGCATGATTTCCCACCTATGGCAGCACACCAAGGCTGAACTCTCCAAGGATAATGAGGGCTCGATGCCTGTTCGACTCCTTCTCTCCCGGGCTGCAAGGCCTGCCTCCTCGTACCTGTTCCTGGCGGGCAGCGCGCTTGCGTCTGCCTCACATGCAGCAGAGGTGGGTTGGGCGCCACTGGAGCAACTGCCCTACCTGGCCTGGGGCCTCGGTGGCCTCGCCGCAGGCGCCGTGCTGCAGCACCTGCTGCTCCGCCGGCGGCCCCGGACAGTCTCCCCGCCCGCCCCGACGGAGCTCCCGGCCGAAACTACCGTGGCCTGGCGGGAGTTTGCCGAGCTGTCGGGCGACTGGTGGTGGGAAACCGATGCCGACCTGCTTTTTGTAGACACGCCCCGCCCGCCGCCCGCCGTACTCGGGCTGGACAACCGCAGCGGCCAGAGCTGGCACGCGACGGTGATGCCGGACGTACAGGAAGACTTTGCCCCCACCGTCCTCGACACCCTGGCCCGCCGGGCGCCCCTCAGCCTCAGCCTGGCCCGCCGCGGCCCGGACGGCGAGCTGCGCCACCTGGAATTGCACGGCGCACCGCGCTTCGACGCCTCGGGCAGCTTCCTGGGTTACCGGGGCGTCGGCCGGGACGTCACCGAGAGAGCCCACCTGGCCGCCGAACTGCTGCATAACGAAGAGCACATCCATGCCCTGCTCGCCTGCAGCGAGGACGGCTACTGGGAGCAGGACGCCGACCTCTGCTACACCACCCTCACCGCCCGCTCCGGGCTGGTCGGCGATCTGGCCGCCGAAGACACGCTTGGCCGGCACCGCTGGGACCTGCCCGGCGTGGTGCCAACCGCCGAACCCTGGGCCTCGCACATTGCGCGCCTCCAGCAGGCCGAGCCCTTCTCGGACTTTCAGTTCTGCCGCCGCGATGCCCACGGACGGCTGGTCTGGCTGCGCGAGTCCGGGATTCCCGTCTTCGACCGCCGCGGCGTGTTTGCCGGCTATTGCGGCACCACCCGCAACATGACCACCGACGTGCTGATGCGCCGCCGCCTGATGCGCGAGGCGGCGCTGTTCCGCCGGCTTTTCGAGCAGGCCCCGGCGGCCATCGTGCTGGTCAATGCCGACGGCCAGATCCAGCAGTTCAACCAGACCGCGGCGGATCTGCTGGGGCGCCCACCCAGCACCCTACACGACAAGCCCCTCGAAGCCTTGATGGACGCGGCGCAGGCCGGCGCCTGGCATGCACTGCGCGAACGCTGCCTGCAGGGAGACACGAGTGAGCTGCAGCGGGACGCGGTATACCTTTCAGGAGATGGGCAGCCCCTGCAGATCCATGAGAGCCTGCGCCGGATCACCATCCAGGACGATCAGCCGGCCAGCCTGCTGCTGGTCCTGGAGGACCGCTCGGCCCTGCAGGACGCGTTGCGCCGCCAGGAGAGCGGCCTCAGTGGCCTCAGCGGCTACCAGGGGCTGTTCGAGAATGCACCGGAAGCCACCCTGGTATGCGTGGCCGACCAGGTACGCCTGGCCAATGCCGCGGCACGCCGGCTGTTCGCGGCAAACAGCGCCAATGGCCTGGGCGGGCGCGGGCTGCTCGACCTGCTGGACCCGGACGACCGCGCCCTCGAACAGGCCCGCCTGGCCGGCTTCATCGCAGACGACGCGCAGACGATCCTGCCGCCCCTGCCCCTGCGCTTCCGGGACGCCGACGGCAAGCCGCTCCAGGCCGAGGCCACCGCCGTCAAGACCACGCTGGACGGCGGGCCGGCACTCATCTACATGCTGCGCGATGTGGCCCGCTGGCTGCACGCCGAGCAGGTCCTGCGGGAAAGCCAGGCGATGTACCGGGACGTGGTGGAATCGGTGAAGGAGATCCTCTTCCAGACCGACGCCGAGGGCCGGATCACCTTCCTCAACCGGGCCTGGCACCAGACCACCGGTTTTGATGGCCGCCTGAGCATCGGACACAACCTCCTCGATTTCGTCGAGGAAGAAGACCGTGGGCGGGTGGCCCCCCATCTGCGCGCGGTTCGCGAAGGCTACGAGGAGATCGCCGAGATCGAGTTCCGCCTGCGCACCCAGACCGGCGGGCCACGCTGGGCGGAGGCGACCCTGCGCCCGCTGCGCGACACCTACGACCGGGCAGTGGGCTGCTCGGGCACCCTGACCGACATCACCGCCCGCAAGGAGGCCGAGCAGACCCAGCGCAACCTCAACCAGGAGCTGGAAGCCCGGGTGCGAGTGCGCACCGCCGAGCTGGAGGCATCAAACCGGGAGCTGGAAGCCTTCTCCTACTCCGTCTCCCACGACCTGCGCGCGCCCCTGCGGGCGATCGACGGTTTTGCCCAGATCGTCGCCGAGGACTACGCACCCCGCCTGGACGAGATCGGCAGGGAGTACCTGCAGCGCATCCGGGTGGCCACCCAGCGCATGGCGCGCCTGATCGACGACCTGATCGACCTGGCCCGGCTGACCCGCCAGACCATGAAGCGGGAACAGGTCAACCTCAGCCTGCTGGTGGAGCAGATCCTGGGCGAGCTTCAGCTCGAGAACCCCGAGCGCAGGGTGGACATCCATATAGAACCCGGCCTGATCGCCGCCGCCGACCGAGCGCTGATGCGGGTGGCGCTGGACAACCTGCTGCGCAACGCCTGGAAGTTCACCAGCCGCCGGGAGGTGGCCTCGATCCGCTTCCACGCCGAGCTGCGTGACCGCCAAGTGGTGTACTGCGTGTCGGACAACGGTGCCGGCTTCGACATGAACTTCGCCACCAAGCTCTTCCTGCCCTTCCACCGCCTGCACGGCATCAGCGAGTTCGCCGGCACCGGCATCGGCCTGGCCACCGTGCTGCGGGTCATCCAGCGCCACGAAGGGCGCGTCTGGGCCGAGTCGTCTCCCGACGAGGGCGCCCGCTTCTATTTCACCCTCAGCCACTGAGCCGTCCTACCCCGCTTCGTTGCTGCCGCGCAACACCTTGAATCAGAAGCCTTGATATAAGTCACACGGCGCATTGTGCGACGCAACAACAAGCAGCTTTCCCTAATACAGGGAAGCGTGTCGCGGAGTAGAATCCGGGCGACCCCACAAGGAAACCCGACCCTGTGACAACGGCAGCACAATAGCCGCACACCAGCGCGACCACGAGCCACCATCATGAACGAACAGCATTACCTCACCCCCCTCTTCGAGCCCCGCTCGGTTGCCATCGTCGGCGCCAGCGAACGGGAGTTGGCCCTCGGCAACATCCTGGTCCGCAACATGCTGGAGGCCGGGTTCAAGGGCAAGCTGTTCGCCGTCAATCCAAAGTACGAAAGCGTGCTCGGGGTGCCCTGTTACAAGAGCGTCGAGGACATTCCCCAGCGCCTCGACCTGGCCGTGATCACCACCAAGGCCGACCGGGTCCCGGCGATTGTCGACGCCTGTGGCCGGGCCGGCACCAAGTCGGTCATCGTGCTGCCCTCGGGCTTCTCGGATTCGGGCCCGCGCGGCCGCATGCTCGAGAAGAACACCTATGAAAACGCCCGCCGCCACCGCATCCGCCTGCTCGGCCCCAACTGTCTGGGCGTGCTGCGCCCGGAGCTGGGCCTCAACGCCAGCTTCGCCGACGGCGGTGCGATCAAGGGCTCCATCGGCCTGATCTCCCAGTCCGGCGCCCTCTGTTCTGCCATCCTCGACTGGGCCCGCCCCAACAACGTGGGCTTCTCGTCGGTGGTGTCTTTGGGCACCTCGGTGGACATCGACTTCGGCGAGGTCCTCGAATACATGGTGTCGGACTCCCGCACCGAGAGCATCTTCCTGTACGTGGAGGGCATCAAGGACGCCCGCCGCTTCGTCAGCGCGCTGCGCGCCGCGGCCCGGGTCAAGCCGGTGCTGCTGATCAAGGTGGGCCGCCACCCGGCCGGCTCCCAGGCTGCCCTGCTGCACTCGGGCGCGATGGTCGGCGAAGATGCCGTATTCGACGCCGCCCTGCGCCGCGCCGGGGTGATCCGCCTGTACAACATGGGCCAGCTGTTCGCCGCGGCCAACGCCCTGTTCTCGCACTTCCGCCCCCGCGGCAACCGCCTGGCCGTCATCACCAACGGCGGCGGGCCGGGCGTGATGGCTGCCGACCGGGCCGCCGACCTGCGCATCCCGATGGCCCAGCTGACCGACGCCACCGTGGCCAAGCTCAACGAAGTGCTGCCGGCCAACTGGTCCCACTGCAATCCGATCGACATCATCGGCGACGCCGACCCCGACCGTTACGCCAAGACCCTCGACATCGTGCTCTCCGACGAGAACGTGGAAGGCGTGCTGACCATCCTCACGCCCCAGGCCATGGCCCGCCCCACCGAGGTGGCCGAGCGCATCGTCGAGATCGAGCGCTCCGCCGACAAGCCGGTGTTCACCTGCTGGATGGGCGAGCAACAGGTGCGCGAGGGCCGCAAGCGCTTCGAGGCCGCCGGCATCCCCACCTTCCGCACGCCGGAGCCGGCAGTGGAGCTGTTCGGCCACATCTCGGCCTATTACCGCAACCAGAAGCTGCTGGTGCAGACGCCCAGCTCCCTCTCCTCCGACCTCAACCCGCCGTCCGTCGAAAGCGCCCGGCTGGTCATCGAGACGGCCCTCTCCGAGCGTCGCAAGAATCTCAACGAAATGGAGTCCAAGGCCCTGCTGGCGGCCTTCCGCATTCCCATCGCACAGACCGTGGTGGCCCGCTCCGCCACCGAAGCCATGGTGCTGGCCGAAGAGCTCGGCCTGCCGGTGGCCATGAAGATCGATTCACCGTCCATCACCCACAAGGCCGAACTGGGCGGCGTCCGCCTCAACCTGCGCGGCCTGGCCGCGGTGCGCTCGGCCTACCAGGAGATCCTGGAAGAGGTGAAGAAGAAGCGCCCGGACGCCATCATCAACGGCGTGGCCATCGAACCGATGGTGATCAAGCCCTACGGCCGCGAACTGATGGTCGGCGCCTTCCGCGACCCGGTCTTCGGCCCGGTGATCACCTTCGGTGAAGGCGGCGCCCACGTGGAGATCCAGAAGGACCGGGCGGTAGCCCTGCCCCCGCTCAACAACTACCTGGTCAAGGACCTGATCAAATCCACCCGCATCTCCACCCTGCTCGGCGAATACCGCAACATGCCGCCGATCAACATGGAATCGCTGGAGTTCGTGCTGCTGCGCATCTCCGAGATGGTCTGCGAGCTGCCGTGGATCCGGGAGATGGACATCAACCCCCTGATCGTCGACGAACACGGCGCGGTGGCCGTGGATGCGCGCATCGTGGTGGACAACATCGCCCCCACGGCGGACCGCTACGACCACATGGCGATCCACCCCTACCCATCCCATCTCATCACCCGGATCTCCATGCCGGAAGGCGAGATCACGGTGCGGCCGATCAAGCCCGAGGATGCGGAGCTGGAGGTCGAGTTCGTGCGCAAGCTGTCGCCCGAGACCAAGTACCTGCGCTTCATGAACACCATGCGCGAGCTGCCGCCGGCGATGGTCGCCCGCCTCACCCAGATCGACTACGACCGGGAAATGGCCTTCGTCGCGACCATCGAGGAGGAAGGCGTCGAGGTGGAGATCGGGGTCGCCCGCTACGCGGTGAACCCGGACGGCGAGACCTGTGAGTTCGCCATCGTGGTGGCCGAAGACTGGCAGCACCGCGGCCTGGCCCGCCGCCTGATGGGCGTGCTCATCGAAACCGCCCGCAACCGTGGCCTGCACGCCATGACCGGCATCTTCCTGTCCAACAACGACCGCATGCTCAAGTTCGTGCAGAGCCTCGGCTTCGTGCTCACCAACGACCCGGAAGACAACACCATCAAGCACGGCGCGCTGATGCTGCAGGGCTGAGTCCAGCCGAGCTGCGTTGCATCCGGGCCCCGCGAGGGCCCCGGCGCGTTTCAGGGCGCGTGATCCGTGGCCTCAGTACTGGAAGAAGCCCCGGCCGGTCTTGCGGCCCAGGTAGCCGGCTTCCACCATTTCCACCAGCAGGGGCGCCGGCCGGTACTTGGAATCCTTGAAGGACTCGAACAGGACCTGCATCACCGCCAGCTCCACGTCCAGGCCGATCATGTCGCACAGGGCCAGCGGACCAATGGGGTGGTTGGCACCCAGCTTCATCGCCTCGTCGATCTCCTGAGCAGAGGCCAGCCCCTCGCCGAGGGCAAAGATGGCCTCGTTCATCATCGGGCACAGCATGCGATTGACCACGAAGCCCGGGCTGTTGCGCACCTGGACGGGCGTCTTGCCGATGGCCCTGGCGAGGGACTCCATGGCGACATAGGTCTCATCGCTGGTCTGCAGGCCCCGGATGATCTCGACCAGGGCCATCAGCGGCACGGGATTGAAGAAGTGCAGGCCCACCACCCGCTCCGCGCGACGGGTCGCGGCAGCGAGGCGGGTGATGGAGATGGACGAAGTATTGGTGGCGAGGATGGTCTCCGGCCGGGCCAGGGCATCCAGCCTGGCGAAGAGATCCAGCTTCAAGGCCAGGGACTCGGTGGCGGCTTCGATGATCAGATCGCAATCGGCCAGGTCCTGCAGGTCGCAGCTGGTGCGGATGCGGGCCAGGGCGGCGGCCTTGTCCGCCCCGGTGATCTTCTCCTTCTTGAGCAGACGGTCGAGGCTGGCGCCGATGGTCTGCAACCCGCGCTCGAGAATGGCCGGGCTCAGGTCCACCATCACCACGTCATGTCCGCACAGCGAAAAGGTCTGGCTGATGCCATTGCCCATGGCTCCGGCGCCCAACACGCCGATACGTTGGTAGTTCATAGGGGATGCTCCTTGGGTTGAACGCATGCGACCTTCGCGCACATGCGGGAAAGGGAAATCACTGCAGGTATTTGCGGCTGCAGGCCTTGAAGTCGGGGGTACCGGCACGGCGCAGCAACTCGAAAAACACCATCTCGCGGCTCACTGGCACCACGCCGGCCGCACGCATCCGCTCCAGGGCCAGGGCCTTGTCGGCCTCACCACGGGCGGCAATGGCGTCTGCCACCACGAAGACCTGCTTGCCGGCTGCCACGCCGTCGAGAGCCGTGAGCATCACGCAGGCATGGGCCTCGATGCCGCACACGATCCACTGCTCCCGGGCCATGCCCGGGCGGCCCTCCAGGACGCCCTCCTCCACGCAGGAGAAGCAGGACTTCTCCACCACGTCCGGTGCTGCTACCGCCTCCAGCAGCACCGGGCTGACCGGGCCGATGCCCTTTGGATAATGGGAGGTGAACTGCACCGGCACTTCCAGGTCCCGGCACATGCCGATCAGGCGCAGGCATTGCTCGAGCGTCTCCTGATGCCCGGGGATGAGCTCCAGCACTCTGGGTTGCATGTCCACCACCAGCAGGGCGGCCTTGTCCTTGTCGATTTTCACTGTGTCTCCTTTATGGGTGATTCATGCCGGACGGGCAGGCCGTGCCACCCCGTCGATGAGCTTGCTGATCTCGGGGGCCGCCGCCAGGCGCCCTGTCTCGGCGAAGGCCCGGTGATTGGCGTCTATCTCGCGCAGGGTGTAGAGATAATTCACCATCAGCCCGAAGGACTGCTGCACGCCGTGCCGGGATGGATCCGCCAGCCAGTTGATACGCCCCAGGCTGGCTCCATTGGAGAAGTGGAAGCGGGCGACCGGGTCCAGGGGCTCTGCACGCTTCTTCTCGCGGAGCAGGTAGGCCGCACACTCCCGGGTCAGCCAGGCCTTCAGGGCCGGGTCCTCCGGGCGATCACCATCGATGATCTGGCGCATGAGATGGCGCAGGGCTTCCGCCGGGGATCGCATCGCCCCCCCGGCCAGTTGTGCGGCCAGGGCGGCGGGCCACTTTTGCGACTCCGCGCCATCGGCCAGCCGGGCGTCAAGCCAGGCACCGAAGCCCGGCAGCGGCGACAAGGTCGCAAACTGGCGCAGGCGCGGAAACTCCTGCATCAGCAACTGCACCACCCGCTTGATCAGGCATTCGCCCATGCTCACTCCACGCAAGCCCGCCTGGGCATTGGAGATGGAGTAGAAGATGGCGGTGGTCGCCGTGGCCGGGTCAAGGGTGGGGGCCTGCTCGTCCAGCAGGGCCTGGACGTTGTCCGCCAGGCTCCGTACCAGGGCCACCTCCACGAAGATGAGGGGCTCGTCGGGCATGCGAGGGTGGAAGAAGGCGTAGCAGCGCCGGTCCGAATCCAGGCGGTTGCGCAGATCGCTCCAGGACTTGATCTCATGCACGGCCTCGTAGCGGATCAACTTTTCCAGCAGGGCTGCGGGGGAGCTCCAGCCGATCCGCTTGAGCTCCAGGAAGCCAATATCGAACCAGGCGGAGAAAACCCGCAGAAAGTCCTGATCGAGCCCGGCAAAGGCGCCCTCGGGCGCCAGCTTCAGCAGATCGGCACGCATGCTCACCAGGGCATGGACACCCTCGGGCACCAGCTTGAACTGGCTCAGGATCCGCAGGCGGGGACTCTCCAGGCTCTGCAGGAGCGAGGCCCGGCTGCGCACCCTGGCCGGGCCGTCAGCGCCCCGGTAGGCCTCGATGGAGGCCATGACCCGCGCCTCCTCCACCTCGAAATCCGCCTCCAGCAAAGTGAAGAAGCGCCGCCGCTCCGGCGTGTCCAGCGCCGTGTAGTGGCCGATCAGGCGGGCGACCCGCTCCCGCGCCAGGGATTCGCCACCCTTGCCCTCCGCCAGCTCCGCCAGCAGGGTCCGCAGCCCGCTCCAGGCCCGCCGGCCCACAGCCCGCCGGGGGCCGGCGTGCGGAGCGGCCAGGCCCACCAACCTGCGCCAGAAGCCGATCCTGGCGGGGGCCTTGCCCGATTGGGGGCTGGTCATCCCCGGCATCATGTCCGGGCTCCGGCTTGCAGCACGGTCTGGGCCTGCTGGCGCAGCAGGTATTTCTGCACCTTGCCGGTAGCGGTCTTGCTGAGGGGGCCGAAGATCACGTGGCGGGGCGCCTTGAAATGGGCCATGCGGGCCCGGCAGAAAGCCACGACATCGTCGGCCGCCAGCCTGCCGGCCCCCTCCTTGAGGCTGATGAAGGCGCAGGGCACTTCTCCCCAGCGCACATCCGCCACGGCCACCACCGCGGCCTCGAGGATGTCAGGGTGGCGGCACAGCACCTCCTCGACCTCCAGGGACGAAATATTCTCTCCACCAGAGATGATGATGTCCCTGGCCCGATCGCGGATCTCGATGTAGCCGTCGGGATGCCAGACCGCCAGATCCCCGGTATGGTAGAAGCCCCCCGCCAGAGCCCTGGCGCTGGCCCCCGGGTTGTCGAGATAGCCTTTCATGATGGCGTGGCCCCGGAGCATGACCTCCCCCATGGTCTCGCCGTCCTGCGGCACCGGCTCCAGGGTGGCCGGGTCCGCCACCATCAGGGCCCCCTGGGCCAGCATGGGCACGCCCTGGCGGGCCATCATGCGGGCCCGCTCCTCGCTGGACAGACGCGACCAGGCCGGCTGCCAGGCACAGACCGTGGCCGGCCCGTAGGACTCGGTAGTGCCGTACAGATGCACCACCCGAAAGCCCATCGCCGCCATGCCCGCAATGACAGTGGACGGAGGCGCGGCGCCGCCGACCCCGATCTGCACGCTGTGCTGAAAGCGCCGCTTGTGGTGCTCCGGAGCGTGGATCAGCATGTTCAGGACGACTGGCGCGCCATGCATGTGGGTGACCTTCTCCTCGGCGATCAGGCGGAAGACCGCCGCCGTATCCAGCTGGCGCAGGCAGACATGCGTGCCGCAGGCCGCCGTCACCGCCCAGGGGTAGGTCCAGCCATTGCAGTGGAACATCGGCAGGGTCCACAGGTAGACGCTGTCCGCATCCAGCCGGGAGGCGATGAGGTTCGACAGGGCGTTGAGGTAGGCACCCCGGGCGTGGTAGACCACCCCCTTGGGGTCCCCCGTCGTGCCGGACGTGTATTGCAGGCTGACAGCCTGCCACTCATCCCGCTGCGGGGGCACAAATTGCGCCACATCGGCGGCGGCCAGCATGGCCTCGTACTCCCACTCCCCCACCCGCGGACAGGTGGGCAGATCGGCAATATCCACCACCGGCAGGACCCGCCCCAGGCGCGCCCGCGCAGTGGCGACCACCTCACCGTACTCCGTATCCGCCAGAAGCAGGCGGGCCCCGCCATGCTGCAGGTGAAAGGCGATGGTCTCCGCATCGAGCCGCGTGTTGATGGGGTTGAGGATGGCGCCAAGCATCGGAACGGCAAAGTGCGCCTCGAGCATGGCGGGCACATTCGGTGCCAGGATGGCCACCGTTTCGCCGGGGCAGATACCCTGCTGCTGCAAGGCCGCGGCAAGGCGGCAGACGCGCTCGTGGAACTGTCGGTAGCTCAGCCTCCGGTAGCCGTGGATGACCGCCGTCTTGTCCGGATGGCAACGCACCGCGTGCTCGAGGAAATGCACCGGATCCAGGGGCATCCAGTTGGCCGAAGTCCTGGTGAGACCGTCGACGCCGACCGCTTCGTATTCCCTGGGTGGAAAGGGTGCTGTCATGATGAGGGGTCTCCAGTGAAGCCGCCGGGCTGGCTCGGAACGGTGGCGGCAGACGGCGCCCACTGTAGCGGAGCCCCCACGGAGCACTTTGCCGGCACGGCCACCAGATATGCTCAACACGCCACAACACAGCCGGGGATGTGAAAGAATCAGCGGATCCAGCCAGGTACCACCATCGCCATGCCCCCTTCCTCGCGCCCACCCTCGCCGCCACCGCTGGCCCTCACCATCTCGGGGCACTTCGTGACGGGCATGCTGGGTCCGGTGATGCGCCAGGGCGGCGCAGCCGCCGCCAGGCAAGTACTGCAGCAGGCCGGGATACCCGGCGCCTTTCTTCAGGAACCGGACTCACGGATCACCCGCCGCCAGTTCGTGGGCGCCTACAAGTCGGTGGCCGCGTACCTGGACGACGAGATGCACGGGCTGTGGTCCCGGCCGATCCGGGGTGGCACCCTCAAGTTCATGATGCTGAGCCTGCTGGACGCGGCCAACCTGGCCATCGCCCTCAACCGCTTCGTTCAGTTCTGGAACCTGCTGCTGGATGATTACCGGCTGGTCCTCACCCGCGAGCCGACGCGCATCGGTATCGTGCTGACGCCCCACCAGCCCGGGCTGGAGATCCGGATCCTCGGCCACGAACTGATGCTCAAGCTGGTGCATGGCATCGTCAGCTGGCTGCTGGACAGCGAGGTCGACCTGCTGGGCGTCGAGTTCGCCTTTGCCCGGCCCGCCCACTGGGCCGACTATGCCTTCCTCTACCCGGGGACGGTGAGTTTCGACGCGCCCCACAGCGCCATCTGGCTGGATGCGTCCCTCGGCGGCGCCGGCTTCCGCAGGACCCGGGTGGAGCTGTGGCCCTTCCTGCGCAGGGCCCCCGAGGATTGGGCCTTCACCACCGTCCACGCGGGCCTGCTGAGCACCCGGGTTCGCCAGGCGCTGGCGGCAGACGGCATCCCGTCGGCCGATGCGGATGCCATTGCAGCCAGGCTGGGACTCGCCAAGCGCACCCTCACCCGCCGCCTGGAGCATGAAGGGCGCAGCTTCCGCGGCATCCGGGACGACCTCCGGCGGGACATGGCCGTCCAGCTGCTGACCCAGTCCCGGGCCTCGGTGGACAGCATCGCCACCCTTGTCGGCTTCGACAATACAGCGGCATTCTGCCGGGCCTTCAAGCTGTGGATGCAGCAGAGCCCCGGCGCCTACCGGAACCGCAGCAGCTGAAAACAGGTCATTCCCTTCCCGCCCCCACGAGAACCAACCGACATGGACATCACGAGCAAGAGCACCCCGCACTGGGGCCACCTGTGCACCACCCCGGCCCACCGCCTCCAGTTCCGCGAGGCCTACACAGACAAGGGCAGCAGCACCAACCCCCTGTACGACCTCTACCTGCATTACCACGACACCGAATGGGGCGTCCCCGAGCACGACGACCGCGCCCTCTTCGAGCTCCTGACCCTCGAAGGGGCTCAGGCCGGCCTGTCGTGGATCACCGTGCTGCGCAAGCGCGAGACCTACCGCGAGGCCTTCGCCGGCTTCGACCCCGAGAAGGTGGCGCGCTTCACCGAGGCCGACCAGGTGGCCCTGATGCTCAACCCGGGGATCGTCCGCAACCGCCTCAAGATCGCCTCGACCATCGACAACGCCCGCGCCTTCCTGGCCATCCAGGCGGAGTTCGGCAGCTTCGACGCCTGGCTGTGGCGCTTCGTGGAGGGTCAGCCGATCCAGAATCAGCTCCGTAGCCTGGCCGACGCGCAGGCCAGCACCCCCCTTTCGGACCAGCTCTCGAAAGAACTCAAGAGACGCGGCTTCCGCTTTGTCGGCACCACCATCTGCTACGCCTTCATGCAGGCAGCAGGGCTGGTGAACGACCACCTGACCGACTGTTTCCGCCACCAGGAGGTGGCCGCGCTATCATCGCGCCCTCTGTGACACCCGCCCCGAATCATGATCGACCAGATTGAAACCGCCGAGCTGCACGGCCAGCCCGTGCTCAAGCTGCAAACCCCGGATGGCGCCGTGGCGCTGATCAGCCTGTTTGGCGCCCAGGTGCTGTCGTGGACGCCCGCCGGAGGCGAAGAGCGCCTCTACCTGAGCCCACAGGCCATCTTCGACGGCAGCACTCCCATCCGTGGCGGCACGCCAGTGTGCTTTCCCCAGTTCGCCGGTGAAGGCCCGCTGCCCAAGCACGGCTTCGCCCGCAACCGCGCCTGGCGCGTCGTCAGCTCCCGCGCCGGCAAGGACTATGCCGTCGCAACCCTGCGCCTCGAGGACGACGCGGCAACCCGCGCCCTGTGGCCGCATGCCTTCGCCGCCGAGATGAGCGTCTCCATCGGTGGCGACCGGCTGGACATGGAGCTGGCGGTGGAGAACACCGGCGACACGGCCTTCAGCTTCACCGCGGCCCTGCACACCTACCTCAAGGTCCGCGAGGTCGAATCCCTGCGCATCGAAGGCCTGCGCGGCCTCGAATACCGGGATTCAGCAGACGGCGACACGTTCAAGAAGGAAACCGGCGTCGGGGTGATGATCGACGACGAAGTGGACCGCATCTACCACGGCGCGCCGCAGACCATCCTGGTCCGCGAGGATCACCGGGCCCTGGGCATCCACAACGAGAACTTCCCGGACGTGGTGGTCTGGAACCCCTGGGAGCACAAGTGCGCCCAGCTTGCCGACATGCCCGCCGACGGCTTCCGGCGCATGCTCTGCGTGGAGGCCGCAGCGGTGAAGACGCCCATCGAGCTCGCCCCCGGCGCAGACTGGTGGGGCCGCCAGACACTGGTGGCGATGTAAGCGACCAAGCAATGAAAAGGGGCGGCCTCAGCCGCCCCGACATCTGCTCGCGCTGATGACTCAGTTAGCGACAGCCCGCACCGTTTCGGCCACGTTGCGGCCGTTCACGCGCACCACGGCAAGGGTGTGACCCGAGCCATCCACCTCGACCGGCTCGACCGACACGCTGCCGGAATCCAGCGCCCGCTGCAGGCGCTGGGTGGCGTGTTCGGAGGTCATGCCGGGCTCACGGATGTCGAGCCCCTGGACGCGGATCTTGCGCCCGCCCTGGTAGAAGGTGGCGCCATCCATCGCGTAGGCGCGGGGCGTGCCCTTGGGGGTACGGCCGCCGGGCTGGGACTGGACCACCGCAGGCGCCGCCACTGCGGCAGCCGGTGCAGCGATGGCCGGCACGGCCGCAGGCGGAGCGCTATGGGCGGGTGCTGCAGGCAGCGGCGCCGGGACGGCACGCACCGGCACCGGATCGGGGGCCTGCGCGGCATTCAGGGAGGCCGCAGCGGCTGCGGCGGCCTCAGGGCCGGACAATTCTGCCGAGCCTGCCGCATAGCGCTGCGCCACGCGGGGCGCCTCGACCGGTGTCTGGGCAAGCGGCACAGCCGCTTCCGGGATCGGCCCTCGAGCCTGGGCCCGAGCCACCTCAGCAGCGGGCGGCGGTAGTGTCACGCTGGGCCGCGGCGCGCTCAGGCTGCTCGAGCGCGGCGGCGGGATCGGTACGTTGGGGGCCGGGATCGGCGGCAACGCGTTACGGCTCTGGATCTGGCGCACCGCCTCGGCGCGGGGGATCGGCGGCGAACTGGGCACAAAGGCTTCCCGGCCGATGCCGCCACTACGCGGCGTCACGGCCTCACTGCTCTCGGCGCGACGCGCCCGGCCTTCATCGCGGGTCACGGGCACGCTGCGCTCGACCACGACCTTGCGGCCCTTGACGATCCGGACCTCCTTGACCGTCTTGCGCGCGGGCTTGCTCTCCCTGGGCTCGCGGACGCTGGCAAGCGGCTGGGATGGTTTGCCCTTGCGGGCCTCGGGCGTGCGGGAGGAAGCCTTGGCGGCCTTCAAGGACGGCGCCTTGACCGCCTTGGCCGCCTTTACTGCCTTGGCGGGCGTGGCGGGTTTGCCGGCCGAAGCCTTGGGCGCCTTCTCTGCAGACGATTTGGCGGGCTTGGCCGCCTGGCCTGCCTTGTGGGCGGGGGGGGCATGCGACGGCGCAGGCGCAGCCGAGGCGTCCGCCCCGATCAACGTCAAGCCGAATGCCACCGCTGCCAAGGCAGCGAAAACGGGATTCATGTGGTGTTATCTCCTGCTGCGTCGGATCGGCCGGAAAGCGGCGCTCCGACTGGATGTGCGCGAAATGTTCATGATTCGCGGCACGGACAATTAACTGATTTTACCGGAAACCGGGGCTCCGACGGACTTGCGGGCAGGGCCGGCTTTCTGCACCATGCGCCCTTTTTTGCGTCAAGCCGTCCATGCTTCTGCCGATCGAACAACGTATCGCCTCCGAATTGGGTGTACAGCCGCGTCAGGTTTCTGCAGCGGTGCAGCTTCTCGACGAAGGCGCCACCGTGCCCTTTGTTGCCCGTTACCGCAAGGAGGTGACCGGCGGACTGGACGACACCCAGCTGCGCACCCTGGAAGAGCGCCTGGGCTACCTGCGCGAGCTGGAAGACCGCCGCGCCGCCGTGATCCAGAGCATCAACGAGCAGGGCAAGCTCGACCCCGCCCTGCGTGACGCCATCGAAAACGCCGAAACCAAGCAGCGCCTCGAAGACCTCTACCTGCCGTTCAAGCAGAAGCGCCGGACCAAGGCCCAGATCGCCCGGGAAGCCGGCATCGCGCCGCTGGCCGATGCCTTGCTGGCCGACCCGACCCTGGTGCCGGAGAACGAGGCCGCAGCCTACCTCAATGCAGAAGCCGGCTTCGCCGACACCCGCTCGGTGCTCGACGGCGCCCGCCAGATCCTGATGGAGCGCTTCGCCGAAGATGCCGAGCTGATCGGCAAACTGCGCGAATACCTCCACGACCATGGCGTCGTCGCCTCCACCGTGATCGCCGAGAAAGAGACCGACCCCGCCGCCGCCAAGTTCCGCGACTGGTTCGATTTCCGCGAATCCATCCAGACCGTGCCCTCCCACCGCGCCCTGGCCCTGTTCCGCGGCCGCAACGAGGGCTTCCTGCGCCTGCAGCTGGGCCTCGACTCCGACCCGACCGATGGCAGCCCGGCCGGCCCCAACCCCTGCGAAGGCCGCATCGCCGGCCATTTCGGCATCCGCGACCAGGGCCGCGCCGCCGACGCCTGGCTGCGCGAAACCGTACGCTGGGCCTGGAGCGTGAAGATCTCCCTGCACCTCGAGCTCGAGCTGCTCGGACAGCTACGCGAGCAGGCCGAGGAAGAGGCCATCCGCGTCTTCGGCCGCAACCTCAAGGACCTGCTGCTCGCCGCCCCCGCCGGCCCGCGCGCCACCCTGGGCCTCGACCCGGGCCTGCGCACCGGCGTCAAGGTGGCCATCGTGGACCAGACCGGCAAGCTCCTCGACACCGCCACCATCTACCCCCACGAGCCGCGCCGCGACTGGGACGGCAGCCTGCACCAGCTGTCGAAGCTGTGCGAGAAGCACGCCGTCTCCCTGATCGCCATCGGCAACGGCACCGCCAGCCGCGAGACCGACAAGCTGGCTGCCGACCTGATCAAGCTGCGCCCCGAGCTGGGGATGACCAAGATCGTGGTGTCCGAAGCCGGTGCCTCGGTGTATTCCGCCTCGGAACTGGCCGCCAAGGAGTTCCCGAACCTGGACGTGAGCCTGCGCGGCGCCGTCTCCATCGCCCGCCGCCTGCAGGACCCCCTGGCCGAGCTGGTGAAGATCGACCCGAAGTCCATCGGCGTCGGCCAGTACCAGCACGACGTCAACCAGACCCGTCTGGCGCGGGCCCTGGATTCGGTGGTGGAAGACTGCGTGAACGCGGTGGGTGTGGACGTGAACATGGCGTCGGTGGCCCTGCTGACCCGCATCTCCGGCCTCAACGCCACCCTGGCAGCCAACATCGTGTCCCACCGGGACGCCAACGGCCCCTTCCCGAGCCGCGAGGCCCTGCTGGAAGTCCCCCGCCTCGGCCCCAAGACCTTCGAGCAGGCGGCCGGCTTCCTGCGCGTCACCAACGGCGCCAACCCGCTGGACGCCTCGGCGGTGCACCCGGAAGCCTACCCGGTGGTCGAACGCATCCTCGCCGACATCCAGAAGGGAGCACGCGACCTGATGGGCGACTCCCGCGCGATCTCGCAGATCAAGGCGGAGCGCTACACCGACGAGCGCTTCGGCCTGCCCACCGTGCAGGACATCCTGAAAGAGCTCGACAAGCCCGGCCGCGACCCGCGCCCGGAGTTCAAGACCGCCAGCTTCCGGGACGGCGTCGAGAACCTGAAGGACCTCACCGTGGGGATGATGCTGGAAGGCGTGGTGACCAACGTCACCAACTTCGGCGCCTTCGTGGACATCGGGGTGCACCAGGACGGCCTGGTGCACGTCTCGGCCCTGTCCGACCGCTTCGTCAAGGACCCCCACTCCGTCGTCAAGGCCGGCCAGGTGGTCAAGGTGAAGGTGATCGAGGTGGACATCCCGCGCAAGCGCATCGCCCTCACCATGCGCATGGGCGACCAGCCCCAGGACGCCGCCCGACCCGCCGGGGGTGATCGCCGCGATGCACCGCGAGGCAACGCCCGGCCGGCGGCCGGCAAGCCGAACCGGGAACCGGCGATGGCCGGCTCGCTGGCCTCGGCCTTCGCCAAGGCCCTGAAAAAGTAGGACGCCCCCGGGAATTCCCCGCCCGCCCCCCGGGCCGGATAGAATCCGCCCACCCCATCGATCTGCCAGCGACGCCTTCCGGGGCGTCGCGCCGCTTTCAGCACCATGACCACGATCTACGGCATCAAGAACTGCGACACCATGAAGAAGGCCTTCGCCTGGCTCGACGAGCACGGCCTGAGCTACACCTTCCACGACTACAAGAAATCCGGCATCGACTCGGCCCGCCTGCATGCCTGGAGCAAGGCCATCGGCTGGAAGAGCCTGGTGAACACCCGTGGCACCACCTGGCGCAAGCTGCCTGCCGAGCGCCAGGCCATCGACACCCAGAGCGCCGCGGTGCAGCTGATGCAGGAATTCCCCAGCCTGATCCGCCGCCCGGTGATCGAAACCGATGGCGGCCAGCTGCTGGTCGGTCTCGACCTCGCCCTCTACACCAGCTTCCTCGCCCCCGAAGGGAAAGCCGAATGAGCCAGTCCTACATCCGCCGCTTCCTGCTGGAAGACCTCGACATCCGCGGCGCCCTCGTCAAGCTCGACGACGTCTGGCAAGCCCTGCTGGAGAAGCGCGACTACCCCGCCAACGTGCGCGACCTGCTCGGCGCCATGGCCGCGGTGGGCGGCGTGATCGGCGGCAACCTCAAGCAGGCCGGCCGGCTGACCATCCAGCTGCAGGGGCACGGCCCGGTTGCCCTGCTGGTGGTGGACATCACCGAAGCCCTCAACCTGCGCGGCTACGCCAAAGCCAGCGAGGACGCCGCCGGACTCAGCGGCGTCGCCGACCTGATCGGCGACGGCCAGCTCCTGCTGACCCTCGACATGCCCGGCCTGCGCCACCCCTACCAGAGCTATGTGCCGATCGAGGGCGACAGCGTCGCCGAAGTCTTCGAGCACTACCTGACCCAGTCCGAACAGCAACCCGCTGCCCTGCACACCGCCTGCTCGGCCGCCGCCGCCGCCTGCCTGTTCCTGCAGAAGCTCCCGGATGCCGACAAGAAGGACCCGGACGGCTGGGACCGGGTCACCCGCCTGGCCGCCACCATCCGCCCGGACGAACTCCTCGGCCTGGAACCGGAGGCCATCCTGACCCGCCTCTTCCACCAGGAGACGGTGCGCCTGCTGGATGCCCGCGAAGTCACCCACGACTGGCCGCAGGACTGGGACAAGGTCCGCGACATGCTGCGCTCCCTCGGCCGCGACGAACTGGATGCCATGCTGGCCGAACACGGCGAGATCCTGATCCACGACGACCTGTCGAACCACGAATACCGCTTCGACGCCGACGACGTGGCCGCCCTGTTCGCCGAGCCCCCGCCCGAACCCCGCACCCTGCACTGATCTTCGTTGATTTGGCCGGCAGGCTTGCCCGAAACCCCGCTGAAAAGTAGACTTCAGCGGTTTTAGTCCGCTCACCCGCACACCACTCCATGGCCGAAGCTTCCCTGCAGGGCAAACTGATCGAGTTCAAAGGTGCCAGCCTTGCTGTCATGACCGCCCACCTGCGGGAGACCGAGGCCACGCGCCTCGCCGACGCAATGCACATGATGCTCGGCGGCATGCCCGATTTTTTCGCGGGCGAACCCGCCATCCTGGACTTCGCCCAGCTCACCAGCACCCCCGACCGGGTGGACTGGACCGCCATCATCAGCCTGCTGCGCCGCTACCAGGTGCAGCCCATCGGCGTGCGCAACCTGCCGGACTACCTGCATGACGGCGCCCGCCGGGCCAATCTGGCGATCCTCGGCGCCGAGAGCCTCTCCGCCGAGCGCCCGGTGGCCCCGCCGCCCGCCGCCGCTCCGGCCCCCGCACCTGCGCCGGCACCGGCCCCGGCCCCCGCGACGGTGGCCAGCCCCGCGGTGGCGGCCAACGACAGCGCCGCGCCGCAGCCCGGCCCCCAGACCCTGGTCGTCGAGCGCCCGCTGCGCTCCGGCCAGCAGGTCTATGCCAAGGGTGGCGACCTGGTCCTGCTCGGTGGCATGAGCCCCGGCTCGGAGGTCATCGCCGACGGCTGCATCCACTGCTACGGCCCCCTGCGCGGCCGGGCCCTGGCCGGCGCCCGCGGCGACACCTCGGCACGCATTTTCAGCACCCATTTCGGACCCGAGCTGGTCTCCATCGCGGGGGTGTATCGCACCTTCGAACGGGGCATCCCGCAATCCGTCGCCGGGCGTCATGCCCAGGTCCGGCTGAGCGGCTCGGACACCCAACTTACTCTCGAAATCCTGCCGCTCCAGGGCGACTGAGCGGACTCCATACTTGAAGGGAACATCGTGGCACGCGTCATCGTAGTAACGTCCGGCAAGGGCGGCGTCGGCAAGACCACCACCAGCGCGAGCATCTCCAGCGGCCTGGCCCTGCGCGGCTTCAAGACGGCCGTCATCGACTTCGACGTGGGCCTGCGCAACCTGGACCTCATCATGGGCTGCGAGCGGCGCGTGGTGTACGACCTGATCAACGTGGTCAACGGCGAGGCCAACCTCAACCAGGCCCTGATCAAGGACAAGCACTGCGAGAACCTGTTCATCCTGCCGGCCTCCCAGACCCGCGACAAGGACGCGCTCAGCGAGGAAGGCGTCGAGAAGGTCCTCAAGGAGCTCGAGCACATGGGCTTCGACTACGTCATCTGCGACTCCCCCGCCGGTATCGAGAAGGGTGCCGTGATGGCCCTCACCTTCGCCGACGAGGCCATCGTGGTCACCAACCCGGAAGTCTCCTCGGTGCGCGACTCCGACCGCATCCTGGGCATCCTGCAGAGCAAGAGCCGCCGTGCCATCGAAGGCCGCGAGCCGGTCAAGGAGCACCTGATGGTGACCCGCTACTCGCCGAAGCGTGTCGAAGAAGGCGAGATGCTCTCCTACAAGGACGTGCAGGAGCTGCTGCGGGTCCCGCTGATCGGCGTGATCCCCGAATCCGACGACGTGCTGCAGGCCTCCAACCAGGGCACCCCGGCCATCCACCTCAAGGACAGCGACGTGGCCACGGCCTACCAGGACGTGGTGGCCCGCTTCCTCGATGAAGACCGTCCGCTGCGCTTTGTCGCCTACGAAAAGCCCGGCATCCTGAAGCGTCTGTTTGGAGGCAAGTGAGATGTCCCTCCTCTCCTACTTTTTCGGCTCCAAGCCGAAGACGGCCTCCGTCGCCAAGGAGCGCCTGTCCCTCATCATCGCCCACGAGCGCACCACCAACCGGGCCCCGGACTTCCTGCCGGCCCTGCAGCGGGAACTCATCGAGGTGATCTCCAAGTACGTGAACGTGGGCGTGGACGACATCAAGGTCCAGCTCGAGAAGCAGGACAACTGCGAGATCCTCGAGGTCAACATCACCCTGCCGGAGCAGCCCACCCGCTGAGCCCCGGCCAGGCCCGGATGGTGAAATCGGTAACCACAGCGGACTTAAAATCCGCCGGCGCAAGCCTTACGGGTTCGAGTCCCGTTCCGGGCACCAATCGGCAATAAGACAACGCCCTGCATGCAGCCCATGCAGGGCGTTTGTACATCTGTCCCGGCCCTGGCCCCGATTCATGCCTGGCAGGGCATCAACAAGACCTGAGCGGCCTGTTTGGCTAGAATCTGCACAATCATGAGCGACAACACCGACGACCGGACCGTAGTGCTGAGCGCCACGCCCGCCGCTGCAAAGCCGGCAGGCCAGAGCCACAACGCCCTTCCGCCGGGCACCCGCTTCTTCGACTTCGAGATCGTCGGGCTGATCGGCGAGGGCGGCTTCGGCATCGTTTACCTGGCCAAGGATCTCTCCCTGCAGCGCGAGGTAGCCATCAAGGAGTACATGCCCTCCTCGCTGGCGGTGCGGGAGAATGACACCACCACCGTGGTGGTGCGCTCCGACCGGCACTCCGAGACCTTCGAGATCGGCCGCAACAGCTTCGTGAACGAAGCCCGCCTGCTGGCCCAGTTCGACCACCCGGCGCTGGTCAAGGTGTTCCAGTTCTGGGAGGCCAACGGCACCGCCTACATGGCCATGCCCTACTTCCAGGGGCAGACCCTCAGGGACGTCCTCAAGACCTTCAAGACAGCGCCCGACGAAGCCTGGATCCGCCAGGTCCTGTCGCCGGTGATGGACGCGCTGGCCCTGATCCACCAGGGCAACTGCTTCCACCGCGACATCGCCCCCGACAACATCATGCTGCTGGCCGACGGCAGGCCGGTCCTGCTCGACTTCGGCGCCGCCCGCCGGGTCATCGGCGACATGACCCAGGCCCTCACCGTGATCCTCAAGCCCGGCTATGCGCCGGTCGAGCAGTACGCCGAGATCCCCGGCGTCAAGCAGGGTGCGTGGACGGACATCTACGCGCTGGGCGCCGTGGTCTATTTCATCATCACCGGCCGCACCCCGCCGCCCTCCGTCGGGCGGATGATGCAGGACAACTACGAACCCCTGGAGAAGCTGGCGGCCGGCCGCTATTCAGACACCTTCCTGCGCGGCATCGACCGCTGCCTGGCGGTGAAATGCGAAGACCGCCCGCAGAGCATCGCCGCCATGCGCGAAGCCATCGGCCTCACCGGCCCGGGCAGCGCCACGCCGCCCGCCGGCACCGCGCCGGCCAGCCCCCCTGCCACGGCCACCGCCACGCCCGCTGCCCGCCCCACGGCGGCGGAGACAGCGGCCCGGCCCGCAACGGCCTCGCCGGCGCCTGCCGGGGCCGGCACGGCCAGGAAATCCGGCAAGACGCCGCTGATCATCGCGGCCGCCGTCACCGCCACCCTCGCCGCCGGCCTGGCCTGGCGCCTGAGCAGCTCGCCGGAGACTCCCCCCTCCGCCACGCCGGCCCCGGCGACAACGCCAGCCACGCCGAGCACTCCAAGCACGCCAGCCACTCCCGCCGCCCCGGCCGAGCCCGTGGCACCGACCGCTGCCGCAACGGCCCCCACGCCCGCCCCTGCGGCCACGCCCGCCGCGCCGGCCCCTGCGGCGGCGCCCGCTCCCGTCTCCCTCGACGACGCCATCGCGGCCCTGGCCAGCCGCTCCGACGCCTCCTTCGGCCTGGCGCTCGAGGGGCTCACCAGCCCGGCGGTGCTGGGCAAGGATGTCCTGTCCTTCACCCTGCGCAGCCAGCGTGAAGGCTTTGTGTATGTATTGCTGTGGGACACGGCCACCGGCCTGCTCCAGCAGGTCTTCCCGGGCGGCGCGAACAGTGCCAACCGCATCACGCCCGACAAGCCCTTCCGCCTGACCCGCCAGCTCGCCGCCTACCGGGCCGAGCTGCCGCAGGGCAGCTGGAAGGTGCTGGCCATCCAGTCGGCGGTGCCGCGGGACATGAGCGTCCTCGGCCTCAACGCCGGGGGCAGGTCCGCCCCGGCCACGCGGGCCGTGGTCGAGGCCAGGCTGGCGGCAGCGGGCGTCAGCCTGGCCGGCGCGCCACGCTGCACCGACCCGGCCGGCTGCCCCGACACCTATGCAGCCCTGAGCTTCGAAGTGACCGAGACCGAAGCCCCGGCCAAGGCCGCCGCCAAGGCCCCGCGGGCCGAAGCGCGCGACACGGCCGGCACCGATGGCACCGCCACGGACGCACTCAGGGAGAGCGAGCGCAAGTACATGCGCGACCTCAACAAGGGCCTGGACAAGCTCCTCGAGGGGCGCTGAAGCGGGCGCTCACCCCCCGTAGGGGCGGCTTCCGCCGCCCTCAGCAGCCCTCCGTGGCCCTCCGCTGCCGGATCAAAATCCGCAGGCGTCTGAAGCCGCCCCTCCATGCGCTGCATGAGCATGAAGGAGGATCAGCAGGGCGCTTACACCGAGACCTTGGTCGGGTTCTTGACCTCGATATTGACGCGCTGCACGTTCGCCGGCACGCGGGCATCGGTGAGCTGCTTACGCACCACCGTGCCGCCGCCCGCCTTCTCGGAGGTCTGGATGGTCTTGGCCGCCACCGCCTTGGCGCCCTTCGCCGGCGCGGTGGCGATGCTCATCTCCACCGTCTCCTCGCGCTGGCTGGCCACCTTGCGGGCATAGTCGTTGAGCTTGCGCATCGCCTCACGGCCTTCCGGCGTCTCCAGCTGGCTCACCGGAATATCCACCGACACCGACTTGAAGGCCGACACCGACTCGGTCTTGCCGGTCTGCTTGTCGGTTGCGCTCACCGCCTCGGTCTGCACCGTGGACACCTTGGCGCCCTCCACCTTGCGCGCCGCCTCGGCGGCCTCCCGGGCCTCGTCGATCTCCGCGCTGCGGGCCCGCTGGTAGCCGATCAGGCCGCCCACCACGGCGCCGGCCACGCAGGCGGTGGCCGCATCGTTGCGGGTCAGCTTGGCCAGCGCCACGCCGGCCACGCAGCCCACCGCGGCGCCCACCCCGACATTCTGGGTCTTCTGGTCTATGTCAAGATTTGCGCAGGCATTGAGCACCATCGACGCAGCGATGGGCAGAACAAGTCCTTGGCGCATCGAGTACAAGCGCATCGCATACAACATTTCGAACCTCACGAAATTCGTCCAGCTTTCATCGGGCTGTGGCGCTTCAATCATAGCAGGGGGCAAGGCCCGGGCCCGCTCCGGCATCGCTGCGGCACCACCCCGCCATGCTACGATTATTTTCAGCTGGCCCCTACCCTGAGCGGCCCACCCCATGCCCCCGCCCGACGGCCCCGACACACCCGCACGGACGCCTCTTCCAGACACTCCATCGGCCATGAGCAACGCACCAGAAGAAGACGACCGCACCATTCTGTCCCCCGCCGGTGACGGCCCGACGACGAGCGCCGGGCAGGCCCCGGCCGACGACGACGAGGACGGCCACGCCCTCCCCGCCGGCACCCTGATCGGCGAGTTCGAGCTGCGGGCCAAGATCGGCGAGGGCGGCTTCAGCATCGTGTACCTGGCCTGGGACCACTCCCTCGAGCGCAAGGTGGCCCTCAAGGAATACATGCCGGGCTCGATCGCCTCGCGCCGCGGGCCGACCACCGTGGCGCCCCGCTCCGAGCGCCATCGCAGCACCTACGAGGCCGGCCTCAAGAGCTTCGTGAATGAAGCCAAGCTGCTCGCCCAGTTCGACCACCCCTCGCTGGTCAAGGTGTACCGCTTCTGGGAGGCCAATGGCACCGCCTACATGGTCATGCCGCTCTACGAAGGCGAAACCCTCAAGGACCGCATCCAGGCCGACCGCAGCCAGGTCAGCGAGGCCTGGCTGCGCGGGATCCTCACCCCCCTGTGCGACGCCCTGCGGCTGATCCACGGCGAGCAGTGCTACCACCGCGACATCGCCCCCGACAACATCATCCTGCTGGAGGGCAGCGGCCGCCCGCTGCTGCTCGACTTCGGCGCCGCGCGCCGGGTCATCGGCGACATGACCCAGGCCCTCACGGTCATCCTCAAGCCCGGCTACGCGCCGGTCGAGCAATACGCCGAGCTGCCCGACATGAAGCAGGGCCCGTGGACCGACGTCTACGCCCTGGCTGCCACCGTGCATTGGGTGATCACCGGCAGCACCCCGCCGCCCTCGGTGGGCCGCCTGCTCAACGACCAGTACCAGCCGCTCGCCGGGCGCGCCCCGGCGGGCTTCAGCCCGGCCTTCCTGGGCGCCCTCGACCGGGCCCTGGCGGCCCGGCCCGAGCTGCGCACCCAGACCATCAGCGACTTCGGCCAGGACCTCGGCCTGCTGCAGCCCGCCCCCTCCAACGCCACCCGGCTGGCCGACAGCCCTGGCGTGACCCGGGCAGCCGCGCCAGCCAGCGCCGCCCCCCCGCGGCCCACCCCGCCCGCGGCCGCGCCAGCCCCGCCCCCCACCCGCCGCCTGCCCACCCTGGCCCTGGCGGGCGGCGCCGCCCTCGCCGTGGCCGCCGCCGCGGCCTGGTGGCTGGGCAGCCGCCCCCCCGCCCCCGCCAGCCCTGCCGTGCCGGCGCCCTCCCCTGCAACACAATCGTCCACACCTGGAGCACAACCGTCCACGTCTGGACAAACGGCGTCCACACCTGCACCACAACCGTCCGCGCCTGGACAAGCGGCGTCCACCGCTGGACAAAATCCACCCAGGCCTGAACAAGATTCGTCCACCGCTGGACAAAATTCATCCAGCCCTGGACAAAAATCACCCAGCCCTGCAGCAGCGCCGTCCACACCTGGACCCGAATCACCCACACCTGGACCCGCCGCGTCCAGCGCTGCAGCCAAACCGTCCACCGCTGCACCTCCGGCACCAAAGCCCAGGCCAGAGAGCTCCGGCCGCGACAAGGCCGCCGCCCCCACGCCACCCCGCAAGCCGGAAAAAGCAGAAAAAACCGACAAGGCCGAAAAGGCATCCGCCCCCCGTTCGGCCGAGTGCGCCAGCATCCTGCAACGCATCTCCCTCGGTGAGAACTCGCCGGAACTCATGGCCAGGCTTGAAAAAGCGCGTTGCCGTTAATCCGCCGGGATGCTAAAAATACACTCACGAGCCAGGGATTCCGAACTGCCAGAGTCACGATAAAGCAGCATGGCCGCCTCACCCGCCACGCGGTGAAGCCTGCAGCACCAAAACGCTCAAGCCCCGGGGAGGGATGCCAGTCATGCGAGTCTTGCCAGCCAAGCAGCGCGCCCTTGCGTGCGTACTATGCGCAGCCACCCTGATCATCTCCGGCTGTGGCGGGGGCGGCAGTTCGGACGGGGTCAAGAAGAGCACCGGCGCCACCCGGACCACCCTGCAGGTCGAAGGCCGTGACGGCGACGGCGACAGCCTGAACTACCAGTGGCGCGTCACCGCCGGCAGCATCGACAACCGCAACGCCAGCGACACCACCTGGACCCTGCCCGACGGCCCCGGCCTGCACTTTGCCTACGTCCTCATCGGCGACGGCCGCGGCGGCTACGTCGAACAGCAATACGCCGTCGGCAGCGACGCCTTCAAGATCCCCGCGCCCACCACCTCCCCCGTCAGCTACACCCCACCCGCCGTTGCCAGCGCCGACGAATTCGACGGCAGCCCGGTGCGCCTGCGCCTGCGCAGCGGCCTGGCCACAAACTTTGCCGGCGCAGGCGGCGCCCAGGCCCGCTTCGTCTATCTGCCCGACATCCGGGTCCGCGTGCTCAAGTCCGGCACGGGCGAACAGGTCTTCGCCGGGGCCACCGACCTGGGCGGCGAGCTCACCATCCCGGCCCTGCCCAGCGGCCAGTCCTACGATGTGCAGTGCAGCTCGCCGCAGGGCATCCCCCTCGGCGGCTGCGGCGCGATCACCGGCAGCAGCACCGCCCAGGGCCTCACCCTGGCGGCCAGCCCCCCCACGCCGGCGCGCAACCTGCTCCTGTTCGGCCACATCGGCCTGGCCGACGGCGGCGTGTGCGGCGTCGAGAACCGCTTCTTCGGCGTCGAATCCAGCGCCACCGTGCAGATCCTGCAGGCCGACGGCAGCAGCCTGACCCCGCCCCTGCGGGTCAACCGCTTCGGCGACTACGCCGTGGACGCCGCCGTCGTCGTCAATGCAAAACTCAAGGCCCGCGTCACCTGCGAGTCCTACACCACCGTCATCGACCTGCCCACCCCGGCAAACGGCTACCTGGGCGCCCCGGTCGAGTTCTCCCACGTCATCCCCAACAACCGGCCCGGCCTGGTCAAGATGGTCGCCAACGGCCCCGATGGCAACGTACGCGGCCAGATGGTGGTGCCGGTGGGCGGGTCCTTCTCCATCGCCCTGCCGCGCGCCGACCAGTTCCTCACCTACAAGGGCGCCGACACGCGGCTCGGCGCCTGCAACTACTACCGCTCCTTCGGCGCGGTGAAGGACTGCGACGCCCAGGGCAACATGAGCGGCGCGATCACCCTCGAGGACTGGAAGCGCGAGCACAAGTTCGGCAGCTACAAGGCCGGCAACGAGGAAGTCAGCGCCACCTACGTCAACCAGCGCGACCTCAACCTGGTGCGCCGCATGGTGGCCACCCAGACCGCGCCGGACAAGATCGCCTTCTACGTGTGCAACCACCCCGGCCCCGACGGCGACACCCAGCGCGAGACCAACGACGTCATCGACACCGCCCTGGCCGACGAGAAGCAGGTGGCCTGCGTGGCCATGGAGTACTCGCCGGTCGCCGGCCGCAGCGGCAACCAGCCCTTCACCAAGTTCCTCACCTTCGGCCCGGACGGCAAGCTGATCCTGTCGGTCAACCTCGACGGCCGCGGCGAAAAATACATGCCCGGCGCCTGTGTGGCCTGCCACGGCGGCACCTCCTACCTCGGCCGCTTCGCCGAAGCCGGCCACCCCAGCCCCGACCTCAAGTCCAGCTTCCTGCCCTTCGACACCGGCAACTACCTCTTCTCCAACCGCCGCGGCTACTCCGAGGCCGAACAGTCCGCCGCCCTGCGCAAGCTCAACGACCTCGTGGTGGCCACCAAGCCCACCACCGCCACCAAGGCCCTCATCCAGGGCTGGTACGCCGGCTCGCCCCAGGTGCTCGACAAGGCCTACGTGCCCCCCGCCTGGCTCGACTACGACACCGTCAAGTCCGGCGCAGCACGCTTCTACCGCGAGGTGGTCGGCACCTCCTGCCGCACCTGCCACGCCGCCATGCAGGACAGCTTCGACTGGGACAGCGCCAGCGGCGGCCAGCCGCGCCTGATCGCCCGCCAAGGCTTCCCGCACATGTGCGGCGGCAACGCCGACCTGCATCTCAACGGCTCCATGCCGAACGCCCTGATGTCCCTCGACCGGCTGCACACACAGATGCGCACCGACGCCTCGCTCAGCGCCCTGGTGCAGCAGTTCCTCGGCTGCACCGAGCCCGCCCCCGACCCGGTCTACCCCCGCCGTTGAGCCCGTCTCCGGCCCCCGCCCATCCGCCAGGAAGCCCCGATGAAAACCCCGATGAAAACCCGCCTCCCCCTCAACACCCTGCTCGGCACCGCGCTGCTGAGCCTGGGCCTGGGCGCCTGCAGCAACCTCACCCCGCCCGTCGCCAGCAGCGCCCCTCCGGCAACCGCCAAGACGGCCGCCAGCCCGGCGGCCACCACCGACCCGGACTACGAAGCCCCCGCGGTGGCCCGCCCCGTGCGCAAACCCCTGGTGGCCCCCGCGCCGATCAAGTTCGAGGACGCCATCACCCGGGCCGGCGACCAGCTCTTCGAAGACACCCTGGCCGAGCTGGGCAAGGGCAAGCGGGCGGTGGTGATCGACCCGCTGATCGACGCCAACACCGGCGCCCAGACGGTCAGCACGGTCAAGATGGGGCAGCAGCTCGAGGCCCTCCTCAAGAAGCGCCATACCAACCTCAGCATCAAGCCGCTGACCCGCCAGACCCTGGCCGAGCAACCCCTGCTGCTGATCGGCACCCTCACCCCGGTCAATGTGGAACGGGCCATCGACACCCCGCCGGACGCCTTCCGGGTCTGGCTCACCGTCATCGACCTGCGCACCAAGCGCGTGGTGGCCAAGCAGATCGACCGGGCCACCGTCGCCTCGGTCAACCCGGAGCCCCTCCCCTACTTCCGCGACAGCCCCAGCTGGCACAAGGACAAGACGGTGATGGGCTACATCAACTCCTGCCAGGTCAATACCCAGATCGGCGACCCGGCCGACCCGGACTACCTGTCCCGCCTGCCCGCCGCTGCCGTGCTCAACGAAGCCCTGATCGCCTACAACGACGGCAAGGTGCTGGACGCCAACCGCCTCTACAAAGAGGCCGCCGGCCTGGCCGACAGCGGCGACCTGCGGGTCCTCAACGGCCTCTACCTGACCAACTGGCAGCTCGGCCGGCGCGACGCCGCCCAGGACGCCTTCGGCAAACTCGTCGCCTCCGGCCTCGAAGCCAAGCGCCTGCCCATGAAGCTGCTGTTCAAGCCCGGCACGGTCAATTTCAACGACGTGGGCGACCTGCCCACCCAGTACCAGCTGTGGCTGGCCACCATGGCCCGCGAAGCCGGCAAGACCCCCGCCTGCATGAAGGTCGTCGGCCACACCAGCCGCACCGGCAGCGCCAGCACCAACGAGCGCCTGTCCCTGCGCCGCGCCGAGGCGGTGGTCAAGCTCCTCGAGAACCGCGACGCCAAGCTGCGCGCCCGCCTGTCGGTGGGCGGCGCCGGCTCCCGCGAAGCCCTGATCGGGCTGGGTACCGACGACCAGCGCGACGCCCTCGACCGCAGGGTGGAGTTCCGCGTGGTGGATTGCATCTGAGCACAGAGCAAGACCGTCCTGCGGCCTGAGGCCGGACCGGACTGCCGAACAATCGACACATTCAGGAGAGCCCCATCGTGCCTGCCGGATCTGCTGGTCTGAAGTCGCTTCGCCGCATCGCCGCAGGGTTGGCGCTGGGCATCCTGGCAGGCTCCGTTGCGGACGCCGCGCCGCTCGACCCGCCCGACGCCTGGGACGTCACCCCTTGGGGCGGCTCCACCTGCTCTTCCTGCCACCTCAGCCCGCCCGGCAGCGCGACGTTCGGCGTCCGTGGATTCACCTTCCTGCCCACCCTGCTCGCAGCAGATCCGTCCAAGCTGACCGACGCGATCGCCGGCCGGGTGACAGGCCCCACCCCGGCGATCACCGCGCCTCACCCCATGGTGACCTTCTACAACGGCGGCGCCCCCAACCCCGCCGCCCTCAGCGCCATCAACACCTATCTCGTCGGCATCCGGGACGGCGATGTCCGCGCCGCAACGCCCCTGGCAACGCTGAGCGCCCTGGTCGGCCAGGAGAGCGGCAGCACCCAGGCCTTCGTCATCACCAACTACCGCGCCACCGAAGAGGACTTCACGGTCAGCCCGGCCCTGCCCGCCGCCGCGGGGGGCGGCATCGTCTTCTGGTACTCCGTGCAGGCCGGCGGCAACTGCACCAGCGGCAAGGTTGCGGCCAACGGCGGCAGCTGCACGATGGAGGTGCATTTCAAGCCCAATGCCGCCGGCGACACATCCCGCGCCTTCACCGTGGCCGTCGGCAGCGGCACCCCCTTCAACCTGAGCGTGACGGGCACCGGGATTCTTCCCGTCATCAGCCTGACGCCCGCATCGGTGGGCACCATCACCGCGTCCACCTCGGCCCCCACCGACACGGCGCTGGTCCTGCAGAACACCGGCACCATTCCCGTCAAGCTGAACGCCCTGGACTTCGACAGCCCGGCCGGGCCGCTGTCCACCCTCCCCGGCGGGAGCCGCTGCAGCGTGGGCCTCGACCTCGCCGTCGGCGCCACCTGCGACCTGATCATCCGCTACGCCCCATCGGTCACCAACGGGGCGGGCACGGCGCGCAGCCTGCTGATCCGCTTCACCGACGCGAGCGGCGCCGTCTTCGGCACCGACAAGACCCTCAACTTCACCACCATCGCCACCTCCAACCCCATTCCGACCCTGGTGGCCAGCCTCTTCCCGGCCACCATGGACCGGCCGGTGGGCAGCCAGGCCAGCCACAGCCTGATCGTGCAGAACATCGGCAGCGCCGCCATCGCCTCCCTGAGCGTCACCAAGACCGGCAGCGCGGCGGCCGACTACAGCTTCACCGAGAACTGCTCCACCAGCATTCCGCAGCCCTCGGGCGCCAGCACCTGCACCATCGAGCTGAGCTTCAAGCCCAGCGCCCTGGGGGTCCGCCCGGGTAGCCTGCAGATCGACTACGTGTCGGCCGCGGCGCTCGCCCAGCAGCTGCTGATCACCATGAACTTCCAGGGGGTGCCCCCCTCCACCGCCAAGGCCAGCCTGCCGGCGAGCCTGGACTTCGGCAACCAGAGCATCAACAGCCTCTACCCGCCGCGGACCCTCACCCTGACCAACACCGCCGCCGGCCCGCTGAACATCAACGCGGTCGCCATCAGTGGCGCCGGCTTCTCGCTGGTGGACAGCCCGGCCTGCCCCTCCAGCATCGCCGGTGGCGGCAAGTGCGAGATCCGGGTGGCCTTCCAGCCCGTCGCTGCCGGCACGGACTACAGCGCCACCCTGCAGGTCACCACCAACGCCGAAGGCTCGCCGCACACCGCCACCCTGAAGGGGCGCGGCACCAATGAGGCGGCGCCGGTCCTGGCGTGGTCGGTCGCCAGCCTGGACTTCGGCAGCGTGGCCGCCGGCAGTGCCGTCGAGCTCGACGCAAGCCTCACCAACCCCGGCCCCGGCGCGGTGGTCTTCCAGTTCGCCAACACGGTCGGCGCCCATGCATCGGCCTTCAGGATCACCTCCCAGTCGTGCAACAGCGGCGACTTCATCCCCCCGGCGGGCACCTGCCAGTTCAGGCTCAGCTTCAGCCCCGCCTCGGGCGGCGAGAAGCTGGCCTCCCTGCAGGCCGCCTCGACCGGCAGCGCCCCCGGCCTGCTGAGCCTGCGCGGGGTCGGTCTGAGCGGCGCGGCGCCCGGCGCCAGCCTGTCGGTGAGCAGCCTGAACTTCGGGCACGTGAAGTCCGGCTCCAGCTCCGACCCGCTGCTGGTCACGCTGCGCAGCAACGGCTCCACCACCCTTCGCGTGCAGTCCCTGGCGGTCAGCGGCGCCTTCGTCGTGCAGGGCAGGACCTGCCCGGCCGCGCCTTTCGAACTCGTGCCGGGCTTCGACTGCAGCCTCTCCGTCACCTTCTCGCCCCGCGCGGAAGGCGCGGCCAGCGGGATGCTGACGATCAGCTCGGATGCCGCCGACACGCCGGCCCTGGAGGTGGCCCTCAGCGGCCAGGGTGACCCGGCGCCGAAGACTTCGGGTGGCGGTGGCTGCACCCTGGTGCGCGGCGACACGCCGGCAGACCCGACCCTGTGGGCCCTCGCCCTGGCCGCCCTGGCCGTGCTCGGCTGGCGCCGCCGCACTGCGGCGGCGCGGAGAGATCCGGCATGAACACGCCCTGGCCGACAGCCGCTCCGCTTCCACCGGCGCGTCGCCCGTCGGGCGTGGCCACGGGGCTGGCGCTGCTGGCGGCGGCCCTGCTGGCGGCGGCTCTGGCCGGTGGGGCGACAGGCCGGGTGTGGGCCCTGCTGGTCTTCGCCCCGCTGGCCGAGGAGATCGTGTTCCGCCTCGGCCTGCACGAAGCCCTGTTGCGACGCGGCTGGGCCGGCTGGCCGGCCGGGCTGCTCGTGGCGCTGGCCTTCGGGCTGGCCCACCTGGCCTTGCGCGGCGAGCTGCAGGCCGTGGCCGTGGCCCTGCCGGCGCTGGCCATCGGCGTGGTCTACCAGCGCTGGCGCAAGCTGGCCCCCTGCGTGCTGCTGCACGCCCTGATGAACGGAGTCTGGCTCGTGGCCACCCACCCCACCTGGTGAGGCCGCGCTCCAGGCCCGGGCCGGGCCCGCTTGAAAACCGGCCCCCGGTGGCATCCAACCCGAAGACAGTGACGACACATCATGAAAAAAATGTCCGGATTCCTGCACGCCTGGCTGCTCTGCGCCCTGCTCCTCCTGTCGGGGAGCGCCCGCGCGCAGTTCGATTACGACCTCCATGGCGTGCTCGACCTGTCCTACGGCGCCTTCGGCCAGAGCGGGCTGGCCCGGGACGTGCGTTTCAACAGCAACTCCCTGTCACCCAGCTTCGTCGGTGTCACCGGCAGCTACGGCTTCGACGGCGGCTGGACCGTGCTGGCCGTGGCGGAGACCTTCCTCCGCTTCCAGGACTTCAAGACCGGACGCCGGGACGACGACCCCATCCTGTCCCGCAATGCCTTCGTGGCGGTGCGCAACAACGACTACGGCACCCTGCGCTTCGGCCGCCTGCAGACCCTGCTGTTCGACACCACCAACCGCTTCAATGCCCTGGGCAACTCCGGCCTCTCGCCGGCCATCCGGCATCTCTTCCTGAACGGCAACCTGCAGGGGGTGGAGGGCGACTTCTACTGGGACAACGCCCTGGGCTACACCTCGCCCAACCTGGAGGGCGTCACCTTCAGCCTGATGCAGGCGGCGCAGAAGAAGGATGAGCGCGGCAGCCATCAGGGGGCCAGCGTGGTGTGGTCGATCGGGCTGCTGGCGGTCGAGTTCGCAGCCCAGAACGTGCACATCAACGACGGCATCAAGGACCCGACCAAGGAAAGCACCTGGCAGCTGGGCAGCAGCTACAACTTCGGCTTCGCCAAGGTCTTTGCCCTCTACTCGCAGATCCAGGACCGCGGGCTGGACGTGGACGGCAAGCTCACCTCGGCCGGCGTGACCCTGCCGCTGGGCCCCGGATCGGTGCTGTTCCAGGTCGGCTCGAGCACCGCCCAGGGGCCCGCGGTGGACCGCAAGCAGACCACCATCAGCTCGGCCTACGTGTACGCCTATGACAGCGACACCGACCTCTACGTGATCGGCATGGACGACCGGATCCGCGGCCAGGGCAGCGGCCAGTCGGTGGCCGTGGGCGTCAAGCTGAAGTTCTGAAGCATCGCGCGGCGGCGCGCTCCAGCACCGTGCTAACAGGATAAACTGCGGCGGTCGTCGACTTGCGGACCCTGATTCATGTGGAAGCCATTCAAGACCGGTTGCCAGCTAGGCCTGTGCATTGCGCTGAGTGCCTGTGGCGGCAGCAAGCCGCAGATCCAGATTCCTGAACTCCCCCCCACCGTGGTCCAGCTGACGCTCCAGGCCGACGCCGCAGTCAACCAGGACAGCCGCGGCCGCCCCACCCCGGTGGTGGTGCGCTACTACCTGCTGTCCCATCCGGCCTCCTTCGAGGCGGCCGACTTCTTCTCCCTCTTCGATGCCGACGAGAAGACCCTCGGCGCCACCAGCGTACAGCGCGAGGAGATCACCCTGCGGCCGGGCGAGAGCGTCAAGACCATCCTGCGGCCGGGTGCCGAGGTCAAGTCGATCGGCGTCTTCGTGGCCTACCGCGACCCCAACCGGAGTGTCTGGCGGGCCGTGGCCCCCATCCAGCGCAACATGCTCAATACCCTGCAGGCGAAAGTCGGGCGGGACTCGGTCAGCATCGGCCCCCAACGCTGACCGGCGCCGGCCCAGGAGATCATCACAATGTCTTGGTTCAGTCGGGTTGTCTGGTCGGAAGGCCTCTTTCTGCAGCCCCAGCATTTTCAACAGCAGGACCGCCACGCCGCCTGGTGGGTGGAGTCCCGCGTGGCGCCCCTGGTCGGCAACCACTGGGGCTTCTCCCACCTGGTGATCGACGAGGCGGCCCTGGTGGCCGGCAAGTTCGCCATCCTCGAAGCGCGCGGCATCCTGCCCGATGGCACGCCCTTCGACATCCCCAACGTGGACCTGCCCCCGCCGGCGCTGGACTTCCCCAGGGACGCCAAGGACCAGATCGTCTGCCTGGCGCTGCCCCTGCGGCGTGCCCAGGGCCTCGAGGTCAGCCTCGACTCCGCCGATGCCACCGCCCGCCTGGCCCGCTACGAGCCGGTGGATTTCGAAGTCAGCGACGCCCACACCGAGAAGGGCGGCGCCTTCTCCATCCAGGTCGGGCAACCCAAGCTGCGCCTTGCCCTGAGCGACCCGCTCACTGATGCCTACGCCCGGGTCGGTGTGGCCCGCGTCACCGAGAGACGCGCCGACAACAGCCTGCTCCTCGACCGCGGCTACATTCCCCCCGTGCTGGACAGCGCCGTCTCCCCCGTGCTCGACGGCTACATCAAGGAGGTCAGCGCCCTGCTCCACCAGCGCGGCGACGCCCTCGCCTCGCGGCTGGCCCATCCGGGTGCCGGTGGCGTGGCCGAGGTGGCGGACTTCCTGTTCCTGATGACCGTCAACCGCTACCAGCCGGTGTTCGACCAGTTCCGCTCCGATCATCCGCTGCACCCGCGGCATCTGTTCGAGCGCCTGCTCGAGGTGGCTGGTGAGCTGTCCACCCTCGCCACCAGCGGGCGGCGCCCCGGGGACTTCCCGGTGTATTGCCACGACGAGCTCGACCTGTGCTTCCTGCCCCTGATCCGCGCCATCCGCCTGGGGCTCACCACCCTGCTCGACCAGAACGCCATCGCCATCGACCTGCAGGACCACAAGCAGGGGCGCTACGTGGGCCACATCATCGATCGCAGCCTGCTGCGCAATGCCGGCTTCATCCTGGCCGTGAACGCCCAGCTGCCCGGCGAGATGCTGCGCACCCGCTTCCCGGCCCAGGCCAAGCTGGGCCCGCTGGAACGCATGCGCGACCTGGTCAACCTGCAGCTGCCCGGCATCGCCCTGCGGCCGCTACCGGTGGCCCCGCGCCAGATCCCCTACCACGCGGGCTTCTCGTACTTCGAACTCGACAACACCGGCGACCTCTGGCAACAGTTGGACGCCTCCGGCGCCCTCGGCATCTATGTGACCGGGGACTTCCCCGGCCTTGATCTTTCCCTGTGGGCCATCCGCGCCTAGGCGCGGGCCCCGGCGCAATCGTTCCCCCCGCCGGCGCGGGGGTGTCATTGAGAGGTTTGCCCCATGGCGCACGATGATCCGTTCGGGCAGATGCCCGCCGATCGCACCCTGATCATTCCGTCTCCGGGTGCCCGACCGGCCCCCCAGGCCGGTTCGCCGCCTCCGCCCCCCGGCGGAGGGCGCTACGAGCGGACCGACATGAGCGCCCTCGACTGGGAAACCGGGCTCAACCCCCTCGTCGCAGCCGCCAGCCCCCTGCTCAACCTGGCCCCGCAGCTGCGCCAGGTGGCGCCGCCCGACCCGACCGGCCTGCGCACCACCCTGGCCCAGGCACTGCAGGAGTTCGAACGGCGCGCCCGCGCCTCCGGCAGCCCCAACGAGCACGTGGTGGCTGCCCGCTACGCCCTGTGTACCTTTCTCGACGAAGCCGCCGCCAACACCCCCTGGGGCGAGCGGATCTGGGCCCAGAACAGCCTGCTGATCCAGTTCCACAACGAAGCCTGGGGCGGTGAGAAGTTCTTCCAGCTGATGGGCAAGGTGGCCGAACAGCCGGACACCCACCGTCATCTGCTGGAGTTGTTCTACCTCATCATCAGCCTCGGCTTCGAGGGCCGCTACCGGGTCCTGCAGAATGGCGCGGCCCAGCTCGAACAGGTGCGCGAGCGCCTCTACGGCATGCTCAGCCGGGTGCGCAGCGAACCCGACCGGGAGCTCTCTCCCGACTGGCGCACCGCCGCCAGCCAGCGCAAGCCCCTGCGCGACAGCCTGCCCGTGTGGGCCGTGGTGGCCGTGGCTGCGGCCCTGACGGGCCTGATCTACGTCGGCGCCTCCTTCGCCCTCAACCGCAAGTCCGACCCGACCTTCTCCGACATCCTCGCCCTCACGGTGGCGCCCCGCAGCGCCGTGGCCAAGCCGGCGCCCCCGGCAGCGCCGGCCCCCGACCGCCTGGCCGGCCAGCTGGCCGCGGACGTGCGTTCAGGCCGCCTGGTGGTGCAGGACCTGGCCGACCGCAGCATCGTACTGGCCCAGGGCGACGGGCTCTTCGGTGCCGGCAGCGCCACCCCGTCGGCCACCTTCGTCGAGTTGCTCGACCACATCGGCACAGCCGTCGCCAAGCTGGGCGGCACCGTGGTGGTCCGCGGCCATACCGACAACCAGCCGATCCGCTCGGCACGCTTCCCGTCCAACTGGCACCTCTCCAAGGCCCGTGCCGACGCGGTGGCGGGCCTGCTGGCGGCGCGCCTGCCGGGCAACAGCACCATCAAGGCGGAAGGCATGGCCGAAAGCGTGCCCGTCGCGCCCAACGACTCGCCCGAGGGACGCGCCCGCAACCGGCGCGTCGAGATCGTCGTGTTCCCCCCGGCTCCGGGCAACTGACCCGCTGGACACCTCCATGAAAAGCTTCTTCAAGGCCCTCCTCCACCCCGTCGCGATCACCCTCATCGGCCTCATCGCCCTGAGCCTGGTGATCTGGTACGTGGGGCCCCTCGTCGCCATCGCCGGTCACGCCCCCCTCGAATCGGAAACAGCCCGGCTGGTGCTCATCGTGCTCTGCCTGCTGGCCATCGTCGGCCACCTGGCCTACCGCAGCTGGAAGGCCCGCCGGAAGAACGCCGAACTGATCGACGGCATCGCCGGCAAGCCTGCCCAGAAGGAAGAGTCGCCGGAGCTGCAGATCCTGCGCCAGCGCTTTGCCGAAGGCACCTCCGTGCTCAAGCAGCGCCGGCTCGGCGGCGAGGCCAAGGGCGGAGCCCTGGACAAGCTGGCCGCCATGGGCTCGAGCCGCTATCTCTACGAGCTGCCCTGGTACGTCTTCATCGGCGCCCCCGGCTCCGGCAAGACCACCGCACTGATCAACTCCGGCCTGCGCTTCCCGCTGGCCGAGGGCACGGGGGGCCATCAGGTCAAGGGCGTGGGCGGCACCCGCAACTGCGACTGGTGGTTCTCCGACGAAGCGGTGCTGCTGGATACCGCCGGCCGCTACACCACCCAGGACTCCGACCGGGAGACCGACAAGGGCGCCTGGCATGAATTCCTGGCCCTGCTCAAGAAGTCCCGCCCCCGCCAGCCCCTCAACGGCGTGCTGCTGACCATCTCCCTGAGCGACCTGCTGACCCAGAACGAGGCCGCCGCCAGCGCCCACGCCGCCGCCCTGCGCGAGCGCATCCACGAGCTGTACACCGAACTCGGCGTACGCCTGCCGATCTACGTGCTGGTCACCAAGTCCGACCTGATCGCCGGCTTCCAGGAGTTCTTCGGCAACCTGGGCAAGGACGCCCGCGACCAGGTGTGGGGCACCACCCTGCCCCTGGACGACGATGCCAAGCCCCTGGCCGGCCTGGGCGCCCGCTTCGCCGGCCTCCAGGCGCGCATCGACGGCCAGCTCCTGGAGCGCCTGCAGACCGAGAGGGACCTGTCCCGGCGCGAGGCCATCGCCGCCTTCCCCCAGCAGTTCGCCGGCGCCACACGCCTGCTGGGCAGCTTCATCGAGCGGATCTTCGCGTCCTCGGGCTTCAAGCACGACGCCCTCGTACGTGGTGTGTACTTCACCAGCGGCACCCAGGAAGGCAGCCCCATCGACCGCGTGCTGGCCACCCTGGGTGGGGCGTTCAGCCTGGAGCGGCGCGTGCTTCCGCCGCAGGTCGGTTCGGGCAAGAGCTTCTTCATGACCCGCCTGCTGCGCGAAGTGATCTTCGCCGAGCAAGGCATCGGCAAGGCCAACCTCGCCTGGGAGCGCCGCCGCGGGCTGATCCGCCTGGCCGCCTTTGCGGCGGTCGGCATCGTCTCGGTGGGCCTGCTGATCGCCTGGACCCTCTCCTACATCGGCAACCGGGGCTATATCGACGAGGTGGATGCCCGCGTGGCCGAGTTGAAGCCGGTCACGGTGAAAGCCTCCGACCTGCCGCTGGATGACCTGCTCAACCTCCTGCCGGTGATCGATGCGGTCCAGGGCGTCTCCATCACCGCCGCCCGCCCCAACGGCAACACGCCCATGTCCCTGGGCTTTGGCCTCGCCCAGGACGAAAAGCTCGACGCGGCAGCCGAACAGGCCTACCGCAACCTGCTGCGGGACGCGCTGATGCCGCGCATCGCCCAGCGCATCGACACCCAGCTGCGCGACAGCTTGTCGCGCGGCAACCTGGAATTCACCTACGAGGCCCTCAAGGCCTACCTGATGCTCCAGGACCCGGCCCGCTTCAATGCCGAGGCGCTGAAGGCCTGGATCACCAGCGACTGGGAGCGGACCCTCCCCGCCGGCACCACCACCGACCAGCGCAGCGCCCTCAATCAGCACCTGGACATGCTGTTTGCCGCGGGTGCCGTCAATTCGCCGGTGGCGACCGACAGCGCCCTCGTCGCCCAGGCCCGCAACCAGCTCCTGCGCTTCTCGCTGCCGGCCCGGGTGTATAGCCGCCTCAAGCGCCAGGGCGTCGGCCAGGACATTCCCGACTTCGCCCTCGACCGGGCCGCCGGCCCCTCTGCCGCGCTGGTCTTCGTGCGCAAGAGCGGCCAGCCCCTGACCAAGGGCATCGCCGGCCTGTACACCCACGACGGCTACTACAAGGGCTTCGACCGGGAAGTCGGGCGCGTCACCAAGCAGCTCGCCGGCGAGGAGACCTGGGTGCTGGGCAGCGCCGCCGGCACCCCGCCCGACGCCGCCCGCCTCATCGAAGATGTGCGCCGGCTCTACCTGGCGGACTACATCGCGGTGTGGGACGACTACCTGCGCGACGTGACCCTGATCCGCTCCACCAGCCTGCAGCAGAGCATCCAGCAGGCACGCACCCTGTCGGCCCCGGATTCGCCCCTGCCGCGTTTCCTGAAGGCCGTGGCCAGGGAGACCTCGCTGAGCCGCAAGCCCGAGGACAAGACCGTGGTGGATGCTGCCAAGGAGAAGATCTCCGGCGCCCGCCAGGAGCTGGGCAAGATCCTCGGCTTCGACCCGGTGGCCAGCGCGCGCGGGCCCCAGGGCCCCTCCCCGGAGAGCATGGTGGACGAGCACTTCGCGCCGATCCGCAACCTGGTCGACAGCGGCGACGGCAAGACCGCCCCGATCGACGGCGTGATGTCCCTGCTCAACGAGGTCTACGTCAACCTCACCGCCACCGAGACCGCCCTGCGCGACAAGGTGGCGCCGCCGCCGGGGGGCACCGCCGCCAAGGTGAAGGCCGAAGGCGCGCGCATGCCCGAACCCCTGCGCTCGATGCTGCAGCAGATCTCCACCGCCGGTGTCAGCCAGGCCCTCAGCGCCACCCGCGAGAACTTGTCGGCCAACGTCGGTGGCCAGGTCGGCCAGTTCTGCCAGCGCGCCATCGAGGGCCGCTACCCCTTCACCAAGGGCAGCACCCGGGACGTGACCCGCGAGGACTTCGCCCGGCTGTTCGCCCCGGGCGGCATCATCGACGACTTCTTCCAGAAGAACCTGGCCCAGTACGTGGACACCTCGACCCGCCAGTGGAGCTTCAAGAAGGTCCAGGAGCAGTCCCTCGGCGATCCGGGCAGCCTGGTGCAGTTCCAGCGGGCGGCGGTCATCCGTGACGTGTTCTTCCGCAGCGGCGGCTCGCTGCGCCTCGACTTCAAGCCGCTCGAGATGGACCCCGCGCTGACCCAGATCAGCATCGACGTGGATGGCCAGCTGATCCGCTACGCCCACGGTCCACAGGTGCTCCAGTCGGTGCAGTGGCCGGGCGCCAAGGGCGGCCTCAGCGCCCGGGTGCAGGTCAATCCGCCCTCCGCCGGCGGCAACTCCGGCTTCTCCACCGAAGGCCCGTGGGCGCTGTTCCGGCTCTTCGACAAGGCCCGCATCGAAAGCCTGGGAGCGCCGGAGAAATTCCGCGTGAGCTTCGACGTGGATGGCCGCAGCGCCAGCTTCGAAGTCACCGCGGGGAGTGTCCAGAACCCCTTCCGGCTGCGCGAGCTCGCCGAGTTCCGCTGCCCGGGAGGCCTCTAGCCGCCGCGGCCGCGCTGCGCGGAACAGTCACAAAGGAGCCCGGCGATGACCGCAGGCTGGTACGGCAAGCTTCCCGCCCTGGGCGATTTCGCCCAGCGGCGGCTGGAACAGGACTTCATCACCGGCTGGGACGCCTGGCTGCAGGGGGTGATCGTCGAAAGCCAGCGCGTCCTGGGCGGCGACTGGCTGGCCACCTACCTGCGGGCGCCGGTCTGGCGCTTCGTGCTGGCGCCCGGGGTGATGGGGGCACGCAGTTGGAGCGGCATCCTGCTCCCCTCGGTGGACCGGGTCGGCCGCTACTTTCCGCTGACCGTCTGCGCACCGCTGCCGACCTTCAACTGGTCGGCACAGGAAGCCGCTGCGCTGGATGCCTGGATGAACCGCCTCGAGGACGCGGCCCGTGCCTGCCTGACCCATGACGCCACGGTGGCCGGTTTCGAAACCGCCCTGACCGCCGCCGGCAGCTTCGATCTGGAACCGCCCTCCCTGCCAGGGGCCACCATGCTGGCGTCCCTGAAGGCCCGCAGCCGGGCCTGCACGCTTCCCCGCAGCCCGGGCCAGGCCCCGGCCTTCGAGTTGCTGGCCGGCGCAGCGCTGAATGAACTCCTGGGGGGTTACAGCCTGTGGTGGGACAGCGACGGGCAGCAGGCCCGGGCTTTTGCCCATCTGCCCCCCGGCCCTGCCTTCGTGGACATGCTCCGGGCCGGGCCGGCAGCCTGACCCCGCTCAGACCACCGGATAGGGCCGGATCACCGTGGTAGTTTGGCGATCACCATAGAACACGCCCACCGCGCTGAAATTGTCGTTCTCGGCCTTGGCCACCCGTTCCACCTGGCGCGCCATGCCCACCAGCCAGTCTTCGGCCTCCACCGCCGCGTCGAGCTGGGACAGCATATAGGCCTCGTCCACGTACTCCCACCAGCCGTCGGTGCAGATCAGGAAGGCATCGCCCGGCTTCAGGCCCACCAGCGAGCTGGCCACCGACAGCTCAACGGTCTCGGCGGAGCCGATGGCCGAGGTCAGCAGGCTGCGCTGCGGATGGGTGCGGATATCCCCCACATTGCCATAGCCGGCATCGATGAAGCTCTGGACCAGGCTGTGGTCCCGGGTGCGGTAGGCGATGTCGCCATCGCGGAACAGGTAGATGCGGGTGTCCCCCGCATGCCCCCAGATCGCCGAATCGCTTGCCCGATCGACCATCAGCAGCGCCACCGTGGCATGCATGTCATCCTTGGTCACACCACTCTGCTTGGCATGGATCACCGCATCATTGGCATGGCGCAGCAGCTCGATGGCCCGGTCGGAGCTGACCGAGGGATTGGCCGCAAAGGCCTCGAGGATGCTGCTGACCACCAGCCGCGACGCGATGTCGCCGCTGCCATGCCCGCCCGCCCCGTCCGAGACGACCCAGCAGGCCGCGCTGTCATTGCTCCAGAAGCCGCAGGCATCCTCGTTGTAGCCCCTGCCACCGGGCTTCGAGAGATAGGCCGTTTCCAGCGCGATAGGCTGATCCATGCTCACTTGCCCTCGGCCTCGTCCCTGAGGCGTTCGATCTGTGCTTCATAGGCCTTCAGGAATTCCCGTCCGAAGAGGGCATCGAAATCGTCCTCGGCCTCGCGGGAGATGGCGGCATAGTGCTGCTCGTAGAGATCCCACAGGCGGGCCTTGCGGGCGCCGGGCAGCACGCTGGAGAGGAAGCCGCCACGGCTGATGCGCTGCTCCAGCACCTCGGGCTTGAAGCGCTGGATCAGGCCGCCGATGGCCGCCCGCATGCCGGCCAGGAAGCCGAACTGATGGGAGCGCAGGTCCAGGTAGGCGTCCCGCATGGCAGGCTCGGCCTTCATGAAGCCGCCGCCCTTGGGCTCGAGCATCTGGAACAGCGCGAACTCCAGGTCCGGTGCGAACTTGAGGGGGTTGTTCTCCTTGCTCACGATCATCGTCATGTCGGCACGGAACTCCCGCTTGGTCAGGGCCCGCGCCTTGAGCAGGCCCATGGTGCCGGAGACGGACTCGCGCACGACCATGCCCAGCTGCTCCATGCGCTCGGGGGTCAGGCCACCGTGCGCATAGATCGGCATGCCCAGGCCACGCTGGAAGGCCGCCAGCAGTGCCGCGGTGTTGTCCGCGGAGGCCGCAGGCGCAGGCGCGGCGGGCGCCACCGGCTCCGGCTGCGGTGCGGGGGCAGGTGCGGCCGGCGACAGGGACGGCGTAGGAGTGAGGACCACGTCGAAGGCAGGAACCCCGGCCGGCCGGGTCGGCCGGGCGCTGACGGACTGCACATCCTTGCGGCCCTCGTAGATCTCGGTCGGCGGGAACGCCGCCGGATCCCGGGCCGGCGGCGGCGCTTCTGCGGGGCCGGCGCTGTCGGACCAGGACAGGACGATGCCCGCCCCGGCCGGTGCCTGCACCGGCTGCTCGGGCGCCGGCATGGCCGGAGCGGGAGCGGCAGCAATGACAGGCGCCGGGACCACGGCCGGTTCCGGCACCGCCACCCGTTCGACCGCCGGCGGCACGGCTTGCGGCGCGACGGGTTGTGGCAGCCCGAAGTTCTCCGCCAGCAGCGGCGCATCGTCACGCACAGGATCCGGCGTCGCGGCGCGGGCGGCGCCACCAAACAGGGCCAGCGGATCATCGACGACCGGCGCCTCGCCCAGGGACGGGGCGGCATGCCCCGACAGGGAGGTACCGGCAAAGGGGTCCTTGCCACCCTCTCCGGCGCGGATGCCGAACAGCGCATCGATATCGGCCTCCGGCGGCACCGCCCCCATCACGGGAGGGCGTTGGGGTGCAACGGGCCGGGGGGCCGGCGCGAAGGGATCCGGCATGGATGCAGCCGGCACGGCCGGTGCCGGCGGCGCGGCAGCCGCCCGGAAGAACACCCCGAAGGGGTCCTCCTCGGGGGTGTTCAGGACCGGGCTCGGCGCCTGGGGTGCGAAAGGGTCAACCCCGCCGGGCGACACGCCGCCGAACAGGCCCAGCGGATCGCTCCCCACAGGTGCGGCACGCTGCGGCGCGGCTGCCGCGGCGCTGCCATCGATCTGCATCTCGTACTGGCCGACGCAGAGCCGGTCGCCTCCCGCCAGTTGCACCCGGGCGCCGCGGCCGACGGGACGGCCATTGATCAGGGTGGGATTGCTGCCCAGGTCCTCGAGCAGGAAATTGCCGCCCTCGGCCAGCACCCGGGCCTGGACCCGGGAGATATGGCGTTCGGGGTCCGGCAGCATCAGGCGGTTGCCCGCCTCGCGCCCGATGGTCCCGCCGGCAGCACCGAATTCGGCCTGGATCGGCTCCGCCAGCGGAGCCCCCTTGAAAGTGGTCACGACGATGCGCATGAGAAATGCTCGTTCAATTCAGTTGTTCAGATTGTGTCAGACCGGAGGCGGTGGCGGAATGATCCTTTGCCCCGCCAGGGCCGCCCGGGCACCAAAATCCCAGCGGGCCTGCAGGTCGATCCAGCGCTGGGCCTCGCTGCTCAGGCTGCCCTGGATGTCATGGCCCCGGCTCCAGCGCAGACCGGCCTGCCAGCGCGCACGCTGCGCGTCCCACTGTTGGCGGGCCTTGGGGAGATCCGGCAGAACGAGTTCTTCCGGGAAATCCAGCAGCAGCGGGTCGGCCTCGTCGCCGGCCGGTGAAACACCGCGGATGCCATCTGCATTCAGTCCGGTCATGCGGTTCCAGCCAAGGGTCGCCGAGGCCGCCAGCCGCGGATCGTCCGAGGCCATCCAGGCGAGCACGCTCTCGAGTGCCTGGAAAGAGCCCAGGCGTGCCGCCAGGGGGCCCCGCTCCGCGGCCGGCCGCTCAGCGATCTGCGCCAGGACGGCGTCCTGCCCGGCGGGCTGGGCCAAGGCGGCGAGCCAACCCAGCGCCCGCCCGTCCGGCGCCGCGGCGAGGTGCCGGAGCGTGTCCGGCAGCCAGGGCTGGCCCGTCCACACGGCCGCCTGCAGCACGGCATCGACGACCCGCGGATCAGGGTGGCGCAGCGCTTCGGCGTAGGGTCGCGCTTGCGGCGCCTGGCGTGTATCCAGGCACAGGGCCGCGCGCCAGGCGAGCTCGGCGACATCCGCCTGCTCGTGCAGCAGCACGCCGGCCAGCTCCGGCGCCGCGGGGTCGAGGCGGCCGTGATGGGCCAGGGCGAGAGCCGCCCAGGCCGCATGCTGTGGGCTGCCATGGGCCAGGGCTGCGCGCAGCGTGGCCTCGGTCGCCGCCAGGGGCACCAGGGTCAGCGCCTCACCGAATCCGGCCAGGGCCGGCCCCCGGGCCTTCGCAAAGGCTTCGAGCACACTCCGGACCTGCCCGCCGCCGCCACTGCGGAGCAGCGCCCAGGCGGCGGCGAACACTTCGTCCCGGTCAGTCGACGCCAGCAGCTCGGCGACCATCCCGTCCAGGGCCTCGCCGGCCACCAGGGCGCCCTGGAGATGGGCTTCCAGCCTTTCGCTGAGGTAGGCGAAGTCGCGCAGGGTCAGTGAATCCGAATACACCGACGCACGGCGGCGCTGCCACAGGTAGGCCAGCTCCTCCAGGTGGCTGAGGACCCGGGCCGGGATGAAGCGCCAGGCGCGTGCGAGGGGAGCGACCGTCGGCATCGGCTAGTTGATGGAAACACTGCCGGCCTTGATGCGCTGCAGGCCGCGGGCGCGGATCAGCACATCCTCGCCACGCAGCACGGCCTTGCCATCGGCCCGCAGATCGAGGGTGGCGTCACCGCACTTGAGGGTCAGCACCTCGGTCGCCTCGATGCACAGGCGCGCCGGCGGGGCGGGCGGGCTGTAGGGGCCGATGCGCCCCATCACCACGGCCGGATGCCCGCCGGCGGGCGGCAGCACGATGACCCAGTCGTGGGCCGCCAGCTCGATCGAGGTGCTGCCGCCCGCCTGTAGCCAGGCTGCATCCCACTCCCGGCCGTCCTGCAGGCGCACCCGGATCAGGCCGCCCTCCAGCAGGGCGGTCACTTCGGCCCGCAGGGGATGCGGGGCCACTTCATGGGGCAGGGGCAGGACACGGGCGACTTCAGGCATGGCTTACTCCAGCAGCAGGGACGGACGGCGGGCGGTGGGCGGTAGATGGGATTCAGCCGACCCAGTCCTCCGGCAGGATGAATTCAAGGGTGGTGATGCCGGCGTCGAGGATGGCCTGGCGGACCCGCCGGCTCACCACGATGCCGTTCACCGACTCGGCGAGCCGGAACATGTCGGCTGCGCCCACCTTGCGGGGATCGATGGCCAGCCCGTCGAAATCCACCGACAGCAGCGGACCGTCCGGCGCCGAATACGTTGAGCGGGACAGGTCCGCCGCGGCCACCAGGCCGATCAGGTTGAAGGCCAGCAGCTCGTCATGGCTGCGCCCGCGGGCCTGCTCGGTGACCCGGGCGGGATAGAAGTCGATGTTGGAGACACCCGCGGCACTCAGGCAGGCGGCCAGGCGGCGCGACATGAGCGGCAGGGGCACGTCGGTCAGCTCCGGCACCAGCCCCTCCTCGCCCGGCTCGACGCTCACCGGCACCGGCACGGGAGGCGGCGCCTCGAAGGGCTGGCCGATGATCCAGCTGCGCTCCTCGTCATCGGGCTCGTAGCTGTACTGGGCGTGGTCGCCCTCCTCCGGGCTGTAGCAGGCCAGCAGGTAATACGCAGCGGATGAATCGGCCATCTGGCCCTCCCCGGCTCGAGCCTCAGAGCTTGCCAATCAGTTTTCCCCAGCGGGATGTGAACACCACCGCATGCCCGCGCCGGCCCTTGAGGTAGCCGCGCATGCGCGCCGACACCCCGTTGAGGCGCTTGATCAGGCTGAAGGGCGGCGGAATGCCGTATTCGGCGATCTTCTCCTCGCGCTTGGCGCATTGGCGGCAGGCGAGTTCGTCGAGGTTCTTCTTTTTCTTGTCCTTCAGGGATGCCGCGATCTTGTTGAGCACCCCCAGCACGAACTTGTTGTAATCGACGTGGGCATCGTGGAACTGGGCGTTCACCAGGCGCGTGGCCTTGTCCACGTAGAGCCACTTGCGGTTTGCCGGATCGACCTCGTGGCGGAGGCCGTCGAGCTTGGTGCTGGAGGCGCTGCGACGGGCCGCCCGGCGGCGCACGCTGCCCTCTTCGGCATCGCCGTCCATGGCGCTCGGCGCCCCCACCCAGTCGCCTGTGCCGTTGCCCCCCACCGCGTAATTGCCCGGCAGCCAGACGCCGTTCTCGAGCCCGTTCACGTCGTAGCCGATGTCGCTCCACAGCTTGTTCGCGCCGCTGCCCTTCTGCATGAAGCGCTTGAGCTGGGTGGCCTTCTTGAGGGAGGCCTGGGCCGGGATCAGGTGATGGGCGGCGCACCACACCGGGTAGCTGTGCTCGCCGACCTTGACCTCCTTGTCGGCCTGCTCGGGATAGGGCACCGGCCTGAGCTTGCGTTTCATCGGGGCATACAGGGCGGTGCCCGTGCCGGCCTCCATGCAGTCGCCCAAGGTGCCGCCGTTGCCGACCAGCTGGTTGTTGACCTTCTCGGGGGCGGGCGCATCGTGATCGAAGGGGCAAGGCACGTCGCCGCCATCGGCGATCAGGCCGATCATCACGGATTCTGCGAGTTCCGTCATGGCCTCACCCGAGGATGTTCTTCTTGTTGTGCCAGAGGGGGTCGCCGAGGCGGCAGACATTCTTCCCGTCGAGCATCACGTTGAAGGAGTACATCAGGAACTCGCACTCCTGCTTGAAGGTGCTGCTGATCACGCCGCCCAGCGTGCCCGCCTCGTCCCCCGAACTCATCATGTACTTGGCGCCCTTCACCATCACCATCGAACCGTCTGCCTTGACGGTGGTGGTGCCGGAAATCGTGTCGGACGACTTGCCGATGTTCGGATAGGGAATGGGCACCGGCGGCGCCGACGGCACCGGCGTCTTGCACACATCGGGAAAGACCATGCTCATGCCGCCGCTGGTCTTGTGGGCAAAGCCGGCAATATTATGAACACTGCATGGCATGGATTCGACCTCAGGTGCTGCGTTCGAGGATGACCGCGGCCCGGTCTCCCCTGTCGGAAGAAGCATAGACCAAAGCCGGACCGGGTCGATAGCCCCCGGCCAGGCCGTGGCAGGCCAGCGCCGCCAGGGCCGTGCCGTGGGCCGCCCCCAGGTCGCCGAAGCACTCGGCCGGGTGCTCCATGCGGGCCTCGTCGGCAAACGCCGCCGCATTGCGGATGCGCGTCACGCCGAACTCCCGGGCCCAGTAACGCTCCCCGTTGAAGCTGCAATAGACGGTCTGCAGCGGTGCCGACAGCCCCGCCGCATCCAGGCAGGTCGACACGGTGGCCGCCAGCCCATCCCCCAGGTAGGGCTCATCGGCGTACAGATGCCCGGGCTCGAAGCCGCTGCCGGCCGCGGCGATCCGGGCGAGGATGGGCAGGCCATGGCTGCGCGCCACGGACGCCTCTGCCACCAGCAGGAAGGCCGCCCCCTCCGCGGGGCTGAAGCCATCGCTGACGGTCTCGCCACGAATGCGCCCGGCGCGGTCCAGCGCGCCCAGCACGTACAGGTCCACCAGGGAATCCAGCCCGCCCACCAGGATCATGCCGGCCTGCCCGGCCTCGATGCGCGCCACGGCCTGGGACAAGGCCATCAGGCCGCCGGCCCGCCCGCGCGGCGCGGCGATGCTGAGCGCCGGATCGAAGCAGGCGCCGGCCTGGCTGGCCAGGAGCTTGAGGAAGCGTTCGGTGTCGATCGGCTGCGTCGTGTGGTGCTCCGGCAGGCCGAGGAACAGGGGCGGCGCGGGCAGATCGGCGGGCAGGCCGGCATGCAGGTCGGCCAGGGCAACATGGGCCAGGCGCAGCATGCGGGCCTCGCGGGCCTGCAGGGGCGCCGCCGCCAGGCCTGGGGCGAGCGCCGGCAGGCCTTCGTCGGGCACCACGCCGGCGATGAAGCGCTCGAAGCGCCGGTCGCACCAGTCGATCTCCCGCAGCACCGCCAGGCGCGCCCGGGCACCGGCGGCGCTCTCCGCCAGCCCGAGGCCCGCCGGACACACCAGTCCGGCCGCGGCGATGACTGCCGTCATGATGGAATGACCTCCGCCCGCCCGGACACGTGCAGGGCACGCAGCTTGAGGAGGTGCTTGTCCACCGCCAGCTCGGCCCGCCAGACCATCTGCAGGCGGGCCATGTCCGGCTCGATGAGGACGGTGTCGAGCAGCGGCTCGGCCGCGATATGGCGCCCGGCGAAGTCGAAGGCCAGGTGCAGGTCGGGGCGCGGCAGGGTGAAGCCGACCCGCCCTCCTCCCGTCATGCCGTCCAACTCGACGCTTTCCCCGCCGACCAGGCGCTGCGGCGCGATCAGCGCGGGCGGAGCCACGTGGAAGAAGCGGGGATCGAAGTCGAGGGGCAGGTAGGGCGCGCGCGACTTCTGCCAGGCGGCGTCATAAGTGCCGGCATGCCGGGCACGCCCCAGCCAGGCCGCTGCGACGGGCGCCATGCCGGCCGGCTCGGGCCGCTCATGGGGGTGGCGCAGCAGGGCCTCGGGGTCCTCGATGCAGGGCAGCGGCAGGCCGGCCGGATCCGTGTCCCAGCTGGCGACAAAGCCGCGCCCCACCGGGTTGCGCAGCTCGGCTTCGGGCGGATGATCGGGATGGGCCCGGGACTGCCCGCCAAAGGCCAGCTCCCAGCGCAGCGGCAGGCGCTCGAAGGGCTTGGGGGCGCTCGGCCGCCAGCCTTCGCCTTCGCGCTGCCAGACGCGCTCGCCAAAGACGCGCAGGCGCCGGCTGAGCGTGCCGACGCGCAGGGCCACCTCCATGGACTGCACCGGCCCGGCGGGCGCCACCGCGCGGCCGAGCAGCAGCACGTCGGTAGACGGCTTGAGCAGGGTCAGGTCGGCCGCCGCGCGCAGGGAGCTGCTGGCCGGATCGCCCCAATACACATCGCTGGCGAGGAACATGGCCTGGCTGGCTGCGACCTGCGGCACGCCGGTGGACAGGTCGTAGCTGACCTTCACCGCGGCATAGGCGCACTCGACCCCGCCCGGCGAGGGGAACACCGCCAGCGTGGCAGGATAGGGCGTGGTGTTGAGGACCTGGAGCATGGGACTCAGTTGCCGGCGATCTTGGAGCCCTTGATGACCACATCGCCCGACGCCTTGACGCTCACCTTGCCACTGCCCTTGATGGAGATATCCCGCCCCTGGATGGTGATGGTGCCGTCCTTCTTGAGGGTGAGCGAGGCATCGCCGGTCTTGAAGGTGATGGAGTCGGCAGCTTCCAGGTAGTAGTTCTTGCCCACCTGGACCCGTCCGTCCTTGCCCACCGTGACGGACTGGTTCTCGCCGATGCTGAGGGTGACGTTCTTGCCGACCGTCTCGGACAGGTTGGCACCGATATCCACGTGCTCGTCCGCCCCCACGCTGCGGTTGCGGCGCCCGCCCACATCGTGGCTTTCGTTGGCGCCGACCGTGATGCTGCGGTTGGAGCCCACCGCGGTGCTGGCATCCGCGCCCACCGTCAGGTCACGATTGACGCCGATGGTGATGGACTCATTGTTCTGCACCGACTCCGTGCGATCGTGGCCTACCGACACCGTCTCGTCATGGCCGACGGTCTTGGACCGGTCGGCGCCGATGGAGCGGGTCTCGCAGTTCTCGATGACACCATCGAAATTGCGTTCGGCGTGGACATAGACCTGCTCCTCGCCCTTCTTGTCCTCGAAGCGGAGCTCGTTGAAGTTGTCGGGGGATCCGCCCTTCGTGGAGCGGGTCTTGATGCCGGTCTGGGTCATGTTGGCCGGCAGGGCATAGGGCGGCATCTGCTCCGCGTTATAGACCCGGCCGGTGATGATGGGCCGGTCCGGGTTGCCCTCGAGGAAGTCCACGATGACCTCCTGGCCGATCCGCGGCAGAGCGACCATGCCCCAGTTCTTACCGGCCCAGGGGTGGGACACGCGCACCCAGCAGGAGGCGTTTTCGTCCTTGCGGCCGAGGCGGTCCCAGTGGAACTGGACCTTCACCCGCCCGTACTTGTCGGTGTAGATCTCCTCGCCGGCCGGCCCCACCACCACGGCGGTCTGCGGCCCGCGCACGGTCGCCCGGGGCGTCCGGCGCTCCGGCCGGAAGACCTCGCTGGTCGGCATCACGGTGAAGCGGCAGCTGTGGCTGGAGCCCTGCCCGGTGCCGGTCTCATGGCCGCCATGGAGCAGCTCGTACTCGGCCGACATGATCAGGTATTCCCGGTTCTGGTCGTCGCGGGGATGCTCCTTGAGCGTGAAGGTGGCGCCGCTGGCGATCTCCACCACACCGCTGCGCCCCTCCATCACCTCGTAGGGGACGCGCAGGGCCTCCAGGCGGGTCTTGACGTAGCGTTCGCCATCCGCCGTGCGGAGATAATCGCCCGGGTAGTCGTAGACCTCGAACTTCGCCCCTCCGTCGCTGGAGGACACCTTGCTGGACTTCTTGAGGTCCAGCGAAGGCCTCTCGAAGTCGTAGTCATCTAGCTCTGTCATGCCGGTGCGGATCTCGCGGGCGCTCATCCACTCGCCAATGGTCTTGTTCTCGGCGCGGCCCCGCCCGCCCTCGGGCAGGAAGCGGATGGAGGCGTGCCCGGGAACCGGCTTGTGGGCGCTGATGGAGTCGCACAGCACCACCGTATGCTTGCCCGGCGCGTGCTTGAGGAAATGGTAGATGCCCTCGGTTTCCAGCAACCGGCTGACGAAATCGAAATCGCTTTCCCGGTACTGGACGCAGTATTCGAGGGGCGGATAGCTGCCGGTCAGGCGGAAGTCGAAGCTGGCATCGGGATACTTGCCGAAGATCTCGCGGACGATGTCGGGCACCGACTTGTTCTGGAAGATCCGGCAGTCCGCGCTGCGCGTCAACAGCCACAGCCAGGCATGGGCCACGATGCGATAGCGGAAATAGCGCCCTTCCACGCCCACCAGGCCGAAGCGCGTCACGCAGGCATTGAAATGCCGCGGCCCGGCCTCCAGGCCGTTGTGGATCACCGTCACGCCCTGCCCGAGGATGTCCTTGGGCAGCAGGGTCTCCTTGGCGGACAGCACGGTGATGTCGTATTCCGCCAGGCGCCCCAGCTCTTCGCGGGCACGCATGGTCTCGAAGCGCACGGCATCCCCGAACGGGGATGTGATCTCCATCAGTTGTTCCATGACATGTCCCTCACGGCTTGCGTGCCACCACGACCAGCCCATTCACGGACTTGCCGCCCTCGGTGCGCAGGCTGTCCCCGCCTGCCTCCAGCACGGCAAGCCCGGCCGCCCGGATCACCTCCTCGACATGCCCGCGGGTGTGGCTGTAGCGGCCATGGGGATTGATGCGGAAGCCGTCGGGCGCGTCGCCCTCCTCCGCCCGCTCGACGGTGAACACCAGCAGCCCGTCCGCCTTCAGCGCCCCCGCGGCGGCGGCCACGACCCGCCGCAGGTCGCCGAAATAGCACAGGGTATCGGCGGACATGATCACGTCCCACACTGCACCCTGGCCAAGCAGGAATCCGGTGAGCTCGGCCTTGGCAAGCTCGGTGTAAACGCCCTTGCTGGCAGCCAGCTCGAGCATGCCGCCGGAAAGATCGACCCCCGCCAGGCGGGCGCACCAGGGGGCGACCAGGGGGCCGCACAGGCCGGTGCCGCAGCCGGCATCGAGCAGGTCCAGGCCACGCCGCGTACCCGCCTGGCGGGCCAACGCCGCCGCGCAGAGCTGGGGTGCCTGGTAAGACAGCTTGTGGTTCAGCTGTTCCTCGAAACTCGAGGCGAAGCGGTCGAAGGTGTACTCCACGTAGTCGTCGGCCGCCCGCTCCGGCACGCCCTGACCCGAGCAGGCGGCGTACATGTGGCGCGCCACCGGATGGTCAGGTGCCAATTCGACCCATTGGCGGAACACCTCGGCCGCTTCCTCGTGACGGCCAAGGGAGTAGTAGGTCAGGCCGAGCAGCTTGTGCGCCTCCGGATTGCCTGGAATCCGGCTGATGGATTGACAGAAGTAATGGATGGCTTCCGCCGTCTGCCCCAGGGCTTCATGCAGCAGGCCCATGTTGTTGTAGGCCCGGACATTGTCCGGATCGAGCTGCATGGCGCGCTGGAAGCTGGCCGCGGCCTCTTCGAAGCGCTTCTCGGCCTTGAGCAAGGCGCCGTGGTTGTTGTGCAGGTTGGCGTCGTCCGGGGCGAGCTGGATGGCACGCCCGTAGCAGGCGGTGGCCTCCGCCAGTTGCCCGCTCTGCATGTGGATATTGCCGAGATTGTTGTGGAAGCCCGGAAAATCCGGCACCAGCTCGATCGCCCGCCGGATCGAGGCGATGCCCTCGGCGCTGCGGCCGCGCTCATGACACAGCACACCGAGGAAATGATGGGCGTCCGCCAGTTCGGGGGCGGCTTCGATGATGCGCCGGTACAAGGCCTCGGCCCCCTCGTAGGCCTTCTCGCGGTGCAGCTTGAGGGCCAGACCCAGGGCCTCCCCCAGGCTCAGCTCGGTGGGGGTGTCCCGCTCGTTCTGGATGTCGTCGCTCATGGCTTTAGCCGCTCGGGCACAAGGAGGCGCGTGACGCGCTCATTCAAAGGCATAGCTGAAGCCACCGTCCGCCACCCCGATCCGGACGGCTGCCACCGGGTGGCCTTCCATGCTGCGGGTCAGGAACTCGCGGCTCAGGTCGGGCAACAGGGTGTTGGTGAGGATGGCGTCGATCATGCGGCCACCGGACTCGCTCTCGGTGCAGCGCGACACCACCAGCCGGCGCACCTCGTCGGTGTAGTCGAAGGGGATCTTGTAGCGCGCCTCGACCCGGGCCTTGATGCGATTGAGCTGCAAGCTGACGATGCGCCCGAGCATCTCGTCCGACAGGGGGTAATACGGAATCACCACCAGACGGCCGAGCAGGGCCGGCGGGAAGATCTTGAGCAGCGGCTCGCGCAGGCTCTTGGCCAGGCCATCGGGTTCGGGCATCAGTTCCGGATCACGGCACATGGACGAGATCAGCTCGGTGCCGGCGTTGGTGGTGAGCAGGATCAGGGTGTTCTTGAAGTCGATGAAGCGCCCTTCCCCGTCTTCCATGAAGCCCTTGTCGAAGACCTGGAAGAAGATCTCATGCACGTCCGGGTGGGCCTTTTCAACCTCGTCCAGCAGCACCACCGAATAGGGCTTGCGGCGTACCGCCTCGGTGAGGACACCGCCCTCGCCGTAGCCCACGTAGCCCGGCGGCGCGCCCTTGAGGGTGGAGACGGTGTGGGCCTCCTGGTACTCGCTCATGTTGATGGTGATCAGGTTCTGTTCGCCACCGTACAAGGCCTCGGCCAGGGTCAGCGCGGTCTCGGTCTTGCCGACCCCTGAGGTGCCGGCCAGCATGAAGACGCCGATCGGCTTGCTCGGGTTGTCGAGCCCGGCGCGGGAGGTCTGGATGCGCTTGGCGATCATCTCCATGGCGTGATCCTGGCCGACCACCCGTTCGCCCAGCGCAGAGGCCAGCTTGAGGATGGTCTCGACTTCGTTGCGGGCCATCCGCCCGACCGGGATCCCGGTCCAGTCGCCGACCACGCTGGCGGTGGCCTGGTAGTCGACGGTGGCAAGGATCAGCGGGCTCTCGCCCTGCACCTCGGCCAGGGCCGTCTGGACTTCGCCGAGCCGCGCCAGCAGGGTGGCGCGCTCCGCCTCGTCGGGCGCGCCGGCCTGGGCCGCCGGATCGCTGCCGGCGACTTCACCGGCCGCCGCCTCGAGGGCGCTGCCGGTGCCCTCGACCGGCTGGGCGCCCCCCCGCAGGCGGGCGCGCAGGGCCAGCAGCTCGTCCACCAGCGCCTTCTCGCGCTTCCAGCGCGCTTCAAGCTCTTCCAGGCGCGCCCGCTCGGCTTCGAGGGCGACATTCACCTCGGCCTCGCGCTGGGCCACTTCGATGCCCACCGCCTTCTCGCGGCCGATGATCTGCTCCTCGGTTTCGAGGGCCTCGATGCGCTTGCGGCAATCGTCCACCTCGGCCGGCGTGGCATGCAGGCTGACCGCCACCCGGGCACAGGCCGTGTCGAGCAGGCTGACCGACTTGTCGGGTAGCTGGCGGGCCGGGATGTAGCGATGGGACAGGCGCACCGCCGCCTCGAGGGCCTCGTCGAGGATCTGCACCTTGTGGTGCTTCTCCATGGTCGAGGCGACCCCGCGCATCATCAGGATGGCGCGGCGCTCGTCCGGCTCGTCCACCTGCACGGCCTGGAAGCGCCGGGTCAGGGCCGGGTCCTTCTCGATGTACTTCTTGTACTCCGCCCAGGTGGTGGCGCCGATGGTCCGCAGCTGGCCGCGGGCCAGGGCCGGCTTGAGCAGGTTGGCCGCATCGCCCGTCCCGGCGGCGCCCCCTGCACCCACCAGGGTATGGGTCTCGTCGATGAACAGGATGATGGCCTTGGGGCTGGCCTGGACCTCGTCGATCACCGCCCGCAGGCGCTGCTCGAACTCACCCTTCATGCTGGCGCCGGCCTGCAGCAGGCCGACGTCGAGGGCCCGCAGCTCCACATCCTTGAGGGACGGCGGCACATCGCCGCGCACGATGCGCTGGGCAAAGCCCTCCACCACGGCGGTCTTGCCCACGCCGGCCTCGCCGACCAGGATGGGGTTGTTCTGGCGGCGCCGCATCAGGATGTCGATGAGCTGGCGGATCTCCTCGTCGCGCCCGACGATGGGATCCATCCTGGCCTCCCGCGCCTGGGCGGTGAGGTCGGTGGTGAAGCGCTTGAGGGCCTCCTGCTTGCCCATCGAGGCCGGCGCCAGGGCATCGCTGGCCTCGCCGGGCTGGCCGGAACTGCCGGACACCGACAGGGCCTCTTCGGCGGACGAGGCCACGATGGCGGCGAACTCATCGGCCAGGGTGTCGGCCCGGATCCGCTCGAACTGCCGGGAAATGCCCAGCAGCACGTTGAACAGGCGGGGCGTCTTGAGCGCCCCGACGATCAGGTGGCCGGTGCGGATGGCACCTTCGCCGTACATCAGCGAACCGTAGACCCAGCCGCGTTCGGAGATGTCCATGACGTGTTCGGAGAGGTCCGAAATGGCGGTCGCGCCCCGCGGCAACCTGTCCAGCGCCGCAGTGATGTCGGCCGACAGGCGCGACGCATCGATCTCGAAATGGCGCACGATGCAGTGGATGTCGGTGTTGTCCGCCTGCACGATCTGGGCGATCCAGTGCGCCAGCTCCACGTAGGGATTGCCCCGCAGCTTGCAGAACACGGTGGCACCCTCGATGGCCTTGTAGGCCACGCTGTTGAGTTTGCCAAATAGCGCAACACGACTGATCTCGCTCATACCGACCTCTCAATTAGGCTGACTGGGCTGCAGGGAATCGATCGGCAACGGCACCCTGCGGGGTGCTGCCGCCGGAACGCGAGGCGGGGCGCCCGAGCACCCGCTCCACATCCAGCACGAGGTCATCGGCATGGCGGGACGAATCCCGTCCGCCCAGCCAGGCCGTGTAGCCCAGCCGCACCCGACCGTCGAGCCGCGCGAGGGGGACGTCGGCGGCCTTGAGCACCAGCCGGACATCCCAGAAATATTCCATGTTCACGTAGTTGTGCACGCAGGCGGCCAGTGCCCGGATGCCCGAACCGGCCGGCAGCAGGGCGTCGTACGATGCGCCGCCCAGCGGGCCGATGCGCAGGCGGAACTTGTGCTGCCTGTCCCACACCCGGGCGCCGACCACCGCCCCCTGGCCGAGGGCCTGGCGCCCGGTGCCGAGCATCAGGCGGTCGCCCTCTTCGAGCACGATCCAGTGACCGACAAACTGCTCGACCTGCACTTCGCAGCGGAAATAAGCCGCCACCAGTTTGGCCAGCCCTTCTCCGTTGCGGACCTGGCGGCTCAGGTGCCCGGTGTGGGCCAGCTTGGCGAAATCCGGCAGCGCATCGCGGTCGCGCTGTTCGGACAGGCCGATGCCGGCCAGGGCGCCGAGATAGCGCCCGAAGGGGTCGTCCTCCGGCCGGTCGAGGCTGACGGTGGGCTGGGCCTGCGCCCAGGCGCGGTAGAACAGGCTCAGGAAGCGGTGATGGAAGACATCCAGGAAGCGCGCGAAGCTCGCGTCACCGCCATGCAACAGGCGGTTGCGGGCATGCTCGGTGAGGTGGCGCGGCAGCGGCCCGTTGGGGCCGAGCATGCCGAAGAAGCGCACGTCCAGTCGATTCGGCCGCCGGCCCTTGGGCGGGGCCACCGCCGCCAGCGAAGCGGGCGCGAAACTGAGGTCCGGGTCCTGCCCCAGGCGCACCGGCTCCTCGGCGGGACTCCGCCCGAAGCCGATCCGCGGGGCGTCCGCATTGGCCGCATCAAGGCGGCGCAGGGCCTGGTAGAAATCCCACGCCCAGGGCTCCCGGGTCATGGACTCCAGCAGGCTCAGAAGATCGGGCGAAGCCCGCATCGGACCTCCCAGTTCATGATCTCGCCCCGGGTCAGGGAGCGCAGCCGGGTCCGCGTGAAACTGTTGATGGACACGTAGCGGGCGAAGAAATGCTCGAGCACCGAACCGAGCAGGAAGGCGCTGCCGCCCTCGAAGGCCAGCTCGTCCACCTCCACCCCGATGTCGATGCCGCGCCCGAAGCAGGGTGGCCCGGCCATCGGCAGGCGGGTGGAGAACGGGGCGGCCTGCACCGAGCGCAGCCCCTCGATCTGGCGGCGCACGCTCAGCTCGTTGCTGCCGCCATACAAGCCCAGCATCTCGCGCAGGGCCGCCGCGCCCTTGGCGCTGTCGCTGTCCAGCAGGGACAGGTAGTTGAGGGACAGCAGGCTGATGCACTTCCAGGAGCGGGCGCCATCGGCCACCGGCGAGGTGGGCAGGGAGGGGCCCCGCACGCAACGCACGCCCTCCACCGGTGCCGACACGTCGAGGGCGAAGTCGCTGCCCTGCCCGCTCAGGTTCAACAGGATGGGCAGATCCCGGTTGGTGCACAGGATGCTCGCCGCGAGCTGGCGCAGGTCAGGACTGTAGGGCGCCTCGGCGGTGTCGACGATGGACACGAAGGTCTCGCTGCCCGTGTAGCGGGTGCGGGTGCCGATGCGGCGCTGTCTCTCGGAGAGCAGGCGCGGCTCCCGCCGGAGCGTGAAATAGCCCTGGGTGCCGGCATCCCAGCCGTGATGGCTTTCGTAGAAGCTGACGAAGCTCTGCTCCCGCTCGGCACCGGAGCCGAAGCCGGTGAGGGACTGCACGTCGTAGACCTCGAAATCCATGGCCCGCGTGCGGTCGGGCACCACCTGGAACTCGTACTCGCCGGTGGTGATGTGGATGCGGTCGGCGCGGCGCTTGAAGAGGTTGATGACCGGCGTGGCATTGAGCAGGAAGTTGCCGGCAGTGACCTGGTTTTCGAGGGAGGCATCGCCCCGCGAAAAGAGCAGGTGCAGCTCCACCTCGTTGACCGGGAAGCGCGACAGGGCCGCGGCCAGGCCGGAGATGTCGAAAAACAGGAAGCGCTGCGGGAAGGCGAAATATTCGTGGATCAGGCGATGACCGCTGAAGCCCCGGGGCGTGGGTGGCAGCAGGGCTTCATCGTCGCCATAGCCGGCCAGCGTCAGGCAGCGGCCGGCCAGGAACTGGCGGCTGCGGATCGGCCGATCGACGCCGGTGACCAGCACCCCCAGGGGGTTGCCGCCGATGCATTCGAGGAGCCGGTAGGCCGTTTCGTCCGCACCGCCCAGGCAGAAGCGCAGGCTGTCCAGGCTCAGCTGATCGAAGCGCACGCCGGCGGTGGTGCGCAGGCGCAGGCGCACACCGCCGCGGAACTTGCGGGCCATGTCCGGCGAGGCCAGGGGCAGGTCGGTGGCCGCGCTGAAGTAGCGGGCGTCCACCACTTCGAGCGGCCACAGGCTGACGTCCTGGGCGGTGGTGAAGGTACAGGCCGTGCCATCCCGCGTCGCCGGGGGTGTCTGCAGCGCACTGCCCCGCTTGATGACGAAGCCCTCGGCCAGGTTCGCATCGGACAGGATCGGCTGGAACTGGGCGATCGCCATGGCCGGCGTCGGCGACAGGAAATGGGGATGCACCATCTCCAGCAGGTGATGGGTGAAGCGCGGAAACTCGGCCTCGAGCTTGAGCTGCACCCGCGCCGCCAGGAAGGCCGCGCCCTCGAGCAGGCGCTCGACGTAGGGGTCCGCCACCTCGATGCCGTCCATCGACAGGCGGCTGGCGATCTTCGGGAATTCTTCGGCGAACTCCCGCCCCATCTCCCGCAGATGCCGGAGTTCCTGGTTGTAGAGATGCAGCAGCCTGGGATTCATGCGGGCGTCAGTTGCGCAGCTCGGACAGTTCGACCTGGCCTGTTTCCAGATCCATGGTCGTCCTGATGAGCAGTTCGAGGGGGACCGGCTGGGCCCACATCAGGCCCGATATCCTGAGGCTGACGAGGTTGTGCCAGTCGAGCATGCTGTCATCGTGAATCGCGGTCACGACGAGCGAGTCGGGCAGGATGCGTGGTTCGAAGCGCACGATGGCGTCCCTGACCGCCCGCTCGATGTCGCTGATCTCGATCGAGGCGGCCGTCTCTCCGGAAAATGAAGGCACGCCGTAGTTCAGCACGGAGTTTCCCGCATGGGTCTCGGCGGCCAGGAGGTCTTCCTTGTCGGTCAGGCGGGTGCAGTTGAGCAGCGAAGTAAGATCGCGCAGCACTGCCGCACGCATCTGGGTCCTGCTCAGCACCCGACGCTCGACCGGCTCCTGCACGCTGCCCGGATCATCGTCGGTCAGTCGATCCAGCAAGGACGGCTGGAGCCGCTCCCGCGGGACCGTTTCAGTCATCCGCAGGCTCCACGCCCTCTGCCGGCACGGCGTCGAATTCGATCAGGCGCACATCCATCAGGGCCTTGTCGCCGCCATCGGTGCTCAGGATGCGCTGGCCACTGCCATGGAACACGCCCGGCCGGGCCTCGAGCCATTCAGTGCGGCGCGCCAGCTGGACCAGGGGTTCGGCAGAGGCTTCGCTGCCCGGGTAGCGGGTCGGAATCAGCCCGACGCTTTCGCCGCCATTGGTGAATTCGAAATGGACCGGCGTCCACACCACGTCGCGCAGGTCGGCAGGTTCCTCGAACTGGATGCGGCGCAGATTGGCAAAGGGCAGCCAGTAGTAGCGGCCGTTGATGACCGCCTCGCACACCGGCCCCAGGCGCATGTCGGCATCGGCCAGCCAGGCAAACGCTTCGCCGTCGATGCTGCCGCTGCTCGCCGGGGCTGCGTCGAAGGCCTGCAGGCGCAAGCGCTCGGCGCCTTCGTGGTCGCCCTTGCCCGCGGTGAGCAGGGACTCGATCAGCAAGGCCAGCCAGGCGTCGGGCTGGCCGAAGATCATCGGCACCTTGCGTCCGGCAAACACTTCGTTGCGCAGGGACTCGCAGTGGATGGCCTCCCGGTAGGTCTGGGCCATGGGCAGCGCCGCGGCATCCAGCTCGGCCGCCACGCTCAGCTGGTTGAGGGCCCGGCTCCACTGCCCCAGGACGGACAGCAGCTGGAACAGGAAGACCCGCAGGCGCGCGTCCGACGGGTTGGCCCGGACCCCGTCCTGCAACAGCTTCAGCGCCTGTGCCAGCTCGCCCCGGTGAAGAGCACTCTCCGCATTCTTGACTGCATTCATTGAGGCGCTCCTGAAATGTGAACGATGACGTCGGCAGACCGCAGTACTCCCTGCGGGCTCAGGCCTGGTCGATCTCGGTTTCGAAGGTGCAGGTTCCCTTGCCGGAACCGCCGCGATCCTGCTGCCGGTATTCCACGTTGACCTTCTGGAAGGCGAAGCGGACCTCCTCGGTCAGCTCCGGCGAGCCGGATCCGACGATGCGGTGCGAGGTGACGCGCCCGCGCTCGATGGTGACGGTGAGGTAGTCCAGGCCGGTTTCACCGGAGGCCTTGCGGATACTCAGCACGGCCTTCTTGATCGGGTCGTTCTTGCGCAATGCCGCCATCAGGCCGGTGGAGGCGGTATCCACACGCTTGGTGATCTGCAGTTCGTGGATGGTGGTGCGGCCCCCTTCGCGGGACGCCTTGTTCTGGTACCAGTCACCCTCGCACTCCATACCCCAGGACCAGGCGATCACCTCGATCTCTCCGGCATGCCTGGAGTCGCCGCTTTCACCCTTGATCGGCCCCTGGCGTGCGGACTCGACCTTCAAGAACATGTCGCAGATAGCCATGGCCGCTCCCCAACTCGTGTCTGGATCTCATGCATGGAGCGGCCGCAGCGGCCGCAAGACAGGCCCCGGACCAGATCCGTCCGGGGCTGCCCGATCAACCAACCGGCTTGTTGGCCGGAATATCCCAGGCTGCGGTCTTCGTGCCGCCACCTGCGCCCTTCTTGTCCTGAGGTGTGTATTCAACCTTGAACTGGCCGAAATTCAGGGTCACGTTCTCGGTCAGGCGATCCTCGCCGCCGCTGCCGCCGGTCGTCACCGCGGATACAAGCACATCCTTGAGGGTGATCTTGATGTACTCGAGGGGGGAATCACCCGCCTTGCGCACCGTCAGCTTGGCCTCATCGATGTGGGTGCCCTTGCAGCACGAGATGATGAGCGCGGTGGATGCCGAGTCTACCCATTTGGTGAAGCTCAGATCCTGCACATTCACCTTGCCGGAGCCACCGCCGGTGCTCACATGCGTGCTGCCGCTCTGGGACAAACCCCAGCTCCACGCCAGTACATCGATTTCCTTTTCGTGCTTCGAGTCCTTGGACTCGCCATCAATGCCGCTGAGCTTGAAAAACATGTCGACTGCCATAATCTGCCTCCGCACTCCATTAACTGTCGTCTAGAAAAAGCCGGATGCGAACCCACCGCGTGTGCGCTACATCCGGCATCCGCTCCGCCTTGCTTCACCCATTGCAGGGGGACGCCCCCCGCCTCTCGAGTACCCTTACGCCGCCTTTTGCGAAGGCAGCTTGGATACAAGCCTGAGGGACACGGTCAGGCCTTCCAGCTGGTAATGCGGCCGCAGGAAGAACTTCGAGGTGTAGTAACCCGGGTTGCCTTCCACCTCCTCCACCACGATCTCCGCCGCCGCCAGCGGGCGCCGGGCCTTGGTCTCTTCGGAGGAATGAGCCGGATCACCATCCACGTAGTTCATGATCCAGTCCTTCAGCCAGCGCTCCATGTCGTCCCGCTCCTTGAAGGAGCCGATCTTGTCGCGCACGATGCACTTCAGGTAGTGGGCGAAGCGGCAGCACGCAAAGAGGTAAGGCAGGCGCGCCGCCAGGTTGGCATTGGCCGTGGCATCGGGATCGTCGTATTCAGCCGGCTTGTGCAGGGACTGGGCGCCGATGAAGGCGGCGAAGTCGGAGTTCTTCTTGTGCACCAGCGGCATGAAGCCGTTCTTGGCCAGCTCCGCCTCGCGCCGGTCGCTGATGGCGATTTCGGTGGGGCACTTCATGTCCACCCCGCCATCATCGGTGGGGAAGGAATGCACCGGCAGGCCCTCGACCGCGCCCCCCGACTCGATGCCGCGAATCCGCGAACACCAGCCGTAATACTTGAACGAGCGGTTGATATTGACCGCCATCGCATAGGCCGAGTTGGCCCAGGTGTATTTGCTGTGGTCCGCCGCGCCAGTGTCTTCTTCGAAGGCAAATTCGTCCACCGGATTGGTCCGTGCGCCATACGGCACCCGCGCCAGGAAACGGGGTGCGGCGAGGCCGATGTAACGGGCATCGTCACTCTCCCGCAGGGAGCGCCAGGCCGCGTATTCCGGCGTACCGAAGATCTTGGTGAGATCGCGCGGATTGGCCAGCTCCTGCCAGGAATCCATCTGCATCAGCGCAGGGCTGGCCGCCGCAATGAAGGGCGCGTGGGCGGAGGCCGAGATCTTGGCCATTTCCCCCAGCAATTCCACATCGGGCGGCGTCTGGTCGAAGTAATAATCGCCGACCAGGCAGCCAAAGGGCTCGCCGCCGAACTGACCGTATTCCTCTTCGTAGATGCGCTTGAAGACCGGGCTCTGGTCCCAGGCCGTGCCCTTGAAGCGCTTCAGGTTCTTGTGCAATTCGGCCTTCGAAATGTTCATGACCCGGATCTTCAGCATCTCGTCGGTTTCGGTGTTATTGACGAGATAGTGAAGACCCCGCCATGCCCCCTCCAGCTTCTGGAAACTGGGGTTGTGCATGATCAGGTTGACCTGCTCCGACAGCTTCTTGTCGAGCTGGGCGATCATCGCCTCGATGGATTTGACGACGTCGCTGCCGATCAGCTGGGTCTGGGAGAGCGCCTGTTTGGCCAGGGTTTCGACGGCCTTGACGACGGCATCGCGTGCCTCTTCGGACTTGGGCTTGAACTCCTTCTGCAGCAGCGATGCAAACTCGTTGCTTTCTGCCCCGGCGACGCCCTTGGCGTCGGCCTGAAGTTGCGGATCGACCATGCTCAGATTCTCCGGTGGTTATGGGTGATGGCGCACGACCAGGCTTTGCCCGGTCAGCCTTCAGACGGCTTGGGCGCCGCGGCAAGGGTCTGCAACAGGGCGGGGTCGTTGAGCAGGCGGCCCACCAACTCCTCGGCACCGGTCTTGCCGTCCATGTAGGTGATCAGGTTGGACAGCTGCTGGCGGGCTTCGAGAAGCTTGTTGAGCGCATCCACTTTCCGGGCAATTGCGGCCGGCGTGAAATCGTCCATGCTTTCAAAGGTCAGCTCGACATTGAGGTTGCCCTCGCCGGTCAGGGTATTGGGAACCTGGAAAGCCGCCCGCGGCTTCATCGACTTCATGCGGCTGTCGAAATTGTCCACGTCGATTTCAAGAAACTTGCGCTCGGCAATGGGCGCAAGGGGCTCGGTGGGATTGCCGGACAGATCCGAAAGCACGCCCATGACGAAAGGCAGCTGGACCTTTTTCTCGGCACCATACAGCTCCACGTCATATTCGATCTGCACCCGCGGTGCCCGATTACGGGCAATGAATTTCTGACTGCTGTCTGCCATCTTGTGCCTCCATGTGGGGGTGGCGATATTGCACTGCGCAATTCGCCGGGATCACGACTCCGGATTCTCGAAACGCGCACCGACCACCTTTTCGGCCTGATTCAGGCCATCGGGCGCAAGGTCGTTCATGAGTTCGAGAAAATTCATGTTCATCATCTTCTGGGCCCGCCGCAGAACCATCGGAACCGGGCTGCCCGGCTCGGTCCGGGCCAGGAAATCGCATAGCCGGTCGAGGGTCTGGAGCACGTCGGCACGGGAGTTGATTTCACCGGGACGGGCCACCGCCCTGGCCACGGGCGCAGCACTGCCGCCCTCTGGAGTGGCATCGTCAACAGCGAGCTCCGGCTCGCCGGAATCGCCGGTGCAACGTTCGACCAACTGGCGTACCGGATACAACACCGTCTGAAGCGGCTTGAGATCAATGCCCTGGCTCGAACCGACCCGCTCGGACAGCAGCGTGTCGATGCCTTTGAGCAGGCCATCCAGATTGCGCACCCTGAGCGCGAGCCCGGCATCTTCGCCGATTCCGGCGGTGATCACGCCGATGACCTGGGACTCCGACATCGGCTCGGCCCCGTTCCTGGGCTGAAGCCGCCCCGCAGCCACCTCCACATCACGGACGGCGAGTGTGCCGATCTGGCGGGAACGCACGATCCAGGCATCACGCACCGTGGCCACCATGCCTTCCGCCACAAGGCCGGCCAGGGCGTTGATCCTCTCGGTGGGATCATCGTTGTCGTCACGGTCGAGCATGGGATGGACGTTGTCCCAGAAGCGCTCGAGCAGGCCGGCAACAAGCTGCAGCCCCTTTTCCAGCCCGGCCAGCCCATCTGAATGAACCAGGGCGCGGGTCAGGAAAACAGCAACGCGGATATCCTTGGTTCGAGCGAGAAGCCCCTCCGCCAACTTGCGCACCTTGACCCAGTCGGGCCCCACCCCTTCGATCCGGGTGACGCCATCTCCGTTGTCGGTGCCGAACTCCAGCTCGGGCGTACCGCTGGCCGCTTTTTCAAGCTCGCGGAAATCGTCGTCGTATTCAAGATTGGGACCACAGGGCGGATCGCCCAGCGTGGGTTCAAGCCATGCGTCCAGATTCACACTCACCCCCCGATGCACCCATACCCAAAACAGGCGGAACCAACATTGACCAGGCCTTTCCCGGGAACGCCGACAAAAGGAAAGAGCCTATATCAAAGGACGGACGGATTGAACTTTTGATGCCGCCCGCTGCCCTCCCTGCAGAAGACGGATTGATAACATACCCGCATCAGGTTTCATAGTAGTCAGTAATGGCGCCAATCTCGACTCAATCTTGAGAGTGGCCGGAAACTTGATTCCGCGGAATAATCCCCCACCTTTCACTCATTGATTCAGCGGAGAGATGGAGCCTCTTTCATCGTGATCGTCCTCGACCTGAGCTGTGACCGCGAGCACCGCTTCGAAGCCTGGTTCGCCTCCGGCGACGCCTTCGAACATCAACTCGCCGCTGGCCTGGTGAGCTGCCCGCATTGCGGCTCCAGCGGCATCCGCCGCCTGCCCTCAGCACCTTACGTGCAGACCTCGTCCCACTCGGCACCGGTGGTGCCGGCAGCGCCCGACCCCCAGGCCATCGCCCGCCGCCTGATCGAAGCCCTGCGTCAGGCTGCCAGCCAGTCGGAGGACGTGGGAGAACGCTTTGCCGAAGAGGCCCGCCGGATCCACCACGGCAATGCGGAGGAGCGCCCCATCCGCGGCCAGGCCAAGGCGGCCGAGATGATTGAACTGATGGAGGAAGGCATCCCCGTCCTGCCCGTCCCGCCCGACAAGGAAGACCTGCACTGACAGCCCCCCGGTCAGGCACCGCGGCGCGGATCGAAACGGGAGAGCAGTCTATAAACCGGATGGCGCAAGGCCATCGGCAGCATGGAGCGGAGCAGCGGCACGAAGCAGGCCAGGCGCTTCCACACGGGCAAGCCGATCAGCGCCGCCCCCCGGTAGCCGGTGAGCGCCCGCTCCAGGGCGTCGCGGAAGGCATGGCGTAGATGGCTGCTGGCGTCAAAACGATGCCGGATCAGGGCCTCCGGCAGATTGGCAAAACGCAGCCCGGCCTTCGCGCAACGGAACCACAGGTCGTAGTCCTCGCTGCGGCGCAGGTGGGTGCGATATCCACCCAGCGCCAGGATCGCCTCGCGCCGGTACATCACGGTCGGGTGGATCAGCGGGCAGGCCCACAGGCTGGCCAGGATCTCCACATGGCTCAGGGGCATCCTCCTCAGGCGACCGGGTACACCGGCGCTGTCGATCTCCAGGGCCCAGCCGCCCAGCACGTCCACCCCGCCCTCCGCAAAGGCGGCCAGCTGGCGGGCAAAACGCTCGGGGTCGGCCACATCGTCACTGTCGAAGCGGGCCACTAGTTCATGATGGGCTGCACCCAGCCCTTCGTTGAGAGCCCTGGCCAGCCCGACGTTGCCGGGCATGACCACGGACAACAAAGGTAGCCGGGAACGGTAGGCCTCAATGACTTCGCGCAGGGCCATGCCGAGAGGCCCGTCCTCCACCAGGATCACCTCGTCGGGCAGCACCGTCTGGTGGACCAGGCTCTCCAGGGCCTCAGCCAGGTAAGCCGGGTTGTCACGCCCGTAGGTCGCCATCAGAACCGAAAACCCCACGCTCGCCCCCGCCCTTCAGATGCCCGGCGCCGGCACACAGGCCGGCAGAGGCGGGGATGATACTAAATCCAGCCCGAGGCAGGCCGTCTTCAGCCGCGCAGGAACTCCCCGCAACCGGGCAGCACGTCGGAAAACTCCGGACAGGCACCCGGCCCGTCAGTGCTCATGTCGGGAACGAACAGCGTCGCCTGCCACGGATCATCAAGCAGGAAGGCCGCCGTGTCGGGCCCGAACAGCGAGTGGCAGAGCTTGCGGGCTAACAGATCAAAGATACGGGTCATGGATGTTCTCCTGCCGGAGCCCGGCGATGGAAACAATCCTGGGACACGCTCGTGACATACTGACGACAGACTGCTTGCAGCCGTGCGACAGCGCACCAGAGAGGGGTCGGGCTGGCAGAAGGAAAAAGCAGAGGGCACCACAAAACAAAACGGGGAAAACGGATTCTTTCGAATCATCGTTTTCCCCGTCGCATTCTGGAGCGGCAGAAGAGTCTCGAACTCTCGACCTCAACCTTGGCAAGGTTGCGCTCTACCAACTGAGCTACTGCCGCTTTGTTCTACACCTGGAGGCGCGAGCCGGAGTCGAACCGACCTACACGGATTTGCAATCCGGTGCATAACCGCTTTGCTATCGCGCCGTAAATCAAGAGGGGAAGCGATGCTTCCCCTTAAAACCTGGAGCGGCAGAAGAGTCTCGAACTCTCGACCTCAACCTTGGCAAGGTTGCGCTCTACCAACTGAGCTACTGCCGCTTGGAAGACCGTCATTATAGACAAAAAATTGAGTCTGTCAAGCCAAAGATCAGATCAGCGACTCCGCTTCATCAGCTCCGGCCAAGCGCAGCGCATGTAGTAGCCCATCGACCAGAGGGTCAGCACCGCGGCCACATAGATCAATACGGTGCCCAGGACGACACTGTCCATACCCAGCACCGGCGACTGGATGAGCAGCAGGGGGATCGCCGACATCTGCGCGGCAGTCTTGAGCTTGCCGACGAAGGCCACCGCCACGCTGCCCGCCGCCCCCACCTTGGCCATCCATTCGCGCAGCGCCGAGATGGTGATCTCGCGGCCGATGATGACCAGGGCGATGAGGGAATCCACCCGCCCCAGGTGCACCAGCACGATCAGCGCGGCCGCCACCATCAGCTTGTCGGCGACGGGATCGAGGAAGGCGCCGAAGGCGGAGGTCTGCCCCAGGCTGCGCGCCAGGTAGCCGTCGAACCAGTCGGTGACGGCCGCGGTGACGAAGGTGAGTGTGGCGATCAGGTTCTTGTCCTCGGCCAGCATGACGTGATCGGGGACGTAATAGATGCCGACGAAAAAGGGGATCAGGGCGATTCTCGCCCAGGTCAGGGTGTTGGGAATATTGAGGGGCATGTCGGCGTTCGCGGGCTATCGCAAGGCATTGTATATCTGTTCGGCGAGATGCCGGTTGATGCCTTCCACACGGCACAAGTCCTCGACCGTGGCATTCCGCACACCTTCCATTCCGCCAAAGGCGGCCAGCAGCTTGCGGCGGCGGGTCGGGCCGACCCCGGCAATGTCTTCCAGGCGCGAAGTGTTGCGGGCCTTGGCGCGGCGCGCCCGGTGGCCGGTGATGGCAAAGCGGTGGGCCTCGTCGCGGATTTCCTGGATCAGGTGCAGGGCCGGCGCATCGGGGCGCATATGCACCGGCTCCCGCCCGTCGGGAAAGACCAGCTCCTCGAGCCCCGGCTTGCGGCTCTCGCCCTTGGCCACGCCGAACATCATGATGTCCAGCCCGAGCTCGGCCAGCACCTCCCTGGCCACGCCCATCTGGCCCTTGCCACCGTCGATCAGGATGAGGTCGGGACGCACCCCCTCCCCGGCCGCCACCTTTTCGTAGCGCCGGGTCAGCGCCTGGCGCATGGCGGCGTAGTCATCGCCCTCGGTGATGCCGGCGATGTTGTAGCGGCGGTATTCGGACTTCTTCATGGCCTTGTCATCCCACACCACACAGGAGGCTACGGTGGCCTCGCCCATGGTGTGGGAGATGTCGAAGCACTCGATGCGGCCCGGCGTCTCGGCCAGGCCCAGGGCGTCGCGCAAGGCCTCCAGGCGCTGTTCGCCGCGGGACGAGGTCTGCTCCCGGGCCAGCAGGGCCAGGCTGGCATTGTTCTCGGCCATGCCCATCCAGGCGCGCTCGTTCTCGTAGCGGGCGGCCATGACCGGCGCCTTGCCTTCTACGAGCGCCTCCAGGGCTTCGCGGACAGCTCCGGGCTCGAGGTTGACCAGGATCTTCCCGGGCAGGGGCTGCTCCAGGTAGTGCTGCTCGACGAAGGCCACCAGCGCATCCAGCGGCGTGCAGCCCTGGGCGTTGCTGGGGAACAGGGGCCGGTCGCCCAGGTGGCGGCCACCGCGGATCATCGCCAGGTTGACGCACACCGCGCCGCCCTGCTCCACCGCGGCCAGCACGTCCACGTCCTCGTCCTTGGCGCTTTCGACGAACTGCTTGTGCAGCACCGCCTGCAGGTTGCGGATCTGGTCCCGGTACACCACGGCCTTCTCGAAGGCCAGGGCATCGGAGGCCGCCTGCATGCGTCGCGACAGATCATCCACCACGTCGCCATGACGGCCGTTGAGGAACAGGCTGGCGAGCTGCACATCGGCGGCGTAGGCCTCCTTGTCGATCAGGCCCACGCAGGGCCCGGTACAGCGCTGGATCTGGTGCAGCAGGCAGGGCCGCGAACGGTTGGCGAAGGTGGTGTCCTCACAGGTGCGCAGGCGGAAGATCTTCTGCATCAGGTGCAGGCTCTCGCGCACCGCCCAGGAGTTGGGGAAGGGCCCGAAGTAGCGCACACCTTTCCGGAAGCCGCCCCGGTGGTAGTAGATCTGCGGAAAATCCCCGCCCGACAGGGCGATGTAGGGATAGGACTTGTCGTCCCGGAACAGGATGTTGTACTTCGGCCCGAGACTCTTGATGAGGTTGTTCTCGAGGATCAGGGCCTCGGCCTCGGAGCGGGTCGCCGTGGTATCCACCCGCTCTACCTGCCCCACCATGATGGCGATGCGCGGGCTGAGCTGGGTGCGCTGGAAATACGAGGACACCCGCCGCTTGAGGTTCTTGGCCTTGCCGACGTAAAGCACCGTCTCGTCGGCACCGATCATGCGATAGACCCCGGGCTCCTCGGTGAGGGTGCGCAGGAAGGCTTTGGCGTCGAAGGCCACGCTGGTGCGCCCGGCTCAGGCGAGGGAACGGAGGGCGTCGCGGGCGTCGGTGTACGTCGCCCAGCCGGCCAGGGTCTGCGGATCCGTCGGCGCACTGCCGGGCTTCGGCCGCAGGGCGTGGATGCGCGCCTGGCTGTCGGCACCCACCTCCGGGCGCCAGCGGTCCAGCAGTTCGATGGCCAGCTCGGGGCGGTTGCACACCAGCACCATGTCGCAGCCCGCGCCATGTGCCGCCGCAGCCCGCTCGCGTATGCCGCCCGCCACGCTGGCGCCTTCCATGGTCAGGTCATCGCTGAAGATCACCCCCCGGAAGCCCAGGCGGCCGCGCAGCACATCCTGCAGCCAGAACGGCGAGAAACCCGCCGGCCGGGCGTCGATGTGCTCGAAGATGACGTGGGCCGGCATCACCCCGCCCAGCTCGCCCGCCAGCAGGCGGAAGGGCACGATGTCTTCGGCCCACACCGCATCGAAGCCGCGCCCGTCCACGGGAATGGCCACATGGGAATCAGCCTCCACGGCGCCGTGACCCGGAAAATGTTTGCCGACTGCACGCAGGCCGGCCTGGGCCAGGCCGGCGATGACTTCCCGGGCCAGCTCCGTGGCCACCGCGGGCTCCCGGTGGAAGGCGCGGTCACCGATCACGCTGCTGACGCCGTAGTCCAGGTCGAGCACCGGCGCGTAGCTGAGGTCCACCCCATGGGCCCGCAGCTCGGCCGCCAGCACCAGCCCGGCCTGGCGGGCGCAGGACTTGCCGAAGGCCGGGTCCAGCGCCCAGGCCTCGCCCAGGCGCCGCATGGCCGGCAGACGGGTGAAGCCGTCGCGGAAGCGCTGTACCCGGCCGCCTTCATGGTCCACCGAGATGATGAGTTCCGGCCGCGCCGTGCGGATCGCAGTGGTCAGGGCGCGCAGCTGCTCCGGTTCCGCATAATTGCGGGCGAACAGGATGACGCCGCCCACCAGGGGATGCTGCAGGACGTCCCGCTCCTCGGCGCTGAGTTCGTGGCCGGCCACGTCGAGCATGACGGGGCCCGGCAGGGCGTGGGATGGCTTCATGGCTTCTCGATGACGGCAAAGGCGACGACGTAGTCGGTCTCGTCGGACAGGCTGAGATGGGCGGCAAGACCCCGCTTCCGGAGGTAATCCTCCAGCTCCGGGGCATATTCGAACAGGGGTTTGCCAAGGGCGTCGTGACCCACGCGCACCGCGTGCAGGGTGGCCGGCGCGGCCACGCCGGTGCCGAGGGCCTTGCCGAAGGCCTCCTTGGCGGCAAAGCGTTTGGCCAGGAAGCGGCCCGGCATGCGCGACGCGCTGAAGGCCTCGCGCTCCTGCTCGTGCAGGATGCGCCAGGCGAAGCGCTCCCCGTGGCGGGCCAGCGCCTCGTCCATGCGGGCGACCCGCACGATGTCGGTGCCGACCCCGTGGATCACGCCACGTCGCCCTGCTCGGCGGCCTCGCGCATCAGGCGCTTCATCTCGCGCACCGCCTCGCGCAGGCCAGTGAACACCGAACGGCTGACGATGGAGTGGCCGATGTGCAGCTCGCGGATCCCCGGCAGGCGGGCAATCGGCTGGACGTTGTAGTAATTGAGGGCATGACCGGCATTGAAGCGCATGCCCAACTGACGGATGGCCGTGCCCGCAGCGCGGATCTTGGCCACCTCGGCGAGCACCGCGGGGCTCTCGGCATCCCGCCCTGCGCCATGGAAAACGTGGGCATAGGGGCCGGTGTGGATCTCGCACACCCGGGCGCCGATGCGCGCCGCGGCCTCCACCTGGGCCAGCTCGGCGTCGATGAAGACGCTGACGGTGATGCCATGCTCCGCCAGACGGGCCACCGCGTCCTTCAGGCGGGCCTCCTGGGAAACGATGTCGAGCCCGCCTTCGGTGGTCACCTCGTGGCGCCCCTCCGGCACGAACATGGCCATCTGCGGGCGGATGCAGCAGGCGATGCCGACCATCTCGTCGGTGGCCGCCATCTCGAGGTTGAGCTTGATCTGGGTCAGCTCGCTCAGCTTGCGCACGTCCGCGTCCTGGATGTGGCGACGGTCTTCGCGCAGATGCACGGTGATGCCGTCGGCGCCGCCGAGGTGGGCCTCGACGGCGGCCCAGCAGGGATCGGGTTCCCAGGTGCGGCGGGCCTGGCGCAGGGTGGCGACGTGGTCGATGTTAACGCCGAGTTCGATCAAGAGCTCTCTCCGGGATAGGCTAGCAATTCGGTGAAGACGCGGCGGGACTGGAGCACCTGCCCGCCAAGGTAATGCTGGATCAGGCGGCGCATCAGAGCCTTGCTGCCGGCCAGGGATTCCGGGTTGCGGAATTCGCCATGGGCCATGTCGAGCAGGGTCTGGCCAGCAACCACCGAGCTGTCGTCGCCAACGCCGTATTCGTCCAGGGGCACCGCACCGCGCTCGATTATATAGGCGTAGCGCGAGTCGGGCCGGATGGGCCGTCCGTCGCAGTCGGACTCGAGCTCCAGGCCGTAGCCCAGTTCCTGCAGCATGGCTAGCTCGAAGCGACGCAGCACGAACTCCCGCGACTCGTCGTCGGCAAGCGCGCGCAGGGCTTCGCCGTAGGCCCGGTAGAGCGCCGGATGGGCATCCTCGCGGGGCAGCAGGCGCATCAGCAATTCGTTGAGGTAGTAGGCACAGAGGAGCGCCTGACCGCCCAGCAGAGGCTGTCCGCCCTGCCATTCGGCGCGCACCAGGGTCTTCATCTCGCCGCCGCCGCTCCAGTCGATGAAGAGGGGCTGAAAGGCCATCAGCACGCCCCGCAACTGGGACATGGGGCGCCGGGCGCCCTTGGCCACCAGGCCGATCCGGCCATGGTCGCGGCTGAAGACCTCGACGATCAGGCTGGTCTCGCGGTAGGGATAGGTGTGCAGCACGAAGCCCGGCTGCTGGTCGACCCGCTGCCTGACGCTCACCGGGCGCTTCTTTCCGTGGGATTACTCGTAGCCGAGGCTCTTGATGGCGCGCTCGTCATCGGCCCAGCCACTCTTGACCTTGACCCACACCTCCAGGAAGACCTTGGAGTCGAACAGTTTTTCCATCTCGAGGCGGGCTTCGGTGCCGATCCGCTTGAGACGTTCGCCCCCCTTGCCGATGACCATGGCCTTGTGGGCAGACTTGTCGACGATCACCGCCGCGTGGATGCGGCGCAGGCCGGCCTCTGCCTCGAACTTCTCGATCTCGACGGTCATGCCGTAGGGCAGCTCCTCGCCAAGCTGGCGGAACAGCTTCTCGCGGATGAACTCGGCGGCCAGGAAGCGCTCACTGCGGTCGGTGATGTCGTCCTGGTCGAAGATCCACTCGCCTTCCGGCAGGTAGGGCTCGGCAGCCTTCACCAGCTGGTCGGTATTGCGGCCCTTTTCGGCGCTCACCGGCACGATCTCGGCAAACGGGTAGACGGCGCTCATCTTCTGCAGGAAGGGCAGCAGACGCGCCTTGTCCTCCAGCAGGTCAACCTTGTTGATCACCAGGATGACCTTGGCGCCCTCTGGCAGCAGCTTGACCACCTGTTCGTCGTCGGGGCCGTAGCGGCCGCTCTCGATCACGAAGAGCACCAGGTCCACGTCGGCCAGCACTTGGGTGACGGTGCGGTTCATGGCCCGGTTGAGGGCGTTCTTGTGGCGGGTCTGAAAGCCCGGCGTATCCACGAAGATGAACTGGGCCGCCCCCTCGGTGAGCACCCCGGTCACCCGGTGCCGGGTGGTCTGGGCCTTGCGGGAGACGATGCTGATCTTCTGGCCGATCAGGCGGTTGAGCAGGGTCGACTTGCCGACGTTGGGACGGCCGACGATGGCGACAAAGCCGGTACGGGCAGGCTGGTCGCCAGGAGTATTGAATTCGGTCATTGCTTGGGAAGGAGTTCCAGCGCCCGCTGGGCGGACTGCTGTTCGGCGGCACGGCGACTGACGCCGTTGCCGCGGGTCTTGAGGCCAAGGCCGGCGATCTCGCACTCGACCTCGAATTCCTGCTGGTGGGCCTCGCCCCGGGTCGCCGCGAGGCTGTAACGGGGCAAGGGCATGCGCCGCCCCTGCAGCCATTCCTGCAGGGCGGTCTTGGGGTCCTTGAGGGCGCGGGCCGGATCGAGTTCGGCCAGCGCCGGGGCATACAGCCGGTCGATCACCGAGCGGGCCGCCTCGAAACCCGCATCCAGGTACACCGCCGCGAAGATCGCCTCTAGGGCATCGGCCAGGATGGACGGACGGCGATGACCACCGCTCTTCAGTTCGCCCTCGCCCAGGTTCAGGTAATCCCCCAGGTGAAGGCTGTCTGCCACCCGGTGCAAGGCCTCCTGGCGCACGAGGTTGGCCCGCAGGCGGGACAGGTCGCCCTCGCGCAGGTCGTTGAAGCGATCGAACAGGGCGATGGCGGTGACGCAGTTGAGCACGCTGTCGCCAAGAAACTCGAGGCGCTCGTTGTGGGGCGACCCGAAGCTGCGATGGGTCAGCGCCTGGCTCAGCAACTCCGGGCGGGTGAAGCGATAGCCGATGGCCCGCTGCAATCCTTCGAGTTTCATTTGACGGCACTGCCGGCGCTGCTCGCCGACAGATCGAACAACAGGCTCACGCCGGAGAACAGGGGCACCTTGCGGCTGTAGTCCACCGAGATGACGATCTGGCCGTTTTCCTTGGTGATGTCCAGGTCGGTGGCGCTGACGCTGGTGATCTCATCCACCAGGGCACGCTTGGAAAACGCCATGCGCAGCTGGGGCACGGTGGCGGTCTGGGGATCGGCGGCGGCGGCCACGGCCGCGATGGCGCGCTTGACGCCGAAGAACTCACTGGCCACGGGGATCAGCTTGAGGCCCAGCAGCACGACGGCCGCCAGCACCACCCCGACGAACATGGTTCCGATGAGACTGAGGCCGGCCTGACTTTTACGTGTCATGATTAGTGGAAGCTGCCTATGCGTTTCAGATCGCTGAAATTGAACCAGATGAAGAAGGCCTTGCCAACAATGTTCTGCTCCGGGACGAAGCCCCAACCACGGCTGTCGAAGCTGCCGTCGCGGTTGTCACCCATCATGAAGTAGTGCCCCTGCGGCACGGTGCAGGACACGCCACGGCTAGTATAGGTGCAGTTCTCGCGGAAGGCGTAGGGCGTCACCTGGGACACGAAGGCAGGGGCGTCCTTGTCAGTGATGATGTTGTGCTCCACGTCGCCCAGCTTCTCGGTGAAGCGACTGGAGTAATAGAGGCGATCGGCGTGGAGGTAATCACCGGCCTCCTTCTGAGACATCGCCTGCCCATTGATGGTGAGCTTCTTGTCGATGTATTCGACCTTGTCACCGGGCAGGCCGACCACCCGCTTGATGTAGTCGAGGGATGGATCACCCGGGAAGCGGAAGACCATCACATCCCCGCGCTTGGGCTGATTCACCTCGATGATCTTCTTGTTGATCACCGGCAGGCGGATGCCGTAAGTCCATTTGTTGACCAGGATGAAGTCGCCCACCAGCAGGGTCGGGATCATCGAGCCCGACGGAATCTTGAAGGGCTCAACGACAAAGGAGCGCAGGCAGAACACCACCAGGATCACCGGGAAAAAGCTGGCGCCATACTCCACCCACCACGGTGACTTGGCTCCAACCGAACGGCGCCTGCTGGCCACGAAATGGTCCAGCGCCCACAGCACGCCGCTGGCCACCAGCAGGACGAAAAGTATCAAGGCAAAATTCACGCGCTCACTCCTGGAGCCGGCACCGCCGGCTTATTTACCTTCATCCACCCGCAGCACGGCCAGGAAGGCCTCCTGCGGAATCTCGACGTTGCCGACCTGCTTCATCCGCTTCTTGCCCTCCTTCTGCTTCTCGAGGAGCTTCTTCTTCCGCGTGATGTCGCCGCCGTAGCACTTGGCCAGCACGTTCTTGCGCAAGGCCTTGATGGTTTCACGAGCCACGATGTTGGAGCCGATGGCGGCCTGGATGGCCACGTCGAACATCTGGCGCGGGATCAGCTCGCGCAGCTTGGCGACCAGTTCGCGGCCGCGATACTGGGAGTTGGCCCGATGCACGATGATCGACAGGGCATCGACCTTCTCGCTGGACACCAGCACGTCGAGCTTGACCAGGTCGGCGGCCCGGTATTCCTTGAACTCGTAGTCGAGAGAGGCATAGCCCCGGGACACGGACTTCAGCTTGTCGAAGAAGTCCATGACCACTTCGTTCATGGGCATGTCGTAGACCAGCTGCACCTGGCGGCCGTGATACAGCATGTCCACCTGGGAACCGCGCTTCTGGTTACACAGGGTGATCACCGAACCGACATACTCCTGGGGCAGGAAGATAGTGGCCTTGATGATGGGCTCGCGCACTTCATCGATCTTCGACAGGTCGGGCAAGCGGGACGGGTTGGAGATCTGCTCGACGACGCCGTCCTTCATCAGGACTTCGTACACCACGGTGGGCGCCGTGGTGATGAGGTTCATGTCGAACTCCCGCTCCAGGCGCTCCTGCACGATTTCCATGTGCAGCAGACCGAGAAAACCGCAGCGGAAGCCGAAGCCCAGGGCCTGGGAGACTTCCGGCTCGAACTGCAGGGAGGCGTCGTTGAGGCGCAGCTTTTCGAGAGACTCACGCAGCTGGTCGTATTCGTTGGACTCCACCGGGTAGAGGCCGGCGAACACCTGGGGCTTGATCTCCTTGAAGCCGGCCAGGGGCTCTTCCGCCTTGCGGTTGGCCAGGGTGATGGTGTCCCCCACCTTCGCCGACTTCAGTTCCTTGATGCCGGCGATGATGAAACCCACCTGCCCTGCCGACAGGGTTTCGCGCTGCTGGGACTTGGGCGTGAACACACCGACCTGCTCGCACAGCTGCTGCACGCCGGTGGACATGAACATGATCCTGTCCTTGGGCTTCAGCACCCCATCCACCACGCGCACCAGCATCACCACACCGACGTAGTTGTCGAACCAGGAGTCGATGATCAGGGCCTTCAGCGGCGCATCGGGGTCGCCCTTGGGCGCCGGGATGCGCGCGATCACGGCTTCAAGGATGTCCTCCACGCCCATGCCGGTCTTGGCGGAGCAGGGGATGGCGTCGGTCGCGTCGATGCCGATGACGTCCTCGATTTCCTGCTTGGCCCCCTCCGGATTGGCCTGCGGCAGGTCCATCTTGTTGAGCACCGGCACCACCTCGACGCCCTGGTCGAGGGCCGTGTAGCAGTTGGCGACAGTCTGGGCCTCGACGCCCTGGGAGGCATCCACCACCAGCAGGCCACCCTCGCAGGCCGCCAGCGAACGGGACACCTCGTAGGAGAAGTCCACGTGGCCCGGGGTGTCGATGAGGTTCAGGTTGTAGATCTCGCCATTCCGGGCGCGGTAGCTGAGCGCCGCCGTCTGGGCCTTGATGGTGATGCCGCGCTCGCGCTCGATGTCCATCGAGTCAAGCACCTGGGCTTCCATTTCCCGCGAGGAGAGGCCGCCACAGAGCTGGATGATCCGGTCGGCCAGGGTGGATTTACCGTGGTCGATGTGGGCGATGATCGAGAAATTTCGGATGTGTTGCATATCAGTACGCGCCGAGCCGTCTCAAGGGCACCGACACCCCGATGGAGGGCAGTGAACACAGTGAGAGCGGGAGTTGTTTCATATGAGCCATGAAAAAGGGTGCCGAAGGGCACCCTGATAAATTTTGTTTGCCGGCAAAGACTTGGATTCTAACCGATACGCTGGAAATGAGCACGAACGGCGCCCTCGTCGAGGAAATGGTGGCAGATCTCCACCTCGCCTTCGAGCAACACGGGCACCAGTTCGTTCCAGCGTGCCTCGAGGGCTTCATCCGCATCCACATCCACCACCTGCAGGCCGAAGCCGAACTCCGCCTGCAGGGGCTTGAGCGCCTCGATCAGATCGTGGCATAGATGGCACCACTCCCGGCTCAGTACGGTCAGTTGCCGTTCAGCGCTCAAGGGTACGCACCGGCACGAAGGTCTGGAAGTCGCCGCGCGCCACCAGCAGGGTCACGCTCTGGCCGGACTCGAGGCCGGCTACCACGCGGTTGAACTGGTCCACAGAGCGGATATCGGTGCGCACGCCCTTGCTGACCAGCGCCAGGATGCCGTCGCCAGACTGGATCTCGGAGGCACGTGCGGAGGCACTCCGCAGGGTGTCCACCACCACGCCGCCATTACCGAAGCGGCCGTCCTTGCGCTGCTCCGCATTCGGCTCCACGACGGTGATGCCCAGCTTGTTGGCGGCAGCCGGCTCAGGCCGGGGAGCGCGCGACACGACTTTCTTCTGCTTGTCATCGGGCAGCTCGGCCACAACCACGCTCAGATCCTTTGCCACCCCGCGCCGCCATACCTGCACTGCCACCTTGTGGCCCGGCCGGGTGGCACCCACGATGCGCGGCAGGTCGGACGACACTGAGACCGGCCTGCCATCGAATGCCAGCACGATGTCGCCCTGCTCGAAGCCGGCCTTGTCTGCCGGGCTGCCTTTCTCCACCGAACTGACCAGGGCACCTACCGGTTTGCTCAATTTGAAGCTGTCAGCCAGCTCGCGGGACACTTCCTGGATCGCCACGCCGATGCGTCCGCGCTGGACCCGCCCGCTGGCGCGCAGCTGGTTCTGCACGTCCATCGCCACATCGATTGGGATGGCGAAGGACAAGCCCATGAAGCCACCGGTGCGGCTGTAGATCTGCGAGTTGATCCCCACCACCTCGCCCTTCATGTTAAATAGCGGACCTCCGGAATTGCCCGGATTGATGGCCACATCGGTCTGGATGAAGGGCACGAAATTCTCCTGCGGCAGGGAGCGCCCCTTCGCACTGACGATACCGGCCGTCACGGAATTCTCGAAGCCAAAGGGCGACCCGATGGCCACCACCCAGTCTCCTACCCTCAGCTTGTTCGGGTCTCCGAGCACAACCCGGGGCAGCCCCGCCGCGTCGATCTTCAGCAGGGCCACGTCGGTGCGCGGATCGGCCCCCATCACCCGGGCCCGGAACTCGCGCTTGTCGGTGAGCTTGACGATGATCTCGTCGGCGCCGTCCACCACGTGGGCATTGGTCAGCACATAGCCATCGCTGGAGACGATGAAACCCGAACCAAGGGAGCGGTTATCGGGCTCGCCACGCGGCACCGAGGGATGGCGGGGAATGAAGCGGCGGAAGAAATCGAACATGGGGTCATCCTCGTCCATGTTCGGCACCCCGGAACGTGCCGCCTTGACCGCCTGGGTGGAGCTGATATTGACAACCGCCAGGCCCTGCCTCTCGGCCAGGCCGGCGATGTCGGGCAGATCCCGCGCCATCGCGGACAATGCGGCGACAAGAAAGAAAAAGGCGGCAAGGTATTGTCTGAAGACCCGCACACTCATCGGGAACACCCTCCGCTTACAGTCAAATCGGCCCGCTCCAGGCGCAGCTGCGGGGCGTCCTGCCTGCGGCTCCGGGCCCGCCCGGCCAGGCCGGCCGCCAGGCCGCCTCCAACGGCGCCGACAGCCGCCAGCAGGTCGCCCTGCCCCGGCGAAGCCATCAGTGTTCCGGCCGCCGCGCCGACAATGACACCCAGAACCGGCCAGCCATAGGCCAGCAGCGCGGCACGCAGGGGAACGCCATCATCAACCACCACGGCCACGGTATCGCCCGGTCTGGCCTGGATGTGATTGGCGACCCGCACACTCCTGGACGACAAGGCCAGGGGGCGCGCGATATTGACTCCACCGCAGCCGCCCGGCTCGTTGCAACGGCCACAGCCGCCACTCACCGCCACATCCACCCAGGCATCATCAGCCTCGAGACGCCGGACCACCCCCGTCACCCGCATCACCGCCTGCGCTGCTCGATACCGTCAGCAATGCGGACCAGCGCCTGGGCCGGCACTTCACCCAGCACGGTGATACGGTGCTCCGCCACCACGCGACGGAAGATGTTGAAGGATCCCGAGGTGCTCAGTCCGCTCTGCACGGTGCCCTTGCCCGACTCGTGCTCGATGAACACCGAGATGGCGGCCAGCCCGTCGGAAAAGACCACGTGGTAGGCATCGCCCCTGTCCTTGCGGACCTGGCGGGCCACCGACACGACCTGGCGGAAGCCCGGAATGCTGTTGCGGAAGACCCAGCCGATGTCCTCGATCTTCACATCGCTGCCACGCGCATTCACTACCTTCCAGTCCGGCGAGCTGGTGAATCGCGGCTTGAGCTTGTCCCTGTCGATCGGAGCGCCGATCTGCACTTCGGTGAACACGAACTGCTCGATGCTGTCGCCCTTCTCGCCGACCAGCCGCGCCCGCAACAGCAGCCCGGAGGCCATGTCGGCCCACAGGTGATGGCCGAAGCGCAGGTCATCCTTGGGTTCCAGGATGATCTGCTGGCTCTCCATGCCTGCGATGCGGGCCACATCACCCTTGCGGATGCGGTAGTGCTCGGCCAGGGCGCTGGGAGACTGGGGCAGACGGGCCGGAAAACTGCGACGGGCACCGAACTGATCGACGATCAGCAGCTTCTGCTCGGGAAGGAAACACTGCACTTCATCGTTGTTGCGCACCACTTCACGGGGACTGCCATCGAGCGCTTCGAGCTTCTCGTACTCACCGCCGGCATCCACCATGTGGGTGATCCGCGAAGTCTCGACGTGCTTGCCGCTCTGGTAGGTGAAGGTGCCGGTGTAATTGAGCCGGTGAGCTGCGCTGGAGATACGCCCCAGCCAGCTGAGCGGATCAGTGGGGACCTGTGCCAGCGCAGCACCCACACAGGCCCAGCACAGTGCCAGAAAGCACAGGAAGCGCTTCATCGTTCGCCGGCCATCCGCGTGTCGGAAACGGAACGTACGTAATAGGCCACTCCTGGCATGGCCGCCGAGGGCGCCATGGCCTGATGGGCAATCAGATATTCCCGCTCGGAAGGCTCCGCGCTGGCCGACGCCAGCCGGGCCGACACGGCCGGATCAACCGCCGCCACTGCCGGGACCGGCGCCTTGACGGCGGCCAGGGACGGCGCCGGAGTGGCACCACCGCCATTGAGCATCATGGCAACCCAACCCACTGCCGCGGCGCCCATCACAGACGCCGCGATGGGCATCAGGTGACGTACCCAGTTGTTGCGGCTCTCGGTGCGGACCGGCGCAAGAACTGTCGGCTCCTGCTCCAGCTCGGCCATCAGGCGGCTGGTGAAATCGGCGGACAGGACGGGCTCGTCCCGCATCACATCCCCGATGAGGCTGTAGCGCTCCCAGTCCCGGCGCAGGGCCGGATCCCGTCGGAGGGTATCCAGCATGCGCGCGGATGCCATCTCATCAAGGGCGCCATCCAGCAGGGCAGAAACTTTCTCTTTCATCGTCTTACCACCTCTTGTTCGGAGCCGTATCGAGCAACGGCTTGAGCTTCTCGGAAATAGCTTCCCGTGCGCGGAAAATCCGCGAACGAACCGTGCCGATCGGGCACTCCATGATCGTGGCGATCTCTTCGTAACTCAAACCTTCGATCTCTCGCAGCACGATCGCCGTTCTCAATTCTTCAGGCAGCGCTTCCATGGCCACATTGACCGTCTCACCGATCTGCTTGGTCATGAGGAGCCGCTCGGGCGTGTTGATGTCACGGAGCTGATCGCCCTCCTCGAAGGTTTCCGCCTCCTCGGAGTCGAAATCCGTGGATGTGGGCGCACGCCTGCCCTGGGATACGAGGTAATTCTTGGCGGTATTGATCCCTATCCGGTAGAGCCATGTATAGAACGCGCTGTCCCCCCGGAACGACGGCAGGGCCCGATAAGCCTTGATGAACGTTTCCTGGGCAACATCCTCCACTTCGGCGGGATCCCGGATCAATCTCGACAGTAGCCGGGCGAGCTTGCGCTGATACTTGGTCACAAGCAGGCCAAAAGCCTGCTTGTCGCCTCGTTGCACACGCTCGACCAGTTGCTGGTCAATTTCGCGATCACTCATGGTCGGGGAATGTAAACCTTTGTTGCCGTGACCGGACCGGCCACCGACCGCGGAGTATACCGCGAGAGCCCCGCTTTCCTCGCCAAAGTGTCTTCTAGACTCTGCCGCCTGCGTATAGTTCAGTCGCCGAAGGGGTCTTGCGTGCTTCGGTCGGCCGGATGGCCCATGCTATAGTCGCCGCTTCGTAATATTGCCCTTTGCGGCACCCCCCTGAAGTGACCGCTTTCGATGTCCTCATCCTGGGCAGTGGCCTTGCCGGACAATCCATCGCTCTCCGCCTCGCCGATACCCACAAGGTTGCCCTGGTCACCAAACGCTCCCTCGAAGACAGCGCCAGCGCATGGGCCCAAGGTGGAATTGCCGCCGTGCTGGACCCGGCCGACAGCACCGATGCCCACGTAGCCGATACCCACACCGCCGGTGTCGGCCTGTGCTCCGACAGCGCCACGCGCTTCGTGGTCGAGAACGGCCCGCGGGCGATCCGCTGGCTGATCGACCATGGCGTCCCCTTCACCACCGACGCCAGCTCGGCAATCGGCTACCACCTCACCCGGGAAGGTGGCCACGGCCACCGGCGCGTAATCCACGTGGCGGACGCCACTGGTGCCGCCGTACAGGCCACCCTCACCGAGCAGGTCCGGGCCCATCCGAACATCACGATCTTCGAGCAGCACATCGCTGTCGACCTGATCATCGGCGACAAGATCGGTCGCCCCGACCAGGGCTGCCTCGGCGCCTACGTGCTCGATATCGCCAGGGACGAGGTGGTCACCTTTGCCGCACGTCACACCGTGCTGGCTACCGGCGGCACCGGCAAGGTCTACCTGTACACCACCAACCCTGACACCGCCACCGGCGACGGTGTGGCGATGGCCTGGCGAGCGGGCTGCCAGGTGGCGAACATGGAGTTCATCCAGTTCCACCCCACCTGCCTGTACCACCCGCAGGCCAAATCCTTCCTGATCTCCGAGGCCGTGCGCGGCGAAGGCGGCCTGCTGCGCCGCCCTGACGGCAGCCGCTTCATGCCGGAGCACGACTCCCGGGAAGAGCTTGCCCCCCGTGACGTGGTCGCCCGCGCCATCGACTTCGAGATGAAGAAACACGGCCTCGACTGCGTCTTCCTGGACATCAGCCACAAGCCCGCGGCCTTCCTGGAAGAGCACTTCCCCAACATCCTGGCCCGCTGTGCAGAGCTGGGCATCGACATCACGCGCCAGCCGATCCCGGTCGTGCCCGCCGCCCACTACTCCTGTGGCGGCATCGTGACCGACCTGCAGGCACGCACCGGAGTGGCCGGCCTCTACGCCGTCGGCGAATCGGCCTGCACAGGCCTGCACGGCGCCAACCGCCTGGCCAGCAACTCGCTGCTCGAATGCGTGGTGTATGGCGAAGCGGCAGCCCACGATATCGCCGGCACCCCGCGCGAACTGCCCGACACTCTGCCCCAGTGGGACGAGAGCAGGGTCACCGACTCGGACGAAGCCATCGTGATCTCCCACAACTGGGACGAGCTGCGGCGCTTCATGTGGGACTACGTGGGCATCGTGCGCACCAACAAGCGCCTGCAGCGCGCCCAGCACCGGATCCGCCTGCTGACCCGGGAAATCGAGGAGTTCTACAGCAATTTCCGGATCTCCAACGACCTCATCGAGTTGCGCAACCTGGTCCTGACCGCCGAGTTGATCGTCCGCAGTGCTCTCAAGCGCAAGGAAAGCCGCGGCCTGCACTTCAGCCGTGATTACCCGCAGACCCTGCCCCGCGCCCGGGACACGGTCCTCAAGCCGGGTCGCGGACGGAGCTGATTCCCCCCCTGCCCGGTGCCGGCTCCACGCCGAACCGGGCAGGGCCCCGCAGACGGGCCCAGCGCTGCAGCTGCCGCCAATCCCCCGGGAGAAGCTGGTCGGCAAACAACACCATCGCCACACGTCGCCCCTCCTCCTGCCAGACTAGCCAGAGCACGCGCTCAAGCACCACCGAGGACGGCAGCAACCCAACCGTCCGCTCGCCAGACAAGCCCGGCTCCAGGCACAGCCCTCCATCCTCCTGCAAGGCCAGACGACGGATGCCCGACTTCCGCCGGTGGATCTGCCACCCCAGCGACACCAGCAGCAATCCCCAGACCGGCCATCCCCAGACGTGCCGGACGGCATCCGGCAGCAGCAGGAAAGACAAAGCCGCCGCGGCATGAACCCCCGAAACCAGGAGGGTGCACAGCCGCGACGGCTTCATGACTTCAATGACAGCGCTCATGGGACCGGAAAAACTCCGTGACCCAGAGGCCCCATGGCCTCAGACCTTGCGGAACACCAGCGTGCCGTTGGTGCCGCCAAAGCCGAAGTTGTTCTTCACGGCCACGTCGATCTTCATCGGGCGGGCCACGTTGGCACAGTAGTCCAGATCGCAGGCCGGATCCTGCTCGAAGATGTTGATGGTGGGGGGCGAAACCTGGTTGTAGATCGCCAGGGTCGTCAGCACCGACTCGAGACCGCCGGCACCACCGAGCAGGTGACCAGTCATGGACTTGGTGGAATTGACCACCAGTTTCTTGGCCGCATCAGCACCGAAGGCGAGCCGGATGGCCTCGGTCTCGTTCTTGTCACCCAGCGGCGTGGACGTACCGTGAGCATTGACGTACTGCACCTCGTCCGGATTGACGCCCGCATTCTGCAGGGCGTTAACCATGCTGCGGCGGGGGCCGTCGGTATCCGGCGCGGTCATGTGATACGCGTCGCCGCTCATGCCGAAACCAGCCAGCTCGGCATAGATGCGGGCGCCACGCTTCACGGCGTGTTCGTATTCCTCGATCACCAGCACGCCGGCACCTTCGCCCAGCACAAAGCCGTCGCGGTCCTTGTCCCACGGACGGCTGGCGGTGGCCGGGTCGTCATTGCGGGTGGACAAAGCCTTGGCAGAGGCGAAGCCGCCAACCGCCAGGGGCGTCACAGTGGACTCGGCACCGCCACAGACCATCACGTCGGCATCGCCGTACTCGATCATCCGGGCGCTCATGCCGATGGCGTGCAGGCCGGTGGTGCAGGCCGTGACCACCGCCAGGTTCGGGCCCTTGAGGCCGAACATGATCGACAGGTTGCCGGAGATCATGTTGATGATCGTGCCGGGAATGAAGAAGGGGGAAATCTTGCGGGGGCCGCCGGCGAGGAAATCGTTGTGCGTATCCTCGATCATGGGCAGGCCGCCGATACCGGAACCGATGTTGACACCGATCCGGTGGGCGTTGGCATCGGTGACTTCGATGCCCGAATCACGGAAAGCCTGGATGCCCGCAGCGAGGCCGTAATGGATGAAGCCATCCATCCGGCGCGCCTCTTTCGGAGAAAGATAGGCCGCAAGATCGAAATCACGCACTTCACCGGCAATCTTCACCGGGAAGGACGAGGTATCGAAGCGGGTGATTTCACCGATGCCGGAACGCCCGTTGGTAATGGCGTCCCAAGCTTCAGCCACGGTATTGCCGACCGGCGAAATGACGCCAAGGCCGGTTACGACGACTCTGCGACGGGTCAAGGCAGGCTCCGGGAGTCTTACTTCTTGAGATGAGCGGTGACGTAGTCGATCGCCTGCTGAACGCTGGTGATCTTCTCGGCTTCTTCGTCGGGGATCTCGCACTCGAACTCTTCTTCGAGGGCCATCACCAGTTCGACGGTATCGAGGGAGTCGGCACCCAGATCATCAACGAAAGAGGATTCGTTCTTGATCTCGGATTCGTTCACGCCGAGTTGTTCGGCAACGATCTTCTTGACACGCTGTTCGATGTTTTCCATTTGTGTAACTCCTTCCCAATTTGGCGGGTGAATTCAAAAACCCCCGCATTCTACCAAAAACGCGCACCCTCGCCAGCGCGGCGAGACTTACGCCATGTACATACCGCCGTTCACGTGCAGGGTCGCCCCCGTCACGTAAGCAGCTGCGGGCGAGGCCAGAAAGCCTACGACGGCCGCGATCTCTTCGGGTTTGCCGAGGCGGCCAAGGGCGATCTTGCCCTGCAGGGCCTCGCGCTGGGCTTCGGGCAATTCCTTGGTCATGTCGGTATCGATAAAGCCCGGCGCAACGCAATTGACCGTGATGTTGCGGCTGCCCAGCTCCTGCGCCAGCGCGCGGGTCATGCCCGCCACACCGGCCTTGGCCGCGGCGTAGTTGGCCTGGCCGGCGTTGCCGGAGCTGCCCACCACCGAGGTGATGTTGATGATGCGGCCGCCACGGGCCTTCATCATGCCGCGCATCACGAGCTTGGACATGCGGAAGACCGCCTTGAGATTGGTGTCCATCACCGCATCCCACTCGGTATCCTTCATGCGCATCGACAGGTTGTCACGGGTGATGCCGGCGTTATTGACCAGCACCGCCACCGCGCCCAGCGTCTTCTCGATATCGGCGATGGCCGCCTCGCAGGCCTCCGCGCTGGTCACATCCAGCGCCAGTCCGCGGCCGCTGATGCCGGCCGCCTCGAGAGCCGCCTGAATGTCGGCAGCGCCGGATTCGGACGTTGCGGTCCCCACCACAGTGGCGCCCAGTCGACCGAGCTCCAGGGCGATGGCGCGACCGATGCCGCGGGATGCGCCGGTCACCAGCGCGACCTGACCTTGCAATACCTGACTCATGCTTCCCCCGTGGTCTTCAACGTTTCTTCCAGACTCGCCACATCGGCGATAGCTCCGCCCAGCAGGCTGCCCTCGATGCGCTTGGTCATGCCGGCCAGCACCTTGCCGGGGCCGCACTCGAACACATGGGTGGCGCCGCTGCGGGCGATTGCCTGCACGGTCTCGATCCAGCGCACCGGCGAATAGGCCTGGCGCACCAGGGCATCCTTGATGCGGGCGGGCTGATCTTCAACCGCCACATCCACATTGTTGAGCACCGGGATGGACGGCACGCGCACCTCGATCTCGGACAGGCGCTGCTGCAGGCGTTCAGCAGCAGGCTTCATCAGCGCGCAGTGGAAGGGCGCGCTGACCGGAAGCAGCACGGCACGCTTGGCGCCACGCGCCTTGGCGGCGGCAATCGCACGCTCCACAGCCGCCTTGGAACCGGCGATCACGATCTGGCCAGGACTGTTGAGGTTGGCGGCGGACACCACGTCACCCTGCGCCGCTTCGGCACAGGCTTCGGCTGCCGCCGGCTCGTCCAGGCCCAGCAGCGCGGCCATGGCACCCTCGCCCTGGGGCACCGCTTCCTGCATCGCCTGGGCGCGCAGGCGCACCAGCTTGACGGCCTCGGCAAAATCGAGGGCTCCGGCAGCCACCAGCGCGGAGTATTCCCCCAGGCTGTGGCCGGCCACCAGCGACGGAGCCGCGCCACCACGGGCAATCCACTCGCGGTAGACCGCAACGCCAGCGGTGAGCATCAAGGGCTGGGTATTGACGGTCTGGGCCAGCACCTCGGCCGGACCTTCCGCCACCATCTGCCAGAGATCCTGGCCCAGGGCCTCGGACGCCTCGGCAAAGGCCTGGCGGATCACGGCGGACTCGCCGTAGGCGGCCATCATGCCGACCGACTGGGAGCCCTGCCCCGGAAACACGAAAGCAAAATTCATCGTTGCCTACCTTTGAATGGGCTTAAACAAGCACGACGGATTGAAAAGGCTCAGAACCGCAGCAGCGTGGCACCCCACGCAAAACCGCCGCCGATGCCTTCGAGAATGACTTTCTGGCCGCGCTGGATGCGACCGTCCCGCACCGCTTCGTCGAGCGCCAGGGGAATGGAGGCGGCCGAGGTGTTGCCATGATGCGAGACCGTGGCGATCACCTTGCCCATGGACACACCGAGGCGCTTGCCGGTAGCTTGAATGATTCGGATGTTGGCCTGATGCGGAATCAGCCAGTCCACCTCGTCGAGGGAGACACCACCGATCTCCGCGACCTCCCGGGCCACATCGGCCAGCACCTTGACCGCGAACTTGAACACCGCCTGGCCATCCATGCGCAGGAAGGGATCGCCGGTCACGCTGCCGCGGTTGATCTGGCCGGGCACGCACAGGATCGGGTTGTAGCTGCCATCCGCATGGATTGCCGACGCCAGGATGCCCGGCGCATCCGACGCCTCGAGCACGATGGCACCCGCACCGTCGCCGAACAGCACGCAGGTGCCGCGGTCATTCCAGTCCAGGATGCGCGAGAACACCTCGGCACCGACCACCAGGGCGCGCTTGTGGCTGCCCGAACGGATGAACTTCTCCGCCGTGGCGAGCGCGTACGCAAAACCGGCACAGACCGCCTGCAGGTCAAAAGCCGCGCCGCCATTGGTGATGCCCAGCTTCGCCTGCAGCAAGGTGGCGGTACTGGGGAAGATGCAGTCCGGCGTGGAGGTGGCGACGATGATCAGGTCGATGTCGCCGGGCAGACAGCCCGCCGCTTCGATCGCCCGGATGCTGGCCTCATAGGCCAGCTGGCTCGACGTGACGTCAGGCTCGGCCAGATGGCGGGCGTGAATGCCGGTGCGCTCGGTGATCCACTCATCGGAAGTGTCGATCCCCCGTGCCACCAGATCATTGTTGGTAACGGGCTTGCCAGGCAGGAAACTGCCTGTCCCGGCCACGCGTGCATGGATCATGCGGCAGACCTTTCGCGTTCCATTCGTTCGCTGATGCGCTCGATGAGTCGGTTGCGGGCAGCTTCGGCGGCGCGCCAGATCGCCTGCTCGAAAGCAAAGGCATCGGCGGAACCATGGCTCTTGACGACCACGCCGCGAAGGCCGAGCAGGGCAGCGCCGTTGTAGCGCCGGGAGTCGAGCTTGTGCTTGAAGCCCTTCAAGGCGGACATAGCGAAGATCGCCGCCAGCTTGGTGAGCCAGTTGCGGGAGAACTGCTCGCGCAGGAAGGTGGCCATCATCTGGGCCAGGCCTTCGGAGGTCTTGAGCGCCACATTGCCGACGAAACCATCACAGACGACCACATCCACGGTGCCCTTGTAGATGTCATTGCCTTCCACGTTACCGTAGAAATTGAGGCCGCTGTTACGAAGCAGCTCTCCGGCCTGTTTGACGGTCTCGTTGCCCTTGATTTCCTCTTCACCGATGTTGAGCAGACCGACGCTGGGCCGCTCATTGTGCTCCACCGCCGCCACCAGCATGGCCCCCATGATGCCGAACTGCAGGAGATGCTCGGGCGTGCAGTCCACATTGGCGCCCAGGTCGAGCACATGGGTCTGCCCGCGCAGGGTGGGGAGCGTACTGCAGATCGCCGGACGGTCGATGCCCGGCAGGGTCTTGAGGACGAAGCGGGAGATCGCCATCAGCGCGCCGGTGTTGCCAGCGGACACGGCCGCCTGTGCCTCGCCCGACTTGACGAGATCCACCGAGACGCGCATTGACGAGTCTTTCTTGCTGCGCATGGCCAGAGCCGGCGGCTCGTCCATGCCCACCACTTCGGAAGCACGCTGAATGCGCAGCCGTTCGCCGAACTCCGCCTGGGCGGTACCCAGGTGGGGCTCGATGGCCTCGGCGCGCCCGACCAGCACGACCCGTGCTTCGCGATCAGCCCGCATGAAATGCAGGGCCGCGGGCACGGTCACCGAGGGGCCGTGATCGCCCCCCATGCAATCAATCGCCAGGGTGACGGTCATACGGCGCAGAAAGTTGATTTCATTTGCAAAAACGGCGCGATCACCCGAAGGCGTCGCGCCGCTTCCGAAGCAGGGAGATTACTCGCCCTTGGCCTTGGCAACCTTCTTGCCACGGTAGACGCCGGACGGCGACACGTGATGACGCAGGTGCACTTCGCCGGTGGTCGGCTCGACGGCCAGCGGGGGGGCAACCAGGAAATCGTGGGAACGATGCATACCGCGCTTGGACGGGGACTTCTTGTTCTGTTGGACAGCCATGAAACACTCCTTGAGGAATACTTAAACCTTGCCGCGCAACTGGCGCAGGACGGCGAAGGGCGAAATCTCTTCATCGACGCCGGCCTTCACCGGCGGTTCGCAATCATTGTGGCGGGGCACCAGAGGCATGGCGAGGAGCACTTCATCCTCCACCAGCGCCAGCAGATCCGTCGAGGGCTCCACTTCAAGCGCGTCGATTTCGTCGTTCTCGAGCTCGTCTTCCGGCAAAGCCTCGCCGGGACGGATCAGGAGCAGACGATTCTGCACCTCACAGGGCCACACCACAGCCTCAAGACAGCGCTGGCACTGCAGAACCAGGTCACCCCGGATCGACAGATCGACGTAGAGCTTGCCCTCGTCGTCACGCTCACCCTGAAACTCGAAAGTCATCGTCCCGACAGGCTCGAGCAGGGACTCGACCAAACGGCCGAAGCTCTCTACCGGAACCGTTGCCTGCACGCGGCGCCCATCTCTGGCCAGCGCTCGCAGATCGGTGATGAAGCTTTCTTGCGACATAAGCGCGGCATGATATTATTTTCGGCTCCCTGTGTCAAAACCCTGCATCACTGTCGCCGGGCATTCCCGTCGGCGTCGCCCCCCATGAAAATCGTCCTCGCCTCCACATCGGCCTACCGCCGCGAACTCCTGCAGCGTTTCGGCCTCCCCTTCGAAACCGCTCGTCCGGACATCGACGAGTCACCCCTGCCGGATGAAAGCCCCGCCACCACGGCCGGACGCCTTGCCGAACAGAAGGCCCGCGCCGTAGCGGAGCACCACCCCGACGCGCTGATCATCGGCAGCGATCAGGTCGCACACATGGGCAACACCCGCTTCGGCAAGCCGGGCAGCGTGGAGCGTGCCGTGGCGCAGCTCCGGTCCATGAGCGGCAAGACGGTGATCTTCCACACCGCCCTGGCCCTGCTCAATACCCGCAACGGGCGGCTCCAGGTGGACGCAGTCCCGACCGAAGTGCGCTTCCGCCAACTCTCCGAGGCGGAAATCGTCCGCTATGTAGACAAGGAGCGCCCGCTGGACTGCGCCGGCAGCGCCAAATCCGAAGGGCTCGGCATCACCCTGCTGGAAGCCCTGAGCGGCGACGACCCCACTGCACTGGTGGGCCTGCCCCTGATCGCCCTGGCCCGCATGCTGCGCAACGAAGGCGTCACCCTGCCCTGACCATGCCCGGCACCCTCTACCTGATCCCCGCCAGCCTTGGCCTCGACACCGCCAGCAGCCTGACCACCCCGACCGACGTCGCCGCAGTGGCACGCGGGCTCCACTACTTTGTCGTCGAGAACGCCAAGACGGCCCGCGCCGAGCTGAAACGCCTGGAGCACCCCGGGCCGCTGCGCGACCTGGACATCCGGGAGCTGCCCGAGAAGCCCGGACAGACGGATCTGGACAGCCTGCTCGCCCCGCTCGTGGAAGGCGCCGATGCCGGCCTGATGTCGGAAGCCGGCTGCCCGGCCGTGGCCGACCCTGGCGCCCTGCTCGTCCGCCGCGCCCACGAGCGCGGCATCCGCGTCGCCCCGCTGGTAGGCCCCTCGTCCCTGCTGCTGGCCCTGATGGCCTCCGGACTCAACGGCCAGAGCTTCGCCTTCCACGGCTACCTGCCGGTGGACGAGGCCGGCCGCGACAGGCGCATCCGCGAGCTGGAGGCCGAATCCGCCCGCTTCGCCCGCACCCAGCTGTTCATCGAGACGCCCTATCGCAACGACCGCCTGTTCGAGGCCCTGCGCCAGCACTGCCAGCCGGACACCCGCCTGTGCGTGGCCCGTGACCTGACCCAGGGCGAGGAGTGGATCGCCAGCCGCAGCATCGCCGCATGGCGCAAGGGCGACGCCCCCGACCTGGCCCGCCGGCCAACCGTGTTCCTGATCCTGGCGGCGCCCGAAACCCACAGCGCAAAACCCCGTCACCCCACCAGGTAGACGCCGCCGTCCCGCTCCTCCACCTCGACAGGCACCAGGGTCCGGCCCTTGCAGGGCCCCGCAAAACAGTAGCCGCTACCTGGTTCGTAGAGGGCGCCGTGTGTGGCGCAGATCAGGTAGCGTCGATCCGAATCAAAAAAGCGGCCGGGCTGCCAGTCTAGCTCCACCGGCACATGGGCACAGCGATTCAGGTAAGCACGCACCCGCCCCCCGTGGCGCACCACAAACGCGGGCTCCTCGCCGGTCGGTCGGGTTACGGTGAAACGGATGCCATCCCCGCCATCAAGCAGGTCGCCTGACGCGCAGATCACGCATGCGCCTCCAGCCAGGCACGCAGCTCGACCGGCGTATGCACGCAGGCAAGCGGCGACTCGGCAAGCAGCTGCTCCACCGGATGCGCGCCGAAGCTCACCGCCAGGCCTGCCACCCGCGCGTTGCGGGCCATCTGCATATCGTGGGTGGTATCGCCGATCATCAGGCAGGCCTCGCTCGCGACACCCAGCTCGTCCATCAGCTCCTCCAGCATGGCCGGATGAGGCTTGGAGAAACACTCGTCGGCACAGCGGGTGGCGTGAAAGAACGGCCCCAGCCCCGAATGCTCGAGCGCCCGCGCCAGCCCCTTGCGGCTCTTGCCCGTCGCCACTGCCAGCAGGCGCCCCTGGGCATGCAGGGACTCGATCAGCTCGCAGGCCCCCTCGAACAGGTTGAGTTCATGATCCGACGCCAGGTAGTGGTAACGATAGCGCTCAACCATCTTCGGGTAGTCCGCTTCCGCCAGTTCCGGCACGGCATGACGCAAGGCGTCGCCGAGCCCGAGGCCGATGACATGGCGGGCACGCGCATCCGGCGGCACCGGCAGCCCCAGGTCGGCACTTGCCGCCTGGATCGCCTGGACGATGGCCCCCGCCGAATCCAGCAAGGTACCGTCCCAGTCAAAGACAATCAGCTCAAAACGCTTAGCCATACTCCCTCTCCTCGGCCTGCTCGACAGCCACCACATACTCTTCGAGTTCGGCCGGCAAGGCCGCGGCAAGTTCAATCGACTGATCGGTCAGCGGATGGCGGAAGGCCAGCTTCGCCGCATGCAGGAACATTCTCTTCAGCCCGACCTTGTCGAGCCGCTTGTTGAGAGCAAAATCTCCATACTTGTCGTCGCCGTATAGCGGAAAGCCCAGGTGGCTCAGATGCACGCGGATCTGGTGGGTACGGCCGGTCTTCAATTCCACCTCCACCAGGCTGCATGAATGCCAGCGCTTCAGCAGGCGCACGATGCTATGGGCCGGCTTGCCCTCGGGATTGACGCTGACACGCCGCTCCCCCTCCTCGGTCAGGTACTTGTGGAGCGGCAGCTTGACGTGCTGCTGCAGATTGAGCCAGCGCCCCGCCACCAGGGTCAGGTAGCGCTTCTGCACCCGCCCCTCCCGCATCATGTCGTGCAGCACGGTCAGGGCGCTGCGCTTCTTGGCGACGATGAGCAATCCCGAGGTCTCCCGGTCGAGCCGATGCACCAGCTCCAGGAACTTCGCCTCCGGCCGCTGCCGGCGTAACTGCTCGATCACCCCGAAGCTCACCCCGCTCCCCCCGTGCACGGCCAGCCCGGCCGGCTTGTCGAGCACCAGCAGGGCTTCGTCCTCGTAGACGATATCGAAGGGCCTACCGACCGGCACCGCTACCTCGGCCTTTTCGGCCAGGCGGATCGGCGGGATGCGCACCTCATCCCCCTCCTGGAGGCGGTAGGTCTGATCGACCCGCCTGCTGTTCACGCGCACCTCGCCGCTGCGCAGGATGCGATAGACGTGACTCTTCGGCACGCCCTTGCAGATCCGCACCAGGAAGTTGTCGATGCGCTGCCCGGCGCTGCCTTCATCGACGGAAACACGGCTTACCGCGGGTGCTTTACTCAAGGCCATCGTTTTGAAATATACTAATTAACGGTTTTTCGGTCCTGATGCGTCGTGCCCGCCAGATGCGTGTTGTGCAGAATTCAACACCGGCACTCGCCGCCCCAGAGCGACTCGGTCCTGGCCTCGCCAGTCTCGTCCCCGCTCCCGAAGAACCAAAAGGAAGGTCCATCGCCGGACAAAAAGAGGGCGATGGTACTGTATTCGACAATAAACTTGTACCTATTGCGCGCCAGCGCGCCCGCAGATTGACGGCCCTGAACACAGGGGCAGCCAGTGAGTCAAAGCAGCAAGCCCGAGGTCGCGAAAAGGCATGCGGCGGTTCGATACCCCGCTCCGGATCCGCGAGACCAGTCGTGTAGCAGCCTCACTTCCGCCCCGGCGTAGTACGCGGTTCAGGGTGACATGACGAAGCTCCGCCGCTCACCACCTAGTTTGATTTCCCCGATGAAGGATAGTCGCGACAACGCCAAACTAAGTCACCGCAACTAAGCGGCGGCGCGTTTCGTCCTGCCCCCGTCCTGCGCGCGCTGCGCGGGAGAAGAAGACGAATGAAGCGCATGCTCTTCAATGCAACGCAGGCCGAGGAACTCCGCGTTGCCATTGTCGACGGTCAGAAACTGATCGATCTCGACATTGAATCGGCCGCCAAGGAACAACGTAAGAGCAACATCTACAAGGCCGTCATCACGCGCATCGAGCCCAGTCTCGAAGCTGCTTTTGTCGACTATGGCGCGGAGCGCCACGGCTTCCTGCCGTTCAAGGAAATTTCCCGCGCCTACTTCCAGCCCGGCGTGGAAGCCAGTCGTGCTTCCATCAAGGAAGCCCTGAAGGAAGGCCAGGAACTGATCGTCCAGGTCGAGAAGGACGAACGCGGCAACAAGGGTGCCGCGCTCACCACCTTCGTCTCCCTGGCCGGCCGCTACCTGGTGCTGATGCCCAACAACCCGCGCGGCGGTGGCGTATCCCGCCGCGTCGAGGGTGACGAACGCGCCGAACTGCGCGACGTGATGGACCAGCTCGAAGTACCGGGCGGCATGAGCCTGATCGCCCGCACCGCCGCCATCGGCCGCAACGCCGAAGAGCTGCAATGGGACCTCAACTACCTCCTGCAACTGTGGCGTGCCATCGATGGCGCCGCCCAGGCCCAGGAAGGCGCTTTCCTGATCTACCAGGAAGGCAGCCTGGTCATCCGCGCCATCCGTGACTACTTCCAGCCGGACATCGGCGAGATCCTGATCGACACCGACGACGTGTACGAACAGGCGCGCCAGTTCATGGCTCACGTCATGCCCCAGAACGTGAACCGGGTGAAGCGCTACCACGACGACGTGCCGCTCTTCTCCCGCTTCCAGATCGAGCACCAGATCGAGTCGGCCTATTCCCGCCAGGTCAGCCTGCCTTCCGGCGGCGCCATCGTGATCGACCACACCGAGGCCCTGGTCTCCGTGGACGTGAACTCCGGCCGCGCCACCCGTGGCGCCGACATCGAGGAAACCGCCTTCAAGACCAACTGCGAAGCCGCCGATGAAGTGGCCCGTCAGCTGCGCCTGCGCGACCTCGGCGGTCTGATCGTCATCGACTTCATCGACATGGAGTCCCAGAAGAACCAGCGCGAGGTCGAGAACCGCCTGCGCGACGCCCTGCGCTACGACCGGGCCCGCGTTCAGACCGGCAAGATCAGCCGTTTCGGCCTGCTCGAACTGTCCCGCCAGCGACTGCGTCCGGCCCTCGCCGAGACCAGCTACATCCCCTGCCCGCGCTGTAACGGCACCGGCCACATCCGCAGCACCGAATCCTCGGCCCTGCACATCCTGCGCATCCTCGAAGAAGAGGCCATGAAGGACAACACCGGCGCCCTGCACTGCCAGGTCCCGGTCGACGTGGCCACCTTCCTGCTCAACGAGAAGCGCGACGACATCGCCAAGATCGAGATCCGCCACAAGGTCGGCCTGGTGCTGATCCCCAACCGGCACCTCGAAACCCCGCAGCACGAAATCGTCCGCCTGCGTCACGACCAGCTGAACCAGGAAGACTCCAGCGTCCCGAGCTACCGCATGGCCACCAAGCCCGCGGACGAGAACTACACCCCGCCGTCGGCCAACACCGACAAGCCTGCGCGCCAGGAAGCCGCCGTCAAGGGCATCACGCCCGACCAGCCGGCCCCGGTGGTCGAAGCCAAGGCCGCCCCTGCGCCGGCCCCCGTGCCGGAAAGCCAGCCCGGCCTGCTGGCCCGCATCTTCGCGTTCTTCCGCGGTGAGAAGCAGCCCGAACCCGCACCGGTGGTGGCACAACCCGAAACCCCGCGGCGCGAATCCCGCCCCCGCAACGAGCGTGGTCGTCGTGAAGGCGGCCGTGACGGCCGTGGCCGTGGCCCGCGTGAAGAGCGTGGCGAGCGCACCGGCGAGCGCAGTGAAAGCCGGGAAGCCCGTGACGGCAACCGTGACAATGCCCGTAACAACAGCACCGAGGCTCCGGTCGAGGCCCGCGAGAAGCCCCAGCGCCAGCGTGGCGAGCGCACCGAACGCGGCGAGCGTGAAAGCCGCAATGGCGAACGTGCCGAACGCGGCGAGCGCAGCGGTGGCGAGCGCACCGAACGTGCAGAGCGTGGTGAACGCAACCGCAACCGCAACGGCGCCGCTCCGAAGGCCGCCGACGCCGAAGGCGTCGTGGCCAGCGCAGAGCAACTGACCGCCGCCGCCGCAGTGGCCGTGGCCGCCCCTGATGCGATCGCAGAGAGCAACGCCGCTGAAGGCGAAGCCAGCACCGAGCGCAGCCGCCGCAGCCGCCGCGGCCGTCGCGGTGGTCGCCGCAACGACGAGGCCGGCACCGCCGAAGGCGCCGCCCAGGGTGAGCTGGCCATCGGCGAACAGGCCGAGGTTCAGGCCAACTCGCAGGAGCAGGCTCCGGCAGCCGAGACCGCAGTGGCTGCAGCCGTTGCCACGCAGGTAGAGGCCCCCGCCCCCGCGGCCCTCAGTGAAGCGCTTGCCACCACCGTAACGGAAGCCGCTCCGGCTGTCGAAGCCGTCCCGGCCATCGCACCGGCAGCCACACAGGAAGCGGTCGCCAACACCGCCCCCGCAGGCGACCTGATCGAGAAGGCCATGGAGGCCATCAGCCATGCGTCCGTCGAGACGCCGGCGCCGGCGATCGCTACGGCCATCGAAATCGCTCCGGCCGAGCCTGCCGCCGTGGAAGTGGCACAGGCAGAAGCCGCCCCGGTCGAGACGGCCCCGGTGCTGGAGGCCGCAGCAGTCGCGGTCGCTCCCGTCGAAGTGGTCGTGACCGCTGAAATCCCGGCGACCGAGCCGGTGGTCGAGGCCGCCGTCGCGCAGGTGGAGGCCAGCGTCGCCACCGTCAGCGAAGCCACCGCAGTGGTTGTCGAGGTCGCCCCCGTGGTGGCTCCCGCGCCTGTTGCGCCGAGCGCCCCGATCGACCTGTCGGCTGGCCTCGAAGCCAGCGGCCTGGTGCTGATCGAGACCCGTCGCAGCACGCCCCAGGACGTCATCGCCGCAGCGGCTCCGGCGCAACCCCTGGGCCGCCGCCGCCGCAGCGCTCCGTTGATTGCCGACGAACCGCTGGTCCAGGTGGAAACCGACCAGAAGTAAGGCAGGCGTGCACCAAGCAAAAAGGCCAACCCCACGGGGTTGGCCTTTTTGTTGAGCGCCTGACGGGCAAGCCCCGCACGGTGGGCTCGGTCAGCTCACCGACCTGCGTCGCCGATTGACCTCTGGCAGGATGTCCTCGATCAGCCCCTGCACAGCATCCTCGCAGAGGTCGAGCACGGCATCGAAGCCCTTCGCGCCGCCGTAATACGGATCCGGCACGTCATCCCGGCGTGATTCCCGGGCATAGCTCATGAACATCCGGACCTTGTGACGGCAGCCCTCCGGCGCCCGATCCCGCAGATACTCGAAGTGCTCCCGGTCCATGGCCAGCAGCAGATCGAATTCTGCGTAATCCTTGGGCTGAACCTTGCGGGCCCGCAAGCGGGAAAGGTCATAGCCCCGCCGCAGGGCAGCCGCCTGACTGCGCGGATCGGGTGCCTCACCGGTGTGATAACCCTGAATCCCGGCCGAATCCACACCCACGGCTTCTTCGAGCCCGGACATCGCCAGCCACCGGCGCGCCACGCCCTCTGCCGTCGGTGACCGACAGATATTGCCGGTGCACACAAACAGTATTCTCATTGTAGGTGTCCCTCCTCCCGACAATTTAAACAGCCGGCGGGCGGAACGTACAAGTGCAAGTACCAATTTATGCAGGGTCTCTCAGCCTTTGGCGTCGGGTGAAGCGGATGCATCGTGCCCCTCAGCCCCGAAGGCCTGCTGCCGCAGGCGGAACAGACGGTCCCGTGCCGCCGCCGCCTTTTCGAATTCCAGGTTGCGCGCGTGGTCCAGCATGTCCTTCTCGAGCTGACGGATCGTCCTGGCCAGTGCCTTTTCATCCATCGCACCGTATTCGGCGCGAGGTTCTGCGGCATTGACGGCGGCATCCCCTGAACCTGCATCATAAACACCGTCGATGATGTCCTTTATGCGCTTTGTCACGGACCTCGGTGTAATACCGTTCGCCTCGTTGAAGGCGATCTGCCGCGCCCGGCGCCGCTCCGTCTCGCCCATGGCGGCCTTCATCGAATCGGTGATCCGGTCCGCGTAGAGGATCGCCGTGCCATTCAGGTGCCGCGCCGCCCGCCCGATGGTCTGGATCAGCGAACGCTCGGAGCGCAGGAAGCCCTCCTTGTCGGCATCCAGGATGGCCACCAGCGAGACCTCGGGTATATCCAGCCCCTCCCGCAGCAGGTTGATCCCCACCAGCACATCGAACTCGCCCAGGCGCAGGTCACGGATGATCTCCACCCGTTCGACGGTATCGATGTCCGAGTGCAGGTAGCGCACCCGGATCCCGTTCTCGGCCAGGTATTCGGTCAGGTCTTCGGCCAGGCGCTTGGTCAGCACGGTGACCAGGATCCGCTCCTGGACGGCCAGGCGCAGCTTGATCTCTCCCAGCAGGTCATCCACCTGGGTGGTCGCCGGACGTACGATGATGATCGGGTCCACCAGCCCGGTGGGGCGCACCACCTGCTCCACCACCTGCCCCTGGTGCTCCTTCTCGTAGGCTGCCGGCGTGGCCGACACAAACACGGTCTGGGGCAGCAGGCGCTCGAACTCCTCGAACTTCAGCGGCCGGTTGTCCATCGCCGAGGGCAGGCGGAAGCCATACTCGACAAGATTCTCCTTGCGCGCCCGGTCGCCCTTGTACATCGCTCCGACCTGGCCGATGGACACATGCGACTCATCGATGAACATCAGGCCGTCCTTCGGCAGGTAGTCGATGAGGGTCGGCGGCGCATCGCCTGCCTTGCGTCCGGACATGTGCCGCGAGTAGTTCTCGATGCCCTTGCAGAAGCCCAGCTCGTTGAGCATCTCAAGGTCAAAACGGGTGCGCTGCTCGATGCGCTGGGCCTCCACCAGCTTGCCGCCCTTCTGGAAGACCTCTATGCGCTCCCGCAGCTCATCCTTGATCGCCTCCACCGCACGTAGCACAGTGGCCCGCGGCGTCACATAATGGCTGGACGGATAAACGGTGAAGCGGGCGATCTTCTGCTTGAGGTGGCCGGTGAGCGGATCGAACAGGGTCAGGTGCTCGATCTCGTCGTCGAACATCTCGACCCGCAGGGCGTGCTCGGCACTTTCCGCCGGGTAGATGTCGATCACGTCGCCACGCACCCGGAAGGTGCCGCGTTTGAAATCCACGTCGGCGCGGCTGTACTGCATGGCCACCAGGCGCTGCACCAGTTCCCGGTGCACCACCCGCTCACCCTCGCGCAGGTGCAGCACCATGCTGTGGTAGTCCCCCGGATCACCGATACCGTAGATGCACGACACCGACGCCACGATCACCACGTCGCGCCGCTCCATCAGGCTCTTGGTGGCCGACAGGCGCATCTGCTCGATGTGCTCGTTGATCGCCGAGTCCTTCTCGATGAACAGGTCGCGGGACGGCACATAGGCTTCCGGCTGGTAGTAGTCGTAGTAACTGACGAAGTACTCCACCGCGTTCTCGGGAAAGAACTCACGGAACTCAGAATACAGCTGCGCCGCGAGGGTCTTGTTGTGGGCCAGCACCAGAGCCGGACGGCCACACCGGGCAATGACATTGGCCATGGTGTAGGTCTTGCCCGAGCCCGTCACCCCGAGCAGGGTCTGGAACATCAGGCCGTCGCCGATGCCCTCCACCAGTTGCCGGATGGCCTCGGGCTGATCCCCCCCGGGAGGAAAGGGTTGATGGAGCCGGAACGGGCTCCCCTCGAAAACCACCACTCGTCCGCTATCGGATTGATCGGCCATGATAAAATTTCAGATTCAAGTCAGTGGGTAGCGCCCGGCAGGATGCCGGACAATGCCCCATTATCGCCCAGCGGCCAGCACACAGTGCCCCGCACACTTCGCACCATTTGGAGAACCCATGAGCTCGTCGATCTTTGCTGCGGTGGAAATGGCCCCCCGCGATCCGATTCTTGGCCTGAACGAAGCCTTCAATGCGGATACCCGCAGCACCAAGGTCAACCTCGGCGTTGGCGTCTACTTTGACGATAACGGCAAGATCCCCCTGCTCGGCGCCGTCAAGACCGCCGAAAAGGCCCGCCTTGAAGCCGCTCCGCCCCGTGGCTACCAGCCCATCGAAGGCCCGGTCGCCTACGCCAACGCCGTGCAGAACCTGCTCTTCGGTGCCGACAGCGCCATCATCCGCGACGGCCGCGTCGTCACCGCCCAGGCCCTCGGCGGCACCGGCGCGCTGCGCATCGGCGGCGACCTGATCAAGCGCGTGGTGCCGGGCGCCACCGTGTACATCTCCGACCCCTCCTGGGAAAACCACCGCGCCCTCTTCGAGGCGGCCGGCTTCCCGGTGGACACCTACCCGTACTACAACCCGGAAACCCGCGGCGCCAACGCCGAGGCGATGATCGCCAAGCTGAACACCCTGCCCGCCGGCTCGGTGATCGTGCTGCACGCCTGTTGCCACAACCCCACCGGCGCCGACCTCACTGAAGCCCAATGGGCCGACGTGGTCAAGGCCTGTGCCAACCGTGGCCTGATCCCCTTCCTCGACATGGCCTACCAGGGCTTCGCCGATGGCATCGAGCCAGACGCCGTCGCGGTGAATCTGTTCTCCGCCTCCGGCCTGTCCTTCTTCGTGTCCAGCTCCTTCTCCAAGAGCTTCTCGCTGTACGGCGAGCGCGTCGGCGCCCTGTCCATCGTCACCCAGAGCAAGGACGAGTCCGCCCGTGTGCTGTCCCAGCTCAAGCGCGTGATCCGCACCAACTACTCCAACCCGCCGATCCACGGCGGCGCCATCGTGGCCGCAGTGCTGTCCACCCCGGCGCTGCGCCAGGAATGGGAAACCGAACTGGCCGGCATGCGCGACCGCATCCGTGCCATGCGTACCGGCCTGGTCGAGCAGCTGGCCGCCCGCAAGGTGGACCAGGACTTCTCCTTCGTCATCAAGCAACGCGGCATGTTCTCCTACACCGGCCTCAGCGCCGCCCAGGTGGAACGCATGAAGGACGAGTTCGGCATCTACGCCGTCGGTACCGGCCGGATCTGTCTGGCTGCGCTCAACAGCAAGAACCTCGACTACGTCGCCGACGCCATCGCCGCCGTGATCAAGGCCTGAGTCTTACCCGCTCCCGGCCCCGCCGGGAGCAAGAAGGCGCACAAAAGGGTTGACGAACTCCCGTTCGAATCCTAAAATGCGCGCCTCTGTTCCTCGATAGCTCAGTCGGTAGAGCGCCGGACTGTTAATCCGTAGGTCCCTGGTTCGAGCCCAGGTCGAGGAGCCAGAACAATTTGCGGTAATTTGCATCATCAATGATGCAGGTAACCAACCCGTCAGATCCTCGATAGCTCAGTCGGTAGAGCGCCGGACTGTTAATCCGTAGGTCCCTGGTTCGAGCCCAGGTCGAGGAGCCAAGACAAGCAAGCAGAAAAGCCAATCCGCGAGGGTTGGCTTTTTTGTTGTCTGGTCGATTGCTGGTACGTGGTTTTGATGGGCAGGGCCATCATCGCCCACCGGGGACCGTCCGGATCCGCCCCCCACCCCGTTCAACGCCCCCGGCTGGCCTCGACGCCAGCCCGGCCGACAGGATCAGCCCCAATACGGAGCAAGCGCCTGTCGCCACCCAGGTCAGGTGCCAGCCTCCGACATCCGCCGCAAGCATCGCAACCGCCGGGGGGCCGAAGAACTGCCCCGTCGAGGAGCACTGCTGCATCCAGCCCACCGTCGTGGACACCGTTCGTTCACTGGGTGCCGCGTGCACCACCTCCGCAAATAGCGAGCCGGGAATCAGCCCGCCGATGGCGGAATACAGCACGACGGCAAGGTAGCGCAAGACGGACAGATCGGCCGTCAGCGGATGGAATGCCAGGAAGGCCGATGCAGTCATGCTCAGGTAGCCGACATACAGCAAGTGCCGGGCGGAGACACCCCGATGCAGCAGACGCCCGGCGGCAACGCTGCCGCAGACATTCACGAAACAGGCGAAGGCGGTCAGCGCACCGGCGGCCGGCTTGCTGAACCCGGCCTGCTCGCAGACCAGGGGCAGAAAGCCGATGACCGCAAGCCACTGGCTGGTGTACAGGGCGAAGGCGATGGCTACGCGCCAGGGCTCCTTGCTGCTCAGGGTCAGCCTCAGGCGCTGCCACCAAGGGTCGGGCGCCGACGGGGCGGAGGAAGCCGCCATGGAGGCCCGCCGCCGCGCGTCCGACGGAATCGCGATCGACACCCAGGTCGCCATCCCGGCAGAGAGTGCCGCCAGCAACACCCACAGCCCCCGCCAGCCGATCAGCGCCATGATCGACGGCGCTCCCAGCAGGGCCAACGCGGCCCCCGTCGCCATGTAGGCCCCCCACAGCCCCAGATACGGGGTGAGCTGCCCGAGGGGAACCAATTGGCGGATCAGCCCGGGCGCGGACAGCACGGTGAGCAGAAAGCCCAGGCCTTCGAACGCCCGGAGCAGCAGCAGCGTCTCCGGTTGCTGGACCCACATGCTGCCCAGGCCGGCAATGGCGAGTATCAGCTGCCCGGCAATCACGCTGCGCCGCAGGCCGATCCCGTCGGTGGCGGTACCGATCAGCACGCCGACACTCATTCCGGCGAACTGCACGGTGGCAAGCAGGAAGCCGGCTTCGACCAGATTCACGCCCAACGCCTCGCGCAGGACCGGGATGGCCACCGGCATCTTGCCGATGTGCATGGCGGCGACAACGCCGGACAGGATGACCAGCAAGGCGGGTTCGATACGGTTCGCTGGCATGGTTCTCCTGAGGCGGCGTGGTTAGCAGGCTTGTGGAGACGATGATAATTGTTGATCCAGAACGGATAAATATCCGCTAGATTGCATGACTGCTTACTCCAGAAAAGCAATCATGGACCGACTCCACGCCATGCGGCTGTTCACCCGGATCGTCGAACTCGGCAGCTTCAGCCGCGCTGCCGAGCAGTTCAACCTCACCCGGGCCACCGCCACACAGATCGTCAAGCGCACCGAAGCCCAGCTCGGCGTCCGCCTGCTGTTGCGCACGACCCGGCAGGTGACCCCCACCGTCGACGGCGACGCCTACTACCAGCGCTGCATCACCATCCTGAACTACGTCGATGAGGTCGACGCCGAGTTCACCCAGGCGGCCCGGCAGCCGGAAGGCCGCATCCGCGTCGACCTGTCCGCGGCCATGTGCCGGCTGGTGCTGATACCGGCACTGCCCGCCTTTTTCGAGCGCCATCCGCTGATCCAGCTGGAGGTCAGCGTCAGCGACCGGCCGATCGACCTGATCCGGGAAGGCGTCGATTGCGTGCTGCGCAGCGGAAAGGTCGGCGACGTCGACCTCATAGCGCGGCAACTGGGCCTGCTGCCCCAGGTGACCTGCGCCAGTGCCGGCTATCTGGCGTGCCACGGGCAGCCCGGAACGCTGGAAGATCTGGCCGGCCACCATGCGGTCAACTACCTTTCGGCATCGAGTGGCAAGTCGATCCCCTTCGAATTCAGCGTCAATGGAGAGCTCCTCACGCGCCACCTGCCATCGAGCCTGGCGCTCAACAGCGGCGCGGCCTCCGTCGATGCCTGCGCGGCCGGCCTCGGCCTGATCCAGATACCGGCCTTTCTTGTGGCGCGGCAACTGGCGAGCGGTGAGTTCATCGAGGTGCTTCCCGGGCATCGTCCGCCACCGCTGATGTTCAGCGTGCTTTACCCGCCGAACCGCCACCTCTCGAACCGGGTCCGGGTATTCATCGACTGGCTGGCGGAGCTCTTCGCCTGACCGGCTTGCACTTTCAAAGACGATCAGTCTAATATGACCCATGGAAGTGAATCAACAGCCCCCCCGGCGGCGCGGCAGGCCGCCCAGACAGCGTGAAGACCTCGCGGACACCCGCGAGCTGCTGCTGCGCGCGGGCCTGGAAGTGCTCACCGAGAAGGGTTTCTCGGCCACCGGCATCGACGAGATTCTCGGCCGCGTCGGGGTGCCGAAGGGGTCCTTCTATCACTACTTCAGCAGCAAGGAGACCTTCGGGCTCGAACTGATCGAGCGCTACGGAGTGTTCTTTGCCCGCAAGCTGGACCGCCACCTCGGCAACCAGGCGCTCTCGCCCCTGGACAGGCTGCATGCCTTCGTGGTCGATGCGAAGGACGGCATGGCGCGCTATGAATTCCGTCGTGGCTGCCTGATCGGCAACCTCGGCCAGGAGATGGGGGCCCTTCCCGAGAGTTTTCGGGGGCGCCTCAAGGACACCTTCGAAGACTGGCAGGCCCGCTTTGCCGCCTGCCTGAACGAAGCCAGGGATGCCGGCGAGCTGGCCGCAGAAGTCGACACCCGGCAGCTCGCAGCCTTTTTCTGGATCGGCTGGGAAGGTGCCGTGCTGAGGGCCAAGCTCGAACAGAGCGCGGCGCCGCTGGAAGTGTTTGCCAGGTCTTTCTTTGCCGGCCTGCCAAAACGCTGATTTTTTTGAAGTCAAACTAGACGATCGGTCTAAATGGAGGCGACATGTTCAAGGGAATCCTGATCGAGAAAGACGAGTCCGGTTACCGCGCCAGCGTGAAGGCGCTCGACGAGGCGCAATTGCCCGAGGGCAACGTCACCGTCCGGGTGAGCCACTCCACGCTCAACTACAAGGATGGTCTGGCCATCACCGGCAAGGCGCCCGTGGTGCGGAAGTTTCCGATGGTCCCGGGGATCGACCTGGTCGGTGTGGTCGAGACCAGCAGCCATCCGGACTACCAGGCCGGTGATGCCGTGGTGCTCAACGGCTGGGGCGTGGGCGAAGGGCACTGGGGTGGCCTCGCCCAGAAGGCGCGTCTGAACGGCGACTGGCTGGTGCCCCTGCCGGCCGCATTCACACCGCAGCAGGCCATGGCCATCGGCACGGCGGGCTATACCGCCATGCTGTGCGTGCTGGCACTGGAGCGGCATGGCGTCCGGCCGGAAGACGGCGAGATCCTCGTCACCGGCGCGGCGGGCGGCGTGGGCAGCGTCGCCGTGGCGATACTGGCCAAGCTCGGCTACACGGTGGTCGCCGCCACCGGCCGGCCCCAGGATGCCGACTACCTGAAGGCCCTCGGTGCCGCCGAAATCGTGGAGCGTGCCCAGTTCTCCTCCCCCGGCAAGCCGCTTGGCCGGGAGCGCTGGGCCGGCGCCGTCGACGTGGTCGGCAGCCATGTGCTCACCAACGTCTGCGCCACCATGAAATACCGCGGCGTGGTGACGGCCTGCGGCCTGGCCGCAGGCATGGATTTTCCAGCCACGGTGGCGCCCTTCATCCTGCGCGGAGTCACCCTCGCGGGTATCGACAGCGTGATGTGTCCGCGCGCCGACCGCCTGGTGGCCTGGCAGCGCCTGGCCCGCGATCTGGACGTGGCCCGGCTCGGCACGATCAGCCAGGAGGTCGGGCTGGCCGACGCCATCCCGCTCGCCGAGCGCCTCCTGAAGGGCGAAGTGCGTGGCCGCGTGGTGGTGGACGTCAATCGCTAGCGCCGTGCCGGCAACACCAAAAAGAAGACCGTTTCACCATTCAAAGGAGAACAGCATGACCCAAGCACAGCAGGCGGCCGTAAGCCGTTTCCCGGTTCCCTCACTCGAAGACATGCCCGAGGACATCCGGGCACGCATCCTCGCCGTCCAGGAGAAGTCCGGCTTCATCCCCAACGTGTTCCTGACCCTGGCCCATCGTCCGGACGAATTCCGGGCCTTCTTCGCCTACCACGACGCCCTGATGGACAAGCCTGGCAACCTCACCAAGGCCGAGCGCGAGATGATCGTGGTGGCAACCAGCAACGTGAACCAGTGCCAGTACTGCGTGGTCGCGCACGGAGCGATCCTGCGCATCCGCGCCAAGAACCCGCTGATCGCGGATCAGGTCGCGACCAACTACCGCAAGGCCGACATCACCGAGCGCCAGAAGGCCATGCTGGATTTCGCGATGAAGGTCTCGCAGAGCGCCCACCTCGTGGGTGAGGCCGACTTCGAAGCCCTCAAGGCGCATGGCTTCACCGACGACGACATCTGGGACATCGCTGGCATCTCGGCCTTCTTCGGCATGTCCAACCGTCTCGCCAACGTCACGAGCATGCGGCCCAACGCCGAGTTCTACGCCCTCGGCCGTTGAGGCGCCCGGCCGGCATCTCAACGGCTCACTTCCCGAGGGTGTAGACCTGGAAGGTGTCGCCGGCCTTGTAGCCGAAGATCTGGTTGCCGCCTGCAGCCACCGCCACGTACTGCACGCCGTCGATCTGCCAGGTGACGGGCGGCGCATTGACCCCCGCCTCCAGGCGGTCGCTCCACAGCGTCTGTCCGGTGGCGGCATCGTAGGCATTGAAGCTGCCGTTGCCCTCGCCCATGAAGACCAGCTGGCCTGCCGTGGCCAGCACACCGCCCACCAGGGGCTGTGCCGTCTGGCGCTGCCATTTCATCCGGCCCGACGCCAGGTCGATGGCCGACAGCACACCCCAGCGCGGCACATCCATCAGCGGCTCCAGCGTGGTGTACTCCACCGCCGGCCTGTCCGGCGTGGCGGGGATGGCCCGCTTGGTGTACTTCACCGGCCAGTGGATCGCCGGCACGTAGGCGATCAAGCGCTGCGCGTCCACCGACGTGGGCGACCAGTTGATGCCGCCCAGCACGCCCGGCAGGATCACCTGCCCTTCCGGAGTGGGATTGGTGAAGGTGTTCTGGTGCACGACGAACTCGTCCGACTTGAGCAGCAACTCGCCGTTGAGGCGATTGTGTATGTAATACCAGCCGATCTTGGCCGCCTGGCCAACGGCCGGGACCCGCTGGCCCTTGTACGGGTAATCGAACAGCACGGCCGGGCTGGCCACGTCGTAGCCCCACTGGTCATGCGGTACCTGCTGGTAATGCCAACGGATCTTGCCAGTCTCCACCTCCAGGCAGACCAGCGACACGGTGTACAGGTTGTCGCCGGGCCGCGAGCTGCCGTCCATCTGGGGCGACGGGTTGCCGGTACCGAAGTAGAGGAGCCCGTTCTCACTGTCGATGGCCGGCGTGGACCAGGCCGAACCGCCGCCGTAGCGCGCCGCATCGGGATACTTGGGCAGATCGGCGCGCTCCTTGTCGATGTCCCGGTGAAGTGGCACGCCATCGGGCGTCGCCTGCCGGAACTCGCCCTCCCAGCGGGTCGGGGCGATGGTGTCGAACTGCCAGATGCGCTTGCCGGTATTCACGTCGAACGCGGCCAGGAAGCCGGGGCGGCCGTAGTTGCCGGCAAAGCCCACCACCGCCCCCAGCGGCGCGCCGTCCCGGTCGGAGTCGAGGTGCAGGCCGTAGCCCACTCCCGTCACGCCGATCAGCACCTTGCCCCGATGGACCACCGGCGCCATGGCGATCCCTACGCCCGATTGCCCCGCGATGGTGGCCTTGCGCAGCGGGTCCGACTCGGTGAGGGTCGCCACCGACTCGCTGCGCGCGCTGTCGCCATCCGCCACCTCCACATCCCACAACACCTTGCCCGACTTTGCATCTAGCGCCACGAGGCGCGCATCCACGGTGCCGATGAAGACCCTGCCGTCGGCCACCGCCACGCCGCGGTTCGCCGGCCCGCAGCACAGCGGGTAATCCTTCTTGCGCGGGTGCGTGTAGCGCCACAAGGACTTGCCGGTCACGGCGTCCAGCGCCACCACGTCGTTGAACGGCAGCGACAGGAACACCGTGCGCCCCACCATGATCGGTGTCGCCTGGAAAGTGGCCTTGACGCCGCTCTGGTAGGCCCACGCCCGGGTCAGCCTGCCGACGTTGGACGTATTGATCTGGTCGAGCGTGGCATAGCGCTGGTTGCTGTGGTCGCGGCCATACGTCGGCCAGTCGATGTCGGCGGCAGAGGCTGGCGCAGGCGCCAGGGCCGGGGTGAGCACGAAGGCGGTGAGGACGTGGAGCAAACGTTTGTAGATGGGCATTTTTGGTCCTGGCTTGGAAACGGCAGGTTTGCGGCAGCTTTGACCCGGCTGCGGCAAACCTGCCGGGGTAAGGATCAGTTGTTGCGCAGTACCACGCCGTGCCGCCTGAAGATGGCTGCCACCGTGCCCTCCTGCTGCAACTCGGCCAGGGCGCCGCTGAGGGCGGAGGCCAGGTCGCCGGCATCCGCCTTGACGGCCATGCCCACGGCCCAACGCTTGGGCGTCAGTTCGCCGAGCCTGGCCTCCTCCACCGCAAAGCGGGTCTCGCCGGCCAGCGCCCCCTCGAGCTCGCCGAGTGGTGCCATGACCGCCGCAACGCTGTCTTCCTTCAAGGCCTGGGTGGCGCCGGCCACCGAGCGGAAGTGGCTGATGTTGGCGCGCAGCCGGCCCTGCAGCACGCCCCCCAGGAAGGCGTCAGCCAGCGTGTCGCCTTCAACGCCGATCTTCTCGCGGGTGAAGACCTCCAGCGCCACCGCCGCCGAACCCGTGGGGGCCGGAATGCGGCTGGCCACCCGCGCCATGCCCATCACCTCCTGCTGGTAGGTGCCAAAGATGCGCGCCTGCTCGTTGGCTTCGGCAAACACCGGGTCCACCGGCACGCGCATCATCACGTCGGCCGGCTCACCGCGCAGGTAATGGCCCTTCCAGACCATGTTGCGCAGGTCGTCGCCCATGTCCTCGCCCGCCAGGAAGCCGATGATCTCGACCTTCAGCCCGAGCTTGGCGGCGAGCGCCTCGCCCAGCTCCACGTCGATGCCCTTGCCCGCGTCGGAATAGGGCGGGAAGTTGTTATAGACGGCCACCTTCAGCCGGCCGCGCTTGCGGATGGAGTCCAACTGTTCGTCGGCCTGCGCCGGCAGATGGCTGCCGAGCAGCAGGGCGGCAAGCGCGAACAGGAAGGGGCGGCGGCGGGAACGATTCATGCGCGGTCTCCGGAATGTCTGACAGGGTTGGGGTCTTGTTTTTCCGGATTCTAGGCGCCGGCTCTCATAACGGAAGCGGCCACTGGCCGTCTCGGGCAGATTCGACCGCAGCACCGGGCAAATTGCCCGCCCCTGCGGTGCTGCGGCACCGATCCGACATGTCGGCAGCCGGCTGCCCACAGGAAGCAAGCCGTCGGTCCCGACGATGAAACCCATCGATCTCCCCAGCAAAGGAGTCAGCCGCCTTTTGCCAGCTGCGCAACGGGCGGTACACATCGCTTCGGTCCGGCGGGCCGCCATGGAACATGGCACGGGACTGCCAGCCAATCATGGCGGGCATCTTGGCAAGGCACAGCGTCGCGGAGCACACTTGCGTCACAGCAGCTCATGTGTAAAAAAACGCAATATTCCATCACCTGATGGCATGACTGCCGCACAGGAAGTCCGCTGATGGCACTCCAATCCGCTCTCGCGCTCAGCCCCCGCCATTGGCCTCTGCGGATGAAGCTGGCACTGTGCGCCATGCTGACCGTCGCTCTCGGTGTGGGCCTGCTGTCAGCCTACGTGGTCAACGGGTTACGCCAGGACTTCGAACACGTGGTGGCAGCAGAGCAGGCCACCACGGCTGACTTCGTCGCACGGACCATTGATCGCGAGCTGAACCTGCGCACGGATCTCCTGCAGAGCATCAGCCCGCGGGTCAGCCAGCTGCTCCGCGGCGACCCTCGCCAGTTGCAGGCCTATCTTGCCGACAGGCTGTTGACGCAAAAGATCTTCAGTCGAGACATCTATGTGCTGTCAAAAACGGGGGTCCGGATCGCCGAGGCCCCGGTGCGCGGCACGATCGGCACCCGCTACCTGGACTCGACCTACTTCCAGGAGGTCATGGCCACCGGCAAAGCGGTGGTCAAGCCGTTGCTGGGCCGCTTCTCGCACCAGCCCGCGCTCGTGGTGGCGGTTCCGCTGTACGCGGCAGACGGCTCCATCGCTGGCGTCCTCTGCGGCTCGGAATTGATCTCCAGCGGCAGCCCCTTCCATTTCGCAGGCATCGCACGCAACGGAGAATCGGGCGGATTCCACATCCTGTCGCTCAAGGAACGGCTCTTCGTCACCAGCACCGACGCCACGCGCATCCTCTCGCCGTTTCCGGCGCCGGGGATCAACCCGCTTTTCGACAAGCGGCTGCAGGGCTATCTGGGCCCCGGCGTGATCGTCAATTCGCGGGGCCAGGAGAATCTCAGCGTTGCCGCCCGGACCAGCGCCACCGACTGGCTCGTCGTCGCCTACCTGCCCACCGCCGAAGCCTTCCTGCCCATCCGCGGTGTGGGCACCCGCATCTATTCCGGCGCGCTGCTGGTTGCGCTGCTGGCCGGCCTATCGTTCTGGTTGCTGGTACGCCGGGAGCTGCAACCGCTGGAAGCAGCCGCCCGCCAGCTCGGGGAGTCGGGATCCAGCAAGGACACGGAAGCGCCACTCTCCGTCCGTGGAAGCATCGAGATCCGCCAGCTGCTGAGCAACTTCAACGGCATGCAGCAACGCCTGCAGGAACAGAATGCCCTCATCCGGCACGAGCAGGCGCAGCTGGAAGCCACTGTCGAGCAGTGCCGGGAGATCGAAGCCGCCCTGCTCGACCGCGATTTCAAGCTGAGCGCCATCATCAACCACTCGCCTGCGGCCCTGTCGCTCAAACACACCGACGGCCGCTATGCCCTGGCCAATCCCAATCTGCAGCGCATCCACCACCTCGACGAAGCCGAGATCATCGGCAAGACCGATTTCGACCTGTACCCCGAAGACAGCGCCCGCCAGTTCCGGACCAACGATGCCCTGGTGCTTGGCAGCATGACCCGCCATTCCATCGAAGAGCGCCTGCTGGTGGACGGCGAGCCACGCATTTTCATGGCCCACATGTTCCCGGTGGTCGATGCCAGCGGCGAGGCCCGCTTCATCTGCCGCATCGCCCTCGACATCACCGCCCGCAAGCAGGCCGAGGCCGCCTTGCTGCAGCTCAACCAGGAGCTGGAAAGCAAGGTTGAAGCGCGCTCCCGGAAGATCGCCGATCTGCACAGTCTGCTCAATGAAGTGCTCGAAGCCCTGCCCTTCGGTGTCGTGGTGTATGACGAAAACCGGAAGCTCGTCCTGCGCAACCACCTGTTTGCCGAGATGCTGGATTACCCGCCGGAGTTGTTCCAACAGGCAGACCTGGGCTTCTCCGACCTTGTCCGCATCAATGCCGAGCGGGGTGACTACCCCGGCCAGACCTTCCAGGAAGCCTTGTCCGGCTTCATCCACATGATGGAGGGCCGGCAGACCCACGCCTTCGAACGCTGCCAGTCCAACGGCACCCACCTGGAAATAAAGGGCCAGCCCATCTCTGCCGGATGGACCCTGCTGACCTATACCGACATCACGGCGCACAAGCTTGCCGAACACGCAATCGAGGAAGCCAAGGCCGCCGCCGAGGCCACCAGCCGGGCAAAGAGCGCCTTCCTGGCCAACATGAGCCATGAGATCCGCACACCGATGAACGGCATTCTCGGCATGACCCACCTGCTGCGCCGCCATGACGACCTGACCCCGCGGCAGGCCGGCCTGCTCGACAAGATCATGGTCTCGGCCAAGCACCTGCTGGGCATCGTCAACGACATCCTCGACCTGTCGAAGATCGAGGCCGACAAGCTGACCCTCGAGGACACCGACTTCGTGCTGGCCGAGGTGGTGCAGAGCAGCCTTGCGGTGATCGGCGAGAGCATCGCCGCCAAAGGCCTGGAAGTCCGCATCGATCTGACCGGGGTGCCGTCGTCCTTGCGCGGTGATCCGACCCGGCTGTCCCAGGTCTTCGTCAATTACCTGGCAAATGCCGTCAAATTCACCGAGCACGGCAGGATATCGCTGAGCGGCAGCGTGCTCGACGAACAAGCGGACCGGTATCTGCTGCGCTTCGCCGTCAGTGACACCGGCATCGGCATGACCGAGGCGCAGCGGATGCGGCTGTTTGAAGCCTTCGAGCAGGCCGACAGTTCCACGACCCGGAAATACGGCGGAACCGGGCTGGGCCTGGCGATTGCCCGCCGGATTGTCGGCCTGATGGGCGGCACGGTCGGCGTGGAGAGCGTGCCGGGCCGCGGCAGCTGCTTCTGGATGACGGCCTGGCTGGGCAAGGGGCAGCACGAGATCGCTGAAGACACCATCGGTTGGCCCGCCGAGGATGCCGAAACGCGGCTGCAGCAGCGGCATGGCGGCAAGCGCATCCTGCTTGCCGAGGACGAGCCGATCAACCAGGAGGTGGCGCTGATGTTCCTGCGGGATGCGGGGCTCGCACCCGATCTGGCCCGCAACGGTCGCGAGGCCGTCCGCCTGGCGCAGGAGAACGCTTACGCCCTGATCCTGATGGACGTGCAGATGCCGGAGATGGATGGCCTGGAGGCCACCGCAACCATCAGGAGATTGCCCGCTTATGCCGCCGTGCCCATCCTGTCGATGACCGCCAATGCCTTTGTTGAAGACCGGAACAAGTGCCTGGCGGCGGGCATGGATGACTTCATCGCCAAGCCCGTCGATCCCGATGCGCTGTTCGCGACGATCCTGGGCTGGCTGGAAAAGCCGGCAGCCCCCCGCAGCTGACGGACTCAGCGGGCCGCCGCGACCCCGCGGTGCAGCCCCCGGCCCACCTGCCTGAGCGCCGATGCCGGCTGTGGCGCCTCACCAAAGGCAGCAGGCAGCTTGAACACGGCCACGGACTCGACCAAGCCACGGGCCTGGGCCTCCAGGCTCTCTGCGGCGGCTGCGGCCTCCTCCACCAGGGCGGCGTTCTGCTGGGTGACCTGGTCCATCCTGGCCATCGCGACACTGACCTGGCTGATGCCAAGACTCTGTTCCTGGCTCGCGCTGCTGATCTCGGTCACCAGGCCCGCCACCTGGCGGAAGGCATCCACCACCTGCTCCATCGCGGTGCCCGCCTCGTTGGCGAGCCCGGCCCCGCCCGCCACCTTCTGCCCCGAGATCACGATCAGCTCCTTGATCTCGCGGGCCGCCAGCGCACTGCGCTGGGCCAGCTGCCGCACCTCGTTGGCCACCACCGCAAAACCCCGGCCCTGCTCCCCGGCGCGCGCTGCCTCCACCGCGGCATTCAGCGCCAGGATGTTGGTCTGGAAGGCAATGCCATCGATCACCCCGATGATGTCGGAAATCTGGCGCGAACTGTCCTGGATGTCCGCCATGGTGTCCACGACACGCTTGACCGCCTGGCCTCCCTGATTGACCACGGCAAAGGAGTGGTCGGCAAGGGTGTTGGCCCGCTGGGCGTTGTCGGCGTTCTGCCTCACCGTGGCGTTCAGCTCCTCCATGGAGCTGGCGGTTTCCTCCAGGCTGCTGGCCTGCTCCTCGGTCCGGCGGGACAGGTCGGCGTTGCCCGAAGCGATCTCCCGGGCGGCCATGTCGATCGATCGGGCCGTCCCCTGCAGGCTCGCCACCAGTTCCTGCAATCGGCTCACCGTTGCGTTGGCGTCGTTCTTGAGCTGTGCAAAGGTGCCCTCGAAACTGCCGTCGATCCGCTGGGTCAGATCACCCCGGGCGAGCGCCTCGAGGATGCGGGTGACGCCGGCCAGGCCGGTATCGCTGGACTCCATCAGCCGGTTCAGGCCCAGCACCATGCCCCGGAAGGCGTGCTGGAAGGCGTCCGCATCGCCGCGGGCAGTGAAGTTGCCAGCGGCGGCCTCGTCCACCAGGGTCTGGATCTGGGCATTGATGGCGTGCAGGCTGGCCTTCACGTCGTCGATCGCCCGGGTGACCTGCTCCTGCTGGCCCGGCAGCCTGTCCATGTCCACCGACAGATCACCCACGGCATAGCGCCGGACCACCTCCACCACCTTCACGTTAGTCGCAATATGAGCCTGCACCAGCGTATTGATTGAACGCGCCATGTCGCCGTACACGCCAGGAAAGCGGCCGGCATCGATCTGCTGGTCCACCATCCCGAGGCCGTGCTGGCGCGCGTTCTCGGCCTGGGCATCAACGAAGCCCCGGAAGGTATCCACCATGCGCTGCATCGACTGCAGCAGCAGCCCGGTCTCGTCCCGCGCGGAGATGTCGATCTGTCCCGGCAGATTGCCTGCCGCCACCGCCTGGCTGATGACCACCGCCTGGGCGAGCGGGCGGCTGACGCTGCGGCGGATCAGCCACGCCGCCACGGCCCCGGCCAGCACCATGACCACCGAGAACGCCCCGACAAGCTGCAGGGCACGGAGCACCGCGGCATCGAAGGCCGCGTGGGCCGCCCGCGTCTCCTCCTGCTGCAGCTTCAGCAGCCTGGCAAAGGCGGCGCCGATGGGCTTGTCGGCCCCTGCGATGGCCTTGTCGATCTCGGTCACCGTGGCACCGTTGGCCCGCAGCTCCACCACCCGGCCCACCGCGGCCCGGTACTTCTTCCCGCTGGCCCCGATCTCCCCAAGCGCGTCTTCGGCCTCCAGGGGGAGCACCGCACCGGCGCGATACTCCCCGGCGATGCGGTCGATCTCGTCCATGCTCGCGGCGAACTTTCCGGGGTAATCCCCACCGCGCAGCACGCTGTTCTTGAAATAGTGGATGGCGTTACCGAGCGCCACCTGCCCACGGTAGGCAAGGCGCTCCCTGGCGACCATCTGTTCGTCGTACAGGCTGAACTGCTGCCGGAGGCCCGTCAGGTTGTAGAAGGCGGTCACGGCAACAATCATCCCCAGCAGCAGGACAAATCCGAACCCCAGCGTGAGGCGCTTGCCGATCGTCAAGTTGTTCAAGTTTCACTCCCTCGATCAAGCCCGCACAGCCTGGGCCTCCACCCGGAGCCCAGGCTGTGCGGGCCGTTGTCAGACAGGCGTTCACGGCAGCAAGGCGGGTCCTCTTGACCTCTGCACATCGACAGCCTTTCAGGAAAGCATCTTTTTGTTGAATTTAAATTAATTTTCAACGTAATATCAATTTACGCACCACACCAACGCCGGGAGAGCCCATGAACTTCGACCCCAAGAACCTGCCCCCCATGGAGTACTACCAGCTGATGATCGGCGCCATCATCCCGCGCCCCATCGCCTGGATCAGCACCCTCAGCAGCGACGGCATCACCAATCTCGCGCCCTACTCCTTCTTCACCGTTGCAAGCGTGGTCCCGCCCGTGCTGGCCGTCACCCACGTCAATCCCCGCGACCAGCGCAAGGAAAAGGACACCCTGCGCAACCTGCGGGAAACCGGCGAATGCGTGGTCAATATCGTCGACCAGGCCCACGCCGAGATCATGAACGCCACCTGCGCCAACTACCCAGCCGAGGTGAGCGAGTTCGATGCGCTGGGGGTCGGCCAGGTGCCGAGCCACCGGGTCAGGCCGCCGTCGGTGGCGGGCGTCCCGGCGCGCTTCGAGTGCACCCTGCGCGACATTCTGTCGATCGGCGGCGGCCCCCAGGGCGGCCACCTCATGCTGCTCGACGTGATCCACATCGACATCCGCGACGACACCCTCGAAAACGGCCTGCTGCTGCCGGAAAGGGTCAACGCCGTCGGCAAGCTCGGGGCCGATGACTACAGCACCATCCACGAACGCTTTGCCTACGCCCGGCCCGTCATCAAGTAAGCCCGGCTCCCGATCCACCGCCCCTCACACATCGAACGGACTCCCCACCATGACGACCACCGTGACCACCGAGCCGCTGAGCGAAGCGCAGACGAGCCGCTTCGTCCGCATCCAGGAAGGCGACCTGAACCTGCAACTGCATTACAACGATGCCGGCGAGGGCCGCGAAACCGTGGTCATGCTCCACGGCTCCGGCCCCGGCGCCAGCGGCTGGGCCAACTTCAACCGCAACGTGGAACCCCTGGTGGCCGCCGGCTACCGGGTGATCCTGATGGACTGCCCGGGCTGGAGCAAGAGCGACCCCATCGTCTGCACCGGGTCCCGCTCGGAGCTCAATGCCCGCGCACTCAAGGGCCTGATCGACGCGCTGGCACTCGAACGGGTGCACATCATCGGCAACTCCATGGGCGGCCACAGCGCCGTGGCCTTCGCCCTGGCCTACCCGGAACGTGTCGGCAAGCTGATCCTGATGGGCGGCGGCACCGGCGGCCCGAGCCAGTTCGTGCCGATGCCCACCGAGGGCATCAAGCTGCTCGACGGGCTGTATCGCGAACCCACCATCGAGAACCTCAAGAAGATGATGGCGGTCTTCGTGTTCGACCCGAGCAGCCTGACCGAGGCGCTTTTCCAGGCACGCCTGGAAAACATGCTGGCCCGCCGCGACCACCTGGAGAACTTCGTCAAGAGCCAGCAGGCCAACCCGCGGCAGTTCCCCGACCAGAGCCCGCGCCTGGGCGAGATCACCGCCCCGGCCCTGGTCATCTGGGGGCGCGACGACCGCTTCGTACCGCTGGATGGCAGCCTGCGCCTGATCTGGGGCATGCCCAACGCCGAACTGCACGTATTCAACCGCTGCGGCCACTGGGCCCAATGGGAGCACGCCGACAAGTTCAACCGCATGGTGCTGGACTTCCTCGCCCACTGAGCGCAGCGCCCGCCCTGAAGGCCAGCAGGCGGGCGGCGTCCAGGCCGGGAGGCGCGGGTCGCCCCACCTTCGGCATGCTTGCGCATCCCCCGGGGGTCGGGCAGACTCGGCTGCCGCAGCTGCCATCGAGTCCCTGAAACACGGCGGCGGCGCTCCACACCTTCAGCCCCACCCGCGCCTGCCCGATGATCCGCTTCTTCCTCGTATTCCTGCTCCTGCTCCCCACCCTCCTGGTGCTGGAGCTGACCGGCCCCGTCCAGCAATGGCTGGTGGTGCCCTGGACGTCGCTGCTGACCCGCATCTCGGCCTTCCTGCTGGGGGTTTTCGACCCGGGCGTGCTGTCCTACGGCAAGGTCCTCATGGATGCGAAGACCGGCATCGGCGTCTCAGTGGAAGCCGGCTGCAACGGCATCGAGGCCTGCCTGATCCTGATTGCCGCCATGGCGGCCTACCCGGCGAGCTGGAAGATGAAGCTGTTCGGCCTCCTGGCCGGCAGCCTGGCCGTGCAGGCGGTGAATGTGCTGCGGGTCGTCTCCCTGTTCTACCTGGCCCGCTGGAACAAGGAATTCTTCGAGTTTGCCCACCTCTACCTGTGGCAGGCCCTCATCATGATCGACGTGCTGGTCGTCTGGCTGGTGTGGATCCGCCTGGTGGCCAGGCAGGCATCCGATGATGGCACGCCCCCGTCGGGCAGCCTGCCGGCGGGAGCCTGACGCCATGAGCCCGCAATTCAGCGTCATCGGCAGCTTCTTCCTGCGCACCCTGCTGTTCCTCGTCCCGACGCTGGCGCTGTGGTACGGCGCCCGCGACTGGGTTGTCACGCCGCCGGCCTGGCTGGCCGGCGAGGCGTTGCGCCATCTTTATCCCTCCTGGGTGCTGGGCATGGAGCGGGACGGTGTCAGCCACGTGCTGGTGACCAATCTGCGCATACTTGCCCAAAACGGGCGGATCGGCGAGCTGGCGCCCGAGATCCGCGCCTTGAGCTATTGCTACGGCTCGGCGCTGCTGCCCGCCCTGCTGCTGGCCAGCCGGGCCAAGGGGTTGTGGTGGAAGCTGCCCGCCGGCCTGGCCCTGCTGATCCCCTTCCAGGCCTGGGGCATCAGCTTCGCGTGGCTGTTGCAGGTGGCGGTCCAGTCCGGTCCCCAGGTCGCCCATCAGGCCGGCTTCTCCAGCCTGGGCATCAACCTGGTGGCGGTCGGCTACCAGTTCGGTTACCTCCTCTTCCCTGCCCTGGCGCCGGTCCTGATCTGGTTTGCCTTCGATCGCAGGCTGGTCGCCACCGTGCTGGTCGAAGGCAGCCTGTCGGCAAGGCACTGAGCCCATGCGCCGGAGTGCGGCGGGCTTCGCGCGGCCCGCCCGGCGGTTGCTCTCCCCTGCCTCAGCCTCCATAATTTTCTGAAAAGCACCGCCACTTGTCGAAGGACAAGGCGTCGGCGGCGCCGCGACACTTATAAAACGGCCTTCTCCAGCCGCCCCAGACAGACGCGATGACCCAGAGAGTGATTCCCCTCGCCGACGAACGCCAGTTGCGGCGGCAGCCCACCATCCCGCAGGTGCTGTCAGCCCCGACAGGACAGCTGCTGGACAGCCGGGGACGGGCCGTGAAGGACTTGCGCATCTCCGTCACCGATCGCTGCAACTTCCGTTGTGTGTACTGCATGCCCAAGTCGGTGTTCGACAAGGATTACGCCTTCCTGCCCCGCACATCCCTGCTCAGCTTCGAGGAGATCACCCGGCTGGCCCGCCTGTTCGCCGCCCATGGCGTCACCAAGATCCGCCTGACCGGCGGCGAGCCACTGCTGCGGCGCAATCTCGAGCAGCTGATCGAACAGCTGGTGCGCATCCCCGACATGGAGGTGACCCTCACCACCAACGGCGTGTTGCTGCCACGCAAGGCGGCGGCCCTGCGTGACGCCGGCCTGCGCCGCCTGACGGTCAGCCTGGACTCCCTCGACGATGCCACCTTCCGCGTCATGAACGACATGGACGTGCCCGTTGCCGAAGTGCTGCACGGCATCGAGGCGGCCCGCGCGGCCGGGCTCGGCCCGATCAAGATCAACATGGTGGTCAAGCGCGGCCTCAACGACCAGGAGATCCTGCCGATGGCCCGCCACTTCCGGGGCAGCGGCCACATCCTGCGCTTCATCGAGTTCATGGACGTGGGCAGTTCGAATGGCTGGCGGATGGACGATGTCGTTCCCTCAGGCGAAGTCCTGCAACGCATCCACGCCGAGTTTCCCCTGCAGCCGGTCGATCCCAACTACACCGGCGAAGTGGCCGAGCGCTGGCGCTACCTGGATGGCCAGGGCGAGATCGGGGTGATCTCGTCGGTCACCCAGGCCTTCTGTTCGAGCTGCACCCGGGCCCGCCTGTCCACCGAGGGCAGCCTGTACACCTGCCTGTTCGCCCAGAGCGGACATGACCTGCGCTCCCTGCTGCGGGCCGGCCACAGCGATGCGGAAGTCTCCGCCGTGATCGGCCGGATCTGGAACAGCCGGGGCGACCGCTACTCGGAGCTCCGCACGGCCGAAACCGCCGCCCTGCCCAAGATCGAGATGTCGTACATCGGCGGCTGAAGCGCCTGCCCGACGGCCGCCCAGCCTGTGACAAGATTCATAATCTGCAGGTGATTTTCTTGGTCGACTACGTCCCCGTCTTCGTTATGGTGCAAAATTTCATGTTGCCAGCGCCGGAAGGCGGGCACGATAACAATAGAGGCTAGCGCCTCCCCCAACCCTCAGCCCCAAGAGCGGACCATGGACAACAACGTTCCGGAAGGCACCAAACAGGTCATTGAAGGCCGTGAGCGTGTCTTCTACTCAGGTTACTGGGTCAAGACCTACAAGGTGCCCGAAGACACTCTCCAGGCCAAGCGCCAGCTCATCGGCGCCCTGACCCGGCGCCTCTTCAACCACGTCGAGCACGGCCTCAACATCCCAGGCAGCCGACTCAACGAGGCACGCAAGAGCTACGAGGAAGAAACCAGCCCCGAGCGACGCCGGGTCAAGGGGGCAATGCTTGCCGGCGCCCTCTTCAACCGCGCGGCCGACATCTTCACCAAGCTGGTCGAACTGCAGAGCGTGGGCATCGAAATCCAGTCCGACAACGCTCTCATGCGCGAATGCGGCCGCTGCCTGCAGGAAGCCCTCGGGCTCGGCCGGCTGGTCCTGCACCGCTCCGGCGAAGAAGGCATCGATGAACTGTGGGGCGAGCCCTTCAAGGCCTTCTCCATCCCTCTCGAAGACTTCTACGAGAGCCGCTACGTCAAAATCGCCATGACGCTGCGGGACATCGACCGGATCGCCGAGACCATCCAGACCACCTTCGAACAATTGCCCTGTTTCACCGGCATCGCCCCGCATGTGCGGGACTTTGCCGATGCCGCCAAGATCAAGACCGAAACCCTGCGTACCGATCCGGACATCTTCGACATCTGGACCAGCTTCGTCACCGCCGCCGAGCGCCTGTGCGGCCACTTCAACAGCGACGCCATGCCGGCCCAGCTGGAGGAGCAGCACCTGGTCGAGGACGGGCGCCTGCTGGTACAGCAAGGTCGCGACCTGGTCAGCTACATCACCCGGGCCCGCACCCCCATGCCCAAGAGCACCGCCGACTACACCGAGCGCTGCAAGGCCTACGTGGAACGCTGCGCCCGCAGGGCGGGCTGAAACCGCTCCCGCAATAACCCTTTTGCAACCAGGCCCATTGCGGGCGGGGAAGCATCGCCGGAGAATATCGTGTTCAAGGCGGCGCAATGCCGCCAACCCAGTCATACCAAGAAGAGGAAGCTGGCCATGAGCACGAAAGACAACACCTCCGGCAAAGCCCGGGCCCCCCGCCGCGCAAGGGCGGGCGACACCGCGCCACGCAACACGCCCGAATCCATCGAGCACTTCGTCGTCGACGAAGCCATCGCCGCCGCCCGCGAAGCCAAGGCCAGCGCGGTCAGCGACATCGTCGCCACCCTGGCGCGCCACGACACCCACAGCATCGCCGAGACCCTGCAGGCCATCATGGCCGGCGCCTCGCCGGACGACGCCGCCATCCTGCGCAACGCCCTGCTGGCCGAGGATGAGGCGGTCTACAAAAAGCTGCCCTCCCACCCGGACGAAGAGCTCGCCGACGGCTGGCGCGAAGGCGGCTATCCCTACAAGAACCTGATGTCCCGCAAGGCCTACGAGCGCCAGAAGTACCGCCTGCAGGTCGAGCTCCTCAAACTCCAGGCCTGGGTCAAGGAGACAGGCCAGCGGGTGGTGATCCTCTTCGAAGGCCGCGACGCAGCCGGCAAGGGCGGCACCATCAAGCGCTTCATGGAGCACCTCAACCCCCGCGGCGCCCACGTCGTGGCCCTCGAAAAGCCCACCGAGACCGAGCGCGGCCAATGGTATTTCCAGCGCTACGTGCAGCACCTGCCGACCGCCGGCGAGATCGCCCTGTTCGACCGTTCCTGGTACAACCGGGCCGGCGTTGAACGGGTCATGGGTTTCTGCACCCCCGACGAATACCTCGAATTCATGCGCCAGACGCCCGAGTTCGAGCGTCACCTGGTACGCAGCGGTGTGCACATCATCAAGTTCTGGTTCTCGGTCAGTCAGCAGGAGCAACGGCGCCGTTTCAAGGAGAGGGAATCCCATCCCCTCAAGCAGTGGAAGCTGAGCCCCATCGACATGGCCTCCCTCGACAAGTGGGACGACTACACCAAGGCCAAGGAAGCCATGTTCTTCCACACCGACACGGCTGACGCCCCGTGGACGGTGATCAAGTCGGATTGCAAGAAGCGCGCGCGCCTCAATGCCATGCGCTATGTCCTGCACAAGCTGCCCTACACCAACAAGGACATCGAGCATATCGGCCCACTGGACCCGCTGCTGGTCGGACGTGCCCACGTGGTGTACGAACGGGGCGAGCACGCCGGCAGCCCGCTGCTCTGAAGCACGGCACAAAGAGGGAGTAGTCCTTCGAGCCACTACGCCGCGGAGAGCACCAGGGGTAAACTCCGCGGCGTGACCGCCAAGCCCCCCCTCCCCGCCTTCGCCCTCTTCGACAACAACCTCGACCCGGGAGCCGCCGGCGCCTGGCTGCTGCGTGAGCTCAGGGAAACCCTGACCTGTCGCCCCGGCGACGACTGGCAGGCCGCCCTGCGCAAGCTGGAGGAGGCCTCCCGGCAAGGTGCCTGGGTCGCCATCGCCGCCAGCTACGAGCTGGGCTGCCTGATCGAACCCCGCCTGCGCCCCCTGCTCCGCAGCCCCGACCAGATCCTGCTGACCGGCTGGATCTTCGAACACGGCGAGTGGCTTGACGAGGCGGCCTGCGAAGCCTGGCTGGAATCCCGGGCCTACCAGCCGGCCGGCGGCGTCGGCGCCATCCGGTCTGGCATCACCGAATCCGGCTACCTCGCCCATATCGCCCGCATCCGGCAATACATCGCCGATGGCGACTGCTACCAGGTCAATTACACCTTCCCGCTGGAAGGCGAGCTGTTCGGTGACCCGGTCCACCTTTACCAGGCCCTGCGGCGCGCCCAGCCGGTTCGCTACGGCGCCTTCATCCAGCACGCCGAAGGCTGCATCCTGTCCCGCTCCCCGGAGCTTTTCCTGGAGCGCAGCGGGGACCGCCTGAGCAGCCAGCCCATGAAGGGCACCGCCCCGCGGGATTCCGACCCGGCCATCCTGGGCGCCTCGGCCAAGGACAAGGCCGAGAACATCATGATCGTGGACCTGATCCGCAATGACATGGGACGGCTGGCACCGCCCGGCGGCGTGCGGGTCGAGGACCTGTTCCGGATCGACCCCTATCCCACCGTCTGGCAGATGACCTCCCGGGTCGTGGCCGAGCCGGTGCAGGCCGATCTGGCGGCCATTTTCAGCGCCCTCTTCCCATGCGGCTCAATCACCGGTGCCCCCAGGATCCGCGCCATGGAGATCATCCACGAGCTGGAGCCCACCGAACGCGGTCTCTACTGCGGCGCACTCGGCTGGCTGCGCCCTGGCGGCGACTTCCGTTTCAGCGTACCGATCCGCACCGTGCTGGCAGACTCACAGGGCCGCGCCCGACTCAACCTGGGCAGCGGCGTGGTGTACGATTCCGTGGCGGAAGCCGAATGGGCCGAATGCCACCTGAAGGGTCGTTTTCTGACCGAGCTGCCCAAAGGCCTGCGGCTGATCGAAACCCTGCGCTACGACCCCGGCGAAACGCCCTTCCCGTTCTTGCCCGAACACCTGGAACGCCTGTCGGCATCAGCACAGTGGTTCGCTTACCCCTGTGACGAAAGTGCCGTCCGCCAAACACTCGCCCGAGTGGGAGGGGAGACCCCCCTGAGGGTGCGCCTGACACTGGGGCAAGCCGGGGACCTGCAACTCGAGACTGCTCCGCTTTCCATCGGCGCCCCGGGCGCGAACCCCACCATCGTCCTGTCACCCCTGCACACCGACAGCCGCGATCCGCTCTATCGTCACAAGACCACCGCCCGCCAGCTCTACGACCGGGAGCTGGCACGGGTCATGGCCGCAGGGCATTTCGACGCCGTCTTCGTGAACGAGAAGGGGGAGCTCACCGAAGGCGCGCGCAGCAACATCTTCGTGGAAAAAGCCGGCGAATGGCTGACGCCACCGGTCGAGGCGGGGGTGCTCGACGGCGTCCTGCGGCGGCGCCTGATCCGCGAAGGACGGGCCCGGGTGACCCGGCTTACAGCCGCAGACCTGCAACAGGCCGATGCCCTCTACATGGGCAACGGCCTGCGGGGACTGGTACGCGTCAGCCTGACCACGGCCTGGGCCTGACGCGCCCTTATCCCCTTCCTACTTCGCGCTCTTGCCCTTGGGCACCACGGCGAGACGTTCCACCAGGGCGCGCGTGTTGACCGTGGTTTCCTTGAGCAGCAGCTGGACACCCGCCCGCAGCAGCTCCGACTTGGTGCAGATGCGCCCGGCCTTGGCCAGGGCTTCGCGCAACAGCTTGAGCTGGGTGTGCTCGCTCTTGGGCATGGAGAAGGAGTCCCGCACCACCTTCTCGCGGATCACCTTGGGCGCCTTCACCGCCTTGGCGGCTTTCTCTTCCTTCACGGCCTTGAGCGGCTTCTCGGCCTTGACAGTCTTTTCCACCTTCACCGGCTTCTCGGCCTTCACAGGCTTTTCCGCTCGCACCGGCTTGGCCTTGACGGCGGCAGCCTTGACGGGCGCTTCGACCGCGGCCGGCAGGGGGGCCGCTTCAACCGGCTTGACGGCCTTCGCCGCCACCTTCTTTGCCGGGGCCGGCTTGACAGCCTTGGCCGCCACGGGCTTGTCGGCAACAGCCTTGGCCGGCCGCTTGGCGGCCGGCTTGGCGGCAGCCTTCACCGGCACCGGGGCTGCAACGGCCGGAGTCTCGGCAAGCGGAGCCACCGGGGCCTCGACAGCCTCGGCCTCGGGAGCGGCCGCCACGGCCGCCACCTCTACAACCGCAGGCTCGGCCACCGCTGCCACCACGGGCTGCTCGGGCAGGCGCGCCTCGAGGGACTCGCTCTCCTTCTGCAAGGTGGAACGAAGGGCCGATTTGATAGTGCTGTTCATACTTTCTCTCCTGTCAGTTTCAATACTTCAACAACCAGTTTGTCCACCTCCCGCGCGGCCTCGGAACCGGCCCGGCCCATCTGGTGGACCGAGGCACCGATCACGGCGCTCTGGGCGTAGGCATTACGCTGGGAAAGCGCCGCCCCCAGCATGGGAAGTGAGAAATCCCGCATCACCTCAAGAACATCCCAGGCCAGATTGGTTCGAACCACCCGGTTCGGCACCAACGCAGCCCGGAGGCTCTTGCGCACGGCCTGCACCTGCAGGACCAGCCGTTCGATACCCTTGGTGGACCACAGGTCCGCGGGGCTCGGCACCACCGGGATCAAGGCCAAATCGGCCTCCTGCAAGGCTGCCAGGACGGCCGGATGCTCAATGGAGGGTGGGCAGTCGATAAGCACGAAATCCCGCTGATGGGCCAGCCGCTTCAAGACTGCACGCAGGCCGGCGGGGTCTGCCAAACCTTCGACCACCGCCGGAAAAGGCTTACCCTCCGGCGCACTGCCAGCCCAGCGCAAGGCCGTCTCCTGGGAGTCGAGATCCAGCACGGCAACCCGGCGGTCCTTACTCGCCAGCCCACCGGCCAGCTGCATCGTCATCGTAGATTTCCCCGCCCCACCCTTCTGGGAGAGGATGGTGATCACCCTGATTCGTGCCACAACGCCTCCATTGCGTAATACCGTATTATTCTTGCGCAAATATCGCGAGCTTTCAAGAGCCATGTGACTCCGGCATCGCTAAGGGCTCGATGCTCCACCCTCTGCCCGGCACAAGGCAACGACAAAAGCCGGCGCACCCCACGGATGCGCCGGCTCAGCTTGTACTGCCCAGAAAATTCAGCGCTTCAGTACTTCAGCGCATGAAGTCCTGCTCGAAGGTGGCTCGCTGCGGCTTCGACCGGATCATGATGCGCCCCGGGCTGCCACGGCCCGGGCGCGCTGCACCGCCGTCGCACTCCTGCAGGACACCTCGCGTGCCGAGGCGAAGGCACTGCACGCCCAGCGGGTCGGAACAGCTGCCCGGCAGGTTGGCCTCCGGCCCCTCCTCCATGTGATCGATGCGCAGCAGCTCCAGAAAGCGCGACGCCGAATCACGGCAGCCAAACACGGTCAGGCGGCCGTCATTGGCACACAGCCAGCGCTCGTCGACCGTGATGCCTACACAGCATTCCCGCCCCCCACTCAGGCTGTGGATCCGCACCCGAGCCTGCCCCAGGCGCCAGAGCGGCGCCACCGCGAGTTCCAGCCATGTGGCATTGCGTCCCTTGAGTTCCATGTCTCTCCTCCTGTCTTGTAGTTGTAGTGCCCCGTAGTCAGTACCAAAAACCAGCGGCATGCATGGGACTTTGAGTATTATCGGCAACCGAGGATCGCGCGGGTAGGTGACGAATCCCGGATATTGATCAGGGAAAACCCTGTGATGAATCCGGCATACTCATCCAGCCGACGTACCCACTGATTTCAATCGGAGAAAAACACAATGAAACTCGAGACTCTCGCCGTCCACGGCGGTTACAGCCCGGACCCGACCACCAAGGCGGTGGCCGTGCCGATCTACCAGACCACCTCCTACGCCTTTGACGACACCCAGCACGGTGCCGATCTGTTCGACCTGAAGGTAGCCGGCAACATCTACACCCGCATCATGAATCCCACCCAGGCGGTGCTCGAAGCCCGGGTAGCGGCCATGGAAGGCGGCATCGCCGGACTCGCCCTGGCCTCGGGCATGGCGGCCATCACCTACGCGATCCAGACCATCGCCGAAGCCGGTGACAACATCGTCTCGGCGTCCACGCTGTACGGCGGCACCTACAACCTGTTCGCCCACACCCTGCCGCAGATCGGCATCCACGTGCGCTTCGCCGACTACCGCGACCCGGACTCCTTCGCGCCGCTGATCGACGAGCGGACCAAGGCGATCTACTGCGAGTCGGTCGGCAACCCGTTGGGCAACATCACCGATTTCGAAGCCCTGGCGGCCATTGCCCACGCCCACGGCATTCCGCTGATCGTGGACAACACGGTGCCCTCGCCCTACCTATGCCGCCCCATCGAGCACGGCGCCGACATCGTGGTGCACTCCCTCACCAAGTACCTGGGCGGCCATGGCACCTCCATCGGCGGCATCATCGTCGACAGCGGCAAGTTCCCGTGGGCCGAGCACAAGGAGCGCTTCCGCCGCCTGAATGAACCGGATGTGTCCTACCACGGCGTGGTCTACACCGAAGCCCTCGGCCCGGCAGCCTTCATCGGCCGCGCCCGGGTGGTGCCCCTGCGCAACATGGGCGCGGCAATCAGTCCCTTCAATGCCTTCCTGATCCTGCAAGGGGTCGAGACCCTGGCCCTGCGCATGGACCGGATCTGCGAGAGCACCCTGAAGGTGGCCGAATTCCTGAAGGGCCACGCCAAGGTGGCCTGGGTCAACTACGCCGGCCTGGCCGACCACCCCGACCGCGCGCTGGTCGACAAATACATGGGCGGCCGCGCCTCCGGCATCCTGAACTTCGGCGTGAAGAGCGCCGACGGTGACGGCAAGGCTGCCGGTGGCCGCTTCCAGGACGCCCTCAAGCTGGTGACCCGCCTGGTGAACATCGGTGACAGCAAGAGCCTGGCTTGCCATCCGGCCTCCACCACCCACCGTCAGTTGTCGCCGGAGGAGATGAAGAAGGCCGGCGTGTCCGAAGACATGGTCCGCCTGTCCATCGGCATCGAGCACATCGACGACATCCTGGCCGACCTGGACCAGGCCCTGGCCGCGGTGTAAGCCCGCCTCCAGCACCAAAGCAAAGGGCCGGGAATTCCCGGCCCTTTGTGTTTCAACAGCTCACGCGTCAGGCTGCACAGTCAGCGAAGAGCGTCTCCACCGATACCGCCCCGCTGCCCTCGCGGACACGGATGCGGTTGGCCGCGCTGACGATGGCACGGATCGACGCCGTCACCGTGCTGCGATCCATGCCGGCGCCGAAGGTGCTACCGGCCACGCCCTCCATGGCCACCTCGATCATCGCCATCGCGGCAGCATCAGCACCCTCGCCCATCGAGCGCTCCTCGAAGCTCTGCACCCGGATCGGCATGCGGAGGGCCGCCACGGCCGCCTCCACGGGGCCGTTACCTTCACCGCGGATCTCCATGCAACGCCCATTCACCTCGACCTCGAGGCGGATGCCCTGGCGCTCGCCAGCCTCGTAGAGGTGATGCCCCATGTAGCGCACCGGCGTAGCGGCCTCGAGGTATTCGCGGCTGAAGAGATTCCACAACTGGTGGGCATCCACTTCCTGGCCGCTCTCGTCGGTGAGGCACTGCACCGCGGTGCTGAACTCCACCTGCATGCGGCGCGGCATCACGAGCCCATACACGGTGTGGAGCAAGTGGGCTACGCCGCCCTTGCCGGACTGGCTGTTCACCCGGATCACCGAATCGTAGGTACGGCCGAGATCGGCCGGATCCACCGGCATGTAGGGCACGGCCCAGAGGGCGTCCGCCTGCTGCACCTCGAAGCCCTTCTTGATGGCGTCCTGGTGCGACCCGGAGAATGCGGTGAAGACGAGATCGCCGACGTAAGGATGGCGGGGATGGATCGGCAACTGGGTGCATTCCTCGGCCACCCGGGCCACATCGTTGATGTCCGAGAAGTCGAGGCCGGGGTGGATGCCCTGGGTGTACATGTTGAGGGCGAGGGTCACCACATCCACGTTGCCGGTACGCTCGCCATTGCCGAAGAGGCAGCCCTCGACCCGGTCTGCGCCCGCGAGCATGGCCATCTCGGCGGCGGCAACGCCGGTGCCCCGATCGTTGTGGGGATGCACGCTGAGCACGATCTGGTCGCGCCGGGCAAGATTGCGGTGCATCCACTCGATCTGATCCGCATAGACATTGGGCATCGCCACCTCGACCGTGGAGGGGAGGTTGATGATGACCTTCTCGCCCGGCCGCGGATCCCACTCCGCCACCACGGCATCACAGACTTCCTTGGCGAAGTCGAGCTCGGTGGCGGTGAAGGTCTCGGGGCTGTACTGGAGCACCCACTCGGTCTCCGGCTGGCTGGCGGCGAGCTCCTTGACGAGGCGCACGCTGGACACGGCAAGGGCCTTGACCTCGTCCTTGCTCATGCCGAACACCGTCTCACGGAACACCGGCGACGTGGCGTTGTAGATGTGCACGATGGCCCGGCGGGCGCCACGGAGGGACTCCATGGTGCGACGGATGAGGTGTTCCCGGGCCTGGCTGAGGACCTCGATGGTCACGTCGTCGGGGATCTCGCCCTGCTCGATGAGATGGCGGACGAAGTCGAAATCGGTCTGGGAGGCGGAAGGGAAAGCGACTTCGATTTCCTTGAAACCAATCGCCACGAGCTTGCGGAACATGCGCAACTTGCGGGCGGCATCCATGGGTTCGAAGAGGGCCTGGTTGCCGTCACGGAGATCGGTGCTCATCCAGATCGGCGGATGGGTGATCGTGCGGGCGGGCCACTGACGGTCGGCGAGGGCGACCGGGGGAAAGGCGGAATACTTGGTGTTCGGGTTCTTCAACATGATCTTGTCCTTTGCTTTCGTCGGAAACGGTTCGGGTGTTCGGATGCGGACGCAGGGCTGCCAGACTGCCGCGGGCTCGTGGCCTGGCAACCGGGGCGCAGTCGTAGGGACAGCAGGGCAAGATTCAGCGTGTTCATGGCAAAGCTCCGTTCAGCAAGCGTGTGAGGACGCAATTCGCCCGGATGGGCGACAGGGAACGACAACAGGAGGGGGAAGAGATGTGTGCCCGTTAGGGCAGCAGCAGACCCAGCCCGGAGAGGGCCAGTAGGGAGAAGAGATTGGTCTGTTGCGCGGAGGTCATGGGCAAAACAGTATCAGGACTTGCTCAAGCGCGTCAATCACTGATCCCGATAAAAAAATGACTATCCAGGACTGCACCTAAACCACGGCGCAGGGAGAGATCTGGTAGCCGGGTCCACCCGCCATGGCGCTGCCCGGCTCGAGCTTGAGCATCCGCGTCCCCAGACGGGCAAAGACCTGCCCCCCAGCCCGCATGAAACCCGGCTCGCATACCACCCGCACGCTGCGCCCCCGCACGGCCGGCTCACACAGGATGCCGATCCAGCTCCGCTGGCCGTCGTCAAGCACTACCTGCTGGGGATCGCTGGAGATCGTCTGCAGCCCGACCGAGACCCGCGCACGATCATCGAAACGGACACGCCGTACCAGCGCGAGCACCCAGCGGCCGGTCTCGCCCACGTGGGCTCCGACCAGGGCCCCCACCCGACAGACATCGGCGTCATACATAGCGGACTGGACGCCGAAGCCGTTGCGGCTTGCATCCAGCAGGGTCCAGGCTGCTGCCGGGCGAAGCAGGGCATCCCCCGACAACTGGGAGCGGATGAAACCCAGCCCCGTCGCCAGGGCCAGCTGCCCCTGCACGACATGACGGCGAAACTGGCGCATTGGCGGCTGAGGCCCCCACTGGCGCGCCAGATGCCGGACGGTGGCGGTGACCGATGGCAGGCTGATCCCGGCAAAGGCCGGCGCGGACGAGGCATCCGCCAGGCTGCGGGCGAGTTCGTCCAGCGCCGGCAAGGCATCACCGGGGCGGAAGAAACGCAGGTCGCCGGAGGGCTTGTCCGGCAGGGTCAGGCAGCGGCGCGGCGGCGCCAGCCTGTCCAGATCCACCGCAAACTGGCTGCCGGACAAGGGCTCGGCGCTCAGATCGAGGGCCGGCTGCAGGTAGCGGACCAGCTTGTCGGTGGCCTCGATGCGCTCGGGGGAGAGCTGATCGAGACTGGCGCAATGCAGGGCCACCAGGCGCACGAACTCGCGCTGGATGGTGGAGCGGGTCTCCCGCCCCTCGCGGATATTGATGGGCACATTGAGCCCACCGACATTGTGGGCATCGCGAAACGCCTGCCCTGCCCGCTGCCACACATCGCCAGGCAAGCCGTGATAATCGAAAGCCGCCCACTTCATCTCGCCAGCAGCGCTGCGCACCGTGCGCAAGCGGATCTCGGCGCGCAGGGGGTCGTCGACGGGCAGCGCGAAATCGGTGGCGAGGCCATCCAGCACGAGATCGTAGGCCCGCCCCAGGCTGGCGTAAAAATCCTTGCCGAGCGCCTTGTAGCGCAGGCTGCGCGAACCGAAGGCATTCGACAGGTAGAGCCCGGCAGCCTGACGCAGCTGAGGCTGGGCCGCCTCATCGAGCACTACCACCAGGCGGGCCAGTTCGGCGATGGGCAGTTCGGCTTCGTACTGGAAGGAATCGAGCCAGCGGATCAGCTCGACAATGGCCGTGGGCGCCGCGCTGGTAGCGATGTCGGTAAGCGCCTGACGGAGCTGTGCGGGCTCAAGAAGAGGATGCTGATTGTGAACCACGGTGCCCCCCTCCATGACTGCGCTGCGCCTCCCTGACGGCCCGATCGAGATCGTTGATTTGTGCTGGGCGATGTTAGCACAAGCCCTCATGCCCATGCCGGGCACTCCCCGCCACGAGACACGTCGGCCACATTTCGCCCCGGCCCCTGCATCGGGTAGACTTGCGGGCCTTTACTCCCCCTGCCCCCGGAATCATGCGCCAGTACCTTGAACTCATGCGCCACGTGGCGGAACGCGGCCACCGCAAGGATGACCGCACCGGCACCGGCACCCTCTCGGTCTTCGGCTGGCAGATGCGCTTCGATCTGGCCGAGGGCTTTCCGCTGCTCACCACCAAGAAACTGCACACCCGCTCGATCATCCACGAGCTGTTGTGGTTCCTGCGCGGCGACACCAACATCCGCTACCTCAAGGACAACGGTGTCTCGATCTGGGATGAATGGGCCGACGCGGACGGCGAACTGGGGCCGGTGTACGGCAAGCAGTGGCGCCGCTGGGAAGCCCCGGACGGGCGCAGCATCGACCAGATCAGCCAGCTCATCGAGGCGCTCAAGAAGAATCCGGATTCACGCCGCCACATCGTGTCGGCCTGGAATCCGTCGGAGGTGGACCGCATGGCCCTGCCTCCATGCCATGCCCTGTTCCAGTTCTACGTGGCTGGCGGCAAGCTGTCCTGCCAGCTTTACCAGCGCAGCGCCGACATCTTCCTGGGCGTGCCCTTCAACATCGCCAGCTACGCCCTGTTCACCCTGATGGTGGCCCAGGTCTGCGGCTATGAGCCGGGCGACTTCGTGTGGACGGGCGGCGACTGCCACTTGTACCTGAACCACCTGGAGCAGACCAAACTGCAGCTCTCCCGGGAACCCCGCGCTCTGCCCACCCTGCGCATCAACCCGGCGGTGAAGGACATCTTTGCCTTCACCATCGACGACTTCACCCTCGAGGGCTACGATCCGCATCCGCACATCTCTGCACCGGTGGCCGTGTGAGCACGCGCCAGCCCCTCCTTGCCCTGATCGCGGCCTGCGGCAAGGGCCGCGTGATCGGCATCGACAACCGCCTGCCCTGGCACCTGCCGGAAGACCTGAAGCACTTCCGCGAGACCACCCGCGGCAAACCCGTGATCATGGGCCGCAAGACCTGGGAATCCCTGCCCGACGCCTTCCGCCCCCTGCCTGGTCGCGCCAACATCGTGGTCAGCCGCAATGCTGGCTATACCGCCGCGGGCGGCACGGTGGTCGACGGCCTTCAGGCAGCCCTCGCAGCAGCCGGCGAGGCGGACACTGCCTTCGTGATCGGCGGTGCCGAGCTGTACCGCCAGGCCCTGCCCCTTGCCGACCGGCTGATCCTGACCGAGATCGACCAGGACTACCCGGGTGACGCCTTCTTCCCCGAGTTCAAACCCGATCAATGGGTGGAAGTGGAACGGGCGACGCACGTGTCCGGGTCCGGCCTGTCCTTCGCCTTCGTCACCTATGACCGACAACGCTGACATGCTGTCCAGCAAGTAAAAACGCCGCGGAGTCCGCGGCGTTTTTACTGGAGCCATCAACTTCCGTCAGTCCTTCACACAATCCACGAAGTAGTGGATGCGCCCGTCGCGCGGCTCCTTGACCAGGCCGTGCACGTCGGTTTCAAAGCCCGGGAAGCGTTCGTTGAACTCGCGGGCGAACTGCAGGTAGCGCACCACCGTCCGGTTGAAGCGCTCACCCGGGATCAGCAGGGGGATGCCCGGCGGATAGGGGGTCAGCAGCACGCTGGTGACCCGCCCTTCGAGCTCGTCGATGGACACCCGCTCAATGTTGCGGTGGGCCATCTTGGCAAAGGCATCGGCGGGCTTCATGGCCGGCACCATGTCGGACAGGTACATCTCGGTGGTCAGGCGGGCCACATCGTTGGAACGGTAGACCGCATGGATGTCCCGGCACAGGTCACGCAGGCCGACCCGCTCGTAGCGGGGGTTCTTCTGCACGAACTCGGGCAGCACCTTCCACAGCGGCTGGTTCTTGTCGTAGTCATCCTTGAACTGCTGCAGCTCGGTCACCATGCTGTTCCAGCGGCCCTTGGTGATGCCGATGGTGAACATGATGAAGAAGGAGTAGAGGCCGCACTTCTCGACGATGACCCCGTGCTCGGCCAGGTACTTGGTGACGATGGCCGCCGGAATGCCCCGCTCGGCAAACTCGCCATCCACGTCCAGGCCCGGGGTGATGATGGTGGCCTTGATCGGGTCGAGCATGTTGAAGCCTTCGGCCAGGTTGCCGAAGCCGTGCCAGCGCTCGCCGGGCTTGAGCATCCATGCCTCGCGCTCCTCGATGCCCTCTTCGGAAAGGTCGTCCGGGCCCCACACCTTGAACCACCAGTCGGCGCCCCACTCCTCGTCCACCTTGCGCATGGCCCGACGGAAGTCCAGGGCCTCGGCGATGGACTCCTCCACCAGGGCGGTGCCGCCCGGCTCTTCCATCATCGCCGCCGCCACGTCGCAGGAGGCGATGATCGCGTACTGGGGACTGGTCGAGGTGTGCATGAGGTAGGCCTCGTTGAACACATCCCGGTCGAGGCGCTGCGCTTCCGCGTCCTGCACGAGGATCTGCGACGCCTGGGACAGGCCGGCCAGCAGCTTGTGGGTGGACTGGGTGGAGAAGATCATCGACTCCTTGCAGCGCGGGCGGTCGGCACCGATGGCGTGGTAATCGCCATAGAAATCGTGGAAAGCCGCGTGGGGCAGCCAGGCCTCGTCGAAGTGCAGGGTGTCGATCTTGCCGTCCAGCTCTTCCTTGATCGCCTCGACGTTGTAGAGCACCCCGTCGTAGGTGGACTGGGTGATGGTCAGCACCCGCGGCTTGGCGGTCTTGTCGGCGATGAAGGGGTTGGCGTCGATCTTGCGCTGGATGCTCTCCCAGGCGAATTCGCTCTTGGGGATGGGGCCGATGATGCCGAAGTTGTTGCGGGTCGGCATCAGGAAGACCGGGATCGCTCCGGTCATCATGATGGCGTGGAGGATGGACTTGTGGCAGTTGCGGTCCACCACCACGATGTCGCCCGGCGCCACGGTGGAGTGCCAGACGATCTTGTTGGACGTGGACGTGCCGTTGGTGACGAAATAAAGGTGATCGCAGTTGAAGATGCGCGCCGCATTGCGCTCGGAGGCGGCCACCGGGCCGGTGTGGTCGAGCAGCTGGCCCAGCTCCTCTACCGCGTTGCAGACGTCGGCACGCAGCATGTTCTCGCCGAAGAACTGGTGGAACATCTGCCCCACCGGGCTCTTCAGGAAAGCGACGCCGCCGGAGTGGCCAGGGCAGTGCCAGGAGTAGGAGCCGTCCGAGGCGTAATGGACCAGGGCCCGGAAGAAGGGCGGCGGCAGGGACTCCAGATAGGCCTTTGCCTCACGCACCACGTTGCGGGCGATGAACTCCGGGGTGTCCTCGTACATGTGGATGAAGCCATGCAGCTCGCGCAGCACATCGTTGGGGATGTGGCGGGAGGTACGGGTTTCACCATGCAGGAAGATGGGGATGTCGGCGTTGCGCAGCCGGATCTCGCTGACAAAGGCACGCAGGTCGGCGATGGCCTTGGCGGCGGCTTCCGGGGACGAGAACTCCTCGTCGTCGATGGACAGGATGAAGGTCGAGGCCCGGCTCTGCTGCTGGGCAAACGAGGAGAGATCGCCGTAGCTGGTGACACCCAGGACCTGCAGACCTTCCTGCTCGATGGCTTCTGCCAGGGCGCGGATACCCAGCCCCGACGTGTTTTCCGAACGGAAGTCCTCGTCGATGACGATGACCGGAAAATTGAAGCGCATGCTCGAACTCCTCGAAACCCCGTTTTCAACGCGGGGGGATCAACAAAAAAGCTTTGGGCGGACCCGCGTGCCTGCGCATGGTCCGCCCCGTGTCCGGATACTAATCCGAAAGTATTTCAGATTTTGGGCAGTGTCACGCCCGTCTGACCCAGATATTTACCGCCCCGGTCCTTGTAGGAGGTGGCACACACCTCATCGGACTCGAAGAAGAGCATCTGGGCGACACCCTCGTTGGCGTAGATCTTGGCCGGCAGCGTCGTGGTGTTGGAGAACTCGAGGGTCACGTGGCCCTCCCACTCCGGCTCCAGCGGCGTCACATTGACGATGATGCCGCAGCGGGCATAGGTGGACTTGCCCAGGCACACGGTCAGCACGCTGCGCGGAATGCGGAAGTACTCCACCGTGCGGGCCAGCGCAAAGGAATTGGGCGGAATGATGCAGACATCGCCATTGAAATCCACGAAATTGCGCTCGTCGAAGTTCTTCGGATCGACGATGGTGGAGTTGATGTTGGTGAAGATCTTGAATTCGTTGGCGACGCGCACATCGTAGCCGTAACTCGACGTGCCGTAGGACACGATCTTGCCGCCCTCATTCTGGCGCACCAACTCAGGGGCGAAGGGCTCGATCATGCTCTGCTCGCCCTCTGCCATGCGGCGGATCCACTTGTCCGATTTGATGCTCACGCTGCGCCCCTGCCTAAAAAACGCGCATTCTAAGACAAGTCAAGAGACAACGCGCGCCTCAATTCTTTTTCGGCTCGTCGTCGTCCTTGACCGCGTCGTAGACACCCTTGCCCACCTTGAACGGGATCTTCACCACCTCGACCCCCACATCGACCGCGGTCCCCACCACCGCACCCACCACGCAGCCCGACAGGCCCGTCGTGCAGGCCACCAGCACGGCGGCCCGCATCAGGAGGCGTGCACTCATGTGTTCTGCACCACGATGCTCGGGAACTTGTGGCTCATGTCCTTCTGGCGCTCGGCGATGGCGATGGCGACCTGGCGGGCGATACCCTTGTAGAGCTCCGCCACGCGCCCCTCCGGATCGGCCACCACGCTGGGCACGCCGCCATCCACCTGCTTGCGGATCTGGATATCGAGAGGCAGCGCGCCGAGGAAGGGCACGCCGTAATCCTTGCACATGGCCTCACCGCCGCCGGAACCGAAGATGTGCTCCTCGTGGCCGCACTTGGAGCAGATGTGGATGCTCATGTTCTCGACGATGCCGATGATGGGAACCCCCACCTTCTCGAACATCTTGAGACCCTTGCGGGCATCCAGCAGGGCGATGTCCTGGGGCGTGGTGACGATCACCGCGCCGGTCACCGGCACGCTCTGGGACAGGGTCAGCTGGATGTCGCCGGTACCCGGCGGCATGTCGATGATGAGGTAGTCCAGCTCCTTCCAGTTGGTTTCCTTGAGCAACTGGTTGAGAGCCTGGGTAGCCATCGGGCCACGCCACACCATCGGCGTCTCCACATCCACCAGGAAGCCGATCGACATCACCTGCAGGCCGTGGGCCTGCAGCGGCTCCATCGACTTGCCGTCGGCGGATTCGGGCTGCTGGCCACCAATGCCGAGCATCTGGGGCTGGGACGGGCCGTAGATGTCGGCATCCAGGATGCCGACCGTGGCGCCCTCGGCGGCCAGGGCCAGGGCCAGGTTCACCGAGGTGGTGCTCTTGCCCACGCCGCCCTTGCCCGAGGCCACGGCGACGATGTTCTTGACCCCCGGCAACAGCTTGACGCCCTGCTGAACGGCATGGGCGACGATGCGGGTGAACACGTTGGCGCTCACGTTGCCGACGCCCGGCACACCCTTCACCGCGCCGATCACGCCCTGGCGGATGGCGTCGATCTGGCTCTTGGCCGGGTAACCCAGCTCAATGTCAAAGGACACGTCGGCCCCGCTGACACGCACATTCTTGACCCAGCGGGCGGACACGTAATCCTTGCCGGTATTGGGGTCGGCGTACTGCCGGAGGCTGTCGAGGACGCTTTGTTCGGTAAGACTCATGGTGTCGGAGGCCGGGCCGCGGCGGAAAAATGAAAACATGGCGGAATCGGGCGAAGGAAGCAAACCCGAGTAATTTACTCCAGTTTGCCCCGCAGTTTACCCAATTCCCGCCCTGTCCGCGACGGGGCGGGGGGTGAATCGCTTTGCTAGAATGGCGGATTCCGAATTCACACGCAGCACGCCGCCCATGACCACCCCGCGCAAGATCCTCGTCACCAACGCCCTGCCCTACGCCAATGGCGACATTCACCTCGGCCACTTGGTGGGCTACATCCAGGCCGACATCTGGGTGCGCTACCAGCGCATGCGCGGCAACGCGGTGCATTACGTCTGCGCGGACGACACCCACGGCACGCCGGTGATGCTGCGCGCCGAAAAGGAAGGCCTGACCCCCGAGCAGCTCATCAACCGGGTGCATGGCGAGCACTCCCGTGACTTCCGCGACTTCGGCGTGGCCTTCGACAACTATCACTCCACCCACAGCGAAGAAAACCGCTGGTACGCGGAAGACATCTACACCCGTCTGCGCGACGGCGCCCGGCTGATCGAAACCCGCGCCATCGAACAGTTCTACGACCCGGTCAAGGAGATGTTCCTGCCCGACCGCTTCATCAAGGGCGAGTGCCCCAAGTGCGGCGCGGCGGACCAGTACGGCGACAACTGTGAGGTCTGCGGGGCCGCCTACGCACCCACCGAGCTCAAGAACCCGTATTCCGCGGTGTCCGGCGCCAAGCCGGTGCTGAAGACCTCCGAACACTACTTCTTCCGCCTGTCTGACCCACGCGCAGTGGAGTTCCTGCGTGACTGGACCCAGGGCACCACGCCCGACGGCTCCCGCCGCCTGCAGCTGGAAGCGGCCAACAAGATGAAGGAGTGGCTGGGCGACGCCGGCGAGAACAAGCTCTCCGACTGGGACATCTCCCGTGACGCCCCCTACTTCGGCTTCGAGATCCCCGACGCGCCGGGCAAGTATTTCTACGTCTGGCTGGATGCGCCGATCGGCTACTTCGCCAGCTTCAAGAACCTCGCCGCCCGCAACCCGGACATCGACGTCGCCGCCTTCACCGAGTCCGGCCCGGCCGCCGCCACCGGCACCGAGCTGATTCACTTCATCGGCAAGGACATCTTGTACTTCCACGCCCTGTTCTGGCCCGCCATGCTTCACTTCGCCGGCTACCGCTCGCCCACCCAGCTGTGCGTCAACGGCTTCCTCACCGTTGACGGCGCCAAGATGAGCAAGAGCCGCGGCACCTTCATCACTGCCCGCTCCTACACCGAGCAGAAGCTCAATCCCGAGTGGCTGCGCTACTACTTCGCCGGCAAGTCCAACGGCACCATGGAGGACGTGGACCTCAACCTCGACGACATGATCGCCAAGGTCAATTCCGACCTGGTGGGCAAGTTCGTCAACATTGCCAGCCGCTGCGCCGGCTTCATCGCCAAGCGCTTCGACGGCAAGCTGGGCAGCCACGACGCAGCCGCCGCCCTGGACTGGAACCTGGACGAAGTCGCCGCCGCCTACGAGAACCGCGACTACAGCCGCGCCCTGCGCCGGATCATGGAGTTTGCCGACCAGGCCAACGGCTACGTGAATGACAACAAGCCCTGGGAGCTGGTCAAGCAGGAAGGCCAGGAGGCCCGCCTGCATGTGGTATGCACCACTGCCATCAACATCTTCAAGGCGCTCACCGGCCTGCTCAAGCCGGTGCTGCCGAGCCTCGCCGCCCAGGTCGAGACCTTCCTGGCAATCGAACCGCTGAGCTGGGACAACCTGCTCGCCCCCCTGCCCGCCGGCCACGCCATCGGCGCCTACAGCCACCTGATGACCCGCATCGAGCGCAAGCAGGTGGATGCCCTGCTCGAGGCCAACCGCGAGTCCCTCGCCCCTGCCACCACCGAAACCCAGCCCGCCAAGGGCGCCAAGGATGCGGCCAAGGCGGCACACTCCGAACAGCGCCACGCCCAGCACCAGGCCAATGCCGCCGCCACCGAAACCGAACAGGCCAGCGAGTTCGAGCCCTACATCTCGATCGACGACTTCGGCAAGGTGGACCTGCGCATCGCCCGTATCGTCAGCGCCGAGCACGTCGAAGGCGCCGCCAAGCTGCTGCGCCTGCAGCTCGACATCGGCGAGACCCAGGACGGCCAGATGCGACCCCGCCAAGTCTTTGCCGGCATCAAGAGCGCCTACGACCCGGCCACCCTGGTCGGCCGCCTCACCGTGATGGTGGCCAACCTGGCTCCGCGCAAGATGAAGTTCGGCATGTCGGAAGGCATGGTGCTGGCCGCCTCCGACGCCTCCGGTGAAACCCCGGGCCTCTTCATCCTGTCTCCCGACGCCGGCGCCATGCCGGGCATGCGGGTCAAGTAACGGGACACGCACAGCAGCGGCAGGCCTGCCCGAGCGCAAGCCTGCCGTAAGCAGCCTGTCAGCCCCATACCCTAGCTTTACACCCCGTCATGAGCACCCAACGATCTCCCCTTCCACGCCTGACGCCCGCCTTCTGGGGCTGGGCCGCCCTCGACATGATCGGGGTCATGGTGCTCGCCGTCGGCGCCGCCTACCTGCTCGAGGATCGTGCCTCGATCCTGCCGGGCTTTCCGGCCAACAGCCTGCAGGCCTGGATCTGCGTGGGGGGCGGCATCGTCACCGTGTTCATCGCCGCTGTGAAGATGCTGGTCGAAGTCATGCACAGCGCCTCGGCCGGCCGCGACGCCGCCAACGACAGCAACTTTTCCTGACCCGCCCCCGGCCCATGCCCCTCACCGCCTGCAAACGATGGATCGTCCAGCATCGTACCGGGCCGGGCCCACACCCTCCGCAAGACGCACCTTCGGGTGACGCAATCCCCCCTCATTTGCGGAGGTACCATGAAATTCGTATTTCGCCCCAAACTCCTCGACACGCTTCCCGGCTATAACGGCGCCCAGTTCGGCCGCGATGCCTCGGCCGGCCTCACCGTCGGGGTGCTCGCACTGCCCCTGGCCATGGCCTTCGCCATCGCCTCCGGCATGTCCCCCACCGCCGGCATCTGGACGGCCATCGTCGCCGGCTTCCTGATCTCCGCCCTCGGCGGCTCCCGAGTGCAGATCGGCGGCCCCACCGGAGCCTTCATTCCCATCATCTACGGCATCGTCGTCGAATACGGCGTGCAGAACCTGCTGGTCGCCACCATGCTGGCCGGCGCCATGCTGGTGGCGATGGGCCTGTTCCGCCTCGGCAACCTGATCCGCTTCATCCCCAAGACGGTGGTGATCGGCTTCACCAATGGCATTGCGGTGGTGATCTTCCTGGCCCAGATAAAAGACTTCCTGGGCCTCCGGATCGACCACCTGCCGGGCGAGTTCTTCGGCAAGGTGAAAGCCCTCGTCACGCACCTGGACACCATCGACCTGCCCACCGTGGGACTGTCGGTGGCCTCGCTGGCGGTGCTCCTCTCCTGGAACCGCCTGGCCCGACGCTTCAAGCCCCTGGCCAGGCTGCCCGGCCCCCTTGGAGTGCTGGTGATCGCAACCGTGGTCAATGCCATCCTGCAACTGCCCGTGGAAACCATCGGCAGCCGCTTCAACGGCATCCCCCAGGATCTGCCCGCCTTCGCCCTGCCGGAGCTGTCCCTCGAAACCCTGGGCAAGCTGATCTCTCCGGCCCTGACCATCGCCCTGCTGGGCGCCATCGAGTCGCTGCTGTCGGCGCGGGTCGCCGACGCCGCCATCGAAGACCGCCATGACCCCAACCAGGAACTGATCGCCCAGGGCCTGGCCAACCTGGTGGCGCCGCTGTTCGGGGGCTTTGCCGCCACCGGCGCCATCGCTCGCACCGCCACCAACGTCCGCACCGGCGGCCGCTCCCCGGTGGCCGGCATCGTCCATTCCCTCGTCCTTCTGGCTGTGGTCCTCGTGCTGGCCCCCTTTGCCAAGCACATTCCACTCGCCACCCTGTCGGCAATCGTGGTGGTGGTGGCGGTCAACATGGGTGAATGGCATGAATTCCGCGGGCTCGGGCGCTTCGCCGCCACCTATCGCACCATCCTGCTGACCACCTTCTTCGTCACCGTTTTCTTCGACCTGACCCTCGCGGTTGAGCTCGGCATGGTGATGGCCAGCCTGTTCTTCATCTACCGCATGTCCGACCTGACGCGGGTCGAGCGCATGCCCCTCGGCGAACTGTCGATGCTGCCGGACTTCCTGTACCCGGACGGCACGCCGCGGGTGGTGGCCTATTCACTGTACGGAACGCTGTTCTTCGGCGCCATCCACAAGCTCGAGGCCCTGCTCGACCCAGCCGAGCGGCATCCGGAGGTGGTCATCCTCGACATGCATCACCTGGTCAACCTGGACACCACCGGCCTGGAGGGCCTCGAAAGCCTGTGCAGGAACCTGCACAAGCGCGGCTGCGCCCTGATCCTGTGCAACCTCAATGCCCAGCCTGAATCCCTGATCCATCGCTCCGGCTTCGAGGACGAGGTCGGCATCAACAACATCTGCGGCGATATCTATTCGGCCCTCGCCCGGGCCCGCAACTTCCTGCCGCGCCTCATGGATGAAGACAATATCTGAAGCCGGTCGCCAACCCACGGCCCGGGGATGCCATATGTAATATTCACGGCGCATCCTTTCAAAAGCGTTAAAATGAGTTTCTCAATCAAACTCCAGGCTCCAGCGCACCGGAATCGACAGCAGCCGTGCTTGCCTTGCCCTCCTCCGAAGATCCCGACAACTGGGCGTTCCAGCTGTCGCTCTTCGAGCATTTTCCGACCCTGATCTGGCGCTCCGGCGCGGATGCGCGCTGCACCTACTTCAACAAGACCTGGCTGGATTTCACCGGCCGCAGCCTGGGGCAGGAGGTCGGCGACGGCTGGACCATGGGCGTGCACCCGGAGGACTTCGACCGCTGCGTCAGCACCTACCTGGAACATTTCACGGTCCGCACGCCCTTCGAGATGGAGTTCCGGCTCCGCCGCAAGGACGGCAACTACCGCTGGATCCTCAACACGGGCCGCCCCCTGTACGACCAGGCCGGCGAGTTCGCCGGCTACATCAGCTCGTGCATTGACATCACCGACCGCCGCAACACGGAGGCCGAACTGCGCGAGCGGGAAACCCGCATGCGCACCCTCCTCGCCTCCATGGGCGAAGGCGTGATCATGCGCGACGCCGGCGGCGTCCTGCTGCTCCACAACGTCATGGCCGAGGAGATCCTCGGCCTGAGCGCCGAGCAGATGAAGGGCTGGGACATCCACAACAAGCTCATCACCTACCTGGATGAAGAGGGCGAACCCCTTGCTCCCTCCCAGACCCCGGCGATGCAGGCCCTGTCCACCGGGCTGCCCCAATCCGGCCTGCTCGGGCTCGATCGCCCGGACGGCGGGCGGCGCTGGCTGTGGACCAACTCCGTCCCGCTCTTCTACGATCATTCCGACGAACGCCGCGGGGTGGTGACCACCATCGCCGACGTGACCGCCCGGCGTGACAGCGAAGAACAGCTGCGCCTGGCCTTGACGGTGTTCCGCAACAGCATCGAAGCCATCATCGTGACCGACGCGCAGCAGCGCATCCTGTCGGTGAACCAGGCCTTCACCGATGTCACCGGCTACACCTCCGCGGAGGCCGTCGGCCAGACTCCGCGCCTGCTGCATTCCGGCCACCATGACCGCAGCTTCTACGAGGCCATGTGGCGGGACATCAGCATCAACGGCTTCTGGCAGGGCGAGATCCACGACCGGCGCAAGGATGGCACGCTCTACCCGGCTGCCCTGTCGATCAGCACCGTGCGCGACCGCAGCGGCCGGGTCACCCACTACGTGGCGGTGTTCTCCGACATCACCGAACGCAAAGCTTCGGAAGCGCGCATCGCCTTCCTGGCCCAGCATGATCCGCTGACCGGCCTGCCCAACCGCACCCTGCTGCAGGACCGCCTGGATCAGTCACTGGCCCAGGCGGCACGCCATGGCTCGCGCATTGCCCTGCTCTTCCTCGACCTGGACCGCTTCAAGACCATCAACGACTCCCTCGGCCACATGGTGGGCGACCGCCTGCTGCAGGGGGTCGCCCTGCGCCTGAGCGCCTGCATCCGCGAGACCGACACGGTCAGCCGCCAGGGTGGCGACGAATTCCTGATCGTGCTGACCGACATCAAGGCGCCGGACGACGCCGCCCGGGTGGCAGAGAAGATCCTCGACAAGCTCTGCCCGGCCTTTGAGATCGAGGGCCAGCAACTCGCCACGTCCTTCTCCATCGGCATCGCCCTCTACCCCGAAGACGGGGAGTGCGCCGAGACCCTGATGAAGAACGCCGACACGGCCATGTACCACGCCAAGGAAGAGGGGCGTAACACCTACCGCTTCTTCGACGAGGTCATGAACGTCAATGCCCTCGAGCGGCTGCACATGGAAAACGCGCTGCGCCGGGCGCTGGACCAGCAGGAATTCCAGCTTTACTACCAGCCCCAGGTGAACCTGGCGAGCGGCCGCATCATCGGCATGGAAGCCCTGCTGCGCTGGTTCAGCGGCACCCTGGGCGGCATCTCGCCGGCCCACTTCATTCCGCTGGCGGAGGAGTGCGGGCTGATCGTCCCGATCGGCCGCTGGGTGCTGTTCGAGGCCTGCCGCCAGGCCCGCCAGTGGCAGGACCGGGGGTTGCCCCCGGTACCCGTGGCGGTCAACCTGTCGGCCCTGCAGTTCCGCCGCGCCGACATGGTGGCTACCATCCGCGAAGCCCTCGAAGCGGCCAGGCTCGACGCCCGCTGGCTGGAGCTGGAGCTCACCGAATCCCTGCTGATGCAGTCGGGAACCGAAGTGGAGGCGACGCTGCGGGAGCTCAAGGCGCTGGGCGTGCGCATGTCCATCGACGATTTCGGCACCGGCTACTCGAGCCTGGCCTACCTCAAGCGCTTCCCGGTGGATTGCCTGAAGATCGACCAGAGCTTTGTGCGCGACCTCACCGACGATCCGGATGACGCCGCCATCGTGCGGGCGGTGATCCAGCTGGGGCGCAGCCTGCGCCTGGAGGTCATCGCCGAGGGCACCGAGACCCCCGACCAGCTCGACTTCCTGCGCAACGAGGGCTGCTCCGCGGCCCAGGGCTATGTCTTCAGCCCCCCCCTGCCGGCAGATGCGGTGACCGAACTGCTGCGCATCGGAACGCTCCCGGCCGCCCCCATCATCCCCTGCTGACTGCGCCCGGCCGAGCAGGCGCAGCCTCTCCGATCAACCGTAGATGACCTCCACCGCCTCGGGCGGCAACCATTCCCTGAGGCTCTCCAGCAGGCTGTCGTCCGGCCGCACCCTCCAGGCCGCCCCCAGGGGCAGATCACCCTCGGCCACGCCGTTGCGGTAGCGCACCCGGATCGGGCACTCGCCATCACGGAACGGTGCCAGCACGCTCTGCAGGCGCTCGGCCGCAGCGGCAGCCCCGCCCGCAGTACCCACTTCGCCGTTCAGGCGGAGTTGCAGGACCCGGGCAAAACGGCCGCGGGCCTCGCCGAGGGTCATCAGCTTGTCGGCCACGATGCGGAAACCACCGGTAAAGTCGTCGTTGCTGACCTTGGCATCGACGATCAGCACCTCGTCCACCACGATGCGCTGGCGGTTGTTGTCGAAGACCTCCGAGAACACCGAGACTTCCCGCGGGGTGGTGCCATCGTCCAGCAGGACGAAGGCGATCTTGCCCCGAGCGGTCATCTTGGCACGGACCTCCATCACCACCCCCGCCATGGTGATCAGGTCCTTGGAGGGCTCGACCTGCGCCAGCGGGCGCCGCACGAAGCGCCGCACCTCTTCCTTGAAGGCGTTGAACGGGTGGCCCGACAGGAAGAAGCCGATGGCCAGCTTCTCTTCCTTGAGCTTCTCCCGGTCGCCCCAGGGGCGCACCTTGACATAGTCGACCATCGGCCCGGCGTCTTCGCCGGGAATGTCGAACAGGCCGCTCTGCAGGGCGTTGGCCGCCTGCTGCTCGGCCGCCTCCATGGCGATGCCGACCGTGGCCATCAGGGTGTGGCGGTCGGCCGGCTGGGTCGGGGCGATGGTGTCGAAGGCTCCGGCCCGCACCAGGGCCTCGATGACCCGGCGGTTGGCCAGACGCTTGTCCACCCGGCAGCAGAAATCGAAGAGATCCTTGAACGGCCCGCCAGCCTGACGTGCCGCCAGGATGGCCCGCACTGCCGGCTCGCCCACCCCCTTCACCGCCCCCAGGCCATAGCGGATGGTCTTGGCATCGGTGGGCACGAAACGGTAGTCGGACTGGTTCACGTCCGGCGGCAGGACCACCACCTTGTTGGCGATCGTGTCCTCGTAGAAGATCTTGATCGTATCGGTGTTGTCCAGGTCGGCCGACATGGTGGCGGCCATGAAGGCCGCGCAGTGGTAGGCCTTGAGCCAGGCGGTGTGGTAGGTCACCACCGCGTAGGCGGCCGTGTGCGACTTGTTGAAGCCGTACTCGGCGAACTTGGTCATCAGGTCGAACAGCTGTTCGGCCAGGGCCGGGTCGTAGCCCTGCTTGCGGGCACCATCGGCGATGGTCTCCCGGTGCTTGGCCATCTCCTCCGGCTTCTTCTTGCCCATCGCCCGGCGCAGCATGTCGGCGCCGCCCAGCGTGTAGCCCCCGATGATCTGGGAGATCTGCATCACCTGTTCCTGGTACACGATGACGCCGTAGGTGGGCTCCAGACAGGCCTGCAAGTCCGGGTGGAAGTAGTCGATGGCCTGCTGGCCCTTCTTGCGCAGGATGAAGTCGTCCACCATGCCCGAGCCCAGCGGGCCCGGCCGGTACAGCGCCAGCACGGCGATGATGTCTTCGAAGCGGTCGGGGGCGAGCTTCTTGAGAAGCTTCTTCATGCCCTCGGATTCCACCTGGAAGATCGCCGTGGTGTTGGCGTCGCGGAGGATCTGGTAGGCCGCCTGATCGCCGAAACCCAGGCTCATCAGGTCTGGCCGCTTGCCGGTGAGGCGCTCGATGTACTCCAGGGCCAGTTCGATGATGGTGAGGTTGCGCAGGCCCAGGAAGTCGAACTTGACCAGGCCGACGCCTTCCACATCGTCCTTGTCGAACTGGGAGACCGGAGTGGCGTCCTCGCCATCGGCGATGTACAGCGGACAGAAGTCGGTGAGCTTGCCCGGTGCGATGAGCACGCCGCCGGCGTGCATGCCGACGCCACGGGTCAGGCCCTCAAGGGGCTCGGCCAGGCCCCACAGCTCCTGGATCGACTCGCCGTCGTTGCCGTCGGCCATCAATTCGTTGATCTGGGGCTCCTGCTCCCGTGCATCGGACAGGGACAAAGGCTTGTTCTGCACCACCGGGATCAGCTTGGAGAGCCGGTCGCACAGGCCGTAGGGCAGGTCGAGCACCCGCCCCACGTCGCGCACCACCGCCTTGGAGGCCATGGTGCCGAAGGTGGCTATCTGGCTCACCGCGTCCTTGCCATAGCGCTCGCGCACGTACTCGATGACGCGGTAGCGGTTGTCCTGGCAGAAGTCGATGTCGAAGTCGGGCATCGACACCCGCTCCGGGTTCAGGAAGCGCTCGAACAGCAGGGCGTAGGCCAGCGGATCCAGGTCGGTGATGCGCAGGCTGTAAGCCACCAGCGAGCCGGCACCGGAACCCCGCCCGGGGCCTACCGGCACACCGTTTTCCTTGGCCCAGATGATGAAGTCGGCCACGATCAGGAAGTAGCCCGGGAAACCCATCTGGATGATGGTGTCGGTCTCGAACTTGAGCCGGTCCTCGTAGCGCTGGCGCTGAGCCTCCCGGTCCACCTCGTTGGGGTAGAGCTCCTTGAGGCGCTCCTCCAGGCCCCGCTTGGCCTCGGCCACCAGGAAGTCGTCGAGGGTCATGCCCTCGGGGGTCGGGAACTGGGGCAGGAAGTTCTTGCCCAGCTGGATCGTCAGGGAGCAGCGGCGGGCAATCTCGATGCTGTTCTCGAGGGCCTCCGGGATGTCGGCGAAAAGCTCGCACATCTCGGCCTGGGTCTTGAAATATTGCTGCTCGGTGAAGTCCCGCGGCCGGCGTTTGTCGGCCAGCACATTGCCCTGGGCGATGCAGACGCGGGCCTCGTGGGCCTTGAAGTCCTCCGGCCGGGTGAACTGAACCGGATGGGTAGCCACCACCGGCAGGTCCAGGTTCGAGGCGATCTGCAGGGCTTCACGGATGTAACCTTCGGTGCCCGGATGCCCGGCGCGCTGGATCTCGATGTAGAAGCCGCCCGGGAAACGCGCCGCCCAGTCGGCGGCGAGCTGCTCGGCCTGGCGGGCATTGCCGTTGGCCAGAGCCTGGCCGATGTCGCCATCCTTGGCGCCGGACAGGCACAGCAGGTCGCTGGCGCTGTCGACGGTCAACCAGTCGCGGCGGATCTCCGCACGACCCCGGTACTTGTTCTCCATGTAGGCCCGGGTCAGCAGTTCGCAGAGCTGGCCGTAGCCCTTGCGGTTCTTGCTGATCAGCAGTACCCGGTAGGGCTTGTCCCGATCGGTGTCCTGGGTGATCCAGGCATCCACGCCGCAGATCGGCTTGATGCCCTTGCCGCGGGCGCCCTTGTAGAACTTGACCATGCCGAAGAGGTTGGCCAGATCGGAGATGCCAAGGGCCGGCATGCCATCGGCGGCAGCACGGGCGATGGCGGAGTCCACCTGCACGATCCCGTCGGAGATCGAATACTCGGTATGGAGACGCAGATGGACGAAGCGGGGGGAATGGGAGGCGTGGGTTTCAGACATCCCGCAATTTTACCCGTCCGCGAGGGGTGCTTTCACCCCTCGCCGGAGATTTCTCCGGTGGCGCCGTCGAGCCGGCTCACCAGCAACTGGTCGATGCGGTGGTTGTCCACGTCCAGCACCTCGAAGCGGTAGCCGGCAAAATCCACCCGGTCGGTACGTCGTGGGATCTTGCGCAGGTGGTACATCATGAAGCCGGCAACGGTTTCGTAGTGCTCGCTGCCGCCCCCGTCATCGATGTCGAGCACGCGCATCAGGTCGGCAGCGGCGGTGGCTCCGTCCACCAACCAGGAGTTGTCATCGCGGCGCAGGATCTGCTCCTCCTGAACCTGCTCCACATCATCACCCACCAGGGCCCGGATGATGTCGTTGAGGGTGATCACGCCCACCACCAGCGCGTACTCGTTGATGATCACCGCAAAGTCGTCCCGCGCCTCGCGCAGGCGCTCCAGCACTTCGGACAGGGTCAGGGAGTCCGGCAGAGCCAGCAGCGGGTTGATCGGCGCATCCGCCTTCATGGACAGGGACTGGCCCGCCAGCACCCGGTTGAGCAGGTCCTTGGCATCCACATAGCCCACCACGTGATCGATGCTGCCGTCGCATACCGGAAACCGGTTGAAGGGCCGGCTGGTGATCTTCTGGCGGATGCTCTCCTCGCTCTCCTCCAGGGTGAAGAACACCACGCTCTCGCGCAGGGTCATGGCCGAAGGAGCACTGCGCACCTCCAGGCCGAAGACGTTCTCGATCATGGCGTGCTCCTGCTCGGCCAACACGCCAGCCTGAGCCCCCGCCTCCACCACCGCGATGATCTCGTCCGGCGTCACCGTGTCATTGCGGGCGGTTGGCACGCCAAGCAACCGGAAGAGCAGGTCGGCTGCACCGTTGTAGAGCCACAGCAAGGGCTGCAGCCAGCGGATCAGCAGGATCATCGGCCCGGCAATGGCGCTGGCCAGCCGCTCCGGCGAAGCCATGCTGAGGCGCTTGGGCATCAGGTCGGCAAACAGGATGAATAGGGAAGTCACCAGCACGAAGGACAGCGTGAAGGCCACGCTGTCCAGGTAGGCCTCCGGCAGCATGGGCCCCAGGAATTCGGTCAGCCAGGGCGAGAAGGCACCCTCGCCGACAATGCCGCCCATGATCGCCACGCCGTTGAGACCGATCTGCACGAGCGTGAAGAAAGGCCCCGGCCGGGCCTGCAGGGCCAGCACCCGGGCCGCGCCCTCGTCGCCGCTCTCGGCCAGCACCGCAAGGCGCGACTTGCGCGACGCCGCCACGGAGATTTCGGACACCGAAAAAAAGGCACTGATGCCCACCAGCAGGACAATCAACAGGATCTGTTGCGTAAAGCCCATTCCGCCCCCTCCAGGCACCGCCTTCAGCGGCCGCTGTCTTGCATCGATTTGCGCAGGCGGATCTGCAGCAGGATGTTGTCAGCCTGCACCTGCAGGCTACGGGAGCGCTCCAGCCAGACCGACTGATGGGTCTCCAGCGCCTGCACCAAGGCCTTCACCGCATCACGGCGGGCTGTCGCATACTCTATCAGTTCATCACGGTACCACTCGTGGCCGGCGGGCGCCTCCCGCCAGGACAGCTGGGTGATCTGCCGCTCCCAGCGCACAAGGCACTCGTGCTCGAGCGCATCCCGCACAGCTCCCTCGGTGGCGCGCCTCTGCCGCAGCGCATCCATCAGGGAAGCCTGCTCCCGCAACAGCTCCTGCTCTTCCACGGAAAAACGCTGCAAGGTCTCTTGAAAGGCCGCGCCGATCTCGTGGCGTCGTACGACCTCCGGTGCCTGCTTCCACATCAAAGCCCCAAGCACGACCATCACGGCAACGCCCCCCAAAAGACGGGGTGAAAGCCAGCGCACCGGCTTCGGTGCCGCCAGCGGTGCCGCCATGACCGCACCGAGAACGAGCCCCGCAAGCAGCCCTCCCAGATGCGCAGCGTTGTCGATGCCCGGCAACGCAAAGCCGGCAAACAGCGAGTAACCGATGAAACCGAGGGTCCCGGAGCGCATCTCCTTGAACACCTCGCCCGGGACCGAACCACGCTGCACGGTGAGATAAGCCAGCAGCGCGCCATACACACCGAAGATCGCTCCGGAAGCCCCCACGCTGACCGGCCCCTGCTTCCACCACAGGCTGGCCACATTGCCAAACAGTCCGGCCAGCAGGTAAACCAGGGCAAAGCCGGCCCGGCCAAAGAGGCGCTCAACCACCTGTCCCGCCTGATACAAGGCCAGCATGTTCAAACCCACATGGAGCAGCCCTCCATGCAGAAACAAGGCTGTGGCGAGACGCCAGGCCTCCCCCTTCTGGACCAGCGGCGCGAAGTTCCCGCCAAAGCGAATCAACAGATCGGAAGGGATCTGCATCACACCATGCCCCAACAAGGCCAGCAACGCAAAAACCACACCGTTGACCAGCACCAGCGCCCAGGTCAGATCAGCCCGGGGAACACGGCTGAACAACAAGTTGATGAATGTGTCGTAGTTCAAGAGATTGGGATCACATGCCGATTGGCAACATCCGGATTATCGCATGCGCCCACTCCTTACCTTCTTACAGAAGCCCGCCGCTCCAGACGGCGCGCCCGACCAGCCGCAACCCGGCGAGCGCCTCACCAGACAGAAAGATCTCACGGAACACCGGGTTGTCACAGCGAATGAAAAGGCCACCCTCCAGGTCGGACTGCAGACGCCGGATCCGCAGCCGCCCTGCGTATTCGATCGCATGAATGCCATCTCCACCAAGCGGCACGGCCCGGGCATCCACAAGGACGAGGGCACCCTGCCGGATCGTCGGCGCCATGGAGTCGTCTTCCGCTGTGATACCCAGCAGAGCAACAGGATCAAGCCCCTGCCCCTCCAGCCAGGCGCGGCGAAAAGCCATGTCGGCCGGCACGGGGCCATTCCCTGCGGACGGAACAACGACAAGCTCATCTCTCGATACGCGGTAGTCGGCGGCCGGCTCGGCCAGCCGCTCCCGGATGGCCCCGGCAGCCCCTCCAGGGGCCGACCGCTCCTGCAGCCCCCTCCTCCCCGCCTCGAGGCGAAGCGCCAGTAACTCTCCGAGATCAGCACCGGTTGCCGCTGCGAAAACAGCGAGAAAATCGATATCCGGAAGCCGCTCGCCCCGCTCGTAGTTCCCCAATGTGTTCTTGTGAACACTCATGCGCAGCGCCAGCTCATCCAACGTAAGCCGACCTCGCACACGCCTGAGGGCTTCACCGATCATTGCCTCGAGCCTCTCATCGTCCCCCTGGCCCCGGAGCCACAGCACGCAAAATCATCATTCCTCAATGAGGATCTACAAAAAACCATTTTTAATCGAAAAAAAGATAGATAACGCCAAAAAACCCCATCTTGACAATATTCTCAAGACATAAAAAACAACAATTGCATGATTGACCAAGAACACACAAGAAGGTGTAATCAGACAAACCTAGCGCTCTCACTAGTCAGCAGCAAACGCACCAGAGCCGCACCAGAACAACAATTGACGCCTACCGGAGGTTCCCTGCGCAGCGCCCGCCCAGGTACAGGTCTTACACAGCCTCGAAGCGGCGTTCAACCCTCCCCGAAAATGAAAAGCACATCCTGACGAAATGCGCCATCGTCCCCTTATCGCCTGCAGTGTAGCGCTCACCGGCATTGGCGCAATGCCCACTTCATACGTTGGCACACTCATGCGAACCCATCCAGCCCCCTCCCCAAGCCCCGTCTCGCCGACTTCACTTCAGGACGACGGCTTTTTTTCCCTGCGGATCACGCTGCACACGATCGAACTGCTGGATGCCGTCGCCAGACACGGCAGCGTAGCCTCGGCGGCAGAAGCCCTGTCGATACCCTCCTCCACCCTTGTCACCGCCCTGCAAACGCTTGAAGCCAGTCTGGGCCTTACCTTGTTCTACCCAGGCAGCGCCCCGACACAGCCCACCCCCGCGTGCCGGGCGCTCCTGGCCGAAGGGCGCCTCCTCCTGCAGGCTCAGGCCATCGACGGCCCCCCGATCAGGCAGCGCCCAGGCCCGTGAAGAATTGCGCGCCGACCACTGCGATTCCACGCAAACATGAAGGCCGCCTGCGCTAATATCGTTCGCCTGACAGCCACCCGATGCGGCACCATGATCCACGTCCTCAAGCATGTCGAGTCGATCACCCAGCACAGGGACAGGGCCCTGCTTGAGCTGGGCGTAGCGTCGGCACTTTTCGAGCTGGTCAAGGCGCAGGAGGTCAATCTCTACAAGGCCAGCCAGCACGGCGAGGAAACCTATCTCGCACGGGTCACCCACGTGGGGCAGGACGGCGTGAGCTATTCCCAATCCGAATTCGACGAGGGCGGCGAACCCCTACCGCTCCACGACCGCCCCGAAATGATCGCCAGCGTTGAGCAGAGCCAGATCGTCCGGCGCCACGACACCGAGCGCAACCTCCATATCCACTGCTTCCCAATCTCGATCGACAGTCGCGTCCTGGGCGTACTTGAGGTCGTCTGCGGCGCCCCCCTCGCCGACGACGACCTGGGAACCGCCGAGGGCTTCCTCGGGCTGTATCGCAACTATCTCAGCCTGCTCGATTACAGCGAACGTGACACGCTCACGGGCCTGCTCAACCGCAAGACCTTTGACGAAAATCTGAGCAAGATCCTGGGCCATCTGCTGAGCAGCCAGGACGGCGATGCCGCCACGGCCCAACGCAGGCGGGTCCAGCACGATGAGGGCAATCACTGGCTGGCCGTCCTGGACGTCGACCATTTCAAGCGGGTGAACGACCAGTTCGGCCACCTCTATGGCGACGAGGTGCTGCTATTGCTGGCACGCCTCATGCTGGAGAGCTTCCGCCACCAGGACCGCCTGTTCCGCTTCGGTGGCGAAGAATTCGTTGTCGTGCTGCGGGCCACCTCGGAAGAAGAAGTAGCAACCGCCCTGGAGCGCTTTCGCAACACCGTGGAGAACCGTGACTTCCCCCAGGTGGGCAGGGTCACGATCAGCATCGGCTATACGGCTGTACACGCCCGCGACTCCATTCCCGACATCGTCGGCAGGGCGGACGAAGCCTTGTACTTCGCCAAGGAAAATGGCCGGAATCAGGTCTGCAGCTACGAACTGCTGCTCGGCACCGGCAAGATCATGCCCCGGGCTGCACCTGAAAGCGAGATGGAGCTTTTCTGACGCGCTCCCGCGTCAGCGCGTGGCGGCCTGAGCCGGCAGATCCCGGAGCGACTGCTTGCGCTCCCCGTCAGCCGCGAAGATCAGGGCTTTCTGCTCATCGCTCAGCGGCCCCTTCAGATCCCGTTCGAGGGAACTGAAGATGCGGGCCAGGCGGTCCGTCAGACGCCCCTTGGCCGGAATCGCCCTGAGCACCTGCTCACGGCTTGCCCCGGTGATACTCATCACCTTCTGCAGGAAACCCTCTTCAATGCGGCGGGTTTCAGCCTGAACGAACGCAGCCTGGACGGGCGTCAATACCATGGGAGCACCGGCCGGCACGGTGGGCGCGGCCGCCGCAGGGAACGCCGCCAAGCCCAGCAGAAGGACCGTGAGTGCAGCAGACAGGGAAACTTGTTTCATGATCAGGGCAGCAGCACGCTAGAACCAGTCGTCCGCCGGGCTTCCAGCTCACGATGGGCCGTAGCCGCCTCCTTCAGCGGAAAACGTTGATTGATGGACAGGCGCACCTGGCCGGCCTCCACCACGGCAAAGAGCTCCGCGGCCATGGCCAGCAGGTCCTCGCGCCGGGCGATGTAGTGAAATAGGGTCGGCCGGGTCAGGAACAGCGACCCCATCCTGGCCAGCAGGCCCGGATCAAAGGGAGGCACCGGCCCGGAGGCATTGCCAAAGGTCACCATGGTTCCGAGCGGCCGCAGACAGGCCAAGGAATCCATGAAGGTGTCCTTGCCGACGGAGTCGTAAACCACGGGCACACCCTCTCCCCCGGTGATCTCCCGCACACGCGCCGAGACACTGTCCACCGGGGTGACGATGGCGTGATCACAACCATTGGCGCGCGCCAGTTCCGCCTTGGCCTCCGAGCTCACCGTGCCAATGACCGTAGCCCCGAGCGCCTTGGCCCACTGGCAGACGATCAGGCCGACGCCACCGGCAGCGGCGTGGATCAGGATGCAGTCCCCGGGCTCGACCCGGTAAGTCCGCCGGAGCAGATACTGTGCGGTCAGGCCCTGCATCATCATCGCCGCGCCCTGCTCGAAAGACAGGGAATCCGGCAGCTTGACGAGGGAGCTGGCCACAACATTGCGGATTTCGGAGTAGGCCCCGAGGGCGCCCCCCACATAGGCGACCCGATCGCCGGGAGCGAATTCGGCAACACCCTCCCCCACCGCTTCGATCACCCCGGCAGCCTCCTGACCGATGCCTGAAGGCAAGGGAACCGGGTACAGGCCCGAGCGGTGGTAAGTGTCGATGAAGTTCAGGCCAACCGCCTGATGGCGGACGCGCACCTCACCCGCAGCGGGTGGCGGCACCTCAACCTCGACCCACTGCAGGACCTCGGGGCCGCCGGTACGCTCGAAACGGATGGCATGGGGCATGGGGATCACCTCAGGGACAACGGAACATTGAATGATGGACCAATTGTACCGGAGGGGATCCCAAAATGACCCTGCAGTGCCCCACTCCCAGACGGGAGCGGGGCCGGTCAGGACTCAGCGCTGCGCTTCGGCCCGCTGCTCGGCGGCATCCACCACGGCCAGCGCGGTGATATTGACCAGGCGGCGAACCGACGCCGACGGCGTCAGGATGTGCACGGGGCTTGCGCTGCCCAGCAGGATGGGGCCCACCGAGACACCGTCGCCATTGGCCACCTTGAGGAGGTTGAAGGCGATGTTGGCTGCATCAAGGTTGGGCATGACCAGCAGGTTGGCCTCGCCATTGAGCGTGGAGTCCGGGTGCAGGCGATCACGGATCTCCGGCGACAGGGCCGAGTCACCGTGCATTTCGCCATCGCACTGCAATTCCGGCGCCTTGACCCGCAGGATGTCGCGTGCCTCCCGCATCTTCAGGGAGGAGGTGCTGCGGGCGCTGCCGAAGTTGGAGTGGGACAGCAGGGCCACCTTCGGCTCGATGCCAAAACGCTTCAGCTCATCGGCCGCCATCACGGCGATCTCCGCGGTTTCCTCGGCGCTCGGGGTCTCGTTAACGTAGGTGTCGGTGATCGCCAGGGTGCGCTGGGGCAGCAGCAGGATGTTCATGGCCGCATACAAGGTGGCCCCCTTCTTCAGGCCGATCAGGTTGCGGACGTGATCGAAATGGTGGTCGTAGCCGCCGGTGGTGCCGCAGATCAGGGCATCCGCATCGCCGCGACGCAGCAGCATGCAGCCGATCAGGGTGGAGTCGGCGCGCATGGCTTCGCGGGCCGAGTCGGGGGTCACGCCATCGCGGCCCATGACACGGTAGTACTCCTGCCACAGCTCGCGGTAGCGGCTGTCGGACTCGACGTTGACCACGTCGAAATCACGGCCGGCCTGCAGGTTGAGGCCGAACTTCTCGATACGCATGTCGATCACTGCCGGGCGGCCGATCAGGATCGGGCGGGCCAGATTCTCATCCACCACTGCACGCACCGCACGCAGCACGCGCTCGCTCTCGCCTTCCGCGTAAAGCACGCGCTTCTTGTCGGCGGGAATGGCCTTGGCCATGGTGAACACCGGCTTCATGATGATGCCGGACTGATACACGAACTCGTTGAGGCTCTGGACGTAGGCGTCCATGTCGATCTTGCGGGTGGCCACCCCGGAGTCGATGGCCGCCTGCGCCACGGCCGGCGCGATCTTGACGATCAGGCGCGGGTCGAAGGGCTTGGGGATCAGGTAGTTCGGGCCGAAGTTCAGGTCGGCACCGCCGTAGGCCTGGGCAACCACGTCGGACTGCTCGGCTTCGGCCAGCTCGGCGATGGCTTTCACGCAGGCGAGCTTCATTTCCTCGTTGATCTTGGTCGCGCCGGCGTCCAGCGCACCACGGAAGATGAAGGGGAAGCACAGCACGTTGTTGACCTGGTTCGGATAGTCCGAACGGCCGGTGGCGATGATGGCGTCGGGGCGCACTTCCTTGGCCAGCTCCGGCATGATTTCCGGGGTCGGGTTGGCCAGGGCGAAGATCAGCGGCTTGTCGGCCATGGTCTTGACCATCTCCGGCTTGAGCACGCCGGCGGTGGACAGGCCCAGGAAGACGTCGGCGCCGACCAGCGCATCGGCGAGGGTGCGGAAGGCGGTCTGCTGGGCGAAGCGGGCCTTGGTCGGCTCCATCTTTTCGTCACGGCCCACGTAGATCACACCCTTGGAGTCGCACACGAAGACGTTCTCGCGCTTGATGCCCAGACCGCACCACAACTCAAGGCAGGCAATGGCGGCGGCACCGGCGCCGGACACCACGACCTTGACCTCGTCGATCTTCTTGCCCACCACCTTCAGGCCATTGAGCATGGCCGCGGCGGAGATGATGGCGGTGCCGTGCTGGTCGTCGTGGAAGACCGGAATGTTCATCCGCTCGCGCAGCTTCTGCTCGATGTAGAAGCACTCGGGGGCCTTGATGTCTTCCAGATTGACACCGCCAAGGGTCGGCTCGAGGGCGGCGATGATGTCAATCAGCTTGTCCGGGTCGTTTTCGGCCAGCTCAATGTCGAACACGTCGATGTTGGCAAACTTCTTGAACAGGCAGCCCTTGCCCTCCATCACCGGTTTGGCGGCCAGCGGGCCGATGTTGCCGAGGCCGAGCACCGCGGTGCCGTTGGTGACGACCGCCACCAGGTTGCCGCGGGAGGTGTATTCCTGCGCGTCGGCCGGGTCGGCCACGATCGCGTCGCAGGCAGCCGCCACACCCGGGGAATAGGCCAGCGCCAGATCACGCTGGTTGGTCAGCCCCTTGGTCGGCACCACGGCGATCTTGCCGCGGGTCGGGCTACGATGGTATTCGAGGGCGGCGGCGATGAAATCCTTGTCCATGTTCTCTCTTCTCGTAAATGGCCCGGCCTCCCCACAAGTCAATCGGCATATCGCCACAGGTGGGGAAAACTCCGATGTTCCGGGCAAAAATCTGGATGCGTTCTGGGTACCCTGAGGCGAGCATTGGCCTCGTTTCGACAGTCGGGCGGCATTTGCCGCCCAGCCGGAGTTTCGCTTCCGGGAGGGGGTGCGAAGACTTCGTTTTATTTTGAATAAGAGTTTACCCGACCCCGGCCGTTTGCGCACCCTCGGCAAATTCGGCGCGGCCCCGAAGGCATGGCACAATCCCGCGGATCCAGAACAGAACAAAGACGGGAGAAAGAATGCGACGCGTGGTGTTCAACCAGAAGGGGGGCGTGGGCAAGTCGACGATCACCTGCAACCTGGCCGCGATCAGCGCCCATCAGGGCCTGCGCACGCTGGTGGTGGACCTGGACCCTCAGGGCAACTCCACCCACTACCTGCTTGGCGACGCCGCCGATGACGCGGACGACACCGTCGCCGGCCTGTTCGAGCAGACCCTGAACTTCAAGTTCAACCCCAAGAAGACTGCCGAGTTCATCCGCCCGACCCCCTTCGCCAACCTGTCCATCCTGCCCTCCCACCCGGACCTGGAAGAACTGCAGGGCAAGCTGGAATCCCGCTACAAGATTTTTAAACTGCGGGACGCCCTGGACGAGCTGGCCGACGACTTCGACGCGGTCTTCATCGACACGCCGCCAGCCCTGAATTTCTATACCCGCTCGGCGCTGATCGCGACCCGGCTGTGCCTGATCCCCTTCGACTGCGACGACTTCTCCCGGCGGGCCCTGTATTCGCTGCTGGAAAACGTGCAGGAAATCAAGGCCGATCACAACCGGGAGCTCGAAGTGGAAGGCATCGTGGTGAACCAGTTCCAGCCGCGCGCCACCCTGCCCCAGAAACTGGTCCAGGAGCTGATTGAGGAAGGCCTGCCGATCTTCAAGACCTACCTGTCCAGTTCAATCAAGATCCGCGAAAGCCACGAACAGGCCAAGCCGATGATCCACCTGGACCCGAAGCACAAGCTGGCCCAGGAATTCACGGCCCTGCACAACGAACTACGGCGCTGAGCCGGCGACGCTCACACGGGCGTCAGCTTGGCCATAGCCAGCATCAGCCACTTTGCCCCGGCTTCGGCAAACTTCACCTGGACCCGGGCATCGTTGCCGCTGCCTTCGGCAGCCACGATCACCCCATCACCGAAGCGGGCGTGATTCACGCTCTGGCCGATGCGCAAACCTCCCAGGTCACGGGACTTCTGCGGTGGCGGCGGGGGCATCGCCGGTGCCGCCGCCTTGCCCGCGCCCGGGTTGTAATAGCGGGTGGAGGGCTCCGACACGAAACTGCGCCGAGGACTGGGCGGCGTCAGCCACTTGGTGAGGCCCTCGGGAATCTCCTCCAGGAAACGGGACCGCAGGTTGTAGCGCACCTGGCCATGCAACATCCGGCTCTGGGTGAAGCTCAGGTAAAGGCGCTGGCGGGCACGCGTCACGGCCACGTACATCAGGCGCCGCTCCTCCTCCAGCCCGTCGGACTCCTGGGCGCTGTTCTCGTGGGGGAACAAACCCTCCTCGAGGCCAGACAGGAACACCACGTCGAACTCCAGGCCCTTGGCCGCATGCACGGTCATCAGCTGGACCGCCTCGATGCCCGCATCGGCCTGGTGATCGCCCGCTTCCAGGGAAGCATGGGCGAGAAACTCGGCGAGCACGGCGGAGGTTTCGGAAGGCTGCTCTCCGGGGATCTGTCCGGCCCCTACTTCAGCACTGAAATTGGCCGCCGCATTGATCAGCTCGTCCAGGTTCTCCAGGCGCTCCTGCCCCTCCTTCTCGGTCTTGTAGTGCGCCCGCAGGCCGGACAGTTCAATGACGTGGTCCACCATTTCGTGCAGGGGCAGCTCCCGCGTCTCCTGGCGCAGACGCTCGATCAGCACCACAAACTGGGCCAGCGAGGTACCGGGCTTGCCGGACAGGTGGGGGACGGTCTGGTACAGCGGCGTGTTCCACGTCCGTGCCGCATCCTGCAGCGCCTCGAGCGAACGGGCGCCAATACCGCGGGTCGGGAAATTGACCACCCGGGTAAAGGCGGTATCGTCATCCGGGTTGGCGATCAGGCGCAGGTAGGCCAGGGCATGCTTGACCTCCTGGCGCTCGAAGAAGCGCAGGCCGCCATACACCCGGTAGGGAACACCGCTGGAAAACAGTTGGTGCTCCAGCACCCGTGACTGGGCATTGGAGCGGTACAGCAGCGCGATATCGGCCCGCCCCATGCCGTCGCGCACCAGGGACTGGATCTCCTCGACAATCCAGCGGGCCTCGTCCGTGTCGGTGAAGGCCTCGTAAACCCGGATCGGCTCGCCGGCCCCCTTGTCGGTCCACAGGTTCTTGCCAAGGCGCTTGGTGTTGTTGGTGATCAGTGCATTGGCCGCGTCGAGGATGTTGCCCTGGGAGCGGTAGTTCTGCTCCAGGCGGATCACGTCGGTCACCCGGAAATCCCGCTCGAAGTCACGCATGTTGCCGATCTCCGCACCACGGAAGCGGTAGATCGACTGATCGTCGTCGCCCACGCAGAACAGGCAGGCCCCGCCCTCCCCTCCCTGGCCACCGGCGAGCAGCTTGAGCCAACGGTACTGCAGCACGTTGGTGTCCTGGAATTCATCCACCAGGATGTGGCGGAAGCGGGCCTGGTAATGGCGGCGGATCGGCTCGTTGCGCTCGAGCAGCTCGTAGCTGCGCAGCAACAACTCGGGGAAATCCACAACTGCCTCGCGCTGGCACTGTGCTTCATACTCCACGTAAAGCTCGACCCTGCGGCGTGTGTAATCGTCCCAGGCCTCGACCGCCGCCGGGCGGATACCCGCTTCCTTCTGCCCATTGATGAAATGCTGGAGGTCACGGGGCGGAAATTTCTCGTCGTCGATGTTGAGGGTCTTCAGCAGGCGCTTGATCGATGCCAGCTGGTCCCCCGAATCCAGGATCTGGAACAGCTGGGGCAGCCCGGCATCGCGGTGGTGGGCCCTCAAGAATCGGTTGCACAGGCCGTGAAAGGTGCCGATCCACATGCCCCGGGTGTTGATCGGGAACATGGCAGAAAGCCGCGTCACCATCTCTTTGGCGGCCTTGTTGGTGAAGGTGACCGCCAGGATGCCCTGGGGCCCGCAGAAGCCGCTCTGGATCAGCCAGGCAATCCGGGTCGTGAGCACCCGGGTCTTGCCCGAGCCGGCTCCGGCAAGGATCAGGGCGTGGCGGGCCGGCAGGGTGACGGCGGCAAGCTGTTCGGGATTGAGGTTGTCGAGAAGCTGGGACATGGGGCAAGCGGTTGGCGGAGCGGGTTGCCATTCTAAACCCCCGCCGGGCGCCCAACCCAGCCGAGAAACGGGCAGGCCGGGTCATGCGCAGTGTTGCGGAAACACCATGGCCCCGTGATGAATTACTTGCATCAAAACCAAAAGGCGCTTGCAGGGAGGCCGGCAAGTACCTACACTGAAATTGTGCAATGCAACAAACAAGCTTACTGAGAGCACCGGAGAGTCAGTGAATACGTGGAAATACGCTGAAAAACGCATTATTGCAGCGCACCACAAACATCACTCGAAGCACCTGACTCCAAAACGGTCCCACTTGTTTGATGCCCCAATACAGGAGTAACAGCAAATGAAGACACCCAAACTACTACCGTGGCACGCCCGCAAGGCCGGCGTCCCGATCGAACGCGCCGAAGCCCTCTGGCGCAAGGCCCTCCGTGAAGCCACCGCCGACACCGGCTGGGTTGGCACTTCCGAATTCTGGGGCGCCGCCGAGGCCCGCTTCCTTGAACTGCTCGCGGAAGAACAGAGCACGCTCTGCGCCCCGCATGTCGAGACCTTCGTGCGCAGCCAGCACCGCATGGGCCTGCTGCCCCTGCTGGCCGCCGAACAGGTGTTCTCAGCCATGTCTGCCAACTGGCAGCGCTTTTGCAACCAGATGAACAAGGCCGCCTGAAGGCGCCCTGCAACCGGGTTTTTCTCCCTCCTCTCCTTCCAAGGAGATTTCGACGGCGTCTGTTGCAAAACAGACGCCGCTTTTTTTTGTCGCCGGGCACCGCCCCAAGACGCCCCCCCAAGGGGCAGCGAGCCGCACAGGGGGGAGCGCGGGGGCCTTCTTTCGTCGCCGGGCCGCCCCAAGACGAAAGTCCCCCCGGGGGGCAGCGAGCCGCACAGCGGGGAGCGCGGGGGCCTTCTTTCGTCGCCGGGCCGCCCCAAGACGAAAGCCCCCCCGGGGGGCAGCGAGCCGCACAGCGGGGAGCGCGGGGGCCTTCTTTCGCCCTTCCCTCCTGCACAGCCGCTCGAAAGCCCTCCCCCGCCTGCTGCTATAATCAGCCACTTTGCTTTTCAACCCGGAGTTTAATGTGCTGATTTCCAACGCGTTTGCCCAAGCGGCACCGGCCGCATCCCAAGACCCGCTCGGCGGCCTCGGCGGCATTCTGCCCATGATCTTCATGTTCGCAGTGCTGTGGTTCCTGATGATCCGTCCGCAGATGAAACGCACCAAGGAACATAAAGCCCTGCTCGAAGGTCTGCAGAAGAACGACGAAGTCCTGACCCAGGGTGGCATCGTCGGCAAGGTGGTCCAGATCTCCGATGCCTACGTGCATGTGGAAGTGGCTCCCAACACCCAGATCGTGATCCAGAAGCAAGCCATCGGTGCCGTGCTGCCCAAAGGCACCCTGAAGTCGATCTGATCCGGCTCCGGGCCGGGGTCAGCCCCCGGTCCCTCCACTGCAGCCGCGCCTGTTACATCTCCTTTCCGCCAGACCATGAACCGCTATCCCCTCTGGAAAAACCTCCTCATCGGGCTCGTCCTGTTGTGGGGTCTGATTTACACCCTGCCGAATTTCTACGGGGAGGTACCCGCCGTCCAGGTCTCCAGCGGCAAGGCCACTCTCAAGCTGGACCCCGGCACCGTCATGAAGCGCGTGGAGGAGAGTCTCGGCAAGGCCGGTCTCCAGCACGACGGGTTGTTCGCCGATCTGACCAGCGTGCGTGCCCGCTTCCGCGACACGGACACCCAGCTGAAGGCCAAGGACGCCATCGAAAAGGCCTTCAATCCGGATCCGACCGACCCCTCCTACGTGGTCGCCCTGAACCTCCTCTCGGCGAGCCCCCAGTGGCTGACCTCCATCCACGCCCTGCCCATGTATCTGGGCCTGGACCTGCGGGGCGGCGTGCACTTCCTGCTCCAGGTGGACATGAAGGGAGCCGTCACCAAGCGTCTCGACGCCACCGCCGGCGATCTCCGCACCCTGCTGCGCGACAAGAACGTCCGCCATGCCGGCATCAGCCGTGAAGGGCAGAACGTGGTCGTGAAGTTCCGCGAGGCCGAGGCCCAAAGCCGCGCCCGTGCCGTGATCATGGCCGCCAACAACGACCTGCAGATCACCGAAGGTCAGGACGGCGCCGATTTCAAGCTCACCGCAGCCCTCTCGCCCCTGGCCCAGAAGTCCATCCAGGAGTCGGCCCTCAAGCAGAACATCACCACCCTGCACAACCGGATCAACGAACTCGGAGTGGCCGAGCCGGTGATCCAGCAGCAAGGCCTCGACCGTATCGTGGTTCAGCTGCCGGGCGTGCAGGATGTGGCCAAGGCCAAGGACATTCTGGGCCGCACCGCGACCCTCGAGATCCGCATGGTCGACGACACCCCGGGCGCCCTCGAGGCAGCCGTGGGCGGCGCCATCCCGGCCGGCACCGAGGTCTACAACGACCGCGACGGCCGCCCGATCCTGGTCAAGAAGCAGGTCGTGCTGACTGGCGAGCGCCTCACCGACGCCCAGCCCGGCTTCGACGGCCAGAACCACGAGCCGGCCGTGCACCTCACCCTCGACTCCGCCGGCGCCCGCATCTTCAAGGACGTGACGCGCGAGAACATCAACAAGCGCATGGCCATCCTGCTGATCGAAAAGGGCAAGGGCGAAGTCGTCACCGCCCCGGTCATCCGCAGCGAGATCGGCGGCGGTCGCGTGCAGATCTCCGGCAAGATGAGCTCCGAGGAAGCCACCGACACCGCCCTGCTGCTGCGTGCCGGCTCCCTCGCCGCCCCGATGGAGATCATTGAGGAGCGTACCATCGGCCCCAGCCTTGGCGCCGAGAACATCAGCAAGGGCTTCCACTCCACCCTGTGGGGCTTTGTCGCCATTGCCGTCTTCATGTGTGCCTATTACATGCTGTTCGGCCTCGTGTCGGTGCTGGCCCTGGCCTCCAACCTGCTCCTGCTGGTGGCCTTGCTGTCGCTGCTGCAGGCCACCCTGACCCTGCCGGGCATCGCCGCCATTGCGCTGACCCTGGGTATGGCCATCGACGCCAACGTGCTGATCAACGAACGCATCCGGGAAGAGCTGCGCAACGGCGCCACCCCGCAGGCCGCCATCCACGCCGGCTACGACCGGGCCTTCGACACGATCCTGGACTCCAACGTCACTACCCTGATCGCAGGCATTGCGCTGCTGGTCTTCGGCTCGGGCCCGGTGCGCGGCTTTGCCGTGGTGCACTGCCTGGGCATCCTGACCTCCATGTTCAGCGCCATCCTGGTCTCCCGCGGCCTGGTGAACCTGGTCTATGGCAAGAAGCGCAAGCTCGACAAGCTGGCCATCGGCCAGGTGTGGAAGCCGGGCCTCTGACGCGCCCTGAACACGAAACGGACACGCCACCATGGAATTTTTCCGCATCCGCAAAGACATCCCGTTCATGAAGCACGCGCTGGTGTTCAACGTCATCTCGTTGATCACCTTCCTGCTCGCGGTGTTCTTCCTGGCCACCAAGGGCCTGCACTTCTCGGTCGAGTTCACCGGCGGCACGCTGATGGAGGTCAGCTATGCCGAGCCTCCCGCCCTGGAAAAGATCCGCGAGGCCATGGCCAAGGAAGGCTACCAGGACGCGCAAGTCCAGAACTTCGGCAGCGCCCGCGACGTGCTGATCCGCCTGCCCAACCGGGAAGGCATGGAAACCGGCAAAGTCAGCGACAAGGTGCTGGCCAGCCTGAGCACCCTCGACGGCCCCAAGGCCGAGCTGCGCCGGGTTGAATTCGTCGGCCCGCAGGTGGGCAAGGAGCTCGCCTCCGACGGCGCGATGGCCCTGCTGCTGGTGATCGGGGGCATCGTCCTTTACCTGGCGATGCGCTTCGAATGGCGCTTCGCGGTATCGGCCATCATTGCCAACCTGCACGACGTGATCATCATCCTGGGCTTCTTCGCCCTGTTCCAGTGGGAGTTCTCCCTGCCGGTGCTGGCCGCCACCCTGGCCGTGCTAGGCTACTCGGTGAACGAGTCGGTGGTGGTCTTCGACCGGGTCCGCGAAACCTTCCGCAAGAAGCGCGGCCTGACCACCCCACAGGTCCTCGACCACGCCATCACCAGCACCATCAGCCGGACCATCATCACCCACGGCAGCACCCAGATGATGGTCCTGTCCATGCTGCTGTTCGGCGGCGAAACCCTCTACTACTTCTCCCTGGCCCTGACCATCGGCATCTGCTTCGGCATCTACTCCTCCGTCCTCGTCGCCAGCCCGCTGGTGATGTGGCTGGGCGTGTCCCGCGAACAGTTCATGCAGGTCAAGAAGGACAAGGAAGAAGCCGTAGTCTGAGCCGCCTGGCGGCACCGCGCCTCGCCGCTTTCAATGCGGCAGCGCGGGATACATGTTATTTTTCGGTGGGCGGCAGTCCCGCAGTCCACGCACACCCATGGCGGCAAAGAGTCAGCATTGGCTCGTCGTCGACACAATCATCGAGGGAAGAAACATGGTTACAGGGAAATCGAAGATCATCTACACGCTGACTGACGAGGCGCCGCTTCTGGCCACGTGTGCATTCCTTCCCATCATCCGCACCTTCACCGCCCCCGCCGGCATCGAGATCGAGAAAGCCGACATCTCGGTGTCCGCCCGCGTGCTGGCCGAGTTTCCCGAATACCTGAGCGACGATCAGAGAGTACCGAACACCCTTGCCGAACTGGGCAAGAAGACCCTCGAAGCCGACGCCAACATCATCAAGCTGCCGAACATCAGCGCCTCGGTGGGCCAGCTGAAGGTCTGCATCAAGGAACTGCAGGCCAAGGGTTACGCCGTTCCCGACCTGCCGGAAGCCCCCTCGACCGATGAAGAGAAGTCCATCGCCGCCCGCTACGGCAAGTGTCTGGGCTCCGCGGTCAACCCGGTCCTGCGCGAAGGCAACTCCGACCGCCGCGCGCCGCTCGCCGTCAAGAACTACGCCCGCAAGAACCCCCACTCCATGGGTGAATGGAAGCCCTGGTCGCGGACCCACGTGTCCCACATGCACCATGGCGACTTCTACCACGGCGAAAAGTCCCTGACCCTGGACAAGGCCCGCAACGTGCGCATGGAGCTGATCGCCAAGGGCGGCAAGATCACCGTGCTGAAGCCGAAGGTCGCGCTGAAGGAAGGCGAGATCATCGACTCCATGTTCATGAGCAAGAAGGCCCTGTGCGACTTCTACGAGAAGGAACTGGAAGACTGCCGCGAGTCCGGCATCCTCTTTTCCCTGCACGTGAAGGCCACCATGATGAAGGTGTCCCACCCCATCGTGTTCGGCCACTGCGTCAAGATCTTCTACAAGGAAGCCTTCGAGAAGCACGAGGCGCTGTTCGCCGAGCTGGGCATCAACGTCAATAACGGCATGGTCGACCTCTACGAGAAGATCAAGACCCTGCCGGAGTCCAAGCGTGACGAGATCATCCGCGACCTGCACGCCTGCCAGGAACACCGTCCGAAGCTGGCCATGGTCGACTCGGCCAAGGGCATCACCAACTTCCATTCGCCCAACGACGTCATCGTCGACGCCTCCATGCCGGCCATGATCCGCCAGGGCGGCAAGATGTGGGGTGCCGACGGCAAGCAGTACGACAGCAAGTGTGTCATGCCGGAATCGACCTTTGCCCGCATCTACCAGGAGATGATCAACTTCTGCAAGACCAACGGCAACTTCGACCCGAAGACCATGGGCACCGTGCCGAACGTCGGCCTGATGGCCCAGAAGGCCGAGGAATACGGCTCCCACGACAAGACCTTCGAGATCCCCGAAGACGGCATCGCCAACATCGTCGACATCGACTCCGGCGAAGTGCTGCTGACCCAGAACGTGGAAGCCGGCGACATCTGGCGCATGTGCCAGGTCAAGGACGCGCCGATCCGTGACTGGGTCAAGCTGGCCGTCACCCGGGCCCGCAACTCCAACACCCCGGCGGTCTTCTGGCTGGACTCCTACCGCCCCCACGAAGCCGAGCTGATCAAGAAGGTGGAAACCTACCTGAAGGATCACGACACCAGCGGCCTCGAGATCTACATCATGTCCCAGGTCCGCGCCATGCGCTTCACCCTGGAGCGCGTGATCCGCGGCCTCGACACCATCTCGGTGACCGGCAACATCCTGCGCGACTACCTGACCGACCTGTTCCCGATCATGGAACTCGGCACCTCCGCCAAGATGCTGTCCATCGTCCCCCTGATGGCGGGCGGCGGCATGTACGAAACCGGCGCCGGCGGCTCCGCACCCAAGCACGTGCAGCAGCTCACCGAAGAAAACCACCTGCGCTGGGACTCCCTTGGCGAATTCCTGGCCCTGGCCGTATCGCTGGAAGACCTGGGCATCAAGACCGGCAACACCCGTGCCGTACTGCTGGCCAAGACCCTCGACGCAGCCACCGGCAAGCTGCTGGACAACCGCAAGTCGCCGTCCCCCAAGACCGGCGAGCTCGACAACCGCGGTTCCCAGTTCTACCTGGCCATGTACTGGGCCCAGGAACTGGCCAACCAGACCGAGGATGCCGAACTGGCCGCCCGGTTCTCGAAGCTGGCCAAGAGCCTGACCGAGAGCGAAGCCCAGATCGTTGCCGAGCTGAAGACCGTACAGGGCAAGGCCGTGGATATCGGTGGCTACTACAAGGCCGACTCCGAGAAGTGCAAGGCCGTGATGCGTCCGAGCCCCACGCTCAACGCAGCGCTGCGCGCCGCCCAGGCCTGATGAGGCGGGTGGCCCCCACCAGCGGGGACCATGCCTGAAAGGGGGCCACCGGAAACGGTGGCCCTTTTTACATCCGCTCGATCATCGCGTCGCCAAAGGCCGAACAGGACACCTCCGTGGCACCCTCCATCAGGCGGGCAAAGTCATAGGTCACGATCTTGTCGCCGATGGCCGCCTCCATCGCCTTGATGACCAGATCGGCCGCCTCGCCCCAACCCAGGTGGCGCAACATCATCTCGGCCGACAGGATGAGCGACCCCGGATTCACCTTGTCGAGCCCGGCATACTTCGGGGCCGTACCGTGGGTGGCCTCGAAACAGGCGTACTGGTCCGAGATGTTAGCCCCCGGCGCAATCCCGATCCCACCCACCTGGGCGGCCAGGGCGTCGGAGATGTAGTCGCCATTGAGGTTGCAGGTGGCGATCACGTCATACTCCGCCGGCCGCAGCAGGATCTGCTGCAGGAAAGCGTCGGCAATGGCGTCCTTGACGATGATCTCGCGACCGGTATTCGGGTTCTTGAACCTGCACCACGGCCCGCCATCGATCGGCTGGGCACCGAACTCCTCCTGGGCCACCTTGTAGCCGGTGTCACGGAACAGGCCCTCGGTGAACTTCATGATGTTGCCCTTGTGCACGATGGTCACCGACTTGCGATCATTGTCGATTGCATACTTGATGGCCGCACGTACCAGGCGGGTGGAGCCCTCGATGGATACCGGCTTGATGCCGATGCCGGAGGTCTCCGGGAAGCGGATCTTCCTGACCCCCATCTCCTCGGTCAGGAACTTGATGACCTTCTTCGCACTGTCGGACTGGGCCGCCCATTCCACCCCCGCGTAGATGTCCTCGGTGTTCTCGCGGAAGATCACCATATTGACCAGCTCGGGCTGTTTCAGCGGTGAGGGCACGCCCTGGAAGTACTGCACCGGGCGCACGCACTGATAGAGATCCAGTTCCTGGCGCAGGGCCACGTTGAGGGAGCGGATACCACCGCCCACCGGAGTGGTCATCGGCCCCTTGATGGAGACTGAGAACTCCTTCAGCGCATCAAAGGTCTCCCTCGGGAACCACTCGTCCGGGCCATACAGCTGGGTGGATTTCTCACCCGCATAGACCTCCATCCAGTAGATCTGCTTCTTGCCGCCATAAGCCTTGTTCACGGCGGCGTCGATGACCTTGATCATCACCGGGGTGATGTCCACACCGATGCCATCGCCCTCAATGAAGGGGATGATCGGATTATCGGGAATTGCCTGGCCCGGAACGATTTTTTGACCGCCAGCCGGCACCTTGATCAGAGAAGTAGTCATTCCAGCTCCCTCACATAGGATTTCGTGTCTTACGGATCGGCCGACGCACGGTACTGAGCCTGGGGCCGCCCCTCCCGGAGCCACCCGGCGCGCGCGCCACCGATTCACTGCCTGCCCCGCGCTGACGCTGCCCGCACGGAGCAAACTGAGAAGATTATGGACGATTTCCGGGCCGGGTCAATGCTGCACCGCCCACCGCCGACACGCCGGAAAGCCACGCCTGCCGGGCTTTTCGGCGCAGGGCGGAGGCGCCGCGGGTGCTAGAATTTTGAGTACCTACAAGGCCCCGGGCCAGCTTCCGGCAAGCCTTCAGAGCACTGCCAGAACAACGAAAGTCGCAGCGCGCGACGCGGGGGAGATGATGGACGTCACCAGCAACGAGAACCCGGTTGCCCTGGCCATCGCCCAGGCCATGATCGAGGGCTTCAACAAGCACTACCGCATCTTCCGGGAGACCTCCCGGCACGCCAAGCAGAGCTACGAGGCGGCGGAATGGCAGGAGCAGCTCGCCGCCGTGAGGGATCGCGTGCAGTTCTACGACGACCGGGTCAACGAGGCCGTCCTGCGCCTGCACGAGGAATTCAACGCAGAGTCCATCGACGACGCCACCTGGCAGGCCGTCAAGCTGCACTTCATCGGCCTCCTCATCAACCACAAGCAACCGGAGCTGGCCGAGACCTTCTTCAACTCGGTGACCACCAAGATCCTGCACCGGGAGTACTTCAACAACGATTACATCTTTGCCCGGCCGGCCATTTCCACCGACTACATCGAGTCCTTTCCACCCACCTACTCCAGCTACTACCCCCAGGACGATGGGCTGCGCGCCACCATCGCCCGGCTCATCGAGGACTTCGACTGGCAACGCCCCTTCGAGAACCTCGAGCGGGACGTGGACTATGTGATGCGGACCGTCGAAAAGCACCTGGAGAGCTGGCCGAAGATGGAGGTGAACTGCCAGATCCAGGTCCTGTATTCAGCCTTCTACCGCAACAAGACCGCCTACATCATCGGCAAGGCGATCAATGGCTACCAGGAGTATCCCTTCGTGATCCCGGTGCGCCACGGCACCTCCGGCATGCTCTACCTCGACACCATCCTGCTCGACACCTGGCGCATCTCCCTGCTCTTCTCCCTGTCCCGCGCCTACTTCCTGGTGGACATGGAAGTACCCTCGGGCTACGTGCAGTTCCTGCGCAGCATCATGCCCAACAAGCCGCGCTCCGAGCTCTACACCATGCTCGGGCTGGGCAAGCAGGGCAAGACGATCTTCTTCCGCGACCTGATCGCCCACCTGCGCCACTCCAACGACCAGTTCATCGAGGCACCGGGCATCCGCGGCCTGGTCATGCTGGTGTTCACGCTGCCGTCCTATCCCTACGTGTTCAAGATCATCAAGGACGTCTTCGGCAGCTCCAAGAACATGGACAGGGCCACCGTCAAGCGCAAGTACCTGCTGGTACGGCAGGTCGACCGGGTCGGGCGGATGGCCGACACCCTCGAGTTCTCCAATGTAGCCCTGCCCCGCAGCCGCTTCCACCCGGACCTGATCCTGCAACTCAAGGAGCTCGCGCCCTCGGTTCTCGAGGAGGATGGCGACGCCCTGGTGATCAAGCACCTCTACATCGAAAGGCGCATGACTCCGCTCAACCTCTATCTGGCCAAGGCCAGTGACGAGCAGATCGACGAGGTCGTGCGCGAATACGGCCAGGCCATCAGCGAGCTGGCCATCGCCAACATCTTTCCGGGCGACATGCTGTGGAAGAACTTCGGCGTGACCCGCTACGGCAGGGTCGTGTTCTACGACTACGACGAGATCGAGTACATGACCGACTGTAACTTCCGCAAGATCCCGCCGGCCCCCAACGAAGAGATGGAGATGTCCGGCGAGCCCTGGTATTCGGCTGCGCCGCTGGACATCTTCCCGGAAGAATTCGCCACCTTCCTGCTCGGCCAGCCCAAGATCCGCAAAGCCTTTCTCAAGCACCACCGCAACCTGCTCGACCCCCGGTTCTGGCAGGACGCCCAGGACAAGATCCGCCAGGGACACGTGGAGGACTTCTACCCCTACCCCCAGGAAATGCGCTTCCGCCACACCTTTGCCGAAGCCCCCGGCTCCGGCTGAGACCCGGCTTCGTAACACCCGGATTGCACGCACATTACATGCAGAGAACCGCCGGCCCGCCCGGCGGTTCTTCATTGCGATGCAGGTAAACCCGAGTGCCGTAAACCCCAGTGTCGAAGCAAGCCGTTTGGCATCAACATGGCCGTGAAGCCCCTCTTCCGGGCGCTTCCACAATCAATAAAGGAGGAGACACATGAACAACCGCGTCAGACGGAATTCACTTGCCCTGGCCATCAGCAGCGCCCTGCTGGTAGCCGCTTGCGGAGGTGGTGGTGGCGGCGGCAGCGCCCAGCTTTCGGGCATTGCCGCCGAAGGCCAGGCCATCGCCAACGTGACGGTCACCGTCAAGGACCGGCTGGGCCAGACCCGCACGGCCCAGACCGATGCCAGCGGCAACTACACCATGAATGTCTCCGGCCTAAGCTACCCGCTCATGTTCCAGATCACCGGCAGCAAGGGCACCTGGCACGCCCTCGCCACCGAAGCCGACAGCAACCAGCGGATCAACATCAACAACGCCACCAACAGCATTGCCATGCTGGCCCTGGGACTGGCCAATGACAACGCGCTCAAGGGTGCCTTCGCCTCAGGCAACTTCACCCAGGTCACCGCGGCGGCCATTGCCGAGGCAGACAGCAAACTGCTCGACGCCTACCAGGCCGAACTCGGAAAGCGGCCCGCCAGCCTGCGCAATGCCGTGTTCGTCCCGGCCACGGCGGTATCCGAGGGTGACGAAACCGACCGCCTGCTCGGCATGATCGACCTCCAGCCATCCGGCGGCGGCTTCGGCACCTACAACCGCCTTCCTGACCGCATCCAGGCCGACTCACTCAGCACCCGGACCTACGATGGCAGCAGTGACGACCTGCTCACTGCCGGTCTCGGCAAGACCGGCCTCGGCGCAGCAGCGGCCCCGGCCTACGCCAACCCGGCCTCACCCACCGCGGCCGAACTGCGCCGCAACGCCATCTACAACAACTATCGCGCCCTGGTCGACGCCAACAAGGCCACTGGCGGCTATGGCAGCCTGTACGGCCCCAACATCGACGTAAACGGTGGCGACACCCTGGGCGAAGGCAGGATCGCCGGTACCGAGACCATCGCCTTCTCCGGCGACGACAGCGGCAAGCGCCTGGTGACCCTGATGGTCCAGGTGCCGAACAGCTTCGACCCGACCAAGCCCTGCATTGTCACCGCCACCTCCTCGGGCTCCCGCGGCGTCTACGGCGCCATCGGCACCGCCGGTGAATGGGGGCTGAAGCACGGCTGCGCCGTCGCCTACTCCGACAAGGGCAGTGGCAACGGCATGCACGACCTGGCCCGCGACACCGTGAACCTGATCGATGGCACGGTCAGCACCGCCAGCGCCGCGGGCAAGCGCGCCCACTTCGCCGCCGACCTGAGTAAGAACCAGCTCGACGCCTTCAACCTGGCCTTCCCCAACCGGATCGCCTACAAGCACGCCCACTCCCAGCAAAATCCGGAGAAGGACTGGGGTCACACCACCCTGGACGCCGTCACCTTTGCCTTCTACGTGCTCAACGAGAAATATGGCACCGCCAACGGCGCCGGCAAGAAATCGCGCACGCTGCGACCGTCCAACACCCTGGTGATCGCCTCCTCGGCCTCCAACGGTGCCGGCGCAGCCCTGCTCGCCGCCGAACAGGACCACTGGGGACTCATCGATGGCGTGGCCGTCAGCGAACCGCAGATCCAGCCTAAAGACGTCAGTGGCCTGTCAATCAAGCAGGGCAATGCAAGCGTCCCGACCATAGGCAAACCGCTCATCGACTACTTCACCTACGCCAACCTGTACCAGCCCTGCGCAGCCCTCGCCACCGCGGCCACCGGCTCTCCGGGGGCCGGCCTGATCGCCTTCTACGCCAGCAACCGCTGCACGGCACTGAAGGCCAAGGGCCTGCTCAGTGGCGCCACTCTGCAGGCCCAGGCCGATGAGGCCCTGCAGAAGCTGCACAACTATGGCTGGGCGGCAGAGCACGATCTCTACCACGCCTCCCACCACGCGCTGGCGACTCCTTCCATCGTGGTCACCTACCTGAACACGCTGGGACGCTTCAGTGTCACAGACAACGTCTGCGGCTTCAGCTTCGCTTCCACGGTGGGCGCCGCCGGAGCAAGCCTCGGCAACGTCACTGCCATCAGTGCGGCCGTGCAGGCGGGGATCTTCGCCAACGGCAACGGCGTGCCACCGACGGCGGGGATCAACCTGGTGTACAACGACGCCACTGGCGGCGCCAAACGGGATGTCCTGGCCGTATCACCGTCCACCGGGCTGGCCGATGCGGCCCTCGATGGCGCCCTGTGTGCCCGCGCCCTGGTCACCGGCACGGATCCGGTCAGCGGCTCAGCGCTGACCGGCACGCTGCTGGCCCAGTCCGAAAGGGTCAAGAAAGGCATCGCGGAAGTTCAGGCGACGGGGTCTCTGGGCGGCAAACCTGCCGTGATCGTGGCTGGACGTTCCGACACCCTGATCCCGGTCAACCAGGCATCCCGCGCCTACTTTGGCGCCAGCCGCAAGGCCGACGGCAACAACAGCAAGCTGCGCTACTACGAGGTGACCAACGCCCAGCACTTTGACGCCTTCATCGACAACGCCGCCCTGCCCGGCTACGACAGCAACCTGATCCCGCTGCACGTGTACTTCAACCAGGCCATGGACCTGATGTATGCCCACCTGAGGAACGGCACGGCCCTGCCCGACTCCCAGGTCATCCACACCACCCCGCGGGGCGGCACGGCGGGATCGGCGCCGGCCATCAGCGCAGCCAACCTCCCGGCCATTGCGGGCAGCCCAACCGCCGACAAGCTGATCAGTTACAGCAACGGTACGGTCAGCATCCCCGACTGAAGCCGGGAAACACCTCAACGCCAGCCGGACTCCTGGATCCAGGGGCCCGGCCCGGCCGCAAGGGCATCACGGACATAGGGCACGATGGTGTCCGGCAGAGCACTGCGGGAAAACCACTGCAGCGCATCGCACTTGTCGGGCTCGGCAATCCGGGGTTCCCCCTGCCAGCATCGCGCCGCCAGGAAAAAATCGATCCGGTTGGTGTCGGAACGGCGATGCACCACACCGACGACCGCCAAATCAGCCTCGGCCAGCACGACGCCCACTTCCTCGGCCATCTCGCGGATGGCGGTGGCGCGCAGCGACTCACCCTCCTCCACATGCCCGCCGGGCAGGCTGTAGAGACCATCGAAAAAGCCGGTGCCAGCGCGGCGCATCAGCAGCACCTTCCCGTCCCGCTCGAGCAGGACATGCACGCCGGCAGGGATACCCGCATGACGCATCAGTGCTTGCCGGTACTGCCGAAGCCACCGGCACCCCGCTCGCTTTCCGAGAAATCGTCCACCACGTTGAAGGCCACCTGCAGCACCGGCACCACCACCAGCTGGGCAATCCGCTCCATGGGCTGGATCATGAAATGCTCATGCCCCCGGTTCCACACCGAGACGAAGATCTGCCCTTGGTAGTCCGAATCGATCAGGCCGACCAGGTTGCCCAGCACGATGCCGTGCTTGTGGCCCAAGCCCGAGCGCGGCAGGATCATCGCCGCCAGCCCGGGATCCGCCAGATGAATGGCCAGGCCAGTCGGTACCAGCGTGGTCTGCCCCGGCGCCAGATCGATCGGCGCATCCAGGCAGGCGCGCAGGTCCAGGCCCGCGGAACCTCCGGTTGCATAGGCCGGAGGCTGGATCTTGAGGCGTTCATCGAGGATCTTGATGTCGATTCGGTGCATGTTGATAGGTCCGGGCGAAAGGAATGGATCAGGATTCAGGCAGCAAAGCCGCCAAGTGGGCCACGATGGCGCGCGCGACTTCGGGCTTGGGCGCCTTCGGCACAGGATGGCGGCCCGCTTCGTCATACAACACGACCTCGTTGTCGTCACCGCCCAGGCCGTCCTGCACCAAGTTGCCGACAACCATGGGCAGCTTCTTGGCCTTGCGCTTGCCTTCGGCGTACTCGTCGAGATTTCGGCTTTCCGCGGCAAAGCCCACGCAGAAAGGAGGCTTCGGCAGCCCCGCCACCTCGGCTAGGATGTCCGGATTGGGCGTCAGGGTGATCGCCAGCTCGGCACCGGACTTCTTGATCTTGTGCTCGGCGGCGGCAGCGGGCCGGTAGTCGGCCACCGCGGCCACCCCGATGAACACATCTGCACCCGGCAGAGCCGCGAATACGACCTCCCTCATCTCGAGGGCGCTGCGCACGCTGACTCGCTGCGCCCCGTCGGGCACTGGCAGGGCCACCGGACCGCTCACCAGGGTCACGTCCGCCCCGGCCTGCACACAGGCCCGGGCCAGACCATAGGCCATCTTGCCGGAGCTGGAGTTGGTGATGCCCCGCACCGGGTCGATGGGCTCGAAGGTCGGCCCGGCCGTCATAACAATGCGCCGACCGGCCAGCAGCTTGGGCTGGAAGAAGGCGATCACCGCCTCGCACAAGGCCTCGGGCTCGAGCATGCGCCCCAGTCCGACCTCACCACAGGCCTGCTCGCCAGCAGCCGGCCCCAGTAGCGATACGCCATCCGCCGCCAGCTGGAGCGCATTGCGCCGGGTCGCCGGATGCTCCCACATCTGCCGGTTCATGGCGGGCGCCACAAGCAAGGGGCAATCCCGGGCCAGGCACAGCGTCGTCAACAGGTCATCGGCCAGCCCATGCACCAACTTGGCCATCACATCGGCGGTGGCCGGGGCAATCAGGATCGCATCCGCATCCCGCGTCAGGTCGATGTGTGCCATGTTGTTGGCCATGCGCGGATCCCACAGGTCCGTCCAGACCGGGTTGCCGGACAGCGCCTGAAAGGTCACCGCCGTCACGAAACGGGCTCCCCCTTCCGTCAACACCACGTGTACGTCGGCACCCGCCTTGCCGAGGAGGCGTACGAGTTCGGCCGCCTTGTAGGCTGCCACGCCGCCAGTCACCCCCAGCACCAGCTTCCTGCCCTTGAGCTCAATCATGCCAATGGTATTATTCGAAAACTTCAGATGCAGGAATTCTACACGCCATGGCAATCACAGACTGGCCGGCCGACGAACGCCCCCGTGAACGCCTGCTGGCGCGTGGCGCAGCGGCCCTGTCCGACGCCGAACTCCTGGCCCTGTTCCTGCGGGTCGGCATCCGAGGCAAGAGCGCGGTCGACCTCGCCCGCGACCTGATCTCACATTTCGGCGGGCTCACCGCACTTTGCAATGCCAGTGCCGACGCCTTCTCGGCCGTACCCGGCATGGGGCCGGCCAAATACGCCCAGCTCCAGGCAGTGCTCGAACTTGCCCGCCGCGCACTGGGAGAGGAAATGGCCCACCGCGACGTCTTCGACTCGCCCGGCGCAGTACGCGACTGGCTGCGCCTCAAACTCGGCCAACTGCCTCACGAGGTCTTCATGATCCTGCTGCTGGATGCGCAGAACCGGGTCATGGCCAGCGAGGAACTGTTCCGCGGAACGCTGTCGCAGACCTCCGTGTACCCCCGGGAAGTCGTCAAACTGGTGCTCAAGCACAACGCCGCAGCCGTCATCCTGGCCCACAACCACCCCTCTGGAGTCGGCGAGCCCAGCCATGCCGACCAGGCCCTGACGCGCAGCCTGTCGCAAGCCCTGTCCCTGATCGATGTCCGTGTCCTGGACCACTTCATCATAGCTGGCAACACGCCCCCGTTTTCCTTTGCCGAACGCGGACTCCTCTAGCTGTCGCCAACTGCGTGCAGCCCAAAACGCACAAAAGTATTGATTCGCCCAACATCGATCCTTTATAATCGAGAGTCTTATCGAATCAAAACCAGTTTGGAGCAACAAATGGCTCGCGTTTGCCAAGTGACCGGAAAAGCACCGATGGTTGGGAACAACGTCTCCCACGCCAACAACAAGACCAAGCGCCGCTTCCTGCCGAACCTGCAAAATCGCAAGTTCTGGAGCGAGGCTGAAAACCGCTGGGTGCGCCTGCGCGTATCCAACGCTGCCCTGCGCACCATTGACAAAAAAGGCATCGACACCATCGTCGCTGAGCTCCGCGCTCGCGGCGAAAAGGTCTAAGCCTTTACACCGCTGGAGATAAACCAAAATGGCAAAAGGCGGCCGCGAAAAGATCAAGCTCGAGTCCACTGCTGGCACCGGGCACTTCTACACCACCTCGAAGAACAAGCGCACGACTCCGACCAAGCTTGAGTTCAACAAGTACGATCCCGTTGCCCGCAAGCACGTGCCGTACAAGGAAGTGAAACTCAAGTAATTGCTTCCGGCACGCGATTACCGCTTGTTGCATGCAAAGAACCCGCCATGAGCGGGTTTTTTGTTGCCTGCGATTCGGAGAAATGCCACCCCTGGCAGGAACTTGCAGCAAGGAGCTTGCGGCGAAAACCTTGCAGCAAACCTCACACCCATCACACCCGGCAGCGCTCCACATAGCTTCTCACAGCCCCGCATGGCGACCGGCATGGCCGCCGGACACAAAGCCCCCCCGCACGAAGCCCCGAACCTGAAAGTAAAACCGCCGACCTGCTTGCGCAAATCGGCGGTTTGTCATCACGGTGTCAGAGCCCGCAGGCCCGACAAGCCGGAAGGCTCAAGCGCGCTGGATGTTGGACGCTTGCTTGCCCTTCGGGCCCTGCGTGACCTCGAACTGAACCTTCTCCCCCTCCTTCAGCGACTTGAAACCGGCCATGGTAATGGCGGAGAAGTGCGCAAACAGGTCTTCGCTGCCATCGTCCGGCGTGATGAAGCCGAAGCCCTTGGCGTCGTTGAACCACTTAACAGTACCAGTTGCCATATTGCTAATTCCTTCTTGATTTCAATAACACGATCCGGACGTCCGGCATGCGGTCGGGTCAGGAAAAGCGGGGGACTTTCGAGGGTATTGCTTTGAACACGCTACGCAAGAACCTTCGCTTCAACCTCGGCGCGAACACAGCTTTGCTTTTACGTGACTTGCCAAAGCGCGTCAACGCATTTGTGATTCGGCACAAATGTTGCATCACAGCATCAAAACAGGCGCCTTATGTCGCTTTTGACAGCTTTTCGACACAAAGCACCTGTTTTGGCGTGACTTAATTCTCGCTTGCGGCGCACCAATATTGGGCGGAGTGCTGCTTGCGAAATTCGCCCGGCGAGCGTGCCAGGACACTCTTGCACAATCATCGAGGTTGTTTAGAATGGGTCGCATGGTCATCAAAAAGCAGGATGAGTCTGTTCTTGAAGCAACGGTCACGCGGATCAAACCGCCCCCCATGTTCAAGGTCATGCTCCTTAACGACGATTTCACCCCCATGGATTTCGTGGTGGCAGTGATACAGAAATACTTTGGCAAGGACCGCGAACAAGCCACGCGGATCATGCTCAAAGTCCACAGAGAGGGCGTTGGTGTTTGCGGGGTCTTCCCCCGGGATGTTGCCGCCACCAAAGTCGAGCAGGTCATCGCATACGCTCGCCAGCATCAACACCCGCTGGCGTGTGTCATGGAGGAAAACTGAAATGATCGCGCAAGAGCTTGAAGTCAGTCTGCACATGGCGTTTGTCGAGGCACGGCAGAAACGTCATGAGTTCATCACCGTGGAGCACCTCCTGCTTGCGCTCCTCGACAACCCGTCCGCTGCGGAAGTACTCCGCGCCTGCGCAGCAAAGACCGATGAGCTGCGCAAGGAACTCACCGCCTTCGTCAATGAGCACACCCCAAAGGTGGAAGGCACGGAAGACATCGACACGCAGCCCACCCTTGGCTTCCAGAGGGTGATCCAGCGCGCCATCCTTCACGTTCAGTCGTCTGGAAAGAAGGAAGTCACCGGCGCCAATGTGCTGGTCGCGATCTTCGGCGAAAAAGACTCCCACGCGGTCTATTTCCTGCAACGCCAGAACATCTCCCGCCTGGACGTGGTGAACTTCATCTCCCACGGCATCACCAAGACGCCGCAACAGGGTGCAAATCCTGCCGCACGTTCGTCAGGTGAATCCGAGCAGGGAGAGCAGGAACAGGAAGGCACGTCAGCCGGCGGCGCCCTCGACAACTACACACAGAATCTCAATCAGCAGGCCCTGCTGGGCAAGATCGATCCGCTGATCGGCCGCGACAAGGAAGTCGAGCGCGTCATCCAGACCCTCTGCCGCCGCCGCAAGAACAATCCCCTGCTGGTCGGCGAAGCCGGCGTGGGCAAGACCGCCATCGCCGAGGGCCTCGCCCGCCGCATCGTCGAAGGCCGCGTCCCGGACATCCTGGCGGACGCCCAGGTCTACGCCCTCGACATGGGCGCCCTGCTGGCCGGCACCAAGTACCGGGGAGACTTCGAGCAACGCCTCAAGGCGGTGCTCAAGCAGCTTGCCGACCACCCCAATGCGGTGCTCTTCATCGACGAGATCCACACCCTGATCGGCGCTGGCGCGGCCTCCGGCGGCACCCTGGACGCCTCCAACCTGCTCAAGCCGGCGCTCTCCTCCGGCCAGATGAAGTGCATCGGTGCCACCACCTACACCGAGTTCCGGCAGATCTTCGAAAAGGATCACGCGCTCTCCCGCCGCTTCCAGAAGGTGGACGTGGTTGAGCCCTCGGTGTCGGAAACCGTCGAGATCCTCAAGGGACTGAAGTCCCGCTTCGAGCAGCATCACGGCATCAAGTATTCCGCCTCGGCACTGTCCAGCGCAGCTGAGCTGTCGGCACGCTACATCAACGACCGTCACTTGCCGGACAAGGCCATTGACGTGATCGACGAGGCCGGCGCAGCCCAGCGCATCCTGCCCAAGTCCCGTCAGAAGAAGCTGATCGGCAAGGGAGAGATCGAGGAGATCGTGGCCAAGATCGCACGCATCCCGCCGCGCAGCGTCTCGAACGACGACCGGGCTGCCCTCAAGACCCTTGAGCGAGATTTGCGCAACGTGGTTTTCGGCCAGGATGCCGCCATCGAAGCACTGGGCAAGGCGATCAAGATGTCCCGCTCAGGCCTGGGCAACCCGTCCAAGCCCATCGGCGCCTTCCTGTTCAGCGGCCCGACCGGTGTCGGCAAGACCGAAGTCGCACGCCAGCTCGCCTACACCCTGGGCATTGAACTGGTGCGCTTCGACATGTCCGAATACATGGAGCGCCATGCCGTCTCCCGCCTGATCGGAGCTCCGCCGGGCTACGTGGGCTTTGACCAGGGCGGACTGCTGACCGAACAGGTCACCAAGAAGCCCCACTGCGTGCTGCTGCTGGACGAGATCGAGAAGGCCCATCCGGATATCTACAACATCCTGCTGCAGGTGATGGATCACGGCACCCTGACCGACAACAACGGGCGCCAGGCCGACTTCCGCAACACCATCATCATCATGACCACCAATGCGGGCGCGGAGAACATGCAGAAGGCCGTGATCGGCTTCTCCGCCCGGCGCGAGCAGGGCGACGAGATGTCCGACATCAAGCGCCTCTTCTCGCCGGAATTCCGCAACCGCCTGGATGCCATCATTTCCTTCAAGGGCCTTGACCACGAAGTCATCACCCGCGTGGTCGAGAAGTTCCTGATGCAGCTGGAAGCACAACTGCACGAGAAGAAGGTGGACGCCCACTTCACCGACAAGCTCAAGGAATGGCTGGGCCAGAAGGGTTTCGACCCCCTGATGGGCGCCCGCCCGATGGCGCGCCTGATCCAGGACACCATCCGCTCCGCACTGGCCGACGAACTGCTGTTCGGCCGCCTGGCCAATGGCGGCACGGTGACCATCGACCTGGACGACGATGGCAAGGTAAAGCTGGTGTTCGAGGAAATGGCGGAAGCTGCGGTATAGTTTTCACCATCCGCATCACAACCCAACGGGCGGCCCTTGGCCGCCCGTTGCCATTTTTGGCACTCATCATCTACGGAGGCATACCCATGGAATTCCAGACCACCGATCTCTGCGACGCCAACGAAGGCAAGGTCCACGCAGTCGCTCCGATGTTCCGCAGCTTTGGCGGCAGGCCCCGCTTTGCCGGGCAGGTCCGGACCCTCAAGGTGTTCGAGGACAACGCCCTCGTGCGTGCCACCCTGGAAACCCCGGGTGAAGGCAAGGTGCTCGTGGTGGATGCAGGCGGCTCCCTGCGCTGCGCCATGCTCGGCGACCAGCTGGCCCTGCTCGGCGTGAAGAACGGCTGGGCCGGCGTGATCATGTATGGCTGCATCCGCGACTCCGGCCCGATTGCCGGCATGGACATCGGCGTGTTCGCCCTGGCCACCCACCCCATGAAGAGCGTCAAGAAGGGCGCCGGCGACCTGGACATCCCGGTCACCTTTGGCGGGGTCACCTTCACACCGGGGCAGTGGCTGTACGCCGACGAGGACGGAGTGATCGTTTCCGACGCCCCCCTGCTCTGACCAGCTCGAAACGACGCAGCGCAATGTTTTTTCATTTCACCATCGCCGACGTCGTTTCACAATACAAAAAAAAGCAGTCATGTCATTGATATAAAAAGAAAAATAATTTCTTATATCTTATATAAGACCTGTTGCTGCCGTGCAAAATCACCCCTATACTTCTCACCACTGACCCGAGCTCCAAAGCACCTGCACAAGGCACCCCGGAACCCGGTCAAACGGCTCAGGAGCAAGCGAGAAGCAGCAACAGGCTTCCGCCCCCCGGCTTTCCCCTCCCCACTATGTTTTTAAAGGATCTCGTATGTCTCTGACTCGCGAACAGCAAATCGCCGCTCTGGAAAAAGACTGGGCCGAAAACCCCCGCTGGAAGGGTGTCAAGCGCGGTTACTCCGCCGCTGACGTCGTGCGTCTGCGCGGCAGCCTGCAGCCGGAATACACCCTGGCCGAGCGTGGCGCCAAGACCCTTTGGGAGAAGGTGAACGGCGGCGCCAAGAAGGGCTACGTCAACGCTTTCGGCGCGATCACCGCCGGTCAGGCCATGCAACAGGCCAAGGCCGGCCTGGAAGCCGTGTATCTGTCCGGCTGGCAGGTCGCCGCCGACGGCAACACTTCCGAAACCATGTACCCGGACCAGTCGCTGTACGCCTACGACTCCGTTCCGACCATGGTTCGCCGCATCAACAACACCTTCAAGCGTGCTGACGAGATCCAGTGGTCCCGCGGCATCAACCCGGGTGACGAAGGCTTCGTCGACTACTTCCTGCCGATCGTGGCCGACGCTGAAGCCGGTTTCGGCGGCGTGCTGAACGCCTTCGAACTGATGAAGAACATGATCGCCGCCGGTGCCGCCGGTGTGCACTTCGAAGACCAGCTGGCTGCCGTGAAGAAGTGTGGCCACATGGGTGGCAAGGTGCTCGTGCCGACCCAGGAAGCCTGTGAGAAGCTGATCGCTGCGCGTTTCGCTGCCGACGTGATGGGTGTCCCCACCCTGATCCTGGCCCGTACCGATGCGGAAGCCGCCAACCTGATCACCTCCGACCACGACGCCAACGACAAACCCTTCCTCACCGGTGAGCGCACCCAGGAAGGCTTCTACCGCGTCAAGAACGGCCTGGAGCAGTCCATCAGCCGTGGCGTCGCCTACGCGCCCTACGCCGACCTGGTGTGGTGTGAGACCGGCACCCCCGACCTGGGCTTCGCCCGCGAGTTCGCTCAGGCCGTGCATGCCGCCTGCCCGGGCAAGCTGCTGTCCTACAACTGCTCCCCGTCCTTCAACTGGAAGAAGAACCTGGACGATGCCACCATCGCCAAGTTCCAGGACGAGCTGTCCGCGCTGGGCTACAAGTACCAGTTCATCACCCTGGCCGGCATCCACATCAACTGGTTCAACACCTTCCAGTTCGCCCACGCCTACGCCCGCGGCGAAGGCATGAAGCACTACACCGAAATGGTGCAGGAGCCCGAATTCGCTGCCCGCGAACAAGGCTACACCTTCGTGTCCCACCAGCAGGAAGTCGGCGCTGGCTACTTCGACGACGTGACCACCGTGATCCAGGGCGGCTCCTCCTCCGTCAAGGCCCTCACCGGCTCGACCGAAGAAGAACAGTTCCACTAAGAAAACGCCTGTCGGCCGGCTCCCCTCACCGGCACGCTTGGTTGAAACCCCCGCGGGCTCACGCCCGCGGGGGTTTTTCGTTTTGCGCAAACGGCGCGCCTCCCTCCAGTAGAATTCGGGCTTCCTTCCTGCTGCGACGCACCATGCAATCCCTCTGGATGATTCTCGCCAGCCTGCTCTTCGCCTGCATGGGCGTGTGCGTCAAGCTCGGCTCCGCCCACTTCTCCACGGGCGAACTGGTGTTCTACCGAGGCTTCGTCGGCTTCCTGATGATGCTGGTCCTGCTGCGCCTGCAGGGCACCAGCCACGCGACGCCTCACTGGCGCCGGCAACTGTCTCGCGGCGTCTCCGGCACGATTGCCCTGATGTGCTACTTCTTTGCCCTCGGCATCCTGCCCCTCGCCACCGCGGTCACCCTCAGCTATACCTCCCCCCTGTTCGTCGCCCTGCTGCTGGCCTGGTGGTTCAAAGAGCGCATCGGCAAGCATGCCTTCGCTGCTATCGGGCTAGGCTTCATGGGCGTCGTACTGCTGCTCCAGCCCACCCTGCGCGCCGACCAGTGGCCTGGCGCCCTGGGTGGCCTGGGATCCGGCCTGATCGCCAGCCTGGCCTACATCAACGTCCGGGAACTCGGGCGCCTCGGCGAGCCGGAAGCCCGGACGGTCCTCTGGTTTTCCCTGATCACCAGCGCCTTCGGCCTGGTCTGGGCAGTGCTCTCCGGCCGGTTTCATGCCATCACGCTCGACAACGCGGCCATCCTGCTGGGTGTCGGCGGCTTCGGCGGCTGCGCCCAGCTCGCCATGACCCGGGCTTACCGCTATGGCAAGACCATCGTCTCCGCCAACCTGGCCTACACCACGGTGATCTTCTCCAGCCTCTTCGGCGTACTGCTCTGGGGCGAACACCTGGCCTGGTCGTCCCTGCTGGCCATCGCCATCATCATCGCCAGCGGCGTCCTGGTATCCCTTGCGTCCCGGCAACCCGCGCCCGTGCTCGAGTCCGATTGAAGCCGGCGTGGCCTGGGGCTACACTGGTGCCGTTGAGTCAGCCCAGAAAGGAAGCAGTCGATGATCACCACTGATCACAAGGAAAACCGGGTCGATGTCACCGTCTTCGGTGAGTTCACCCTGGCCGACTACAAGGAGTTCGAAGAGGTCGTCAATTACAAGATCCAGTTTGAAGGTCCCGTGGACCTGTTCTTCGACCTGCGTCAGATGAACGGCTTCACGGTCGACATGGCACTTGAGGAGATCCGTTTCGCCAGAGCCCATGCCCACGATTTCAGCCGCATTGCCATCCTCACCGAGGATCAGTGGCTGACCTGGAGCGCTTGGCTCTCACAGATCTTCGTCGATGCCGAAGTCCGCGTGTTCCAGCTGGCCGACGATGCGGAAGCCTGGCTGGGTGGCGCCGAGGTTCCCGTTGCCTGAGGAAGCTTCCAGCGTGCTCATGCCTTTCACCAATCTCATCAGCCCCCAGGAACTGGCCCGGCTTGCCACGCCCGAGTGGCGCATTTTCGATTGTCGCTTCGACCTGGCAGCCCCCCGCTCAGGGCGGCTGGCTTACGACCAGGGTCACCTTCCTGGCGCATTCTTCCTGGATCTGGAAGAAGACCTGTCCAGCCCGCCCAACGGGCTGAATGGTCGCCACCCCCTGCCCGACCCCCAGTTCCTGGCCGACAAGCTCGGCAGTCTGGGCGTTGGTGCGGAGACCCAGGTAGTCGCCTACGACGCCTCGGGCGGGATGTTTGCCGCCCGGCTGTGGTGGCTGCTGCGCTGGCTGGGGCATGACAAAGTCGCCGTTCTCAATGGCGGCCTGCCCGCATGGACCCGCCTTGGGCAGCCACTGGACGCCATCGAGCCCAGCGCCGTGGCCGGCCACTTCCCGCTGCAGCTTCAGAACGGCATGAAGGTCGATGCCGAGTACGTCCTGGGCCATCTGGAACATCCCGGGATGACGCTGATCGATGCCCGCTCTCCAGACCGTTTTCGCGGCGAGAATGAGACCCTAGACCCGGTCGGCGGCCACATCCCGGGTGCCATCAACCGCTTTTTCAAGGACAACCTGGAAGCCGACGGCTGCTTCAAGCAGGCCTCGGAACTCCAGGAAGAGTTCGGTAAGCTCATCAAGGGCGGAGATGCCCATAACGTGGTGTTGCAGTGCGGCTCGGGGGTCACGGCCTGCCACAACCTGCTCGCCATGGAGGCCGCAGGTCTGGATGGCGCCCGGCTCTACGCAGGCTCTTGGAGCGAATGGTGTGCAGACCCGGCCCGGCCGATCGCCACCGGGACGGACTGAAAGTTCAAGCCGGTCCTTCCGGACCGGCAGCGTCCTGCCAAAAAAGGCTCAACTCCGCCCCAGAAACCCTCCCAGGGCTGCCAGCAATTCGTCGCTGGATTCCGGCAACTGACCATTCGGAGTCAGCCCATCCACGACAGCCGGCAACAAGGGAGCCAGCTGGCTCGCCATCTGCTCGCCGGACACACCCAGTTGGGCCGCCATGCTGCCCAGGCCGGAACGCTCCAGCGCCTGCCCCAGTTGCTCCGGCGTGACGGGCAGGTTCTGCCCGGTACCCACCCAGGATGCAACCTGCTCGCCCAGCCCAGCCTGGCCCAGGCGCCCCAGCAAGCCTCCCAGCCCGCCCTCGCTGTTCTGGATCAGGCTCATCACGATCTGCAGCAATGGCGACTGCTCGCCACTCTGGGCACCTCCAGCGAGTGAACCCAGTACCTGACCGGCAATTTGGTCGAACAAACCCATGAAAGATCTCCGCATGCTTTCCGTGCCCCGGAATCCATCGTCAGCCGGACACGGAAGCTGCCGCCGATGGTCGCCGCAACACAGGCCGTGCGCAGCGCCCGGCTAATGTAGCGCGAAGCCTTTGCAGGCAGGTGGCTGTTACATAATCTGACCGTCCGCGCCGTCCCGGGTAAAATTGCCTCTTTTGCAGCAGGCTTTCCACCATGACCCAGGACGAACTCAAGCAACAGGCGGCGCTGCGGGCGCTGGATCACGTCATCGAAGGCAGCATCGTCGGCGTCGGCACCGGCTCCACGGCCAATTTCTTCATCGACGGCCTGGCCGGCATGAAAGATCGCATCATCGGCGCAGTGGCCTCCTCCGAAGCCTCCGCCCGGCGCCTGGCCGGGCATGGCATCCGCCTGTTCGATATGAACGAGGTGGATGATCTGCCGGTCTACGTAGACGGCGCCGACGAGATCGACGCCTCCCTGGCCATGATCAAGGGCGGGGGCGGCGCCCAGACCCGCGAGAAGATCGTGGCCGCCGTCGCCCGCAAGTTTGTCTGCATCTGCGACGCCAGCAAGAAGGTGGAGCGCCTGGGCCGCTTTCCGCTGCCCATCGAGGTTATCCCGATGGCCCGCGCCCAGGTCGCCCGCCAGCTGACGCTTCTCGGCGGCCGTCCGGTGCTGCGGGAAGGCTTCGTCACCGACAACGGCAATCAGATCCTCGACATCCACGGACTCGACATTGCCGACCCGGCGGGCCTCGAGATCCAGCTCGACGGCATCGTCGGGATCGTGACCAGCGGCCTTTTCGCCAAGCGCGGAGCAGATGTGCTGCTCCTGGCGACCCCCACCGGGGTTCAGAGTATCGAGCGGAGTTGAAACAAAATCGTCATGTTCGACTGTTAGGCTCTCCTGATTCAATGCCATTCCCACACAGGATTTCCAATGAACGATCACACATCCAAGAAATTCGATGCCGAACTCGAGGGTATTCGCACCCGTGTGCTGCAAATGGGCGGGATGGTCGAGCTTCAGATCGTGAAGGCCATGGAAGGCCTGTCCGAGGGTGACCTGCTGCTGATTGATCAGGTGATCGAGAACGACAACCGGGTCAATCACCTGGAGATCGAACTCGACGAGGCCTGCAACCAGGTGATCGCCAAGCGCCAGCCCACGGCGGTCGACCTGCGCATGATCAGCACGGTCCAGAAGACCATCACCGACCTGGAGCGCATTGGCGACGAAGCCAAGAAGATTGCCAAGACGGCCAAGCAGCTCCACACCACCGGCTCCTCCTTCGCTCCGCAGATCCGCCTCGGCCACATCGCCGACGCGGTGGTGGACATGCTGCGCACATCCCTTGATGCCTACGCCCGCCTCGACACCATCGCGGCGGCACAAGTGGTGCGTCACGACAAGGAGGTGGATGCCGAGTTCAAGGGCATCATGCGCCAGCTGATCACCTACATGATGGAAGATCCCCGCACCATCTCCCAGTCCATCGAGCTGATGTTCGTGGCCAAGTCGGTCGAGCGGATCGGCGACCACGCCAAGAACATCGCCGAATACGTGGTGTACATGGTGAAGGGACGCGACGTCCGCCACACCAGCCTCGAAGAGATCGAGCGCGAAGCCACCCGCTGAGCGCCCACCTGCATCCAGTGCCAGTTCATGGGGACGGTTCGCCGTCCCCATGATGCTTTTTAACAGGCTTCCCGCCAGGCGGTCGCCACGCGGCCGCCGGCATCCCATTCCGGGCTGCTAGAATCGGGTCATCATCCGATCGCCGGACGCCATTCACGCCATGCCCCTCAAGTTCGAACTCCTGCAGGCCGACGACTATTCCCGGTACCTGCTCAAGGAAAAAACCGACATTCTCTTCAACCTGCGCAGCCTGATGCAGAAGCGCGCCATGATCAGCGCCTTCATCGACGCCAGCGCCGACTCCTTCCTCACCGCCATCCTGGCCATCACGCCGGACGAGCGCAGCCTCATTCTCGACGCGGCATCGGACGAAACAATCAACCAGCGGGTCGAGACGTCAGATCAACTGATCTTCGTCACCCAGCTCGACAAGATCAAGATCCAGTTTGCCGCCCAGCGCATCACCCGCCTCCCCCACGAAGGCCACGACGCCTTCCTGATCCCGCTTCCGGCCGCCCTGCTGCGCCTGCAACGCCGGGAGTATTACCGCCTCACCGCCCACAGCCCCCACTACCTGAGCTGTCAGGTGCCGATCCACACCGGCGAAGGTGACAAGGTGATCTCGGTCGAGACCGACGTGGTGGATATCAGCGGCGGCGGCCTTGCCATCACCGTTCCGCCCAATGGCATCCCCTTCGAACCGGACATGGAGTTTGCAGACTGCCGCCTGATGCTGCCGGAAGTGGGCCCCATCGCCGCCACCCTGCGCGTCCGCAACATCTTCCGCATCACCAACCGGGACGGCAGCATCATGCTGAGGGCCGGCTGCGAGTTCGTGAACCTGTCGCCAGGCATGGCCTCCACCATCCAGCGCTACATCCTCAAGGCCGAGCGGGAGCGCAACGCCCGCGAGCGGATCCGTTGAAGCAGGCCCCCAAAAAGCACAAGGCCGGCAAATGCCGGCCTTGTGCTTTTTGGGGGGACCCCGGAATTCAGACGGACATGTTCATGATGTCCTGGTAGGCGGTGACCAGCTTGTTGCGCACCTGGACCATCTGCTGGAACGAGAGATTGGCCTTCTGCAGGTTCACCATGACGTCCTGCAGATTGACATTCGGATCGCCGGCGGCAAAGCCCTTGGACATCTCCTGCGCCTGCATCTGGGCGGAGCTTACCTGCGCGATGGCACTCTGCAGGACCTGACCGAAATCCGTCTCGCCGGCTGCGGCAGGTGCCTGCGCAGGCTTGCCCGACGCCACCTGTGAGGTGGCGCGCAGCTCCGACAGCATTTGATCGATCCCGCGGGTATCCATGATCCGACTCCTTTTTCTCCACTATAGCAGAGCAAGGCACGTGCCAAGCAGCACAAGGGGGACATCAAGCCAGCATCACCCCGAGAACAGCCCCTCCTGACGGTACTGCTGGAGCTTGTAACGGAGGGTCCGCTCCGAGATGCCAAGCTGCTCCACCGCTCGCTTTCGCGACCCTCCGACCTCCTTCAGGACCTGCAGGATATGCTCCCGCTCCAGGTCCTTCATGCTGGCCGGCCGGCCTGACTCCCGCGCAGCCTCTCCGGGATCGGCGGCAAGCATTGCCGGCTCAACGGCAAGAGCTGCCGGAGCGGCAGGACTCACCACGGGAATCCGCATCGGCTCACCATTCCAGTGCGGCAGGCACAGACGGATGGTATCGCCTGACACCGCCTCTCCGCCACTCAAGATCAGGGCGCGCTGAACGGTATTTTCAAGCTCGCGGACATTACCCGGCCAATAGTAGGTTACCAGCACCGATTCGGCTTCCGGCGACAAGGGCGCGCTGCGCTTCAGGCGGGCGCCATGCATCAGGGCAAAGTGACGGGCCAGGGGCACGATGTCGCCGGGCCGCTCGCGCAGGGACGGAATCGCCAGGGGGAACACGTTGAGCCGGTAGAACAAGTCTTCCCGGAAACGCCCCGCCGCCACCTCGCGCGTCATGTCGCGGTTGGTGGTAGCCAGCACCCGGATGTCGAGGGGGATCGCCTTCTTGCCCCCCACCCGCTCCACCTCACGCTCCTGCAGCACCCGCAGCAGCTTGGCCTGCAGGCCGAGCGGCATTTCGGATATCTCGTCGAGGAGCAGCGTACCGCCTTCGGCTTGCTCGAACTTGCCCGCCTGGGCCGTCGCCGCGCCCGTGAACGCCCCTTTCTCATGGCCGAACAAGGTCGCCTCGAGCAAGGTGTCGGGAATCGCCGCGCAGTTGATCGCCACGAAACTCCCCGCGCGGCGCGGCGAATGCTCATGCAGGTAGCGGGCAAAGACTTCCTTGCCGGTACCGGACTCCCCGGTCAGCAGCACCGTCGCATCGGTCTCCGCCACCTTGTCGGCCAGCGCCAGCAGCTTGCGCGTGTGGGGGTCGGCGGCGATCATGCCGTCGTCCTGACGGGTCACCGCATAGCGGCGCACATGCTCCAGCAGCACCGCCGGCTCGAAGGGCTTCATCAGGAAATCGCAGGCACCACCACGCATCGCATCCACCGCCTTCTCCACGTCGCCAAAGGCGGTCATCAACAGGACGGGCAGCTGCGGCAGGCGCTGACGCAGTTCGGCCAGCAGCTGCAGGCCGTCCATGGGTTGCATCTTGAGGTCCGACAAGACCAGGTTGAAAGCCTGCTTTTCCACTTCGATCAGGGCGGCCGGGCCGTCGCCAACGCCAGTGACGGCGTGGCCAGCCACTTCGAGGGTCAGGCACACGGCGTCCCTCAGGGGGGCATCGTCTTCGACGACCAGAATGTTGAGGGCTTCAGGCATGGGGTATCTCTCTAAAACTCGGTGCAACTGGGCGTCAGCCGCCCATGGCGAGGGTCAGGGTGAAAGTGGAGCCTCTTCCCGCTTCGGACTCGATACCGATGTCGCCGCCGTGGGCGCGGGCGACGCCCCTGGCGATCGCCAGCCCCAGGCCGGTTCCGTCCGGCCGGGTAGTGAAGAAGGGCTCGAAAAGGCGCGCCTGCAGGCCCGGGTCGATCCCGCGGCCGTTGTCCGTCACGCTGAAGCGGGCCTCCGCATCACCGTGGGTGGCATTGAAATGAATCGCGCCACCGGCATCCAGGGCCTGGACGGCGTTCTCCAGCAAATTGGTCAGGGCCCCGGCGATCGCCTTGCGATCACCGATCAGCACGCTGTCACCGCAGCCGCAGGCCGCCTCGAAGGCAAGGCCCTTGGCCCGCGCCACCGGTTCGAGGGTCTGGGCCAGCTCGGCAACCAGGTCACAGATCCGGAAGGGCTCCCGCCCGAGGGTCTCGCCGCGGGCAAAAAGGAGCATGTCGCGGATCAGCTTCTCCAGGTGGCGCAGGCGCTCCATGGCCCGCCCGCCGATGCGCTCGCGGTCGGTCGGCCCCAATTCCTGTTGAACCAGCGTGGCGGTGTAGAGCATGGCGGCGGAAAGGGGCGTGCGCAGTTGATGAGCCAGCCCGGCCACCATTTCCCCCATCGCGGCGAGGCGTTCGTTACGTTCGGCGGCAAGCCTCATCAGATGCGCCTCGGTCACGTCGGTGAGCAGCACGATGCGCCCCTCCCCGGACTCCAGCGGCGCATCCACCCGGGTCACCCGCCGGTTCTCGCCGGCCTGCTCGAGCTGCCACTCGCCCGGCGTCTCCGTAGCGGCCAGCCGTTCGGCACAGAAACCGGACCAGTCGATCCCGCCCAGCTGCGCATCGAACATGACTTCAACCGCCCGGTTGGCCTGGACGACCCGGCCGTCCCGGTCGAGCACCACCACCCCGGCCGGCAGCGCGCCCATCAGCACGCTGAGCCTCTCGGTCAGCTGGCCGACCTGGGTCTGCAGCCCGGCATAGGCGCCGGTCAGGGCCTCGGACGCTTCGCTGAACTGGCGGAAGGCATCGGCCAGTTGACGGGCATCCAGACGGTCATCGGTTGCTGGCAGGTTCATTGACACTCGAAGACGGAATTCACCGGATCGCAGCTTAGGCCCGGCAAGGCAAGACCAAGGCGGCAAATAGGCGGCAAAAAACGCCGCTTATCCGTGACTGGCGCCAAGCACTCCGGCGTGAGAATGCGAACATCCGAAATAGGGGGAATGTGCCCATGGCAGCAGAAGACGCCGCCGCCGCTCCAGAACCGCCCGCCTCACCCTTCACACAGGTGCTGGAGAACATCCGCAATCTGTCGCAGCGTCAGAAGCTCGCGGCGGGGGCTGCGCTCGCCTTCGGTATTGCCCTGATCGTCGGCGTGCTGCTGTGGAGCCGCCAGCCCGACTACACCGTGCTCTTCTCCAACCTCGCCGAGAAGGACGGCGGCGCCGTCGTCACCAGCCTGCAGCAGCAGAACATCCCCTACAAGTTCTCCGACAACGGCAACGCCATCCTTGTGCCCTCCAGCCAGGTCCATGACCTGCGCCTGCGCCTGGCCGCCCAAGGCATTCCCAAGGGCGGCCTGGTCGGCTTCGAGCTGATGGAAACCCAGAAGCTCGGGCTGTCGCAATTCCACGAACAGATCAATTACCAGCGCGCCCTGGAGGGCGAGCTGTCGCGCACCATTTCATCGATCGCCAGCGTGGCCGGCGCCCGGGTGCACCTGGCCATTCCCAAGCAGACAGCCTTCCTGCGGGACGAGCAGAAGCCCACGGCCTCGGTGATGGTCAGCCTGCACACCGGCCGAGCCCTCGACCCCAGCCAGATCACCGGCATCGTGCACCTGATTGCCTCCAGCGTCCCCAACCTGACCAACGACAACGTCAGCGTCATCGACCAGGACGGCGCGCTGTTGACCAAGAAGCCCGACCCCTTGCGCAGCTCCCTGGACGCCACCCAGCTCAAGTACACCCACGAACTGGAAGAGGGTTACATCGGGCGCATCAATTCGATCCTCACGCCCTTGTTCGGCAAGGGGAACTTCCGGGCCCAGGTGTCGGCCGACGTGGATTTCAACCAGACCGAGCAAACCGCCGAGACCTACCGGCCCAACCCCTCGCCGGAACAGGCTATCCGCAGTCAGCAGAGCAACGAGAGCCAGACCCGCGACCAGGGGCCCCAGGGCGTGCCCGGCGCCCTGACCAACCAGCCCCCGGTGCCCGCCACGGCCCCCCTGACAACCCCTCCCGTTCCCGGCAGCACCGGCGCCGAAGGCCAGACGCCCCTTACCAGCAGCAAGAGCGCAACCATCAACTACGAGGTGGACAAGACCATCCAGCACACCCGCAAGGCGCTCGGCCAGATCCGTCGCCTGTCGGTGGCGGTGGCGGTGAATCACAAGGAAGAGAAGGACAAGAACGGTGCCGTGAAGTCGGTACCGATCAGCGACGAGGAAAAGAAGCGCATTGAAGACCTCGTCCGGGAAGCGGTGGGCTACAACAAGGAACGGGGGGACACGATCAATGTCGCCACCGGAGCCTTCGTGGCTTCCGACAAGGACAGCCTGGAACTGCCGATCTGGAAGGATCCGGACAACATCGTCCTGTTCAAGGAACTGATCAAATACCTGGTGATCGCCGGGGTGATCGCCTTCGTGGCCTTCGGGGTGATCCGCCCGCTGATGAAACAGGTCATGCCGCCGCCCCCCGAAACCAAGGAGGACGAGGAAGCCCTGGAAGGCGGCCCGGCCGGAGCAGAAGGCGAAGAGGGCGAGGAAGGCGAGGACGAAGACGGCGCTGCCGTGGCCCTGTCGCCGGAAGCCGCGGCCCGCCTGGCCTATGACGAAAAGATCGCCAAAGTGCACGAGATCGCCAAGAGCAATCCGCGGGTCGTGGCCAACCTGATCAAGGAATGGATGGGAAGCAATGAGCAGCAACGATGAGGGACTCGAGAAGAGCGCACTGCTGCTGATGACCCTGGGCGCCGACGAGGCCGCCGAAGTGCTCAAGCTGCTGGGCCCCAAGGAGGTCCAGAAGCTGGGCGCGGCGATGGCCTCCATGCCATCCCAGCCCAGGGAGAAGGTCGAGGCCATTCTGGATGAGCTGATCCTGTTTGCCGACAAGGGCGTTCCCATCGAAGCCGACCACGAGCACATCAAGGCCATGCTCACCAAGGCCCTCGGCGACGAACGGGCCACCCACCTGATCAGCCGCGTGCTGCAGGGCTCCGATACGGCGGGCATCGAAAGCCTGAAGTGGATGGACGCCCCCACCGCGGCCGACCTGATCAAGAACGAACACCCCCAGATCATCGCCACCATCCTGGTGCACCTCGAGTTCGACCAAGCCGGCGAGATCCTCAAGCACTTCACCGACCGCCTGCGCAACGACGTGCTGCTACGGATCGCCACGCTGGACGGGGTTCAGCCGGTGGCCCTGCGCGAACTCAACGAAGCCCTCACCCGCATGCTGGCGGGCGCCTCCACGGTCAAGAAGACCGCCATGGGCGGCGTGCGCCACGCGGCCGACATCCTCAACTTCGTCGGCTCGGCGGCCGAGACGGCCATCCTCGACAACGTGCGCGAGTACGATCCGGACCTGGCCCAGAAAATCCTCGACGAAATGTTCGTCTTCGAGAACCTCATGGACCTCGACGACCGGGGCATCCAGACCCTGCTGCGCGAAGTGCAGAGCGACTCCCTGGTCATCGCCCTCAAGGGAGCACCGCCGGAGATGCGCGAGAAGATCTTCAAGAACATGTCCCAGCGTGCCGCCGAAATGCTCCGGGAAGACCTGGAGTCGCGCGGTCCGGTGCGCCTGTCCGAGGTCGAGGCCGAGCAGAAGGAAATCCTCAAGACCGCAAGGCGCCTGGCGGAAGAAGGCCAGATCGCCCTGTCCAGCGGAGGCGGCGACGATGCCTTCGTATAACCCGGGAGCACCGTCGTGTCGATGAACCGGCACCAGGCGGTCGGCGCCTACCAGCGCTGGGCCCCGCCCTCCTTCGATGAGCCGGAGCAAGCGCCGGCGGCCGAGCTGCCGCCCGTCGAGGAGGCCGCGCCCCCCATCGAGGACGAGCCTCCTCCGCCCCCCGAGCCCCTGCCGGAACCGGAACCCGACCCCGAACCCGGTATCAAGCTCCCCACCGCCGAGGATATCGAGCGCATCCACGAGGAAGCCCGCAAGGACGGCTATGCCGCCGGCTACGAGGAAGGTACTGCGCGGGGCCGCATCGAGGCCATGCAGTTCCACAGCCTGGTCGAGAACCTGGAAAAGTCGCTGACCACCCTCGATCAGGAGGTGGCCGAGGAGATCCTCGCCCTCTCCATCGAACTGGCCCGCCAGATGGTCCGCCACACCCTGGACACCCATCCCGAAGCCCTGCTCGAAACGATCCGCGAGGTCCTCCAGCAACTGCCCCACGCCCACGCCCAGATCCACGTGCACCCGGAGGACCTGGCCATGACCAAGGAATACCTGGGCGAGCAGTTCGCCCAGGCTGGCCACCGCCTCGTGGAAGACGCCGGCATCAGCCGCGGCGGCACACGCATCGACGCCGCCGGCAGCCAGCTCGACGCCACCGTGCAGACCCGCTGGCGGCGCATCATGGAAAACCTCGGGCGCAGCGTGCCTTGGGAAGGCGAGAAAGCCTGATGGAACACGGAGGAGAAACCTGGCGCGCCTTCCTGGCCGACAGCCAGAAGCTGATCGGCGCCACCTCGCCCTACCAGATATCCGGTCGCCTGACCCGCATCAACGGCCTGGTCATGGAAGCCTCCGGGCTCAAGCTCCCCCTCGGTTCCGGCTGCCGCATCGTGATTCCCGGCGGCAGCTCCGTTGAAGCGGAAGTCGTCGGCTTCAACGGCGAGAAGATCTTTCTGATGCCCACCGACGACGTCTTCGGCCTCGCCCCTGGCGCCCTCGTCCTGCCGGTCGAGCCCACCCAGCCGCCGCTGATTGCCGGCGAACGTATCGAACCGCGGCGCCGGGCCTCCGACCGCGCCAAGCACCTACCGATGGGCGACGAGTTGCTCGGCCGCGTGGTCGATGGCGCCGGCCGCCCGCTGGACGGGCTCGGCCCCCTCGCCGTGCGCCATTCGCGCCCCCTCCAGTCACGCCCCATCAACCCGCTGCAGCGGGCCCCGATCACCCAGTCCCTCGACGTGGGCATCCGCGCCATCAACGCCCTGCTCACCGTCGGCCGAGGCCAGCGGATGGGCCTCTTCGCCGGCTCCGGCGTGGGTAAATCGGTGCTCATCGGCATGATGGCGCGCTACACCGCGGCGGACGTGATCGTGGTCGGCCTGATCGGCGAGCGGGGCCGCGAAGTCAAGGAGTTCATCGAGCACAACCTGGGCCCGGAAGGCCTGGCCCGCTCCGCGGTGATCGCCGCCCCGGCCGACTGCAGCCCACTGATGCGCCTGCAGGGTGCCTCCTACGCGACCACCGTGGCCGAGTACTTCCGCGATCAGGGCAAGCAGGTCCTGCTGATCATGGACTCCCTCACCCGCTACGCCATGGCCCAGCGGGAAATCGCCCTGGCCATCGGCGAACCGCCGGTCACCCGTGGTTACCCACCATCCGTCTTCGCGCGCCTGCCCGCCCTGGTGGAGCGCGCCGGCAATGGCCCCGAGGGCGGTGGCTCGATCACCGCCTTCTATACCGTGCTGGCGGAAGGCGACGACCAGCAGGACCCGATCGCCGACTCCGCCCGAGCCATCCTGGACGGCCACATCGTGCTGTCGCGCAATCTGGCCGACCAGGGGCACTACCCTGCCATCGACATCGAGCAATCCATCTCCCGGGCCATGCACAACCTCGTCAAAAGCCAGCATTTCGACGTGGTTCGACGCTTCAAGCAGCTTTTCTCGCGCTACCAGCGCTCCCGCGACCTGATCGCGGTGGGTGCCTACCAGTCCGGCTCTGACCCGATCCTGGACCAAGCCGTAGCCATGTATCCCCGCCTGGAAGCCTTCCTGCAGCAGCGCATCGAGGAGAGCGAAGGTTACGAATCCGCCGTCGAGAAACTCCACGCCTTGTTCGGTACCACACCATGACCGCGCGAAGCGCCCCCAAGGCCATCGGGCCCCTCCGGCTAAAGAAACCCCGCCCCTGCCCGATAACGCCGAAAGAACGTGACGATGACTGAGCCGTTCCCGCTTCAGCCCTTGCTGGACATGGCCAACAGCCGCATGGACGATGCCGCGCGCAAGCTGGGAGAACTGATCGCCAGCGACCGCGCCGTCGAAGAGAAGCTCGAATTGCTGGTTAACTACCGGCAGGAATACCAGGCCCGTTTCATCGATGCCGCCCGCAATGGCATCGGCCCCGACGCCTGGCGCAACTACAGCGCCTTCCTGCTCAAGCTGGACGAAGCGATCGCGCATCAGCAGCGGGTGGTATCAGAGTCAAAACGGCGCGTCGAGGCAGGCCAGCAGGAATGGGTGGATCAGCGCAACCGGGTCAAGGCTTTCGACACCCTTTCCAACCGGCATCAAGCCCAACAGGCCCGCAAGGAGGCCAAGCAAGAGCAGAGGCTCACTGACGAACACGCAGCCAAGCAGTTCCGCGACCGCCAGGAAGAGGAATAAAGGCGCGCCCCGGATTGCCTGGCACGTCGCTTGCTGCTAGCAGGCTGTCAGCATCCTCACCAGGAACCCATCATGTCCGGACCGGCCTTGAACCCTCTCGCCAGCATCGCCCCTGTCGCTCCCGGCAAAGGCCCCGAAGCCTCCGCTGCGGACGCGCCCGCCTCCCAGGCCGGCGAAGCCGGCTTCGCCTCCGAACTGAAGCGCCAGATGAAGGGGAGCAAGAGCGACAGCGCCGACAAGGAATCCCCCCGCGACGAGGAAGCCGCGGCCAGCGCCGCCCCCAGCACCATCCCGGGCAACGAGCAGGCCCAGTCGATTGCCGTAGTGACGCCGGAGATGGCCGCGCTGATCGCCGGCATGCAGCCCCTGGCAAGCAATCCGCTGCAGCTCGACAAGGACACGACCTCCGCGACACCCGACGAGGGTGAGGCACTCGTCCCTTTGTTCGGCCCCGCCGGGCTTCCCGGCAGCGCATCGGCCATCGACCCGAAACCGGCTTCCCTGGCACTCAATCCCGACGGCAATGCGGCCACCCTGCCGGCAGCCGCTGACACCACACCGGCAAATACTGCCGCCACCGGCCCCAAGGGTGGGCAAGGCCTGCTTGCGGCTGCCGACTCTACCACCACCGCCAGCACCGTCGCCGAACTCGCTGCCCGCGTCAGCGAGCCGCCGGCTGCCGCTGCCCAGCCCACCAACAGTTTCGCCGCCATGCATGCCGCCGCGCTGGCCAACCTGCAGGCCGCCTCCCCCCAGAGCACACCCTCCCCGGTCCCTCTGCATGTCGCCACGCCGGCGTCCAGCCCGCACTGGCCCGAAGAAGTGGGCAACAAGGTCAGCTGGATGGTGAGCAATACGGAAAGCCATGCCGAACTGACGCTGACCCCGCCCCAACTCGGCAAGGTGGAAGTCTCGATCACGGTCAGTGGCGATCAGACCAGTGCCCAGTTCGTCGCCGCCACTCCTGCCGCACGGGAGCTGATTGAGCAGAACCTGCCCCGCCTGCGCGAAATTCTCGAACAAAGCGGCATCAATCTGGGCCAGACGGATGTGGGAACCTCAGGCCAGTCAGCCCAGTCCGGAGATACGCCGACGGGCCGCCAGCGCAGCGGCTGGCAGTCCCCGACCGGAGGTGACGAAGGCCCCGCGACAAGCCCGGTGCCGGCCCATTGGGCCCGCCGAGGAGAAGGACTTGTAGACACGTTTGCCTGAATGGGCAAAATGGCGGGCCCTTGCACGCCTTTTCCCTGTTTGCCGGGCGGACGTGACGGATAACAATCAAAGCAGACCAGGAGTGATCCAGCATGTCGAAAGCACCGGCCAAGGCCGAAGCCGCCGAAGGCGAAGTCCCTGCAAAGGGAGGCAAGAAAAAGCTCATCATCATCATCGCGGCCGTGCTCGTGCTGGCGATTGCCGCCGGGGCGGCCTTCATGCTGCTTGGCAAGAAGAAGCATGCCGAGGGCGAGGATGGCGAGGAGGAGCCCGCCCACCACGAACCACCCAAGGTCAAGGTCGACCCGTCAAAGCCGCCGATCTTCGTCCAGCTCGACCAGTTCACCGTGAACCTTGCGCCGGAGGAGGGCGAGCACTTTCTGCAGGCCACCATGGTCCTGCGCGTTGCCGATGCCAAGGTGGGTGACTCGCTCAAACTCTACATGCCCGAACTGAAGCACCGCATCATCATGCTGCTGTCGTCCAAGAAGCCCTCCGACCTGGTCCCCGCGGAAGGCCGCGAAGAACTGGCCGACGAAATCAAGGAAGAGGCCAACGACGTGCTCGGCTACGCCCCCAGCCCGAAGAAGAAAGGCAAGCGCAACCGGCCGGAAGACGACGGCCCGGTGCTGTCCGTCCTGTTCAACCAGTTCATCGTGCAGTAAGCGCGGAGCCCACAATGGCCCAGGACTTTCTCTCCCAGGAAGAGGTTGATGCCCTGCTCAAGGGCGTCACCGGGGAGAGTGACGACACCGAACATCAGGAGGAGCATCAGGGCGGTGTCCGGGATTACAACCTGGCCACCCAGGAGCGCATCGTGCGTGGGCGCATGCCCACCATGGAGCTCATCAACGAGCGCTTCGCCCGTTATCTGCGGATCGGCCTGTTCAACTACATGCACCGCAACGTCGAAGTGTCGGTAGGGCCGATCAAGGTCCAGAAATTCAGTGAGTTCGTGCGCAACCTGGTGGTCCCGACCAACCTGAACCTCTTCATCGCCAAGCCCCTGCGCGGCACGGCCCTGGTCGTCATGGATCCGAACCTGGTGTTCCTGGTGGTGGACAACCTGTTCGGCGGCGACGGCCGTTTCCACACCCGGGTCGAAGGACGCGACTTCACCCCGACCGAGCAGCGCATCATCCAGGGCTTGCTGAAGGTTATCTTCGGCGAATATGAAAAGGCCTGGGGGCCCGTGCAGAAACTCGAATTCGAGTATGTCCGCTCCGAGATGAACCCCCAGTTCGCCAACATCGCCACGCCCAGCGAGATCGTGGTGGCGTCGTCATTCACGCTGGAGTTCGGCGGCTCCCAGGCAGAAATGCATTTCTGCTTCCCCTACTCCATGCTCGAGCCGATCCGTGAAACGCTCTACTCGACCATGCAGAGCGACCACCTGACCCAGGACAACCGCTGGGTCAGCATGATGGGCAAGCAGCTGCAGACCGCAGAAGTGACACTCGCGGCGCGGCTCGGAACATCCAACGTCACCCTCCGGGACATCGTGAACATGAAACCGGGCGACGTGATCCCCCTCAACATCCCGGAAACCGTGCAGGCCGAAGTGGATGGCATCCCCTTCATGGAATGCCGCTACGGCGTCCAGCGCGGCCAATACGCCCTCAAGGTGGAGCGCTTCCTGGCCCAGGAAGACGAGCCCCCCGGCAAGGCCTAGGAGTTCAGCATGTCAGAAACCGATACCCCCGACGACAACCAGATCAGCGATGACGACTGGGCGGCCGCCATGCAGGAGCAGGCCGTAGCAGAAGGCCTGACCGAACCCGCCCTCGGCGAGGAGTCACCCTACCAGGCCAAGCCAGCCAGCCAGCTCTTCCCGGATTTCGGCCAGAGCGGCCCCAAGGGTGGCTCGATCAACGATTACGACATGATCCTGGACATCCCGGTGCAGCTCACCGTGGAGCTGGGACGCACCAAGATCGCCATCCGCAACCTGCTGCAGCTGGCCCACGGGTCGGTGGTGGAACTGGACGGGCTGGCGGGCGAGCCGATGGACGTGCTGGTCAACGGGACCCTCATCGCCCAGGGCGAGGTGGTGGTGGTGAACGACAAGTTCGGCATCCGCCTGACCGACATCATCACGCCCGCCGAGCGGATCCGCAAACTGCGCACCTGAGCGACCGAGAGCGCACACCCGCCCGCGACATACACCGCTGCTCCACCGACAGGCAGGCCCCGCAGGAACAGGCGCGGGGCCTGCCTGTTTTCAGGCTGCCGAAACCTCGCCGGGACGGGGCGACAGCACCGATCGGCTCGGCCGGCGGTCAGGGGCATTGGCCCGATGCAGCAACCATTTCTCACCCAGGATCAGCAAGGCCCTCTGCCGCTTGGCCTCGTAGCCCGGAGGCGGTGAAGACTCGTCCCGATGTTGTTCGGATGCGCCAGCCACCGGCTGGATCTCACGATGCCACAGCAACATGACTGCTCCCCCCTGAACCTGACGAGTTGTTTGATTGATAGCACAGGGGGCAGTTCATCTGCAAAGCATCTAAGCCGCGATGTGTGAGACTTTTGCCCGCTTTTTCAGGACAGCCGGTATCACCCGCCAAGGGTAAACTGCGGCCACGCTACCCGGAGTCCACCATCGCCATGCCTCCCCTGCCCTTCGTCGTCGGCCTGTCACTGCTGTCCGGCCCGTTGCTCGCTGCAGACGGTGGCTTTGACGCGACCTCAAGCGTCCTGCAGATGCTCCTGGGACTGGCCCTCGTCATCGGCCTGTTGTTCGCCGCCCTGCACACGCTCAAACGCCTCAGCGGCAGCAAGGGGCTCGCCGCAGGCGTATTGCGGATCCGCGGCGCAACGGCGGTCGGCCCGCGGGAGCGTGTCGTGCTGCTGGAGGTGGCCGACAAGATCCTCGTACTCGGCGTAGCCCCCGGCCGGATCAATACCCTGCACACCCTGGACGCCACTCAACTCCCTGCCGGCACGGCGCCCCAGCCGCCCTCCGGAAACGATGACTTCCAGACCTGGCTCAAACGCACCCTGGAACGCCGCACCCGATGAAAGCCTCTCCCTTCACGCTCCGCAAGGTCGGGGCGACACTGCTGACGCTGGCCCCCCTGACGGTCCTGGCCCAGGCCATGCCCGCCATCACCAGCACGCCGGCCGGAGGCGGTGGCACCCAGTACAGCCTGTCGATCCAGACCTTGCTGTTGCTCACCTCCCTGAGCTTCCTGCCAGCCCTGGTCCTGATGACGACCTGCTTCACGCGCATCATCATCGTCATGTCCCTGCTGCGCCATGCCATGGGAACCCAGACCTCCCCGCCCAATCAGGTCCTGGTCGGCCTGTCCCTCTTCCTCACCTTCTTCATCATGGCGCCGGTAGCCGACAAGGTTTATACCGATGCCTGGGTACCGCTTTCGGAAAACCGCATCACCTTCAATGAAGCTCTCGACCGGGCCACCGTACCCGTCAAGACCTTCATGCTGAAGCAGATTCGCGAGCCGGACCTGAACCTCTTCTCCAAGCTGGCCAAGACCCCTCGGGTCGACAAGGCCGAAGACCTGCCGATGCGGGTCGTCATTCCCGCCTTCGTCACCTCCGAACTCAAGACCGCGTTCCAGATCGGCTTCATCGTCTTCATCCCCTTCCTGATCATCGACATGGTGGTCGCCTCGGTGCTGATGTCCATGGGCATGATGATGATGAGCCCGGCGATTGTCGCGCTGCCCTTCAAGATCATGCTTTTCGTGCTTGTGGACGGCTGGAACCTGCTCATCGCCTCCCTGGTACAGAGCTTCGGATAGGAGCCCCCATGACCCCCACCACCGTCGTAGACCTCGGCCGCCAGGCCCTCGAGCTGACCCTGCTGGTCTCGGCGCCGCTGTTCATCGCGGCGCTTGTCACCGGCCTGCTGGTGTCCATCTTCCAGGCCGCCACGCAGATCAACGAACAGACCCTGTCCTTCGTGCCCAAACTGATCGCCACCTTCATTGCCCTGGTGCTCGCCGGCCCGTGGATGATCACGATGATGACCGACTTCATCCGGCGCCTCTTCGAGAGCATCCCGGCCATGATCGGCTGAGCCTCGCGTCATGCTGAGCGTCACCTCCGCCCAGCTCGAAGCTTGGCTCGCCCTGTTTGCGCTCCCCCTGGCCCGGGTGCTCGGCATGCTCGGTACGGCCCCGGTATTCGGCAACAATGCCCTCCCCCGCCGCAGCAAGCTGGTCATCAGCCTGGGCGTGGCGATCGGTGTCATCCCCACCCTGCCGCCGGTACCCGCGATTCCGCTCGACTCCTGGCCGGGCATCCTGCAGCTGCTGGAGCAAACACTGATCGGTATCGCCATGGGGCTGAGCATGCGAGTGGTATTTGCCGCCCTTGACCTGATGGGGGAGCTGATCAGTCTGCAGATGGGCCTGTCCTTCGCCACCTTCTTCGACCCGGTGGCAGGCGGCCAGACAGCGGTGGTGGCAGAATTCCTGACCCTGCTGGCAACGCTCATCTTCCTGTCACTGAACGGTCACCTGCTGATGGTGGACACCCTGCACCGCAGCTTCGAATGGTTGCCGGTCACCGATAGCATGCTTAACAAGGGCGGCTGGCTGATCCTGGTACGCTCGGGCGGCACGATCTTCGCCAGCGGCCTGCTGCTGGCACTGCCGGTGGTCACCGCACTGCTGATCACCAACATCGCCCTGGGCATCCTCACCCGCGCGGCCCCCCAGCTCAACCTGTTCGCGATCGGCTTCCCGATCACCCTGACCGTTGGTTTTACCATGTTGATGCTGACCCTCACTCACATGGCCCCCCTGCTCCAGGGTTTCTACGATGCAGGCTTCGACACACTCGCCAGCATGCTGCGGGCCCTGCGCTGAGTGCCGGCGACGGCCATGAGCCTGCCCTTCCCGCCAGACCTGCTGCTAAGCCTGGTGGCGATCGCCCTGTCGGTCGGCCTGGGCTTCGCCGTGCAGCGCCTGGCCCGGGAAAAGTCCCGCACCCGGATCCTGGAAGCGCGCGTCAGCCAAGAGCGGGAACACCGCCAGGCCACCGAGGCCGCGCTCGAGTCGGCCCACGAACGCTTCACCCAGGTTTTCCAGTTTCTCCCCGAGCTGGTGACCCTGACCAGCCTGGATGACACCCGGTTGATGGACATGAACCGGAACTGGACACCCCTGCTGGGCTACAGCCGCGAGCAAGGCCTGGGACGCAGCAGCATCAAGCTCGGTATCTGGCAAAGGCCTCAGGACAAGTCCGAGATCTTCGCCGAGCTGGCCACCGGCCTGGAAGTCCATGACCGGCAGGTGACCCTCCTGCATCGGGACGGGCATCCGGTGAACACCCTGGTCAGCGCCCGCCTCCTGCACATCGGCGGGCACGACTGTGTCCTGGCGGTATTCCGCGACATCACCGAGCAGGTGCGCCTGGAGCGTGCCGAAAGAGCTGCGGCCGAAGCCCAGCGGATCTCCGAGGCGATGTTCTCGGCAGCCTTTCACGGCAGCCCCGACTACATCACCATCAGCCGGGTGTCGGACGGCAAGATCCTCGAGGTCAATCACGCCTTCGCCCAGCTGGTGGGCTGGAGCCGCAGCGAAGCCATCGGCACGACCTCGGTGGAGCTCGGACTGTGGCCCATCCCGGAAGAACGCGTCGCCCTGGTGGACCTGGTGGTCCAGCATGGCGCCCTGCGCAACTACCCCTGCACCATCGGGACCCGCAACCAGGGCCGGCGCCACTGCCTGGTCAATGCATCCACCGTCCGCATCGAAGGGCAGGACTGCCTGATCGCCATCGTCCGCGACGTCACCGAGCAAAAGGCCGCCGCCGACGCCCTGCAGGAAAGCCAGGCCCGCTTCGCCGCCATCTTCGCCTCCGCCCCGGTGGCGATGTCCCTGACCCGCATCGACGACCGCACCCACGTGGATGCCAACCCGGCCTGGGAGCGCCTGTTCGGACTCGACCGAACCTCCGTGCTGGAGCGCAGCACCGGCGAACTCGGCTTCTGGGTGGACCAGGACGTCTATGACGGGCTGTACAGCCGTATCGCCCGGGACGAAATCGTGGAGCAGCAGGAGGTGCGCATCCGCCCGCGTGGCCGCGGCGAGATCGCCACCTGCCTGGTATCCGGCTGCCGCCTGCGCATCAAGGGCGAGGACTGCGGCCTGTGGTCCCTGGCGGACATCTCCGAACTGCGCCGGGTCCAGGGCCACATAGAGGAGCTCAACGAAGGCCTCGAGCGACGTGTTGCGGAGCGCACCGGCGAACTGCGCACTGCCCTCGAAACACTCCACCAGGCCCGTGACGAACTGGTCCGCAGCGAAAAGCTGGCGGCACTCGGATCACTGGTCGCCGGCATCGCCCACGAACTCAACACGCCGATCGGCAACAGCGTCACCGTGGCGACCACCCTGGCCGCCCGTACCACCGACATGGCCCGGGAGCAGGCCGCCGGCACCCTGCGGCGCGCCCACTTCGACAGCTTCGTGGCCTCGGCCCTGGAGGCCAGCGAACTCCTGATGCGCAACCTGACCCGCGCCCGAGAACTCGTCCGCAGCTTCAAGCAGGTCGCGGTGGACCAGGCCAGCGAAGTACGCCGCCCCTTCGAACTGGGCGAAGTCCTGCGGGAGATAGGCATGACCCTCGGGCCGATGTTCCACGCCACGCCCTACACCCTCGAGATCGACTGCAATACCCCCATCCCGATGGACAGCTACCCCGGAGCCCTGGGCCAGATCCTGACCAACCTGGTCACCAACGCCCTCATCCACGGCCTCGAGGGTCGGCCCGCGGGACGCATCCAGGTCATCGCCCGGCCCGCGGCGGAGTCGGTCAGCATCCGCGTCTGCGACGATGGTGCAGGCATCGGGGAGAGCGCCCTGCAGCGGATCTTCGACCCGTTCTTCACCACGCGCCTCGGCAAGGGGGGCAGCGGCCTCGGGCTGTACATCGTTTACAACCTCGTCACGCGCAGCCTGGGCGGTCAGATCAGCGCCGCCAGCGAACCCGGCACCGGGACCTGCTTCACCCTGTCGCTCCCCCGTACAGCGCCCTCCACCGACGCCCCGGGCGATGCGCTGGCCATCCCGTCACGCCCCACACCAGGACTAAACTTCGACGATGCAGGGCCGATAAACTGAGCATATACCTGCCACGGGGGCATTCCCCCGGCAGTACGCCTATCGGAGCCTCCATGGCCATTGCGATCGTTGACGACACCCCCCTCAACCTCACGCTGATTCAGGCACTGGTCCGCAAGCTCACCCCCCCGGGCACCGAGATTGTCTGCTTCACCTCCCCGCTCGCAGGCCTGGACTGGTGCGCCAACCACGAGCCAGACCTGATCATCGTCGACTACATGATGCCCGACCTCAACGGGGTCGAATTCATCGAAGCGGTACGCAAGCAGCACCCGGCCGATGTCGTACCGATCCTGATGGTGACAGCCGCTCATGAGAAGGAGGTCCGCTACGAAAGCCTCGGTGCAGGGGCCAACGACTTCCTGACCAAGCCCATCGACCGCCACGAGTTCGACCCGCGGGTGCGCACCATGCTGACCCTCCGCGAGAGCCAGAAACGCATGCGCAGCTGGAACGACGACCTGCAGCAGGCCGTCCTGCGCCAGACCGCCGACATCGTGGCGCGGGAACGGGAAACCATCACCCGGCTGGCCCGCGCCGCCGAGTATCGCGACCCGGAAACCGGCGCCCACATTCTGCGCATGGCCCACTACTCGCGCCTGATCGCCAAGCGCCTGGGTGTGGACGAGGCGCTCTGCGACCGCCTGCTGAGCGCCGCCCCGATGCACGACGTGGGCAAGGTCGGCACCCCCGATCACATCCTTCTCAAGCCAGGCCGCCTCACCGACGATGAGATGGTCATCATGCGGCGCCACGCAAGCATGGGTCATGACATCCTCAAGGGCTCCTCGTCCCCCATGATCCAGCTTGCCGCCGAGATCGCCCTCACCCACCACGAGAAGTTCGATGGCACAGGCTACCCTGCGGGTCTGGCCGGCGACGCCATCCCCCTGATGGGGCGCATCGTCGCGGTGGCCGACGTGTTCGACGCCCTCACGTCCGCCCGCCCCTACAAGCCGGCATGGGAGATCGAGCGGGCGGTCGACTTCCTGAAGGAACAAAGGGGAGCCCACTTCGACCCTGCCTGCGTCGACGCCTTCCTGACAGACTGGCACGAAGTCCTGGAAATCCGCCGACGCTTCAAGGATGACGACGCATGAGGGGCCTTCAGCACCTGGCCGGACGCCTTGGCCTGCATACCCTCGGGCAGCAACTCACCCTGCTTTTTGCCCTCCTGCTGACCGTCTCGATCGGCGCCTATTCCGGCTATGTAAGCTACGAACAGACCAACTACGTGGAACGCCTGGAGCGCAGGCACGCCGACGAAATCGCCCGGCATCTCGCCGCCGCCCTCGAAGCACAGCTGGCTTCGGGCAACAAGGCGGGCATCACCGCGCATCTGCTCGGGCTCTCCGACGAGGCAAGGATTCTGCGCCTGACCGTCACGGACCGGCAGGGCTATCCGCTCGTCGATCTGAGCCGCAGCGACAACACCCAGCCGCTCACTCCGGTCAAGGTCAGCGACACACCGCTGCCCCTGCCGGACCAATCGCGCAAGGCCGCCAACTCCGCCACGAGGAGCGGGCTCGAAACCCTGGTTTCGTGGACAGGCATCGGCGAGCGGGCACCCCTGGGCTGGCTGCGCACCGAAGTTCAACCCGCCGCGGCAAGCAGCAACCTGACCCACATCCTGGAGGACAGCGCCTTCGCCGGGCTGCTCACCCTGCTCCTGGGCACCGCCGCCATCCGGGTCTTCCTGCGCCCGCCCCTGCGCAGCCTCGAACAGGCCACAGCCTTCGCCGAAAGCCTGGAGGGCAGCCAGGGCAGCACCCTGAATGAGTCGACCGCCGTGGTCGAGATCCGCAAATTGGTGGACGCCCTGAACTGGACCTCCATCCGCCTCTTCGACGGACAATCGGCCCTTGCCGCCAGCGAATCCCGCAACCGGGCCATTGCCGAGGCCGCCCTGGACAGCATCATCACGGTTGACCAGCAGGGCTGCATCCTCGAGTTCAACCCCGCCGCCGAACGGACCTTCGGACTCGCCCGGGCCAATGCGCTGCACCAGCCCGTCACCCAGCTCATCTTCCCCGAACGTCTCCGCGCCGACCACCAGGCGAAGCTGCAGGAGCTCCTGACCACCCCTGAGCCGGACACCCTGAGCCGCCGCATCGAAACGCTCGCCATCCGTGGCAATGGCGACGAATTCCCGGTCGAAATGGCCCTCGTCCCCCTGGAGGGAGAGGGCCACCGCTTCATCACCGCCTACCTGCGGGACATCAGCGAACGCAAGGAAGCCGAGCGCATCATGCGTGAAGCCAAGGAATCCGCGGAGGCCAACAGCCGCTCCAAGAGCGACTTCCTGGCCAACATGAGCCACGAGATCCGCACCCCCATGAATGCGATCCTGGGCATGACCGACCTAGCCCTGGAAACCCGGCTGGACGAAGAGCAGAAGGAATACCTGACCCTCGTCAAGACCTCCGCCGACTCCCTGCTCAACATCATCAACGACATCCTCGACTTCTCCAAGATCGAGGCCGGCAAGCTCGATTTCGAACACATCGACTTCAGCCTGCGCGACTGCGTGGCCCTGTCCGTCCGCACCCTGCAGCAGAGGGCCGCCGAAAAGGACCTGGAACTGAGCGTCACGGTCGCTCCGGACGTCCCCGACAGCCTGATCGGCGACCCGCACCGGCTGCGCCAGATCCTGATCAACCTGCTCTCCAACGGCATCAAGTTCACCAGCCTGGGCAGCGTCCGGCTCAGCGTTGCCAGCGGCGCCCCCTGCAACCAGGGGATGGAACTGCGCTTCGAGGTCACGGACACCGGCGTCGGCATTCCGCACGACAAGCAGGGCCTGATCTTTGAAGCCTTCTCCCAGGCCGACACCTCCACCACGCGCCGCTACGGCGGCACCGGGCTGGGCCTGACCATCTGCGCCCGACTGGTCCAGGCGATGGGTGGACAACTCGGCGTGACCAGCATGCCGGGCAAAGGCAGCACCTTCCATTTCACGGCCCGCTTCGACAAGGGTCAGGCCGTCGCCCAGGCCGACGACGGGCCCCAGCTGGAAGGGCTGCCGGTCCTGATCGCGGTGGACAACCCCGCCGACCGGAGCATGCTGACAGAGCTGCTCACCCAGTGGCGGATGGCCCCCGTCCCGGCCATCGATGCGTCCCAGTGCCGCCGCGCCCTGGGCGAAGCCGCCGCCCTGGGCAAGCCCTACCAGGTCGCCATCATCGGTACCCAGCTATCCGACGCTGAAGGCTTTGAGCTGGCCGCGGCCATCCCCCACCTCACCCATCCGGTCCCCAGCGTGATCATGCTCGCTGGAGAAGGACGCCGCGGCGACGGGGCCCGCTGCCGCGAACTCGGCATCGCCGCCTACCTCCCGATGCCGATCGAGGCATCGGACCTGCTCAATGCCATCCTGCTGTCAGTCGAGCTGCCGGAGGCCAGCAGCAATGACCGCCCCCTGATCACCCGCCACACCCTGCGGGAGCAACGGCGCCAGCTGAAGATCCTGCTCGCCGAAGACAACGTGGTGAATCAGACCCTGGCGACCCGCCTGCTCCAGAAGCTGGGGCACCAGGTTGAAGTGGCCAACAACGGCCAGGAAGCCCTCGACCTCCATGCGCAAGGCCACTTCGACGTGATCCTGATGGACGTGCAGATGCCGGTGATGGGCGGCTTCGACGCCACCGCGGCGATCCGCGCGCGGGAAGCCGCCGGCACGCCCTCCACCCCCATCATCGCAATGACCGCCCACGCCATGAAGGGCGACCGGGAACGCTGCCTGCAGGCCGGCATGGACGGCTACCTGTCGAAGCCGGTACACGCCCCCGACCTCGTCGAGGTGCTGATCCACCACGCCGGCTTGGGCGACCCTGCGCCCACCCCAGAGCCCGAGTCCGCCCCACCGAGCGGCCCTGTGTTCGATCGTGAAAAGGTGCTGGCCAACCTGGGTGACGACGAAGAGCTGCTGGAGCAGCTGCTGGACATGTACTGCGAGGACGAACCACGCATGCTGGCCAACGTCGAGGCCGCCGTGACGGAAGGCGACGCCGAGGGCCTGCACAGCAGCGCCCATGCCCTCAAGGGCGCTGTCTCCAACTTCTGCGCCACCCGCGCCCAGGCCAAGGCCCAGCAACTGGAACGGGCCGGCCGCGAGCGCAACATGGGCTCCACCCCTGCGTTGCTCGACGAGCTGCGGGCGGAACTCCTCGCCCTGCGCCAGGCCTTCGGCCGGGCGGCCTGAACGCCCCCGGAGAGGCGGCTGTTCAAGCCGCCTCTCCGGATTGCCGTGGATCAGGCTACCTGGATCAGCTCGATCTTGTAACCGTCCGGGTCCTCGACAAAGGCGATCACGGTGCTGCCGTGCTTCATCGGCCCCGCTTCCCGCACCACCTTGCCACCACGGGTCCGGATCGCGTCGCAGGCAGCGTAGGCATCCGGCACCGCCAGGGCGATATGCCCGTAGGCGGTACCCAGCTCGTAGGACTCCACGCCCCAGTTGTGGGTCAGCTCGATGACCGCCCCTTCCGACTCATCCTGGTAGCCGACGAAGGCCAGGGTGAATTTGCCCTCCGGGTAATCCTGGCGGCGCAGCAGGCGCATGCCGAGCACCTCGGTATAGAAGGCCAGGGAGCGATCGAGATCGCCGACGCGGAGCATGGTGTGAAGCAGGCGCATGGGAGGTCCTTGTATCAGAGCACGGGAAGGGCAGCACCCGCCTGGCGCAAGGCACGGCGGGCCGATGCATGGTCGGGGTAGAGCGACTCCACCACGGACCAGAATTTCGGGGAGTGGTTCATCTCCACCAGGTGAGCCACCTCGTGGGCCACCACATAATCGATCAACGGCAGCGGCAGATGGATCAGGCGCCAGTGCAGACGAATGCCGGTCCGGCTGCTGCAACTGCCCCAGCGGGTCCGGGCAGAAGACAAGCCAACCAGCGGCACCGGGCGCCCCAGGCGCAGGCAGTACTCCTCGACCCTGTTGCGGAACAGCTCCAGCCCGCGCTGCTGGAGGGCCTTGAGCAGCAGCGCGCGGGCGCTGCTGCCGGCGCGCAGGGCCAGTTCCAGGACAGGGCCGGATTCACCCAGTTTGATGCCCTCGTGCCACACGATGCGGTTACCACCCCGCCCGATGCGGAGCCGCCAGGGCAACCCCAACACCGGGATCTCCGCGCCATCGCAGGGCTCGCAGGATTCGGCGGGCGGCAATGCCGGCCGGGCCTGGAGCTGGTCCACGACCCAGTCCGCGTGCTTGCGGATGAAGGACTCGATGTCGCCGAGGCCGACCCTCAGCGGCACCCCCACGGTCAGCCCGCGATGATCGATGCGCAGCCCAAGGGTCTTGCGGACGCTGCGCCGCAGGGTGTAGCCGACCCGCTGGCCGGCCAGCTCGATCTCGCGGGACTCAAGGGCCGGCGCGCTCACGCCTGGGCCTTCTCCCGGGGCTTGCTGGAATCGCGGTAGTGATGGGGAAAGAGGCGGCGCATCTCGCCCTCGACCCAGGTTTCGGCCTTGCGGTTGATCTCCTCGGCGGACAGCCCGCGGGTATCGATGACCGGGCCGATGCTCACCACCACCTCGCCGGGGCGCTTGAAGAAGGCATTGCGCGGCCAGAACTCGCCGGCGTTATGGGCCACCGGCACCACTGACGTGCCGGTCTGAGCGGCCAGCCACGAGCCGCCGGCCTTGTAGCGCTTCTTGCTGCCGGGCGCCACACGGGTGCCTTCCGGAAAGATGGTGACCCAGAAGCCGTGGGCCAGCCGGTCACGCCCCTGCTCCTCGACCTGGGCCAGGGCATCCTTGCCGGCGGTCCGGTCGATGGCGATCATCGGCATCTGGGCAATGCCCCAGCCGAAGAAAGGAACCTTGTGAATCTCCCGCTTCATCACGAAGACCATGGGCGGGAAGATGTCCTGCAGCATGATGGTTTCCCAGGCCGACATGTGCTTGGACACGATGATGGCGGGCCCGGCGGGGATGTTCTCGGTGCCGATGAGACGGTAGGGAATGCCCAGCACGTGCTTGATCACCCAGGCCATGATGCGCGGCCAGCCCCGGATGATCTTGTGCCGGGTCTCCGGCCCGAAGGGAAAGGTCGCCATCCCGATCAACGCATAGAGCGGCGTGAATATGGCGAGGGCGAGCATGAACAGGAGGTTGCGGATCAGAACCACGGGCAGGGCTTTCAGGCAGTCAGTTCGGCAGCCACGGCTGCAAGGTCGGGATAGATCATGGTCCCGTCGGGCAGATCCGGGTCGAGCTGGGTCTTGGCGCCCTTGCCGGTCAGCACCAGGTAGGGTTTGCAGCCCACCGCCACGCCGGCCTGCAGGTCGCGCAGGCTGTCACCCACCACCGGCATGCCCTTGAGGTCGGCGTTGAAGCGCTCGGCGATCTCGAGGAACATGCCCGGCTTGGGCTTGCGGCAGGCGCAGGTGGAGTCGGCCGCATGGGGGCAGAAGAAGACGGCGTCGAGGCGCCCCCCCTTCTGGCCGATGGCCTTGACCATCTTTTCGTTGATGGCGTTGAGGGTGTCCATGTCGAACAGCCCGCGCCCGACCCCGGACTGGTTGGAGGCGACCACCACGCGCCAGCCCGCCTCGTTGAGGCGGGCGATGGCCTCGAGGGAGCCGGGAATGGGCTTCCACTCCTCCGGCGACTTGATGAACTGGTCGGAATCGAAGTTGATGACCCCGTCCCGGTCGAGCACGATGATTTTCATGGGCTACCCTCAGCAGGCCATCAGGCCGACAGGCGGGAGATGTCGGCAACCTGGTTCATCAGGCCGGCCAGCTGGTTGAGCAGGGCCAGGCGGTTCTGACGGACCAGCGGCTCCTCGGCCATCACCATCACCTCGTCGAAGAAGCGGTCCACCGCGGCACGCAGGCCGGCCAGGACGCGCAGCGCATCGGTGTAGGCTTCGTTCTGGAAGTGCGAGCGGGCCAGCGGCGCAACCTCGACAATGGCATGGAACAGGGCCTTCTCGGCCTCCTCCACCAGCAGCGCCACGTCGGGTTCGCCCAGCTCGCCCTCGGCCTTCTTGAGAATGTTGACGATCCGCTTGTTGGCTGCCGCCAGGGCTGCGGCTTCCGGCAGTTGCTGGAAGGCCAGCACGGCCTCGAGCTTGGGCACCACCAGGTCGATGCGGGTCGGCTTGAGCGCCAGCACCGCATCCACCACGTCCTGGGCATGCCCCGCGTCACGCAAGGTGTTGCGCAGGCGCTCGAGCATGAAGTCGTACAGCGGGCCATCCACGCCGACGGTCAGCACGCCCGGGTTGAAGGCCTCTGCAGCGTGCTTGATGAGTTCGGCCAGATCGAGGGGCAACGGGCCTTCCATGAGGATGCGCAGCACGCCAAGGGCCGCCCGGCGCAGGCCGAAGGGGTCCTTGTCGCCGGTGGGGATCTGGCCGATGCCGAAGAAGCCGGCCAGGGAGTCGAGCTTGTCGGCCAGGGCCAGGGCACGGCCGATGTTGCTGTCGGGCAGGGCATCACCGGCAAAACGCGGGCGGTAGTGCTGCTCGATGGCCTCGGCGACCACGGGCAGGGCGCCTTCCGCGAGAGCGTAATAGCGCCCCATGGTGCCCTGCAGTTCGGGAAACTCGCCAACCATGTCGGTCAGCAGGTCGGCCTTGGAGAGCAGCGCGGCGCGGTTGGCCAGGTTCTCGTCGGCGCCCAGCAGGCCGGCGATGCGGCGAGCCACGGTGGACATGCGCTCGACACGGTCGCCGAGGGAGCCCAGCTTGTTGTGATAGACCACCGAACCGAGCTTGACCACCCGGGGGGTGAGACCGGCCTTGATGTCCTGCTCGAAGAAGAAGCGGGCATCGGACAGGCGCGGACGCACCACGCGCTGGTTGCCGGTGATGATGTTGGACGGGTCGGCCAGCTCCATGTTGGACACGATCAGGAAGCGGTTGAGCAGCTTGCCTTCGGTGTCGAACAGCGGAAAGTACTTCTGGTTGGCCCGCATGGTGAGGATCAGGCACTCCTGGGGCACGGCCAGGAACTCCGCCTCGAACTCGCCGACGTAAACCGTCGGGTGCTCGACCAGCGCAGTCACTTCGTCCAGCAGGTCGGCGTATTCGCCAAGGGTGGCGTTCTGGCGGCCGGCTTCGGAGACCAGCTGCTTCTCGATGTTGGCGCGGCGCTCGGCGAAGTCGGGGATGATCTTGCCTTCGGCCAGCAGGGTCGGCTCGTAGGCGTCGGCGGTGGCGATGTCGATGTCGCCGCGGCTCATGAAGCGGTGGCCGCGGGTGGTACGGCCGGACTGGATGTCGAGCACACTGCCCGGCACCACGTCGGCACCGTGCAGCAGGGTCAGCTTGTGGGCAGGGCGCACGAAGGTGGCATCGCCGTCACCCCAGCGCATCACCTTGGGGATGGGCAACTGCCTGAGGGCATCCTGGACGATCCCGCCGAGCACTTCGGCCAGCTTCGCGCCAGCGACCGTGGAGGTGTGGAACAGGGCTTCGGCCTTGCCATCCATGCGGCGCTCGAAGCTGGCCACGGCGGACAGCGGGATGCCCTTGGCCTCCAGCTTCTTGCTCAGGGCCGCGGTGGGCTGGCCATCGGCGGTGAGTGCCACCGACACCGGCATGATCTTCTCTGTCACATCCTTCGGCGCGCCTTCGGACAGCACGCCGGCCACCGTGACGGCCAGGCGGCGCGGAGTGGCAAACCAGCGGGAGGCGCCATCAGCAGGCGCCAGGCCACGGCTGCGGAGGCCCGCCAGGATGCCATTGGCAAAGGCCTGTCCCAGCTTTGGCAGGGCCTTGGGCGGCAGTTCTTCGGTGAGCAGTTCAACGAGCAGGGTCGCGCCGGTCATCACGCGGCCTCCTTCTTCAGCATCGGGAAGCCGAGGGCTTCGCGGGAGTTGTAATAGGCCTGGGCCACTTCACGGGCCAGCACGCGCACGCGGCCGATGTAGGCGGCCCGCTCGGTGACGGAGATCGCCCCGCGGGCATCGAGCAGGTTGAAGGTGTGGGAGCACTTCATGACCATCTCGAAGGCCGGCAGCACCAGCGGCACCGCCAGCAGGCGCTTGGCCTCGCCTTCGTACTCGCCGAACAGGCGGAACAGCCACTCCACGTTGGAATGCTCGAAGTTGTAGGTGGACTGCTCCACCTCGTTCTGGTGATAGACGTTGCCGTAGGTGACCGGCGTGCCGTCGGGGCCGATGGACCACACCAGGTCGTAGACGTTTTCGACGCCCTGCAGGTACATCGCCAGACGCTCCAGACCATAGGTGATCTCGCCCAGCACCGGCTTGCAGCTCAGCGAACCGACTTCCTGGAAGTAAGTGAACTGGGTGACCTCCATGCCATCCAGCCAGACTTCCCAGCCCAGGCCCCAGGCGCCGAGGGTCGGCGACTCCCAGTCATCCTCGACAAAGCGGATGTCGTGGGCATTGGGGTCGATGCCCAGCGCCCGCAGGCTGTCGATGTAGAGCTCCTGGATGTTCACGGGAGACGGCTTGAGCACCACCTGGTACTGGTAGTAGTGCTGCAGGCGGTTGGGGTTCTCGCCGTAGCGGCCATCCTTGGGGCGCCGGGAAGGCTGCACGTAGGCCGCGTTCCAGTGCTCGGGCCCGATGGAACGCAGGAAGGTGGCGGTGTGGAAGGTGCCGGCGCCCACCTCGATGTCGTAGGGCTGGAGCAGGGTGCAACCGTGCTCGGCCCAGAAGTTCGAGAGGCGCAGGATGATCTGCTGGAAAGTCGGTTTTTGGACGGACATGGGTGCTCCGCGGCATGTTGCCGCGCGGATTGGGGCAAAGCGCGGATTTTACTGGGTTTCTGCGGACAGGGCATGTTCCGCGGTCGGAGCAGGCTCGCTGAGCCTGCTCCGACCGTCGCATTCTGCAAAATAAGGTGTCAAGAAAATGCACACCCGATCCGTAAATAAGCAAACACAAATAAAAGCCGGCGTTCCCCAATGACTGGTGTGTGACCCGTAGACAGCGGGATTTGATGGAGAGGAACTCATCGTGAACCTGGCAAACCTGCGCGTTTCGACGCGCATGCGACTTCTTGTCGCCCTTACCCTGATCGGCCTGATCGTCCTGTGTGGTGTCAGCCTCGCTCACCTGCGCGGCAGCATGATGGACGATCGCAAACTGCAGACCCAATACTTGGTGGAGAGCACGCGGGGCATCCTCGAGCACTTCCACAAGTTGGCCCAGGCCGGCACCCTACCTGAGGCGGACGCCAAGAAGGCGGCCACCGAAGCCATCCGGTCCATGCACTATGACAAGACCAACTACCTCTTCATGGTGGACACCAACAACCGCTACATCCTGATGCCCCCCAAGCCGGAAAGGGAAGGCGGCGATGCGAGCGGCTTGAAGGACGCCAACGGCAAGGCCATCATCGTCGAACTGGTCAAGGCCGCCAACGCTGGCGGCGGCTTCGTGGACTACCTGTTTCCCAAGGCCGGCGAAGAGCAGCCGCAGCCCAAGATATCCTATGCCGCCCCCTTCACCCCCTGGGGCTGGATCCTCGGCACCGGCATTTACGTGGACGATGTGGACCGCCAGTTCCGCTCCATCGCCGCCCTGCTCGGCGGCATCTCGGTCGTCCTGCTGGCAACCCTGGGCATCGTCGGCTGGCGGGTCAGCGCCAGCGTGACCAACCAGCTGGGCGGGGAACCGCAGAACGCCACCCAGGTGATGCAACAGGCGGCCGCCGGCGACCTCACCGCCTCGGTGGGCAGCGCCCGCGAAGGCAGCATGCTGAAAGCCCTGGCCAACATGATCGGCACCCTGCGCACGATGATGGGCGAGATCAACAGCGGCGCCAATCAACTGGTCACCAACGCCGACCACATCAGCCGGGTCTCCAGTGAGGTGGCCGACGCAGCAGTACGCCAGTCCGATGCCACGGCCTCGATGGCCGCCGCCATGGAAGAGCTGACGGTGAGCTCCAGCCATATCTCTGCCAGCGCCCTTGAAACCGAGGAGAACTCCCAGGAGGCCATGCGCCTTGCCGCCGAAGGCAGCGAGCGGGTGGGCCAGGCCTCCAGCGCCATCAAGCGCATGTCCGAAACCGTGACCAGTGCATCCAGCCGCATCCTGGCCCTGGAGGAACGCATCGGCCAGGTTTCCTCCATCGCCAACGTGATCAAGGAGATCGCCGGCCAGACCAACCTGCTGGCCCTCAACGCCGCTATCGAAGCAGCGCGGGCCGGCGAACAGGGCCGCGGCTTTGCGGTGGTCGCCGACGAAGTCCGCAAGCTGGCCGAACGCACCTCCTCGGCCACCACCGAGATCGAGCAGATGATCGTCGGCATCCAGGACGACACCAGCAGTGCCGTCGGGGCCATGAATGCGGCCCTGCCGGAAGTGGACCAGGGTGTCGCCCTCGCCGCCTCCGCCGCCGAGGCCCTGAAGGCCATCGAGGAAGGCGCCCGCCAGACCCTGGTGCGGGTCCGCGAGATTGCCGAAGCCACCCGCGAGCAAAGTGCCGCCAGCACCTCCATCGCCCAGCGCGTGGAGGAGATCTCGTCCATGGTGGAATCCACCTCCGAGAGCATCCGCGGCGCAGCGGATGCGGCCATCGGTCTGGAGCAGATTGCCGGCAACCTCAAGGATCAGATCGCCCGCTTCCGGGTCTGACCCATAGCGAAAGACAAAACGGCGCGGGCCCCGGCAAAGGGGCCCGCGCCGTTTTTACGGCAGAACAGGCTCAGGCGTCGACCTGGGGCAGTCCGGCCAGGGCCATGGCCAGTTCCTTCTCGTCGTAGGCCTGATCCACCAGCTTGCCGGAGAGGTAGTTGGTGTAGGCGGTCATGTCGAAATGGCCGTGACCGGACAGGCAGAACAGGATGGTCTCGCTCTTGCCTTCGGCCTTGCAGCGCAACGCCTCCTCGATGGCCCCACGGATCGCGTGGGTGGACTCGGGCGCCGGCACGATCCCCTCAGTGCGGGCGAACATCACCCCGGCCTCGAAACAGTCGGTCTGGGTCACGTTGCGGGCCTCGATCAGGCCGAGCTCCTTGACGTGGCTGACCAGCGGCGCCATGCCGTGGTAGCGCAGGCCGCCGGCATGCAGGCCCGGCGGCGTGAAGTCGCTGCCCAGGGTGTGCATCTTGACCAGCGGGGTCAGGTGGGCCGTGTCGCCAAAGTCATAGGCATATTTACCGCGACTCAGGGACGGACAGGCCGACGGCTCCACGGCGACGATGCGGCGCTTCTTGGCGTTGGGGCCGCCGCGCAGTTGCAGGCCGATGAAGGGGAAGGCAATGCCGGCGAAGTTGGAGCCGCCACCCACGCAGCCCACCACCACGTCGGGATCGTCGCCCGCCATCTCCATCTGCAGGATGGCCTCTTCGCCAACGATGGTCTGGTGCAGCAGCACGTGGTTGAGCACTGACCCCAGGGCGTACTTGGTGTCGTCGTTCTTGGCGGCCACCTCGACGGCTTCCGAGATGGCGATGCCGAGGGAGCCGATGTGGTCCGGGTGCTGCGCCAGCACGGCGCGGCCATACTCGGTTTCGTTGGACGGAGAGGCGATGCAGCGTCCGCCCCAGGTCTCCATCAGCGCCCGGCGATACGGCTTCTGGTCGTAGGACACGCGCACCTGGAAGACCGTCACGTCCAGCCCGAACAGGCCGCCCGCATAGGACAGGGACGAACCCCACTGGCCCGCACCGGTTTCGGTGGACAGGCGCTTGACCCCTTCCTGGGCGTTGTACCAGGCCTGGGGCACGGCGGAGTTGGGCTTGTGGCTGCCGGCGGGAGAAACGCCCTCGTACTTGTAGTAGATCTTGGCCGGCGTGCCGAGCAGCTTTTCGAGGCGGCGGGCGCGGAACAGGGGGCTGGGGCGCCACTGGGTCAGCACGTCGCGGACCGGCTCGGGGATGTCGATCCAGCGCTCGGTGGACATCTCCTGGGCAATGATGGCGCTCGGGAAGATCGGCGCCAGGTCCGACGGCCCGAGGGGCTGCAGGGTGCCCGGATGCAGCGGCGGCGGCAGCGGCACCGGCAGGTCGGCGGCAATGTTGTACCAGGCCTTGGGCATGCGGGATTCATCGAGCAGATACTTGATCTGTTCGCTCATGGCGATCCTCCTTGATTCGTGTTGGTCTTGTAAGTACGAAAAACAGGCCCGCATCACGCGGGCGGCACGCTCAGACTGCGGCCAGATCCTCGAGGGCGATGTCCCAGCGGCTCATCAGGAAGCGCAGCAGGCTCTGTTCGCCTTCACTCACGCTGCCATCAGTCTTGGCGATGATCAGCATGGCGGACAAGGCCACCCGGCGCAGCGCAGGGTCGGTGATGTCGTCGGCCAGGCGGGCGAGGCGATGGTCCTCAAGCAGGAACACCCGCTCCTGCTCGGCTTCGTTGATCACGTCGCGGCAACAGTCGAGCAGCACCTGGATCAGGGTGTCACGATCCACGCCGAGCAGCGCCGCGGTGTCGTTGTGCTTGATCCAGTCGACTTCCCGGTTGTCCAGGCGGCCGTCGGCAAGGATGGCCATGGCCACGAGGCGGGCCAGGGCTTCGGGACTGTTCTGAGAATATGAGCGCATGATTCGGAACTTCGGATAAATGGGCGAGCAAGGATGATACGCCCTCCCGTTCAGCTCCGCCGCCGCGCACTCCCCAGGCCAAGCAGCACCAGCAGCATGGCCAGCCCCACGGCAGGCCAGTTTCCCCAGTGGGCGTAGGGCGTCATTCCGGCATGGCCCCGCAGTTCGACCTGCAGTACAGCGCGCTCGAAGGCCGGCAATACCGCCTCCACGCCACCATCGGGCCTAACCAGGGCGGTCATGCCGGTATTGGTCGAGCGCAACATCGGCCGCCCCGTCTCGAGCGCCCGCATGCGGGCGATCTGCAGGTGCTGGGGCTGGGCGAATGAGTCGCCATACCAGGCCAGATTGGAGATGTTGAGCAGCAGGGTCGCCTCCGGCAAGGAGCGGATCAGCTCCTCGCCGAACACATCCTCGTAGCAGATGTTGAGCGCCACCTTCTGCCCCGCCAGAAGCATCGGCGCCTGCACCGCCGGGCCCCGCGTCTGGTCGGCCATGGGGATGCTGGCCAGGTCGTAGAACCAGTTGAAGAGTGGCGGCGAATACTCGCCGAAGGGTACCAGGTGCTGCTTGGCATAATGCCCGGGGGCTGCGAGCCCCACGCTGATCGCGGCATTGAAGATATGCCCGGCGCCGTCGCGGGTGAAGGTGCCGAGGATGGCGTCGCCGCCATGCCCGATGGCGATCCGCCGGACCTCCTCCAGGTAGCCCTCGGGCAGGCTGTCCACCAGCAGCGGAATGGTGGTTTCCGGCAGCACCGCGATCTGCGCCGGATTGTCGCGCAGCATCTGCAGGTTGATGTCCAGCCAGTGCTGCAGCATCTCGGGACGCCACTTGAGGCTCTGCTCGATATTCGTCTGCAGCAGCGCGACCCGCACAGGCTCACCGACCGGTGCCGTCCAGGCCACCAGCCGCAAGGCGGCGCCACAAGCGAGCAGCAGCAACAGCACGCCGGCAGGTCGCCAGCAACGCCGCTGCACCGCCTGGACCACCAGGGCGGCGCCAAAGGCCAGCAGGCCTCCAACGCCATACACCCCGACGATCGGCGCATACCCTGCCAGCGGGCTGGGCGGTGTCTGGGTGTAGCCGCTGACCAGCCACGGGAAGCCGGTGAACATCCAGCCTCTCAGCCATTCGCCAAGCAGCCAGGCCGCGGCGAAGAGCGCGGCATCCAGCCAGGGCCGGCCCCGGCGCAAGGCGCTGAACAGCGCACCCGCCAGCCCCGCATGCACAGCCATACCCGCACAGAAGAGCAGCACGGCCAGCACGGCCAGCGGCATGGGCATGCCGCCAAAGCGATGCAGCGCCACGTAGATCCAGGACACACCGGCAAGCAGCGCCCCCAAACCCCAGGCAAAGCCGATCCCGAAGCCCCGGCGCAGTGCCCCTCCCCTGCCCGCCGCCGGCCCCTCGGTATCGAGAAGCCGGAACAGCAGCGCCAAGGCGACGAAGGCCAGCGGGAACAGCTCGAAGGGGGCGTAAGCCAATACAGACGTGGCCCCCGCCAGCAGGGCCAGGCCCGGACGCAGGAGACGCATCAGCCGCCGATCGCTTCCGGGTCGGGCGCGCGCTCGACAAGCACGGAATGAACACGCCGGCTGTCGGCCCGCAGCACCTGGAAGCGCAGGCCGGCCAGGTCGATCACCTCGTTGCGCTTGGGCAGGCGCCCCAGCTTGCGGATCAGCAGACCGCCGACGGTGTCGTACTCGGCATCGCTGAAGGTCGTGGCGAAGGCTTCGTTGAAATCCTCGATTTCGGTACCGGCCTTCACTCGATAGCGCCCGGCCTGGTCGAGACGGATGTTGTCGGCGGTTTCGTCGAAGTCGTACTCGTCCTCGATGTCGCCGACGATCTGCTCAAGCACGTCCTCGATGGTCACCAACCCAGCCACGCCGCCGTATTCGTCCACCACGATGGCCATGTGGTTGCGGCTGACCCGGAAATCCCGCAGCAGCACGTTGAGACGCTTCGACTCGGGCACAAAGACCGCCGGGCGCAGCATTTCACGGAGATTGAAGGCTTCGCCGGCGAAGACCCGCAGGAGGTCCTTGGCGAGCAGCACGCCCAACACGTCGTCCTTGTTCTCGCCGATCACGGGGAAGCGGGAGTGGGCCGCGCCGATGGCAAAGCGGGTGATGTCCTCGACGGAGTCGTGGAGGCAAACAACGTCCATCTGCGCCCGGGGGACCATCACGTCCCGCACCTGCATGTCGGAAACCTGCAGGGCACCTTCGATGATCGCCAGCGCGTCCGCATCGAACAGATTGCGGTCGTGGGCGGCGTGCAACAGGCTCAGCAATTCTTCCCGGTCTTCCGGCTCCCGTGTCAGGAGGGCGGAAAGCCGTTCGAGCAAGGACGGTTTACTACTGGAGGGTTCCATAAAAAGGGTGGATGAGAAATGGGCCATGGGCGATGCAAACCGATCTCAACCGGCCCATCGCCCATGGCGCATTGCTCACCGCACCGTTCATCTGCCAGCTCCCGGGGCATCCTGGTAAGGATCGGAATACCCCAGCCCGGCGAGGATCTTGCGTTCAAGTGCTTCCATTTCTTCGGCCTCTTCGTCCTCAAGGTGGTCGAAGCCCTGCAAATGCAGCATACCATGCACGGATAAATGGGCGTAATGGGCGTCCAGGCTCTTCCCCTGCTCCGCCGCCTCACGCTCCACCACCTGCCGACACAGCACCAGATCACCCATCAGGGGCAGCCCTTCGGGCAGCGGCATATCTTCCCCTTCACCATAGGCGAAAGTCAGCACATTGGTGGGGTAATCCTTGCCCCGATAATCCCGGTTGAGTTCCCGCCCTTCGTCCTCGTCCACGATGCGCACGGTGATCCGCGCGGCCCCCGGCTCTGCGGCACGCAACCAGCGGCGGAAGTCGGCCCGGGAGGGTAGCCCCTCACGGTTACAGGCGTATTGCACGGAAAGGTCGAGACGGCGAGGAAGCTTGATGTCGCTCATTGCTGCTGGGTCTGCTGTTGCGGAGGTTGCTGCTGGGTCTGCTGTTGCAGCGGCGAGCTGCGCAGGGAGTGCTTCTCGTAGGCATCGACGATGCGGGCGACGAGGGGATGGCGCACCACGTCTTCCTTGAGGAAGCGGGTGAAGGCCACGCCACGCACATCGGCCAGCACCTGCACCGCCTCGCCGAGACCGCTCTTCTGACCACGCGGCAGGTCCACCTGGGTCAGGTCGCCGGTGATCACGGCGCGGGAGCCGATGCCGATGCGGGTCAGGAACATCTTCATCTGCTCCGCCGAGGTGTTCTGGGCCTCGTCGAGGATGATGAAGGCGCGGGACAAAGTCCGCCCGCGCATGAAGGCCAGCGGGGCGATCTCGATACAGCCCCGCTCGAACAGTTTGGTGACCCGCTCGAAGCCCATCAGGTCATACAGCGCATCGTAGAGCGGACGCAGGTACGGATCCACCTTCTGGGCCAGATCGCCGGGCAGGAAGCCCAGGCGCTCGCCGGCTTCCACCGCAGGGCGGGTCAGGACGATGCGCTCCACGTGCTCCCGCTCGAAGGCATCCACTGCGCTGGCCACCGCCAGGTAGGTCTTGCCGGTGCCGGCCGGGCCTATTCCGAAGGTGATGTCGTGATCCTGGATCTGCCGCAGGTAATCCACCTGGCGCGGCGTGCGGCCGTGCAGTTCGGTCTTGCGGGTCATCAGCACCGGCGCCTGCGGGGTGGCCTGGGACAGGTTGGCCAGCTCGATGAGCCCCAGCTGGATGTCATCCACCGACAAGGCCGCCTCGGAACGCTCGTAAAAATGCCGCAGGGCGCGCGCCGCCTGGTGGGTGCGCGGCGCCGCGCCGTGCAGGGTGAAACGCTCGCTGCGGCGGGCGATGGTGACGTCGTAGGCGGTCTCGATCTGGCGGATGTTCTCGTCGAGCGCCCCGCACAGATTGGCGAGGCGCACGTTGTCCAGGGGATGCAGGATGATTTCGGTGGGCTTCATCACCGCCATGCTGCCAGAGGGATGCCCGCCGGGGAAGGGACAAACGTCAAATCCATCAATCCCGGGTCACGATCTCGCCGCGCAGGGAATGGGGCAGCGCGGAGACGATGGTCACGTCCACGAAATGCCCGACCAGACGCGGATTGCCGGCGAAGTTGACCACCCGGTTATTGTCGGTGCGGCCGGCCAGCTCGTTGGGGTCCTTCTTCGACGGCCCTTCCACCAGGATGCGCTGCACCGAACCGACCATCGCCTGGCTGATCTTCGCGGCGTTCTCCTCGATGCGCTTCTGCAGCCGCGACAGGCGGGCCAGCTTGACGTCCTGCGGCGTGTCGTCCGGCAGGTCGGCCGCTGGCGTACCCGGGCGCGAGCTGTAGACAAAGCTGAAGGAGGTGTCGAACTCGAGGTCTTCGATCAGCTTCATGGTCTGCTCGAAATCGGCCTCGGTCTCGCTGGGGAAGCCGATGATGAAGTCCGACGACAGGGAAATGTCCGGCCGTGCCGCGCGCAGCTTGCGCACCAGGGACTTGTACTCCAGCACCGTATAGCCGCGCTTCATGGCGGCCAGCACCCGGTCGGAACCGGCCTGCACCGGCAGGTGCAGGTGGGACACCAGCTTGGGCAGGCGGGTGTAGGCATCGACCACACGCTGGGTCATCTCCCGCGGATGGGAGGTGGTGTAGCGGATCCGTTCGATGCCGGGGATGTCATGCACGCATTCGAGCAGGAAGGCAAAGTCGGCCATCTCGCCCGCATCGCCATCCACCGGCGCGCGCCAGGCATTCACGTTCTGGCCCAGCAGGGTGACCTCCTTGACCCCCTGGGCGGCGAGGCCCGCCACCTCGGCCAGCACATCGGCCAGCGGACGGTAGATCTCGTCGCCGCGGGTGTAGGGCACGATGCAGAAGGTGCAGTACTTGGAGCAGCCTTCCATGATCGACACGAAGGCGCTCGCGCCTTCCACCCTGGCCGGAGGCAGGTTGTCGAACTTCTCGATCTCCGGGAAGGAGATGTCCACCTGCGACCGCCCGGTGGCCTTGCGCTCGGCGATCAGCTTGGGCAGGCGGTGCAGGGTCTGCGGCCCGAACACCAGGTCCACATAGGGCGCCCGCGCCACGATGGCGTCGCCTTCCTGGCTCGCCACACAACCGCCGACACCGATGATCAGGTTGGGGTTCTTCTGCTTGAGGTGCTTGACCCGCCCGAGATCGTGAAAGACCTTCTCCTGCGCCTTCTCGCGTACCGAGCAGGTATTGAAAAGGATCACGTCCGCCTCTTCCGGGTTGTCCGTCTTCTCCAGACCATCGGCGGCCCCAAGCACATCCGCCATCTTGTCGGAGTCGTACTCGTTCATCTGGCAACCGAAGGTACGGATATAGAGCTTTTTCATCACGTGTTGACCGAATTCAAATGAATCCCTATTATAGCGGGCTTCGGTTGGTGATGTAGCTCAGACGGTTAGAGCGACGGATTCATAACCCGTAGGTCGGCGGTTCGATTCCGCCCATCACCACCAACAGAATCAAAGAAAAAGGCCAGCCCTCCGGGGCTGGCCTTTTTCGTTTCCGGCCGCCGCAGGCTGATTGTTAAAAGATGTTGACGGATTTCACGGGGACTCTTCCCGCGCTCCGCCCATACTTCGCGACGTCGTAATCTAAGCCATTGAAAAATTAAACGATTTTTCAACAACAGCTCAGGCGGGACGAATTGGCGTTAGTTTTGAGTAACGCATACCGGACAGATTCAGATTGATTTGAAAAGGAAAAGAACAATGATGCAAGCGATTCGCATGGGGCTCATTGCGCTATCAGCCTCGATGGCCTTGCCTGGCATGGCAGTCGCGGCACCGGCGGTTAGCACCCCGGGGCTCTGCAACCAGGCGGCCGTCGTGGTCAATGACATCACCACCGGCACGCTGAGCGGATCGTCCTGGTACTCGACCTCCTCCGGAACCAGCTTCACCGAGTGCGTCGGTGCCTATGTGGGCAACGACACCCCCTACCCTGGCACCGGGGGTGGCGCCAACCTGGGCTATCTTGGCGACGGCTTGGTGAACGGCGCTGCGCAGGCTGGCGGAGGCAACACCGGCGGGAGCGTCCTCTTCCCGGACGGCATGTTCAGCGACCTGTACACCAACCAGAACCTCGCCGGCAATGGCGCGGTCGATCCGGGCTGGATCTATGTCGGCCAATGGGTGTCGGGCGCCTTCTCCGGAGCGACGATCGGCAAGGGCACCAGCAGCCCGGTGACGATCTCCAGCTCCACCTTCAAGGTCTCCCTCAACAATGGCGGGAAGAGCGGCACTTTTGCGCTGACCCCGGATGTGGATATCGTGTCCCAGCTGAACGCAGTGCTCCACGGCAACCTGCTGGACCAGTTCGCCATCGTGTTCAAGGCCGGCAATGCTTTCGAGGCCTTCGACTTCACCGCCGAGACGCTCGGCCTGCCCGTCTCGGATGAGACGGTTTACAACTTCTATGGCTCGTTCGACATCAGCAGCCTGATCAACAAGTACGGTGGCCTGTCACACATCGACCTGTACGTGCGGGACCCGATTCCGACCAATGTTCCTGAGCCTGCATCGTGGGCCCTGCTCGGACTCGGGCTTGCCGGGCTGGGTGCTTCCCGCTTCCGCAAGCAGGGCTGATCGCTCTGCCGCACGTGTGCCACGGCAGGTAGCTCAATGGCCTGCCGCGGCAATTCATTCCCCGGACTCAGGCCTTGATCTTGTTGAGCAGCCCCTGCTTGATCGCCACGGTGGTCGGCCGGTTGAACCTGGCGGGCAGGCTTCTGCGCTTGAACCACCGGAAGCTTGAGTGCTCCCTGTTGAGCCGGGGAGCGATCTCCTGCTCGAGGCACAACAGGAAGTAATGCATGCTGCGTCCGCCCGAGACGCGCCCCAGCTTGATCAGCTGCTTCTCCTTGACGCGCAGCCCCGCCTCTTCGCCCAGTTCCCGCACCAGGGCGCGGCGGGGGTCCTCGCCCCGATCAACACGGCCCCCGAAGAAATTCCACGCGCCGGCGTTATTGACCTCCCCCGAGCGCTTGCCGAGCAGGAACTTGCCCGTATCCGCGCAGCGGATGATGGCCCAGGCGCCCGCCTGGGGGGATGAGGGTTTGACGCGATCCTTGGCCATGAGTATCGAGGTCGGGCTGGGCTGCATGCAGTTGAGCGGTCGAGAGTCCAGAACATAAACGATTTGTCCCGCCGTTTTATTTCACTTGGGTGACAGAGACGGGCCCACGGCGGTTATTTGTGTGTCGCCGCGACGGATTACCGCTGCCCGCGCAGCAGCCTGCGCCACCCCGAAAATTCCCATAATCACCAAATTTGACAAATGTGACGTTTTTATCGGGTCGATTTTCAGCCTTGTCGTAGCATGGACGCACAAATGAATGAACTGCGTCATCACGACGCACCGCCATGGACGAGGAAGAAAACATGAGCACGCTCCTGCCCTCCCGGAACACGCTGCCGGCCACGCAGCGGTCTGAAGCCCGCCCAGCCGCCACCGAACCGACAGTGCTGGCACGGGAACTGGAGCAGGCCCGGCGCGAGCTGGCGTCCATGCGGATGCAGCTGACCTCGGCCGAGGCCGAGGTAGAGGCGATGCGCCGGGAAAGGGACTGGGCTCTCCGCGCCCTGACCGACCTGCGCAACGAGACCTTCCTCGACCTGGCCCGCAGCGCCGAGCGCCATGACGGTGAATCGCCGATGCACACCACCCGGATCGGTCTGTACACCGGGCTGATCGCCTCCGAGCTGGGCTGCCCCAGCGGGCTGTGCCGCATGCTCGAAAAGGCCTCCCAGCTTCATGACATCGGCAAGATCGGCATCCATTCGAGCATCATCGGCAAACCGGGGCCGCTGACGACCGAAGAGTGGCGGGTGGTGCGGGAACACCCGCGGATCGGCGCCAGCATCATCGGTGAGTCCGACGAGCCCATGCTCCAGCTGGCCGCCGAGATCGCCATGACCCACCACGAGCACTTCAACGGAGCCGGCTATCCCCAGGGTCTGGCCGGCGAGCGGATTCCGCTGGCGGGCCGGATCGTCGGCCTGGCCGACTTCTTCGACGCCCTCACGACCGAGCGCAGCTACCGCCCGGCCCGGCCGGTGGCCGAAGTCATCGAGATGATCCGCAGCCGGCGCGGAGAACAATTCGACCCCGCAGTGGTGGACGCCTTCCTGCGTGCCACCGAGCGGATCGAGAAGGTCCTGCAGTTGACGACCAAGCAGGAAGCCACGGCCCTGGCCAACGTGACCGGCTGGGACGGCGACTGGTGGATGGTGACCTGACGGGTCTCCAGTGAGGATGGGTGGCCGCGACCCCGCCGCTCACACCTCCAGCATGCGCGTCAGGGCCGCAAACAGCGGCCGCTCGTCACAGGCGTCAGACAGGCAGGCATCCCGCACCCGCTCCAGCCTGGCCAGGATGCCCTGCGGGTCGGCAAATGCCCCCTGGTGGTTCAGCAGCTCCTCCACCAGACAGCCGAAGGCCCGCACCTCGATCCGCTGCAAGGCCTCCGCCAGCCCCTGCTGCCCTGCCGGATAGCAGGACGCCGCTCCGAAATCGCCCAGGCGGATGGCGGCCTCCCCGCCGTAGAGCAGGTTGTGGGCGTACAGATCACCATGATTCACCCCGCGCCCGTGCAGATGCGCAGCCGCCGAGGCGATGCTGCGGGCGATCGCCAGGGCTTCGTCCGGCGAGAAGCGCGTGCCTGCCGGATAGACATCCCGGGTGCAGGTCTCGAAATCCGGCGGCCCTGCCAGGCTGCGGAAGGACGGCGCCACCAGCGGCATCACCAACCCCTCGACGCCCTCCGGGTGGCCGCTCAGGCGCCCGAGCACCGGGATGAGGGCCGGATGCCGGCCCGCGCGCAGCCACGCCCGGATCTCGCTGGACGGCAGACCGTCGCTGGTCACCGCCCCCTTGAACAGCTTGAGGGCCACCGGCTGCGTCCCATCGGGCGTGCCCAGCAAGGCCTCATGGATGTGGCCGGAGGCGCCCTGCCCCAGCAGGCGCCGCACGCTCAGCGCCTCCCAGTGCAGCGCATCGACCGCCGCATCGCCCCCTTCCGCCCAGGCTTCGCAGAAGGGATTGCCGGCAAAGGCCAGCCAGGCCAGGCGCGGCAGCGTCAGCAACCACCCGGGCAGCGACTCCAGGCGGTTGGCCGCGATCCTCAGCAACTCCAGCGCCAAGCAGCCCGCCAGATCCGGCGGTAGCGCCGTGAGCTGGTTACCGGCCAGCATCAGCTTCTGCAGGTGCGTGCAGCGCCCGATCTCCGGCGGCAGGGACGTCAGGCGGTTATCGGTCAGGATCAGCCAGCGCAGGCGCGGCGGCAGGGCTTCGCCCGGCACCGTGTGGATGCGGTTGGCCTTGAAGCCGATCATCTCCAGCTGCGGGCAGCGCCCCAGCACCGCCGGCAGCACCTCGAAGGGATTGTCGGAGCAGAACAGGATGCGCAGCCGGTGCAGGCGCGGCAGCTCCTCCGGCAGTGAAGTCAGCCGGTTGCCGGACAGGTCGAGGATTTCTAGGGAGTCCGCCAGCGTGAAGATCTCGGGCGGAAACCCGGTCAGCCCTTCGGCCAGCCTCAGGTGGCGGGCACCGGCCAGGCGGCCGGCGCGCAGATCGGCAAGAGAATTCATGAAACAGGCGGGGCGCGCAGGCGGCCCCGCCGGATTTGCAGGATTGTTGGCGGATTACTCGGAATCGGCGCGCTTCACCCGGCGCGCACGCACGGCTTCGGCCAGCACGTCGAGCACGGTCAGGCTGTCTTCCCAGCCGATACAGGCATCGGTGATGCTCTTGCCGTATTCCAGCTCGACACCGGGCTTCAGATCCTGGCGGCCTTCCTTCAGGTGCGACTCCACCATCACGCCGATGATGCGGTCTTCACCATTGGCCATCTGCGCCCCCACATCCCGCGCCACTTCCACCTGCAGCTTGTGCTGCTTGCGGCTGTTGGCATGGGAGAAGTCCACCATCAGCTTGCCCGGCAGGCCGGAAGCGGCCAGCTCCTTGCAGGCGGCGTCCACGCTGGCCGCATCGTAGTTGGGGCCCTTGCCGCCGCGCAGGATCAGGTGGCAGTCCTCGTTGCCGGAGGTGGACACGATGGCCGAGTGGCCGGCCTTGGTCACCGACAGGAAATGGTGGGGCGACTGGGCCGCCTTGATCGCATCCACGGCGATGCGGATGTTGCCGTCGGTGCCGTTCTTGAAACCCACCGGGCACGACAGGCCGGAGGCCAGCTCGCGGTGCACCTGGCTCTCGGTGGTACGGGCACCGATGGCGCCCCAGGAGATGAGGTCGGCGATGTACTGCGGCGTGATCATGTCGAGGAACTCGGTGCCGGCGGGCAGGCCCAGCTCGTTCACTTCCCACAGCAGCTTGCGGGCGATGCGCAGGCCTTCGTTGATGCGGAAGCTGCCGTCCATCATCGGGTCGTTGATGAGGCCCTTCCAGCCCACCGTGGTACGGGGCTTCTCGAAGTAGACCCGCATCACCACCAGCAGGTCGTTCTTGAGGCGGTCGGCCTCGGCCTTCAGGCGGCGGGCGTACTCCATGGCCGCGTCGGTGTCGTGGATCGAGCAGGGGCCGATCACCACCAGCAGGCGGTCGTCCGCGCCGAACAGGATGCGGTGGATCGCCGAGCGCGCCTCGAAAGCCGTCTCCGCCGCCTTGGGGGTGGCGGGAAACTCCCGCAGCATGTGGATCGGCGGAGCAAGCTCCTTGATCTCCCGGATACGGACATCGTCGATATGGACTTTCGAGGAGGCGTGCATGGTGAATCCTGTGGGCAACTTTGAGTGAGTCGATGATTCTAGCCCATGGCCGCACCCCGGGGCCATGGGCGCGGCCTATCGGCGCGATGGAACTCCCGGCGACTCACAGGATGACCTGGGTGCCCAGCTCGACCACCTGGTTGGCCGGTAACTTGAAGTAGGTGCCGGAACCCTCGGACTGGCGCACCATCCAGGCAAAAATGCTGCAGCGCCAACGTGGCAGCTTCCCCGGGCCGTCGACGATGGTCGAGCGGGCGACGAAGTAGGTCGTGGCCATCGGCTCGAGTTCCAGCCCGAACTTCGCAGCCAGGGCCAGTGCGGCCGGCACGTCGGGCTCCTCCCGGAAGCCGAAGCGGGCATCCACGTTGTAGATCCCGGGGGCAGGCTGGGTCACCTCGACCCGCTCGTCGTCCGACACCCGCGGAATGTTCTCATTCACCACGTGCAGGAACACCGTGCGCTCGTGCATCACCTTGAAGTGCTTCAGGTTGTGGAACAGGGCGCTGGGCACCAGGCTCGGTTCCGAGGTGAGATACACCGCCGTGCCAAACACATGCGGCACGTCGGGCAGCGGCCCCTTGATGAAGCCGTCCATCGGCACGTCGATCTGGCAACGCTGCTCGGCCACCAGGCGGGTGCCCTCCTTCCAGGTGGTCAGCAGCAGGAACAGGATTGCGCCCAGCACCATCGGCAGCCAGCCGCCCTCGCCCAGCTTGGTCAGGTTGGAGCTGAAGAACAGCGTCTCGATCAGGCCGAAAGCCGCCAGGGCCACGAGCAGGCCGATGCGCAGGCGCCCCTCGGCGGTCAGTACGACAAAACCGGTCAGCAGGGTGGTGATGATCATGGTGCCCGACACCGCGATGCCGTAGGCCGCCGCCAGCGCACCCGACGAGCGGAACTGCAGCACCAGCACGATCACCGCCACCAGCATCAGCCAATTGACACTGGGAATGTAGATCTGCCCCCTCTCGGTGTCGGAGGTGTGCAGGATGCGCAGGCGCGGCAGGTAGCCCAGTCGTGTGGCCTGCAGGGTCATCGAATAGGCGCCGGTGATGGTGGCCTGGGAGGCGATCACCGTGGCCAGGGTCGCCAGCCCCACCAGCGGCAGCAGGAACCAGTCGGGTGCCAGCAGGTAGAAGGGGTTCTCGATGGCCACCGGCTCACGCAGCACCAGGGCGCCCTGGCCGAAGTAGTTGAGCACCAGCGACGGCCACACCAGGCAGTACCAGGCCAACCGCACGGGGCGCGCCCCGAAGTGTCCCATGTCGGCATACAAGGCCTCGCCCCCGGTCAGGGACAGGAACACCGCCGACAGCAGGATGAAGGCCAGATGGGGCTCATCCGCGGCAAATCGGATGGCGTATCGCGGGTCCAGGGCACGCAGCACATCGGGCGTCTGGACGATGCTGGCCACGCCCATGGCCGCCAGGGCCAGGAACCAGATCACAGTGACCGGCCCGAAGAAGCGCCCGACCTGGCCGGTGCCGTGCTTCTGGATCATGAACAGGCCGATCAGGATGCCCACCGTGATGGGCACCACGTAGTGCTCCAGGTGGGGCGTGGCGACACTGAGGCCCTCCACCGCAGACAGCACCGAGATGGCCGGGGTGATGATGGCGTCGCCGTAGAACAGCGCCGCCGCGAAGATCCCGCCGCCTACCGCCAGCATCGCCAGGCGCGGGCTGCGGGCCACCCGGCGGGCCAGCGCGGTGAGAGCCAACACACCGCCCTCCCCCTCGTTGTCGAAGCGCAGCACCACCCACACATACTTGAGGGACACCACCACCAGCACCGCCCAGAAGAAGGCCGACAGGGTAGCCAGCACATGGGCCTCGCTGGGGTCGATGCCGTGGGAGCCGGAGAAGGCCTCCTTGAAGGCATACAAGGGACTGGTACCGATATCCCCGTACACAACGCCCAGCGCTGCCAGGGCAAGCCCTGCAACACTGGAGCGGGATTCGGAATGCGGATTCTGCATGGAGTGCTCCACGAAAGACGAACGGGGAAAAGGATGGGAAACAGGAGATCAGAGCCGGAACCGGTAGCCCACCCCGGTTTCAGTCAGAAAATGGCGGGGCCGGGCCGGATCAGCCTCCAGCTTGTGGCGCAGGTGGCCCACGTAGATGCGCAGGTAGTGGCTGTTGTCGCTGGCGTCCGGCCCCCACACCAAGCGCAGCAGCTGGCGATGGGTCATGACCTTGCCGGCCTGGCCGACAAGCAGGCCGAGCAGCCGGAACTCGATCGGGGTGAGCTTCACCGGCCCCCCGCCGCGACGCACCTCACGCAGGGAGAAATCCACCTCCACGTCACCGAAGCGGACGACCGCCTCTTCATCCAGGCGCCCGCGCCCGCGCCGCAGCAGGGCCCGCACGCGGGCCTGCAGCTCACCCACCGCGAAGGGCTTGGTCAGGTAGTCGTCGGCGCCGGCATCGAGCACGCCGATCTTGTCGTGCTCGGTGGAGCGGGCGGACAGCACCAGCACCGGCGCCGACGACCAGGCCCTGAACGCGTCGATGAAGCGGGCGCCGTCGCCATCGGGCAGCCCCAGGTCGAGGATCACCAGGCCCGGCCTGCTGCGCCCCGCCTCGGCCAGGCCGCCGGCACAGCTCTCCGCCTCGACCACCGGCAGGCCCTCCCGCTCCAGCGCAAGCCGGACCACGTGGCGGATCTGCAGCTCGTCCTCGATCACCAGCACCGTGGCATCAGGCATGCGTCGGCACCTCGCCTGCAGCCTCGAGCTCGAAAGGCGGAGGCGTCCCTTTGGGCAGGGTGAAGACCACGCAGCCACCGCCCTGTGCAGGATTGAAGGCCCGGATCCGGCCGCCATGGGCCTCGACGATGGTCCGGCAGATGGCCAGTCCGAGCCCCATCCCGGCGATGGGCACCTCGGCCTGGCCGCGCTCAAAAAGTGCGAACACCTGCTCCAGCCGGTCCGGCGGAAAGCCCGTGCCACCGCTGACGACCCTGAACTCCACCGCCTCGCCGGCATCATGGGCCGACAGCACGATGGGCGATTCGGCCGGTGAATACTTGGCGGCATTCTCGAGCAGGTTGCAGAAGACTCGCTCCATCAGCACCGCATCGATCTCGAGCAAGGGCTGCTCACCCAGTCCCTCGACCCGCAGGACGCGGCCCGCCAGCACGCTCTCGAGCAGCTTCAGGCTGGCGCCCACCACCTCCTCGGCGGGCTGCCACTCGCGCCGCAGCTCCACCCGCCCGCTGCGCAGGCGGGCCATGTCGAGCAGGTTGCCGACCATGCCGTTGAGCCGGAAGGCCTGGTCGCGGATCGCCAGCGCGTTGACGCGGGCCTCCTCGGGCAGCGGCCGGGGGCCGGTCAGCATCGAGTCGGCCAGGCCGTAGAGCGCGGTCAGCGGCGTCCTTACGTCATGGGACAGGGCCGACAGCAAGGTGCTGCGCAGCCGTTCGGAAACCGCCTCCAGCTGGGCAGCCTGGGCCACCTCGACAAAATGCAGGCGCTCCACGGCGGTCACCACCAGGGCCGCCAGCCCCTCCAGCAAGGGCGCCATGGCAGCATCGTCGCCCCTGCGCAGCACCAGCAAGACCCCCCGGTTACGGGTCGCCCCAGCCAGCGGCAGCAGGTCGCAACAGCGCCCACCACGCCGCGGCAGCCGGCTCGGGTGGCCGTCGGCCATGACCTCCCGCAGCACCTCGTCGGGCACATCCAGCTCGCCGTCGCCGGCACACGGGAGGGCCGGCCCCTGGTCGGCCGGCAGCACCAGGCGACCACGGGCATCACCCCGCACAAGCAGGAAACGCTCCACCGCATCGGCCACCTGGGCCACGCTCATCGCTCCGGCCAGCTCACGCGCCAGGTCGTACAAGGCCCTGGCAAGACGCTCGCGGCGGGCTGCCTCGGTGGCCTGGGCACGCAGCCCGGCCGTCAGCTGCCCCACCACCAGGGACACCACCAGCATCACGACAAAGGTAAGCAGGTGGCGCGCATGGCTCACCTCGAGCGAAAAGCGCGGCGGCACGAACAGGAAATCGAACAGCGCCACCCCCAGCACCGACGCCAGCACCGCGGCACCGCGCCCGGCCAGCACCGCCACCAGCACCACGGCGAGCAGGAACAGCATCACCGTGTTGGGCAGATCGAGGGCCGGCTGGAACGGGAAGATCAGCGCCGCAGTCAGGCCGCACACGCCCACAGCCAGCCCGTAGCGGCGAAGCACCGTGGGGAAATCCGGGGAGCGAAGGGCTGGCATCAGGAACATCAGGTTCGGAAGGCGCATGGGCTACCGGCAGGAGACCTGAAAATTGTTGCACCGCTCATATAAAAATGGCGTAAACACACTGCAACGAAAGGATTCGTCGATCTATACTGTATACACATACAGCAAAATCCGACAACTCCCGACATGCCCGCCCCTCTTCCGCCCCATGGCCGTGGCAGCCGGCTGAACCCTGGCAACCGCTTCAGCGACTGGCAGCGGGATGGCTTCGATGACGGCTGGCAGGATGCCGGCGACACCGGCCCGCCGCCTCCCGCGACCATCCTGCTGGTCGAGCGCAGCCGCTCGGTGATCTCCCGCAACACCTCGCCCGACGTGCCCTTCAGCCAGTCGATCAACCCCTACAAAGGCTGTGAACATGGCTGCGCCTATTGCTTCGCGCGGCCTGGCCACGCCTACCTGGGCCTGTCCCCCGGCCTCGACTTCGAAACGCATATCGTCTGGAAGCCCGACGCCCCCGAGATCCTGCGCCGGGAGCTGGCCTCTCCCCGCTACCGCTGCCTGCCCATCGCCCTGGGGATCAACACTGACGGCTGGCAGCCGGTGGAGCGGCGCCTCAGGCTGAGCCGTCACCTCCTCGAGATCCTCTGCGAGACCCGCCACCCGGTGTCCATCGTCACCAAGTCGGCGCTGATCGAGCGGGACCTGGACCTGCTCTCCGACATGGCCCGGGACAATCTGGTGAATGTGATGTTTTCGGTGACCACCCTCGACCCGCAGCTCGCCCGCAAGCTCGAGCCCCGCGCCGCCTCACCGGCCCGCCGCCTGGCCGCCATGGCGCGTCTGCACCAGGCCGGAGTGCCCGTGGGCGTGCTGTTCGCCCCGCTGATCCCGGCCATCAACGACCACGAGCTGGAGCGGGTGCTGGAAGCGTCCCGGCAGGCCGGAGCCACCCAGGCCGGCTACGTGCTGCTGCGCCTGCCCAACGAGCTGAAGCAATTGTTCGCCGACTGGCTCGACAGCCACTTCCCGGACCGGGCCGCCCATGTTCACAGCCTGCTCCGGCAAATGCGCGGCGGAGCGCTCAATGACAGCCAGTTCGGCCGTCGCATGCGCGGCCAGGGTGTGTTTGCCGACCTGTACAGCCAGCGCCTGAAACGGATCTGTGCCCGCCTGGGCCTCAACCGGGAACGCCTGGCGCTGAATACCACGGCCTTCCGGCCGCCTCGCTCCGGCACGGCCGACAGCCCCCAGATGCCGCTGTTCTGAGGCCTGCTCCTGCCGCCCCGCCCGGCTCAGCGCCCGTAGCGGATCCCCCAGCCGGATCCGCCGTACCCCCAGGGGCGCCCGTAGCGGTGGTAGGGGGAGCCAAAGACGCCACCGTAGTTCAGGTACAGGGAAGAGTTCCACTCCGCGTCACGCCAGGCCCGGCGATAAGCCTCCGCCCGGGCCCGCTCGGCAGCCGCCTGCGCAGCCTGCTCGCGGCGGATCTTGTCGGCCGCGGCCTCGTCCCGCGCCCAGCGCTCCTGGGCCTCGACCAGCGCATCGAGCACCTCCGGCACCACCCCTTGCTCCTGCAGACGCAGGGCCGCGGACGGCGTCAGGACGTGGCGGGTGCCCGTGCTACGCAGGATCTCCAGTTGTTCGGGGAGCGGAATTCCGCGGCGCGACAGGGCCACCACCTCGTCCAGGCCGAGCGGCCGGCCCGGACGGGCCGCCTCGATCTGCGCCAGGGCCGCCGGATCCAGCCGACGGATGGCGCGCGGGTCAGCAGAGGGCGTCACGCAGGCGCTCAGGCTGCCGGCCACCAGCAGCCAGCCCAGGCGCCACCGGCTCACGCCTCACCCTCCCGGGCGGCGCGCTCGTACAGACCCACGATCAGCTCCATTTCCTCGAGGATGCGCTCGCTGGTGGTAGCCACGTCGGCCGCCGCCTTGTCCTGGTTGCCGCTGTCCCGCAGGGTCAGTGCGTTGCGGAAGAAGTACCACTGCTGCTCCACCAGGGCCAGCCCGGCCTGGATCTGTCCGGCCCCCGGGCGTGGCGCCTTGAGCTCCTCATGGGCGCGGGCAAACTCGCTCATCGCCTGCTCGAGCATCTCGCCAGCCGGCCCGGGCAGGACGCCCAGGCGCCGGAACAGGTAGGCCTTGGCCATGCGCTGGGACAACATGCGCTGCCGCCCCGACACGTTCACCAGGCGCCCCGCCGGCTTGGCATAGGCCCGCTCGTAGGCCAGCGTGAGCTTGTGCGCAGCGCCCAGCACGGCCTCGCTGCCCGACCATACGGCCTGGCCGTTGCTGCGGATGTCGGCGAGCAGCGGCCGGAAGCGCCCCCACTCATGCTCCAGCTGCAGGTGCAGGCCGCGCAGCTCGTCGCTGGGCAGGAGCGCGCCGAGTTCGGCCAGCTGCTGCTCGAACAACGATATCGACTGGTTCAGGATGAGCTTGGCCCGCTCGGGCAGCACCCCCAGCACCAGCATCGCCCAGGCTTTGGCGGTGCGCTGGGACAGCATGCGCTGGCGGCCCGACTTGTTGATGGCGGCGGCGAGGCCATGGAGCGGCGCCAGCGGCCCCGCCCCCCAGGCCGCCGTCATCGCCAGGCAGCAGCCGGCGAGGATCAGGAAGCCGCGCCGGTCCATGGTTCAGCCGGTTCCGCCGACGGTCAGACCGTCGATGCGCAGGGTCGGCTGGCCGACCCCCACGGGCACGCTCTGGCCGTCCTTGCCGCAGGTCCCCACGCCCGGATCGAGGGCCAGATCGTTGCCGATCATGGACACCCGGGTCAGGCAGTCAGGGCCGTTGCCGATCAGGGTGGCGCCCTTCACCGGACGGGTCACCTTGCCGTCCTCGATGAGGTAGCACTCGGAGGTGGAGAAGACGAACTTGCCGGAGGTGATGTCCACCTGGCCACCACCGAAGTTGGCCGCGTACAGGCCGTTCTTCACCGAGGCGATGATCTCGGCCGGTTCATGCTGGCCGGCCAGCATGATGGTGTTGGTCATGCGCGGCAGGGGCAGGTGGGCAAAGGACTCGCGGCGGCCGTTGCCGGTGGGCTTGACGCCCATCAGGCGGGCATTGAGCGTGTCCTGCATGTAGCCGGTGAGGATCCCGTCCTCGATCAGCACGGTGCGCTGGGTCGGGTTGCCCTCGTCGTCGATGGTCAGGGAGCCGCGGCGATCCGGCAGGGTGCCGTCGTCCACCACGGTGACGCCCTTGGCCGCCACCTGCTGGCCGATGCGGCCGGCGAAGGCGGAGCTTTCCTTGCGGTTGAAGTCGCCCTCCAGGCCATGGCCAATGGCCTCGTGGAGGAGGATGCCCGGCCAGCCGTTGCCCAGCACCACGGTCATGGAGCCTGCCGGGGCCGGCGAGGCACCGAGGTTGACCCGCGCCTGATGCACCGCCGCCCGGGCATAGCCGGTCAGCACCTCGTCGCTGAAATGGCCGTAGTCGTAGCGACCGCCACCGCCGCCCGAGCCCTGCTCGCGGCGGCCGTTCTCCTCCATGATCACCGTCACCGAGACCCGCACCAGCGGCCGCACGTCGGCGGCCAGGTGGCCGTCGCTGCGCGCCACCAGCACCACCTCCCAGGAGCCCACCAGGCTGGCCATCACCTCCTTGACCCGCGGATCCTCGGCCCGCGCCATGCTTTCCAGGCGCTCCAGCAGCTTGACCTTGGCCACGTCGTCCAGCGAACCGTGGGGGTTGTCGGCCCGGTACAGGGCCAGCGGCGGCTTGCGCACGGCCTCGATCTTGTGGGTCTTGCGGCGGCCGCTGTCGGCGATCGCGCGGGTCGCGTCGGCGGCGTCCTTGAGGGCCTTCAGGCTGATGTCGTCGGAGTAGGCGAAGGCGGTCTTCTCGCCGGTGATGGCGCGCACGCCCACACCCTGCTCGATGTTGAAGCTGCCCGACTTGACGATGCCCTCCTCCAGGCTCCAGGCCTCGGAGCGGTGGTACTGGAAGTACAGGTCGGCGTAGTCGAGCTTGTGGCGGAAGAGCTTGCCGAAGACCTTGTCCAGGTCCTCGAAGTCCAGGTCGTAGGGCTTCAGCAGCAGCTTGCTGGCGATCTTGAGGGGGTTGGGGGGCGGATTCTTGCTCATGATGTGTCGGGTCCGGAATGCGTTGGGGTCAGCCGATCTTGCGATGCTTGAGGGCCGGCAGGCTGGCCCTCACGTCGGCGATGCGGGCGGGATCGAGGTCGGCCACCACCACGCCGGGGCCTTCCGGCAGGCGGGCGATGACGTCACCCCAGGGGTCGATGATCATGCTGTCGCCAAAGGTGCGACGGCCACTCGGGTGGCGGCCGCCCTGGGCGCTGGCCAGCACGTAGCACTGGTTTTCGACGGCACGGGCACGCAGCAGCAGTTCCCAATGGGCCTGGCCCGTGGTGTAGGTGAAGGCGGCGGGCAGGACGATGAGATCCACCGTGCCCATCGCCCGGAAAAGCTCCGGGAAGCGCAGGTCGTAGCAGATCGACAGGCCCACCTGGCCGCAGGGCCCCTCGAAGCTGACCACGTCGTCACCGGCCTCGATGGTGGCGGATTCGTCGTAATACTCCTCGCCCTTGCGGAAACCGAAGAGGTGGATCTTGTCGTAACGGGCCACGCGCCGCCCCTCGTCGTCGAAGACCAGGGTGGAATTGCGGACCTTGTCGGGGCTGCTGGCTGCCATCGGGCAGGAACCGCCCACCAGCCACACCTTGTGGGTGCTGGCCATGTCACGCAGGAAAGACTGGATCAGGCCGCCGCCTTCGGCCTCGCGGATGCGCACCTTGGCGGTCTCGTCACCGGAGATCAGGGGAAAGTACTCGGGCAGCGCCACCAGGCGGGCGCCCGCCGCGGCGGCCTCGGCGATCAGGCGGCCGGCCTCGGCGAGATTGGCCTCCACGTCCGGTCCGGAGACCATCTGGACGGCGGCGATGCGGCAGGCCGGTGTGCTCATGGGAATGTCCTTGCAGGCTGGGCTTGTTGAGGTGAGGCCGCCGGCAGGACCGAAAGTTTCTCGACTTTCGGGTCCGACCAGCCACCGGTCACTGCGTATTCGAAACTGAACAGCTTCTCCACCGGATCGCTGAGGGCCTTCTGCACCAGGTAGGCCGCCAGCCCGAGGGCCGGGTGGATCGCCCCGGAGGCGGCCAGCGCCGAGCCGACCGCGACGGATTCGGAGAGGGTCGGCTGGACCTTGACCCGCAGGTTCTGGGTTTCCCTGGCGGCGTCGGCCTCGCCGCGCATGAAGACCCGGGCCGCCGGGCCGAAGATCTCCAGGTCGTCGGTGCGGAGCACGCCGTTGGTCATCTGGATGCTACCGGAAATGCGATCGAAGGCGAATCCTTGGGAGAAGACATCGCGAAAGTCCAGGGTGATGCGGCGCGGCAGGGCCTGCAGGTTGAGCACCCCGAGCAGACGCCCGGCGCCGGGGTCAAGCTGGGTGAACTGCCCGTTCTCCACCTGGACCTGCATGTGGCCACCCAGCGAGGGGTAGTGCAGGGAGGTCGGCGGCCCCTTCCAGGCCAGCTCCCCTTCGAGCTGCCCCTTGCCCCGATGCACCGCTTCGGGATAGCCAAAGCGGGTCAGCATGCGCTCCACGCTGTCCACCTGAAAACGGAACTTGAGCCGGGTCTCCTCCCGCGCGCCGGGTCGCCACACGCCATCGCCGCTGAGGGCGCCATCGGGGTTGGTGATGCCGAAATGCTCGAGCCGCCAGTTGTCGCCCCGGTTGGCCGCCTTCAGCTCGAGGCGCCCCAGGGCGCGGCCGCGCAGCACGAAGCTGTCGGCCACGATGTCCAGGCCGGGCAGCTCGGACAGGCGCTCGCCATCGGGGCGCCCGGCGTCCGCGTCGGCGGTTGTATCGGCGCCGCCCAGGGCCAGCTGGCGGAAGCGGGCCTGCAGGCGGCCCCGCCCCTGATCGCGCCACAGGATGTCGCCCTCGGCCTCCTTGCTGGTCAGGCGGGCCTGCCAGCCGCCCTCCTCCATCACCGCGCGAAGGCTGACATCGTTGAGGCGCTGCCCGAGGATCTGCATCTCACCGGCCCGCAGGGCCAGCCCCGACAGGGGAAAGCCGCCCTCCATGGGCGCCGCCGGATCTGCCGCCAGATCGGCCTTATTCGCGGCCCCGCCGGCCAGCGCCCGGCGCCACGCGTCCGCATCGAGCCTGTCGGCGCGGGCGGCTACCAGCACGCCTTTGTCGGCCATCCGCACCGGCTCGTTGAGGGCCAGCCCGCCGCGGCTGATGACCAGCCGCTCACCCTCCTTGCGGCGCAGAAACTGGGCCTGGAAGAGCGGCCCGGCGCTCAGCTTCATGCTGTCGCCGCCACCGCCGGGCGGCACCGCCAGCTCGAAACGGAAGGGCAATGTGGAGGCGGCCGACTTGTTGAGCGGCAGCGGCAGGCTCGAGCTGACGCCCTGCAGGGTGCTGTCCACCGCCAGCTCGACCCCGCCCTTGCGCGGCACGGTGACGGTGCCGCGCCACTGGGCGGTACCCGACAGGTGATCCAGCACGGGCAGGTCCAGCTCCTTGCGCAGGGCCAGGGCCGTGATGCTGCCCTGCGCGTTGAGCAGCACGCTGCCGTCGGCACGCGTCCCGCCGTTCACCGTGACCGGCTCACCGAAGAGGCGCGCGGCGCCGCTGCGGACCACCAGCTGGCTCTCGGTGAAGGCCACCTTGCCGGCCGCCTCGGTGAACACCGGCAGGGCCGGGTCGGGCTGGAACTGGTTGTGGCTGAACTGAAACTCGCCCTTCACCTTTGCGCTCTCCAGCTTCTGCAGCGGCAACACCAGGTGCAGGTCGAGGCTGCCGGTGCCCTCCGAGCGGAAGGCGTCGGTGGCGTGGTTGATCATGCCGCCCACCGGGCTGTCCACCAGGAAGCGCAGGAAATCCCGGGTCGGCCCTTGGGCGGAGCCGCGGATGGTGAGGACATCATCCGTCTCGAAGTCCGGCAGCACGGTGGTCACGTCACGCAGCTCGACCCCGAAGATGCGGGCCCGCCGTGCCTTGATCGTCATGCCCGGCCCTTCGAAGATCAGCTCCCCGCTGACGCCCTCGATGGCCGGCCAGCCCGGCGCGTAATCGAGCTTGCCGTCGGCCATCCGGGCGGTGACCTGGAAATGTCCGTCGCGGGCGTTGCGGAAGGGGAAGCGGGACAGATCGCCCTTGAGCACCAGGCGGGTGTCCAGGGCCTTGCCCCCCACCAGGCTCTGCTGCAGCCAGTCGCGCGCCTGCTTGCTCACCACGCTGGGCATGTAGCGCCACACGGCGGTGCTGTCGGCCTCCGACAGGCGGGCCTGGAGATCGATCTCGCCGGGGGTGTCCGGGGTGGCCCGGTAACGGCCCGAGGCGGTGCCACGCGCATCCCGGTTGGAGAAGCTGGCGCTGGCCAGGCGCACCTCCAGCATACCGCCGGGGTGGCTCCACGCGCCCTCCATGCCCAGCTGGGCCAGCTCCAGACGCGATTCGGAGAAGACCTGCGGCAGCTTGAGCGCCGCATCGCGGCCGCTGAGGCTGAAGTGCCCCCCCTTGTCGTTGCCCTCGATGCGCCCGGCCATGCCCGAGAAGCCCGGCCAGGCCCCAAGCGGCTCGATGCCCAGCCCGGAAAAGCGGGCATCCACGGCATAGGTCTGCAGCCCCCCGTCGTCGACACTCCATTTGACGTTGAGGGGCGCCACGCTGCCCGACGGCGCCAGGCGGGCCAGGCGCTGGCGCAGCCCCTCATCGAAGGGCAGCCGCCCGGCCAGGCGGGACAAGGCCTCCAGGTCGAGCTGATTGGCCAGGAACTCGCCCTTGCCCGGCGTGCTCCCCTGCTTGTCCTGCACGCGCAGGAAGAAGTCTGTCGGCGCCACCTCCAGGCCATCCCGGGTCTTCAGCGCCAGGTGCTTGCCGCTTGCCTCCAGCACCCCGCCGTCGCGGTGGTAGCGCAGGCGGCCGGAGGCCTCCTTCATCGGGATGTCTTCCAGGTCCGGCGCCAGGCGCACCCGCGCATCCTTGAGGGCGAAGTCGGCGGTCACCCCGCTGAGCCGGCCCTCGCCGAAATCCAGCCAGGCGCGCACGCCACCGGCGCCCTGCAGATCGAGGGGGTAGTCCAGCCAGGGGTGCCAGGCGCCCAGGTCGGCGTAATCGAGGCCGGCATACACCTCCCCGCGCCAGGTCTCCGGCTGCGCCGGGTCGCGGCCGTGCAGGTCGCCGCGCAGGTCGAGCGCCGCGGCCAGCCTGGCCGGCGGCTGGGCGTGGAGGCCGAAGCGGTGCTGGGCGCCACGGTTCTCGAGCCTGAAATCGAGGCGCTCGAGGATCAGGGTTTCCGCGCCGCGCTGGGCGTCGGCCCACTCCACCCGAGCGTTGCGGATGACGATCTCGCGCTGGTCGAAGAGCCAGCGCGGAAAGTCGCCCGGCCCGCCCCCGGCCTGCAGCGCCAGGCCGGCCACGAAGACGCGCCCGTCGGCGCTGCGCCGGATCGACAGCTCCGGCGCCTCGATCTCCAGACGGTGCAGGCGCAGGCGCAGGTACAGCAGGGAGGTCCAGCTCACCTCGGCGGCCACCTGGTCGAGGGACAAGGCCTCCTGCCCGGCGGCGTCGCGGATCATCAGCCCGCCGATCTGCAGGCGCGGATGCAGGCCGCGCCAGTCCGCCGACAGCGCGCCGATCTCCACCGGCAGGCCGAGGGAGCGCGACAGCAGCTGGGCGACATCGCTGCGGTAGGCCGGCACATTGGGCAGCACGCCGTGGCGCACCACCAGGAAGGCCAGGCCGACCACGAAATAGAGGACCAGCCCGATCCGGATCAGGCGACGCAGGCAGAGGGCCGGCAGGTGCAGGAAAGACAGGCGCGACTCAGCCACGCGGAGGCAGGGCGAAGGACGGTGCGGGCCTCGCGGGGCAAGCCACGCATCCGGCATCAGGCTTGACGAAAATCAGTCCGGCAGACATAAGACGGGTTGAACATAAACGAACCCGCATTCTACCAATCGGCCCCCGCCATGTCCGAACAGCCCGCCCAACTGCCCCAGCCCCTCCTCGACGCCCTCGCCTGCTCGCGCTTCCTGCGCCGCCAGCTCGACAGCCGCCCGTGGCTCACCGAACGCCTGGTCGCCAGCATCGGCGCGCCCCTCGACGCCACCGCCCTGCGCGACTACCTGCGCGGCGAGGTGCTCGACGACAACACCCTCAAGCCGGTGCTGCGCAAGCTGCGCGCCTGGGTGATCTGCCATGTGCTGGTGCGCGACATCGCCCGCCTGGCCGACCTGGGCGAAGTCACCGAGAGCATGACCCTGCTCGCCGACATCACCGTCGAGGCCGCCCACGACGTGCTGCGCGAGCAGCTGGTGGCGCGCCACGGCACGCCCCTGTCGGCCGACGGGCGCGAGCAGGAGTTCATCATCATCGGCATGGGCAAGCTCGGCGGCCGCGAGCTCAACGTGTCGTCGGACATCGACCTGATCTTCGTGTACCCCGAGGACGGCAGCACCGCCGGGCCCAAGATCATCGACAACTTCGAGTTCTTCACCAAGCTCGGCCGCGGGGTGATCCAGGCCCTCAACGACATCACCGGCGACGGCCAGGTCTTCCGGGTGGACATGCGCCTGCGCCCCAACGGCGACTCGGGCCCCCTGGTGGCCAGCTTCGACATGCTGGAGAACTACTTCATCACCCAGGGCCGCGAGTGGGAGCGCTACGCCTGGATCAAGGCGCGGGTCATGACCGGCATCCGCAGCGCCGAGCTCACCGCCATCGCGCGACCCTTCATCTTCCGCAAGTACCTGGACTTCGGCGCCATCAACGCCATGCGCGACCTGCACGCCCAGATCCGCCGCGAGGTGGCCCGCAAGGACATGGTCAACAACGTCAAGCTCGGCCCCGGCGGCATCCGCGAGATCGAGTTCCTGGCCCAGGTCTTCCAGCTGATCCGCGGCGGGCGCGACACCTCGCTGCAGATCAAGCCGACCCTCAAGGTGCTCGGCCGCCTCGCCGAGCGCGGCATCATCACCCGCGAAACCGAGCGCGAGCTGGCCGCCGCCTACGACTTCCTGCGGCGGGTCGAGCACCGCCTGCAATACCTCGACGACGCCCAGACCCACAACCTGCCCACCAGCGAGGGCGACCAGGCCATCATCGCCCGGGCCATGGGCTTTGCCACCTACGAAGGCCTGCTCAACGAGCTGGACGACCACCGCGGGGCGGTGGCCCGCCACTTCAACGGCGTCTTCGGCGACCCCAACGAGAAAGGCCACGACCTCGACACCCTGTGGGCCAGCGCCGGCGACGAAGAACACTGTGGCGAGGAGTTCCGGCGCCTCGGCTACGCCGACCCGGCCTCCGCCGCGCGGCGCCTGGCCACCCTCAAGGGCGGCAACCGCTACCTGCAGATGCCGCCCTCCATCAAGACCCGCTTCGACCCGCTGATCCCCCGCGTGGTCGAGGCCGCCGCCGAGACCACCGACCCCAACGCCACCTTCGAGCGCCTGCTCGACATGCTCGACGCGATCAGCCGGCGCGGCTCGTACCTGGCCCTGCTGCAGCAATACCCGCAGACCCTGCACAAGGTGGCCGAGCTGGTCGGCGCCTCGCTGTGGGCCGCCCAGTTCCTCAACCGCCACCCCATCCTGCTGGACGAAGCCCTCGACCCACGCATCCTCGAGGAAGAGCTCGACCTGCCCGCCTTCCGCGCCGAACTGGCCGCCCAGCTGGACGAGATCGAGCCGGACATGGAACGCCAGATGGACCTGATGCGCGAACAGCACCACGCCCAGGTGTTCCGCCTGCTCACCAAGGACATCGCCGGCAAGCTCACCGTGGAGCGCCACGCCGACTTCCTGTCAGCCCTCGCCGACATCATCGTGGACCTCACCGTCACCATGTGCTGGCGCAAGATCAAGACCCGCCACCGCGACGACCCGAAGTTCGCCGTGCTGGCCTACGGCAAGCTGGGCGGCAAGGAGCTGGGCTACGCCTCCGACCTGGACATGGTCTTCGTGCACGACGACGACGCCCCCGAGGCCGCCGAGCTGTACACCCGCCTGGGCCAGCGCACCAACACCTGGCTGTCGGCCCAGACCCCGGCCGGCCACCTCTTCGAGACCGACCTGCGCCTGCGCCCCAACGGCGACTCGGGCCTGATGGTGGTGTCCCTCGAAGCCTTCCGCCAGTACCAGCTGGAGAACGCCTGGGTATGGGAGCACCAGGCCCTCACCCGGGCCCGCTTCTGCGCCGGCGACCGGGACATCGGCCGCAAGTTCGAGGCCATCCGGGTCGAGGTGCTGCGCCAGCAGCGCGACCTGGCCAAGCTGCGCGAGGAGGTCATCGCAATGCGCCAGCGCATGGCCGAGGCCCATCCCAGCAAGACCGAGCTGTTCGACCTGAAGCACGACCGGGGCGGCCTGATCGACGTGGAGTTCATCGTCCAGTACCTGGTCCTCGGCCACGCCCACCAGCACGCCAGCCTCACCGGCAACCTGGGCAACATCGCCCTGCTCCACATGGCCGGCGAACTCGGCCTCATCCCCGCCGACCAGGCCGGCACGGTGGCCGACAGCTACCGGGAGTACCGCCGCCTGCAACACGGCCTGCGCCTCAACAACCAGGCCTCGCGGGTGGAACGCGAGCAGGTCGCCGAAGCCGCCGCGGGCGTGCGGACACTCTGGGCGCACGTCTTCGGCAGCGCCTGAGCGCCTGGGCCGCGGCGACCTGCCGGAAGCCGCGGGCGGAGCTGCTGAATGAAAAAAGGGTTGAGGGGGAGGCCCTCAACCCAAACCAAAGGTATCAATCGACCCTCGGAGACTATTCCAGAAGAAAGTTGCTCCCGGCCCCGCCGGCCAGCCTGGCCTGGGAGGCCGTCTCGTCCTTCAGCGTGACGCCGGAGAGGCCGCGCCTGAAGGCTTCGGAGACCAGGTACATCAGCTTGTAGACCGCCTCTTCGTAATGCAGCCCGTCGCGCCGCACGTTGGAGATGCAGTTGCGCTGGGCATCGGTGGTGCCCTGCGCAGGCGCCCAGGTCATGTAGATGCCCATGCTGTCGGGCGAGCTGAGGCCGGGCCGCTCGCCGATCAGCACGACGACGAGCTTCGCCCCCAGGGCCTCGGCGATCGGGTCGCCGATCGCCACCCGCCCCTGGCGGACCACCGCCACCGGCGCCACGCCGAGCCCCTGCGCCGTGAGCTGGGGCACGAGCAGGTCGAGGAAGGGCAGCACGTTCTGCTCGATGGCGAAGGCCGACAGGCCATCCACCACCACGATGGCCACGTCGAAGCCGCTGGCGCCGAAGGCACCCAGGTAGGCCTTCGAGGCCTCGGACGGCACCCGCCCCAGGTCGGGCCGCTGCAGGTAGGTGGCGCGATCGGGGGCCGCGCTATGCACCACGAAGCTGCGGATCCCGCGCTCGTCCAGGGCGGCGCTGAGCGCCTGTTCATCCAGCGGGTGATGCACCGCATTGCGCGCCCGGGCATGAGCGAACTGGAACTCCAGGTGCGGGCGGGTCGGCAGGCTGGTCCCGGCGCGTCCCAGGGCGATCCGCGCCTGGGTGAAGCGGGCCAGGGCATTCCAGGCGTTCTTGGTGACGATGTCGCTCATCTCAGGCTCCCAGCTTGCGGATGCTGTCGAGGAAGAGGCCCGGGGTCTTGTCGGCGAGGATCCGCCCGTCCCCCGAGAAGATACCCACACCTTCCAGCCAGGCCTCGAACTCCGGCGCGGGCCGCGCGCCCAGCACCTTGCGCACATAGAGCGCGTCGTGGAAGGAGGTGGTCTGGTAGTTGAGCATCACGTCGTCGGAGCCGGGGATGCCCATCACGAAGTTGATGCCGGCCACGCCAAGCAGGGTCAGCAGCATGTCCATGTCGTTCTGGTCGGCCTCGGCGTGATTGGTGTAGCACACGTCGCAGCCCATCGGCACGCCCAGCAGCTTGCCGCAGAAGTGGTCCTCCAGGCCGGCACGGATGATCTGCTTGCCGTCGTAGAGGTACTCCGGCCCGATGAAGCCGACCACCGTGTTCACCAGGAAGGGCGAGAACGCCCGCGCCACCGCGTAGGCGCGGGCCTCGCAGGTCTGCTGGTCCACCCCGTGGTGGGCGTTGGCCGACAGGGCGCTGCCCTGGCCGGTCTCGAAATACATGACGTTGTTGCCCACCGTGCCCCGCTTGAGCGACAGCGCCGCCTCATGGCCCTCGCGCAGGACACCCAGGTTGATGCCGAAGCTGCGGTTGGCGGCCTCAGTGCCAGCCACCGACTGGAAGACGAGGTCCAGCGGCGCACCGCGGTTGATGGCCTCGATGCTGGTCGTCACGTGGGTCAGCACGCAGGACTGGGTGGGGATGGAATAGCGCTGGATGATCGCGTCCAGCATGTGGATCAGCGTCATCACCGCGCCCACGTTATCGGTGGCCGGGTTGATGCCGATCACGGCATCGCCGCTGCCGTACATCAGGCCATCCACCAGGCTGGCCGAGACCCCCGCCGGATCATCCGTCGGGTGGTTGGGCTGCAGCCGCGTGGACAGGCGCCCAGGCAGGCCCACGGTGGTGCGGAAGGCCGTCACGACGCGGCATTTCCGGGCCACCAGGATGAGATCCTGCACCCGCATGATCTTCGATACGGCCGCCGCCATCTCCGGCGTCAGGCCAGGAGCCAGGCGGGCCAGCGCGTCCTCGGTGGCCAGGTCGGAGAGCAGCCAGTTGCGGAAATCCCCGACCGTCAGATGGGCGACCGCCTCGAAAGCCTGCCGGTCGTGGCGGTCGATGATCAGCCGGGTCACCTCATCCTCTTCGTAGGGGATGAGCGCTTCGGACAGGAACTGCGCCAGCGGCACCTCGGCCAGGGCCATCTGGGCGGCCACCCGCTCTTCGTAATCGGCCGCCGCGATGCCGGCCAGGTAGTCGCCGGAACGGGCGGGCGAAGCCTTGGCCAGCAGGTCCTTCAGGTCGTCGAAGGCATGGACCTTGTGATCGACTGTGTGTGTGTACATCGGCATTGGGTGATTCCCCGCTTCTCTTCCCGGCGGGGGGCCGGCCAAGCGGCGCCCCCGCCCACTTTTGATACGTTCAGACCTTCGCCTTGACGGCGAGCTGCCGTTCGATCTTCAGCTCCTCGGCGGACTCCAGCATCTCGTCCAGCGGTGCCACTTCACGCTCCCGCTTCACCGCGATGAAGACCAGGTAGCCGAGGGCCAGCATGCCGAAGAAGACCCCCGCCACCGCGGTGTTGTAATACACCATGGTGCCCAGGCAGATCAGCGCCCCCAGCAAGGCGAACAGCGGGAACCAGGGATAGAACGGCGCCTTGAAGGGCCGCTCCATGCCGGGCTCCGACTTGCGCAGCTTGAAAAGGGACAACATGCTGGTGATGTACATCACGATGGCGCCGAACACCGACATGGTGACGATGTTGGCGGTCAGGGTCTGCCCGCCGAACTGGATCAGCTGGTCGCTGTAGATGGCCGCGATGCCCACCACCCCGCCGGCCAGGATGGCCCGGTGCGGCGTCTTGAAACGCGGATGCACCTCGGCAAACCAGTGGGGCAGGTAGTTGGCGCGGGCCAGCGCAAAGATCTGCCGCGAGTAGCCCAGGATGATCCCGTGGAAGGAGGCGATCAGGCCGAACATGCCCAGCCACACCAGCATGTGGGTCCACCCGCTGTTCTCGCCGACGATGTACTGCATGGCCTTGGGCAGCGGATCGTTGATGTTGGACAGCTGGGTCCAGTCGCCCGCGCCGCCGGCAAAGAACATCACGCCAATGGCCAACACCAGCAGGGTGAGGATGCCCGAGACGTAGGCCACCGGGATCGAGCGCTTCGGGTCCTTGGCCTCCTCGGCCGCCATGGCCACCCCTTCGATGGCCAGGAAGAACCAGATCGCGAAGGGTACCGCCGCGAAGATGCCCGGGATCGCCGCCGCGCTGAAGCTGTCCTGCCCGGCCCAGCCGCCCTTCACCAGATTGGCCACCGAAAAGCCCGGCGCCACCACGCCCATGAAGACCAGCAGCTCGAAGATCGCCAGCAGGGTCACCACCAGCTCGAAGGTGGCGGCGATCTGCACCCCCACGATGTTGAGGGTCATGAACACCAGATAGGCCCCCACCGCCACGTGCTTGGGATCGAGATCCGGAAACTGTACGTTCATGTAGGCCCCGATCGCCAGGGCGATCGCCGGCGGCGCAAACAGGAACTCCACCAAGGTGGCGGTGCCGGCCACGTAGCCGCCGAAGGGGCCGAAGGCATGCCGGGCATAGGCGAAGGGCCCACCCGCATGGGGGATGGAGGTGGTCAGCTCGGTGAAGCTGAAGATGAAGGTGGTGTACATCGCGGCGATGAACACCGAGGTGACGAAGAAACCCAGCGTCCCGGCGGCGGCCCAGCCGTAGCTCCAGCCGAAGTACTCGCCGGAGATGACGAGGCCGACGGCGATGCCCCACAACTGCCAGGTGCCGAGGGTCTTGCTGAGTTCATGATGCGTGACGCTGCCAACGTGCAGCCCGTGCTTTTCGAGTTCCATCAGTCCCGCTCCCCGGTCAGAACGCGCGTGCGATCGACAGCACCGCGCGGGTACGGCCGACGCTCTCGGTATCGCCGCTCCCCGTGAGCGCCACGTAGTTCTTGAACGCCGCCGGCTGCGTCGTCCCCCACACCGACAGGCCCACGCTCCAGTTGTCGGCCAGCGTCTTGCTCACCCCGACCCGCAGGTAGGACCAGTCCAGGCCCGAACTGTTGGCAACCCATTCCCGCCCGAGCTGCAGGGACAGATTGACCGACTCCCACACATCACAGGACGCCCCCAGCTCCACATACTGCGAACCGCGGGTCGAGCCCTTGACCCCGGCATGCACATCCTCGGCCGAGAATACGCCCGGCGCCGAGTTATTGACGTTCCAGCCATAGAACCTGCTGAGCGTGCGACCGTATTTGACCGAGGCCCACTCGTAGGCGAAGCCGATGGAGGGCTCGAGGGTGTGCGGCTTCGAACTCTGGAAAGTCCTGCCATCCAGCGCTTTACTATAGTCACCGCCGGGATAATAGACATACAGCAGATTCAGGTCGAGAAAGAACCCCGACGCAATTTCGGTCTTGTAGCCCGCGTAATAGTCCGTTTCGAGATTGGCCCCTGGAACCCATTTCTCGGAAACATTCGATGCCCAGAAGCCGGCATATAACCCGGAGCGATGCTTCCAGTCTGTGCCGAATTGCAGGGCCGGCCCGCCGAAGGTCTGGGTCAGCCCGCGCCAGACATAATCGCTGTTGAAGGACACATTGCCGGTAATGGAATAAGCCGGTGCTTCGACGGCCCCCGCGGAGGCCTCTGCGGCCCCCCCGGATGCCGGCATGAGAAAGGCTGTCAGCCCGCCCATCACCCCGATTGCAGCAAGGCGCGGAATGCGCCGACAGCAGCTCTGAAACTCGATCACGATTGTCTCCTCGTTATGGATATAAGGGGCCGGCCCGTGACATCTGCAGCCCTTACGTAACGTTAAGGCCGCGTGACAAGCCCCGCTATCGCAAATCGGCACACTTCAACAATCGTCTCAAGCAACTGATTTAACAGAACATCTTGCACCATCCCGGAACTTGGCCTAGGCTTCACCCAGGCCTTCACCAGAATGGGCCATCCAAAATCGGCAAGCGCCCACCCCCTCCTTGCACGGGGCACAGACCTTGCAAGCACATTGCCGCAACACTATTCCGCTCCCCATTTCCCTTGATCCGGACGCCCTCCCGATGATCGACCTGACCCGCCAGCCCCTGTCGTTCCCGCCGCCCGACGAAGGCTCGCCCCAGCACGTCCGCTCGGTCAGCACCTCCGATATAGAAGAGCAGGCGGCGCAGCTCAGGGGCTGGCAGCAGCATTATTCCCAGCTGTCGTCGGGCGCATTCAGGGGTGAATTCCGCGAGCTCGAACTGCACGGCCTGCAGCTGTTTTTTGAAACGACCAGCAGCAACCTGTTCCAGACTGGAGCAATACAAAAGGACACCATCGCAATTGGCCTGCCCCTCGCCTACAAGGGCGAAGGCCATTTCTGCGGCGAGGCCATGTCGGAGACGTCCCTGCATTTCTTTTCGGGAAAGGACGGCTTCGAATATCTCTCCCCCGAGAGCCTGATCATGTCCGGCATCGTCATCCAGACCCGCGACCTGCTCGAGCAACTCACCCAGCGGGAGGCCGAGGTAGTGTCGGCCCTCATCGAGAAGCCCCAGCTGGTCAAGGTGGACGCGCACAGCATCGCCGCCCTGCGGCAGTTCATCACCAGCATCTCGCAGATGGCGGAGCACGCCCCCCAGGCCCTGGAGAACGAACAGCTGCTGCACTCCCTGGGCCAGTCCATCTTCAACTCCTTCATCGACACCATCGTCACCCGCATCGACCGCGATGCGCCCCGCCTGAGCAATGCCCAGCGCCTCAAGCTGATCAAGGACGTGCGCGACATCGTGGTCAGCGCGCCCGACGCCCCGCCCGGCATCCAGGACATCTGCAATGCCCTCAACGTCAGCCGCCGGACCTTGCAGAACTGCTTCCAGGTGAGCATGAACTGCACCCCGCTCGACTTCATCAAGATCGTCCGCCTCAACGGCGTGCGCTCCATGCTCCGCCACAGCACCACCGTGTCGGAGGCCGCCGCCCACTGGGGTTTCTGGCACTTCGGCAATTTCGCCCGCGACTACCGCGCCCTGTTCGGCAAGCTGCCCTCCGAAGAGCACAGCCTGTTGCAGAAGAAGCGCTAGCGGGCGTCAGAAGAACAGGGTCAGCGCCAGGTTGAGGCGGAAGGCTGCGTCGGGCATGTCTGCCGGCTTGACCACCGGCCTGCCGGCGATGGCCTCGAAGCTGCCGGCACGGCCGGCCAGCCGCAGCCCGAGGCCGGTCGACATCAACGTTGCTGCGCGGCCGCTGGCCAGCATCCGGACATGGCCGGCATCCCAGAAGCCGAAGGGTTCGACCTGCCAGGGTGTGCCGAAAGCTGCCATGGCGAAGCCGCGCGCCAGCTCACTGCGCCAGTAGCCTCCCCGGTCACCGGCCTGCGCCGACTCGGCAAAGCCGCGCACGCTGGCCACGCCGCCGACGAAGATCTGCTCGGAGGAAAACAGCGGCACGCCGCTCCACTGCGCGGCCCCGTTGCCGCGCAGACTCCAGCTGCCGGGCAGGTTGAGGACGACACTGGCCGACACATCCAGCTTGCTGAAACGTGAACGGGCCGCCGGTCCGGCGCTGCTGCCCACATCGCTCATCGCACCGAAGGCCTCGAGGCCCCGCGACAGGCCGCCATCCACGGTCCATTGCCCGCTGCCAGCGGCGGCATCGAAGCGGCTCAGGCGATTGACGCCGGCGCGCAGCACCGTCAGCCGTTGCGGCACCAGGCCCACGTTGTTGATCTCGCGGCGGGCCTCGCGCAGGGACAAGGCCAGGTCACCGCCGATCTTGCTGTCCTGGTCGCGGTAGAGCAGGCGGTTCCAGGCCGCCGCATAGTTGGTGGAGGTGCCGTAGAGCAAGGCCACGTTGCCGATCAGGCTTTGATACTCGGACCAGGTGGCCAGCATGCTGAAGGTGTTGTAGCCCCAGGGCAGGGAGAGGCCGGCATTCAGCGCGTTGGTTTCGATGCTGCCGGTGTAACCCAGGTTGAAGGTCTCGTTGAAGCCTGCCAGATCGCCGGCTTCCAGCCCGAGGCGCAGGCGACGCGAGCCGGTGCTGCGGCTGCCCTGGTTGTCCATGCCCAGCCATGGGCGCCAGGCCGACGCCGCCGGCGGGTCGACGATGTCGAGCACCGACGCGCCCGGCATCTCGCCCGGCAGGATGCGCACCTGGGCCTGGCGGCCGCGCACCCGGTTCAACTGATCAAGGCCCTGCTCGATGTCGCGTAGCTGGAGGATGTCATCCACGCCCATCGGCAAGGCCAGGCGCAGGCCCGCATCCGCCCAGGCCTCCACCACGAAGGGGTGCCCGTTGTAGCGGATCGCCTCGATGCGACCGGGCACGATGCGCAGGCTGAGCACCCCGCCCGCCAGGTTCTGGCCGAGGGCATAGGCGCGGGAGGTGATGAAGCCGGCGTCGATGAGGTCCTTGTTGAGCCCCTGCAACAACAGCCCGATGCGCACGGCCCCCAGCGCCAGCCCCCGGAAGGGCCCCAGCCGGCGCTCGAGGACGCTGGACGGCAGCAGCTCCCCGCCCTCCACCTCGATACGCTCGATGCGAAACATCGGCGCCCGCTCCTCCACCGCCGCCGGATCCTGCGCGCCGCCGTCACCGGCCGCGGCGGGTGCCGCCGCCGGGGCGGGCACGGCCGGCGTCGCGACGTGGGGAGTCTGCTGGCGCAGCAGGCGCTCGCGCGCCTTCTCCATCTCCTCGCGCAGGATGCGGTCGCCCTGGTCCTGGCGGGGCTGGGGCGGCGGAAACTGCTGGGCCAGGGCCGGCGTGCTGCCGGCCAGCGCCAGCGTGATCATGAGGCGGCGCATGGTTTCAGCGCCACACGGCACTGAACAGCCCGAGGTGGCTGCTCAGCACGACAGGGTCGCGGCCCGGCGTCCGGACCACGGTGATCACGCCATCCACCCCCTCGCTGGCGGTGAAGAAGCCGCGGTTCTGGATCGCCTCGCCGGTGAGGCTGAGGCGCCCGGCCTGAGCCGTGAAGCCACCGCCCTGGTCGATGGCATACAGCTCGGCCCAGCGGTCACCGAAGAAGGCGCGCAAGCCATCCGAGCGGCTCAGCGCCACATGCACCGGCACGCCATTGGCCTCCACCCGCGGCACGTCGAGGCGCATGTCCTTGGCGGCCAGGATCAACCCGCCATCGTTGACCAGGGTCCCGCCGCCCTTGATGCGCACATCCCGGCCGGACAGGATCTGCCCACCCACCAGGCTCTCGCTGCTGCTGGCCGAGCGGCGGCAGAACAGGATGTTGCAGGACTCGCGAAGGCTCACCGTGCCGGTCAGCCAGGCCCGGTTGAGGATGCCGCCAGCCACGTCCAGCACCACGTCACCCTGGTTGGCAAAGACGTAGCCGCCGAGGTTGTGCAGGCTGCCGGCGGTGATCCGCACGTCGCCCTCGGCCACCCAGTAGGCCATGTGCTCCGGGTCGGCCAGCTGGCCGTTGTCGATGCTCACTCCGCTGCGCCGGCGCGGCAGGCCGAGCCAGGTCTGCTCGCTCCGTGTCCAGCGCTGCGCCCCGGCCCCGGCGACGAACTGCGACTCGTTGAGCGCCACCCCGCCCACCTGGACGATCAGCGCACCGTTGGAGACGATGCGCCCGTTGATGTTGCGCAGGTCGCCGCCGGCCTCGAGCAGCACGTCGTCGCTGGCCCCGAAGAGCACCGCCGTGCTGCCGCCGGCCGGCGTCTGGTTGACGATATCGCCGCCGGCGACGATGCGCACGGCGGCGGGGCTGGCCCCTTCGGCCGGGTTGCGGGCCGCACCGGCGAGGCTGCCCCCAAGGTTGGTCACGCCGCCCATCACCGCAATGTCCAGGCTGCCCGACGCCGTGATGGCGGGCATCTGCGCCTCGCTGCCGGCCTGCTGGAGCAGGGAGCCGGCATGGATGCGGATGTCGCCGGCCGCATCCATTCGGCCACCGCGTTGCTCCAGCGCACCGCTGCTGTCGAGCACGAGGTCGCCGGCCGTGGCCTGGATCTGGCCGGCGTTGCGCACGCCCGCACCGGCGTCGGTGACGAGCAGTTCGATGCGCCCTGAGCTGAGCCTGGCCTGGCTGCCCAGGTCGATCACGAAGCCCTGGCCCGGCGTGCTGCCCGCACGGTAGTAGGCCCACGGCGTGAGGTTGTCGGTGGGCGACGCGGCTGTGTCGAAGAGCACGCTCGCGTCGCCACCCACCAGGCGGACCAGGGCGGTGGGCGAACTGTAGGCGTTGCCGAGCGGCCCGTTCACCTCGATCCGCCGGGCCAGCAGCTCGAGGCGGATCAGATCGGCCGCCAGCCCGTCAGGGCCGATGCTGATGCTGCTGCCCGCCGCGCTGCCCCCGGTGCTTGCCGACACATACACCTGCGCACCGCCGCTGCCGTCATTGCGCGGGTCGAGGGTGACGCTGCCGGCCACCAGTGCGACGCTGCCGAAGTTGACGAAGCTCCCGCCATTGACCACCAGACCGTTGGGATTGGCGATGACCAGGTTGGCCCGCGGCCCGTCCACCGACAACGCCCCCTCGAGGCGGGACGGCGAGGCGGAGCGGACCTCCGCCACAATGCTGCGGGCGCCTGCGTCCTGGTTCTGGAAGGCCGCACCGGCGCGATCCACGTCAAAGCGCGAGAAGGCGTTGTAGGACACACCGCCGGCAGGCGGGGCCACCTGGATGCGGGTCTTGCCCGACGGGTCGAGCACTGCAGAGGTGGCGGTGGAGCCATCCGGCACGATGCCGCTGCCGGCATGCAGGGCCAGCGGAAAGAAGCAGGCGATCCGGAAAAATGATTTCAGCATGGCACCGGGCAGAAAATGATCAGGGCGCCATCAGAACACCTATCCCATAAACATAAACACGATTTGCATAAATTAACGCACCCGGGCCACCAGGCAGCGCCGCCGGCTGAGCCCGGGCCGGCGTCGCCCCCATGGCGTGCCGCCGCGGCTGCTATGCTGCAGGCCGCGCCCTTCCACCTTGCCGGAGGCAGGCTGTTCCGCCCGGCGGCGCCCCATGCCGATCAAGGCCCCACATTGCCAGCAGGACTCATCATGAACACGCTCAAACTCACTTACTTCGACTTTCCCGGCGGCCGGGCCGAACCCGCGCGCCTGGCCCTGCACCTGGGCGGCATCGCCTTCGAGGACCATCGCTTCCCGTTCGCCGACTTTGCCGAAGTGCGCAAGACCACCCCGCTGCGCCAGGTGCCCACCCTGCATATCAACGGCGTGCAGGTCACCCAGAGCGACGCGATCACCCGCTATGCCGGCAGGCTGGCCGGCCTGTACCCCGAAGACGCGCTGCAGGCCTTGTTGTGCGACGAGGTGCTGGGCGCCCTGGAAGACATCAACGTGAAGCTCGGCGCCACCTTCGGCCTCACCGGCGAAGCCCTCGAAAGCGCACGCAAGGCCCTGGTGACGGGCGCCCTGCCCCTGTATCTGAAATGGCTCGAGACACAGCTCGAACAGCACGGTGGCGAATATCTTGTCGACCAGCGCCTGACGGTGGCCGACCTCAAGGCCTTCGTGGTGCTGCGCTGGCTGGTGTCCGGCAAGCTCGACCACATCCCCGCCGACCTGCTCGACACGCTGGCCCCGAAACTCACCGCCTACCTGCAGCGCATCGCCGCCACCCCGGCGATCGCCCAATACTACGCATCCCTGTAAGCCGCTGCGGCCCGCCCCTCCGGCGGGCCGGCAGCCCCCCCTAGCGCGCCACCCAGCCCCCGCACACCGGGAACACCTGCCCCACAAAGCAACTGGCCGCGTCGCTGCACAGGTAGGCCGCGAAGGCCGCATCCTCCTCCGCGCCCACCAGGCGGCCCAGCGGCACCTCGCGCTTGAGGCGCTCCTGGAAGCGCGGGTTGGCCTGCACCTCCGGCGGGAAGTAAGTAGGGTTGTCCACGAAGTTCTGGGCGATCGCATTGACCTGCACATTGTGCGGCGCCACCTCCACCCCCACCGCCTGCACGTAGGCCAGCTGCGCGCCGCGGGCGGCGCTGTAGCTGGAGGCGCGCTTGATGCCGCGCAGGGCCGAGGCGCTGCCCATCACCAGGATCTTGCCCGCCCCGCGCTCGATCATGGCGGGCAGCACGGCGCGCACCAGGCGCGGCAGCGGGTCCACCAGGGCGGCAAAGGTGGCCCGCCATTCATCGTCGCCCACCTCGGTCACCGGCGTGGTCGGCGCCGCGATGGCGAGGTTGGCAAGCAGCACGTCTACGCGCCCCGCTGCCGCAACGGCCGCCGCCGGCGCGTCCGGATCAAGCAGCGGGTCGGTGCTGGCGATCACCGTGGCCCCCTGGCGGGCCAGCACATCGCACAGCACCGGGCCCATGAAGGCGTCGGCGTGGGTCACCAGGATGCGCTTGTCGCGCAGGGGCAGGTCGGTCATGGCGAAGGTCTCCTCGAGGCGGGCGGCATGGCGCCCATGTTGTAATGATGGCGCACCCGCGCCCTGCCCCCCCTTGGAGCTGGCCGCGGGCAGGCACGCCAGATTGAATCCCGACCCCGGGCTTTGCGCAAGCCTGGCCCACGGCCTTGCCGCATTCCCCGCCCCTTGATGCACAATGGAGCCCGCCCCGCGGTTTGAACCGGAACAATGCCTTCTCTGCCCCGCAGCATCGCCCACCTGGACATGGACGCGTTCTACGCGTCGGTGGAGCTGCTGCGCTATCCGCAACTGCGTGGCCAGCCCGTGGTGGTGGGCGGGCGCCGGGCCACGCCGGGCGGCGAGACAGGACACTTCCCCCACCTGCGCGACTACGTCGGGCGTGGCGTGATCACCACCGCCACCTATGAAGCCCGGGCCCTCGGCGTGCATTCCGGCATGGGCCTGATGAAGGCTGCGCAGTTGGCGCCGGAGGCCGTGCTGCTGCCCGCCGACTTCGACGCCTACCGGCATTACTCCCGCCTGTTCAAGGCCGCCGTGCGCGAGATTGCGCCGGAGCTGGAAGACCGCGGCATCGACGAGATTTACCTCGACCTCAGCGCCCTCAACCCCGACGGCAGCCGCGAAGGCGCCCGCGCCATCGCCCTGCGCCTGCAGCAGGCGGTGCGCGACGCTACCGGGCTGTCCTGTTCCATCGGCGTGGCGCCCAACAAACTGCTCGCCAAGCTGTGCTCCGACCTCGACAAGCCCGCCGGCATCAGCGTGGTGGCCGCCGCCGACATCCCGGCCCGCATCTGGCCGCTGCCGGCCAAGCGCATCAACGGCATCGGCCCCAAGGCGGCGGCGCGGCTGGACAGCCTGGGCATCCACAGTATCGGCGAGCTGGCCGCGGCGGACCCGGCCTGGCTGCAGGAACACTTCGGCGAGCGCTACGGCGTGTGGCTGCACAACGCCGCGCAGGGCATCGACGAGCGCCCGGTGGTCACCTACAGCGAGCCCAAGAGCCTGTCCCGCGAGACCACCTTCGAGCGCGACCTGCACCCCCGGCTCGACCGGGATGCCTTGTCGCGGAGCTTCACCCGCCTGTGCGAGCAGCTGGCGGCCGACTTGGCGCGCAAGGGCTACGTGGGCAAGACCATCGGGCTCAAGCTGCGCTTCGACAATTTTCATACGGTCACCCGCGACCAGACCCTGCCCCGCCCCATCGGCGAAGCCGCGGCGATCCGCCAGGCCGCCGGCGAGTGCCTCAAGCGCGTACCCCTGGAGCGGCGCATCCGCCTGCTCGGCGTGCGCGTGGCCAGCCTGACGCGGCACGATGCCGTCCCCGAACACGAAGCAGCGCAACCGGCCCAGGCCGAACTCTTCGCCTGAACCTCCCCCAGAATAACGACCGCCGCATTCCAGGAGATCTGCATGTCCCACCCGAACCTCGACACGGCGATGCCCTCCGCCGTGGAGCCCTGGCGCAAGAACCTGCGCGGCACCCACGACGCCGCCCTGCAAGGCCCCCGCCCCGCCTGGTGGTGGACCGGCCTGAGCCCGCAAGACTGCCCCGGCCGCCAGCCCGACGGCACGCTCACTGCCCTGCCCCAGCCCCGGCTCGATACCTGTACCCGCGAATCCGTGCTGGCCGCCTTCGACAACGGCTGGACCCTCACCGAACTCTTGTTCGCCAGCCTGCAGGGCGAAGAAGCCTTCTACCGGCCGCCTTACCACCATCTGCGCCACCCGATGGTCTTTTACTACTGCCACCCGGCCACCCTGTACATCAACAAGCTGCGGGTGGCGGGCCTCATCGACAACCCGATCAATCCCTATTTCGAACGCATCTTCGAAACCGGCGTGGACGAGATGCGCTGGGATGACATGTCGAAGAACGAGATGGAGTGGCCCGACTTTGCCGAGGCCCACACCTACCGGGCACGCGTGTACACCACCGTGCGCCATCTCATCGAGACCCATCCCGACCTGGCCGACGGGCACCCGCCGATCACCATGGACCACCCCCTGTGGGCGCTCTTCATGGGCTTCGAGCACGAGCGCATCCACCTCGAGACCTCCTCGGTGCTGATCCGCGAGCTGCCGGCCGAACTGCTGCGCCGCCCAGCCGAATGGCCGGCCGTGCATGCCAGCGCCAACACGGCGGCCCACTTTCCGCCGCGGGCCGGGCAGGACTACCCCGTCGCCCGGCAGGTGTCCGTGCCCGCCAGCCGGGTCTGCCTGGGCAAGCCGCGCGACTGGCCCAGCTTCGGCTGGGACAACGAATACGGCCGCCGCGAGGTGGATGTGCAGGCCTTCCAGGCCGACAGCCATCTGGTCTGCAACGGCGCCTTCCTGGAGTTCATCCAGAGCGGCGGCTACCTCGAGCAAGGCTGGTGGACCGAAGCCGGCTGGGAATGGCGCGGCTTCCGCAACAGCAAGTGGCCGTGTTTCTGGGTGCCGGATGGCCCCGCCGGCCTGCACCGCTACCGCCTGCGCACCCTCTTCGAGACCATCGAGATGCCGTGGAGCTGGCCCGCCGAGGTGAATGCCCACGAAGCCGCCGCCTACTGCGCCTGGCGCAGCGCGCGGGACGGCATCCCCTGTAGATTGCCCACCGAGGCCGAGCACAACGCCCTGCGCGACGCCTCCTGGGCCGACACCGATCCCCCCTCCCGCGTCGACGGAGCCCGCCTGGGCCGCGAGCAAGGCTGGAACAGCCAGCTGGCCCACGGCTCACCCTGGCCGGTGGATGCCGGCCAGCCCACGGCGGCGGGCATCCACGATGTGTTCGGCAATGTCTGGCAGTGGCACGGCGACGACTTCAACCCGCTGCCTGGCGCCCGCGTCCATCCCTACTACGACGACTTCTCCACCCCCTGCTACGACGGCCAGCACAGCATGATCCTGGGCGGCTCGTGGATCTCCTGCGGCGACGAGGCCAGCGTGTGGGCGCGCTTCCACTTCCGCCCCCACTTCTACCAGCACGCCGGCTTCCGGGTCGTCCAGGCGGCTCACGACGGCGGCGTGGTGAAGCTCGGCGGCGAGGGCAGTGCCAGCCAGGTCTATGAAGATGCCCGCATGGTGGACGACTACATGCTGCTCCACCACGGAGAACCGCAATCCCAGATGCCGTGGCCCGGCGGCCCGCAGTGCGCCACCGCCTTTCCGCAGCGCTGTGCCGACTGGCTGATCGACGGCGCCCGCAAGTTCGGCTCCGGCACCGCCCGCGCCCTGGATGTGGGTTGCGCGGTGGGCGGCGCCAGCTTCGAGCTGGCCCGCGGCTTCGACGAGGTGCTGGGCGTGGACCTCTCCCGCGCCTTCATCGACGCCGCCAATGTGCTCAGGAAGGATGGCAGCCGCGACTACTTCCGGCGTGACGAGGGCAATCTGGGCACCACCGTGACGGCCCGCATCGATCCGTCCATCGAACGCCAGCGGGTCAGCTTCCGCCAGGCCGACGCCTGTTCGCTGCCGGCCGAGCTGGTGGACCTGGACGCCGTGCTGATGGCCAACCTGCTATGCCGCCTGCCCAGCCCCAGGTCCCTGCTCGGCCGCCTCGGCGGCCCGCGGGGTCTGGTCAAGGTGGGGGGGCTGGTGGCCTTGTTCTCACCCTATTCGTGGCTGGAGCAATTCACCCCGCAGGAGGCGTGGATCGGCGGCTTCGAGAAGGACGGCCAGCCGCTGCGCAGCGCCGACGCCCTGAAGGCCTTCCTGAGGGACGAGGGCTTCGTGCTGCGGCGCGAGGAGGAGGTGCCACTGGTGATCCGCGAGCACGCCCGCAAGTACCAGTTCATCGTCACCCACGGCATGCTCTGGCAGCGGGAGCGCTGAGCCAGCGCCAGGCCCGCCCTATTCGGGCAGGCTGGCCGCGCCGGCGACGCCGTTGGCCATGGCCTGGCGCCGCAACTGGCGCGCCATGTCGGGCGCAGCCGCCAGCATGCGCTCGAACATACTCCTGGCCGCGGGCAGATCAGCCTGCATCAGCAAGGCCACCACCTCGAGGCCCAGTACCTGGGGCGCCTGGGGCAGGCGGCGGAAAAGCTGGGCCGTCTGCTCCCGGGTCTTCGCGGGCAGGCGCGCCACCAGGTAGGCCTGAGCCAGGAAGAGCCGCGCATCCATGGCCTCCGGCTCCAGGGAGATGGCCTTCTCCAGGGCCTGGATGGCACGCGCCAGGTTGCGGTTCTTCAACTGGGCCTCGCCGAGATTGATCCACGGATTGGCCACGCCGGGCTCGAGGCGGACCGCGGTCTCGAGCGCCTGCACGCCTTCGGCCACACGCCCCAGCTTCACCAGCGCATAACCCTTGCTGCTCCACGTCACGCCGTTCGCCGGCTCGATCTCGAGGGCACGCTCCAGGTAGGCCAGGGCGCCATTCATGTCCCCACGCTGCCCGAGCACCTTGGCGGTGATCTGACACATGCGCAGGAAGCGCGGATCCTTCTCCTCCAGCGCCTTGAGCGTCTTCAGCGCAAGCTCCCCATGGCCGTTGCCCAGTTGGGCTTCGGCCCGGGTGGCCTGATCATCCAGCGGCAGGGGCCCCAGGCCGGCGGCCGTCTCATACGCAGACTCCGCATCCGCATAACGGCGCATGTCGGTCAGGACCCGGCCCAGGGCACGCCAGCCGTCGATCTGTGCGGGGAAGCTCTCGGACGCCAGGCGGGCATCCGCCAGCGCCTCCTCCAGGCGCTTCTGGCCACGCCGCAGTTCGGCCCGGTTGAAGAGCACCGCGAGGTTCGGACCATCGAGCGCCAGGGCACGCTCGAAAGCCCTCTCGGCCTCGGCGGATCGCTGCGTGCCGGCAAGCACCATGCCGAGCCCGCCCCAGGCGGCCCCGAGCTCGGGCGCCTGCTCGACAGCCCTGCGCATGGCCTCCTCGGCGGCCTTGATACGCCCCTGCCGGAATTCCGTCATGCCCAGCAGGATCTGGGCAAGCGCGCCCTGCCGCCCCGCCCCCTCCCCCCTCTGGACCGACCGCGAGGCCTGGCCCAGGTCACCCGCCCTGAAATGGTTCACCGTCAGGCGTCGCCGGACCTCGTCGGAGGCATCCCCAAGGCGTGCCGCCACGGCAAAGGCCCTGGCCGCCTCCGCCGGCCGCCCCTGGGCTTCCTCGATCAGGCCCAGTTGCCGCCACAGGGAAGAACTCGAGGGCGAACGCAGGATCGCCTCGCGGCTGAGCTTCCCGGCCTCCACCAGGCGGCCCGCCTGGCGCAGCCACTCCGCCCGGAAGAAGGGCACATTCGGATTGGCGGGAAAGCCGGCCTCGGCCTTGCCAAGGGCTTCCTCCGCCTCGGCCGTGCGCCCCTGCAGATGCAGGGCACGAGCCAGGGTTGCCCAGGCCCCCACATGGAAAGGATCCAGGCCGAGGGCCCGTCGCGCCGCCCCCTCTGCCTCTTGCGGACGGTTCGACATGAGCAGGGCGGTCGCCAGGCTGGCCGCCGCCTGGGCCGCAGTGGGCTGGGCAATGAGCCAGTTGCGCGCCAGGTTCTCCAGGGCGGTCCAGCGGGCGCCCTGCTCGGCCACCTCGGCTTCGGCCACCCAGGCCCGCTCCGGCGCTGGCGGCTCCGGGCGCTGCGGCGGCGCATCGCCCGACTCAAGGAGGCGCGCTACCGCCGCAGCGGGGATGGCCCGGCTGACGTTCTGCGCGGCCCCCATGATCGCCCGGCTGATCCCTACCAGGCGGCCTTCCAGGTCGAACAGGCCACCGCCGCTCGACCCGGGGGACTGGGCCGCCGTGTTGATCAGGTGAGGATAGGGCTGCTCGCGCTCCACTCCGGCGAGCAGGCCGGCGCTCACCGCCAGGCCGAAACCCAGGGGGTTGCCGACGGCATAGACCGGCAGGCCCACGGGCTGATCCGCCCCGCTGCGCAGCTTCACGGGCAGCGCCTTGAGCCCCGCAACGCGCAGCAGGCACAGATCGAGGGGCGCATTGCGGCGCACCCACTCGGCGTCGAAGGCCTGCTCGCCGGCCACGACACGGATGCGCCGGGCATCCTCGATCACGTGGCAGGCGGTCACCACCTGCTCGCGGCCGACCACCACCCCGCTGCCCTGCCCATCCTCCCGCCCTGCGGCATCCAGGGTCCGCACGGTGAGCACCGAAGGCGCCACCCGGGCAAACACCTGGCGTGCCTCGTCGGTCTCGTCGGCCAGCGCAAGCCGGACCGCAAGACCCAGCAGCACCCCGCACACCACGTCATGGCGCCTCATTGCGCGGCCTCCTCGAAAGGCGCGATGACGCTGGCCCAGGCCTCCGCGGCGGCCGTGCCGTCGATGGCGCGCAGGCGCTCATAGGCCTCGATGGCGCTGGCACGCCGGTCAAGCGCCTGCAGGCTTTCGATCATCGCCCGCCACAGCCTGGGCTGCCGGGGATCGAGCTGCAAGGATCGCTCCATGGCCGCCAGCGCCTCCTCATGGCGATCCAGGACAGCCCGCGTAAAACCGACCTGCCGCCAGTTGGCGGCATCGCCCGGCGCCCGGGCCGCCAGCTCCTCAAACAGTACCAGGGCCTCGGCGGGTCGCCCGCCATCCTTCAGGGCAACCCCGAGTTGATAAGCAAAACCAGACTGCTCCGGATTGGCCCGGTGAGCCGCTTCAAGCGCTTCGATCGCCTCCGGAAAGCGCTTCATGCCGTAGTACGCGGTGCCCATGCCGGACCAGCACCAGCCGGGCTGCCGGCTCTGCCGTGCCAGGGCCTCGCGGAAGGCATTGACCGCCGCCTCCGGGCGCTTCAGGCTGGCCTCGATGATGCCGCGCCAATACCAGGCATCGGCACTCTCCTGCTCGGTGGCAGGCAGACGCTCCAGGGCCGCCAGCGCGGCAGCGGGCATCGAGGCGGCGAGATAGGCCTGGACCAGGGCCAGACGCAGGCTGCTGTCATCGGGCAGCAGGCTGGCCAGGCGCCGCTGGATAGCGATCCGGCTGGCGTGATCTCCTCTGGCCGCCGCCAGCTCCCCCAGGCTCCGGTAGGCGGGCATCAGCCACGGCTCCAGCTCGAGGGCCCGGCGCAGGGCCGCCTCCGCTTCATTCAGGCGGCCTTCAGCCTGCAGGATCAGCCCCAGCAAGTTATGGCCCTGGGCGAACTCCCGATGCCTGGCAAGCAGCTCGCGAACCACCTCCTCGGCCTCCTTGAAGCGCCCGAGGGCCGCCAGCTGCGCCCCCAGGATCAGACCCGACTGGGGCCGGTCGGGGTGGATGCGCCAGAGCGTGCGTGCCGCCTCGAGCCCCTTCTCGTGCTGCTTGAGCTGGCGCGCCGCCTCCGCCACGAAACCCCAGGCATCGGTGCTGTCGGGTTCCTCGCGAACCCAGCGGCCGGCCAGTTCATCCAGTTCGACCCAGCGCGCGTCGCGGACCAGGGCACTGGCCGCATCGAAGCGCCGGAGCTGGTCGGCTGCGGCCGCCGCACGGGCCTCTATCTCCCCCACCACGGCCACCACCCGGGCGAAATTGACGTTCTGACCATCCCGCCGGCGATAGTCGATGATGCCGACCAGCGCGCCCTCCGCATCCACCAGCGCGCCGCCCTGGGATCCCGGCGAGATGGGCGCGGAAAACTGGATGTAGGCGCCATCCGGGTAGTGCCTGACCCCCGACACCACCCCTTCGGAAATCCCGACCCCCATGCCAAGCGCGTTTGATACCGCGAACACCCGGCTGCCGGGCGGCGGAGCTGCGGCCTGCACCAGCCCCGGAGTGACGAGCCCTTCAACCTCGAGCAGGCACAGATTGCGGCCACGGTCACGGGCGGTGACGATTGCCGGACGACGCGCTGCAGCCACCTCGGTGCGCAGCGCGGCAGCCCCGTCGAGGGAGTCACAGACGGTGACGAAGCGCCCGGCCCCCAACGCGGTGGCCGACAGGCTGAGGCCAACACGGCCCTCGGCATCCAGGGTTTCCACCACCGCCACCGCGGGCGCCACCCGGGAATGGATCTGCGCCGCAGTCAGGGCTGTCGCTGCCGGCGCCAGCACGGCCAGGACGGAAGCGGACAGAACGCGCAGCAGGGAGGAGGGTTCAAAGCGGCGGCAAGAACCTTGCCGGGAAGTGAGGAGGATCATGGTTGGCGGAGGTGGGCCCGCCCGTGACCCGCCTCGAAGTGACGATTTATCACATTCTAACGTCATCTCCCTCAAGGCCGCGGACCACGGGTATTTCTCCACCCCTCAACCGTGATCTTCGCCACCGCCGCCCAGACAAGGCCCCGCCTGCTGCAGCGCCGCGCGCAGCCACTCCACGAAAGCCCTCACCCGCGCCGGCTGCAGGCGGGCGTGGGGATAGACCACACTGATCGGCCGCGGCGGGGCCTCGAAGTCCTCGAGCACCACCTGCAGGCGGCCGTCCGCCAGGTGACGGGCCACCTGGTAGGAGATGAACATGCCAAAGCCCAGGCCCGCCGCACAGGCGTCGACCGCGGGCGCCACGTGGTTGAACTCCAGGTTGCCGCTCACCGGCAGGGTGTAGCTGCGCCCCTTTTCCTCGAAACCCCACCACGGCCCCGCGCCCGTGGAAAAGCCGATGCAGTTGGCCTTGAGCAAGTCCCGCGGGTGGGCAGGCAGGCCCTGCCGGGCCAGGTAGGCCGGGCTGGCCACCACCATGCGGCGCACCGTGCCCACCCGGTGGGCGATCAGCGACGAGTCCTCAAGGTGGCCGATGCGCACCCCCACATCGATCCCCTCCTCCAGCAGGTTGGTGACCCGGTCGAACAGCAGCAGGCGGCAGCGCACCCCCGGGTGATGCTGCACAAAGGCCGTCACGGCAGGTGCCACGTACATCTGGCCGAACAGCACCGGCGCCGTCAGGGTGAGCTGGCCCGACAGGTCGCCGGCCTCATCGCGCAGAGCCGACTCCGCCTCGTCGAGCGCGGCCAGCAGGTTGCGGCAGCTGTCCAGGTAGTGACGGCCCTCGTCGGTCAGGGCGATACGCCGCGTCGTGCGGTTGAACAGGCGCACCCCCAGTTCGGCTTCCAGTGCCGCCAGGCTGCGCACCACCGCCGGCAGCGAAGCCCCGCTGCTGCGGGCCGCCGCGCTCAGGCTGCCAGCCTCGGCGATCTGCACGAAGGTCGCCATGGCCTTGAGTTTGTCCATGGGAATTACTCCATTTATCGAAGCAGTGAAATACACACGACGGCATTTATCCGCCATCTGCATTAAAGCACACTGCTGTTCACTGATTCCCCCACCCCAGAGGTCCGCCATGAAGCATCCCGCCCAGCCCATCAAGCTCCACCGCTTCACCCTGTCCGGCCACAGCCACCGGGCCGAACTCTTCCTGTCCCTTCTCGGCCTGCCGGTCGAGGCGCTGGACGTGGATCTCCTCGGCGGCCAGCAGAAGAGCCCTGCCTACCTGGCCATGAACGCCTTCGGCCAGGTGCCGGTGATCCAGGACGGCGACGTAACGGTGGCCGACTCCAACGCCATCCTGGTGTACCTCGCCCGCCGCTACGGCGCCGCCCACTGGCTGCCGGACGACCCGGCCGGTGCCGCCCAGGTCCAGCGCTGGCTGTCGGTGGCCGCCGGGCAGGTAGCCTACGGCCCCTGCGCCGCACGCCTGATCACGGTGTTCAAGATGAACTTCAACGCCGACGAGGTGATCGCCCGTGCCCATACCCTGTTCGACATCATGGAAAAGGAGCTGGCCGGTCGCCCCTGGCTGGTCGCCGGCGAAGCCCCGACCATCGCCGACGTGGCCAACTACACCTACATCGCCCATGCGCCCGAGGGCAATGTGTCGCTGCAGCCCTACCCGGCCATCCGCGCCTGGCTGGCCCGAGTCGAAGCCCTGCCAGGCTTCTTCCCGATGCCGAAGACCGCCATCGGCCTGGCCGCCTGAAGATCATGGCTGCCGTCTTCCACGCTGGAGAAACCCGCCTGCAGGCCGTGGCCGGCAGCCGGGACCGGCTCGCCGAGGTAGGCCCCCGGGTGATCCGCAAGGAAATGCCGGAACAGCACCGGGATTTCTTTGCCGGCCTGCCCTTCATCGTGGCAGCCGGCGTGGAGGCGGACGGCCAGCCTCGCGCCACCCTGCTGGCCGGCCCGCCGGGCTTCATCTCGGCACCGGACGGCAGCCAGCTGTGCATTGCCGCCACGCCGGAGCCGGGAGCCCCCTTGGCCGACCTGCTGGTGCCCGGCGCACGGATCGGCCTGCTCGGCATCGAAGCGCACACCCGGCGCCGCAACCGGGCCAACGGCCGGGTCCTGGCCGGCCCGGCCGGCAACTTGGTGGTGGCCATCGAGCAGAGCTTCGGCAACTGCCCGAAATACATCCAGCCGCGCCTCGCCGTGTTCGACCCCGCCCCCCGCCAGGTGCAGCCGGCCCACCTGCACGACAGCCTGAGCGAGGCAGAGCGCGGCTGGATCCAGGCCGTCGACACCTTCTTCATCGCCAGCGCCCATCCATCGGATGACGGCGATCCAGCCCACGGCGTGGATGTGTCCCACCGCGGCGGGCCGCCGGGCTTCATCCGCGTGGAGGGCGATGCGCTGCTGATCGATGACTTCGCCGGCAACAACTACTTCAACACCCTGGGCAACCTGCTGCTCAACCCACAGGCGGCCCTGCTCTTCCCGGACTTTGCCGGAGGCGGCCTGCTGTCCCTGGCGGTCCGGGCGGAGATCCTGCCCGGACCGCCCCGTCAGTTGCGCCTGCGGGTGCACCAGGTGCGCCATCAGGCGGCCGCCCTGGCCCTGCGCTGGCTGGCGCCGGAGGGCTGAGCGCGGCCCCTGCCCCCGGGGCAGGAGGATCAGGGCCCGCCGGCGATCCAGCGGGCCACATCGCTGAGGAAGAGCGCGGCGCCGCTGCCCGTCAGCAGCGCCCCCAGGATGAAGCGCAAGGCGTGTTTGGCAACCCGGACCCGGGCTTCCTTGGGGGCGATCTGGAGCGTGCTCATGTCGGTCTCCTTCAAAGGGCGGGATCTGCCCTTGCAGTGTCGGCCGGCCCCCCAGGGAGGTCCAATTGCATGTGGCTCTGCAAACCATTGCGGCAGGCCATGATGGCCTGCAGAGGGTGCGCTCCGGCCCGGCTCAGGCTAGATTGTCGACATCACCTGACCTGCCGGCCGCGATGCATTCCGACCTCTTTCCCGAAACCCTGGCCCCCTGGCGCGAGGACATCGTCCCTGGCGCCGTGGTGCTGCGCGCCTTCGCCCTCGCCGACGCAGCGTCACTGCTCGACGCCGTGGCCCGGCTGGTGGTGGCAGCCCCTTTCCGCCACCTGCAGACGCCCGGCGGCCAGACCATGTCGGTGGCCATGAGCAACTGCGGAACCCGCGGCTGGGTCTCCGACCGGCGCGGCTACCGCTACGCCGAAACCGACCCGGCCAGCGGCCTGCCCTGGCCGCCCATGCCCGCCGCCCTGGCTGGCCTGGCCCGCCGGGCGGCTGCCGCAGCCGGCTTCGAGGACTTTGCGCCGGATGCCTGCCTCATCAACCACTACGTCCCGGGGAGCCGCATGGGCCTCCATCAGGACCGGGACGAGGCCGACCTCACCCAGCCCATCGTCTCGGTGTCCCTCGGCCTGCCGGCGATCTTCCTGTTCGGTGGCGCCACCCGCAGCGACCGCCCAGTCCGCCTGCCCCTGGAACACGGCGACGTGGTGGTGTGGGGCGGCCCGGCACGCCTGTTCTTCCATGGCATCGCGCCGCTGAAGGACGGCCATCATGCGGCCACCGGCGCCTGCCGCCTCAACCTGACCTTCCGCCGGGCACTGTAGTCAGACCATGCCTCGATACAAATAGAGACAAAACATACGTGGAGACAAAAATGAGCACCGTAGCCCCCATCCCCGCCGGCATGCCCACCCTCACACCGCACCTGGTGTGCCGCAATGCCGCCGCCGCCATCGACTTCTACGTGCGCGCCTTCGGTGCGGTGGAACTGGCCCGCCTGCCCGCCCCCGACGGACGCCTGATGCACGCCATGCTGCGGGTCGGCGACTCGCCCCTGATGCTGGTGGACGAATTTCCCGAGATGGGCTGCCACAGCCCCCAGGGGCTGGGCGGCTCGCCGATCACCTTGCATCTCTACGTCATCGACGTGGATGCGGCCCTGGCCCGGGCGGTGGAGGCCGGCGCCCGGCTCACCCTACCTGCCACCGACATGTTCTGGGGTGACCGCTACGGCCGCGTCGAAGACCCGTTTGGCCACCAATGGTCCATCGCCACCCACATCCGCGACCTGAGCCCCGCCGAGATCCTGGCCGCCTCGGCCCAGGGCTGTCCGGGCACCCCCTGAGGGGAGGGAAGACGGGGCCACCGGGGCTTGACGAGCGGATCGCGTTGACGAGCAGGGCCACCCTTCGGAATACTGCCGGACGCGTCGGGAAAGTGAACATTCCCTTCGCATGACCCGGGCGCCCGGCAAGACTGCCCCGCGCCCCGTACCCCACACCAAGGAAAGTCAATGAAGTCCTCTTCGTCCCTGTTCCGCCTTGCCCTGATCGCCGGCCTGCTGGCCCAGGCGCCCGCCTTCGCCGCCGAACCGGCCAAGTCCGCCGCCGCCAAGCCCATCGCCACGATCAACGGCGTGGCCATCCCCCAGGGTGCCTATGACCTGCTGCTCGCCCGTGCCAAGGCCCAGGGCGCCACCGACAGCCCGCAGCTCACCAATGAACTGCGCGGCCGCCTGATCCAGGCCGAGCTGCTCAGCCAGGCTGCCAAGAAGAAAAACCTGGACAAGAAGTCCGACATCGCCCTGCAGCTCGACATGGCCCGCCAGCAGATCCTGGCCAGCGCCTACGTAACCGAGTTCCTGCAGGCCAACCCGGTCACTGACGAGGCCGCCCGCGCCGAGTACGACCGCCTGGTGGCCCAGGCCGGTGGCAAGGAATACCGTTCCCGCCACATCCTGGTGAAGGAAGAGAAGGAAGCCCTGGACATCATCGAGCGCCTCAAGATGGGCGAGAAGATCGAGAAGCTGGCCACCCTCTCCCTCGACCCGGGCTCCAAGGACAAGGGCGGCGAGCTTGGCTGGAACGTGCCGGGCGCCTTCGTCGAGAGCTTCGGCAAGGCTCTCGCCGGCCTGACCCCTGGCACCTACACCCAGACCCCGGTGCAGACCCAGTTCGGCTACCACGTGATCCAGCTGGAAGAAGTGCGCGACCTGAAGGCCCCTCCCTTCGAGGAAACCAAGCCCCAGATCCTGCAGCGCCTGCAAGCCCAGAAGATCGACGAGCATATCCAGGGCCTCGCCAAGGCAGCCAAGATCAACTGATCGCCGCCTGCCAGGAATGCAGAACGGGAGCCCGCGGGCTCCCGTTTTTCATGGTTGTGGCACAGCGGCCTACAGGCCGGTGCTGGCCATCTTGCGCCGCAGGAAGGCGATCTGGGTCTGCAGCGGCAAGCCCTTGGGGCACACGTCGTGGCAGCCCAGCAGGCTCATGCAGCCGAACACGCCGGAGTCGTCGCCGATCAGCTCGTAGAAATCCTCATCGGTCCGGGTATCCCGCGGGTCGAGGCGGAAACGCGCGATCTTGTTGAGCCCCACCGCGCCGACGAAGTCCTCGCGCATGCGCAGGGTGCCGCAGCCGGCCACGCAGCAGCCGCACTCGATGCAGCGATCCAGCTCGTAGATGGCCTCGGCCAGCGCCGGCTCCATGGGGGCTTCGAGGGCCGTCAGGTCGGGCTCCGTCTGGGCATGGATCCAGGTCTGCAGCCTTTCGGCAGTGCCACGCATCCATTTCCCGGTGTTCACCGACAGATCGCCGATCAACTCGAAGACCGGCAGCGGCGCGAGGGTGATGACCGGCCCGAGGTCGCGGGTCAGGGCCCGGCAGGCCAGCCCCGGCCGGCCGTCGATGAGCATGCCGCAGCTGCCGCAGATGCCGGCCCGGCACACGAAGTCGAACTGCAGCGAGGGCGCCAGGGTCTCGCGGACTTCGTTGAGGGCGATGAAGAGGGTCATGCCCTCGGCCTCCTCGACGCGGAAATCCTCCCAGTGGGGCGACTGGCCCTCGCCCGGGCTGCTTCGCAACACGCGCAAGGTGAGGGTGCGGAGATCGCTCATGAAGCCTCCCCAAGTCGGGCGTTGCGGCCCCGGAAGCACTCCGGAACCAGGTGTTCATAGGACATCAGGGCCTGCTGCACGGTGAAGCGGTCGGCGTGGCCGAAGGCCTGGCGGATCGCCGCGATCTCGCTCACCCGCCCTGCCGTGAGGGGGTGCTCGATGGCATCGCGGGCACCATAGCCACGCCAGCCGGGCGGCAGCTCCATGGAGGCCACGTCGAGATCCTCGTAGCTGAGCGTGGGCAGGGTCTGGAAGGCATCGCTCCAGGTGGCGAGGGTGCGCTTGAGCCACTGCGCGTCGTCGCGCCGGGGAAAGTCCTCGCGGTAATGGGCGCCCCGGCTCTCGGTGCGCTGCAGGGCGCCCCAGGCCACGCAGAGTGCCAGCTTGAGCATCTTCTGCACCCGGTAGGCGGTGACCAGCTCCGGGTTGGCGCCGGGCCGCCGGGTGCTGATCCCGATCTGACGGCTGCGCACCAGCAGGGCCTGCAGCTCCTCCACCGCGGCGCTCAACAGCTCGCCGCTGCGGAAGATCCCGACCTTGTCGGTCATGATGTCCTGCATGCGGCGCATCAGTTCGCCCGCGTTCTCGCGGCCATTGCCCTGCAGCAGGGCATCCAGGCGAGCCTGCTCGGCGTCGAGGAATTCGCGGACCAGGCTGGTGGACACCTGCAGGTCGCCATTCACCGATTCGACGAAGTCGGCCATGCTCTCGCCGACGATCATGCCGGCCACCACGGTTTCGGCCACCGAATTGCCACCCAAGCGGTTGAAGCCGTGCAGGTCCCAGCAGGCCGCCTCACCGCAGGCGAACAGCCCGCGCAGGCCGCGCGCCTGGCCCCGCGCATCGGTGCGGATGCCGCCCATCGAATAGTGCTGGGCCGGCCGCACGGGGATCAGGTCACGGCTGGGGTCGATGCCCAGGAAGTGCTGGCAGATCTCCTTTACCTCGCGCAGGCGGCCGTCGATGTGGGCCGCCCCCAGCAGGGTGATGTCGAGCCACAGGTGGTCGCCGAAGCGGGTCTTCACGCCTTTGCCGGCACGGATGTGCTCCTCCATGCGGCGCGACACCACGTCGCGGGAGGCCAGCTCCTTCTTCTCGGGCTCGTAGTCGGGCATGAAGCGGTGGCCGGCGGCATCCCGCAGCAGCCCGCCGTCACCGCGACAGCCCTCGGTGACCAGGATGCCGGCCGGGAAGATGGTGGTCGGATGGAACTGCACCGCCTCCATGTTGCCCAGCATGGCCGCACCGGTCTCGAGGGCGATGGCGGCCCCCATGCCTTCGTTGATCACCGCATTGGAACTGACCCGGTAGATCCGGCCGAAGCCGCCGGTGGCGATACAGGTGGCCCTTGCCACGTAGGCCGACAGCTCGCCGCTGACCAGGTTGCGCACCACGGCGCCGTGGCAGCGCGTGCCGTCGTGGATCAGGGCGATGGCCTCCATGCGCTCATGGACGGGGATGCCTTCGGCCACCGTGCGGTCGCTCACCGCGTACAGCATGGCGTGGCCGGTGCCGTCCGAGACGTAGCAGGTCCGCCATTTCTTGGTGCCGCCGAAGTCCCGGGCGGCGATCAGGCCGTGGGCTTCGGGGCGCTCCGAGAGGCTCACCCGGCGGCCGTCCATGACCACTTCCCGTTCGCCGGCCGCCACCCGGTTCCAGGGCACCCCCCAGGCCGCCAGCTCACGCACGGCCTGCGGCGCGGTGTGGGTGAACAGGCGCGCCACCTGCTGGTCGCACCCCCAGTCGGAGCCCCGCACCGTGTCCTCGAAATGAACGTCCTCGTTGTCGCCCTCACCCCTGGCCGTATTGCCGAGGCTGGCCTGCATGCCGCCCTGGGCCGCCGCCGAATGGGAACGCTTGGGTGGCACCAGGCTCAGGATGATCACGTCGTGGCCCCGCCGCCGGGCGCCCACCGCCGCCCGCAGGCCGGCCAGCCCGCCGCCCACCACCAGCACATCGGTATAGACGATACGCATGCCTATTCCCCCGGCCGCCGCGACAGGGCGAACTCCAGCCCACCGGGCCGCTCGTGGCCGGCCAGCCTGGAGGCGGCCTTGTGCGGCACATAGCGTTCGCCGGCCCGGTCCGCGTGGGCGATGCCGAGCTGCACGTAGGCAAGCAGGGTCACCAGGCCCAGGCCCAGGAAGAACAGGCTGAAACAGGTCCGCGCAATACGCAGGCGCCGCCGCCCGGCCAGCGGATCCGCGCCCTGCAGCCAGCCCCACTTGAGGGCCAGCCGGTACAGGCCGATGCCTCCGTGGATCTCGACGGCAAACAACAGCAGCAGGTAGATGGGCCACATGTTGCCGGTCCAGATCCGGTCGGCGGACTCGTAGGGGCCGATCAGCTCCGGCTGGGTCAGCATGCCGAAGAGATGCACCGAGGCCAGGAAGAACAGCGCGAAGCCGGTCCACAGCTGAACCCACCACAGGCCGGTATCACTATGGCGCAGCTGCTCCTTGTGTTCGATGAAGATGCGGTACTGGCGGAAGCTGGCCGGAAACTTCCGCAGGGCCAGCCAGGCGTGCAGCATGAACAGCGCCATCACCACGCCCACCACACAGGACACGATCCACGGACGGGGCTCGGCAAGGAACGCAGCCCCCTCGAAGAAGCGGGCGATCGTATAAAAGGCCTGCTGGCTGACCAGGATCGACGACACGAAGAACATGTGGGCGATCAGGAACAGGGCCAGCAGCAGGCCCGAGAGGCTCTGCAACAGGTCCAGCCGGGCCGGCCAGCGGCTTGCCCGGAGACGGGAGCGGGAGGGAACGCCCCGCGCAGCGTCGGCGGCGTTCATCGCGGGCTCGCCGGAAACCGGGCGGGCAGCGGTTGCTTGCTCCAGGGAACTGGCCATGGCGGGTGCTCTCTCGTTGGACGCCAGCCCGGGCGGCGGGCGCAAGAAACCGGAACCAGCATGGCCGGCACTCGCGTCTCCCACCGCGCTCACCCAGGGGGATATTTCTGTTATGGAGCTAATCTAGCACAGTTTTGTTGCAGCGCAACATACCAACTCACCCGCGTCGGCCCCACGGGAGATGAGCACGCCGGATGTAGGGTTACACTTCCGGCCTTTGCCACCGGGAGCGCCCCATGCACATCTGGATCGACGCCGACGCCTGCCCTGTCGTGATCAAGGACATCCTGTTCCGCGCCGCCGAGCGCCTGCAGATCGAGACGATCCTGGTCGCCAACCGCCTCCTGCGCACGCCGCCGTCACGCTTCATCCGGGCCGTGCAGGTGCCGGCAGGTTTCGATGTGGCCGACGCCCACATCGTCGATCAGATGGAAGAAGGCGACCTGGTGATCACCGCCGACATCCCGCTGGCCTCCGCGGTGCTGGCGCGCAAGGCCCACGCGCTCAACCCGCGCGGCGAGCTGTACACGGCGGCGAACATTGCCGAACGGCTGTCGATGCGGAATTTCCTGGAGGAGTTGCGCGGCGCGGGAATCCAGACCGGTGGCCCGGCGGCCTTCAGCCAGGCCGACCGCCAGGCCTTCGGCGCCGCCCTGGACCGCTTCCTGGCCCGCCTCCCCCGCCCCGCCGGCTGACCCGGCAGCGGAAAACTCAGCCCTTGCCGGCAGGCCGCACGGGCGGCCGGCAACCATCGTCGATGCCGTCGATCTCGATCTGGATGGTCGGGTGATGGATACGGAAGCGCTGCTCCAGCAGCACCGCGAGCTCGGTGAAGAAGACATCCCCGGGATGACCGCCGGGCATCACCAGGTGGGCCGTGAGGGCCACGTGAGAGGTGCCGAGCGCCCACACGTGGAGATCATGGACGTCCTTCACGCCAGGCAGGCCGCGCAGGCAGGTGTCCACCGCGGAGAGGTCCACCCCCTCGGGCACCCCGTCGAAGGCCAGGTGCAGGGACTGGCGGAACAAACCCCAGGTGCCCAGCACGATCACCACGGCAATGAGCAGGCTCACCACCGGGTCCAGCCACACCCAGCCGAACTCCAGGTAGGCCAGGCCGGCCGCCACCACCCCCAGGGACACCAGGGCGTCACCCGCCATGTGCAGGAAGGCCCCGCGCAGGTTGAGATCGTCCTTGCTGCCCGCCATGAACAGGGCCGCGGTGATGCCGTTGATCACCACGCCGATCGCCGCCACGATGATCACCGTCCAGCCCGACACCGGCTCGGGCGACTGCAGGCGCTGTACGGCCTCGACGGCCAGCGCCCCCATGGCCAGCAACAGCAGCAGCCCATTGCCCAGCGCCGCCAGGATGGAGGCCCGCAACCAGCCATAACTGCGGGTCAGGGTGGGCTGCAGGCGCCCCGCCAAGGCTGCCCCCCAGGCCAGGACCAGCCCGGCCACGTCCGACAGGTTGTGCCCCGCATCGGCCAGCAGGGCCAGGGAGTCCGCCTGCCAGCCATACAGGGCCTCCACCACCACGAAGGCCAGGTTCAGCGCGATGCCGATGGCAAAGGCGCGATTCCAGTCGGTGGGCGGTGCGTGATGGTGATGATGGCCGTGAGAGTGGTGGCTGTGGGAGTGGGGCTCTGCCTGCGAATGGCCGCCCCCTTGCGGATGGGCCTGATGCTCGTGCCCATGGTCGTCATGAGCATGGCTACAGGCCGGGCCGTGGGTGTGAGGCATGCCGGCTCAGCGTCCTGCGCGCATCGCCCGCAACTGGCGGCGGGCGATCGCCAGACCGATCTGCTGGATCGGATTTCGGTTGCCCCAGGGGCGCCAGGTCTTCACGTAGCGATTGCGGTAGGCATCGAACTGGTAACCCCACGGGGCGCACATGACCTCGCCCCGCCCAAGCAGGATCTTGAGGGACTCCGTCGCCGTCGCCCCGGCACACAGCTGGCACGCGGCGATGGTGCTCGGCCCGCGCCGGGCCACGAAATCGACCCGCGAAGGATCGGCCAGATAGCCCCGCTGCAGCATGGCCGGCGACAGCCCGAGCAGGAAGCGCACCGCCATTTCATCCTCGTCGCAGCCGTCAAGACGGAAGTACTCCTCGAAGCTCATCCTGCCGGGCAGAAAGCTGAGCACGGCGGTGCCCATCCCCAGGGGTGCCGCCGTGACGGCCGGAATGCCGCGCTCCCAGCAGGCCCTGAAGGTATCCCGTCGGGCCTGGAAGGCGAAGAAGTCGAGGCCGTCCACGTAGAGATCCACCCCGTCGAGGAAGGCATCGAGATTGGCCGCATCGACCCCACTGCCGAAAACCCTGATGTCCAGCTCCGGATTGATGTCCCTGGCCATCTCGGCCATGACATCCGCCTTGGGGCGATCCAGCGTGGACATCATGGCCCCCGCCTGGCGGTTGAAATTGACCAGGTCGAAGGTGTCCATGTCGGCGATATGGAAAGCTCCGATTCCCAGGCGTGCCAAGCTCAGGAGATGCACGCCGCCGACGCCCCCGACGCCCGCGATGGCGATGCGCTTGCCGCGCAGGGCGGTCTGCTCCGTCTCGGTCACCCAGCCGATATTGCGGGCAAAGGCCTCTTCGTAACGAAAGCGTCCGTCAGACATAGGCGGTGTAATCCCAGCGGTGAATATTTTCTTATGATACGTCAGATCGGCGCGCCGGCAGCCAACACCACGCCAGCCATACGGCCATCCCGTTTTCATGAAAATGCTTCGTTGCAGGATGCAGACTCGCGGAACTTGGCGCACACTGAGCGCCGTTGCAAGCCCCTGTCGAGTCAGGGGCCCTTCAAGATTCGAGGCCTGGTTGCCGTTAAGTGCCAGACGCCCGCCTTGTTTTCCCACAGGGGAATGACCCGCCATGTCCTTACTTGATCGATTCAGCCTCGGCGAAGGCTTCAAGAAATACTTCGAAATCGCCCCCGCCTTCGACAAGGGCCGGCGCAACGAGGTGTTCGGAATCCGCCATGAAGTCTATTGCGAGGAGCTCGGTTTCGAGCCCGTCCGCCCCGACCGCATGGAGACCGACGAATACGACCGCCACAGCCTGCACTGCCTGATGCGCACCGTGAACGAGCCGCAGACCCTGGTCGGCTGCAACCGGCTGGTCATGGCCCGGCCGGAAGACCCCGACTACCTGCTGCCCTTCGAGCGCACCTGCGCGGCCACCCTGGACCGCAGCATCATCGATCCGGCCCGCCAGCCGCGGGGCGCCATCGCCGAAGTGTCGCGCCTCGCAGTACGCGCCCACTACCGGCGCCGGCGGGGTGAGACCAAGGCGGCCGTGGCACTCAGCGACGAGGATTTCGGCACCAACAACCAGCCCCGCTTCCCCTACATCCCGATCGGGCTCTACCTGGCCGTGGTGGCGATGGCCAAGCGGGAAGGCATCGAGACCCTCTTCGTCCTCACCGAGCCCCGGCTGGCCGACCACTTTGCCAAGCTGGGCGTCAAGATCACCCAGATCGGCGGCCCTGTCGAACACCGGGGCATCCGCATTCCGTCCATGATGGACGTGAACGCCATCATCAAGGGCCTGCGCTTCTTTGTCCGACCCATCTGGCGCGTCATCGAGGCCCAGATCGACGAAGGCTATTCCCACCCCGGCCGGCCCCCATTCTGAACGCCGGCGAATTGCCACAGCGCGCCCGCACACCTCCCTGAACGATATCGGCGGTGAGGCGGTCGGAGACATCGCCGCATCCCTGTCACCCGACTGCAACCGCCACGGCCTAGGCTTGCGGCAACGCATTCCCACACGCCAATCCTCAAGGAGTCCCCATGTACCTGTCCCCCACCGACCTCCAGAAAGCACGCCACGCTGCCCTCGACCACCTGCAGGCGGCTTCCCTGGTGATGATCGAGACAGCCGGCAGGCTCGCCGGCCTGAGCCTGGAGGCATCCCGCCGGGTTCTCGACGAAGGACACCAGCAGCTCGACGGCCTGATCGCCGGCAGCCCCTCCGGTCTTGAACCGCCGCCCCTGTCGCGCCTGGTGTCCTGGCGCAGCGAATCCGCCGGGCAATTGCGCGAAGCCATCGAGATCATCGGCGACGCCCACCAGCGCATGCTCGAGGCCACCCGCGAGCAGGTGGCCAGCTTCGACCAGCTCCTGATGCGCCAGATGGACCGTGCCGCCCTGAGCGCCGACCCGGCCGGCGAAGTGGCCATCGACCACGTCCGCAACACCATCCGGCAAGCCGAGGCGGGCTTCAACGAACTCACCGATGCCGCCGCGCGCAGTGCGGACATGCTCGAGGAGCAGGTCCGCCAGGTGTCCGAGGCCCTGTCCTCCGACGGGACCAAGGCGGACTGAAGCAGTCCCGTCACCAGGCCGCTCCCGCGGCCCGCGGGTGCACTTGCGGGCTTCCGCGCCCTAGAATGACGGGCTAGTCCGATGGCGCCGGCTGGCGTCATCGGCTCATCAACCGCAAGGAAACCCATGAACGCCCGCGCCTCCCTCTACCAGGCCCGCTATGGCTCTGCCGATACGCCGCAGCCCGCAGCCGGCTCCACGATCATCGACCACCTGCTGGCCCACCGCTCGGTGCGTGCCTACTTGCCCGACCCGGTCAGTGACGACAGCCTGGCCGCCATCATCGCGGCCGCCCAGTCGGCAGCCAGCTCGTCCAATCTCCATGCCTGGAGCGTCGTGGCCGTCCGCGACCCGGTGCGCAAGGCGCGCCTGGCGGAGTTCGCCGGCAACCAGGAACACATCGTCGAGGCACCGCTGCTGCTGGTCTGGCTGGCCGACCTGGCCCGCCTCGAAAGCGTGGCCCGGCGGGTTGGCGAGAGCCATGACGCGCTTGACTACCTGGAGATGTTCGAGGTCGGTGTGATCGATGCCGCCCTGGCCGCCCAGAACGCGGTGGCCGCGGCCGAATCCCTCGGCCTCGGTACGGTGTACATCGGCGGCATGCGCAACCGCCCCCTGGACGTTGCCGCCGAGCTGGCCCTGCCGCCCCGCGTGGTGGCGGTATTCGGCCTGTGCGTGGGCACCCCCGACCCGGACAAGCCCGCCAGCGTCAAACCGCGCCCGCCACGGCCGGTGGTGCTGCACCAGGAGCAGTATTCCCTCGAGGCCCAGCAGCCCGGCCTGCTCGAGTACGACACCGCAATGAGCGAGTTCTACGCTGCCCAGGGCATGAAGGTGCGCGGCACCTGGTCCAACCACTCGGCCAAGCGGGTCCGCGACGCGGCCTCCCTGTCAGGGCGTGATCAGCTGGTGGAAGCGCTGCACCGATTGGGCTTTCCGCTCAAGTAACCGGGCGGGCGCCGATGCGCCCTTCCAATGCAAACGGCCCGGACTGCGGCATTGCCGGTCCGGGCCGTTTGATGTGCCGCAGCACGCCGCTCAGGCGGCCTTCTTCATCTGCTTCTGGTACAGGAACTCCAGGATCGCTCCACGACATTCGGCAAAGTGCGGATCGTGGGCCAGCGCCAGGCGGTCGCGGGGCTTGTCCAGCTTGACCTCGAGGATCTCGCCGATGGTCGCCGCCGGGCCGTTGGTCATCATCACCACCCGGTCGGACAGCAGCACCGCCTCATCCACGTCGTGGGTCACCATCACCACGGTGGCGCCGGTCTTCTCCATCACGCCGATCAGCTCGTCCTGCAGGGAGGCCCGGGTCAGCGCATCCAAAGCGCCAAAGGGCTCGTCCATCAGCAGGATCTTGGGCTCCATGGCGAAGGCCCGGGCGATCCCGATACGCTGCTTCATGCCGCCGGAGATCTCGTGGGGCATCTTCTGGGTGGCATGGGTCATGTGCACCATCTCCAGGGCCGCCGCGGTGCGCTCCTTCAATTTGGCCTTGCCCTCCTTGGCGCCGAAGACCCGCTCGACGGCCAGGTAGACGTTCTCGAAACAGCTCAGCCAGGGCAACAGGGAGTGGTTCTGGAAGACCACCGCCCGCTCGGGCCCGGGGCCGGCGATCTCGCGGCCGCTGCACAGCATGACCCCCGAAGTGGGCAGGGTCAGGCCGGCGATCAGGTTGAGCAGGGTGGATTTGCCGCAGCCAGAGTGGCCGATCAGCGACACCACTTCGCCACTGCGGATCTGCAGATTGACATCCTTCAGGGCGACGAAGCGGCCCTTCTTGGTCTCGAAGGCCATGCCGACGTTTTCGACCTTGACGATTGCGTTCATGACGAAACTCCTCGATCCGGTTATCAGTTGGTGCCGTAGCTGAAGCGACGGGCAATCAGCAGCAGCAGTTGTTCGAGCAGCAGGCCGACGATGCCGATCACGAAGATGGCGATGATGATGTGCTCGACCTTGAGGTTGTTCCATTCATCCCACACCCAGAAGCCGATGCCGACGCCGCCGGTGAGCATCTCGGCCGCCACGATGACCAGCCAGGCGGTGCCGATGGACAGGCGGATGCCGGTGAGCATGTATGGCAGCACCGAGGGCAGGAGGATCTTGGTGATGATCTTGAACTCGGACAGGTTGAGCACCCGCGCCACGTTCAGGTAGTCCTGCGGCACCCGCTGCACGCCCTGGGCGGTGTTGAGGATCATCGGCCAGATGGAGCAGATGAAGATGGTCCAGGTGGAAGCCGGATCGGCGGCCTTGAAGACCATCAGGCCGATGGGCAGCCAGGCCAGCGGAGACACCGGGCGCAGGATGCTGATGATCGGCTCGAGCATGCTGTTCATGAAGGCGAAGCGGCCGATGATGAAGCCCATCGGAATGCCCACCAGCGCGGCCACGCCAAAGCCGATGGCGACCCGCTTGAGGGACGACAGGATGTTCCAGCCTATGCCCTGGTCGTTCGGGCCGTTGCGGTAGAAGGGGTCGGAGAACAGCGTGACGGCGGCATCGAAGGTCTTTGCCGGGCCGGGAAAGTCGGTCGAGCTCATGGCAACCAGCGCCCACAGGCCGATCACGAAGGCGAAGCCCAGGAAGGGCGGAATCACGGCACGGAAAAGCTGGCCGACGCGCTCACCAAAGGGCGTGCCGGGCTCGGCGACGGGCGCCGGAGCTGCATTCTGGATGGGCGTCGAGGAGGCCATATCGGATTCCTTGGCAGGGGTGGCTTCGCTGCGGGCCACGGGCGCCGGGTGAGCCGGCGCGGCTTCGGGCGCAACGGCCCCGAGCGCAGACGTGAGGGTTGCAGTATTCATGATGATCTCCGTTAGTCGCCGGGAGGCCCTTGAGCCTGCCCTTTCACATTGAACGTACGAGGCGGACGGGGGGCGGCACCGCCCCCGCCGGATCAGGCGGCCTTGATCTTGAAGGAGGCGGCGTACTTCTTCGGGTCCTTGCCGTCCCACACGACACCGTCGAAGAACTTCGAGCTGCGGAAGTCGGACTTGGGCACCGGCGTGCCGACGATGGAGGCGGCCTGCTTGTACAGCTCGGTCTTGTTGATGGCCTTGGCCACGGCCAGGTAGTCCACGTCCTGCTTGAGCAGGCCCCAGCGGCGATGCTGGGTCAGGAACCACATGCCGTCGGACAGGTAGGGGAAGTTCACCAGGCCGTCGTTGTAGAACTTCATGTAGTTCTTGTCCGACCAACTCTTGCCCAGTCCATTTTCGTACTGGCCGATCATGCGGCTGCGGATCACATCCACGTCGGTGTTCACATAGCTCTTGGCGGCCACCGTCTCGGCGGTCTTGGAGCGGTTGGCGGCGCTGGCGTCGATCCACTTGGATGCTTCGAGGATCGCGCAGATCATGGCGCGGGCGGTGTTCGGGTACTTGGCCGCGAATTCGGCGGTGGCGCCCAGCACCTTCTCGGGGTGGTCGGTCCAGATATCCTGGGTGGTCATCGCGGTGAAACCGATCTTGTCCACGATGGCACGCTGGTTCCAGGGCTCACCCACGCAGTAGCCGTCCATGTTGCCGACCCGCATGTTGGCGACCATCTGCGGAGGCGGCACGACGATGTTCTTGACGTCCTTGAAGGGGTCGATGTCGTGGGCCGCCAGCCAGTAGTAGAGCCACATGGCGTGGGTGCCGGTGGGGAAGGTCTGGGCGAAGGTGTATTCCTTCTCCTTCTTCGCCACCAGCTTCGACAGGGAGGCGCCATCCACCGCGCCCTTGTCCTTGAGCGCGTTCGACAGGGTGATGGCCTGGCCGTTGTTGTTGAGGGTCATCAGCACGGCCATGTCCTTCTTGGGACCGCCGATACCCAGGTGCAGGCCATATACCAGGCCGTACAACACATGCGCCGCGTGCAGCTCGCCGTTGGCCAGCTTGTCCCGCACACCGGCCCAGGAGGCTTCCTTGCTGGGGGTGATCTTGATGCCGTACTTCTTGTCGAAACCCATGACCGAAGCCATGACCACCGAGGAACAGTCGGTCAGCGGGATGAAGCCGATCCTGACTTCTTCCAGCTCCGGTTTATCCGAACCGGCAGCCCACGCGCCGGCAGAGGGGAGCATCGTGCCCATTGCAGCCATACCTCCAAGGGTTGCCCCAGCCTTGAGAAAGCCGCGGCGGGAAAGATTCTTGTCGTCGAAACGCTCGCTCATTGCTCGCCCCTGATCCGAAAATACAAAAAAAAGAGGGCGTCTCACTCCTCCGCGAATGATTCGCTGAGGAATGGACGCCCTTGTCCAAGTCTGATCGCCTGATCAAGCCGGGCCGCCGTTGGACCGACTTCGAGGAGTACTAAGCGAGCGCTGTGCCAGAAAAAATAAGATGTTGATTAATATGAATATACTCAAAAAACAAAACAACTTACCCCTTTAGAGGTAAATAAAACCTCTCACACTCATGCACTGCGGCAGTGCAGCATGCACCGCTTTGGCGTCATCCCGATAAGAACAGGCTTCCTCATCAGCACAAGCAGCTGAAACAGAAAGAAAAAGGGCGGAAGCCGGTTTTCCGGCTGCCGCCCCACAAGATGCACCCCGGCAAGGCCGGATATCTCTTTCAGAGTAGAAGACTGGCCATGTCGATCACGTCGCGCGCCACCTCAGCCAGCTTGCGGCCCCGCTCCATGGCCAGCTTGCGCAGGGCGTGATAGGCCGCGTCCTCGTCCAGCCCACGGGCCTTCATGAGCAGCCCCTTGGCCCGGTCCACCAGGATCCGCTCAGACAGCTTGCGATTGGCGTCGTCCAGCTCGGCACGCAGGTGCTGGAACTCCTCGAACTGGGCGATGGCCACCTCGACCAGCGAATCCAGGCGCTCGGGCGTAACGGAATCAACCACATAGGACGACACGCCGGCCTTCACGGCACGCCGGATCATCTCGGAGTCGGTGTCCTGGGAGAACAACAGCACCGGTCGCGGACAGTCCCGATTCATGGTGGCGAGGTGTTCCAGGGTGTCCCGGCTCGGTGAATCGGCCTGGATGAAGATCACATCAGGCTTGGTAGCGAGCACCTGATCGGACAAATCGAGCGCACTCGAAAGCGCCGCCACCACCTGATGACCTGCCAGGGCGAGGGCCGCGCAGACATCGGCGGCACGTTCGCGGGAAGAATCGACAACCAGTACTCGCAGCATGGCGGAGACCACCGTAAAGACAATACTTTCGGTGTAGCAGGAAGCACGCCATCTTTCCTTGGCGTCCTGCGCCGCGTGCCTGGCGCAGGAGGGCTGGCAGGGCTCAGCCCCGCAACATGGCAGGATCCGCGCAGTCGAGGAGGAGCACCGAGACGTCGTCCCCCGCCGGTTGCCCCGCCAGGTGGCGGGTCAGGGCCTGGCGCAGAAGGCCCAGGTGGCTGGCTCGCCCGCCTCCGGCCAGCGCACGCACCAACCCCTCGTGGCCGAAAGGCTCGCCGGCCTGGTTCTCGGCCTCGGTCAGGCCATCGGAGCACAGCACGATCTGCCCCGGGCCATCCCAGGTGAAGGCTTCACAGACCACCGCCGCCTCTGCCGAGGGCAGGATGCCGAGGGGCAGCTGGCGGGACGGGAAGCGCTGCCGCACCTGCCCATCCTCGCTCACCTGCAGCACATCCGGCACGCCGCCGACCCAGATCTCGCCGGACGGACGGGACGCTTCCAGGCGCACCAGCGCGGAGGCCACGAAATGCCCGGGAGGCAGCAGGCCGCAGAGCAGGTCGTTGAGCTCCGTCACCAGCCCTGCCAGGGGCAGGTTGCGGGCGGCGCCGCGGTAGAAGGCACCCAGGGCCGGCAGCACGCTGACCGCGGCGGCAAGCCCGTGGCCGGTGGCGTCGGCCAGCATCGCATAGAGGGCGCCATCGTTGGAGCGGGCCACCGCCACCACGTCGCCCGAGAAGTTGCGGGCCGGCATCACGGCATATTGCACGGCCTTGTCATGCAGCCAGTCGGAGCGGATCTGCCGCTCCATGATCTTCATGGCAAGCTCCTGCTCGCGCTCGGACTCATCGTGGTAGCGCTGCAGCCGGGCCGCGTCCTCGGCCAGCTGGCGCTGGATGCGACGGGCTTCCGACACATCGCGCACGATGCCGATGAACATGCGCCGGTTGGGCAGCTGCAGGTCGGACACGCCGATCTCCATCGGGAAGATCGTGCCATCCTTGCGGCGGCCGGTCATTTCCCGGATCTGCCCGACCACCCGCTTCTCGCCGCCCATCACGTGGCGCTGCAGGTAGCTGCTGCCGCCTTCGGAGGCATCCGGCGGCAAAAGCATCGAGAAAGGCCTGCCGATCATCTCGGGGGCGCCGTAGCCGAAGATGTGGCTGGCAGCCCGGTTGACCGACAGGATCATGCCCTGGTCGTCCGCCGAGATGATGCCGTCGATCACGCCGTTGGCCACGGCCCGCACCTGTTCGAGCGAGCCGGACAGGCGGCGCTGCATGTCGAGCAGGCGGCGCAAGGCCTTGAAGCGGGCCGAGAAGACCGGGAAGGACAGGGGCTTGGCCAGGTAGTCGTCGGCCCCGATCTCGAGGCCGTGGACAATGTCACCCTCGCCGCTCAGCGCCGACAGGATGATGATGGGCACCCAGCGATCCTCCGACAGCGCCCGGATCTGCTTGATCGCCTCGAAGCCATCCATGCGCGGCATCATCAGGTCCATCAGCACGATGTCGGGGGACTCCTGGCGGAAGATCTCCACGGCATCCACGCCGTCGGCGGCATACAGGGGCTGGCAGTTGAGGTGGCCCAGGAAGGCGCCCACGATCGTCCGGTTTGAGGCGATATCGTCGGCCACAAGGACTCTCAATGTATTTTCAGACATCCACTGCTCTCTGCTTCTCGGCAGGCGGGCATCCAGGCCCGGCCTGCGGCAATCCATCGGACGGGATAGCGGAAAGGGCCATCCCGGGCGGCTTAGGCGGGCTTGTCCGACTTGGGCACGGTCACCACGACCTGGTTGCCCGGAGGCAGATAGGTCAGGCTGGTGAAGGACAGCTGCCGCGACAGGGCGATCCCCCGCCCGTTTGGCGCAAAGGCCCGTTCGGGATCGAAGTCCAGGAAGCGGCGCCAGTCGAAACCCGGACCATCATCACGGATCTCGAACACCCAGCGGGAATCATCCCCCCAAACCTTCAACCTGACTGATTTGTTCCGGTTCTCCGCCAGGGACAGGCGGTGCGCCACCTCATCCTCCCAGCGGTCCTCCTCGCGCAGGCGGCTCTTCTCGGCAAAATCGATTCCCAGGTTGCCGTGCTCGACGCCATTCACCAGCAGTTCGCAGAGCCCCATGGCCAGCGTTTCCGGCTGGGGCCCCAGCAAGGCGACGAAGGACGCCAGATTGCGCGCTTCGTCCAGGGTGCGGATGCTGAAGGCCCCTTCGGTCATGCAGTTCATCGCCTTGGCGTGGTCGTTGAGGCTGGCCCGCAACTCCCGGCGCACCCGCATGTCGTCCAGCGCCGAGCGGATGATGGTCTGCAGCGCCTCGCCCTCGAAAGGCTTGGTCAGGTAATAGAAAGCTCCCGCTGCCAGCCCTTCGCGCACCTGCTCCGGTGAAGTCGCGGCAGTCTGCATGATCACCGGGATGCTGCTCAGGCGCTCGTCGGCCTTGATCTTGCGCAGCAGCATGATGCCGTCCATGCCCGGCATCATGCGATCCAGCAGGACCAGGTCGAACTCCCGCTCCCGGTCACCCAGCGCCTCCCAGGCCGCATCGCCGGATTCGACCATGACCAGGTCGAAATCCATCTCATCCAGATACTCCGCGACGATATCCAGGTTGAAGGGTTCATCGTCGACCACCAGTATGCGTGCCCTGCTCATCTATTCTTCCTTCTCCGCCACGCTGCCCGAACGGGGCAGGGACTCTGTTCCAAGGGGCAGGACGACCGAGAAGTCCGCCCCGCCAACTGCATTGTTGCAAGCACTGATCCGGCCGCCATGGGCCACCACGATCTCCTGGCAGATCGCCAGCCCGAGGCCCGTGCCACCGGCTCCGGTGCGCGTCCGGCTACTTTGCACGAATTTGTCGAACACCACGTCGAGTTCCGCCAGGGGGATGCCAATCCCCTCGTCTGACACAAGGATCTCCACCGCGGGCGCCCCGTCGAGGCTGGCCATGGCCAGGCGCACCCGGATGGCGCGCCCCTCCGGCGTGAACTTGCCCGCATTGGACAGCAGGTTGCGTATCACCTGCCCCATCTTCGCCGAATCGACCATCACCTCGGGCAGGGGCCCTGCAAGCTCCACCTGCACCATCTGCCGCCGCGACTGGAAGAGCGCGGCAAAATCGTTCAGCCCATCCCGGATGATCTGCTCGAGATCGGCCGGGGCCAGCGACAGCGTCATGCGGCCCGCCTCGAACTTGGACAGGTCGAGCAGATCGTTGAGCAACACGAGCAGCCGCTCGCCGCTGACCCGGATGCGATGGAAGTAGCCGCGCAACTTCTCGTGACCGACCTGGGTGACCCGCGTTTCACCGAGCCGCGCGTAGCTCAGCACCCCATGCATCGGCGTCCTCAGCTCGTGCGACATGTTGGCCAGGAACACCGACTTGGCCTCGTTGGCCGCCTCCGCCGCCTCCTTGGCAAGCTGGAGATCGTGAGTCCGGGCGGCCACCAGTGACGCAAGGTTCTGATTATGGTCCAGGATCTGGCTTTCCCGGGCCTTGGCATCGTCGATGTCGGTATGGGTACCGATCATGCGCAGGGCCCGGCCATCCGGCGCGCGCTCCACCACCAGGCCCCGGATCAGGACCCACTTGTAGCGGCCGTCCTTGCAGCGCATCCGCAGCTCCTGCGTGAACACCGGGGTCTCGCCCCTGAGGTGCGCATCCTGCGCCTCCAGCGCCGCCGCCAGGTCGTCCGGATGCACGCGCTCCGACCAGGCGCCCAGATCATCGCCGATCTCTTCGGCGGCGTAACCCAGCATCGCCGTCCAGCGCAGGGAACGGAACACCCGGCCGGTCGCCAGGTTCCAGTCCCACACGCCGTCACCGGCCCCGTCCAGGGCGAACTGCCAGCGGGCCTCGCTCTCCCGCAAGGCCAGCTCGGCCAGCTTGAGATCGGTCACATCGCGGATCACCGCCAGGCTGCCGCCGGTGCGGATGGCCCGGAAGCGGGCCTCAAAGTGGCGCCCCTTGCCGCCCCGCCGCGACGCATACTCGATCCGCTGCAGCGTGCCGGTGCGCGACGCCTGCACCGCGGCCTGGGCAAAGCGCCGGGCCATGTCGGGCGACAGAGCGTCTTCCAGGCGATGCCCCAGGAAGGACTCCGGCGGCATCGACAGGGCGTCGCCACTGGGCGCGTGATAGCGGACGATGCGCATCCCATCGTCGAGCTGGAACAACATGTCGGGGATCGCCTCGATCAGCGACTCATTGGTCGCATGGGCTTCGCGGATGGCCTGCTGCTCCTGCCGGCGCACGGTCACGTCCTCGACGATCACCCAGCGCCCCGCATCGCGGCTGCCGACCCGCGTGGTGGTGACCAGGACCGGCACCCGGTGGCCGTTCTTGTGCACCATCTCGGTCTCGTAGGCCTGCATCGGAGCCACCAGACAGGCATCCCCGTCGGCCTGGATGAAGCCGTCCGGATGCTCCGGCGGTGGGGGCAAGAGGCAGCCGGGGCGGCACAGCTCATCCTCGGCATAGCCGGTGATGCGGCAGAAGGCGGCGTTGGCCTGCCGGAAGCGCCCCTGCCCGTCCACCAGCGCCATGCCCAGCGAGGCATGCCGGTACAGCGCATCGAGCTTGGCATGGGAATCCACCACCGCCTGCTGGGCGCGGCGCAGCTCGGTCACGTCCGACACCGCCCCGGCCGTGCGCAGCGGCCTGCCGCGGGCATCGAACTCGGTCTTGCCGGCCAGGTGGAACCAGCCCGAGCTGCCATCGATACGCCGGATGGGGATGACACATTCGAGCAGGGCCCGGTCCTTGACGTGCAGACGGAAGGCACGCAGGAAGGTCCGCCGGGCCGGCGGCGTCATGGACCGCAGGACACCGCGCACCGTGCGGGGCAGCCCGCCTGCCGGATAGCCGAACAGGCGGTCGCAGCGCAGCGACAGGAACAACGTGGCGTGGCCCGCCTGCCATTCCCAGATCCCTTCATCGGTGGCGGACACCGCCAGCTCGAAGCGCTTCTCGCTGTCGCGCAGCTCACCGGTCATCTGTTCGGCGATGGCCACCGCCCGCTTCTGCTGCCCGGCCAGTGCCGCCAGCAGGAAGGCCAACAGCACGCTGGTCAGGGCTCCGCCAAAGGCCAGCAGGGTCGACGAAGCAAAGTCGCCGTCTGCGCCGGGAACCGTTACACGGACCCGCCAGGTGCGCTCACCAAAGCGGACCTCACGCTCAATCGTCGCAGCCCCTATCCCGGGAGAGTCCTTTGCCGGGTACAACTTCACGGCCCCCGCCGCCGTGACGTCCTCGACCACCAGCCCGACCCCCGACGCCGATGACTCGAGCAAGCCGTCGAACAAGGCGATCGCGTTCAGGCCCAGCATGACGATCCCCTCGGGCCCGAGGCTCGGCGCCAGCTCATCCACCGGCCGCGCAACCCGGTACACCACCACCCCGTTCACCCGCGACGCCCCCCCCAGGACCACCAGGGACAAAGGCGGGCTCATGGCGATCCCCTTGCTGCGGATCGCCGACTCCATGGCGGCACGCCGCAGGGGCTCGGCGAAACTGTCATAGCCGATGGCCGCTTCGGTCTTCGGCGTCAGGGGCCAGAAATAGGTCAGGGGAAAAGTGTAGGGGCCACGCGCCGGGTCGGGCACGGGCTGGATCCGGATGTCACGCCCATAGCTGGCGGTCAGCACCGCCTCCACGGCCGCCACCCGCTCCACCTCCACGCGCCGGGCCAGGCCGATGCCGACTACCTCGGGCAAGGCCTCGGTCGGGCGCAGGCCGGCCACATAGCCCTCGAACTCGCGCCGCTCGACCAGGTGCTGGGCATCGAACAGGCCGGCCACGCCACGCAGGATGAAATCGACCTTGCCGAGCCGTTCCTCGAGTTGATGCTCAAGGCGATCCGCCACGGCCTCGTTGCGGGCCTGCTCGATCTCCAGCTCATGGCTGTGCAGGGTCTGCCAGCCCAGGCCGGTCAGCACACCCCCCAGCAGCAGGGCCGCGACGAACCAGTGCCCCCGCCCGCCGGGCAGGCGGCCCGAACGGATACGGCCACCAGGCAGCCTGAAGATGGACAAAAAGGGGGGTGGGCTCATCACGCGTGGTGTACGGCCCCGCCCCGGCAAGCTTGAGTTGCCGCCCGCCCTTCACTACCCAAAATGAGGCGACGGACGACTCAGCGGCAGGCCGCCCCATCCTTTACGCCACACCGGCGCAGCACGATCTCCAGCGGACAGAAACGGGTGAAACCGCTCTGCAGCAGGTTGGCCCCGACAAAGGCGGTGAACCACAAGAACTTGGCGCTGACGAAAAGCGGACTCCCCTCCACGCCAAGGGCCAGGGAGATCAGGACAAACGATCCGGCGAACACCCGGACGAACTGGTTGACGGTCATGACACCTCCTCCTGCGTGGGTGCCGGGCGCCCCTGCGCCACGGCGAAGTAAAGGACTGGAATCACCACCAGGGTCAGCAGCGTGGACACCAGCACGCCGAAGATCAGGCTGATCGCCAGGCCGTTGAAGATAGGATCATCCAGGATGAAGAAGGCCCCGATCATCGCCGCCAGCCCGGTCAGGCCGATGGGCTTGGCGCGCACCGCGGCGGCATGCAGGGTGGCGCGGGCCCGGTCAACACCGGCCGCCACCTGCTGGTCGATGAAGTCCACCAACAGGATGGAGTTGCGCACGATGATGCCCGCCAGGGCGATCATGCCGATCATGCTGGTCGCGGTGAACTGGCTGCCCAGCAGGGCGTGGCCCGGCATCACCCCGATCACGGTGAGCGGGATCGGGGCCATGATCACCAGCGGTACCACGTAGCTGCGGAACTGGGCCACCACCAGCAGGTAGATCAACACCAGGCCCACCGCGTAGGCAGCCCCCATGTCACGGAAGGTCTCGTAGGTGATCTTCCACTCGCCGTCCCATTTCACCGCGTAGCCGGCGTAGGGGTCGTCCGGCTGATGGATGAACCACTCGCCCAGCACGCCGGCCAGGCGCTCGCCCACCAGGGGCAGATCCTTGATCCGGCTGCGGATGTCGAACATGCCGTAGAGGGGCGAATCCAGCCGCCCCCCCATGTCGCCGGTCACATAGACCACCGGCAGCAGATCCTTGTGATAGATCACCTGCTCGCGGCGGGCCGACTGCACCTGCACCAGCTCGGACACCGGCACCAGCGCACCGCCGGCCTCCGCCGCGCGGGCCCGCACCTTCATCTGCAGCAGGCTGTCGATACTGCCCAGGCGCTCCGGCGGCAGGCTCAGGCGCACCGGGATCTCGTACTTGTTGTCGCCGCCATGCAGCGGCGTCACGTTCTCGCCGCCCAGGCCGAGGCGCACCACCTCGACGATGTCGGCCTGGGCCACCCCCAGCTGCGCCGCCTTGGCCTGATTGACCCGCAGCACCAGCTTGGGCGCCTCCTCGTCCACCGTGTCATCCACCCCGACGATGTCCGGCGTCGCCTCGAAGGCCGCGCGGACCTTGGCGGCCACCGCCACCTGTCCGGCGTAGTCCGGGCCATACACCTCGGCGACGATCGGCGACAGCACCGGCGGCCCCGGCGGCACCTCGACGAGCTTGGCATTGCCGCCATGGCGGCGGGCGATCGCTTCCAGGTCGGCCCGCAGCGACACCGCTATCTCGTGGCTCTTGCGCTGGCGGTGGTGCTTGTCCACCAGGTTGACCTGGATGTCCCCCATCTCCGGCTGGGCACGCAGGTAATACTGGCGCACCAGGCCGTTGAAGTTGATCGGCGCGGCGGTGCCGGCGTAGGTCTGGAAGTCGGTCACTTCCTCGACCCGGGCCAGCCGCTCGCCCATCTCGCGCAGCACTTCGGCGGTCTGTTCCACCGGCGTGCCCACCGGCATGTCGAGCACCACCTGGAACTCGCTCTTGTTGTCGAAGGGCAGCATCTTCAGCACCACCAGCTGGACCACCGCCAGGGACACCGACAGCCCGATCGCCAGCACCACGCCGAACCATAGCTTGGCCCGCGCCCGGCGGCCCGTGGCGGGCGCCAGAAAGGGCGACATGACGCGCTGGAACAGCCGCTCCAGCGCCTGGGTCAGGCGATCGGGCCGGTGTTCCCCTGCCGCGTGCGCCATCGGCTTCAGCAGCCTTCCGGCCAACCAGGGGGTGACGATGAAGGCCACCAGCAACGAGATCGCCATGCCCATCGAGGCATTGATCGGGATCGGCGCCATGTAGGGCCCCATCAGGCCGCTGACGAAGGCCATCGGCAGCAAGGCGGCGATCACCGTGAAGGTGGCCAGGATGGTCGGCCCGCCGACCTCGTCCACCGCCTTCGGGATCAGCTTCCACAAGGGCTGGCCAGGCTCCAGATGCTGCCAGCGGTGGATGTTCTCGACCACCACGATGGCGTCATCCACCAGGATGCCGATGGAGAAGATCAGCGCAAACAGGCTCACCCGGTTGAGGGTGAAACCCCAGGCCCAGGAGGCGAAGAGAGTCGCCGCGAGCGTCAGGGTCACCGCGGCGCCGACGATCACCGCCTCCCGTCGCCCCAGAGCCAGCAGCACCAGCAGCACCACGGCCGAGGTGGCGAAGGCCAGCTTGCCGATCAGCTTGTCGGCCTTCTCGGTGGCAGTGGCGCCATAGTTGCGCGTCACCGTGACCTCCACACCATCGGGCACGACGCTGCCCTTGAGCTGCTGCAGGCGGCGGATCACCCCGCCGGCCACGTCGGCGGCGTTCTCCCCGGGTTTCTTGGACACCTGCAGGGTCACCGCCGGAAAGCGGCTTCCCGGCCCCTCGCCGGCCTGGGCCACACCGGCCTCCGCGGCGGCCCCCAGGCCGTGCCAGACGAAGCGGGACGGCAGGTCCGGCCCATCCACCACGGTCGCCACATCACTGACGCGCACCGGCTTGCCGGCAGACACCCCGACCACCAGCTGCCGCACATCGTCGGCGCTGGCGATGTAGGTGCCGGTCTGCACCAGCACCTCGCGGTTGCCCGCCACCAGACTGCCGCCGGGCTGGGACGCATTGGCCAGCAGCAGCGCCCCCTTGAGATCCTGCGGCGTGATGCCGAAGGCGTTCATGCGCGAGGCGTCCATCAACACCCGCAGCACATGGCCCGGACCACCCAGGGTGCTCACGTCACGGGTACCGGGCACGCGCTTCAGTTCCAGCTCCACGGCCCGCCCGACCTGCTGCAACTCAAAGGCCGAGCGGTTCTCGTCGCGGGTCCATAAGGTCAGCGCCACCACCGGCACGTCGTCGATCCCACGGGGCTTGATCAGCGGCTCGGCCACCCCCAGCTCGGGCGAGATCCAGTCCCGGTGGCTGTGCACGGTGTCGTACAGGCGCAGCACCGCGTCCTGGTTGCGGACACCGACCTTGAACTGCACGGTGATCACCGCCATGCCCGGTCGCGACACCGAATACACGTGGTCCATGCCGGTAATGCGCGACAGCACCTGCTCGGCCGGACGCGCCACCAGGGCTTCCACATCCTTGGCCGAAGCCCCCGGGAAGGCGACCAGCACGTCGGCCATGGTCACATCGATCTGCGGCTCCTCTTCCTTCGGGGTGATGAAGGTGGCGAAGACCCCCAGGAGCAGCAGCACCAGGGCCAGCAGCGGGGTCAGGGCGTTGCGCTGGAACAGCGCGGCGATACGGCCGGAAATACCCATGGTTCAAGGCTTCCGACGCAGCAGGCCGGCACGGACCGGGTCGAGGGCAAGCTCCTCGCCCCCCGCCAGACCGGCCAGGATCTCGACCGAACCATCGGCCTGGGTACTGCCGAGGCGCACCTGGCGCAGCACGAAAGCTCCCTTGCCGTCGGCCACGTACACGCCGCTCAGCTCCCCGCGGCGCAGGATCGCCGCCGCGGGAACGGTCAGGACGGGCGCCTCGCCGGGCAGGCTGAAATGCACCCGGGCGGCCATCCCCGGCACCACACCCGGCGCCTCGGCGGGCAGGTTCACCCGGATCCGCGCGGTGTGGGTGCGCGGATCGGCGGCCGGCAACACCTGGATCGACGCCGACTCCAGCCAGCGGCCGCTCTCCGGAAACTCGATACGGGCCTTCACGCCCGGGCGGGACAGATCGGCCAGCCGGGCCTGCGGCAGGTCGACCACAGCCCGCAGGCCGCCCGGCTCATGGATGATCATCAGCGGCTTGCCGGGCAGGGCCATTTCGCCCGGCTCGATCAGGCGCTGGGCCACCACGCCGGTCAGCGGCGCCGTCACCGTTGCAAAGCTGCGGCCAGCCTCCGCCTGGGCACGCCCGGCTTCGGCGGCCCGATGCTGTGCCTGGGCCGCATCGAAAGCGGCCTGGGCCTGGTCGAGCGCACTGGCGCTGATGAAGCTGCGCGCCTTCAGGCTGCGGCTGCGCTCGAGGCCGGCCCGGGCATCGACCAGGCGGGCCTGGGCTGCAGACACCTGGGCTGCCGCAGCCGCCACCGCCTGGTCGGCTTCGCGGGTGTCGATGCGCAGCAGCACATCGCCCTGGCGCACATGGGCGCCGGCGTCCACCCGGGCTTCGAGCACCCGCCCCTGCACCTGGGCCGCAACGACCGCCTGGCGCAGGGCCTCGATGGTCCCTTCCGCAGCGTAGCTGCGGGCAAGGGCCTGGAGGCGCAACTGGAGGGTTGGAAGATCACCGGCCGGAGCCAGGCCCGGCAGGGTCAGGAGGGCGCAGCCGGCAATGGCCGTGCGGAGGACGGAGTGGTAAGGAAACATAATATAAGAATACTCTAATATTAAGTTCCGTCAAGAATGCCTGCGTGGCCCGGCTGCGCAGGCGCGGCTTCAGCGTTTCGCCACACCCTCCACGCAGCGGCCGCCATCCAGGAAGACAAGCTCCGGGAAAGCCAGCATGCGCGCGATGGCAATGCCGCGCCCATAGGGCTCGACCGAGCGTTCGGCATTCAGATCCAGGTAGGGCGCAGGATCGAAGCCCGCACCCAGGTCGCGGATCAGGAAGCGCAGTTCCCGCGGGCGGCACTCGACCCGCAGCCACGCAAAACGCTCGGCATTCGCTGGCAGCAGCAACAGGCGCTCGACCTCGTTGCGCCACTCTCCCGCGGCCATCAGCTCGCGCTTGCGGTTGAAGCCCAGGCCGAGGTTGCCGTGCTCCACCGCGTTGACCATGAGTTCGGACAGGGCGATCTGGACCGCCGCCGGGTCGGGACTCAAACCGGCGACCAGCAGCGACAGGCTGGCCACTTCACCGAGGGTCCGGAAGGGGAAGGTGGCGCCCTCCGGCGTCACCGCCTCACCGCCGGGCAGCCGCAGGGCCGCCCGCAGCGCCTGCGCCGACGCAGGCTTGACCACCCCCGCCACGCCCAGCCCCACGCCTTCGGCCAGCACGGACAGATCCTCCACGTCCAGCAGCAGGACCAGCGGCACGCCGGTGGCCCGCAGCGCCCGCAGCAGCCCGGCACAACGGGGCAGGACAGACGCATCCACCACCACCCCCTCGACCCCGAGCCGGCCGGCCTGGAGGCTGGCCAGCGCCTCCCCCTCCGTCAGCGCCGTGCAGGCAAGCCCGCCTGCAGCCAGCTCGCGGCGCGGGTCCGCGCTGGCCGCCGCATCCGCCCCCACCCACCAGATGCTCCGCCCGGCGAGCGCACGCCCCTGGCCGATCTGCAGATCGTTCATGGGAGACTCAGGCTCCGGCGGCAAAAGCCGCCATGGCCTGCACGACGCCCTCGTCCTCCCCCACCGCCACCGCCAGCTCGATGGTGCAGGCGGGGTGGCGTGTCCGCACGGCGTCGATGAGCGCCGGGACATCCCGCTTGAGATGCCCCCCCTGGGCCAGGAACAGGGGCACCACGCGGATGCCCGTCGCCCCCGAGGCCGCCGCCGACTCCACCGCATCGGCGAGTGCCGGCTCCATGAGCTCGAGGAAGGCGAGTTCGACCAGGGCCTCCGGCCGCAGACTCCGCAACGCAGCAGCAACCCGCTGCGCGGGCTTGGCCCACTCCGGATCCCGCGCCCCGTGGGCAAACAAGATGATGGCTTCCTTCGACATGTATTCCTCCTGATCCGCTCGATGGCGATGAGCAACAACGAGCCTCGAAAAAACAGGCTTGCGCGGCTCCGTGCCCGATGTTGCAAGATGTTAATCCGCTGGGGCGCGGACTTATGCTCCAATTCGGCTTCAATTCCGAATTCGCGTAAACATGTGTGAAATAGTCCCTGCAAGGCGCCTTTTTGCCTTCGTCATACTCGCCAGCCTGGCCGCTTTTCCCGCTCTGGCCGACTTGCGTCCCGCTTCGGTACCCGGTGGGGTCGCCAGCGTGCGGGTGGCGCCCGCCGGCCCGGAACGGCCCGAAGCCCGCTTTGCCGGCAAGCCGGTCCTGCTGCTCAGGCAAGCCGATGGCTGGCATGCCCTGGTGGGGCTGCCTCTGGACACGCCGCCCGGTGAGCAGTTCCTCGAAGTCGGCCCGGAGCGGCGCCCCCTGGCCTTTCCGGTCACGCCACGCAGCTACCCCGAACAGCGCCTGACCATCAAGAATCCGAAAATGGTCACCCCCGACCCGGACGACCTCGCCCGCATCGAGCTCGAGCGGGAGCTGCAGATCTCCGTGCGCAGCCGACACCGCAACGTGGAGGTGCCGCGGGTGGACCTGGACCTGCCCGCCAGCGGCCGCCTGTCGAGCCGCTTCGGGCTGCGCCGGATCTTCAACGGCGAACCCCGCGCGCCCCATACCGGCCTCGACGTGGCGGTGCCTGCCGGGACCCCGGTGCGGGCGCCGGCCGACGGGGTGGTCAGCCTGGTCGAGGACTTCTACTTCAATGGCAGGACAGTGTTCGTGGACCACGGGCAAGGCTTCGTCAGCATGGTCTGCCACCTGGACAAGGCCCAGGTGGAAGTGGGTCAGGTGGTACGCCGGGGTGCGCTGCTCGGCCAGTCCGGCAGCAGCGGCCGGGCCACCGGGCCGCACCTGCACTGGAGCGTTTACCTGAACGGCGCGGCGGTGGACCCCGCCCTGTTCATCGAGCCGCCGCCAGCGCGTTGAGGACCCGCGCCGCGGCGAACATGCCGACGCAAGCGGTCACCGTCACCACCGAGCCGAAACCGGCGCAATTGAGCCCGGCCGGCCCGCTGTTCGCCTGCCCCGCGGGCTGCACCTCGCAGGCGGCATCCGGCGCCGGATAGCGCAGGGGCTCGGTGGAAAACACCGCCTCCACGCCGAACTTGCGCTTCGGATCACGCGGAAAGCCGTGGCCCTTGCGCAACTGCCCGCGCACCTTGGCCAGCAGCGGGTCCTGGATGGTCCGGGACAGATCGTCCACGAGGATCCGGGTCGGATCAATCTGCCCGCCCGCCGCGCCGCAGGTCACCACCGACACGCCGGCATCGCGGCAGAAGGCGATCATCGCCACCTTGACCCGCACCGCGTCAATCGCATCGATGACGCAATCGAAGCCGCCGCCGAGCAGCACCGCCGCGTTGTCCACCGTCACGAAATCATCCACCACCGCCACCTGGCAGGCAGGGTTGTAGCCGGCGATGCGCTCGCGCATGGCCTCCACCTTGGCCTGACCGAGGGTCGCCTCGGTGGCGTGGATCTGGCGGTTGATGTTGGATTCGGCCACGTGATCGAGGTCGATCAGGGTCAGGCGACCGACCCCGCTGCGGGCCAGCGCCTCCACCGCCCATGAACCCACCCCGCCGATCCCGACCACACACACATGGGCCGCGGCCAGCCGGGCCCGCCCGGCATCGCCATACAGGCGGGCAATGCCGCCAAAGCGGCGGGCGTCATCGGGAGTGTTCAGCGCGGCGGAATCCATGGCATCACGTTAGGGTGTCGGGGCGCGCAAATATACCCGAGCAGGCGATAATGGCGCGCATCGCCCGACCTTCAGCCCTCCCCCAGCAACCATCATGTCCCGCTACCGCCACATCCTGTTCGACCTCGACGGCACCCTGATCGACTCCGCGCCCGCCATTCTCGCCAGCTTCCGCGACAGCTTCGCCCGCAACGGCGCACAGGCGGTGCGCAGCATCGACGAGAGCGTGATCGGCCCGCCGCTGGTCGAGACCCTCCAGCTCCTGGCCGGCAGCACCGACCAGGCGCTCATCGACCGCCTCGCCGATGGCTTCAAGGCCAGCTACGACAGCGAAGGCTACAAGGCCACCGCCGCCTACGCCGGCGTGGGCGAGATGCTCGCCCGCCTGGCCGGCGCCGGCCTGAGCCTGTCCATCGCCACCAACAAACGCCTCCACCCGACCCGCCTGATCCTCGAGCACCTGGGCTGGAGCCGGCATTTCGACCACGTCTACGCCCTCGACCTGTTCGAGCCGCGCCTGCCCCACAAGGCCGCGATGATCCAGCGCCTGCTGGCCGACCAGGACATCCCGGGCGACAGCGCCATCTACATCGGCGACCGCAGCGAAGACGGCGAATCCGCCGATGCCAACGGCCTGCCCTTCGTCGCCGCCACCTGGGGCTATGGCAGCATCACTGCTGCGGAGATGCCGGCCCACTGGCGCCAGGCCACTTCGCCGGCTGCCATGGCCGACCTGCTGCTGGCAGCCTGACCACGCCCGCCGGCAGCCCCCCAAAACGCCGCCCCGCCAACCCCGTCATCAGCCTCCGGAGCCCTTTGTCATGTTCGAACGTGCCTCCCGCCCGACCCTGATCGCCGCCGTCTGCACCGCGGCGGGCCTGGTCCTCGCCGCCGCCTCCGCCCCCAGCCACGCCGGCCGCTTCGGCGGCGGCCGCAGCGTGGGCATGAGCCGCAGCCTACCCTCGGGCAGCACTCACACCGCCCCCCACACTGCGCCCCACGTCGACACCCACGCTGAAACACCGGCTCCGGGCTATCGGGCGCCACTGATCGTGCACGAGCCACTCCAGCAGGCGGCACCGGCACGCTCCAGCTACCAGGCGACCCGCGACGCCACCATGGCCGAAGCGCTCCTGCGCAGCCGCATGCTCGCCGCCCAGCGTCGCCAGCGCGCCCAGGAGAGCGGCATGAACGCGGGTTTCAGCAGCGGCAGCGCAGCGGCGATCCCCTATGATCCGCCCGAATATCGCCCGCTCCCGCCGGTCGCCACGCCACGCGTCAGCGACCCCCGCTTCACCCGCTTCACGCCGCACGAAGCGCCGGCCACTCCCTGCGAGATCAAGCCGGTGATGAGTGACGCCGACTACCGCGCCTGCGGCGCCACCCCGCCCAGCTACTGAGCATGGACGGGCCGGGCGGCCCCCGATTCCGGCAGCCGCCCCCGCCCGCGCCGCAGAATAGCCCCCCTTTCTCCCTGCTGTTCCTCGGCACGGCACGGAGCCGCCACGCATAAGATCGGCACCATCCCCCAATGAAGTCGTACCCCCTGGAGTTGCGATGAAGGCCGTGATACTCGCGGGTGGCCTGGGCACCCGCATCAGCGAAGAAACAGTCAACCGTCCGAAGCCGATGATCGGCATTGGTGGGCGACCCATCCTGTGGCACATCATGAAGATGTACTCCAGCCACGGCATCCACGACTTCGTGATCTGCTGCGGCTACATGGGCTACGTGATCAAGGAGTACTTCGCCAACTACTTCCTGCACATGTCGGACGTCACCTTCGACATGACCAACAACCGCATGGAGATCCACGAACGCCACGCCGAACCCTGGCGGGTCACCCTGGTCGATACCGGCGACTCCACCCAGACCGGCGGCCGCCTGGCCCGGGTGCGCAAGTACGTGCAGGACGAGGAAGCCTTCTGCTACACCTACGGCGACGGCGTCGCCGACATCGACATCACCGCCGAGATCGCCTTCCACCGGGCCCATGGCAAGCTCGCCACGATCGCCGCGGTGCAGCCCCCCGGCCGCTTCGGCGCCCTCAAGATCAAGGCCGACAGCACGGTCAGCGCCTTCGTCGAAAAGCCGCTGGGCGACGGCGGCTTCATCAACGGCGGCTTCTTCGTGCTGTCTCCCCAGGTGCTGGACTACATCGAAGGCGACCACAGCGTGTTCGAGGGCGCCCCCCTGGGCAAGCTCATCGCCCGCAAGCAACTGGCGGCCTACGAGCACACCGGCTTCTGGCGCCCGATGGACACCCTGCGCGACAAGACCTTCCTCGAAGAACTCTGGCAGAGCGGCGAAGCACCTTGGAAAACCTGGTGACCCCCGCCTTCTGGCAGGGCCGGCGGATTTTCGTCACCGGCCACACCGGCTTCAAGGGCAGTTGGCTGTGCCTGTGGCTGCAGGCCATGGGCGCCGAGGTGCATGGCTACGCCCTGGCCCCGGCCACCGACCCGGCCCTCTTCGAGGTGGCCGGGGTAGCCCGCGGCATGCGCTCGACGCTCGGCGACGTGCGCGATTACGCCGCCCTCTCCGCCGCGCTCACCGCCGCCCGGCCCGAGATCGTGCTGCACCTGGCCGCCCAGCCGCTGGTGCCCCTGTCCTATGCCGAGCCGGTGGCCACCTTCGCCACCAACGCGATGGGCACCGCGCACCTGCTGGAGGCCTGCCGCCAGGTGGCCGGCATCAAGGCCGTGGTGGTGGTCAGCAGCGACAAGTGCTACGAGAACCGCGAATGGCTGTGGGGCTACCGGGAGACCGACCCGATGGGCGGCCACGACCCCTACTCCGCCAGCAAGGGCTGCACCGAGCTCATCGTCTCGTCCTACCGACGCTCCTTCCTCGGCCCCGCCGGCATCCCGCTGGCCAGCGCCCGCGCCGGCAACGTGATCGGCGGCGGCGACTGGACCGCCAGCCGGCTGGTGCCCGACGTGCTGGCCGCCTTCGCCGCCGGCGAGCCGGTCACCCTGCGCAGCCCCGGCGCCATCCGCCCCTGGCAGCACGTGCTCGAGCCGCTCTCCGGCTACCTGCTGCTGGCCGAGCGCCTGGCCGAGGGTGGCGAGGCCTGCGCCGAGGGCTGGAACTTCGGCCCCGACAACAGCGACGCCCGCAGCGTGGCCTGGGTGGTTCAGCGCCTCGCCGAAGGCTGGGGCCCCGACGCCCGCTGGGAGGCGGCCGCCGCGCCCCAGGTCCACGAAGCCCACACCCTGCGCCTGGATTGCAGCAAGGCACGCAGCCTGCTGGGCTGGCAACCCCGCTGGTCGGCCGACGAAGCGGTGGCCCGCAGCCTCGCCTGGTATCAAGCCTGGCGCAAAGGTGCCGACATGCATGGCTACACCCTCGCAGAGATCTCGGATTTCACCCGTACCCCATGAGCCTCATCCGCAAGACCCTGACCCCCGGCATTGACGGCCGCCTCGAGCTGGACCTCTCCGCCCACCCCGAGCTGGCCGGCCAGGCGCTGGAAATCATCGTGCGCCCGGCCCGCGCCCCCGCCACGCCGCCCGCCTGGCGCCCGGGCATCGACCCGGTGCCACCGTCCGGCAAGGTCGTCGGCGACCCGGAAAAGGACGCCATGATCGACGCAGCCCTGGACGCCTGGCTCACCACCGGGCGCTTCAACGACGCCTTCGAGCTGCGCCTGGCCGCATTCGTCGGCACGCGCTTCGCCCTCACCGTCAATTCCGGCTCGTCGGCCAACCTGGTGGCCTTCTCCACCCTCACCTCGCCCAAGCTCGGCGAGCGGGCGATCCGGCCGGGCGACGAGGTCATCACTGTGGCCGCCGGCTTTCCCACCACGGTCAACCCGATCATCCAGAATGGCGCAGTACCGGTCTTCGTGGACGCCAGCCTGCCCGGCTACAACATCGATGTGACGATGCTGGAAGCTGCCCTGTCGCCGCGCACCAAGGCCATCATGATCGCCCACACCCTGGGCAACCCCTTCGACCTGGACGCGGTCTGCGCCTTTGCCGAAGCCCACGGCCTGTGGCTGGTGGAGGACTGCTGCGACGCCCTCGGCAGCACCTGGAAGGGCCGCAAGGTCGGCACCTTTGGCCACCTCGCCACCCTGTCCTTCTATCCGGCCCACCACATCACCATGGGCGAAGGCGGCGCGGTGCTGACCAGCGACCCGCAGCTGCGCCAGATCGCCGAGTCCTTCCGCGACTGGGGCCGCGACTGCTGGTGCAAGCCCGGCTGCGACAACACCTGCGGCAAGCGCTTCGGCTGGCAGCTGGGCAGCCTGCCGGCCGGCTACGATCACAAGTACACCTACAGCCACATCGGCTACAACCTCAAGATCACCGACATGCAGGCCGCCTGCGGCCTGGCCCAGCTGGACCGGCTGGAGGGCTTCATCGCCGCCCGCAAGCGCAATTTCGACCATCTCACCGCCGCCCTGGACGACGCCCGGGACTTCCTGGTGCTGCCCGAGGCCACCCCGGGCAGCGATCCGTCCTGGTTCGGCTACCCGATCACCCTGCGCCCCGAGGCCGGGGTGAACCGGGTGGACCTCCTCGAATACCTGGACCAACACAAGATCGGCACGCGCCTGCTGTTTGCCGGCAACCTGACCCGCCAGCCCTCAATGGCCGGCCGCAACTACCGGGTCGTCGGCGACCTGCCGGTGGCCGACCGCATCATGCGGGACACCTTCTGGATCGGCGTGTGGCCGGGGCTCAGCGAGGCCCAGCTGGACTACACCGCCGCGCACATCCGCAGCTTCATTGGAGTCGAGCTATGAGCACCAAGCCCCTGATGGTCTATGAAATGGCCAACAACCACATGGGCGACCTGCCCCACGGCATCGCCACCATCCGGGCGATCCGCGAGGCCTGCCGCGGCTTCGAGGACGAGTTCGACTTCGCCTTCAAGCTCCAGTACCGCGACCTGGACACCTTCATCCATGCGTCCGTGCGGGGCCGTGACGACATCAAGTACGTCAAGCGCTTCGAGGAGACCCGGCTGTCCGACGAGGCCTTCCGCGCCCTCGTCGCCGAGATGGACGCCCAGGGCTTCATCACCGTATGCACGCCCTTCGACGAGAACTCGGTGACGCGCATCGAGGCCCACGGCATCCACACCATCAAGATCGCCAGTTGCTCCTTCACCGACTGGCCGCTGCTCGAGCGCATCGCCCGGGCCGACAAGCCGGTGATCGCCTCCACTGCCGGCGCCACCCTGGACGAGATCGACAACGTCACCAGCTTCTTCCTGCACCGGGGCAAGGACTTCACCCTGATGCACTGTGTGGCCGAGTACCCGACCCCCGACGACGCCCTGCAGGTCAACCAGATCGAGCTGCTGCGCGCCCGCTACCCGGGCGTGCGGATCGGCTACTCCACCCACGAATCCCCCGACAACACCCTGGCCGTCGGCCTGGCCCTGGCCAAGGGCGCCAGCGTCTTCGAGAAGCACGTGGTGCTGCCCACCGACAAGTACGCCGCCAACGCCTACTCGGCCGACCCGCAGCAGATCCGCGCCTGGCTCGAAGCCTGCCGCCGCGCCCGCGCCATCTGCGGCAGCGGCGAGCGCTACCAGCCCTCCGCCGGCGAGCGGGCCAGCCTGCAGTCCCTGCGCCGCGGCGTGTTCAGCACCCGCGACATCCCGGCTGGCACTCCGCTGTCGGATGACATGATCGAATTCGCCTTCCCGCCGGTGCAAGGCCAGCTCACCGCCAACGAGTGGTCCAAGTACGCCCGCTTCGTGGCCACCGAAGCCATCCCCGCCGGCCAGCCGGTACGCCATGCCCAGGTGGAAGAAACCCAGCTGCGTGGCCAGGTGCTGGAGATCGTGACCGCCGTGAAAGGCCTGCTCAAGGCCGGCAACGTGGTGGTGCCGGGCAAGTCCGACCTGGAGATCTCCCACCACTACGGGCTGGAGCGCTTCAACGACTTCGGCCTGACCATGGTCACCGTGGTAAACCGGGAATACTGCAAGAAGCTGCTGGTCATGCTGCCCGGCCAGACCCACCCGGAGCAGTACCACCAGAAAAAGGAAGAGACCTTTGTGGTGCTCCACGGCGTGCTCACCCTGTGGCTGGACGGCGAGCAGCGCGAAGCCCGCGCCGGTGACGTGATCACCGTGGCCCGCGGCGTCAGGCACACCTTCAAGACCCGCGACGGCGTGGTGTTCGAGGAGATCTCCTCGACCCACGACAAGCACGACTCCTACTACACCGACCCGGCGATTGCGCAGAACCCCAGCCGCAAGACCTGGCTCACCTACTGGATGTAAGCCCCGATGACGATCCGCGTAGCCGACTGGATCCTGCGCCGCCTGGCCGACGAAGGCATCCGGCACGTATTCATGCTGCCGGGTGGCGGCGCCATGTACCTCAATGACGCGGTGGCCTGCGAACCCCGCCTGGCCGCGGTGCCCTGCCACCACGAGCAGGCCTGCGCCATAGCGGCCGAAGCGGCCGGGCGCACCGGCAACGCCGGCAATCCGGGCTTCGGGGTGACCATGGTGACCACCGGCCCCGGCGCCACCAACGCCATCACTCCGGTGGCCGGCGCCTGGATCGACTCGGTGCCCATGCTGGTCCTCTCCGGCCAGGCCAAGCGGCCCGACCGCCTGAACGGCCGGCCGATCCGCCAGGGCGGCGTGCAGGAGGTGGACATCGTGCCGCTGGTGCACTCGATCACCAAGTATGCCGTCACCCTGGACGACCCGCAGAGCGTGCGCCTCCACCTGGAGCAGGCCCTGCACCTGATGAAGAGCGGCCGCCCCGGCCCTGTGTGGATCGACGTACCCCTCGACGTGCAGGCCGCCCCCATAGACCCGGACAGCCTGCCCGGCTGGACGCCGACCGCCGCCGCTACCGCTGCCGCTGCCGCTGCTAACCCGGACCTGGCCGCAGTGCGCGCCCTGCTCGCCCAGGCCCGGCGCCCGCTGATCCTGGCCGGCCACGGGGTGCGCCTGTCCGGTGCCGCCGGGGCCTTCCGTCAGCTGGTGGACCGCCTGCAGGTGCCCGCCGTGCTCACCTGGAACGCCCTCGACCTGCTGCCCTACGACCACCCGCTCAACATAGGCCGCCCCGGCGTGGTGGCTGCCCGCGCCGCCAACTTCGCGGTGCAGAACTGCGACCTGCTGATCGCCATCGGCGCCCGCCTCGACATGATCGTCACCGCCTACAACCCCAAGGGCTTCGCCCGGGCGGCCCGCAAGGTGGTGGTGGACGTGGACCCCAATGAACTGGCCAACAAGCTCGAGATGGCCATCGACCAGCCCCTGGCGATGGATGCCGGCGCCTTCATCGAGGCCTTGCTCGACGGCGCCGAAACCGGCGACACCGCCGACTGGCGGGCCCGCTGCAGCAGCTGGAAGGCCCGCTACACCCAGAACGAGGGCCGCGTCTTCCCACCCGCGGGCCCCATCGGCCACGCCCACTTCGTCGAGGCCCTGTCCGACGCCGCCCCTGAGAACACCCTGATCGCCACCGGCAGCTCCGGCCTGGCGGTGGAGTTCTTCTACGCCGGCTTCCGCAACAAGGCCGGCCAGCGCAGCTTCCTCACCTCGGGTCTGGGCGCCATGGGCTATGGCCTGCCGGCCGCCATCGGCGCCTGCCTGGGCAATGACCGCGAGCCGATGCTGGCGGTGGAATCCGACGGCAGCCTGCAGCTCAACCTGCAGGAGCTGGCGACCCTGGCCGGCCTCAAGCTGCCGGTGTGCCTGTTCATCATGAACAACGGCGGCTACGCGTCCATCCGCAACACCCAGCGCAACTACTTCGAAGGACGCTACGTGGGCAGCGGCCCGGCCTCCGGCCTGCAGATGCCTGACCTGGAGAAGATCGCCGACACCTACGGCCTGCCCTTCCTGCGCATCGACGACTGCGCCGACCTGGCCGGCGCCCTGGCCCGCGCCCAGGCCCTGCCGCGCCCCTGCCTGATCGACGTGCGCCTGGTGGCCGATGAGAGCCTGCAGCCCAAGTGCGCCGCCATCCCGCGGGCCGACGGCTCAATCGTCTCGATGCCCCTGGAGGACATGAGCCCCCTGTTGCCCCTGGAGACCCTCAAGGCCGAGATGCTGGTGCCGCTACTGCCTGCATCCCTTGAAGCCCCCCGCCCGGCCTGAAACACACGCATGCCCGACAACTGCCGCATCTGCGCCCACCCGCTGCTCCCGGAGCCGCTGCTGATCCAGCGGCAGATGCCGGCCGCCGCCCAGGGGCTGCCCACCGCCGAACGCCTGGCCGACGATGCAGGGGTAGACCTGGAACTGCGCCAGTGCGGCGGCTGCGGCCTGGTGCAGTTGCCCATCGCCCCGGTGCCCTACTGGCGGGAGGTGATCCGTGCCGCCGGAATCTCGCCGGAGATGCGGGCTTTCCGCCTCGACCAGTTCGGGCGCTGGATCGGTGACCATGGCCTGACCGGGCGCAAGGTGCTGGAAGTGGGCTGCGGCCACGGTGAATACCTGGCCCTGCTGGGCGAGGCCGGCGCCGATGCCTGCGGCATCGAGCACGCCGCCGCCGCGGTGGATGCCTGCCAGGCGGCCGGGCTGCGGGTCAGCCAGGGCTTCATCGACGGCCCGCAGGCCCGCCTCGACGACGGCCCCTTCGACGGCTTCGCGATCCTCAACTTCCTCGAACACATTCCGGCCGCCCACCTCACCCTGCGGGGCATCGCCGCCAAGCTCAAGCCCGGCGCCACCGGCCTGGTGGAAGTGCCGGATTTCGACATGATCCTGCGGACACGGCTGTTCGCCGAGTTCATCCCCGACCACCTCTACTACTTCACCCGGCAGAGCCTCACCCATCTGCTGGAGGGCAACGGCTTCGAGGTCCTCGAATGCCGCTCGGAATGGCATGGCTACGTCCTCTCGGCCACGGTGCGCAAGCGTGCGCCCCTCGACCTGTCCGCCCTGCAGGATGCCCAGGCCACCGTGAAGGCCTCCTTCGACGCCTTCCTCGAGCGCTTCGAGGCGGGACGCGTGGCAATCTGGGGGGCCGGCCACCAGGCCCTGGCCCTGATCAGCCTGCTCGGCATCGCCCCGCGCATCCGCTACGTACTGGACTCCGCCCCTTTCAAACAGGGCCGCTTCACCCCCGCCAGCCACCTGCCCATCGTCGCCCCCGAGCGGCTCGCTGCCGGTGAGGTGGACGCGGTGATCGTGCTTGCCGCCAGCTATTCGGACGAAGTCGCCCGCATCATCGGGCAGCGCCACGGCACGCGCTTCCAGGTGGCCGTGCTGCGCGACGACGGCCTGCACGCCGTCCCCCCCGGAGAGGCTGAGCAATGAACGGCGTCTCCCCCGAGGCCCTGCAGGCGGCCATTGCCACGATCCGCGACGCGGTCGGCTCCGCCACCCGCGGCTTGCCCGAGGAGGTCTTCCTGCTGGCCAGCAGCCTCACCCCGATGATCAACGTGGACCTGCTGATCCAGGACGAGGACGGCCGCAGCCTGCTGACCTGGCGCCACGACCGCTTCTACGGCCCCGGCTGGCACATCCCGGGCGGCATCATCCGCTTCAAGGAAAGCGCTGCCAGCCGCATTGCCGCGGTGGCCGCGGGCGAGCTGGGGGCAAGCGTCAGCGCCGGAAGCACCCCCATCGGCCTGCACGAGATCACCAACCCCAACCGGGACATCCGCGGCCATTTCATCTCGCTGCTGTATGCCTGCCGCCTGAGCTCGCCCCTCGACGAGGCCCGGCGCTTCTCGGCGGAGGCCCCGCGCAACGGCGACTGGGCCTGGCACGACCGCGCCCCCGACGACCTGATCGCCCAGCAGCGCATCTACATCCCGGACATCAACCGCAGCCGCCACACCACCGCAGGCGAGGCCGGCCAATGAGCATCGACCGCCGCAGGCCCCCGCACGCCCTTCCCCGCCCTGCCGCCCAGCACGCGACGGCGCCCGTCATTCCGCTCTTCCGTTTCCCGGGGGCCTACCCATCGTGAGCAAACCCATCTCGCCGATCTACGTCACCGAGCCGCACCTGCCGCCCCTGGAAGAGTTCATGCCCTACTTGCAGGCGATCTGGGACAAGAAGCGCCTGACCAACAGCGGGCCCTTCCACCAGCAGCTGGAAGCCGAGCTGGCCGCTTACCTCGGCGTCGAACACCTGAGCCTGTTCGCCAACGGCACCCTGGCCCTGGTCACGGCCCTGCAGGCGCTGAGGATCAGCGGCGAGGTGATCACCACACCCTACACCTTCGCGGCGACGACCCACTCGCTGCTATGGAACGGCATCAAGCCGGTCTTCGTAGACATCGACCCGGCCACCTGCAACCTCGACCCCCGGCGCATCGAGGAAGCCATCACGCCCGCCACCACCGCCATCCTGCCGGTGCACTGCTACGGTTTTCCCTGTGACATGGAGCGCATCGAGCAGATCGCCGACACCTACGGGCTCAAGGTCATCTACGACGCCGCCCACGCCTTTGGTGTGCGCCACCACGGCGAGAGCATCCTGCGCTGCGGCGACCTGTCCATCCTCAGCTTCCACGCCACCAAGGTCTTCAACACCTTCGAGGGCGGCGCCATCATCTGCCCCAACGCCAAGATCAAGCAGCGCATCGACTACCTCAAGAACTTCGGCTTCGCCGACGAGGTGACGGTGGTCGCGCCCGGCATCAACGGCAAGATGAACGAGGTGGAGGCCGCCATGGGCCTGCTCCAGCTCAAGCACATTGACGCAGCCCTCGAGGCCCGCGCCGCCATCTACCGGCACTATGCCGAGGCCCTGGCTAGCACGCCGACCCTCACGCTGCTGCGGCCCCCGGCCGACACCGACTGGAATCACGCCTACTGCCCGATCCTGGTGTCGGCGGACCACCCCATCAGCCGGGATGCCCTGTTCGACCGCCTCAAGGCCAACGACATCCACGCACGCCGCTATTTCTATCCCCTGACCAGCTCCTTCCCGATGTACCGCGGCCTGCCCAGCGCCAATCCGGATCGCCTGGGCAACGCGCACCGGATCGCGGACCAGGTGATCTGTCTGCCCATCCACCCGGCACTGGGCAACGACGATCTGACCGCTATCCTGGACGTCCTGCTCAACGCACGATGAGTTCCCGACCGGACGCCCCCCTTCCCGAAGTGCTGCTCTACGGCAATGGGCAGATTGCCCGCATGCTCTTCCACTTCATGCGCCCCACCCACCGGGTGGCCGCCTTCACGGTGGACCGCGCCCTGATCACCGACCCGGCCTACGAGGGGGTGCCGATCGTCCCCTTCGAAGAGATCGAGTCCCTCTACCCGCCGGGCCGCTACCCCATGATCATCGCGGTCGGCTTCGTGGACATGAACCGCATCCGCGCCGCCCGCTACGCGGCAGCCAAGGGCAAGGGATACCGCTTCATCAACTACATCCATCCGTCGGTGGTGATTCATGACAACCTGAAGCTGGGCGAGAACACCGTACTGCTCGACCATGTATCGGTCCACCCCGGCACCTCGATCGGCAATTCCACCTTCATCTGCAGCAACACCAACATCGGCCATGGCTGCCGCATTGGCGATAATTGCTGGATCAACGCCGGCGTCGCCATCGCTGGCGAAACGACGATAGGGGCCAACACCTTCATCGGCATCAATGCCGCCATCGGCGACAACCTGCAGGTCGCGGAGGCCTGCTACATCGGGGCCAGCACGCTGATCACCCGCAACACCGCCCCGGAAGAGGTCTATGTATCCGCCAGCGGAGAGCGCTTTCCCCTCCCCAGCGACCGCTTCCTGAAATTCATCGAACGACCACGGACATGAGCGCCTCTCCGATCCACGCCCGGTTCCGGCAGGCCGCCGGGCGGAGCCCCGGCAAAACCGCAGTGATCATCGGCGATGTCACCCGGACCTATGCCGCGCTGGCCTGCGAGGTGGATGCCCTCGCCGGCGGGCTGCTCGCCGCGGGGGTGCAGCCAGGCGACCACGTGGGGGTGTTGCTGCCGAACTGCCTGGAGTTCGTGCACCTCCTGCTCGCCGCTGCGGGTATCGGTGCCGTGCTCGTCCCGATGCCCCTGTCCAGCACCGCGGGCGCCATCCGCAAGGCCTTCCACACGGCCCGGGTGAGGCATGCGGTGTGCTGGCATGCCACGCCGGAAGCCCAGGCCGCCGTGCAGGAGCTCTCCGGGCTCCGCCTGGCCATCGGTGGCCCCGTGCCGGGCTGGCAGTCCCTCAACGACCTGGTCGACCGCGACCTGCCGGCCCTGGCCCTGCCAGACCTGCCCCCGCGGACGCCCTACCTGATCCTCCTGACCTCAGGCTCCACCGGCGCCCCCAAGCCGATCCAGCTGTCCCAGGAGACCAAGCTGGCCCGGGCCCGCTCGGCGATAGGCTTGTACGGCCTTGGCGAGGACGACGTGGTGCTGGCCGCCACCCCGATGCACCATTCCCTGGCCCAACGCCTGACCCTGATCCCGCTGCTGACCGGCGGCACCAGCGTCATCCTCGACCGCTACACGCCAACCGCCTGGCTAGACACCGCCGAACGCCATGGCGTGAGCTTCACCATGGCGGTATCGTCCCAGCTCAAGCAGATCATCCCCTTGCTCGACACACGGCCGGCACCCTCCCGCCTGCGCTGCCTGGTGTCCTCTTCGGCCACCCTGGCCCCGGAGACCAAGGCCGCCCTGTTCGCCCGGACCACCTGCGCCTTCCATGAGATCTACGGCGCCTCGGAAGTGGCCTCGACCACCGATCTCTCGGTACGGGCCCACCCCGACAAGATGCAGTCGGTGGGCACGCCGATCCAGGACGTGGAGGTGGCCATCCTCGGCCAGGACGGCCAACTGCAGCCCCCCGGCCAACCGGGCGAGATCATCTGCCGCACGCCCCTCGCCTTCGACGGCTACTTCGACCAGCCCGAGGCGACCGCGGCCGCCCTGTGGCAGGGCTACTTCCGGACCGGCGACCTGGGCGCCATGGATGCGGACGGCTTCCTGTACTTTCTCGGGCGCATCAAGGACATCGTGATCGTGGGTGGCATCAACGTCTATCCGCGCGACATCGAAGAAGTTGCCGAAGCCTTCCCTGGCGTGGCCGAGGCCGCCGCGATTGCGGTGGACGACCCACAGCTCGGGGAGACCGTCGGCCTCGTCATCGCACCTGCCGATGCAGGGCAGTCGATCAACCAGCGCAGCCTGCTCCGCCATTGCGCCTCGCAGTTGAACGACGCCCAGATGCCCCGCCACATCTTCCTGGTGGACCGGCTGCCCCGCAACGAGATGGGGAAGATCGACAAACCGGCCCTTCGCAACCGACTCTCCCGACCGGGACACGACTCATGAGCTCCACCACCATGCCGCCCCTCAGGCTCGGCTTCATCGGCGGCGGATCCACGTCAGCCGTTGGCTACACCCATTTCTCGTCCAGCCACCTCGACAGCCTGTTCCAGCTGGAGGCCGGCGTCTTCAGCCGCCGGGAGGAGGTCAATCGCGCCTCGGGCCGGGCCTACCAGGTGGATGAGAGTCGTGTCTATCCCGACTGGCGGGCCATGCTGAACGGTGAGCGGGGGCGCCTGGACGCCATCTCGGTGCTGACGCCCACCCCCGACCACACCGACATCGTGATCGCCGCCATTGAGGCCGGCTTTGCGGTGATCTGCGAGAAATCCCTGGCCACCTCCAGCGCCGACTGCCGGCGCATCGGCGAGGCAGTCAGCCGGCATGACGGCTTTCTGGCGGTCACCTTCAACTATTCCGGCTACCCGATGGTCCGCGAGCTGCGCGAGATGGTCCAGCGCGGCGAGCTGGGGACCCTCCACCACGTGGAAGTGGAAATGCCCCAGGAGGGCTTTGCCCGCCACACCGCCTCAGGCGAGAAGCCCCAGCCCCAACCCTGGCGCCTCAGCGACTACACGGTCCCGACCATCTCGCTGGACCTGGGCTCCCATGTACATCACCTGGTGGACTTCCTGACCGGCGGGCTGAAACCCCTCGCCGTCACCGCCCAGCAATCCTCCTACGGCAACTTCCCGGCAGTGATAGACAACGTCAACTGCCTCGCCCGCTACGAGAGCGGCTTCAGCGCCAGCATCTGGTACAGCAAATCCGCGCTGGGCTACCGCAACGGACTCCGGGTGCGCCTGTTCGGCAGCGAAGGCAGCGCCGAGTGGCTGCAGACCACCCCCGAACAATTGCAGCTGGGTTTCGCGGACGGACGCCGGATGCAGCTGGACCTGGGGGCCGGCAACCTGCGGGTGGCCTCCCAGCCCCGCTACAACCGCTTCAAGCCCGGGCATCCGACGGGCTTCATCGAGGCATTTGCCAACCTCTATTGCGACATCGCAGCCCGGCTCCGCGCGGACCAAGTCCAGGCCACCGACCCCTCTCCCTTCGTATTCGGCGCCCTCCACGCAGAAGAGGGGCTCAACCTTCTGGAAGCCATCGACACCGCAGCGCGCCAGCAGGCCTGGGCCGAGGTCCGCCGCCCTGGCCTCAGCCAGGAAACCCTCCGGAAAACTTCACCATGACCCACTCCGTGCGTGACTTCATCCTCCAACTCCTGCGGGAAAAGGGCCCCCTGCCCGCGGGTGACATCGACACCTACAACTATTTCGACTCGGGTCACATCGACTCCCTCGGCCTCATCAAGTTCTTCATGCGCATCGAGGATCAGTTCAGCATCGAAATCACCGCCCAGGACATGTCGGACCCTGCCCTGCGCACGGTGGCCGGCATGGTCAGCCTGATCGAGCGGAAAGCTCATGCCGGCTGACGGCGCCCTCCCGATGATGCTGGACTACCAGGCCCTGATCCGGGATGCTCAGATGGCGCCTCCCCTGTCCATCCGGCAACGCGTAGACGCCGTCAAATGCCACGCGTCCCCGACCTTCGTGATGGGCAGAAACCCTCACGCCAGGGCGCTGATGGACAAGCTGGCCGTCGACGGCGTGGTGGACGATTTCGAAGAAAGGGCCACCCGCTGGAACGGCAGTCCGATCATCAGGAGCAACGCGATCCCGAGCGGAGCGAGCGTCATCAATTGCGCGATGTCGATCAGCCCGAACAGCGCCCGCAAACGCATCGAGACCCGTCGCGACCTCACGCACCTGTCCTACATCGACCTCTGCCGTGCGGAGCCCTCGCTCCTGCCCCTGCCCGACTTTGTCCGCGATGCCCGTGCCGAATTCGCGCGCCATCCGGAGAAATACCTCGACGTCTTCTCCCGGCTGACAGACGCGGAATCCCGTTCGGTTTTCAACCGGGTCATGGCCTACCGGCTGACCGGCGACATGTCGCACATGGCCGGGTTCTCGGTACGCCTGCGGGACCAGTACTTCGAGCCCTTCCTGGGCCCCCTGCGCGACAGCGTCTTCGTCGACTGCGGCGGCTACGATGGCGACACCACGGAGGAGTTCATCCGCCGCTATCCCGGGTATTCGAAGGTCTACCTGTTCGAGCCCTCCCGGGCCAACATGGCACGGGCCAGATCGCGCCTGCAGGCCTGGCGGGACACGATCGAGTTCGTCCCCCTCGGCCTCTCCGACAGCCCCGGGGAACTGTCCTTCGATGCGGACCAGGGGTCGGCCAGCGCGGTGTCCGGCTCGGGCACCGAGACCATTCAGGTGAGCACCCTCGATGCGGAGATCACGTCGCGCGCGTCATTCATCAAGATGGACCTCGAGGGCTGGGAGCTGAAGGCACTGCACGGGGCCGAGAAGCACATCCGCAACGACGACGCGATCCTGGCCATTGCCGTCTATCACACGACCTCCGATTTCTGGAGAATCCCGGCCTACATCCTCTCGATCAACGCCGGTTACGACGTCCTTCTGCGCCACTACACGGAAGGCTGGTCGGAGACCGTCATGTATTTCGTTCCGCGAGGCGCCACGGCAGGGCAGCCCTGAGCGCTCCACCGGCGTCCCCCTTGCCCCATTTCGAACACAAGGTGCTCCCCGTGACCCCGAACTTTCCCGATTTCGTGAATGGCTACCCCGAGCAGGGGATTCATACGATCAAGCTGAAGGATCTGCTGAACCTGCGGGCCCCGCAGGACCTCTGCCGGGACATCTCCACCGCCTTCCCTTCGGTGACCATCGGCAGCATCACCCTGGTGGACCAGATCGTCCTGCTGTGCCTGGATGAGCTGGTCCGCCCGGAGAGCATCCTGGAGATCGGCACCTTCCAGGGGTTCACCACCCGGCTCCTGGCGAAGAACTCCATGGCCAGGACCGTCTATTCGGTGGACCTGCCCCCCACCACCCAGACCCTGATCGACACGCCCGAAGCCGGGAAGGTCCTGAGCGACGGCGACTACAACGATGACTATCTGCGCGACCTGCAGAATCGGTCAGGCGAGATCTACCTCAACAACCTGCCCCCCGCAGAGAGAAGCCGGATCAGCCTGATCAAGGCCGACTCCACCCAGCTGGACTTCGCCGCCACCTTCGGCCCGATCGAATTCGCCTTCATCGACGGCGGCCACCACTACGATATCGTCAGGAGCGATACCGAGAAGGTGGCCTCGATCATGAAGCGAGGGGTCATCGTCTGGCACGACTATTCGTCCGGCATTCATTCGGATGTCACGCGCTACCTGGCCGATCGCGCCTCGAACAACAGGATCTTCCACGTCCATGGGAGCCTGTGCGCCTTCCAGTTGGTCAGTCAGTGACTCCCGCAACCTTCGGGGCATGAAATGCACATCCTGAGCATCATCGACAAGGGCGCACTGGCCCAGCTCTCCCGTCCCAGCGACCGCATCGCAACCCGGCACCTGCTGTTCCGCGTGCTGGGCGAGGCCGCGCTGTTCTCCTCAGCTGTCATGCTTCTCGATGGCTGGCCTGCAGCGGCCTTGCTGTGCTTCTATGCATGCGCGATCTGGCACGGCTTCTGGGGATACGCGGGCATTGGCCACGAGCTTTACCACTCCCGGGTTTTCTCGAACCTGCAGCTGAACAAGCTGCTGTACCGGATCGCGTCCTACCTGACCTGGAACAATCCGGGCTTCTTCCGCAAATCCCACAACCACCACCACCACCACACCTTCGCCGCCGATGACGGGGAGGCGCAGAGCACCCAGGACTGGCGCCCGCTGGCCGTCTTCCTGTACCTGACGGTCGACCTGCCGGTACTGGTGCGGCGCCTGTATTACGCGTTCATCAACGCGGCCGGCCTGACGCCGAAGGATGGCGGATTCACCCGGATCGACGGTGCCTGCCAGCGCGAGGCCATCCTGATGCTGGCCTTCAACATCGCGGTGCAGCTCGCGCTGTGGGCGGCCTTCCAGGCCTGGCACATCAATCTCATGTGGTTCCTGCTGCCCTTCACCGGCCAGTTCCTGAACCGGCTCCTGGCGCAATCCCAGCACGTCGGCCTGGCCGGCGCCGCGAAGGAAGGTCCGCTGAAGCACTCCCGCACCCTGCCCCTGCCCGCCTTGCTTGAATTCCTGTACGCGGGCATGAACTTTCACGCGGAGCATCATCTGGCCCCGGTGATCCCCTATTACAACCTTCCCAGGCTCAACGCCCTGCTGCTGGAACGCAAGCTGCTGAGCCGGATCGATGCCTCTTCGTTCTTCATGAAGGACATCTGGCTGGCCCTCAAGACCAGGCCCGAATCATGAGCACTCAACGACTTCTGGTATTCCCCTCCAGCATCGACTCCGCCCGCCCCTTCATGCGGGTGGCCCGGTCCCTGGGGTTCGAGATCATCGGCGCCGACTCCATCCAGGGCGGCGTGGCCTCGCCGGACGAGGATCGCCACATCCACCTGCCCTTCATCACCGACGAGCGCTTCGACGCCGCCTTTTTCGACAGCCTGGCCGAGCTGGGGATCAGCCATGTCCACGCGCCCCACCATGGCGTCTGGTGGCATCTGAACAAGCTGCGGGAACAGCCGGGCAAGGCCTTCTTCCTGTGCGCCCCGCACCCCTTCGACAGCCACTGGGAAGCCTTCTCCCCCAGCCTCGACTGGGCGGAGAGCCAGACCACCGAGGCTCTGGCCAGGGCGCTTCCGACACCGCCACGCGGCCTCGCCGCATCGCTGACCGCCAGCCAGCTGGCCGGCCTTCACCGCCGCTTTCTGCAGACCCCCGGCGAAACCGACGAGGACAAGCTGAGCGGCCTGTGCACCATTGCACGCATCGCCCCGGTGGGCGACGTCGTCGAGATCGGTTCGCTGTTCGGCCGGTCAGCCCTGGCCCTGTCCTGGCTGGCCAGCCATTACCGCATCGGCTCGACGCTCTGCGTGGACCCCTGGAACCTGGATGACCTGACCGACCAGGGCCCCGCGGCCAAGATCCTCCACGACGAGCCCCGCTCTCTCGACTGCGAGAAGATCTTCCGCAACTTCATGGCCACCGCCGCCTCGTCGCCGGGCGCAAGCTACATCCGCGCGCCCTCGGAGAGGGCCATCGGCACCTATGCCAAGGCCGCCGAGGCCGGCAGATATCACGCAGAAGGGCTGGACCCGGTGCCGATCCGCGGTCAGATCGCGTTGCTCCATATCGACGGCAACCATCGCTACGACCATGTCTGCGCCGACATCGCCAACTGGACGCCCTATCTGGCCGACCATGGCTGGCTGATGCTCGACGACTACATCTGGAGCTTCGGTGATGGGCCCCGGCGGGCCGGCGACGAGCTGCTGACCAGCGGTGACTACGATCACGCCTTCGTGCTGAGTGACACGCTCTTCCTGCGCCGGGCCCCCAACACCGCCCACCGCCGCTGACCCTCGGGGGGCCGGACGCCCCCCTTCACCTCCCCGTCACGCCGGCCTCACGCTTTTTTCGTGGACTTGAGGACGTATTCCGACAGGGCAAAGATATTGCTGGGGCTTTCGAGACGGAAGTTGCACGCCGGCTCCTCGCGGGCGTCGAAGACCATCCGCTCCAGCGCCTCGATGAGGGTGATGGAGAGGTCCAGCGAGAAGGTTGCCATCAGGTCATGGATCTCCAAGGAGCCCATCATGTCGCCGAGGGTCGCAACGATGCCGCGGGAGGTCAGCAGCCGCCCGATCTGGTTGGCCTTGGCGATGTAGCGGTACTTGTCCTCAAAAATGCCCACGTCCTGGTAGATCACGTCGTAGCTGTGGATGGCGCACTCCTTGTAGCGCAGGGAGCCCGCCAGGCCGGCGGTGGAGGTGGCCTCGTGGATCCGGTAGCCCCCCAGGCGCTGGTTCACCACGTAGGCGGTGCCGATGGCGGCCAGGGACGAGAACAGGTAGTGGTCGATGAATCCGTGGGTCCCCTTGCTGCGGTAGCGGGCCAGTTCGCCGATGCGGGCCAGGCTCTCGCGGCGCATGACGGCAAAGGACGTGATGATCCAGTTGGTCAGGCACAGGTACTTGAGCACGTCATGCTCGCCGGTATCCAGCGCGGGGACGAACTGGAACATGTCGCCGGTGGGCCGGTCGTCCACCAGCCGCTCGTGGAGGGTGTAGGCGAAGGTCGCCTGCGGATGCTTCTCCAGGCCCAGCTCGACGGTCTCACGGATGAAATCCGGGTAGAGGATGTCGTCGCCATGCAGGATGGTCAGGTAGGGATTCCGGGAATTCGCGATCGCCTTCTCGAAGTTGCCCAGGATGCCCAGGTTCTGCTCCCCCCGGTGGTAGGTGATCCGCGTGTCCTCGGCAGCGTAGGCGCGGCACACCGCCTCGGTCTCATCGCTCGAGCAGTCATCGTAGATCGAGATGGCCAGATCCCCGTAGCTCTGGGCCATGGCGGATTCGATGGTCCTGGCGACCAGCCCTGCCTGGTTATAGGTGGTGATGGCGATGTCTACAGTTGGGCGCATGGCATCAATCAATGACGTGGGGTGAAAGCAGGCGGGTGGCCCGGCAAGGCGTCTGCCAAGTCCATCCGGGACGAAGAGCGCGCGGTATCGCGGTATTCAAGGGTGCAAGCTCTGGTCGGTGCGGGCAAGTGCCTCGGCCACCCCGCGCCGCGGACGCCAGCCAAGCGCCTCGAGGCGCCGTGTGTCGGGCAAGCCCCTGGATGTCTTGGCGGCCAGATAGGCCTTCGGGTCGGCCTCGCCGAACAGCAGCGGCAGGGCCGGCACGCGCAGCTGGGAGGCCAGTTCGGCAAAGCGCCGCACCGACATCTCGTTGCCCGCATTGCCGACGTTGTAGGCGCTCGCCCCATCCCCCTTGAGGAGGATGTGGAACAGACCGGCAACGGTGTCGGCCAGGTAGCAGAAGGCGCGCAGGGCGCTGCCGTCGCTGGTCAGCACGATGGGCTGGCCATCCCGGGCGGCACGCAGCACGTCCGAGAAGATCCGGCCATCGTCCAGGTTCAGCCCCGGCCCGAAGGTGTGGAAGATCCTTCCGATCCCGAACTCCAGCCCGTACTGGGCCCGCCAGCTGGCCAACAGGGTCTCGGCCATGCGCTTGCTCTCGATGTAGCAGTTGCGGGGGTCCAGGGTGGGTACCGCGCCGAAGCTGTCTTCATGCACCGCGCCTTCGTTCTCGGTCGAGCCGTAAACGGCGGAACCCAGCATCAGGAAGGAAACGGGGCGCTCGCGGGCGAAGCGGTCGAGCAGGCCCAGGGTGCCCAGCGCGTTGGCGCGGATCACCCCTACCGGATCGGTCGCATAGTTGCGCGGTGAGGCGGGGCTGGCTGCATGGATCAGCACGTCGGGCGGGCCGAAACGGGAGGGCGGCGGGGCTTCCAGCGCCCCTTCGATCACCTCGCACAGCCCGGGATCGAGGGCCTTGCCCAGGCGTGCCGTCAAACGGGCCGGATCGCGGGCCAGCAGGCTCAGGCGCGGCGGGTCGGCAAGCTTGCGCTGCAGCGCCGCGACGACGAGGGCCAGGTAGCCTCCCAGCATGCCGCTGCCGCCGGTCAGGTATACATGGCAGCCGGCCAGGCGCTCCCAGGGCAGCGCCTCCTGAAGGATCGCATCAATGTCCTCGCGGACGACGGGATGGCAGGGATCGAACATGGAAGACGGCGGGATGGAGACCCGATTCAGACCGACGCGAATGACCAGGGAGCTGGCCTACCGGAGAACGCGACGGAACGATACCACAGCTTCAAGGGCGCAGATCCCGACCCGGAATACCGCCACCAGGACCCGATAACCTACAATGCGCCGAGCCAACAAGGCCATTTTGTCCCTGCCCCTCAAGACAGCAGGCTTTGTGCCGCTATTGCGAGAACCTCCTCACTTACGGAGCCCCCGTTTCACGACCATGACCTGCGACCCCAGCGCCCTGCCCGGCCCCGCAGCCCGGCAAAATACTTACCGGAGCGTTTCCCAGTGACCACCATCGTCCAGCTCCGGGAGGCCCACCGGGCCGGCACCCTGCCCAAGCCCTATTTCCTTGGCGCCGTATATGGGCAGCTCCGCACCCTGGTCGAATTCCAGGAGGCATTGCAGGGCACCCAGATCAAGGAAATCGTGGTCGGCACCGACGGCCTGCGCATCCGCACCGCCGACCATGGCCTGGAGCTGGTACTCCACCCTGAAGAGGCCAACTCCCTGGTCACCGGCATGCTGGCTTTCGGCGACGCCGAACCCATGGAACGCAAGGCCCTGCTTGCCGCCGCCAGGCAGTCGGCGGTGATCCTCGACGTGGGCGCCAATATCGGCTGGTACAGCCTGCACTTTTCCCGCGTCGCCCCGCAGGCCCGCATCCACGCTTTCGAGCCGGCGGCGCGCATCCATGAACGCCTGCTGGCCAACCTCGCGCTGAACGGCATCGACTCGGTGGTCACTGAACAGCTCGCCCTGCAGGACCAGGAGGGCACCGACACCCTCTATTTCCACCCGGCCGAGACGGGCGCCACCTCGGTCCGCGACAACCGCGGCTTTGCCGGCGTGCAGCGCGAGGAGATCCGCTGCACCACCCTCGACCACTACTGCGCCGGGCACGGACTGCGTCCCGACCTGGTCAAATGCGATGTGGAGGGCGGCGAGCTGTCCGTCGTCAAGGGCGGCCTGGCGACTCTCCGGGAATGTCAGCCCGTGGTCTTCCTGGAGCTGCTCCGCAAATGGAGTGCCAACTTCGGTTATCACCCCAACGAGGTCATCGGGATCATGCGCGATCTCGGTTACCGGGCCTGGTCCATCGAGCCGGAGGGCATCCGTGAATGCCCCGCGATCACCGACGCGACGGTGGCGACCAACTTCCTATTCACCTGCGACGGCAAGCACAACGCGCTCATCCAGCAGTTGGCTCGCCTCTGAACACGACGAGGCACATCATGACCATTCTCGAAGCCGAAGCCAGTGGCCTTACGGCCAGCGAAGCCGCCAAGCGCAACGACCTCGCCGCCCGCAAGCCTTACATCGCGGAGAAGCTCCGCAACATCGCCGCGATGGAAGAGCGCGGTGAGATCAGCCCCATCATCCGGCTCGAGAAGAGCTACCTGTGCAACTTCCAGTGCACCCACTGCTCGGCCGAGTACTACATGGACCGGCACCTGGAGAAGGTCTTCAAGATCAAGGACGAGCGCCGCAAGATCGACCTGGACGACATCCGCCGCCTGTCCCGCGAGGCCGACGAGCTCGGGCTGGCCCGCTTCGTCATCACCGGCGGAGAGCCCCTGGTGATGAAGGACTTCGATGCGGTAGTGGCCGCCATCGACCCGGACCGCCACTACATCATCACCGACACCAACGGGTGGTTCCTCGACCTGGAACGGGCCAGGCACCTCAAGTCCATCGGGGTCGAGAAGGTCCAGATCTCCCTCGACAGCATGATCGAGGCCGAGCACGACGCCTTCCGCAACAAGCCGGGCTCCTACAAGCGGGTCATCCGCGCCATCGACGCCTCCCTCGAAGCCGGGCTCAATCTGATCCTGTCCACCGTGCTGGTGCGCGGGCGGGGCAAGACCGACGAGTTCCGCTCCATGTGCGAATTTGCCAAGCAGAAGGGCATCGGCCTCTACGTCTCCTATGCCAAGCCCACCGGCTCGTGCACCGAACACCCGGAATTCGTCATCACCAAGGAAGACGCGGACATCGTGCGGGAGCTGGAGAAGGAATATCCGGTGTTCACCCACATGACCCCCTCCTACGGCTCCCACAAGGGCTGCATCACGGTCAAGGGCATCATCACGGTGACCTCCACCGCCGAGATCACCCCCTGCCCCTACATCGACTTCTCCCTGGGCAACCTGCGCGACACCTCGCTCAAGGACATCCTCGCCCGCGGCATGCGCAACCCCTGGCTGGGGCCGCACCGCCCCGACTGCCTCATCGGGGAAGACCCCAAGTTCATCAAGATCCACACGGACAAGACCAAGGGCGCCGTCCATCTGCCCCTGCCGTGGGGTCAGGGCTTCTCAGACAACGACTCTCTGCTGGACGACTGAACCATGGCTGCCGCTTCCAACGCACTTCTATTCGACGACTTCGGGCGCTGCCTGCCCGGCGCCGTGCAGGCTCCGGCCCATCCGCGCAGCCGCCGCTACTTCACCCTGCAGCAGCCGGAGATCGAGTACGGCGCCAGCCACGCCCGCCTGCAACGCCATCTCGGCGCAGGGGAGACCGTGGACGCCGCGGCTTTCGCCGAACGGGCCGAAGCCATCCTGGCCCGCCTGAAGGCCGACCCGCGCACCGCCGCCCTCACCCGCGGCGTGGCCGTCCCCTTCATCCTGCCCCGCCTGGCGGTGGAAAACATGGGCCGGACCCTGGACGAGCGCTTCCTGCCGGCCCTGGGCCGCGCCTTCGAAGAGACCTACCCCGACTACCGCTTCACCAACCACAACGTCGGAGGGCTCGACGGCCGCCTCCGCATCCAGCCGGACTCGCGTCATGCCGGCCTGGTGGAGGCCATGGGCCATGCGGAGCGGGTGGGCATCTATTTCCCGGCCCTGTCCGAGTATTCAATCCCGGCAGCCCTGGAGCGGGTGGCCGCCCTTCCCCGGCACTTCCTGCTGGCCGGCGGCGTGGACACCTGCGCCGCCCTGATCAGCACCCCCGGCCTGCTGCTACGCACCGACACCTACCCGCCGCTGCTGTGGCTGGGCGCCCTGGCCGGTGACCAGCCGGGCATCGGCTATCACTTCGAAGCCTACGGCTACAATCTCACGTTCAACCGGCGCGCCCACCTGGGCCAGGCCGCCGAGTACTGGACCTGCGGGCTGAGCGTGCTCGACGGCGACTAGACCCGGCCGCAACCCTCATCCCTATCGAAGACAACGAGGCTTCATCCATGCCCATCGTCCGGCACACCCCTGGGCTCTATGCCAAGCGGCGCCACCCCTACTACATCGCAGCTCCCGGCTACGACCGCCGCTCCTCGGGCATCCGGGTCATGCACCAGCTGTGCGACAGCCTCAACCAGCTCGGCCTCGAAGCCTACATCCACACCCCCCTGCGCAGCCCTCGGCTCAACGCCCCCCTGCTGACCCCCGAGATCCGGGCCGAACACAAGGACGCGGGGCTCAACCCGATCGCCATCTACCCGGAGATCGTCGGCTCCAACCCCCTCGACTGCGACGTGGTGGTGCGCTACATCCTCAACCGCCCGGGCCTGCTGGGAGAAAAGCCCAACTACGGCAACGACGACCTGTACTGGCTGCACAACGCCGAAGTAGCCGACGCCCTGCCCCACCACGAAGGCGTGCTGCACATGCCCGCCGTGGACACGTCCATCTTCAACAACCTGGACAACCCCCACGACCAGGCACGCCAGGGCGCCTGCATCTACTACGGCCGCTACACCGAAGGTGCCCAGGCCCATCCCGAGCTGGCGGCCCGCTGCACCGTCATCACCAAGACCTTCCCCACCTCCCACGAGGAGCTGGCCGCCCTGTTCCGCCGCAGCACTCACGTGTACTGCTTCGAGAACACCTCCATCTCCATGGAGGCGCGCCTGTGCGGCTGCCCCGTGGTGCAGCTGCCGAGCCCCTTTGCCGACCCGGACAAACCCTTTGCCGACAGCCTGGGCCTGTCCGACGCGCTGATCACCTCGGACGACGAACAGTCCCTGGCCGAGGCTCGCGCCCTGCTTCCCGGGCTTACCGGAAAGTACAAGCGCATCGAGCAGACCTACTGGGAAGAGCTCGGACGCCTGGTGGAGAAGACCCAGGCGGTCGCGACAAGCCGCCCACGCAGCGAGAAAGCCCCACCCAAGGACGAAACCGACGACAGGAACTACGCAATCTGGCGCTCACGCCAGACCGTCCAGGAGATCGACGCCCAGGTCCTGGCCGAGCGCATGGTGCTCAAGTGGAACCAGCGCCCCGGCTTTCACCTGCTGCTGGCGCTCCAGGCCGGCGAGGAGAACCTCCTGGCCGACACCCTCGACAGCCTCTCCCCGCAGCTCTACCCCGAGTGGCTGCTGACGGTGGTCACGACCCTGCCCACCCCGGACGCGGTCGCCGACATCCCCAATCTGCAATGGCTGTCGCTGCGTGACGAGGCCCACATCGGCTTCGTCATCGACGAGATGGCAGCCGCCTCGCCGGGCACCTGGCTGGCCCGCATCGAACCCGGCCTGACCCTGGAACCGCACGCCCTGCAGGTCATCGCCGACTACGTCAACGTCCGCCCCGGCTGGAGCCTGATCTATACCGACGAGGACACCCGCGAGCCCGACGACAGCTACACCCAGCCACTGTTCAAGCCCGACTTCAACCTCGACCTGCTGCGCGCCCAGTCCTATTTCGGGAGCCTCGTGCTGGTCGCCAAGGACGCCTTCCTGGCCAGCGGCCGCTACGGCGCCCGGGCCGGCGCCGAGAACTACGACCTCACCCTGCGGATTCTCGACCAGGCGGGCGAAGGCGCCATAGGCCATATCAGCCAGGTGCTGGCCCACCTGCCGCGTGAATCCCGCCGCGGGCTCCAGCCCGAGGCCGAGAAGGCCGCCCTGGCCGACCACCTGGCACGCAACGGCCTCGCCGCCGAGGTCCTGGATGGCGCCCTGTTCGGCACACGCCGCGTGAAGTACACGTGGCCGGACTCGCCCCACGTCACCATCATCATCCCCACCCGCGACCGCGAGGAGTACCTGCGCCCGCTGATCGAGAGCCTCGAGGAGCGCACCAGCTACCCGAACTGCGACATCCTCATCCTCGACAACGACAGCTCGGACCCGGACACCGTCAACTACCTGGCCGCGCTGCCGCTGCAGTCCGGCCGCTACCCGATCCGGGTGATCCCCAGCCCGGGCGAGTTCCAGTGGTCGCGCACGGCCAACACCGGCGCGGCTGCCGCCACCGGCGACTACCTGCTGTTCCTGGACAACGACATCCACATCGTCCAGGAAGACTGGCTCGATCGCCTGATGGCCCTCGCCCAGCGCCCCGAGATCGGCATCACCTCACCGCGCCTGACCTTCCCGGGGAGCGGCAAGGTCCAGGACACCGGCACCCTCCTCGGCCTGCGCGGCACCGCCGGCAGCGCCTGGAACAACGATGCAGAGATCGACGACCCCGGTTACATGGGCCGCGCCCTCTGCGACCAGAACCTGAGCGCCGCCAACGGTTCCGCCATGCTGGTACGGCGCAGCGTCTTCGAGGCACTCAAGGGCTTCGACGCCGAGCGCTTCCCGCTGGTCCACGGCGCACTGGATCTATGCCTGCGGGCCGGCGACCTCGGCTTCAAGACGGTGTGGACGCCTTACAGCACACTGGTCCATTACGGCGCGGTCTCCTTCCTCGCCCGTCAGCGCAAGCTTGAGGGACGCCTCGCCGACCTGCAGGCCGGCCTGAACGCCAACGAAGCCCTGCTCGAACGCTGGATGCCCCGCCTGGCCAGCGACCCGGCCTACAACCGCAACCTGAGCCTGGCCCTCCCATACAAGCCCGATCACATCTCGCCGATCGACTGGGATGTCAATTTCCACGACCGGCCCCGCATCCTGGCCGCCCCGGTTCCGGGTGGCGCCGGCGAATATCGCCTGCGGGCACCGCTGCGCATGATCGGCCAGGCCGGCCTCGCCCATACCATGATCAGCGAACCGCCCAAGGCCTTTACGATGCGGATCCTGACCCCTGTCGAGATCGCCCGCGCAGAGCCCGACGTCCTGATCCTGCACCAGCCCCTGGACGACGGCCAGAGCGATGCCCTGGAAACCTACGCCCGCCACTTCCCCGACATGCGCCGGGTGCTGACCATGGATGACCTGGTCACCGACCTGCCCAAGAAGCACCCGATGTACCGCAACGGCTACAAGGACGGACGCCAGCGCCTGCGCCGCAACCTCTCCTTCATGGATCGTCTGGTGGTGAGCACCCAGCCACTGGCCGACCTGTGCGCCGGCATGATCGACGACATCATGGTCAGGCCCAACTGCCTCGAATGGTCCCTGTGGGGCCATGTTGCGCCGGTGCGCCAGCTTGCACGCAGCAAGCCCCGCGTCGGCTGGGCCGGCGCCCAGCAGCACAACGGCGATCTGGAACTGATCTACCCGGTGGTCGAAGCCCTCGCCGACGAAGTGGACTGGATCTTCATGGGCATGTGCCCGGATCCGCTGAAGCCCTTCGTCAAGGAAGCCCACGACTTCGAACTCGACTTCCGGGCCTACCCGAAGGCCCTAGCCCGGCTCGACCTGGACCTGGCGATTGCGCCCCTGGAGATCCACCCGTTCAACGAGGCCAAGAGCAACCTGCGCCTCCTCGAATACGGCGCGATGGGCTGGCCGGTGATCTGCACCGACATCTATCCCTACCGGGACGCCCCTGTCACCCGCATCCCCAACGACCCGGACACCTGGATCCGGACCATCCGCGAACAGCTTGCCGAGCCCGAGGCGCTGCGTCGCGCCGGCCTCACCCTGCGGCAGTGGGTTCGCGATGGCTACATCCTCGAAAACCATACGGCTAGCTGGTTTGCGGCTTACGGGCCATAAAGCCACTCAGCCCCCACCCCAGGAGCATATGACTACCGGCCGAAAATCTCGGCCGGTAGTCATCTTTTGGCCTAAAGCTTTGAGTTGCCGCGCCGCTATAAAAAGCCAGGCGGTAATCCGTCAGCGGAATCTGAAATTCACACAAAAGCAAAAAAGTCAATAATTTTCTAAAGTTCCGATGGCACATCCCGTAAATGAAATCAACGGCGGTTGCCTTAACTCACCGGGCAAGGCGAACCAAAGTTAAGCCGAAACGCTTATCTTGAACGGAATGAAGGAGAACCAAAATGGCTGCCACAATCAACACCAATCCGATGTCGCTGAATGCGCAACGGAACCTGAGCACTTCCCAATCCAGTCTGTCGCAATCTGTCCAGCGCCTCTCGTCCGGCCTTCGCGTCAATAGCGCCAAGGACGACGCCGCCGGCCTGGCCATTGCCGACCGCATGAACGCCCAGGCCAAGGGCTTCGACGTTGCAATCCGCAACGCCAACGACGGCATCTCGATGGCGCAGACCGCTGAAAGCGCAATGCAGGCCATCACCGACAACCTGCAGCGGATGCGCGAACTGGCCGTCCAGTCTGCAAACGGCGTCTATAGCAGCGGCGACCGCGCCAGCCTTGACACCGAATTCCAGCAGCTCAACCAGGAAATCGCACGGGTCGTTTCCGGCACCCAGTTCAACGGCCAGAACGTGCTGAGCGTGACCTCGGACTTCTCGTTCCAGGTTGGCGCCGGCACCGCCTCCACCGACTCGATCGCCGTGACCAGCGGCCAGGTGGGCCTGGCCTCCGGCACCTTCGGCACCACCACCGCCGGCTCGATCAGCGGCGCGACGATCTCCGGCGCAGGCAGCGCCGGGGTATCGAACGCCAGCGCAGCGATCGCCTCCATCGATACCGCGATCAACGCACTGAACACCGCCCGCGCAAACTGGGGTGCCGTGCAGAACCGCTTCACTTCGGTGGTGCAGACCCTGCAGGTCGCCTCCGAGAACGCCAACGCCTCCCGTGGCCGCATCATGGATGCGGACTTCGCGAAGGAAACCGCCAACATGACCCGCGCCCAGATCCTGCAGCAAGCCGGCACCGCCATGGTGGCCCAGGCCAACAGCATGCCCAACAACGTGCTGTCGCTGCTCCGCTAAGCACGGATCGGTAGTACCGCAGCGTCACCCGGTTCAAGCAGGGTGACGCTGCTCGCACAATGGGGAAACAATCATGAGCATCCAGCCAATCAACGCGAGCAACACCCAATACGCACTCCAGACCCTGTCTCCGGCAAGCCAGGGGACTGCCGCTGCTCGCAAGGCGGAAGCCGCCCCCGACACCGCCGCCCCTGTCCAGGACATCCAGGCCCTCGCCCAGAACGGCGCAGTCCAGCCCAGCAGCGAGCAGCTGACGCAGGCAGTCAAGCAGATCCAGGACGTGATCAAGCAAAATGCCAACGGCCTGCAGTTCTCGATAGACGAGGATGTCGGTGTGCCGGTGGTCAAAGTCATCGACACGGAATCCAAAAAGGTCATCCGGCAGATTCCCTCCCAGGAAGTACTGGAGATCGCCAAGGCGCTCGACAAGCTTCAAGGCTTGCTGGTGAAGCAGCAAGCCTGACCCCATGTAGCGCTGGCTGCAGGGCACGTCATCAGCACGACCTGTCAAAACCCGCCGGCACGGCGGGTTTTTTTCATTTTCAGGCAACCATCGGCAAATTGGCATGGTCCATGCAAAGGGATTGAATATCCGGGCAGGCTCTCAAGTTTGAGACGTCGCAGCCGTAATTCCAAACAGCAGCAACACAGCAAGACGGGGGTACATCATGGCAACACTTTCTTCGGCAGGGATTGGCTCCGGGCTTAACGTCGAGTCGATCGTGACCGGCCTGATGTCCATTGAAAGACAGCCACTTAGCAAACTCCAGTCGCAGCAGAGCAGCTACCAGTCCAAGATTTCCGCCCTGGGAACGATCAAGAGCAATCTTTCGTCCCTGCAGGCGGCGGCAAAAGCACTGACGCCGGCAATCGGACAAAGCGCGACGGCATCTTTTTCCGCCTACAAGGCAAGCCTTGCCGATTCCACCATCGCAACGGCAAGCACGAGCAACTCGGCAGTTGCCGGCAGCTACTCGCTTGAAGTCACGACGCTCGCCACAAGCCAACGACTGGCCCTCGGCCCGACTTACGCGGCAGACGCACAAGTGCTCGATTTCGGCTCCGACAGCAGCCGGACCCTGAGCATCACCAAGGGCAGCACGACCGTCGACATCACGCTCGAAAGCAGCCAGAACACATTGGCCGCAGTACGTGACGCCATCAACAATGCCGGAGCCGGGGTCAATGCCAGCATCGTCACCGATACTGGCGGCAAACAGAACCTGCTGCTCACAGCCACCAGCGGCGGCACAGCCAACGCCGTCAGCCTGTCCGGCACGGCGACTTTCATCGACCCCAACAACCCTGGCAGCACCATTGGGGTCTCCAGCGCATTCAGCCAGACTCAGGCTGCCACTGACGCCGTGGTCAAGATCCAGGGCATCTCCATCGCCACCAGCGGGAACACGATCACCAATGCCATCGACGGAGTGACGCTTGAGCTCTCGAAGACAGGCACGACCACGCTGACCGTCTCCCGGGATAACGCAGACCTGAAGTCCAAGCTCGACACCTTCGTCAATGCCTACAACACCCTGAACTCCTCGATCAAGAGCCTGAGCGCCTACGATGCCAGCTCGAAGAAGGGCGCAGTCCTGAACGGCGATGCGTCGCTGCGCAACGTCCAGAGCCAGATCCGTTCCGCACTCAGCAACCTGCCCGCCGAGCTGGCAGGCAGTTCGGTGCGCAGCCTGGGCGACATGGGGATCTCCTTCCAGACGGATGGCAGCCTCAAGATCGACAGCACCAAGTTCGACAAGGCGGTGAGCACGAATTTCTCTGCAGTGGCCAGCGCCATCGGTGTCTATGGCAGCGCTGTGAAAACGGCCACGACGCAGCTCCTTGAGACCGGCGGAGTGGTTTCCGCACGGACCGACGGTCTCAACTCCAGCGTCAGGAGCATCAGCAAGCAGATTGATTCGCTCAACAATCGCCTTACCGCGATCGAAAAAAATTACCGGGCCCAATTCACGGCCCTGGACACCTCAATGGCCAGCATGAGCACCACCAGCAGCTACCTCAGCCAGCAGCTATCCCTGCTCAACAGCCTCTAACCCCAGGAGAACATGATGTCGTTTGGCCTGGCTAGTCGTCGTTCTGCCGCCATGTACGCCGAAATCGGCGTGGAGACGGGCGTCACGACGGCCGACCCCCACAAGCTCATCCTGATGCTTTTCGAAGGCGCCCTGCTGCAGATCGGCAAGGCCAGCAGCGCCCTGGAAATCCGGGACGTCCCGACCAAGGGCAAGGCCATCTCGCAGGCCATCGAAATCATCACCAACGGCCTCAAGGTCAGCCTCGACTACGAAGCTGGCGGCGAACTGGCCGAGCGCCTGGGCGCCCTTTATGACTACATGACCCAACGCCTGGTGTATGCCAACCTGCACAATAGCCAGCCAGCGCTGGACGAAGTCACCCGATTGCTGAATGATTTGAAAGGCGCCTGGGAAGAAATCGGCACGTCCGACCAGGTCCAACGCTAAGAAAGCCCGGAGATACTGCATGAGCTCCCTCGCCCTTCTTGAACAGATGAGTAACTACTCCACCGAAATGGTGGATGCTGCCCGCGCCAATGATTGGGACCGACTGACCCGGCTCGAGCGCCAGGTGGCCTCCCTGCGGGACCGCCTTGGCGTCGAAGAAGCACTGGGTTTTCCTGGCCGGCCCCGACAGATGTCGGAGGACGAGCGCAAGAAGAAGATGGCGCTGATCCGTCGCATCCTCGATGACGACAAGGAGGTCCGCGTCCATACCGAACCCTGGATGGACAACGTGCGCCAGCTGCTGTCCGGCGGCACACGTGCGCGCAACGTACGATCAGCGTACGGCGACCCTGACGTCAGCTGAACCCTCAACGCGCAGGCGGGCGAAACGCCATGATTCCCAGCGACCTCGCCTCCCGCCTGCGGATGCTCACCGAAGCGAGCTTCTTCTCGGGCGAGCCCACCGTTGCGCCCCTCAACCGGGTCAGGGCAATATCATCCCGGCTTCCGGACTTCACGCCCGGAGAGCGCATCACCGCCACCCTTCACCAGGCCAACCAAGACAATACCTATCAGGGCCGCGTGAACGGTCGTGAGGTGGTCCTGTCCCTGCCGCCCTCGGTCAAATCGGGCGACACCCTTGAACTCGTCGTCAGCCATGTCACACCGCAGGCCGTATTCGCCAGCCTGGCTCAGCCCCAACCCACGGCCGGCGACAAACCAGCCCTCAGCCAGACCGGCAAACTGATCAGCTTTCTGCTTACCGGCCAGCCGCCAGCCGGCACTGCGCGCCTGAGCGGGGGACAACCCCTCATCACCGCAGCCCCTGGCAACCAGGAAGCCATCAACCAGCTGGCCAGCCGGCTGGGCAGCGCGGTCAGTGGTAGCGGCCTGTTCTACGAATCCCACCAGGCCCGCTGGCTGGCCGGTCAGATCGACACCGCAAGCCTGCTTCGCGAACCTCAGGGCAAGGAAGCCCCCCACGGCACTCGCGGCACCGAATCGGGCCGCAGCAGCCCACTCCCCTCTCTTGCAGCCGCCATCACCGGCGGCGACGCAGCGGAGGCATCCTCAGCCGGGAGCGGCGCGACCGGCGTCCTGCTCAAGGCCGAGGCCCAGCCCGTAGCAGAGCGACTCGTGCCCCTGGTACACCAGCAACTGGACGCCCTCGCCACCCATCAGGTTGCCTGGCAAGGCCAGGCCTGGCCCGGCCAGATGATGGAGTGGGAGATAGAAGACCCGGAAGGACGCGAAGGCGGCGAGGACGGCGAGCCCGACCCTTACTGGAACACCACCCTGCGCCTGACCATGCCCGGCCTCGGCGGCATCGAAGCCCGCCTGCATCTCACACCGGCAGGAGTCGCTGTGCGGCTCATCGCCAGCGAGGCCGACAGCCGCGACCGGCTTGAGGCCGGGCAGCAGCGCCTGGCCGACGCGCTGGCCGCCGCCAACGTGCCGCTGACCGGGCTGGTGGCGGAACTGAAGGTGCCCGATGAACAGCCCTGAGCGCCCCGCCGAACCACGCGCCGAAGCGGTCGCGCTGGCCTACAACGCCGCCAACGCCGCCCCGACCGTCGTCGCCAAGGGCCGCGGGCTGATCGCCTCGGAGATCATCTCCCGGGCCCGGGAAGCCGGCGTGTACGTCCATGAATCTCCCGAACTGGTGGCCCTGCTGATGCAGGTGGACGTGGACGCCCGCATTCCACCCGAGCTCTACGTGGCCGTGGCCGAACTGCTGGCCTGGCTGTACAGCCTGGAGCAGGGCATTCCGATGCCGGCGGCCATAAAAAAGGCCCCGTCGGAGACGGAGCCTTCCACATCCTGAGGCAGGACGTACAGCGGGATCAGGACTGGGGCGGAACGTAGCCACCGATCTGGTCCGCACCACCACCGAAGAAATAGCGCTCCAGCTGCTCGGACAGGTATTTGCGGGCCCGCGCGTCCATAAGGTTCAGACGGTTTTCATTGATCAGCATGGTCTGGTGCTTGACCCACTGCTGCCAGCCTTCCTTGGAAACGTTCTCGAACACCTTCTTGCCGAGCTCGCCGGGAAGGGGCGGGAAATCCAGACCTTCGGCCTCGCGACCGAGCTTCACACAATTGACCATCCTTGCCATGTATCACCTCTGAAGTTGGGAATCCGGGCCAGCGGCGCCGCCCCGGAACATGGCAGGATTCTAGCCTGCCGGCGGAGTCCTATCCAGCTCCGCACCGCCCGCATCGCGCGCGAACTCCCAGCAGTTCCCACCCATCGCCTTCGCAAGATACATGGCCCGGTCGGCCGCACCGATGAGCCGCTCGCTGTCGTTCTCGTGGCGCGGCCCCAGGGCGATGCCGATACTGGCGCTCACCGACACGGCCTCCGCCCCAAAGGAGAAGCGCAGGCCGGCGATGGTGGTCCCCACCCGACGCGCCAGCTCGGCCAGCTCCTGAGCGCCCGCCGACGGCACCAGGATGGCGAATTCGTCGCCGCCCAGCCTGAAGAACATCTCGTTGCGGCGGATCACCGCGCCGACATCCGTTGCCAGACGCACCAGCACCTCGTCCCCCGCCTGGTGACCGTAGCGGTCGTTGACCGGCTTGAAACCATCCAGGTCGATGGCCAGCAGGCCCACCGATTCGCCCTGGCGACGCCCGTCCGCCAACATGCGCTCGAGCTCCTCGTGGAAACGCCGGCGGTTGAACAGGCTGGTCAGGGGGTCCCGCTCGGCAAGCCGCATCAGTTGATCGGCCACCTGCAGCTGCTCGGTGACATCCTCGAAGACCCAGATCCGCCCGATTGTGCCCTCTCCGTCAGGCCCCGGCACGATCCGCGAGAACTCGCGCACCACCCGCTCGTCCTTGAAACGGATCTCGACCGCCTCGCTGGGCTCGCTGAGCTGCAGCACACCCGCCACATGCTGCAGGTAGCCGGCCGGATCCGCCAGCAGCTGGCTGACCCGCTGCTGCAGCACGACGTCCCGCACTCCGACGAAGGCCTCGCCGGCAGGCAGGCTCCAGATGTCGTAGAAGGCCCGGTTGCAATAGACCACCCGCCGGTCGTTATCCATGAAAAGGATGCCCATGCGGACCACGTCCAGCAAGGCCGACAGGCGGGAACGCTCCTCATTGCTGCGGCGCAGGTAATGCTCTGACAGGGCCTGGGCCCGGCGCAGGGCGGCCACCGTCTCGAGCAGCTTGTATTCGGCCTCCTTGCGCGCCTGGATGTCGGTCATCGACAGGCGCAGGCCCAGCAGGCGCTCGGCTTCGTTGCGGATCGGCAGCAGGCGGCAGGCCATCCAGATCTGGGCGCCGGCGCGGGTGATGACCCGCAGCTCGCACTGGGCCGGCATGCCGCCCTGCATGACGCGCTGCACCAGTTCACGGCAGTAACGCTGGTCCCGGTCGTAAACAAGCGTGTCGATCAGGCCGCCGGCCAGGACCTCCTCGCAGGTATAGCCCGCGACCAGTTCGACCGCATGGCTCACATGGAAGAAGCGACCATCCTGGTCGCTCCAGCCCTCGATGCCATCGGCCGCCTCGGCCTGCCGGAAGTAGCGCGTCCGGTCATCCTCCGGCGGCTCCGCCTCGATTGCCACAGGACGCACCGGCCCATCCGGGGCGCGGCTGCGCAGGCTTGCCAGCTCGCGGCGCAGGGCCAGCAAGTAACCGCCCCCCGCCAGACCCAGCATCATCGCCAGCCCGGCGGCCACCGTGACCTCCGGGGAGGCCATGCTGTCGGGCAGGGCCGCCCAGGCCGGGGCGCCGGCCATGCAGGAGGCCAGCGCCGCAGCCACGCGGGAAGGAGAGAAGGTCTGTCGGACTCTCACAATGTTTTCATGAATACCTTCGAACGCCGGCTCACATCGTACATCTCACGCTTCTGCCGGGGCAGGGCCTCGGGCGGCGCTTCACGGAAGCCCCGCTCCCGGAACCAGTCGGCAGTACGCGTCGTCAGCACGAACAAGCGCTCGACCCCCAGGGCCCGGGAGCGGCTCTCGATGCGATGCAGCAGCATCTCGCCCAGGCCGGCCCTGCGGTGCTGCGGCACCACCGCCACGCAGGCCATCTCGGCCGCCCGCTCGTCAATGAAGGGATAAAGCGCGGCGCAGCCGACCAGCACCCCGTCGTACTCCACCACCGTGAAGCGCTCGATCTCCTCCTCCAGGCGCTCGCGGCTGCGCCGCACCAGGGTTCCATCAGCCTCCATCGGGGCGATCACGCTCCCCAGGGCCCCCACGTCCTCGATGGTCGCCTCGCGCAGACGGAACAGGGGGTCGCGGGTCAGCACGGTGCCGACCCCCTGAGGGGTGAAGAACTCGAGCAGCAGCCCACCGTCCTTGTCGCGGTCGATGAGGTGCGCCCGTCCGACCCCCTGGCGCACCGCGCGGATGGCACAGGGCAGATAGAGGTCGAGGTCTTCGGTAAGCCCCTCGCCGGCCTTCAGCATGGCCTCGGCGTCGTCGGCGGTGATGGCCTCGATGAGAGCTCCCTTCGGGTCCAGCAGGCCCGGGGCATCGCACAGGTAGATCAGCTTCTCGGCCTTCAGAGCGATCGCCACGGCCTCGGCGACGGCCTCCATGCTCATGTTGAAGATCTCGCCGGCCGGGGACACACCGAGGGGAGACATCAGCACCACGTTCTGCTGGTCCAGGTCGGCGGCGATCTCTTCGGCGATGACCTTGCGCACCGACCCGGTGAAACCGTAGTCGATCCCGTCCACCACCCCCACCGGCTTGGCGGTGACGAAGTTGCCCCCGGTCACCCGCATGAAGCTGCCCGCCATCGGGGTGTTCGGCAGCCCCTGCGACAGCTGCGCCTCGACCTCGATGCGGGTCACCGCCATCGCCGCCTTGACGCATTCCAGGGCCGCCGCATCGGTGACCCGAAGGCCCTTGTGATAGCGCGGCTGGAGGCCGCGACGGGCCAGCTCGGCCTCGATCTGCGGACGGGCACCATGCACCAGCACCAGGCGCACGCCCAGGGCGGCCAGCAGGTTGCAGTCGTAGGCCAGGGCCTGGGCAAGCTGCCCCGCCGCCACTTCGCCCCCGAAGCCGAGCACAAAGGTCTTGCCCCGGAAGGCATGGATATAGGGGGCAGCCGCCCGCACCCAGGCGACAAAGCGCTGGGCAAGCTGTTCAGCAGGCAGGGTGTCAGGTGGATTCACGGTCGGTCGGGATCTGCATGTGAAGAAGGAGAGCGCATTCTAGGGCCATAACTGTGTCATCAGGCCAGCAATGGGGCGCTTCAGTGCCCCAGCGCCGCCTCGAGCCGCTCCACCAGGGTGGACAGGATCTTGACCCGGGCGAAATACTTGTTGTCCGCCTCCACCAGCGTCCATCCGGCATTCTCGGTGCTTGTCCTGTCGATCATGTCGCAGACGGCCGGTTCGTACAACGGCCACTTCTCCCGATTGCGCCAGTCTTCTTCGGTGATCTTGTAGCGTTTGAAGGCCTCCGCCTCCCGGTCGTGGAAGCGCTTGAGCTGCTCTTCCGGACTGACCGACAGCCAGAACTTGACCACCACGGCCCCCGCAGACACCAGCTGATCCTCGAAATCGTTGATCTCCGCATAGGCGCGCATCCAGTCGGCCTCGGAGCAAAAGCCCTCGACCCGCTCCACCAGCACCCGGCCATACCAGGAGCGGTCGAAGATCGCCACTTTGCCATCCCGCGGGACACGCCGCCAGAAGCGCCACAGATAGGGCTGGGCCCGCTCTTCGTCGGAAGGCGCGGCGATCGGGACCACATGGTACTGGCGGGTGTCCAGGGCCTGGGTGACGCGCCGGATGGCACCGCCCTTGCCGGCCGCATCCATGCCCTCGAAGACCAGCACCAGGCTGCGCGCGGCAAAGGCATCGCTGCGCACCGCCAGCGCCAGACGTCCTTGCAGGCGCTCGAGCTGCTTGTCGTAGTCCTTCTTTTCCATGGGCTGGCGCAACACCAGCGCATTGAGCAGGTTGCGCTGATCCACCGGCGGCGCCAGCGGCGGAGCCGTCTGGCGAGTCCGGAAGCCCTTTTCAAGGGCGTCGAGCTTGCGCTGCAGGCCGTCCAGCAGGGTGCGCCCCACCTTCACCGCCCGGAACTGGGGGTCGGAACCATCCACGATGATCCACGGCGCCAGGCCGGTGCTGGTCCGCCGCAACACGTGCTCGGCCACCTCACGGTAGCGCTCGTATTCCTTATAGACCAGCCAGTCGGAGTCGCGTACCCGCCAGCGGGTATCCGGGTTGGCCTCCAGCGCCTTCAGTCGCTTCTTCTGCCCGGCCCGCGAAAGATGGAACCAGAACTTGACCAGCAGCACGCCCTCCGCCGCCAACATGGCTTCGAAGCGGTTGAACTCCGACAGGTGCTGGTCCAGGCGGGCCTTCTTGATGCGACCCTGGGCCCGATCACCGAGAGGCTCGGAATACCAGTTGCCGAACAGCACGCCGATCTTGCCCCTGGGCGGCAGGGCCCGCCAGAAACGCCACATGAAGGGGCGCTCCCGCTCCTCCTCGGACGGATTGTCGAAGGCATGGACCTGCATGTGGCGCGGGTCCATCCATTCGTGCAGGAGATTCACCGTCTCGCCCCGCCCAGCCCCGTCGATACCGTTGATCAGGATCACCGTGGCGAAGGCCTTGCTCTCGAGCAGGCGGAACTGGGCCTCCAGCAGGGCCGTGCGCAGCTCCGGCTCAATGGCGGCATAGTCGGCCCTGGACAGGCGATGGCCCAGCTCAGCGGATTCAAACATGCTCATCTCCCGGGAAATCGCCCCACAAGGTCTGCAAGGCCGCCAGCACTGCCAGCCCCGCCGTCTCGGTGCGCAACACGCGCGGGCCAAGGGCCAGGGGTTCGCAGCCGGCCCGCGCCGCCAGCTCCAGCTCGGCCGGCGACCACCCGCCCTCGGGGCCGATCAACACGCTCAGCGGCCCGGCAGGCCGGGCCTTGCGCCGCAACGCCCCTTCAGCCCCCGGCGCCAGCACAAAACGCGGGCCCTCGGCAGGCCCGGCCAGATAGCGCTCGAGGCTCATCACATCGCCGACCGCCGGCACGCGGTTGCGCCCCGACTGCTCGCAGGCCGCCACCGCGATCTGCTGCCAGTGGGCGACCCGCTTGGCGGCACGCTCGCCGGACAGCTTGAGCACCGAGCGCTCCGCCGCCACCGGCTGGATCGCCACCGCGCCAAGCTCGACCGCCTTCTGCACCACCCAGTCCATCTTGTCGCCACTGGCCAGGGCCTGCACCAGCGTGATCTGCACTGGCGACTCCCGCTCGACCGGCTGGCGCGGCCCGAGCCGGGCGGTGGCCTGGCGCCCCAGCGTCAGCAAGGTGCCGGCACATTCCCCCCCCTCCCCGTCGAACAGCACCAGCGCGTCGCCAATGGACAGGCGCAGGACCCGCTCGGCGTGGTGGGCCACCGCCTGCGGCAGGAGAAAATCGCTATCGGGGACGAGCCCCCCGGGGCAGAAGAAGCGTGGAGTCATCATGCTATTATCGCCAAAACCGCGTGATTCCACGGCCCCGCAATACAACCCGCCTGCGCAGGCCACCATTCCCAGGACAGTCCGGCAGGCACCAGCCCTTTTTGCACCAGAGACCATGACCAGCGCCCAGCGCCTCGAACACGCCCGCACCCTGGCAGACACGGTCCGCAAGATGGCCCGCGAGACCATCCTGCCCCGCTACCTGCGCGCCGTGCGTGAGCAGAAGGCCGACGGCAGCGTGCTCACCGAGGCCGACCTGGCCTCCCAGGCTGCACTGGTCGAATGCCTGCCACAACTGATCATGGCACCGGTCCTTGGCGAGGAGATGACGCCCGAGGAACAGGGCCGGGTGTGGCACGAGGGTGTCAGCGGCCTGTGGGTCATCGACCCCATCGACGGCACCACCAACTTTGCCAACGGCATCCCCTTCTTCGGCGTGGCGGTGGCCTACCTGGTCAATCACAAGACCCAGATCGGGGTGGTGTACAACCCGGTGACCGACGAGGCCTTCTATGCCGGACGCGGTGCCGGCGCCTGGCTCAACGGCGTGCCCCTGCCCATGCGCCAGCCCACCGAGCGCCTCAAGGATGCCGTCGCCGGCGTAGACTTCAAGCGCATCAGCCATCACCTCGGTGACGAGCTGGCGGTGCGGCCGCCCTACTATTCCCAGCGCAACTTCGGCTCCAGCGCCCTCGAGTGGTGCTACGTGGCGGCCGGGCGGCTCGATGTTTATCTGCACGGCGGGCAGATGCTGTGGGACTACGCCGCAGGCCGCCTGATCCTCGAGGAAGCCGGCGGCAGCTACAGCACCCTTGGCGGCACCCCGCTTACCGCCGGGCCGGCCATCAAGCGCTCGGTGATCGCCGCCGCCAGCCCAGCCCTGTTCGAGCAATGGCGGACCTGGCTGCATGCCCACGCCTGAGCTCCATCCGTTTCCGGGAGACTCCGGGCCGGCAGCAAAACCGGCCCGTTTCTTGCTTTAGAAAGCACTACCCGCAGGCCTGACGACCCGTGATCGAGTGCTTTTGGAACAGTCCATCGAGGTGGCCTGTTCCAAAACTACTCACTTTCGGGAAGCAGTCATGTCCATGAAGCACCCCATCATCGTGGTGACGGGCTCGTCCGGCGCCGGCACGACCACGGTGAAACACACCTTTGAAGGCATCTTCTGGCGCGAGAAGGTCAATGCCGCCATCATCGAAGGCGACAGCTTCCACCGCTACACCCGGGAAGAGATCCGCCGTCTCATCATCGAAGCAGAGAGCCAGGGCCAGCGCGGCATCAGCCACTTCGGCCCGGAAGCCAACCTGCTCGAGGAACTGGAGCAGCTCTTCCGTACCTATGGCGAATCCGGTGGCGGGCAGCGCCGCTACTACCTGCACAGCGCCGAGGAAGCCGCCCGCCGCGGCCTGCGCCAGGGCGATTTCACCCCCTGGGAGCAGCTCCCCCAGGACACCGACTGCCTGTTCTACGAAGGCCTGCACGGCGCCGTGATCACCGACAAGGTGAACACCTGTCGCCACGCCGACCTGCTGATTGGCGTGGTCCCCATCACCAACCTGGAATGGATCCAGAAGATCCACCGCGACACCAAGACCCGCGGGTATTCCCTGGAGGCGGTACAGGAGACCATCCTGCGCCGCATGCACGACTACGTGCATTACATCGTTCCCCAGTTCTCCCACACCCACATCAACTTCCAGCGGGTGCCCATGGTGGACACCTCCAACCCCTTCATCGCCCGGGACATCCCGACCGCCGACGAATCCATGGTGATCATCCGCTTCCGCGACCCCCGCGGCGTGGACTTCCCCTACCTGCTGCGCATGATCCACGACAGCTTCATGAGCCGCGCCAACACCATCGTGGTGCCCGGCGGCAAGCTCGACCTGGCGATGCAGCTGATCCTCACCCCGCTGATCTGGAAGCTGATGGAACGACGCAGGCAGTGGGTCTGAGGAGAGCCCGACAGACGCATGGCCGGCGACCCGCCCACGCCTGCCAGACCCGGCAGGACCCCGACCATTCCGTGAAGGCATGCGAAAGCCCCCCCGTGCAATTCCCCTGCAAGGCTACCCAAGTGCAGGTAAATCAAAGATAATTGCGGTCTTTGCGCGCCGTTCCCCCGGCCGAAGGTTCTTCGATGTCTTCTTCGCGTAACGTCAAGCCGCCCGTCTTCAACTCCCTGACTGGCGCGATTCGCGCGCTGGCCATGGACGCCGTCCAGAAAGCCAACTCCGGCCACCCCGGTGCCCCCATGGGCATGGCCGAAATCGCCGAGGTGCTGTGGCGTCGCCACCTGCGCCACAACCCGGCGAATCCCCAGTGGGCCGACCGCGACCGCTTCGTTCAGTCCAACGGCCACGGCTCGATGCTGATCTACGCCCTGCTGCACCTCACCGGCTACGATCTGTCCATCGACGACCTCAAGAACTTCCGCCAGTTGCACAGCCGGACCCCGGGCCACCCGGAGGTCGGCTACACCCCCGGCGTCGAAACCACCACCGGCCCCCTCGGCCAGGGCATCACCAACGCAGTCGGCATGGCGCTCGCCGAGAAGATCCTCGCCGCCGACTTCAACCGCCCCGGCCACGAGATCGTCAACCACAACACCTATGTCTTCCTGGGTGACGGCTGCCTGATGGAAGGCATCTCCCACGAGGCCTGTTCGCTGGCAGGCACCTGGGGCCTGGGCAAGCTGATCGCCTTCTACGACGACAACAACATCTCCATCGACGGCCACGTCGAGGGCTGGTTCACCGACGACACCCCCAAGCGCTTCGAGGCCTACGGCTGGCACGTGGTGCGCGATGTACAGGGCCACGATCCCGAAGCCATCGAGGCCGCCCTCGCTGCCGCCCGGGCCGAGACCGGCCGCCCGTCGCTGATCTGCTGCAAGACCATCATCGGCGCCGGCGCCCCCAACAAGCAGGACAGCCACGACGTGCACGGCGCTCCCCTGGGCGCCGCCGAGATCGAGGCCACCCGCGCCCACATCGGCTGGAATCACCCGGCCTTCGAGATCCCCGCCGACGTCTACGCCGCCTGGGATGCGCGCGCCAAGGGCGCTGCGGCCGAAGCCGAATGGCGCAGCCGTTTTGCCGCCTACGCCACCGCCTTCCCCGAGCTGGCCGCCGAATTCACCCGCCGCATGGCCGGCGAGCTGCCCGCCGACTGGGCGGCCCACGTGGACGCCGTGCTGGCCAAGGTCACCGACAAGGGCGAGACCATCGCCACCCGCAAGGCCAGCCAGAACAGCATCGAAGCCTTTGCGCCCAAGCTGCCCGAACTCCTCGGCGGTTCCGCCGACCTGGCCGGCTCCAACCTGACCCTGTGGTCCGGCGCCAAGGGCGTCAGCAAGACCAGCGGCGGCAACTACGTGTATTACGGGGTGCGCGAGTTCGGCATGGCTGCCATCGCCAACGGCGTGGCCCTGCACGGCGGCCTGATCCCCTACACCGCCACCTTCCTGATGTTCAGCGAATACGCCCGCAATGCCCTGCGCATGGCGGCGCTGATGAAGCTGCGCCAGATCTTCGTGTTCACCCACGACTCCATCGGCCTCGGCGAAGATGGCCCGACCCACCAGCCGGTGGAGCAGACCGCCACCCTGCGCCTGATTCCCAACATGGACGTCTGGCGCCCCTGCGACACCGCAGAGTCCGCCGTGGCCTGGGCCTCGGCCATCGAGCGCAAGGCCGGCCCGACCTCCCTCGCCTTCTCGCGCCAGAACCTGCCCTTCCAGGCCCGCAGCACCGCGCAGCTGGCCGACATCCGGCGTGGCGGCTACGTGCTGTCCGAAGCGGGCACTGCGTCACAGCCGGTCCACCCGCAAGCCGTTATCATAGCGACCGGTTCCGAAGTGGCCCTCGCCATGGCCGCCCAGCAGCAGCTTGCCGAAGCCGGCATCGCGGTGCGCGTGGTCTCCATGCCCAGCACCAACGTCTTCGACCGCCAGGACGCGGAATACCGCGCCAGCGTGCTGCCCAAGGGTCTGCCCAGGGTCGCCGTGGAAGCCGGCGTCACCGACGGCTGGCGCAAGTACGTGGGCCTCGAAGGCGAGGTGATCGGTCTCGACCGCTTCGGCGAGTCCGCTCCGGCCGGCGAGCTGTTCAAGTATTTCGGCATCACCGCCGAGGCCGTCGCCGCCGCGGTGAAGAAGGTCATTGCCTGACGCGCCGCCAAGCGCCTCACAGCACGCGCGGCCCTCTGGCCGCGCCCGCCGAATTTGATTTTGTGTGATTTAGACTAGGGAGAAGAATCGATGAGCATCAAGGTCGCCATCAATGGTTTCGGTCGTATCGGCCGCTGTACGCTGCGCGCCATCTACGAGCAGGGTCTGCAGAACGAGTTCGAAGTGGTTGCCATCAATGCCTCCGGCGATCTGGCCACCAACGCCCACCTGCTGAAGTACGACACCACCCATGGCCGCTTCGCCACCCCGGTCGAGACCGAAGGCGAAAACATCATCATCATCGATGGCAAGAAGATCCCCTTCTACTCCACCAAGGACCCGAAGGGCGTCAACTGGGGTAGCCACGGCGTGGACGTGCTGCTGGAATGCACCGGCGCCTACACCACCAAGGCCAAGGCCCAGGCCCTGCTCGACCAGGGCGCGAAGCGCGTGCTGATCTCCGCCCCCGGCGGTGACGACGTGGACACCACCATCGTCATGGGTGTGAACGAAGGCGCCCTGAAAGCCGGCATGACCGTCGTCTCCAACGCCTCCTGCACCACCAACTGCCTGGCCCCGGTCGCCAAGATCCTGGCCGATAGCGTCGGCATCAAGCAGGGCCTGATGACCACCATCCACGCCTACACCAACGACCAGGTGACCGTGGACGTCCGCCACAAGGACCTGCGCCGCGCCCGTGCCGCCGCCGCCAACATCATCCCGACCAAGACCGGCGCCGCCAAGGCCGTCGGCCTGGTGCTGCCGCAACTGGTCGGCAAGGTGGACGGCTTTGCCCTGCGCGTGCCTACCATCAACGTGTCCCTGGTGGACCTGACCTTCACCGCTGATCGCGCCACCACCAAGGAAGAGATCAACGAGCTGATGACCGCCGCGGCCAACGGCCCCCTGAAGGGCATCCTGGCCGTCAACACCGAACCGCTGGTGTCCTCCGACTTCAACCACACCACCGTCTCCTCCACCTTCGATGCCACGCAGACCCGCGTCATCAAGGGTGAAGACGGCTCCGTGCTGGTCAAGGTCCTGGCCTGGTACGACAACGAGTGGGGCTATTCCTGCCGCATGCTCGACGCGGCCCGCGCCTTCGTGGCCGCCCGGTAATACCGCCGTATCGACGCCCCGCCCCGTGCGGGGCGTTTTCATTCCGACGACCCGAAGAACATCATCATGCAAGTCAAGAAACTCACCGACCTCGACGTCAAGGGCAAGAAGGTCTTCATCCGTGCCGACCTCAACGTACCCCAGGACGACGCCGGCAACATCACCGAAGACACCCGCATCCGCGCCTCGATCCCGTCCATCAAGTACGCCCTCGAAGGCGGCGCGGCGGTCATGGTCACCTCCCATCTGGGCCGTCCGACCGAAGGCGAGCTGAACGCCGATGACAGCCTCGCGCCAGTCGCCGTGCGCCTGGGCCAGTTGCTGCACAAGCCGGTGCGCCTGATCCAGAACTGGGTGGATGGCGGTTTTGAAGTCACCCCGGGCGAAGTCGTGCTGCTCGAGAACTGCCGCTGCAACAAGGGCGAGAAGAAGAACAACGAAGAGCTGGCGCGCAAGATGGCGGCCCTCTGCGACATCTACGTGAATGACGCCTTCGGCACCGCCCACCGGGCCGAAGCCACCACCCATGGCATCGCCCGCTTCGCCCCGGTGGCCTGCGCCGGCATGCTGATGGGCGCCGAGATCGACGCCCTGGGCAAGGCCCTGCACGCCCCCGCCCGCCCGCTGGTGGCCATCGTCGGCGGCTCCAAGGTGTCGTCCAAGCTGACCATCCTCAAGTCCCTGGCCGACAAGGTCGACCAGCTGATCGTCGGCGGCGGCATCGCCAACACCTTCCTGCTGGCCTCCGGCAAGCGCATCGGCGAATCCCTGGCCGAGCCCGACCTGGTAAAGGAAGCCCACGCCATCATGGACATCATGAAGGCCCGTGGTGCCGAAGTGCCCCTGCCCACCGACGTGGTGGTGGCCGACGAAGTGTCGGCCCTGGCCCGTGCCAACAAGATCTCCGTGGATGACGTGGCGGCCCACGACCGCATCCTGGACATCGGCCCGAAGAGTGCGGCCCGCCTCGGCGAGATCATCGCCAATGCCGGCACCATCGTCTGGAACGGCCCGGTCGGCGTGTTCGAGCTGCCCCAGTTCGCCGGCGGAACCAAGATGCTGGCCTCCGCCATCGCCCACTCCGAGGCCTTCTCCATCGCCGGCGGCGGCGACACCCTGGCGGCCATCGCCAAGTTCGACATCGCCGACGACGTGGGCTACATCTCCACCGGTGGCGGCGCCTTCCTGGAGTTCCTCGAAGGCAAGACCCTGCCCGCCATCGCCGCCCTGGAAGAGCGCTTCAAGGACTGAGTCCGAGCCCTTTCACGCAGCACCCTGAAATGCGGCCTCCGGGCCGCATTTCCCATTCCGGGCAGAGAAACTCCAGCTTCTTCCCGTGCAGTCGTTATGCTGGGAACAGGCCCTGCGACTCCCCACCCATGCCCGACGCCATGTTCCGACTGGTTGCCCCGTCCATCGGCTCCACCCCCCGCATCGTTGCGGCGATCGTCCTGTTCGTCGTCTTCGATCTGGTCGCCCTGCTGAGCAACCTGTGGATCGCCGAACAGGTGGCCCAAGATGCCGTCGCCATCAACCTGGCCGGCCGCCAGCGGATGCTCTCCCAGCAGACCACCAAGGCCCTGCTGCTGGCCACCCGCCCGACCAGCGGCGAAAGCCCCGAGAATGCCCGGCGGGAGATCAACACCGCCTTCACCCTGTTCGAACAAACCCTGCGGGCCTTCGATGAAGGTGGCGAGGCAACCGGCGGCGATGGCCATCGCGTGGCCCTGCGGGCCGTCAATGGCGAAGCCGCCCGGATCGTGCAGCGGGCACGCAGCCTCGTCGGGCCTCTCAGCGCGCTGCTCCACGACGATCGCGGCCATCTGCCGGGCCGCCTGGAGCCCGCCGCCGACTACCTGGTGCAGCACAACACCGCCATCCTCGACCTGATGAACCAGCTCACCTCGGTGCTCGAGCATGACTCGGTCAGCCGCACCCGTGACCTGCGCACAATCCAGAGCGGCGCCTTCCTGCTCGCCCTGCTCAACTTCATCGCCCTCGCGCTCGGCATGATCCGTCGCCATCGCGCAGCGGAAGAGGCCGGCCTGCTCTGGCGCAGCCAGGCACGCCAGGATCCACTGACCGGGATCGCCAATCGCAAGGCTTTCGAGGAAGGAGCCGAGGCTCTGCTGTTGCGGGCCCGCCAGAACAAGGACAACGGTGCCCTGCTCCTGCTCGACCTGGACGGCTTCAAACCGATCAACGACCGTTTCGGTCATTCGGCGGGGGATGACATCCTCAAGGCGGTCGCTGGCGCCCTCACCGCAGCGGCGCGGAGCACCGACCTGGTGGCGCGCCTCGGTGGCGACGAATTCATCCTCTTGTGTCCCCAGGCTTACAAGGAGATCGATATCGATCCGCTCTGCGAACGCCTCGTCAATGCCATCTCCACGCTACCCACGGCAGACCTGCCGGGCTGCCGCCTGGGCGTGAGCATCGGGGTCGCCACCTACCCTGACTGCGGCTATGGCCTGCAGGGGCTGCTGTCCCGCGCCGACAAGGCCATGTATGTGGCCAAGGGCGCTGGCGGCAGCCGCTGGCAGCGGGCCGCCTGAACCCAGCCCCGCTCAGAGCTGGCGTTCGCTGCGGATTTTCCACTCGCCGGCTTCGCGCACCCATTCCAGGCGCTTGCGGCCGGCATCGCTATAGCTCCCGGACTGATAGCGCTGCTCGAAGTTGACAGCCATCACCTCGCCCTCCGCCTTGAAGGTCGGGGCGCCGAGTTGCACGCGGATCTCCCCCTTCTTGTCGAGCTTGGCACGGCGGTCAGCCTCCCAGGCGCCGCGGGCCCGATTGTCGGCAGGCACAAACGCGGCGGCGTAGAAGCTCAGGTAACGCCTGGCATCCTTCGACTCCCAGGCCTGACGCCAGGCCTCCAGGCGGCCAGCCACGGCAACAGCCGGATCCTCGGCCACCGCTGGACGCACTGCGGTGGGTGCCGCGGGTGCAGGGACCTTGGCAGCCACCGCCGCAGCAGGTACCGGCGCGGAGGAAGGCACCGGAGCCGGCGCCGGAGCAGCCTGCGGAGCATTCCCAAACTGTGCCAGATGCAGGCGGAACTCACTATTGCCAGGCTCAAGCGCCACGGCCCGCTCAAAGGCCTGACGCGCGGCGGCCTTGTCGCCCCGCGCCTGCTGGACCAGCCCCAGCGTATCCAGATAGGTTGCCCGGTTCGGCTCCCGCTCGAGTGCCCGGCGGATCATCGCCAGCGCATCGTCGAGGCCGGTCTTCTGGCCGGCCAGCAGTACCGCTAGATTGTTGGCGACGCGGAAATTGTCGGGCTCGAGCCGCAGTGCCTCCCGGTAAGCCTTCTCCGCCTCCGCCGGACGCTTTAGACGGTTGAGGGCCTGCCCCAGCAAGGCATGGGGCAGCGCACTCGCCGGAGCCATCGGGATTGCCTTGCGATAGGCCTCGACGGCGGCCTCGCTACGGCCGAGCAATTGCAGCGCATCGCCGCGGGAGATCATCGCCCCGACAAAATCCTTCTTCGCGGCAAGGGCCTTGTCAAAGTACTCGAGCGCCCGCTCTGCCTGCCCCTGGCGCTGGGCCACCAGCCCCCGTGCCTGCAACATGCGGGGCTCTGCCGGGTCACGGCGCAGGGCGTCATCCAGGGGCCGGGCCGCTTCGTCGAGGCGGCCATCGGCCATGTAGGCAAGGGCCAGCTGATACAGGATATCCACCGAATCGGGCTTCTGCTTGAGCGCCTCACGCAACAACGTGACAGCCTGCCCCGGCTTGCGCAGGCTGTCGGTATACAGGCTGGCCAGATCCAGTTTGAGTTGCAGCCCCTCCGGGTTGGCTGCAATGGCTGCCCGGTAACTCTCTTCGGCGGAAGCCGGCAGCCCCTGCTCCACCAGCAGCCGGGCCTGGGCCTGCAGCACCGCGGGCTGGCCCGGCGCCATGGCTACGGCACTGGCCATCCAGTCCCGTGCGAGCTTGGCCTTCCCCTGGGAATGACTGATCACGGCCAGACCGAGCATGGCCTCCACCGAGGCGGGATTCTGCCGGTAGGCCTCGCTGAAGTACTTCTCGGCCTGATCCAGATTGCGGGCTCGCAGCGCGCTTCGGCCCCTGTTGATTGCCTCACTGTCAGGACGGCCGGCGCCCTCGATGACGGGCAAGGAAGAATTGCCGAGCACCACGTCGGCAGCGGCAGGGGCAAGCTGGAATGCAAGACCGGACCCCATGAACAGGGCCAGGCAGAAACGACTCAACTGCATGCGAACCTCGGATTGGAAAGCCAGGCAAGGAGACGGAAGCGATCAGAGTGAGCCGGAACCGTCCATGATGGCCGCAAATTCTACAGGGGGATTTCCGCCCTCCATCCGGCGGTTTTTCAGCCCTTGCGGAAAATGCCCGCGGAGAACGGAAAAAGGGGGTGCCCCCCTTCTCCGCCCTGCGAAAAAACACCGGGGGTACCTGCGAAGGCACCACCCGGACTCATCAATTCCAGCGACGGCGCAGCGCCACCAGGCTGCCCAGACCAAGCGCCCCCAGCAATGCGGTGCTCGGCTCGGGCACCTGGTTTCCGCCAGGCACCGCCTGGATCAAGTCCTGGCTGGTCGCATTGTTCCAGGTGGTGAGCAGGTAATTGGCGGTACTCGGGGCACCGCTGCGCACCTTGGTCAGCAGCTCATCGGCCACCGCCAGGGCATTGATCTCGACGGCGGACCCGGTATCACCCACCCAGTTCGTGTAGGTGCCGGAGCTCCGGTTGCTGTCGTCGAGGGTTTCCCAGAGTGCAATCTGAAAACCGGCAACCTGGGCCTGGCTGCCCAGATCAATCGAGGCGTAGCTCTGGTTGAACAGGGCCTGGGTCGCAGCGGACACCACCGAGCCTGCGGTATAGGGCAGACCGGGCGGCACATAGGCGCCGGCACTCATGTTCTGCAGCAATTCGAAGCAGAAAGCCAGGAAGGAGGTTCCGGTGGTCTGGTCGTTGACGGTGAAGAGCGTCGCCAGCACATCCTTGCTGCTGCCACTCACGTCCACCGTGAAGGAAGGTGCTGCCAGATCGGGGGAGATCACGAGATCATTGGCTTGCGCGGAGGCGCTGGCCAGCACGCCGAGAACAGCCATGGCGAAGGCCGGCTTCTTGAGGGAAGTGAAGTTCATTTTGGTTTTCTCCTGCGGTAAAGGGAACCGGTCATCCGGTTTTTGAAGCCGGCCGGAGGGACTCCGGCCGGGCAAGGGGAATCAGGCGGCCATCAGAAGAGGCTGCTGATCGTCATAGAGGTTGAGCAACTGGGTCAGGGTGGCCAGACCACCTTCGCCTGCCAACGGCGCTGTGGCAGTGGCCGCAAGCGGCGGGATTGCCTGGCCGAGGATGCAATCCACACTCTGGTCATTGCCCAGCAGGGAGGCCATGTCGGGCAGCGCCACGCCCGCTGCAGCTGCGTCTTCTGCCGAAACGTTGAAATACACGTCGGTCATGTCGACGCTGTCGCCGTTGGCCAAGGTCGCGCTGGAGCGCTCGAGATGCAGGTTGCCCTGCTCGTCGATGGCCGGCAGGGCCACGTAGGACACCTTCAGGCTGGCCAGGCCGGCATCGCTGAGGCTCAGCAATTCGCCCTCGTCGGTCTGCTGGTTGCCGTTGGCGTCCCGCCATACCTTCAACTCGGCGAAGCGTGCGTCCTGGCTATCCACCAGACCATCACCATTGCTGTCGAAGCTGGCCAGCTTGGCAAAGCCCTGGCCAACACCGTTGCCACCGAACAGTTCGTGGATATCGTCGATACGACCGTTGCCGTTGGTATCGAGCGCCAGGAAGCCATCGCCCCCGCTCAGCCAGCCGGACTTGATCCCCGTGCCATTGCCCAGCAGGTCAAAACTTCCACTGCTGTTCTCGCGGGCGATGGTATGGATGCCATTGCCGTCCAGGTCGATGGCGATCGGGCAGATGCCCGCGTCGCGGGTGTTGTCGTACTGGCCGGAGACGAGCGTGAACACGTCGGTGTAGCCCTGGGTGGCATTGGTCGCGGACACCGCTACGTCGTTGTCGATCGCGTCGTTGCCATTGCTACCGTAGTCCTTGGTCGTCCAGTAGTTGCCGTTCGGGTCGTAGTAGTAATGCACGCCCGAGGTGGCATACCAGTCCAGGGTCTTCATGTCGAAGAACAGCTTGTACTGGCCCGGATCCAGGTTGGTGAATTTGTAGTTGCCGTTTGCATCGCTGGTGGTGGTGGCCACCACGTTGCCCGACGCATCGAGCAGCTTCACCACCACGTTGCGGGCCGCCACGTCGGAGCTGTCCTGATAGCCGTTGTGGGTCGCGTCCATCCACACCCGGTCACCGACACTGGCCTTGCGGTACAGGCCGGCATCCCAGGAAAGGTCTGCCTCACCCGCCGTCAGCGTGGTCAGGCTGGTAAGCCCGCTGCTGTTCACATCCGAATCCGCGGTATCGCTGCTGCCCTGGTCCTGCTTGGTGTAGTAGTAGCCGCTGGGCGCCACGACCTGCACCTTGTAGTCCCCCACGGCGAGATCACCAAAGAGGTAGTTGCCGCTCGAATTGGTCGTGGTGGTAGCCACCACGCTGCCGGCGGAATTGAGCAGCTTCACGGTGACCCCGGCGATCCCTGCCTCGCCGTCGTCCTGAATGCCGTTGTAGTTGAGGTCTTCCCACACCCGGTCACCGATCGATGCCGTGACGGGCGGGGCCGGCGGGCAGTAGATGCCGGCATCCCAGCTCATGTCGTTCTCGCCGGACTCCAGGGTGGTCTGGATGGTGTTCTGCACCGAGGCGCCGCTGCGCGTCACCAGACGCACGTTGTCGATGATCCCGCCCACGCTGTCGTCGTCACCGGCCTGCTCCCGAAACTCCAGACGGCTGGAGGCATCGGCCGCCGTCACGGTGAAGCTGTACTTGGTCAGGGCGGTGGAGGCCGGATCGACCGTGGCCACCTTGACGCCTTCCCACCAGATCTCCACGGTGTTGGTGGACGCCGCCGTGCCCGAACGCTGGGCCAGGTCCACGCTCAGCTGGTAGCTCTGCCCGGCCACGGTGGCCACGTCCTGGTAGAAGCCCGTCACCGTGCCCGTCTTGTTGGCATCCAGCTCGGCCGTGTAGCTGCCGGTGGCACCGGACACCCCGAAGGAGCTGGCGGTGCTCACCTCGACCGTATCACCCAGCCCGCGCCACCCCGTGGTACCGGACTCGAAGCTGCCATTGACGATCAGGTTGGTGGTGCCGAGCACGGCGCCCACATCCGAATCCGTACCATCGTTGCTGCCCACGTCCTTCAGGGTGAAGCTGCACCCCGCCGGCGCGGTGAATTGCACCGAGTAGGTCCCCGGCATCAGGTCCTTGAAGATGTAATTGCCGTTGGCGTCGGTCTGGGTGGTGGCGATCACGTTGCCGCTGGCATCCAGCAGCTTCACCGTGGCGCCCGCCACACCAGCCTCCCCCGTGTCCTGGATACCGTTGCCGTTGCTGTCCGACCACACCCGGTCGCCGATGGAGGCCTTCTGGTACAGGCCCGCATCCACGCTCAGGTCGCTTTCGCCCGCGCTCAGGTTGACCACCCCGGTCTTGCCCGTCAGGGGGTCGAAGTCGCTGTCGGTCGCATCATTGCCACCCAGGTCCTTGCCGCTCAGGAAGTAGCCGGTCGGCGCCACCACCTGGGCCGAGTAGTCGCCCGGTGCCAGGTTGTTGAACAGGTAGCTGCCATCCGCCCCGGTGGTGGTGGTACCGACCACATTGCCGCTG